>NZ_CP081966.1:3857500-5057500 GCF_019823065.1 Pseudomonas mosselii
CGGTCATGGGCCTCAACAATGCCTTCGGAGACATGCTGTTGAATTTCGTCATGGCGACGATGTTCATCGTGCTGCCCTTGTTCTGGGTAACCGCCTTGGGATGGGCGGGCTACGCCGTGGGGGGCATGTTGCAAGGGCTTGCTGCTGGTACGGCAGGCGCCAAAGCGGCCGGCGGCAAAGCCGCCGACATGGCCTTTGGCGGCGCTATGAAGTGGGCATCGACACCCAGCAAGAGGAAGTAGTGCCTTGCTTCTTCGCTAGGTCTCATCAGATGGATCATGTGAATCTATCCGATACTCATCGTGGGTATAGAGGCCAAAACCGGCGTGCCCGTGCCGCCACTCTGGTTCGGGCGGCTCCCATTCGACGGTATCGTGCCCCCGGGCCACAAACACCAGCGCGACCAGCAGCAACGCCAGCCAGAAAGCAACGTAGAGCAGCAGCCCCAGGACAGCCAGTTTGCCGGCCCACAGCAGCGCGGCGGCGGCAGCCAACGGCACACCCTTGGACACCAACCAGTTCGACGCCCGACGTTCGCTGCGCGCATAGGCGCGCCACCCGCGGCCAAGGGCGCGGCCGAGGCGTTCCGCAGTGCTGATGCGGGTCGTGGTGCTCATGGTCGTCTCCTGCTACTGAGGGATGCCTATTCCAATTTGGTCCATTTCATTCTGCTGCGGGCTTCAAAGTGCTTCATGACGCTTCGTCATCCGGTTCCACCGGGCCGGGGTCAGGCTCCACGTCGACGCGATACGTGGCAACGAAGTGCGGCCAGTCCACATGGTCCACCAGGTCGATGTCATCGACAACGCCTACCTTTGCTGCCGCACGCTCGAACAGGGCGATGCTCTTGGCGGGATAGTTGTTGCGCGACGGATAGAGCACCCCGTCGAACAGCGCTTGGCCGTCGTCTCCGAGAATTGCATGCACCTGGGCGGACACTTGCTGCGTGTGCGTGTAGTCGCGGCTGGCCAACTGCTCCAGGTTCAGGCCGAAGTAGCCCGCCATGACGCCCGGCGCCGTGAGGTCGGCCAAGAGCACATCGTCCATCACGCCTACTGCGCGCACCATCCGGGCCTGGACTTCTTTCAGCGCGATCGAGCGCTTCGTGTCCGCAAGCCACTGGTGCTTATGAAACACCGACTCCATCAGCGCCGTGGGCAGGTCGCGCCCCAGGTAGAGCACGCCGTAGGCCCGCGCCGGGTCATCGTAGCGATTGGTGCTGCTGCGGCCATAGTACAGCGGGCTGCCCCGATAGACGACGCGGCTCACATGCTGGAGCAGTTCACCGGCATCGATCAGGAACGAAGGCAGCTCGTGGCTCATGGCGATCTCGCTTCAATGCACCTGAACGCCCAGTACGTTGAACACGGCATCGGCCACGTCATCGATCGTGCTGTGCGTCACCGCATCCACCGGGGAGCGGCCGCCCAAGCCTTCGAGCGGTTCGGACAGCGCGCGGTAGATCGTCCAGGGGTCGATGCCCTCGACCTCCTGAAGCACGGTTTGGGTCAACTGCTGCTTTACCGGGTCGAGCTGCCAGTCGGGCAGCTTCTGACCGCGCGGCCCCACGTTCAGCGCCAACAGCCGACGGGCGAGGATGTCCTTGTAGATCTGCTGGCGCGACTTGTCCGCCAGCTTGGCGTACTCGGGGATCGGCAGGTTATGCGGCTGGTTGAAGGCTTCCAGCAACACGGCGCGGCCTCGCTGGACGTCGGTTTCAGTCGGTGCCCAGCGCGTTTCGGTGCGCAGCGCGGCCGCCTTGCGTGCCAGGGCCTGCCCCACCGTCTCTCCGTCCAAGTTGGCGGGCAGCTTCACCGCCTCCACGCGCTCGTGAATGAAAGCCTGCAACTCGGCCGCGAAAGCCGGCGCATCCCGGATTTCGACGGTATCCGCGAAGCGGCGCACATCCTCCACCGTGACGCGCGGCAGGCGATCGGCAATGAATTCAATGGCATTGGGCATGGTGATCTCCCAGGCAGGTTTGAGACAGGATTCACTCTAGTCTCTATTGTCGCTTTTGTCAACTTTGTCGCCTTTCGAGAACCTGCCCGGCGGAAGCGGCGTCCACTCAGCATAGAGCGCGACCAGCACCGGCTCGCCGTCCAATCCATTCCACCGAGTTCCCCATTGACGCTGGAATCGCATCCCGTGCCCCGCTATACCGAAACGGTGAAAGGCCAGAGGGCCGAAATGGCAAGGGAACGGGGTGCAAGGGGAAAGGCCCTACCTCGAAAAGGCCAAAAGGCCTCCCGATCGGCCCGTCATCAGGACACCCACATGCTTTCCCTGTTCCAGCGAAAACGGCCCGCGGTCGCTACCGCTCCAACGCCACCACCCGCATCCGACCTCCCGAAAGGGTTGATGCGGCCCGAGTCGGCCGCATCGCTGCTGGCCACCCCGCGTCGGCAGAAGCTGCTGGAGCACATCTGGCAGCGCACGTCTCTGTCGCGCAAGCAGTTCGCCGTCCTGTACCGCGCGCCGCTGGAGCGCTACGCCGAACTGGTTCAGGCCTTCCCGGCTTCCGAATCGCATCATCATGCGTACCCGGGCGGGATGCTCGACCATGGCCTGGAGATCGTTGCCTATGCCCTCAAGCTGCGGCAGTCCCATCTGCTTCCCATCGGCGCAAGCCCCGAGGACCAAGCTGCGCAGGCTGAAGCCTGGACTGCTGCGGTCGCCTATGCCGCGTTGTTGCACGACATCGGCAAGATCGCCGTCGATCTGCACGTCGAACTGGCCGATGGCTCGCTGTGGCACCCGTGGTACGGTCCGCTGCACCAGCCGTACCGCTTCCGCTACCGCGACGATCGCGAATACCGCCTGCATAGCGCGGCGACGGGCTTGCTCTACCGCCAACTGCTGGACACCCAACTCCTGGACTGGCTCAGTGACTATCGCGACCTGTGGGGACCGCTGCTCTACGTCCTGGCCGGCCAGTACGAGCATGCCGGTGTGCTGGGCGAACTCGTGGTGCAGGCCGACCGCGCCTCCGTGGCCCAGGAACTGGGCGGCGATCCGGCGCGCGCCATGGCCGCGCCCAAGCACGCGCTGCAACGCAAGCTGCTTGACGGGTTGCGCTACCTGCTCAAGGAAGAGTTGAAGTTGAATCAGCCCGAGGCCTCCGATGGCTGGCTCACCGAGGATGCCTTGTGGCTGGTGAGCAAGACGGTCTCGGACAAGCTGCGCGCGCACCTGTTATCGCAGGGCATCGATGGCATCCCTGCGAACAACACCGCCGTCTTCAACGTGCTGCAGGACCACGGCATGTTGCAGCCCACACTGGACGGGAAGGCGGTCTGGCGGGCGACCGTGACCAGCAACGCCGGCTGGACCCACTCATTCACGCTGCTGCGCCTCGCACCTGCGCTGATCTGGGAGGCTGGCGAGCGACCGGCGCCGTTCGCCGGGACGGTAGCGATCGACACGTCACCTGTCGAGAAGCACGCCGCTGCGGCATCGTCGCCGGAGGTCGCGGCGAAACCGACCCCAGGAGGTCAGGAATCGCCGCCATGGGAAGGCGGCAGCGCTGCTGACCCAATTATCGCCCCCCTGGCTGAGGCCATGCCCGACGTCATGGAGGATCTGCTGACGATGGTAGGAATGGGCGATTCGTCCGCCACACAGCAGGATGAGTCAACCATCCCCACCGAACTCTCTGCCACACGCCCTGAAGCACCACCACCATCGATCGTGGCATCTTCACCCTCATCACCGGCGCCCGCGGCCACACCAGCAGCGACAACGGTGCAGCCATCTGGCGAGCACTTCATGGCATGGCTGAAACAGGGGATTGCCTCGCGTCGGCTCATCATCAATGACGCGAAGGCACTCGTGCATACCGTCAGCGATACCGCATACTTGGTCAGCCCAGGAGTGTTCCAGCGATACGCTCAAGAGCATCCGCAGTTGGCAGCCATTGCCCGCCAGGAAAAACTGGAGCCGTGGCAGTGGGCACAAAAGCGCTTCGAGAAGCTGGCCGCGCACCGCAAGCAGGCCAGCGGCCTGAACATCTGGACTTGTCACGTCTCAGGGCCGCGCAAATCGCGGCAGTTGCACGGCTACCTGTTGACGCAGCCCGGTGCGTTGTTCGAGCGAGTGCCGCCCAACAACCCCTACTTGTGCCTCTTCAACGAGGAGGCGGGGCGTGAAGTCTCGCTGGCTGCGAAATGAGGATATCCAGTGGGCGCGGTCCGGATGCCCGCTCTTCGGTGCACAGGTCAGAGCGTAACCCCATGGGAAATGCCCTGCTGCGCCGCCCGGTATCGTCCGGGGGTCATACCCGTCCAGTGGCGGAACGCGCGGTGGAAGACGGCAGGGGCACTGAAGCCCAAAGCATCGGATATCTCCTCCAGTGAGCTGTCGTTGCGCACAAGGTGGAGGATGGCCAGATCCCTGCGCAACTCATCCTTGATGCCCTGGAACGACAGCCCTTCCTGCTGCAGCTTGCGCATCAATGTCCGCGAGGACATGTGCAGCCGGCTGGAAACATCGTCCAGCGTCCGTCCGAGATCCACATGCAGCAGCTCACGCACCTTCAGCCGGAGGGCGTGCTGGTGGTAGGAGGTGAAAATCCAGTCGCGCGGCGCCCGCTCCAGGAAGCTGCGCGCGTCGGACGCGCTGCGTTTCGGCCGGACCTTTGCGAGTTCGGCGTGAAAGGTGATCTGAGAGAGGGGTCCGCAGAAATCGATCGGGGCCGGAAACAGGATCGAATAGTCGGCTGCAAATGATGGGCGTGGAAAAGCGAAGGCCACACTGCGCACCGGGACCTCTCGGCCGGCGAGCCATGACACGATGCCGTGCGTCAGCTTCAGCATCAGTGCGTGCCCGAATCGGTTCCCCCCCGCTTTGGAAGACCGCGGGACAAGTTCCAAGCGCAAGGAGGCGTCTGCCTTCGTGAGACTCAGCCTGTAGTCGTCCAGCAGCAGGTTCCAGACCTGCGTGAAGCGATACAGCGCTACCTCGATGCTTGGCGCGTCCATGACCGCTCGGACGATGTACTTCAAAGCGCCGGTCCGTATGGGCCGGCTCCACAGTCCCATCATTTCATCGCCGGTGGCAGCGGCGCTTCGTCGGTACAGCCCGACCAGTTGATCGTGCGTCAGACGCGAGCCGGGGTGGCTGATGAATGCCTTCACGATGCCGGCCTGCTGCAGGCAGCGATCCAGGGCCTGGTCCGAGCACAGCGAGCGCAGGCTGCGCAGCAGGTCCTCCACCAGATCGCATGAGACCGTGGCCGCCGCGACGGCATTTGGGCTCGCAGGAAGTCCTCTTGGCGGCCTGACGAGATTGTCAGTTTTTGCAAATTTCACGGCGCTATTGGCAATTGAGCCCAGCATCCCCGGTAAGTAATCTACGGGCATGGAAAAGGTAAAGGCCCCTCAATAGTATCGGCTGCGAGGTTCGACCGCGATTCCGGCGGTCTCTCTGCACTTCGCGCCCAGGCCAGGCTCAGTGCGCAAGAATTGGCAACATTGGCATAGATCCTCGGCCTTGAACGGATGGTCCGCTTCAGTGCGGGCCATGCCGTCACCGCAGCGGCGAGGCGGCCGATGCCTGCCGGACCGAGCATATCGACCTGCCCGCCGCAGACCACCATGTTCATGACCCACTGCAAGGAGAACTTCATGTCCGAGCCCATTCTGCTGACCTCCGAACAAGACAACATCGGCATCGTCACGCTCAACATGGCGCACAAGCGCAACGCGCTCAATGAGGAAGCGATCGCCGCCATCGACGCCTATTTCTCAGCGGTGCCCAGCCACATCCGGGCCATCCTCCTGACGGCCAAGGGCGATCACTTCTGTGCCGGCCTGGACCTCAAGGAACATCACGACAAGGCACGCAGCGGCGTCGAGTTCATGCGCGTCTGCCAGGGCTGGCACCGCGCGTTCGACAAGATCCAGCATGGCGGCATTCCCGTGGTCGCCTGCCTGCAGGGAGCGGTCGTGGGCGGCGGGCTGGAACTGGCCAGCGCAGCCCACGTGCGCGTTGCCGACAGCCGCACCTTCTTCGCACTGCCCGAGGGCACCCGAGGCATCTTCACGGGCGGCGGCGCCACGGTGCGCACTGCGCGGATCATCTCCGCCCCTCGCATGGTGGAGATGATGCTCACCGGACGGGTCCTCGATGCGCGGGAGGGCCGCGAACTGGGTTTGGCCCACTACGTATGCGACATCGCGAAAGGCGACACGCCCGCACCCGAGTTCGCCCTGACCCTCGCAAAGAAGATCGCGGGCAATGCGCCCCTTTCAAACTACGCCATCGTCAGCGCCATCAGCCGCATCGCCGACATGTCGGCCACGGACGGGCTGTTCACCGAGGGGCTGGTGATGGCCATGATCCAGCAGGGTGACGATGTGCAGGAGCGCCTGGGCGATTTCGTGAACAAGAAGGCGCACAAGGTCCAACTGAATGCTTGATCTTCAAGACGCGCGCTACCGGCCTCGGCCAGCGATGCGCGACCGCGTCATGGCTGGGCTCAGGTCACTTGCAAGGACCCCCTGGCGCCCATCAGCAACTCCACCACATCGGGTGCGTTGATGACGCTAAAACGCGGGTCCATCTGCGCGGCGGTCATACCGTTGTGGATCATGCACGAGCCGCAGATGGCAATGCGACCTCCATTTTCCAAGAATTTCTCCAGCAGATCGGCAACGGGTTCGAAAGGCTTGCCGATGTCCAATCCAGCGGCCGCGCCGGGTTGTCCCAGTTCCACGGCTTCCACCATCAGGATGATGGTCGCCGTATGTCCCTTGAGCAGCGCGTTGAGCGCCATGATGAAGGTCACGGTCACCTTGTTGGGATTGCTTCTTCCGTCAAAAATGGTCGCAACGAAGTCGGTGGTCTGCATGGCTAGGTCCTTGTGATAAACAGCGACTGTGGGGATGCGAGTTGGAGGGTGCAAAGCTCTGGCACCGGATGCAGGCGGTCCGCGGCGCCGCACGACGGACCGGGCCCAGGCTACGGGGCGCTGGCCGGCGCGCCCGGAATGCTGGACAGCGCCGCGAACTCGTTGAAGGCGGCCACCGCGTTCGATGCGTACATCGCCGACGGACCCCCTCCCATATAGATGGCCACGCCCAGGGCCTCATGGACCTCCGCAGCCGTCGCGCCGAGCTTGACCAATGCCTTGGCATGAAAGCCGATGCAGCCATCGCACCGCGCGGCCACGCCGATCGCCAACGCGATCAGCTCTTTCGTCTTGGCGTCGAGTGCGCCGTCGGCGATCGCTGCCTTGCCCATCTCACCAAAACTCTTCATGACCTGCGGCACTCCCTTGTGCAGGGGCGCCAGGTGAGCCACCACGTCCTGCGTCAGTTGCCGGTAACTTGTCGTCATCGCGAACTCCTCATGGTTTTGGAACATCGAATATGAAACCGGGTTGACCCGCACGCTCGACCGGACCCAGACGGCTTCATGGCGCAGCGGCCGCCGCCGACTGCCGGCGGTTGCGCCAAGCCAGCCAACCCAGCAGGGCCAGCACGAGCGCGATGAGGGGCAGCATCAGGCCGTTGATGGTTTCCCAGCCCGAGGTGTTCAGCAGCCGGCCCGACCCGAACGAGGCGACGGCCACGGTGCCGAACACCAGGAAATCGTTGAGTGCCTGCACCTTGGCGCGCTCGGGCGCGGTGTAGCAGTCGGTCACCAGCGCCGTGGCGCCGATGAAGCCGAAATTCCAGCCCACGCCCAGCAGGATCAGCGAGCCCCAGAAGTGCAGAAGTTCGAGGCCGGCCAGGGCCAGCAGGCCAGAGGTGCCGATCAACACCAGTCCGCACGCCGTGATGGCGGTCTTGCCGAAACGCGCGATCAGGTGGCCGGTGAAGAAGCTCGGCGCAAACATGGCGAGCACGTGCCACTGGATGCCCAGCGCCGCCTCGCCCACGGTGTGGCCGCAACCCACCATGGCCATCGGCGCGGCCGTCATGATGAAAGCCATCAGGCCGTAGGACACGATGCCCGCCGTGACGGCCACGACGAAGCCTGGACTGCGCGCGATCACTGCCAGCGGGCGCGCCGCGCCCACGACGGCGGACGCCTGGGGCGGCGGCATGCGCAGCATCAGCAGCAGCGGCAAGGCCAGCAGCGCCAGGCCCGCCTGCCCGAGGAAGCTGCCAGCGAACGGCGCCATGGGCCAGGCGTCGCGCGTCCAGATGACGACCTGCGGGCCGATGACCGCGGCGATCAGGCCGCCGATCATGATGCGCGAGATGACGGTGGCGCGCTGCGGCGGCGGCACCGCATCGCTGGCCGCGAAGCGGTAGCTCTGCACGCACGCGCCGTAGAAGCCAGCCATCGCCGTGCCCACGCAGAAGGTCTCGAAACTGCCCCACAGGACGCCCAATGCGGCGATGAGCCCGGACACCGAACCCAGCAGCGCCCCCAACGCATAGGCCGCGCGCCGGCCCAGACGACGCATCAGCAGGGCCGCAGGGATGGTCGACAGCGCCAGCCCCAGGTTGTAGAGGCTGACCGGCAGTGTGGCCAGCGAAGGGTTGCTGGCCAGCATCTGACCCACGATGCCGCCCAGCGAAATGATGATGGGTGGCGCGGCGCCGCCCAGCGATTGGGCGGCCATCAGCAGGCCCACATTGCGGCGGGCATCTGTCGCAGCGGGCGGTGGCAGCGAAGCAGGTGGCGTCATGAACGAATCAGGAATGAGGTGTCAGGCGAACCCACGCCGCAGCATGAGAACACCGGCAGGAAGACCTGCCGCACTTCCTGCCTTCGAGGAAGTGCCTTGATATTTTATTAGCTTATGCTAAATTAGATACATGTTAAATACAAGCTGCCATGATGGTTGACAAGAAAGACCAGTCGTTTCTACAGGACGGCGCGGCCAAGGCTGCGGCCATGCTGCGGACGGTCGGCAATGAGCATCGCCTGCTCGTTCTCTGCCTGCTGATCGAGCATGGCGAGATGACCGTCGGTGCCCTGCACGAAAACGTGGCGCTGAGCCAGTCCGCCTTGTCCCAGCACCTGGCCAAGATGCGCGAGGAAGGCCTGGTGACCTATCGGCGAGAGTCGCAGACCCTGCACTACCGTATCGACAACCCCGACGTGGCCAAGCTCATCGCCACGCTCAAGGCCATCTTCTGTCCCTGATCCACCCTCGGAGGCCATTGCCATGTCCCTGAAATCCATCTCGCCCCAAGCTGCCAGCGAACTCATGAACCAGGGTGCCGTTCTGGTGGACATCCGTGCGGCGGACGAACATGCCCGTGAGCGCATCGCGCAGGCACGCCATGTGCCGATGGACCGCTTGCGAAGCGGCGGCCTGCCGCTCGACGGCGCTTCGGCAATCATCTTCCACTGCCGCTCGGGCAACCGGACGCGGGTGAACGCCCCGACGCTGGGGGCATGCACGGCCTGCGAGGCCTACGTGCTTGAAGGCGGGCTGGACGCCTGGAAGAAGGCCGGCCTGCCCGTCGTGGCGGACGCCTCTCAACCCCTGGAGCTGCAACGGCAGGTGCAGATTGTTGCGGGGTCCTTGATCGTGCTGGGTGCCGTGCTGGGCGCCACGATTTCGCCATGGTTCCATGTGCTTTCGGGCTTCGTGGGCGCGGGGCTGGTCTTCGCCGGTGTCTCGGGGTTCTGTGGGCTCGCGCGCGTGCTGATGCGCATGCCCTGGAACCGCCGCGCGCTGGCCGGCTGAGTCTACGGGTGGGGAAGCGATTTCTTCACTCGGCCGCCGGTCGGCAAGAACATGCGACGGCAAGTTTTTAATTTTGAGTTAATTCGACCCGGACACCATCTGGCATGTGAGAACGACCCACAAACATCCGATCAAGGGAGCTTGGGCGACAACAGACGGGTCATACATTCAGCGAGGCAAAGACACCGTGAAGATCGAACCCTTCTTTGACGAGGACACCAGCACCTTCAGCTACATCGTGCTGGACACGAAAAGCGGTCAGTGCGCCATCATCGACAGCGTGCTCGGCTACGATCCTAAATCCGGCCGCACCTCGCGCGCCGGCGCGGACCGCATGGCCGAGCGCGTGCGGGAACTGGGGGCGAGCGTCCAGTGGATTCTGGAGACGCATGTGCACGCAGATCACCTGAGCGCCGCGCCGTATCTCCATTCGTGCCTGGGCGGCCGAACCGGCATTGGGGCGAACATCCGTACCGTACAGCAGGTGTTCGGCCAGCTCTTCAACGCCGAGCCGGCCTTCGCGCGTGACGGCCGGCAGTTTGATCGTCTGTTCGACGACGGCGAGACCTTCATGCTCGGCACGCTGCAGGTGCGGGCCATGCATACCCCCGGCCATACGCCCGCTTGCATGACCTATCTGGTCCAGGACAACGCCACACCTGAAGCGCCTGCCGCAGCCTTCGTGGGCGACACGCTGTTCATGCCCGACTATGGCACGGCGCGTTGCGACTTTCCGGGTGGCGACGCGCGCACACTGTTCCGCTCGATCGGCCGCGTGCTGTCGCTGCCGCCGGAGACCGTGCTCTACATGTGCCACGACTACCGCCCCGGGGGGCGCGAGCTTCAATGGAAGACCACCGTGGCCGAGGAGCGTGCGCACAACATCCATGTGCGTGACGGCATCAGCGAGGATGACTTCGCGGCCACGCGCGAGCAGCGCGACGCCACGCTGGCGATGCCCGTGCTTCTGCTGCCCTCCGTGCAGGTGAACATGCGGGCCGGCGAGTTGCCGCCTGCCGAATCCAACGGCGTCCACTACCTCAAGATTCCCATCGATGCCCTCTGAGAGCGGCACCGACCGGCTGAAAGGACAATTTCCGGGCAGGAGACCCTCATGGACATCAAAGCCTTGGACCAGGGACTGGCCGTCAGCGGCCAGATCGCTGCCACCGACCTGCAGGCCATCGCCGAGGCTGGCTACCGCTCGGTGATCTGCAATCGGCCCGATGGAGAAGCGGGCGATCAGCCCGGCTTCAGCGAAATCGAGCAGGCCGCCCAGTCACTGGGTATGGCGGCGACCTACCTGCCCGTCGAGTCCGGCAAAGTGACCGACCAGCAGGCCCAGGCCTTCGGGACGCTGATGACGCAACTGCCCGGCCCGGTGTTCGCCTACTGCCGCACCGGCACGCGCTCGGCCACGCTGTGGGCGCTGAGCCAGGCGCAGCGTCAGCCGTTGGCCTCCATCCTCGAAGCCGCGCGCGGTGCCGGCTACGACCTGTCCGGCGTGGCCCGGCGCATCGCCAACGGCGGGCGCACACCCACCGAAGTCGTGGACGCCACGCATGACATCGTGATCGTCGGCGCGGGCGCGGCGGGCATCGCGGTGGCGTCCAGCCTGCTCGCGCGCAAGCCGGACGCGGACATCGCCGTCATCGACCCGGCGGATGTGCACTACTACCAGCCGGGGTGGACGATGGTGGGCGCGGGCATCTTTCCGCCTGCGCACACGGCGCGCACGATGGCGAGCGTGCTTCCGCGCGGCGTCAAGTGGATCAAGATGGCCGTCGCCGCGTTCGAGCCCGAGCGCGACGCCCTCGTGCTCGATGGCTGCCGCGTCGTCAAGTACCAGCAGCTCGTGGTCTGCCCGGGCCTGAAACTCGACTGGAACGGCATCGAGGGCCTACCTGAAACACTGGGCCGCAACGGCGTCACCTCCAACTACCGCTACGACCTCGCGCCCTACACCTGGGAACTGGTGCAGAACCTCAAGAGCGGCCAGGCCCTGTTCACGCAGCCGCCCATGCCCATCAAATGCGCGGGTGCGCCGCAGAAGGCGATGTACCTCTCGGCCGATCACTGGAAGCGGCAGGGCGTGCTCAAGAACATCCACATCGAGTTCTGCAACGCGGGAGGCGTGCTCTTCGGCGTGCCGGACTACGTGCCCGCGCTCATGGAGTACGTGAAGGCTTATGGCATCGATCTGCAATTCAGCAACCAGCTCGTGGCCGTCGATGGCGCAGCGCATGAAGCCACCTTCATCCGCACGAACGCCGACGGCACCAAGGAGCGCGTCACCCGTCCATTTGACCTGCTGCACGCCGTGCCGCCACAGAAGGCGCCGGACTTCATCCGAGTGAGCCCGCTGGCGGACGCTGCGGGCTGGGTGGACGTGGACCCGTCGAGCCTGCGCCACAAGAAGTACGCCAACGTCTTCGCACTCGGCGACTGCACCAACACCACCAATGCCAAGACTGCTGCGGCCGCACGCAAGCAGGCGCCGGTGGTCGCGCACAACCTGCTCGCCGCCCGGAGCGGGTCCACGCGCCTGGCCAGCTATGACGGCTATGGCTCCTGCCCGCTCACTGTCGAGCGCGGCAAGATCGTGCTGGCGGAATTTGCCTACGGCGGCAAGCTGGCGCCTTCGTTTCCGAAATGGTTCATCGACGGCAAGCGGCCGTCATCGCTGGCGTGGCTGCTGAAGGAACGCATCCTGCCGCCGGTCTATTGGGACGGCATGCTCAAGGGCCGCGAATGGCTCGCGCATCCTGTCCTCTCGGACGGGTGAGCCGCCGCATGCGTCATCGCCGGGACATGGGAAACCGACGCTCATAGTGCGGGCGAAAGGAGGAGCGGCATTCGGCCCTCCGAGCCTCAACAGCGGCTATCCCTGCCAGGGGAGACTGTCCTTCGGGATGCGGGTGGTTATAACGGATACGTGCGTCCACTGTGATTTCCTGGCACTAGGCGAACAAGCGATCGTCCCGCCCCCTGCCGATGCTGACCCCAGGCGCAGCGCCGGTGTCTGCCGCGAGGCGGCCGAGACCTTCGCGTCACGACGATTCGAATATCCGGGCCGACTGTATTTGGATCTCGCCATCCAGACAGTCCACGGTCAAAGAGCGCGGGGCACCTCGAAAAACACTCTTAACTTTCGCTTAATCGAGGCTGACCATCATTCCCGTGATTCACATGCGACATTCATAAAAACAATGCTGAGGCAAGCCCTGATGGAACACTATCGCCAACACCAGTGGTTGGCATCGGAACCAATTCGGATGGTTGCGCGCCATTTCTGGAGCGCCCATGAATGAAAGCCTAGGGTTTCTCCTTGCTCTGAGCTTTATCGTCTCGCTGGCGGCTCTGGGCGCGTTGATCTGGTCCATCGTGACGCGCCAGATCCATGCGGGAAAGAAGGAGGCTTCGACCATATTTCTGGAGGGCGAGGCCGGCTCCCCGGATGATCCATCTTCATTCGATGAAGGGGCGGCCGAGCATCGATTCGACGCCTTGCGTGCCGGCGTCGACGCCCCGGGTCGGAACGTCGTACTGGTCCTGTCCATCGCTTCCTTCCTGTTCCTGATCGTTGGCTCGCTGTTCGGGATGATCGCCTCGCTGAAGTTGCACTGGCCCGACTGGCTGGCGAGTCAGGCGTTCACCACCTTCGGGCGCGCGCGCACCGTCCATCTGAATCTGGTCGCGTACGGCTGGCTGTCCACAGGGGGCATAGCGGTCGCGCTCTGGATCATCCCTCGCATGTTTCATACGCCCCTGCGAAGGCCCGCAATGGCGATGGTGGGCGCGGTGCTGTGGGCCCTCGGCGTGGCGGCCGGTGCCATTGCCATTGCCAATGGATGGAGCGACGGCCTGGAGTGGCTCGAAATCCCATGGCAGATCGACATCGTCCTGGCCCTCGGCGGCTTCTTCATCGCATGGTCCGCCATCGCGACGACCCGAAAACGCAACGTTCACCACATCTACGTCAGCGGCTGGTACTACCTCGCGGGACTGGCATGGTTCCCCATTCTGTTCTTCATCGCGAATATCCCGGGCCTGCATTCAGGCGTGCAGCAAGCCACCACCAACTGGTGGTTCGCGCATAACGTGCTTGGCCTCTGGCTGACACCGCTGGGGCTGGGTGCTGCCTATTACCTGATTCCCAAGATCATCGGCAAGCCGATCTATTCGTATAGCGTTTCGCTGCTGGGCTTCTGGGGCCTTGCCTTGTTCTACAGCCAGGTGGGTATTCATCACCTGATCGGTGGGCCCGTGCCGACGTGGGTGGTCACGCTGTCGATCGTGCACAGCGTCATGATGTTCATTCCTGTCATCGCGGTGGCGATCAATCAGCACGTGACGGTCGCGCAGAATTTCTGGGCGTTCAAGGAGTCCATGGCGCTGCGCTTCGTGTCCACGGGCGCATTGATGTACACGGCCGCATCCTTCCAGGGATCGCTGGAGGCTGTACGGGCCATCAACTCGATCACCCACTTCACGCACTACACGGTGGGGCATGCGCACCTGGGAGCTTACGCATTCGTCTCCATCGTGCTGTTCGGCGCCTTCTACTATCTCTTGCCCTACCTGACGGGCAAGAACTGGCCCTGTCCGCGACTCATCGCCATCCACTATTGGCTGACGGTCCTGGGTTTTCTGATCTATTTCCTGTCATTGACCATCGGCGGTTTCCTGCAAGGCATGTCGCTGCTCGATCCACAGACCAGTTTCGCTGACATCACCCGCAACATCGTGCCGTATCTCGAAGGTCGATCGGTGGGCGGCGGCATGATGACGCTGGGACACTTCGTCTTTGCCTTCCATGCGATGGCCCTACTCTGGTCGAAACGGCGAGGTGACGCATGAACCGGCTGATTCCATTGTTCGTCGGCGCTGTCGGAATCTTGGTGTTCGCGACCGTCATGCTCGTGGTGCTCCCCGGCCTGCAGGTCCGTACGGTCCAGGCACCTGCGCAGTTGCAGAACTACACGATCGAACAGCTAAGAGGCCGTGCGCAGTACGTGGCCAATGGCTGTGTCTACTGTCACAGCCAGCAGCCTCGTTCGAGTGGCCAGACGCTGGCGGATCAGGCCCGGGGCTGGGGAAGGCCGTCCACGCCGGGCGACTACGCCTACGACGCTCCCCAACTGCTCGGGACGATGCGCACCGGCCCCGATTTGCTGAATGTCGGGGTGCGCCTGCCGAGCCGGGACTGGCAATTGACCCACCTGTACCAGCCCAGGGCCATCTTCGACTGGAGCATCATGCCTTCGTACCCCTTCCTCTTCGAGGTCAAGGAGAAGGCCGCGCCCGGCGAGGTCGTGGTCAAGTTGCCGCAGGAGTACCGTCCCGCGGACGGGAAAGTGGTGGTGGCCCGACAGGAGGCGCTCGACCTGGTCGCGTACCTGTTGAGCCTGGACCGTTCCTACCCCGTCAGCGCCAAAGAGGCGACATTGCGTGATCGTGGCTACGATCCGAAAACTCAGAAGGGCCCGCGTCAATGAGGGGCGAGATGAAATCCGAGCTGAGCGGCAAGGGGCGTCGTGTTCAAGACGTAGACCCGACATTCGACCCCTGGGAGCAATCGCGTCCCATTCCCTTGTTTGTGCTGGCCATCTTCCTGGCGCTGGCGATCTGGGGCGCTTTGAGCTACATCGCCGACCTGGCGCCGAATCGCGGGGCGGCGATTGGCGGGACCGTTGCGCCGAAGCAGCAGGCGCCCGCAGTTCCCGATGACGCGCCGGTGCTCGTCTTTCAGGGCAACGACATCGTCTGGGCCTGCGCGTCATGTCACGGCGACCACGGTGCTGGCGCGGGGCTGACGCCCGCGCTGGCCGGCCTGTCCGAAGCCTACATCGCGAAGCAACTCCACGACTTCGCTACCGGAAGCCGCCCCAACGAGTCCATGCGGTACGTGGCCAGTGCAATGAGCGCCGAGGAGATCGGGCAAGTCTCGGCCTATTACGCTGCGCTGCCGCACGTTGCCGGGCCGCCCGTCGATCTGGGCGGAGACGCGGCGCGTGGAGAGGCACTGAGCCGAACGGGCGACTGGAAAAAGGATATCCCGGCGTGCGTGACCTGTCATGGCCAGCAGGGTGAGGGTGTCGGCGGCCATTTCCCTGCGCTGGCGGGTCAGCAGCCCGAGTACATCTTCCACCAGTTGGTCTCATGGAAAGGCGGCCATCGCCACAATTCGCCGCAATCCTTGATGGATGACATCGCGTCGCGCATGTCGGACCAAGACATGCGCGATGTGGCTCAGTATTTCGGATCTTTGCGTCCGGGCAGCAAAGGAGGCAATCATGACGAACAACGGTGATCGCCGCTCTGCGCACACGGGGACACTCCGGCGTGCCGGTTATGCTGCGGCGCTGGGTCTCCTGCTGTTTTCGGCAGGTTACGGCGTCTACGAGAGCGGCGTGATGGGGTATCTGTACAGCGCGATCAGCGGCAAAACGGTCACGATTCCTTCGGCCGCGCCCTATTCGAGAGCAGATATGGAAGCTGCTCGCAAGGCCTACGCAAAAGACGCCAAGGCGTCTCCGCCCGGTATGCCCGTCGGTGCGGACGGCTACTACCTCCCGCCTGCGGAGGATGACATTCCGAAAGGACCCTATGGCGATGCCATCCGGCGAGGAATGAAAATCTTCACCGACACTGGCGCCATGGTCAAAGACCACGTGGGCAATTCGCTGGCCTGCGCGAACTGCCACCTCGACTCGGGACGGCGAGAGAATGCCGCACCGATGTGGGCGGCCTATGCGTCCTACCCCGCTTTTCGCAGCAAGACCGGGACCATCAGCACGCTCGAAGACCGGATCATGGGCTGTTTCACCTATTCGATGAACGCCCAGGCGTCGTCCTCCGGGAAACCGCCGCCCGCTGGCAGCGATGTGTACCGCGATCTCATGACCTATATGGCCTGGATGGCCGATGGGCTGCCCGCCGGCAACAAGCCGCGCGGAGCGCTCTATCCCAAGGTGCCGAAACCAAAGGACGACTACGACGTGGGCCGAGGTCTGGCGGTCTATCAACAAAATTGCGCACTGTGCCATGGTCCTGATGGACAGGGCACGCGGGAGGAAAACGGCAAGATGAGATTTCCCCCGCTTTGGGGACCCGAGTCGTACAACTGGGGCGCCGGCATGGCCCGCATCGATACTGCAGCGGGCTTTATCTGGGCGAACATGCCGCTTGGAAAGCCATACAGTCTGACAGAACAGGAGGCCTGGGACGTGGCGGCATTCATCAACAGCCACGAACGCCCCAAGGACACACGCCAGACCGGAACCGTGGCTGAGGCGCTGGAGAAATACCACGAAGGTGAGCAAAGCTACTACGGGAAGGTCGTGGGCGGAAAACTGCTTGGGGTTGGAACGGATGCCAAGAGCGGACCGTAGTTCCGGTGGGGATTTCGACTATGAGCAGGCCCGTGTGGCGGGCCGGATGGTGTTTTTCGTAGACGGGCTTTGGTGCGTGAGCTGTGCGATGGCCTTGCAGCGCGTCCTGCAGCGTGTGCCCGGCGTGGTCTCGGCGACGGTGAATTTCACCTCCGGTTCGGCGCTGGTGACCTGGGTCCCGGAGTCGATCGACTTCCCCTTGCTGCTGCGAAAGGCCGAGGGTCTGGGCTACGCACTGTCCCCGTTGAAAGGCAGCGACGAGCTGGAAGCGGCCCTGCAGCGGCAGGCCAGGAAGATCCGCTTGCAGTTGACCGTCGCGGTCGTCTTCGGGATGTGGAGCATGCTGGGCTCATGGGTGCTTTACCTGAACGCCGACGAGGCGGCGGCGCTCGTCATCGCCTGGGCCAGCGTCGTAGCAAGCCTTCCCGTCGTCGGATATTCGGCGTGGGATTTCTACCGCGCCGCCGCCCGTTCGCTGCGCGCCGGGATCGCAGGGATGGACGTCTTTGCCTCTGTTGCTGTCCTTGGCTCCCTCTTTGTGTCGGTCGGGTCCCTGGCCATGGGGTCCGTGGCGATTTACACCGACGCCGCCACCATGTTGATCACTTTTCTGCTGATCGGAAGATTGATCGAAATCCATGCCCGGCAGGAGAGCGGACTTGCCGTACAAGCATTGCGCAGCCTTGCGCCGGAAACCGCGACGAAGCTGACTTCTGCCGGCGGCGAAAAGGCCGAGAGCACCGTCCTGCTGGCAGAGCTCGCGCCCGGTGATACCGTTTTGATACGCGCCAACGAGCGCATCGCGGTCGATGGCATCGTCGTAGCGGGACAGTCGGCCGTCGATCTCTCGCTGCTGCAAGGCGAGTCCGCGCCTCGCAGCGTTCAGCCTGGCGAACGGGTCTTCGCCGGGTCCGTGAACCTGCGCGGACCTCTGACGGTCCACGTGACCGCCGGTGCGGGGGACCGACGATTGGACGTGCTCGGCCTGCGCATGCTTGAGCTGTTTGGCGCTCGTTCGTCGTTGTCCGAGACGGCCGAGCGCTTCGTCCGGATACTGCTCCCGGTCGTGGTGACGGCATCTCTGCTCGCCTTCGTCCATTACCTGTGGAACGGCTCAAGCGCAGACCAGGCGTTGCTCGGTGCGCTGAGCCTTCTGGTCGCAGCCTGCCCTTGCGCGGTCGGTCTGGCGATGCCGCTGGCCTACGCCTTTACCTGCCGCGAGGCCGCGCGGCGCGGCGTCCTCCTGAGAGACTCCGCGAGCGTCGAAGCGCTCGCCAGGGCAAGGATCATGGCGTTCGACAAGACCGGCACATTGACGTGCGGTCAGATGCGTATCGTCAGCATCCAGACGCGGCACGGGGGGGCCGAACAGGACCTCATCGACCTTGCGGCAAGGGCCGAGGCCGGCGTCGCGCACCCCATTGCACACGCGGTGGTCCTCGCGGCCCGGCAGTCTGGAATGAGCAGCGCGTGCGAGCCCGACGGATGCCAGGTGACGGCGTGCGCGAAAGGCGTGACGATGCATGTCCCCGGCGGCGAGACCGTGTGGGTGGGTGAAAGGCATTGGCTGCTCGCCGCGGGAGTCGAGGGCATGCCGCCGGAAGATGGCCTGCCAGGGCTGGTACACGTAGCCAATGGCCGGGATTGGCTCGGCTCCTTGCGTCTGCAGGATGCCCCTCGCGACGACGCCCGTTCGTCACTGCAGCGGTTACGTGCGCAGGGATTGAAACTCTGGTTGCTGACCGGGGATTCCAGCGCAGCGTCCGAACGCCTGACGGCTGACCTGGGCATAGACTTCGACCGGGTCGAGGCCGATTGCTCTCCGGAAGAAAAAGCCGACATCGTGGCAAAGAGCCCAGCGCCTGTCGCATTCGTGGGCGACGGCGCCAACGATGGCCTGGTCCTGGCCCAGGCAGCCTGCGGAATCGCCATCCCAGGATCGAGTTCCGTGGCTGTTTCCGCAGCCGGGGTGGTGATCGCGCACGGCAGCGTGGGCGCTGTCGTCGAGACCCGTGAGTTGGCTCGCAAGTTTGATCGCATCGTCCGGCAGAATCTCGCATTTTCCGTCGTGTACAACCTCGCCGTGATTGTCGTGCTGTTCGAAGCAGGCGTGACGCCCTTTGCCGCCGCGCTCGCCATGCTGGCCAGCAGCGCGTCGGTGCTCCTGAACACCTGCAGGCTGCTGCAGGGCCGCGTCGTCTGTGACAAGTCGATGCAGGCCAAGCCGGCTGCGTCCTGAAAGGAGCACTGGAATG
This sequence comes from Pseudomonas mosselii, assembly GCF_019823065.1. Classification (NCBI taxonomy): domain Bacteria; kingdom Pseudomonadati; phylum Pseudomonadota; class Gammaproteobacteria; order Pseudomonadales; family Pseudomonadaceae; genus Pseudomonas; species Pseudomonas mosselii. The sequence goes on from NZ_CP081966.1 coordinate 3,876,802, forward strand.
CTCAGGCTGTGAGCAGGCTTGCGCGGTGGCGAAATGCCGCGACCTTGGCGTTTGCCGGTAGCGCACATGCGTTGACGTTCGCCCCGGATCCGTTGCCCCAGTGGTCGCTGCCCATCGTTCAAATCCTCGCGCTGGCGGTGCTGGCACGCGCCAGCTTTGCCGCCGAGCGCGGCCGGCAGGCATTCCTTCGCGGATGGGCGTTCGGCTTCGTCAATTTTGCGGTCGGCTTGTACTGGCTGTTCATCAGCATCCATGACTACGGTGGTTTGTCCGCGCCACTGGCCGGTGCGAGCGTCGTGGCGCTGTCTGCCTTTCTCGCGCTGTTTCCCGCTCTTGCCTGCGCGATCAGCAAGTGGCTGCAGTCTCGCACTCGGCGGGGAGCAGCGCTGTCACAAGTGCTGGTCTGGTCAGCTGTCTGGGCCGCCTCGGAATGGCTGCGCGGCGTGCTGTTCTCGGGCTTTCCGTGGCTGAACATTGGCTACGCCCATGTGGACAGCCCCTTGGTCGGCTGGGCGCCGTTGCTGGGCGTGCATGGCGTCGCGCTGCTCGCGGCGTGCGCCTCGGGGACCGTGGCGTTCCTGTCGCGTCCGGCCGCGGCTTCCATGCGCTCGAACGTGTCTTTGCTGGCGACGGTGCTGATCCTGATCGCCACGGGATGGACACTTACTCGCCTCGATTGGTCGACGGCCGAAGGCGAGCCGCTGCATCTGAGGCTAGTGCAGGGAAACATCGATCAATCGCAGAAGTTCGACCCGACCCTGCTTGAAGACGGCATCGCCAGTCACTTGCGGCTGGCCGCACAGCCACCGGGCCCCGGAGAGCCGCATCCGGACCTGATCGTCTTGCCAGAGACCGTCGTGCCCGTATTCCAAGACCAGCTCGACCCGATGATTTGGAAAACCTGGCTCGACGTAGCGGCGAACCAGCGCAGCACGATCGCGATGGGCGTCCCTTTGCACAGCATGGCGGCCGACGGCAGTTCGCGCTACACCAACAGCGCCATCGGCTTCGACTCCGGCACGCCGTTGCAGCAGCTTGTCGACGCCTCCGTGCCGCTACGCTACGACAAGCACCACCTCGTGCCCTGGGGCGAATATGTACCGGCTGGGTTCGAGTGGTTCACGCGGATGCTGAAAATGCCGCTGGGTGACTTCGATCGTGGAGCCCCGGTCCAGAGACCATTCTCGGTGAATGATCAGCATTTGGCGTTCAACATTTGCTACGAGGATGTTTTCGGTTCCGAGCTGCTCCCGTCGCTCCTGCCGACCCCAGGCGCAGGACCCGGCGCGAGCGTGCTCGTGAACTTGAGCAACCTCGCTTGGTTCGGCCAGACCTGGGCGCTTCGCCAGCATCTGCAGATCGGGCGGTTGCGCAGCATCGAGACCGCTCGGCCTATGGTGACCTCCACGAATACAGGCATCACGGCCTCGATCGATCCGAAAGGACGGGTCGTTGCCGCTCTGCCGCCACATCGGCCGGGCGTGTTGTCCGCGACCGTACAAGGCATGAGCGGCCTGACGCCGTATGTTCGCTATGGCGACCAGCCGGTCCTGTTGCTGGTAGGGATAGTATTGGCTGCTCTCGTACGGCGCCCGACCCCACGGTAGTCGCAAGAGCGGCAGCCGCACGAGCACCGCCATGCGCCTGATCCCTGGCGGATGCCTACTCCGAAGTCAGGCGCTGGATCGAACGAAGGCGAACCACATCAGCACGCCTGCGTCCATTGGCTGTGACCGCGCTATCCCTGGCAGGGTCCGAACCTACGGTTTTGAATCCAAGCCACGCCCTGCAGGCCTAGCTTGACCTTTTTTGGGTGCGGGGTCGGTGGGCACGAGAAATTTCGCAACCAGGCCTCCGCCTTCCCGGGGTTCGAGATTCAGGGCCCCACCAAATCTCTCTGCAATGGCCCGAACGATCGAAATGCCCAGGCCCGCCCCGTCCTTGCTCTTTCGGCCCTGATCACCGCGCCAGAAACGTTGGCCAATTTGGCATGCCTGCTCGGCAGTCAGCCCGGGGCCACGGTCCGACACGCTAATCACACACTGCTGTGCATTCGGATCCAGGAACACGCCCACCTCGATGGCCGTATCTCGCGGCGAATAGCGCATCGCGTTGTCAACCAGATTGCGAACCGCCGTTTCCAGCATCGACTTGGGCACCGGGGTTCCGATGTCCTCGCCGCTGACGTTCAACGACAAGCGCTCTTTTTCTGCGGCCTTCCACTGTTCCAGCACGCCGCCGACGGAAGCGACCACCGAAGTGCAACCATCCGCCTTGTCGGCAGACGTCTCGGCGCGGGCCAGTATCATCATCTGGTCCAAGGTGCGCCTCAGCCGCTTCACGCCTTCCTCTGCACTGGAAAGAGAGGACGCCACCTCGTCGCCTTCACTGATCCGGGCCACCTGCAGGTGCGTATCGATCACGGTCAACGGCGTGCGCAGCTCGTGCGCCGCGGCGTCGGTGAATGCCCGTTGGCTGGCGAGTGTCCGTGCCAGGCGCTTGAGAAGCCCATTCATTGCGTCCAGAACCGGGCGCAGTTCCGAGGGTGAATGGTTGACGGCGATCGGGGACGTGTCGTCCGCGTGTTTGTCGCGCAATTGCTGCGACAGAGCCTCCAGGGGGGCGAGCCCCCGTCCGATGCCGATCCAAAGGGCAGCCAGGCCGCCCAGGAAGGCAATCAAGAAGGGCACGCCAGCCACGCTTAGCAATTCGTTGATCAGCATATCCCGCTGATCCACGCGATCCGCCGTCGTGATCTGGTAGCCATTGGCACGAAGAACGTAGACCCTCCACTGATGTCCCAAAACGTCCCGCGTGCTGAAGCCGGCCGGCAGTGACTCGAACTCCGAGTGAGGTCCGGTGGTCGTTCGTGCCAGGATCTCTCCCTGCAAAGACCGGATTTCGCATGCGATGCCCTCCTTGCCGCTGACGCGCACCGCCTCGGTGAAGTCGTTGGACGCTGCATTCGGAGCCAGCGCGGCGCGTTCAAGAAGCCCCGACACCATGCGTGCCGACATGGCAAGACGACCGTCGAGGGTCCGGTCGAGATTGGAATGAACGCCGCGCATCATCCAGCCGGCGGCAGCGCCCCACAGAACCAACAGCGAAATGCCGGCGATCAGAACGGCGCGCAGCCGCAGGCTCATGATGCAAGCCTCCAGCCCAGCCGATAGCCGAGCCCACGGACCGTCTCGATGGCTTCGGCGCCGAGCTTGCGGCGGATGTTGTGGATATGCACATTCAGCGCGTTGCTGCCGATCTCTTCCCCGAGGCCGTACAAGCGCTCGTTGAGCATGTCGGGCGGGACCCACCGGCCATCGGCGTTGGCGAGATGGGCCAGCAGATCGACCTCGCGGCGCGACAAGGAGACGGGCTCGCCCTGGAACCAGGCCAGCCCGCTCTCCGGCTCCAGCCGCAGGGGACCGGCCGAGATGACCTGGGCCGCACGGCCTTGCGTGCGTCTGACCAGCGCATGCAACCGGGCTGCGAGTTCACGCAGGTCGAACGGTTTGATCATGTAGTCGTCGGCACCTTCATGCAGCCCTTTGAGCCTGTGTTCGATGGCGTCCCGCGCCGTGAGGATCAGGACGGGCAATTGAGGTTCGACGGCCCGCATGCTGGCCAGCAACTCCATGCCGTCCCGGTCAGGCAGCCCGAGATCGAGCACCAGGGCATGGAAGGTGTCTTCCGCATGCGTGGCTTCGGCTTCTTCTGCGGTGCCGACGTGATGCACCGCGATGCCGTGCTTGTGCAGACCGGCCACGATCCCCCGTCCGATCAGTTTGTCGTCTTCCACCAACAGTATTCGCATGGCGCCTACCAACCTGAATTTGCTTGTTTGACACGCTCATGTTAGGCCAGAAATGACAGCAAGGTAGGACGCAAGTTCCCGCTAATTCTCAGTTAATCGGGAGAAGACATGATTTTGAAGATTGCCCCTTGAGGGCGCACCTTCCAGGGATGCCCATGTGCATGAACTATGACCCGGCCCATGCTTGAAGCTCTCGATCTCGCGGGCGTTCGCGGGGAGCGCCGCCTGTTTGACCATTTGACTTTCCGGATCGTGCCGGGCGAGTGCCTGTCGGTGCACGGCGAGAACGGCAGCGGGAAGACCACGCTATTGCGAACGCTTGCAGGGTTCGCTACGCCTGCTGCTGGCAGAGTCTTGTGGAAAGGAAAGCCGCTGCGCAACCAGTGGAGTGAATACCAACGCGAACTGGTTTACAACGGCCATGGCATTGGACTCAAAGAAGACCTGAATGCCTTGGACAACCTGCTTGCCGCGGCCGCCATCGCTGGTGAGCCGGTCACCACGGAATGCGTGGAATCAGCGTTGGACGAAGTTGGCTTGGCCGAGCACAGGCACTTGCCGTTCCGGATGTTGTCACAAGGCCAAAAGCGTCGTGCAAGCCTGGCTCGATTGCTCCTCTACAGGAGGAAGTTGTGGATTCTCGATGAGCCCTCCACAGCGCTGGACCAATTCGGTGCGCGATGGCTTGGTGAACTGATCCATCGGCACCAGTCACGCGGCGGCATGGTCGTTCTGACGAGTCACCAGGAGCTGGCCTTGAAAACTTCTCAGACCGTCCGGATGGGGGCATGAGCCGGCCCCTCGTTGCCAATCCGGTATTTGTCGTGATGCGCCGGGACTTGAAGCTCGCCTTGCTCCGAAGGTCAGACGCGCTGATACCTCTTTGCTTCTTTGTCGTGGTCGTCAGTCTGTTTCCATTGGGTATCGGCCCCGAGCGCGAAATGCTCCGACGGATCGCTCCGGGCGTCCTGTGGGTATCGGCGTTGCTGGCCAGCATGCTTTCGCTCAATCGCCTGTTCGAGCAGGATCACGCCGATGGCACGCTGGAGCAGATGATGCTGTCGCCAGCGCCGTTGGCCATGTTGGTCGTCGGCAAGATCGCGGCGCATTGGCTGTTGTCCGGTTTGCCCTTGGCCTTGCTTGCGCCCGCGCTGGCATTGCAGTTCGACCTGCCTGCCTTGTCCCTCTGGATTTTGACCGCATCGCTCGTTATCGGTACGCCGGTGCTCAGCCTCATCGGCGCCGTCGGCGCGGGGCTGACGCTGGGCGTACGCGCAGGGGGTGTCCTCGTTGCTGTGCTGGTGCTGCCGCTCTACATCCCGGTGCTGATCTTCGGTGCCGGCGCGGTCGATGCGTCGATCATCGGTCAGGGAGCGTCGGCCAACCTCTCTTTGCTCGCCGCCGTGTTCGTCTTGGCGGCGTTCTTCACGCCATTCGCAGCGAGTGCATCGCTGCGCATCGCACTGGAGTACTGAGGAGCGAAGCGTATGGTCAACTGGTTCAAGTTTTCATCTCCCAAGGCGTTCTACCCACTCGCGGGGAAGCTCGTCCCTTGGCTCGGCGTGACCGCCGCGGCGCTGTCGCTCGCGGGCGTCTATGTGGGGTTCTTCTTGGCACCCACCGACGCCCAGCAGGGAGAGGGGTATCGCATCATCTTCCTGCACGTGCCGGTTTCATGGATGTCCATGGTCATCTATCTGGCGATGGCGTTCTGGGCCGGCATTGGCCTGGTGTTCAACAGCCGCCTGTCGGCAATGATGGCCTCGGCGCTGGCCCCCACGGGTGCACTGTTCACCTTCCTTTCTCTGTGGACCGGCGCCTTGTGGGGAAAGCCGATGTGGGGAACCTGGTGGGTCTGGGATGCGCGGCTGACCTCTGAACTAGTCCTGCTGTTTCTGTACATCGGTTTCATCGCACTCCAGTCGGCGATCGAAGATCGTCGCCGTGCCGACCGGGCAGGCGCCGTGCTGGCACTGGTCGGCGTGGTGAACATCCCTGTGATCTATTTCTCCGTGCAGTGGTGGAACACCTTGCACCAGGGCGCCTCGGTATCGCTGACTCGTTCGCCCTCCATGGCGACGGTCATGTTGTTGGGCATGCTGATCATGGTTCTTGCGGCCTGGGCTTACACGGCTGCGGCGGCGCTGGCGCGTGTGCGCTGCATCATCCTGGAACGCGAACATCACGCCGGCTGGCTGCAGGACATCGAGGAGGTGAAGCGATGAACTGGGCCAGTGTGGGTGAGTTCCTGGCGATGGGCGGATATGGCGTGTACGTTTGGGGATCCGTCCTGACGACGGTGGTGTTGCTCTGGACTGAATGCCGAATGCTCCGGCGCCGGCGCCGAGCAGCGCTATGGCGCATCCAGTCGGAATTGCTGGGCAAGGAGGCGCGGCGTGAAGCCACGAAATAGACGCATCGCACTCATCGTCGCCGGGCTATCCGCCCTCGGCATCGCCACCGCGCTGGTGCTCAATGCCTTTCAGAGCAACCTTGTGTTCTTCTTCACGCCCTCGCAGGTCAGTGCCGGGGAGGCACCACTGGAGCGCACCTTTCGAGTCGGCGGCATGGTGGAACGAGGTAGTCTGAAGCGCCAGCGTGGTGAGCTTGCCGTGCAGTTCGTCATCACCGATACGGTCAAAGCAATCCCGGTCACGTATTCGGGCATCTTGCCTGACCTGTTCAGTGAAGGAAAAGGGGTGGTTGTTCAAGGACGGCTGGACAGTGCCGGCCTCTTTCGCGCCGAGGAGGTGCTGGCCAAGCACGACGAGAACTACATGCCGCCCGAGGCCCAGCATGCGCTGGACGAAGTCCAGAAGAAGCCGGCTTCAAGGAAGCCTTGACCCATGATTCCAGAAATCGGCCACCTCGCCCTCATCGCTGCCTTGTTCGTGGCACTCGCTCAAGGTGTTCTTGCCCTGGCCGGCGCGGCGCGAGCCAACCTCACCTGGATCGCGTTCGCCCGCCCCGCTGCACGCGCTCAATTCCTGTTGGTGATGGTCGGTTTTGCCGCGCTCACCTGGGCCTTTGTCGCGAAGGACTACTCGGTCGCCTACGTCGCTCAAAACTCCAATTCTCAGCTCCCGCTGGGCTACAGAATGGCCGCGGTCTGGGGCGGACATGAGGGTTCGCTCCTGCTCTGGCTGCTGATGCAGACCGGCTGGGCCTATGCGGTCAGCCGGTTGTCGAAACAGCTTCCGGATGCCATGGTGGCGCGCGTTCTGGGCGTGCTCGGCCTGGTGACGGCCGGCTTCCTGCTGTTCGTCCTGTTGACCTCCAATCCCTTCGAGCGACTTTTCCCGGTACCGCAAGATGGATGGGATCTGAATCCGCTCCTGCAGGATATCGGCTTGATCTTTCATCCACCGCTGCTTTACATGGGGTACGTCGGATTTTCGGTGGCCTTCGCATTCGCGATTGCTGCATTGCTTGCCGGACAACTGGACTCGACGTGGGCACGCTGGTCTCGTCCCTGGGCCACCGCAGCCTGGGCAAATCTGACGGTCGGAATCGCCTTGGGGAGTTGGTGGGCCTACTACGAGTTGGGCTGGGGGGGCTGGTGGTTTTGGGACCCGGTCGAGAACTCGTCGTTCATCCCCTGGCTGGTGGGCACCGCCTTGATCCACTCTTTGGCGGTGACGGAAAAGCGGGCCAGTTTCAAGAACTGGACGGTGCTGCTCTCGATCGGCGCATTTTCTTGCTCGCTTTTGGGTGCCTTTCTGGTGCGCTCGGGCGTACTGACTTCTGTGCATGCATTTGCCACCGATCCGCGACGCGGGTTATTCATTCTGATTCTGCTGACGGTCATTGTGGGCACGTCGCTCGCTTTGTTCGCATGGCGAGCCCCTAAGGTCGGCATGGGAGGACGGTTCGACATGGTCTCCAGGGAGTCCTTGCTGCTGGTCAACAATGTGCTGTTGGTCGTCACTGCCGGCGCTGTCGCGCTCGGTACGCTGTACCCACTGCTCGTCGATGCGCTGGGCCTGGGCAAGCTCTCCGTGGGGCCGCCATACTTCAATGCGGTGTTCGTGCCATTGATGATCCCCGCGTTGCTTCTGATTGCGGTAGGACCCGCCGCCAATTGGAAGGCCGCCCAGTTCGGTGCCATCTTCAGGCAGTTGCGCGTGCCGATGATTGCTGCACCCCTGGTGGGCCTGACCGCCCCGTTCGTGCTGGGGCACTGGTCAGCTTCTGCGGCGTTGGGCTTGATGCTCGCCACGTGGATTGCGGTGTCGGTGGTGACGGGCATCTTCGGCCGAATGCGCGCCACCCGCGGCGGGTTGCGTGCCCAGCCACGCAGTTGGCTTGGGATGCATATGGCGCATCTGGGCATCGCGGTATTCGTGACTGGCGTGACCATCGTCAGTGGGTATGAGACCGAGCGAGACGTTCGATTGGCCCAGGGCGAGTCCGTCAGCATCGGCGGCTACGACCTCACTTTGATCGGCGTCAGAAGCACGCGGGGGCCCAACTACGTGGCGCAGATAGGCGATATCGAACTGTCGCGCGACGGCAAGGTCTTGCGTCGGCTGCATCCGGAAAAGCGCAATTACCCGGCCTCGCAGATGCCGATGACCGAGGTGGCGATCGATGCAAACGGACTGCGCCACGTCTACGCGGCGCTCGGCGAACCGCTCGGCGACGGTGTTTGGAGCGTTCGTGTCTACCACAAGCCATTCGTTGACTGGATCTGGATCGGCTGCATCCTGATGGCGCTTGGCGGTGGCTTGGCCATCAGCGATCGTCGATACCGTCTGAAGCCTCGCCGTCAACACGTCGCTCCGCCATTGCCCGAGGCCGCATCATGAACCGTTTCCTATGGCCGCTGCTCGGATTCCTTGTCTTGGTGTCGTTCCTCGCAGTGGGCCTGACGCTCAAGCCCAGCGAGGTGCCATCGCCCTTGATCAACAAGCCCGCGCCGCGCTTCAGCCTTCCGCAACTGCAAGCTCCGGACCTGACCTTCTCATCCGAGAGCATGATCGGGAAAGTTTGGGTACTGAACGTGTGGGCTTCCTGGTGCGCGCCCTGTCTTGAGGAGCATCCTGTCATCACCGAATTGGCCAGCAGGCATGCTGTTTCGGTGGTCGGCATGAACTACAAGGACACGCCCCAGAACGCCATCGCCTGGCTACGGCGCAATGGCAATGCCTTTGAAACGACGGTCTCCGATGCGCATGGGGCGGTCGGCATCGACTTCGGGGTGTACGGCGTGCCGGAAACCTATGTGATCGATAAGGCAGGCATCATTCGCTACAAGCACACCGGGGCGATTGACGCGGGGGAAATGCGCGGCGAGCTGCTGCCGCTGGTGCGGGAGCTTGAGAAATGATTCTCTGGCGGGTGGCATTGTTTTTCTTTCTGTTCACGGCTCCGGTCTGGGCCAGCGACCAAGCGGCCGAGGACCGAATGCTGGGCATTGCATCCGAGTTACGTTGCCTGGTTTGCCAGAATGAATCGATTGCAGCTTCGCAGGCCGATCTTGCCGCTGACTTGCGCCAACAGATCCGCGAGCAGATCCGTGCCGGCAAGAGCGATGACGACATCCGGACTTATATGGTCGAGCGATACGGCGATTTCGTGCTCTATCGCCCGCCCTTGAAGCCGACAACGATGTTGCTTTGGTTTGGCCCGTTCGTGGTGCTTGCCTTGGGCATTGTGGTCTTGGTCATGAATCTGCGCAGCCGAAACCGCAAGCCGAAGCATGCTGCACTCAATGAAGAGGAGCGCAGACACGCGGACGCGCTGCTGGCTCCGCCACACAATGTACTGGACGAAACATGAGCATCGTTTTCCTGACTCTGGCGTCGGTGCTCGTGGGAGGCGTCTCGATATGGCTTTCTTTCGTTCTCTGGCGAGGGGGACATGGTGCGAGCGACCAAGTTGCCCCTGAAAGCGTGAACGTCGCGGTACTGCGCGATCAATGGGCGGAGTTGGAGAGAGACCACATCAATGGCACGTTGTCGGCCAATGAATTGGCCGATGCAAGATCTGATCTTCAGCGGCGAGCGCTGAATGAAACTGCTGCTCCTCCGTTGAAATTGGGGCCGCCTGCTGGAAGCAAGCGGGCAGCGATCACTGTCGCCATTCTGCTGCCGATCGCGACAGCGCTCACCTATTCGTACCTGGGAAATCCGGCCGCCACGGACCCGTCACAGGTTCGCAGCGCGAGCATGACGACGCAAACCGATGTGCAAGCAATGGTGGCCTCTCTTCAGGCACGGCTGGCCCAGCACCCCGATGATCCTGGAGGCTGGCTCATGCTGGCGCGTTCCTACCGTTACTTCGGCGATCATGAGCAAGCCGTCAATGCCTTCACCCACGCCAATGAGCTGGTCCAGAACGATCCACAGGCGTTGGCGGAGTACGCGGAGTCGCTGTCCAGAATCCGTGGCTCCGGTTTTGAGGGAGAGCCCACTCGTCTGCTTGAGCGCGCCTTGTCGCTCGATCCCAATGCAGCCCTGCCTCTGACTCTGGCCGGCGCTGCTGCGGTGCAGCGCCGGGACTATCAAACGGCCATCGCGCACTGGGAGAAGCTGCTCGGGATGATGCCCCCCGATTCCGAGGCGGCGAAAGTCGTCGCGGCCGGGATTGAACGGGCCCGGACGGAGCAGGCGGAACTCGCCCATGGTCGATCACCAGAGCCAAGCGCAAAGCCTTGATGGCATCCCCGTCCCCCACGGGCCATTGGGGGGACCTTTAGTTTCGCTTAATCGGGTCATCGCATGATCCAGGCAGCTTTGCTTGGAGGACTCGGATTTGGCTTTTTATCGGCGCATCGTAGCGATCTTTCTCCTGTGTGGTTGTGCGGTCGGCAGTGCGTGGGCGGACGGCCTTTTTCCCTCCTGGGGCCGCAGCGAGCGGCAATTTCTGGACGTTGCCGAAGTTCTCAAGCTGGACGCTGTGCAGCAGCAGGGCGATTCGTTCTCGGCCGCTGGACACGTTGCCGATGGCTACTACGTTTATCGCCATGCCATCAAGTTGGTCGATGCGCAGGGCCATGAAGTCAGCCTGACGCTTCCGGCAGGAACAGCCAAACACGACGAATTCTTTGGCGATACGGAAATCTATACGGGCGATGCCCTCAATCTGCGCTTTCCCGCCACCGCCCCCGGCCCGCTGACACTGCATTGGCAAGGGTGCGCGGAGGCAGGTATCTGCTATCCGCCGCAGACCATGAATGTGGCATTGCCGGCAGTGGTGGCCGGCACATCCCCGACCGGCAATGACTCCGTACAGCGGAGTTCGGCTTTGACCTCCACCAACACAGTCAGCTTGGGCGGAGCTACCGAGGTGGCAGAGGATCAAGCGGCAGCGCAGCGCCTAGCAGCATTGGGCCCCGTGTGGGGAACACTGCTGTTTTTTGGCTTCGGCTTGCTGCTCGCTTTCACACCATGCTCGCTCCCGATGATCCCCATCGTCTCCACCATGGTCGTCGGCAGCCAGGCCAAGCCGCGGCGGGCTTTCTTCCTCTCTCTGTCCTATGTCCTGGCGATGGCGGGCACCTACGCCGCGGTGGGCGTGGCCGCTGGCTTGGCCGGGGCCAACCTGCAAGCCACACTGCAATCGCCTTGGCTGCTCGGAGCGTTTGCAGCCTTGTTCCTGGTCCTGGCGAGTTCACTGTTCGGCCTGTTCGAGCTGCAGATGCCCTCGGCGCTGATCAATCGGGTCGAATCCGCCGGTAGAGATCGCTCGGGCGGGAGCATCTCCGGCGCGGCGGCGCTGGGCTTCCTCTCGGCGCTTCTGGTCGGGCCTTGCATGACCGCTCCATTGGCAGGCGCATTGCTGTACATCGGGCAGACCGGCAGCGCGGTCTACGGTGGCATGGCCTTGTTCGCGCTGGGTTTGGGCATGGGACTGCCCCTGCTGGCCATCGCCGTGTTCGGTGCCCGGGTCCTGCCACGGCCTGGCGCGTGGATGGACCGCGTGCGCGTGGCATTCGGCTACGTCATGGTGGGCATGGCCGTGATGATGCTGACGCGCTTCCTGCCCGGCACGGTCAGCCTGGTTCTGTGGGGCGCATGGGTCTTGTCGGTGGCGATTGGCCTGATCGCGTGGGGCCAGGCCGTGGCAGCGAAGCATCGGCTGGCATGGTCGCTGCGGTCCGGCGCCGTCTTCGCCGGCTTGTGGTCCATCCTGATGCTGGTCGGCGCGGCCTCTGGCGGCGAATCGGCATTGCAGCCGCTGGCCCACCTGCGCGGTGGTTCGACTTCGCCAGCACCGGCGGCGGGCGGCGTCGCTTACCTGCAGGCGAAATCGGTCGAGGACGTGGATGCGCATTTGGCACAGGCCGCTTCGCGCGGCCAATGGACCCTGATCGACTTCTACGCCGACTGGTGCGTCAGTTGCCATGTGATCGAACGCAACGTATTCGGCGACCCCGCCGTCGCGTCCCGCCTGGCCCGGATGCAGGTCGTGCGACCAGATGTGACGCGCAATGATGCGACCGATCAGGCCTTGCTCAAGCATTGGGGTGTCATGGGGCCGCCCACGCTCATTCTGGTTGGCCCGGACGGTACGGAACGCCGGGACCTGCGCGTCGTCGGTGAGATCGATGCCCGCGCCTTCCTGGTGCGCTTGGACAAGGCAGGTTCCTGATGATCAGCGTAGGTCCGTTCTCCGTCCAAGTCGTTGCCGTCTTCCTGGCCGTCCTGCTGGCCTGGGCGGTGGCGCGCATGGTTGCCAAGCGGTTGCCCGACTCTCCGTACAAGGCGGCCGGCGGAATGTTGCTGGACGCCGCTTTTGTGGGGTTTGTGGCGGCTCGCCTCGGCTACATCGCGCAATGGTGGGAAGAGTACGCGCAGTCGCCGATGTCCATGATTTCCATTGGCGACCAAGGCTTTTCGTGGTGGGTCGGTGTCCTGGCAGCGCTGGCGCTCATCTGGTGGCGCACCCGTGCGGTTCGGGCATTGCGCCGGCCTGTATTGGCGGGAGTTGCGGTCGGACTCGCAGCCTGGTTTGCTACCGGGGGCGTACTGGCTCTGCTGCAGCGCTCGGCACCGCCGTTGCCAGCGTTGACGCTCGCAACGCTCGATGAACAGCCAGTCGTCCTGAATTCCTATGCTGGGCGGCCCGTCGTGCTCAACCTCTGGGCGTCGTGGTGTCCACCATGCCGTCGCGAGATGCCGGTGTTCGAGCAGGCACAAGCGCAGTATCCCGATATCGCTTTTGTCATGGTCAACCAGGGAGAGAGCGCCCAGCAAGCCCGCGCCTTTCTTGAGAGCGAACGCCTGCATCTCAAGGATGTGCTGCTCGACCCCGCTTCCCAGACCATGCAGGCCGTCGCATCGCGAGGCCTGCCCACCACCTTGTTCTTCGATGAGCAAGGACGCCTGGTGGATACCCATCTGGGCGAACTCACGATGGCCAGCCTCAAACACACGGTGTCGCGCCGATTCGCGCCAGCCCAACAGATCAAGACAGACAAGGAGTAACCATGTTTGCACAACGCTCGCACATTTCGTTCCTGCTGGCCGCCAGCTTCATGGTGGTCACCGGCTGCAGCAAGGCAGAGACGGCTGACAAGCCGGCCGTCCTCAAGGCGCTGGAAGGTCAGGGCCTGACCGTCACGCAGGAATTCAAGGTCGGCGGCGGTCTGCGCGCCTTCGCTGCCGTCGCGGGTGACCGGCCCATTGCCGTGTACATCACGAGCGATGGCAATGCCATCGTGGGAACTCGCCTGAACGCCAAGGGCGAGCCAATGGACGAAGCGGACCTGGAAAAGCTGGCCGCCAAGCCGGTCAGCGACAAGGAATGGTCGCAGCTGCAGTCGTCCACCTGGGTGCTGGACGGCAAGGCAGATGCGCCGCGCGTCATCTACACCTTCAGCGATGCCAACTGCCCCTATTGCAACGCCTTCTGGGAAGCTGCACGCCCCTGGGTGGATTCCGGCAAGGTCCAGTTGCGGCACATTCTGGTAGGCATCATCAAGGATGACAGCCCGGCCAAAGCCGCGGCCATTCTTGGCGCGCCTGACCGGAGTGCGGCGTTGTTGACGAACGAGCGGCAGTTTGGCCAGGGCGGGATTACGCCAGCCAAGAGCGTGCCTGCCGATGTGCGCAAGATCCTCGATGACAACCTGGCACTCATGGCGAGCACCGGCTTCCGGGGGACGCCCGGCATCGTTGTACGCGGCCCCAATGGGATCCTCAAGAAGTACAACGGCATGCCGCGAGGGGCGCAATTGGGTGAAGTGCTGGGGCCGCGCTGAACCAGCCGCCCAGGCGCCGAACCTGATGGCCGCTTCTCTCAGCCCGCATCTCAGGCTGCTCAACGGAAATTGCACAAAGGATCATTCACTATGCTCTCGCTGACGGGTGGAGTGCTGGGCCTCATCATCGGAGCCGTGCTGGGATTGACTGGCGCCGGCGGCGGCATCTTCGCGGTGCCGGCGCTGGTGTTCGGCCTGGGCATGGACATCCGTCAGGCCGCGCCCGTGGCGCTGCTCGCCGTGGGAGCAGCGGCGACCCTGGGCGCTTTGCAGGGCTTGCGCCAGGGGGTAGTTCGGTACAAGGCAGCGATGATGTTGGCGGCTGCCGGCGCCGTGACGGCTTCGCTGGGCGTGCAGTTTGCCCACTGGCTTTCGCCTCGATGGCTGAACCTGATCTTCGTCGCCATCATGCTCGTGGTGGCCTACCGGATGTTCATGTCATCTCGCGGCAGCCAGACGCAGGACGATCTGGCTGACGAGCCAGCCCGGGTCTGCAAGATCTCCAAGGACACCGGCCGCTTCGTCTGGAACGTGCGAACAGCGACCACGCTGGGGAGCATCGGCATCGTCTCCGGTTTGGCCACGGGCATGTTGGGGGTGGGCGGCGGATTCATCATCGTCCCGGCTCTGGCGCATTTCAGCGAGCTGCGCATGCACAGCATCGTCGCGACCTCGCTCATGGTGATCGCGCTGCTGTCCGCTGTAACCGTGTTCATCGCGTGGAGTCATGGCATGACGCTCACCGCGCCCGCCTGGACATTCGTTCTCACGGCGCTCGTGGGCATGTCGCTCGGCCGTGTTCTGGCACGCAGGATTCCCTCAAAGATGCTCCAGCGGGTGTTTTCGATCACCTGCGTGGCCGTGGCGGCCCTCATGCTCATGCGCAATGTTGGCTAGAGGTCCGATGTTCGATTAATTGATTGTGGACGGGAAAATTCAATGCAGACAAGGAAAGTAGATGTCGCCATCATTGGCGCGGGAACCGCTGGCAGCACCGCATTCCATGCGCTGAAAGCGACAGGCAAACAGGTGGTTCTGATCGATCGGGGGCCATTGGGGACGACCTGCGCGCGCGTCGGATGCATGCCCTCGAAGGCGGCCCTGCATGCCGGCATGCACTGGAAGGTCGCCAAGGCACTGGCAGCGAGCGCCACGCCATCGACCCAAGGGCCGCAGGCCTTATGGTCCCACGCCCGCCAGACCAGGGATGCGCTGGCCGGCGCCGCCGCGGAGCGCACGCGCAAGGCGGCTGGCGAGAGCCTGATCATGGCCGAAGCGCGCTTCGTCGCGCCGGGCATCTTGCAGGCAGGTGAACAACGGATCGAGGCCAGCGCCTTCATCGTGGCGACGGGCTCTCGCCCGGTGGTCCCCAAAGCGCTCGACGGCGTTGCCTCCCGCATCCTGACCACCGATACCCTGTTCGACCTGGGCGTCCTGCCCGCACGGATGGGAATCCTGGGACTGGGCGCCATCGGGCTGGAACTCGGCCTGGCCCTGTCTCGCTTGGATGTGCAGGTGGTCGCGGCAGACCAGAAAGACGCCATCGGCGGCATCCAGGACCCCGATGTCCTGGAGCGGGCGATCGCCAGGTTCGAGACCGAGTTGCCGATGTGGTTGGGCGCCGCCGTCGAAGTCAGCCTTGAAGGCGACCAGGTGCGCATGCGCGCCGGCGAGCGCGACGCGCTCGTGGATCGGCTTCTCGTCGTGACGGGACGACAACCCAATACCGAGGCGCTCGATCTCGCCGCGGCCGGCATCTCCTTGGATCAGGCTGGCCGACCGAGCATCGACCCCGCGACCATGCAGGCCTGCGGGCCGTCCCAGGTGCCGATTTTCTTCGCAGGCGATGTGCAGCCGGATCGCCCTCTGATGCACGAGGCCGCGGACGAGGGTCAGATGGCAGCGCAAGCCGCACTGGCGAGCTTGCGCGGCGAAAGTTGGCCGGGCGCATCCCGGCGCGTGCCGATCACGATCCTGTTCACCGACCCGGATGCGTGCGCAGTCGGCATGACCTACGAGGCGGCGGTGCAGGAAGGCGCGGTCGTCGGCACCGCGGAAGGCAGCGGCAACGGGCGCTCCAAGATTCTTGGTGCTCCGGAAAACCTGCTGCACATCTATGCCGACCCCGGCTCAGGCGCCTTGCTCGGTGCCAGCATGCTCCTGACGCAAGGCGAGCACCTGGCGCACCTGATCGCTTGGGCGATCCAGGCGAAGCAGACCGTCAACGATCTGCTGGCCATGCCGTACTACCACCCCTCCATCGAGGAGATGCTGCAAAGCGCCTTGAAATCCGCATCCCAGCAGATGCGCCCGTGAACAACCCTTCTGACTGCACCACCGACCGACCATGACCCAAGACACCCAGCGCCCCACATTGAAAGTGATCCTCCACGCACCGACGGCAGAAGCCTTTGAGCGTGCGCGAAGCAATGCAACCAATCTCAAGCGCGCGGCGCCCGATGCCGATGTGCGCATCGTTGCGAACGCGCAAGCCGTCGCCGCCGCCCTGGACACGGCACCTTCCGACCTCGACGCGCTCACCTGGGTATGCCCGAACACACTTTCGCGGATCGGCAGGGACAACAGAGAGCCGCTCGAAGTACTGGACGGGCCTGCTGTTATCGAGATGGCGCGCATGCAGCAAGCGGGATGGATCTACATACGGGCGTAGCACGCGACTGCCGGTTCGGCATGGGGGGGCTGAGACCATGGAATTACGACATCTGCGCTATTTCATGGCCCTGGCTGAAGAGTTGCATTTCACGCGCGCCGCCGAGCGCCTGCACATCGAACAGCCCCCCTTGTCCCGTGCCATCAAAGAACTGGAGGACGAGCTAGGGGTCGTGCTGTTCGACCGGAACCGCCGTGGAACCGTGCTGACGTCGGCGGGTGTTGTCTTTCTTCAAGATATCCGCAGATTGTTCACCGTGCTCGAACAGGCACGCGAAAACGCCCAGGCCGTGGCAGCAGGTTTGCGAGGCAGTCTGCGCATCGCGATTTCCGACGGGGCAATCGATGCTCGCCTGTCGGCATTTCTGGCCCGGTGCCGCGCGGAGGAGCCGGAGATCGAGATACGGCTGTCCGAGGTTCCGCTGGCCGAGCAGTTGCGCGGCCTGCGGTCCGGGGATTTCATGATCGGATTCGCGCATACGGCCGACGTCGGCGACGACATACGGGCTGAGCCCATCTGGCGAGATCCATTGGTCATTGCCGTGCCGGCACGGCACGCACTGCTCGCCCACAAAAAGGTCCCGCTCCAAGAAGTCGGGATCCATCCACTGGTCTTGTGCGATCCCCATGCGTGCGAGGGCTACTGCCGGGAACTGACACGACTGCTGCAGGTGCTTGAGCACAAGTTGAACGTCGTCGAGGAGGTGTCCTCGCTGGACATGATGCTCACCTTGGTCGGTGCTGGTTACGGTATCGGCTTTCTCGCGGCGAGCAAGATTCCGGTTTGCCAACGCCCGGACGTGGTGATCCGTCCCCTGGCCATCGATTCAGCCGTCATCACGACTTACTTGCTGCGGGCCGACAGCAGTGATTTGTCGGCTTCGCTGGAGCGGTTCATCGTTCGCCTACGTGACTCTGCGAGCGGCTGAAGGCCCCGCTGGCAGACACCCTCAAAGATCGGTTTCGGCACGAAGATTGCGCTCGGTGGCCGCCATCAATTCAGCCGCGCTTATCCCAAGTGCTACTGAAATTTTCAGTATGAGGGGCAGCGTGGGCACGTGCTCTCCACGCTCGATCTTGCCCATGTGCGAGCGCGAAATGCCTGCCCGAGATGCGAACTCGTCTTGCGCGACTCCTTGTGCGACGCGCGCAGCGCGCACGGCCTGTCCGAAAGCTGTCGCCGCTGCGGATTCATACGTTGTTGTGCCAGAAGGACGGCCTGGCTGAATGGTTGATTTCTGCATTAGCAGAAGCGTCAAACAATCTGCCAAAATTAACCACGTTAAAGATAACGGCGTTAAACTTCACTCTTGACCACGATGCAAGTTCACCTACTCGGCCAGAACACTTTTTGGGGGCTCGCATGCATGATGCCACCAGCCAGTTTCCCCATCTCAGGCTTGCGATAGCACCTGGGGTGCCATCCTCATGCTTCTCCTCGCTTCTCGCCCTGCAACGCGCGGAAGAGCCGGAAATCACTATCGCGTTCTTTGAGACATCAAGTGACGACCTGGTGACGGGCATTGATGAAGGTCGTTACGACGCAGGAATGTCGCTTCGGGCCGTAAGCGCTCCGTCTCTGAAAAGCCAACCCTTGTGGATCGAGAACATCGCTGTTGCCATGCCATTGTGGTCCCCCTTGCTCGCCCAGACAAAGCTTACGATCGCCGAACTTTTGGACTACCCCGTGTTTCGCTGGCCGGCAGAAAGCTGCTCACTACTGGATCAGCGGCTGTCATCCCTCCCGTCTTTAAGCCGGCAGAGCGTCCAGCATGTGACCTCGTTCGACATGTTGGCGCTATGGGTCGGCGCTGGCTATGGTGTCGGGATCACCGCGCAATCGCGCATCGAGCGCGCTGATGCATGGGGGATCACCGCCCGGCCGCTGGCCGAGGGGCCCTACGAGGTCGTGACTCATCTGCAGCGCCTCAAAGGACGAACTAACGCGGTTTCTGAGCGGTTCGAGCGCAGAGCGATGCAGGTAGCCAAGGATAGTGCAGTCCAATCGAATACCCGATAGCGCGCCCGCGCTGAGCGTTCCCTGATGTGCAGACGCCAGGCGTCCGGCGATCTGCTGGACATGCATGATCGTCTGCTCGATTTCTCGACGGCGCATACCGGCGCCGTGTCCTTCGCTCCCGCACAGCGTGCTGAGCGAACTCATGCAGGCGGTGCAGATGTAGCGCGGGGGCCGTAAGGCCCCCGCGAGGGCTGTAACCCTATGCGCCGTCCAAGGCGACAGCGCTCTCCATCAGCCGGCGAACACTCTGGCGCACCTCTTCGGAGATAGGCCGCGGCGGTACGACCTCGGGAGCATTCGCATGTGGCTCGCTGCCTGCGATGATCTGTACCACCATGCCCAGATTGCTTGGCGTCACGATGTCGATGGCCGCGCGGTCACCCAGGTCGGGATGTGGCTGGGTCAGCATGCGGTAAAGCTCCCATGAATCCGCCTGGGGGTACTGGCGCATGAGCACCTGGGCCAGCTTGTGTTTGAGCGGCACCAGTTGCCAATCGGGAACTCGCTGCCCCCGGTTGCCCAGGCTGATGGAGAGCAGCTTGCCCGCCTTCAACTCGCGGTTGATCTGGTCCTTGGACTTTCCAGCCAACTTGCCGAACAGGGGCACCGGCAGACTGCTCGGCGATTCGTAGATGGCCAGCATTTCCTCGCGCTCGCGCTGGATGGCCGACACCTCGGGTTCTGGCGCATGAGTCGGGGATGGCGGCACCTGCGACAACCGTTGGAAGGTGATGCCCCCTTCGTTCGGCGTCACGACGATGGGGGTGGCCACCACCGGCGGAACGGGAGGCGCAGAGGAAGCTGCAACGATGGCGTCGGGCTTGTCCTCCTCCGCCATGGCCGGTACGCCCTCGATGTGGATAGTGAGGTGCGCGCTGGCCGCTTCGACTTGGCCCTGTTCGAGCAAGTCGAGGCGGTCGGCCCAGTCCTGCATCATCCGGCGGCGCGGTTCCACGTACTTGGCGTGGTTGTAGGCCGAACTCACCTTGTTTGGGTCGGAATGCGAAAGCTGCGCGTCCACCCAAATCTTGGGATAGCCGATCTCGTTGAGTGCCGTCGAGATGGTTCCACGAATACCGTGGCCGGTCAGTTTGTCCTCGTAGCCCATCCGCTTCAAGGCGGCGTTGAGCGTGTTCTCGCTGATGCGCTTCTTGAGTTCGCTGCGGTGCGTCAGCAGGTGGCGCTGGGCGGGCCGCATCACCCCCAGGAGGTAGCGCACGATCTCGATGGCCTGAAGGGACAGCGGCACGATGTAGGGCGGTACGTCCTGCGGCCGCTTCCCCGCTTTGCGCATCTCGTCCTGAAGCTGCTTGACGATCTGCGGGGGGATGATCCAAAGCCCACGGTCGAGGTCGAACTGATCCGGGGTCGCCAGCCGCAGTTCGCCGGTGCGCACGCCGGTCAAGAACAGCAGGCGGATACCGAGCTGGGTTTGCCAGCCGCGCGGGTTGTAGAGCCTGAGCTTCTGGAGGAACTCGGGAAGCTCGGGCAGGTGCAGGTAGGGGTTATGGGTCACCGCGGGCTTGGGCTCGGCCACTACGTCCAGGTCCGTGGCCGGATTGGCCTCCATGCCCTCGACGATGACGAGCGCATAGCGGAATAGCTGCCCCAGCCAGGTCCGGACCTTTTCGGCAGTGGTGAAGGCCTCGCGCTTCTCGATCCGCGCCAGGACGCCCAGGAGTTGCGGCCTGCGAATGTCATAGATCGACATCTGCTTGAGGCTGGGCAGCACGTCTTTCTCGAAGATCCGCTTGATCTGCGACAGTGTGCTGTTCCGGCCTTCCTTGAGTTCCTTGGCGCGGTGCTCGACCCAAGCATCGAAGACTGCCTTGAATGTGTAGTCCGAGGCCAGCTTGACCGCATGCCGTTTCTGCTTGCGGTCGGTGTGGGGGTTGATGCCTTGGGCCAGGAGCGCCCTGGCTTCGTCGCGCAAGGTGCGGGCTTCGCGCAGGCCGATCTCGGGATAGTTGCCCAGGGATATGCGTTTTTGCTTGCCGAGCCAGTAGTAGCGCAGGTGCCACGATTTGCCGCCGGTGGGGGCGACCACCAGGCCGAGGCCATCGGTATCGGGGATGCTGTAGGTTTTCTTGGCGGCCTTGGCTTGCCGCACGGTCAGATCAGAGAGTGCCATCATCAAACTCCTAAGTCGTGAGACTTAGGCTCAATGCTGCTGGTCATCCCGATCCAACCCCAGCAACAACCCGGAACCGGCACCACCCGCATTCTCTGGCCTCAATTTTGGCCTCAAAAACGCTGGCTGTCGGTGGATTTCCGTGGCTTTGGCTGGAATGAAAAAAGGGGCCGAAGCCCCTAATTTCAATGACTTACAGACGTCAGTGGAAGTCTGTAGATCAAAACTTGGAGCGGGAAACGAGACTCGAACTCGCGACCCCGACCTTGGCAAGGTCGTGCTCTACCAACTGAGCTATTCCCGCGTCGTGATGGGTGCCATTCTAGCGATTTCCAGAACGGCGTCAACCCCTTGATTCAAAAAAACTTTTACTTCTGCTCCGAACCTTCGCGCAGGTGCGGCCAGGCGGCCAGCAGGTAGTGCACCATCGAGATCAGGGTCAGGCCCGCCGCGACCAGCAGCAGCCCATAGCCCAGCACCACCCAGAAGGTCAGCAGCGGCGGGTTGGCCAGCAGGATCACCAGCGCCAGCATCTGCGCGGCGGTCTTCCACTTGCCCAGGTTCGACACCGCCACGTGGGCGCGGGCGCCGAGCTCGGCCATCCACTCGCGCAGCGCCGAGACGACAATCTCGCGGCCGATGATCACCGCCGCCGGCAGCGTCAGCCAGAAGTTGGCGTGCACCTGCACCAGCAGGACCAGGGCCACGGCGACCATCAGCTTGTCGGCCACCGGGTCGAGGAAGGCGCCGAACGGGGTGCTCTGCTGCAAGCGACGCGCCAGGTAGCCGTCGAGCCAGTCGGTGGCGGCGGCGATGGCGAACACCGTGCTGGCGGCCATGTAGCTCCAGTGATAGGGCACATAGAACAGCAGGATGAAGATCGGGATGAGCAGGACGCGTAGAACGGTGAGCAGGTTTGGAATATTCATCGGTACGACTGGCTGCGAGTTGAACCCGGCATTCTACTCGCTATGCAGGCTGGCATAAATCGACTCGGCAAGCTTTTTACTGATGCCGGGGGCTTTGGCGATCTCGTCGACACTGGCGCGGTTGAGCTCCTGCAGGCCGCCGAAATGTTTCAGCAGGTCGCGACGGCGCTTGGGGCCGACCCCGGCGACGTCCTCCAGGCTCGATGTGCGCCGGGCCTTGCCGCGCCGGGCGCGGTGGCCGGTGATGGCAAAACGGTGGGCTTCGTCGCGAATCTGCTGGATCAGGTGCAGGGCCGGCGAGTCGCCCTTGAGGGTGAACTCGTGGGCCACGTCGTTCAGGTACAGGGTCTCGAAACCGGCCTTGCGGGTCACGCCCTTGGCCACCCCCAGCAGCGTCAGGTCAGCAAAGCCCAGTTCCTGCATCACGTCGCGGGCCATGTTCAACTGGCCCTTGCCGCCGTCCACCAACAATACGTCGGGCAACTTGCCCTCGCCGTCCTTGATCCGCCCATAGCGGCGCTGCAAGGCCTGGTGCATGGCCGCGTAGTCGTCGCCAGCGGTAACGCCTTCGATGTTGAAGCGGCGGTAGTCGGACTTGAGCGGGCCTTCGGGGCCGAACACCACGCAGCTGGCCACGGTGGCTTCGCCGCTGGAGTGGCTGATGTCGTAGCACTCCAGGCGTTGCGGCACCTCGTCCAGGTCGAGCACCTGGGCCAGCGCCTCGAAGCGCGCGGCCATGTGCTGGCGGTTGGCCAGGCGGGCATTGAGGGCCTGCTCGGCGTTGGTCACCGCCAACTGCTGCCAGCGCGCGCGGGTGCCGCGCACCCGGTGGCTGATGCTGATTTCGCGGCCGCGCAGGGTCTGCAGCGCCTCGCTGATGGCGGCGAAGTCGTCGTGCACCACGTTGACGATCAGCTCGCCCGGCAGCTCGCGCTCGGCGTTGCCCAGGTAGTATTGGGAGAGGAACGCGGCCATGACTTCGGCCACCTCCTCCTCGATGCCCACCTGGGGAAAGAAGTTCTTGCTGCCCAGCACCCGGCCGCCACGCACGCTGATCAGGTGCACGCAGGCGCCGCCCGGGTTGACGAAGGCCGCCACCACGTCGACGTCGCCGGAGCCGCCCTCCATGTACTGCTGATCCTGGACCCGGCGCAGCAGGGCGATCTGGTCGCGCAGCTCGGCGGCCTTCTCGAAGTTCAGGGCCATGGCGGCCTTTTCCATCTCGGCGCTGAGCTCGTTGCCCAGTTGCTGGCTGCGGCCTTCGAGGAACATCACCGAATGGCGCACGTCCGCGGCGTACTCCTCGGCGGCGACCAGCCCCACGCACGGACCCTTGCAGCGCTTGATCTGGTACTGCAGGCACGGGCGGGTGCGGTTGGCGTAGTAACTGTCCTCGCACTGGCGCACCGAGAACGCCTTCTGCAACAGGCTCAGGCTCTCGCGGATGGCACCGGCGCTGGGGTACGGGCCGAAATAACGGCCCTTGGCCTTCTTCGCGCCACGGTGGATGCCCAGGCGCGGGAATTCACCGTCGGACAGGAACACGTACGGGTAGGACTTATCGTCGCGCAGCAGGATGTTGTAGGGCGGCCGCCACTCCTTGATCAGCGTCTGCTCAAGCAGCAGCGCCTCGGTCTCGTTGGCAGTGATGGTGGTTTCGACCTGGGCGATGCGCCCCACCAGGGCAGCCGTCTTCGGCGCCAGCCCGGTCTTGCGGAAATAGCTGGCCAGGCGCTTCTTGAGGTTCTTGGCCTTGCCCACGTACAGCAGCCGGGCCTCGGCGTCGAACATCCGGTACACGCCCGGGCGACCGCTGCAGGTCGCCAGGAACGCGCTTGCATCAAAAGGTTGTGACATGAGGTGTGCTTACAGACTTGCGTCGACCATACCGTGGCGGACGGCCAGCAAGGTCAGTTCGACGTCGCTGGTGACCGAGAGTTTTTCGAAGATTCGATAACGGTAAGTATTGACGGTCTTGGGGGACAGACACAACTTGTCAGAGATGATCTGCACCTTCTGGCAGCCGACGATCATCAGCGCAATCTGGATTTCCCGCTCGGACAGCGCGTCAAACGGCGAGCCCTGGGGCTGGAACGACTTGAGCGCCAGCTGCTGGGCAATCTGCGGGCTGATGTAACGCTGGCCGGCGAAGGCCAGGCGAATCGCCTGGACCATTTCGTCGAGCCCGGCACCCTTGGTGAGGTAGCCCGCGGCACCCGCCTGCAACAGGCGGGTGGGGAACGGGTCTTCCTCGCACACGGTTACCGCGACCACCTTGATGTCCGGATGGCTGCGCAACAGCTTGCGCGTGGCTTCCAGACCACCGATCCCTGGCATCTTCACGTCCATCAGGACCACATCCGGCTTGAGCTCGCGGGCCAGCTTGAGGGCGGACTCGCCAGAGTCCGCCTCCCCCACCACCTGCAGCCCGTCGATGTCGGCCAGCATGCGTGTGATGCCGGTACGCACCAGATCGTGATCGTCGACCACCAGGACCCTAATCAAGCAGACACCTCGTCAGTGGGGCGATTGGATCCCGCCACCTTAACAAAATTTTTCACAACGAACCTAGCGCAAAGCGTCATGGAAATATGCCTGCCGGTCAGGCCGCCGAATGCGCAGCACTTGCGCCCCCCCCTCCTCGCCCGCCAGGCGGTTGAGCAGGTGCCAGACCGCGGCTTGGTCGGCCGAAGGCAGGCGGCGGAACGCGTCGAGCAGACGGTTTTCGTCGGACGTGAGGCTGTCCAGCGGCGCGGGGGTGTGCACGCCGCTCAGCACATAGAGCGCATCGACGCCCTTGCTGGCGACGGCCGCGAGGTAATCCATGCGCGGCGTGCGTTCGCCGCTCTCGTATTTGCCCTGGGCGTTGGGCTCGACACCGCCGATATCGCCAAAGATACGCTGGGTCAGCCCCAAGCGTTCGCGCTCTTCTCTGAGTCGCGGACCGAATCCGTTCATCTGCTTGCCTCCTTTGCATGAATGGAAGACGGGTGCATCCCGCACCCGAGTGAATGCTTGCGCAGTCGTCCGGCACTATGCCAATTGGATCCAATCCTTGCAAGCCATCATTGCGCCACAGCCGGACGGCTGGTGGACATGGAAGCGCCCGACGACAGACGAAAATAGCACTTCCAAGAATCAGAAAAATCACCCAAGTCAGTAAAAAAGCGTACATCGAAGCACGACTGAAACGGCGGGAAAAGTGTCGAAAAACGCCATTTTGGCGTCATTTTATCGGCACAAACAAGCATATCATTTTTTTGACGCCCAACTTTTATCTAACTTTAACTCATTGTTTTAAAAGTAATTTTTAACTCATTCACAACACACTTAGAATTTATCAAAACAACAACACAACAAAGCTTGCCGAACTATCAGAAAACTCCTTAGGATGTAAAAAGACCACCAAGAAACAGCCTGCATCGCTATATATCTAGCGCGGCCTGATCCTGCGCGTCTGGCATCTTCACAACTTCTTGAACTGAGTATCTCGGCCGGCCTTGCGCCGCGCCTGGGGAGAGGGATCTATGAACATCAGTATCTTCGGACTTGGCTATGTGGGGGCGGTCTGCGCCGGCTGCCTGTCGGCACGCGGGCACCAGGTACTGGGGGTGGACGTCGCCCAGGCGAAGATTGACATGATCAACCAGGGCCGCTCGCCCATCGTCGAGCCAGGCCTGGAACAGCTGCTGCTCGACGGCGTGCGCCAGGGCCGCCTGCGCGGCACCACCGATGTCCAGGCGGCGATCCTGGCCACCGAACTGTCGCTACTGTGCGTCGGCACGCCAAGCAAGGCCAATGGCGACCTCGACCTAGTGTACATGGAAGCGGTGTGCCGGGAGATCGGCGCGGCCCTGCGCGACAAGGCGAGCCGTCATACCGTGGTGGTGCGCAGCACGGTGCTGCCGGGCACGGTGAAGAACGTGGTCATCCCGCTCCTCGAACAGGCCTCGGGCAAGCAGGCCGGGCGTGATTTCGGCGTGGCGGTCAACCCGGAGTTCCTGCGCGAGAGCACGGCGATCCAGGACTACGACTTCCCCGCCATGACCGTGATCGGCGAACTCGACAGCCGCTCGGGCGACCTGCTCGCCGCGCTGTACGAAGGCCTCGACGCCCCGGTGATCCGCAAGTCGATCGAGGTCGCCGAGCTGATCAAGTACACCTGCAACGTCTGGCACGCCACCAAGGTCAGCTTCGCCAACGAGATCGGCAACATCGCCAAGGCCTCGGGGGTCGACGGCCGCGAGGTGATGGACGTGGTCTGCCAGGACTACAAGCTCAACCTGTCGCGCTACTACCTGCGCCCGGGCTTCGCCTTCGGCGGCTCGTGCCTGCCCAAGGACGTGCGCGCCCTCACCTACCGCGCCAGCCAGCTGGACGTGGCGCACCCACTGCTGGCCTCGATCATGGACAGCAATCGCAACCAGGTAGAGAACGCCTTCGACCTGGTGACCCGGGCCGGCAAGCGCCGCATCGCCCTGCTCGGGCTGGCCTTCAAGGCCAACAGCGACGACCTGCGCGAAAGCCCGCTGGTGACCCTGGCCGAACAACTGATCGGCAAGGGCTACGACCTGCGCATCTTCGATGCCAACGTCGACCACGCCCGTCAGTTCGGCGCCAACCGCCAATACATCGAGCAGCAGATTCCCCATGTCAGCGCCCTGCTGCGCAGCGACCTGCAGCAGGTCATCGACGAGGCCGAGGTGATCGTGCTGGGCAACAACGACGAGCGCTTCGTCCAGGCCCTGGACGTCGGCAACGGCAAGCAGGTGATCGACTTGGTCGGCTTCATGGCCGGCAGCAGCGACGCCCAACGCCACGGCATCTGCTGGTAAGGCACGCCGCCGCCCGCCGTCACGGCGGGCCCCGACCCAAGGAGCTACAACGCCATGGAACGACAGCAACAGCGGCCTTTCGCGGCCCCGGCGTACATGCGCGCGGCGGCCGGCTTCTGCGCCTGGGCGCTGCTCGCCGGGCTGATCGCCCTGGCCGCGCAGATGGTCGCGCCACAGTACCTGGACCCCAGCCACCACCAATTCATCTTCATCATCGGCACCCTGGGCATGTGGCGCTACGGCAACGCCATCGTCCACTACCTGCGCGGCATGTACTTTTTGCACTGGCGCTTCCCACGCCTGCGCCGCCGGGTCGAGCGCCTGGGCGACGCGGCCTTGCCGTCGCACATGTTCATGGTGGTGACCAGTTTTCGCATCCCCACCCATACCACCTTCAAGGTGTACCAGTCGGTGTTCCAGGAGGTGCAGCGGCTCAAGGTGCCGTGCACGGTGATTGCCTCGATCGTCGAGAAGGGCGACGAGCAGTTCATCAAGGACATCATGCGCGACGAGGTGCAGGGACGCGACGACATCGACCTGGTGATCGTCCGCGCCCGCGGCACCGGCAAGCGCGATGGCCTGGCCCATGCCTTCCGCGCGCTGTCGCGGCAGATGCCGCTGGACGACGCGGTGGTCGGCGTGGTCGACGGCGACACCATGATGCTACCCGGCTGCGTCGAGCGGGCGGTCAAGCTGTTCGCCGTGCTGCCCGACGTCGGCGGCCTGACCACCAACGAGTTCTGCGAGGTCGAAGGCAGCCGCTGGATGCGCCAGTGGCACTCGATGCGCTTCGTCCAGCGGCACATCAACATGTGCTCGATGGCCCTGTCGCACCGGGTGCTGACCCTCACCGGGCGGCTGTCGTTCTTCCGCGCCGGGGTGATGACCGACCCTGGCTTCATCCGCGATGTCGAGGCGGATTTTCTCGAGCACTGGCGCCTGGGCCGCTTCCAGTTCCTCACCGGCGACGACAAGTCGAGCTGGCTGAGCCTGATGCGCGCCGGCTGGGACACCTTCTACGTGCCCGACAGCCACACCCTGACCGTCGAGCACCCGCCCAGCGACAGTTTCTGGGTGGCCACCCGCCAGCTGATGTTCCGCTGGTACGGCAACTCGCTGCGCCAGAACTTTCGCGCCACCGCCCTGCTCGGCCGCGCGCGCCTGGGACTGTTCACCCTCTATGTACTGCTCGACCAGCGGGTGTCGATGTGGACCTGCCTGATGGGCCTGACCGCCTCGGTGGTGGCCGGCCTGGTGTTCGGCATCCAGTACCTGCTGGTGTACCTGTTCTGGGTGCTGGTCTCGCGCAGCCTGGTGACGGTGCTGTTCGTCTTCGCCGGGCACCCGGTCAGCCCGATGTACCCGTTCGTTCTCTATTACAACCAGATCGTCGGTTCGCTGATGAAGGTCTACGCGATGTTCCACATGGACCAGCAACGCTGGACGCGGCAGAAGACCACCCTGGCCACCGGCAGCGTCGACTTCGACGCCAGCCTCAACCGCTGGTCCTCGAAGGCGATGCTGTGCTCCTCGATCGCCATCTTCTTCGGGGTCATCACCGTTCTCCTGGAACTCACGCAACGTTAAGGAAAGGCGCCTGCACATGAGTACTTCGAATACCCCGGCGGCCCCGGGCAAGACCGCGGCCAACATCGTCCACGAGGCCATCGACGAGCGTCAGTACGTGCGCACCCGCATGCACGCCCGGGTGCGCCTGTCCGGCGCCGGACACGAACCGTTCGAGGCCGACCTTGCCGATATCTCGCTGGGTGGCATCGGCCTGCTGCACGAGGCGCCACTGACCGTCGGCGCGCTGTACGACGCCTCGATCCAGCTGCGTCTGAACCAGGTGGACCTGTCGATCGACGGCAAGGTGCGCATCGTCTCCCAGCGCGGCAAGGAGGTCGGCGCGCAGTTCGTCGACCTCGACGCGCAAAAGCGCGACATCCTGCGCTACCTGATCAGCGCTTATCTGTCGGGCGAAGTCGCAGACATCAATGGCCTGTTCAACGTGATGCAGCGCGAGAACTACATCAAGGCGCGCAAACACCAGCAGGCCAGCGCCCGCACCCCGGCCGAGCGCCTCAAGGCCGTGGCCGGCACCGCGCTTTACGCCGCCGCCGGCCTGGCCGCCCTGGGCTTCGTTGGCTACAAGGGCTACCTGCTGTTCTTCCGCATCCCGGCGCTGCAGGCCACGGTCGCCGGCAATGCCCAGGTCATCAGCATGCCGGACAACGGCTACGTGAAGTACCTGCTGCCGGACGGCGCCAGCGAGGTGCAGGCCGGCCAGCCGCTGGCGAACATCTCCACCCAGTTGGCCACCAGCTTCACCAGCCCGGCGGACATGAAGGCTCTGGCCGACCTCGCCCCGGGCGACCTGCAGGCGCTGCTGGGCCGCGCCAGCGTCGAGACGGTGATCAACAGCCCGTGCGACTGCCAGGTCTGGTACCCGTCGCCGCCGCTGAACGGCTATGGCTACAAGGCCGCGCCGATGATGCACCTGCTGCCGAAGAACGAGGGCTTGTTCGTGCGCGCCAACGTGCCGTTCGACAAGCTCGCCGATGTCGGCCGCGTGCGCTCGGTGGACATGCAGGTGTTCGGCCTCGACCAGCACTTCAGCGGCACCGTGGTCGACGCCCGCTCCGACGAGCTGAACCACAACCTGGCGCTGACCATCCAGCCGGACAGCCCACTGCCGGCGGCGGCCTACCAGAAGGCCGTGGCGGTCGACCTGTACCTGGGCCTGCCGTTCGGCAACGGCAACTGAGGGCCGCTCATGAACGCCAAGAAAGCCCCGCGCCTGTTGCTGGCCGGTCTCGGCCTGGCCTGGGCCGGCAGCGGCTGGGCCGGGCAGAGCCTGGAGCAGATCCGCTACGCGCTGTACAAGGACCCAAGCGCCGACGTCACGAGCGACCTGCGCGCCCTCGCCGAGCGTGGCGACCTGGCCTCCAAGCAGCTGCTCGGCGATGTGCTGGCCAACAGCGACAATGCCAACCGCCAGGACATCGTGAGCCTGTACCAGGAGGCCTTCGCCGATGGCCACGGCCAGATCCCGGCGCTGGCCTCGCTGGCACGCCTGCTCGACCGCACCCCGCGCCTGCAGCGCAGCCACGAGGCGTGGGTGCGTCAGGCCCTGGCCCGCTACCCCAACGACCGTGATCCGCGCAGCACCAGCACCAGCCTGGAGGTGTTCCTGGTCTATCCGCAGCTGTTCCCCGGCGAGCGCGCCGCCGAACTGCTGGCGCTGTACGAACAGAGCTGCCTGCTCAACTGCCGCCCCGAGCTATACCGCGCCGTGGTCGCCGAGCGCCAGGGCGACCGAGCCGCCGCCGAGCGCTGGTACCAGCAGGCGGCACGCATCGACCCGCGCGGCATCGAGCGCTACTACCGCTTCCTCGGCGAGCGCCAGGACCCGGCCTTCCTCGCCTTCGCCCGTAGCCTGGAGCCAGAGATGGCCAGTCTGCCGGTGGAGGTGGTGCAGCGCATCGGCGCGCTGCTGGACAGCATCCACGGCACCACCCGCGCCGAGCTGGATGCCGAGCGCGAGCAGCGCCAGAGTCGCGCCATGGGCCCCAAGGTCGAGCCGACGCCCGAGCAACTGGCCCGCGACAAGGCCGACGACCAGCTGCGCGCCGACGGCATCGCCGAGGCCCAGCGCTGGCTGGACAACGCCGTCGCCCGCGGCTACCTGCCGGCGCAGGTGTCCAAGGCCAACTTCATGATTTCCAACCCCACCGAGCACAACGCCGAGCAGGCCCAGGCGCTGATCGCCCAGGTGCGGGCCAAGGACCCGACCCGGGCCAAGGCGCTGGACGCGGCGTTCTACATGGTCAACAACTGGCTGACCCTGGATCCGCAAAAGTCCCAGGCGCTGATCGACGAACTGATCGCCGCCCATTACCCCGACGCGCAACTGCTGCTGGGCGACCTGTACAGCAAGGGCGGCCTCGACCAGCCCGACCAGGAACGCGCCCTGGCCATCTGGCAGCGACTGGCCGAACAGGGCTCGACCGCGGCCTGGTACCGCATGGCCACTGTGCACCTGCGCGGCCGGGCCATCTGCCACGACCCGGTCAAGGCCTACACCTACGCCCGCATCGCCCTAGACCTGGGCGAGACCCGTGCCCGTGGCCTGATCAAGCGGTTGGACAAGACCTTGCCCAAGGATGACATCGAGCGCGCCCTGGCCGCGCGCAACGATCTGTTGAAGGAGGCCACCCTGTGAAAGCCCATCCACCCCTGCTCGGCGCCCTGCTCGCCCTGGCGCCCCTGACAGTGCTGGCGGGCGAGGAAGTCACCGGCCCCGAGGCCGACAGCAGCGCGCCGGTGCGCGTCGCGACCGTTGACGGCAGCGAGCCGGTGATCACCTCGGAGTTCTTCAACAAGCTCACCGTGCAGACCGGCTACGGGCCTCAGGACGCCCAGGTCGGCCGCGAGCGCGAAAGCTTCTACAGCCTGCGCTACGAGCCGTCGTTCGCCTGGTACTCGCCGGAAAAACGCTGGGCCAGATGGATGGTCTACGGCCGCCTGTGGCTGACCTACGACTCCAGCCAGTCGAGCAACCTGGCCAACGAGTCGACCAACAACAATGAACGCGAGCAACCCGAGGGCTGGTACGCCGAGCTGCGCGAGCTGTACGTCAAGCGCAACCTGATCGGCGACGACCCGCGTTTTTCGCTGTCGTTCGGTCGCCAGCGCTTCTACGACGACTACGGTATCTGGTGGGACGACAGCCTGGAGTCGCTGCGCTTCAACTACCAGGACACCTTCAGCGATGCCTTCGTCGCGGTCGGACAGAAATTTCGCAACTACAACACCGACGTCAATTCGCTGGCCGCAAGCGAAGCGCGCACGCTGTACCTGATGGGCCAGTACGCCTATCGCTGGAGCCCGAACAACCAGGTCGGCATGCGCCTGATGCAGGAGAACGACCGCAGCGGCCACGACGTCGACGACCGCTACGACTTCAAGGGTTGGCGCTACGGGTTGTTCTTCAAGGGCGACAATCTGCCGCTGGCCAGCGACTACCACCTGGAACTGGCGGCACTGGACGGCACGATGGACAACACCGCCGGCAACGGCGTCACCAGCACCGGCCACGGCAGCCGCGGCTGGGCAGCGCTGGGCGAGGTCGGCAAGCGTTTCGAGACCTTGCCCTGGACCCCGCGCGTGGCCCTGCGCGGCGGCCTGACCGACAAGCCGGACGACGACAACGACGGCTTTCGGCTCAACCCGATCCAGTCCGACCGCATCACCCGCCAGGGCTCGTACAGCACGCGCCTGGCCAGCTCGTTCGTCGCCCTCGACCTGCGCAACCTGAGCTACTACGGCTTGGCCCTGGAGACCCGGCCCACGGCGCGCAGCGCCCTGGACCTGCGGGTGACCCAGCTCAACCTGCGCGATGAAGGCGGCGCCCTGCCGATCCGCATGGCCGCCGATGCCCGCGCCCGGCGCCAGAGCGAACTGAACGCCGGCCTGCATGGCAAGGGCGACAACGTCGGCCAGATGATCGACCTCAACTACTACTGGAAGATGTTCCCGGTAGCCCTCGACGGCAAGCACCTGGACGTCAACACCCTGGTCAGCGCCAGCTACCTCAACGCAGGCAGCGCGCTGGACAGCGGCGACGACTACCAGCTGAGTGTCGGCGTGGTGATCAGCTACTAAGGACCGGCCAGCATGATCTTCGCCTCCAACGTCTTCCTGTTCCTCTACCTGCCGCTGTTCCTGGCCATCTACTACCTGGCCCGGCCGCAGTGGCGCTCGCTGGTGATCGTCGCCGCCAGCTACGTGTTCTACGCCTGGTGGCGCCCGGACTTTTTGCTGCTGTTCGTCGCCATCACCGCCTGGAACTACGGCTTCGGTCTGCTCATCAAGGCGCGCCTGGACGCCGGCGACAAACGCCGCGCCCTGCGCCTGCTGTGGCTTGGCGTGGTCGGCAACCTGGCCACGCTCGGCTACTTCAAGTACGCCAACTTCGGCGCCGAGGTGCTGGCCCTGCTGCTGGCGCCGCTAGGCATCAACACCTGGACCCTGGAAAACATCTTCCTGCCGCTGGGTATCTCGTTCTACGTGTTCCATGCCCTGAGCTACATCGTCGACATCTACCGCAAGGATGCCACGCCCACCCGTAGCTTCATCGACTTCGCCGCCTTCGTCGCGCTGTTCCCGCACCTGGTGGCGGGGCCGATCCTGCGCTACAGCCAGCTCGCCCCGCAGCTGCGCCAGCGCAGCCACTCGCTTGAGCTGTTCTCGCTGGGGGTGTGCCGTTTCATGCTCGGCTTCATCATGAAGGTGCTGATCGCCGACCGCCTGGCGCCGATCAACGTGCTGTTCGTCGGCGAAGGCACCCTGCAATTCAGCGATGCCTGGTTCGGCCTGGTGGTCTCGACCCTGCAGCTGTACTTCGACTTCGCCGGCTACAGCCACATGGCCCTGGGCCTGGCGCTGATGATGGGGTTCCGCTTCCCGGAAAACTTCAACCAGCCCTATGTGTCGCAGAGCATCACCGAGTTCTGGTCGCGCTGGCACATGACCCTGGCGCATTTCTTGCGCGACTACGTGTACCTGCCGCTGGTACGCAAGCGCGTGGCCGGCGCCCTGCCGGCGCTGGTATGGACCATGCTGCTGTCGGGCCTGTGGCACGGGGCCAGTTTCGCCTTCATCTGCTGGGGGCTTTTCTTCGGCATCGGCATGGTGCTGGAGCGCAGGTTCAACCTCGCGACCAAGGTCACCACGCCCTATCACCTGGGTCGCAACCTGCGCACCGCGCTGCTGATCATCCTGAGCATGCCGCTGTTCTTCACCATGGACCTGCGCCACAGCCTGCAGATCTACCAGGCGCTGCTGGGCTTCAACGGTTTCGGTTCGCTGGAGCTCTACGTGCTCGGCGCCTCGAAGATGGCCATGGCCTTCGCCCTGGTGGCGGTCGCCTGGCTGATCCTGGCCGGGATCAACAACGTGCGCTTCTACGCCGGCAACAAGGAAGGCTACTTCATGCGTCACGTCGGCGTGCTGCACAGCCTGCTGCTGTGGGGCGGCTTCCTGCTGGCGCTGAGCAGCCTGGCGGCCAGTTCGTTCTCGCCGTTCCTGTATTTCCAGTTCTAGGAGAGTGCCATGTACCCGGTGATGAATTCGGCCGGCAAGGCCAACGGTGTGGTCTTCGCCCTGGCGCTGGCGGCGATGTTCGTCTATTCGCTGCCGCCGGTGCTGAGCTTCGCCCGCGCCCAGACCGACAGCTGGAACCTGTTTGTCGATGGCAAGCTGCTGCGCAAGTTCGAACAGGTCTACGACAAGCGCCTGTTCCTGCGCGCACCTTCACAGCGGCTGTGGGCCGACGCCCAGTTCCAGCTGTTCGGCGAAGGCACCAAGGGCGTGGTGCTGGGCAAGGACGGCTGGCTCTACACCAACCAGGAATACCGCGTGCCCAACGACCTGGACGCCAGCCTGGCGAGCCAGCTGGAGCAAATCGTCAAAGTCCAGAGGCAACTGGCCGAGCACGGCAAGCACCTGGTGCTGCTGCCGCTGCCGATGAAGCTGGATATCTACGCCAGACACGCCGAGCGCGCCTTCGATCCGCGGGTGCACAGCCTCTACGACCGCTTCGTCGCCGACCTGCAGCTACGCCGGCTGGACGTGGTGCCACTGCGCGACGCCTACCTGCGCCACCTGGCCGGCCCACGGCTGTTCCTCAAGTCCGACACCCACTGGAGCCCGGACGGCGCGCGCCTGTCGGCCTATGAACTGGCCCGCCAGCGCCCGCAGCTGCTCGGCGACCAGGTGTACGTCTCGCACAAGGCCGGTGACAAGACGGTCAATGGCGACCTGATGAACTACCTGCAGTTCGACCATGCGCGCCTGGCGCCGCAGTTCGGCCCCAACCCGATCGAGCTGTACGAGACCCTCCAGGCCGAACAGGACAGCGACGCGCTGTTCGCCGAACAGTCGCAAAGCCTGCTGCTGGTGGGCACCAGCTACAGCAAGATCGACGACTGGAACTTCGTCGGGTTCCTCAAGGAGGCGCTCAACCGCGACCTGCTGTCCATCGCCGTGGAGGCCCGCGGGCCGTTCGAGGCGATGAACCAGTTCCTCGCCGGCGACCAGTTGCAGAACCCGCAGATCGATACCGTGGTCTGGGAGTTCCCCCTGCGCACCCTGTTGGCCCATCGTCCCGGCGCGCTGACCCGCAGCGCCCAGCCCGGGCATTTCTGACGTCCCTAGGAGAACCTGATGAAGCTTTCACCCCTGTTCACCGCCCTGGCGCTGGCCGCCGCCAGCCACACTGCCCTGGCCGCCGAAGGCAACGCCGACCTGTACGACGCCGTGGCCCCGGCCGATTCGGCGTTCGTGCGCGTACTCAACCTGTCCGACAGCAATGTCGAGGTGGCCCTGAGCGGCAAGCTCAACCCGCAGAAGGTCGCCCCCGGTCAGCTCAGCGGCTACCGCTTCGTGCCGGCCGGCGTGCACAGGATCGGCATCGGCGCCAAGGCCATCGAACCGAACCTGGCGGCCAACGCCGCCAGCACCGTGGTCTATGACGGCAAGCAGTTGCAGTTGATCGCCGACCAGTACGTCAACGAGCCGAAGAAGGCCCAGGTGGCCTTCTACAACCTGACGCCAGCCCAGGCCACGCTGCGCACCGCCGACGGCAAGCACGAGGTGGTCAAGGCCCTGGCCAGTGGCCAGACCGGCGCGCGCATGGTCAACGAGATCAAGATCGACTTCGCCGCCTATGTCGGCGACCAGGAAGTGGCCAGCTTCGACGAGCTGTTCCTCAAGAAGGGCCGCTCGTACAGCTATGTGCTGCTGCCAGGCAACCGCAGCCTGAGCCTGGCCAACAGCATCGACCCGACCGAGTGACGCCGTGCCGCACGCAAGGATGACTGGCCCATGAACACCCTCCTCCCCCTCGGCCTTGCGGCCACCCTGGCCCTGCTCGGCACGCAGGCAAAGGCCGCCGAGCCCGCCCGGCCCGGCTGCGAAAACCTGCAGTGCATGGTCTGCCCGGCCCTGGCCGAACCGCAGCACTATGCCGAAGGGCGCATGAAGCTGATGCGCCAGATCGTCCCCGGCAAGGAGCGCTGGCTGTTCCGCTCGATGGTCGACCTGACCAATGACTTCGGCATTCCCGCGCCCATGCGCCCGGAGTTCGCCCGGCTGATGAACGCGTTCCACCGCCAGGGCATCCAGGTGGCCATGGCGATCCAGCCGACCCGCGGCCTGATGCACCGCGACAAGCTCTACCCCGATCAACTGCACGGATTCGACTACCCGCGCGCCAGCCGCAACCTAGACAGCTACCTGGGGCAACTGCGTCAGGCCGGTGCGGTGGTGGCGCCGATGATGCAGTTGGTGCGCCAGCCACCCCAGGCTGAGTACTTCTTCCGCCGCGACCACCACTGGACGCCGAGCGGCGCCGAGGCGACGGCCAAACTGATGGCCGAAGAGATCCGCCGCCAGCCGTTCTACGACAGCCTGACCAAAAAGCGCTACAGCACCGAGCCCGGCGTGATGGTGCCCAAGGACGGCACCCTGAACCTGGCCTTGAGCTACATCTGCGGCAACAACTACGGTTTCCAGTACGTGCGCGGCTACCAGACCGTGCCGCTGACCGACAGCAGCGATGCCCTGTTCGACGAGGCGCCCGACCCCGAGGTGATCCTGGTCGGCGACAGCAACGCCGCGGCTCGCGAGGACGAGAGCAAGCAGTTCAACTTCGACGGCTACCTGAAACAGTACCTGGAGGCGGATGTCCTCAACTACGCCCTGCCCGGCGTGGGCGAGGACGGCTCGCTGCTGGAGTACCTGCTGTCCGCCGACTACAAGCCCGAGGCGCCGCCCAAGCTGATCGTCTGGGAACTGCCGGCCAACTACCGCCTGGATTCGCCGTTGATGTACCGCCAGTTGGTGCCGGCGATACACGGCGGCTGCAAGGCGTCCAGGGAAATCCTTGGCACGAAATTGCAGCATCCGCCACTCAAGGTCGGCGAGCGCATAGAGTTGCTGAGCAATGCTGGCGGCGCCCGGCAGGCCGTGTCCAAGGGCTTTCTCGATATCCGCCTGAGCGACAGGAGCGTCAAGGACTTCTACATCATCGTCTATTACGACAATGGCGCCCGCGACAAGGTGTGGTTCCGCCGCGAGGCGGCCGTAAGCGGCGGCCAGTACTACCTGGAACTGAGCAAGGCCCCCGAGTTCGCCGGCGCCAACCTGCTTTCGGTGTTCCTCGAACCAACCAAGGCCGGCACCGCCGCCACCGATGTGGAGACCCGCCTGTGCCTGTGAAACCGGCCCCTGGGGTGCTCCTGCTACTTGCAATCGCCCTGCTGCCCCTCCCCACCCACGCAGCTCAATCGATCTGGCCCGCCCGCGCCACCGCGCAATCGGCCATGATCGGCGACTACCGCACCCTCACCTGCAGCAAGGCGCCGCCACCGCCCTACACCGCCAGCCTGCACCTGCAAAGCAAGTACGACCCGCGCGACGCCAGCAAGTCCACCCTGCGCGCCAGCCCCGATGCCGACAGCGAGCGCGTCGCCCGGCAGATCAAGCAGTTCGTCGGCGGCCTGATCCAGGCCGGCAAGCGCTTCCAGAACGCCAGCAAGCCGCAGCAGGCCAACATGGCCCTGGCCTGCCAGGACCAGTGGCTGGAACACTGGGCGCAAGCGGGCGCCCTGCTCGACCCGGACGCCAGCAACACCGGCATGGCAGCGCGCAAGTGGGCCCTGGCGGCCATGGCCGGCGCGGTGCTGCTGACCCAGGCGGCAGCCGACGGCAAGGCGCCGCTCAGCCCCGCGCAACGACGCTGGTTCAACCAGCTCGGCGAGCAGGTGATCCGCGAATACGACCCGCGCCGCCAGTCCACCACGGTCTACTTCAACAACCACGACTACTGGGCCGCCTGGGCGGTGGCCGCCGCCGGCATGCTGGTGGACCGCGACGACTTCATCCGCTGGGCCGACGGCAACCTGCGCCGGGGCCTGGCCCAGGCCGTGCGCAGTGGCGACCAGGCCTACCTGCCGCTGGAAGTGGCGCGCAGCAAGCTGGCCGCCAACTACAGCCAGTACGCCCTGGTGCCGCTGGTGCTTCTTGGCGAGTCGGCCCGGGCCAACGGCCTGGCCTGGAGCGAGGACGACCAACGCACCCTCGACCAGCTGGCCACCTTCGCCGCCCGCAGCGTGCTCGCCCCGGACTCCCTGCCCCAGCTCAAGGGCCAGCGCCAGGCCGACGTCGCGCCCTACAAGCTGGCCTGGCTGATCCCGTTCCTGGCCCGTCGACCCGAGCATGCCCTCGCCCGCCAGCTCTACGACAGCGAGGACGGCGAAGTGGACAACTACAGCCAGATCGGCGGCCCGCTCAAGCCGGCCTACCCCAACCTGCCTTGATCAAGGACGCTCCCATGGCACCGTTCAGCCGCTTTTATTTCACCTGCCTGGCCGCCCTGCTGCTGGCGACCACCGCGCGGGCCGCGCCGGTGATGGACACATTGCCCCAGGCGCAGCACCAGCAGCAGCTGGAGCAACTGCGCCACCAGACCCGTCAGGCGGTGACCTTCGAGCAGGCGCGCCGCCCGCCACCTGCGGGCCGCGCCAGCGTCAGCCTGCAGCCGATGTTCTCGTCCCAGGCCGGCAGCTGGCCGTTCGAGCCGTTCGTCAACAACGGCCTGTTCCGCGCCATCGCCGGCTACCAGGCGCATCACCCCCAGGCCGTGGTGCTGCGCGGTGGCAGCATCACCTTGGCGCAGCTGCACGATGCGCTGCACGACCCACGGGTGCTCAAGCGCTACAAGGACGGCTACCTGCTGAGCTACCCGTTGATGATCGGCGCCGATGCGGGGCTGCGGCTGGAGGGCACGCGCCTCTACCTGTACAGCTTCTCCGGTACCGCACTGATCAACCAGGGCTGGCTGGGGCTGAACCAATCGACGCTGGAAAGCGTCGCCGGCGACAAGCCCGGCAACACCGACCGTGCCTGGCGGCCCTTCGTGGTGGCCTGGGCTGGCAGCCATACCGAGGTGATCGGCTCGACGCTCAAGCGCCTGGGCTACAACGCCAACCTGTCCCGCGGCCTGAGCACCGCGCTCAGCACCCAGCAGGCGGCCAGTACGCGTCCCGCCACGCTGCTGGTGGAAGCCAGCCATTTCAGCGAGCTGTCCAGCGCGGTGGAGCTGCAGCACAGCCAGGCGACCATCATCGACAGCCGTTTCGAAGGCTCGCAGCAGTATGCCATCGACACCCGCGACAGCCAGCTGAGCCTGCGTGGCAACCAGTTGCGCGGCGTCGACAACAACAGCGGCGTGCGCCTGCGTGGCCAGACCCGGGCATTGATCGAAAACAACCTGATCCTCGGCGCCACCAAGGCCGCCATCGAGATCAGCGACCAGCACGGCACCGTGCTGCTGGCCGGCAATCGCATCGGCGACAGCCGTGGGCATGGCATCCAGCTGCGCGACCTCGCGCCGACGGCCGAAGCCCCGTTGCTGATCGACGACAACCTGCTGGCCAGCAGCCAGGGCAGCGCGGTGGATGCCAGCGAGGTCACGGGCCTGACGCTGGTGGGTAACCGGATCGGCAATACGCCGGAGTACGCCATCAGCCTGCGCAACGCCACGCCGCAGCCCGGGCCGCTGGTGATCAGCGGCAATCGCCTGGGGCAGGTGGGTAAGGCCGTGGTGCGGGTCGAGGGGGTGCGCGAGGTCGAGTTGGGGGGCAATCGCTTCGATGGCAAGGCACTGCTGCAGAACCTGCTGGCCGGCGACCTGCTGGCGTTGCAGGGGCCGGTGCTGGAGGCAATGCTGGTACAGGAACAGATGGTCAGGGTGCGCCAGGACTGAAAAATACACGGCCCCTGAGCGGCCTTGTGTCGCGAAAGGGGCGCGGAGCGACCCCAGGATTTCAGCGTAAAAGCAAAGATCGCCGGGGGCCGCGTTGCGGCCCTTTCGCGACGCAAGGCCGCTCACAGGATCGTGTCAGGGCACCGGACGCTGCATCCGCACGAAACACTCGTCCATCCCGACCTCGACGAACCCTCGGCGCTGATACAGGCGCCGCGCCGGGTTGCTGCTGAACACCATCAGCCGCAGCCACGGCAACCGGCGCTGTACAGTCCAGCCAGCCAACTGCTCCAGCACCCAGCCGCCCACGCCCCGGCCACGATGCTCGGGCAGCAGATGCAGCTCGCGGATATACAGCGCCTGGCGGTCCTGGCTGAGGCTGCAAAAGCCCAGCACCCGATCGTCCTCGACCACCAGCCACTGTTCGCGCCAGCCCCAGGCTTCATCGAAGGCTTCCTCGATCCACAACAGGTCGAATTCGCGGTAATACGGCAGCATGGCGCGGCGCGTGAGGTCACGGGCAAACGTGAGGTGTTCGTCGGTCGCAGGGATCAGTTCAAGGGGCATAACACACCGGCGAACTGGCCGGCCCACGGCGCTCCAGTTCGTCCTCAAGCCACCGGGCCAGCACCTGGGCGTTGTTGTGCTCGGAGTCCTTGCCGGCGTACAGCAAGGTCAGGTCGCCTTTGCCGGCCAGGTCCAGCAGCGGATACCAGTGCTCGGGGTGGGCGGCCAACTCCTGCTGGTAGCGCTGGGTGAAACCGGCAAAGTCGAGCTCGCCGGCGTGAAACGCCTTGCGCAGTGCGTCGGACGGCGCCACTTCACGCAGCCACTGCCCGTGCAGGTCCTCCTTGCGTTTGTTGCGCGGCCAAAGACGATCGACCAGCACGCGTTGGCCATCCCCGCCCTCGAGCGCCTCGTAGACGCGTTTACAGCGAATCATGCAGCACTCCTGCGACATCGTTCCCCAGACAGCCTAGGGCCTTCATTGATCGAGGTCACGCCCTGGTAACGAATTGTTTCTATGCTGAAGACTTTCGGCACCACCGCCCGACGCCAACCGGAGCCCTCATGGCAACCCCGTCCCTGGCCAGCCAGTCCGACCTGACCCTGCCCAGCCCGCGCCCTCACCTTGCCCACAAACCCGGACGCGCCACCCTCACCCTGTTCTTCGGCCTGCTGCTGGCCGGCCTGGCCTACACCTTCTGGAGCCTGAAGCAGGATGTCAGCGCCAGCGGCACCGTGGTCACCACCGTCACCCCCTTCCTGCTGCTGGGCCTGGCCCTGCTGATCGCCCTGGGCTTCGAGTTCGTCAACGGCTTCCACGACACCGCCAATGCCGTGGCCACGGTGATCTACACCCATTCGCTGCCGGCGCCGGTGGCGGTGGTCTGGTCTGGGTTGTGCAATTTCCTCGGCGTGCTGCTCTCCAGCGGCGCGGTGGCCTTCGGCATCATCGCCCTGCTGCCGGTGGAGCTGATCCTGCAGGTCGGCTCGTCGACCGGCTTCGCCATGGTCTTCGCCCTGCTGCTGGCGGCGATCATCTGGAACCTCGGCACCTGGTGGCTGGGCCTGCCAGCGTCGTCCTCGCACACCCTGATCGGCTCGATCATCGGCGTGGGCGTGGCCAACGCGCTGATGCACGGGCGCGACGGCACCAGCGGCGTGGACTGGACCCAGGCCAGCAAGGTCGGCTACGCCCTGCTGTTCTCGCCGCTGATCGGCTTCGCCTGCGCCGCCCTGCTGCTGCTCGCCCTGCGCGCGCTGGTCAAGCGCCGCGAACTGTACCAGGCGCCAGAAGGCCAGACGCCGCCGCCCTGGTGGATCCGCGGCGTGCTGATCCTCACCTGCACTGGCGTGTCGTTCGCCCACGGCTCCAACGATGGCCAGAAAGGCATGGGCCTGATCATGCTGATCCTGGTCGGCACCCTGCCGATGGCCTATGCGCTGAACAAGACCATGCCCAACGAGCAGGCCCTGCAGTTCTCGGCGGTCGCCGAGGTCACCCGCCAGGCCTTGGTGCGCGCAGTACCGTCCCCTGCCCCGGCCGATCCACGCCAGGTCCTGACCACGTTCATCGGCGAGCCCAAGGCCAGTGCCGAGCTGATCCCGGCGCTGGCCGCGCTGACCGGCATGATTGGCGAGGAAGTCAAAGGCTACGGCTCGCTCAAGCGCGTGCCGGCCGAGGCCATGGCCAACGTGCGCAACGACATGTACCTGACCAGCGAGGCCATCCGCCTGATCGACAAGCACCAACTGGCCCGCTACGACGCCGATACCCGCCGCCATGTGCAACTGTTCAAGCGCCAATTGGACGACGCAACCCGCTATATCCCGCTGTGGGTCAAGGTGGCGGTGGCCATCGCCCTGGGCCTGGGCACCATGGTCGGCTGGCGGCGCATCGTGGTGACGGTGGGCGAGAAGATCGGCAAGACCCACCTGAGCTATGCCCAGGGCGCTTCGGCCGAGGTGGTGGCGATGTGTACCATCGGCGCCGCGGACCTGTTCGGCCTGCCGGTGTCGACCACTCACGTGCTGAGTTCAGGCGTGGCCGGGAGCATGGTGGCCAATGGCTCGGGGATTCAACGCAAGACGCTGGTCAACCTGCTGATGGCCTGGGTATTGACGTTGCCGGCTGCAATGTTGCTGGCGGGTTGCTTGTACTGGTTGCTGAACCAGATCCTCTGAGGACTCGCGACGGGGGCGCCTTGCGCCCCCAGCAAGGTTATTCCGGGATCTTCAGGCCACGCTGTACAGCCGGGCGTTCAAGGAACTTCGCCAACACCCGCTGTACTTCCGTGAAATCATCGAACCCCACCAGCTCGCGCGCGTTGTAGCGCTCCACCAGGTTGCGCACCCAGGGGAAGATGGCGATATCGGCGATGCTGTACGCATCGACCATCCACTCCCGCCCCTGCAGGTGCCGGTCGAGCACGCCCAGCAGGCGCTTGGACTCATTGACGTAGCGATCCCGGGGCCGCTTGTCCTCGTACGCCTTGCCGGCGAAGAAGTGAAAGAACCCCACCTGGCCGAACATCGGCCCGATGCCGCCCATCTGGAACATCAGCCACTGCAAGGTCTGGTAGCGCTGGGCAGGGTCCTGGCTGAGCAACTGCCCGCTCTTCTCGGCCAGGTACTGCAGGATCGCCCCGGACTCGAACAACGGCAGCGGCTGGCCACCAGGGCCATCGGGGTCGAGGATTGCCGGAATCTTGTTGTTGGCGCTCAGGGAGATGAACTCGGGGCTCAGCTGGTCGTCGTTGTCGAAACTGATCTTGTGCACCTCGTAAGGCAGGCCGATCTCTTCGAGCATGATCGAGACCTTGACGCCGTTGGGCGTGGCCAGCGAATACAGCTGCAGGCGCTCGGGATGCCGGGCCGGCCATTTGCGGGTGATGGGGAATACGGAAAGATCGGTCATGTTCGCGCCCTGAAGGTTGAGGGACTCAATTTAAAGACTGTCGGGCGTCCTGACCATCACCCAGTCTCGGTGTCGCTCGTCACCGCAGGGAAAGATCGCCTCGCCCACCTTGCGAAAGCCATTGCGCCCGTAGAACCGGATGGCCCTGGCGTTGAGTTCGTTGACGGTCAGGCGGACCGGGCCACGGGTATGGGCCAGGATAGCCTCGAGCAGTGACTGCGCGGCACCCGTGCCGTGGGCGGCGGGCAGCACATAGCAACGGGAAATCTCCACCAGATGATCGGCCGCGGCGATCCCCAGCTCACCGGGCGCCAGGTCCAGCATGCTGTAGCCCAGCACCTGGCCGCCCTCCTCGACCACCAGCAGGCGCTTGTGCGGGTGGCGCAGGTGCGCCTGGAAATGCTCGGGCTGCAGGTTGTGGGCGATGTAGTGCCGCTGCGCCGCCGGAGCGCTGTCGGGCGGACTGGCCAGGGCGAAGGTGGCCTGGCCGATGTGGCTCAGGGCTGTACAGTCATTGCTGCGGGCCTGGCGGATCTGGTAGGGCATGGCAACATCCTGTCGGGCATCCGGATCACCCTCGACAATGCCAGCCCCTCCCAACCGGCGCAAGGTTCAGGCGTCGCCGTGGGCTTGCCGCTTGAGCTTCTCGGTATCGACCCGTACGAACACTGAATCGGCGGTAACGGTCAGCACATCCCCAGCCCAGACCTCGCAGATCACTCGGCTCTTGCGCCCCACCTCACCCTCGACCCGTGCCTTGAGCAGCAGCTCGACGCCCATCGGGGTGGGTTTGAGGTAGGTCAGGCTCAGTTGGCCGGTAACACAGTCGATACGCGGCAGGCTGCCGGGCTCGCGGCCTTCGGCGCGGTAGTGGTGGGCCATGGCGGTCCAGTTGGAATGGCAATCGACCAGCATGGCCAGCAGGCCGCCGTAGACCAGGCCGGGCCAGCCGATGAAGGTCGGGTCGGGGGAATGACGGCACAGCAGGTGGACGCCGTCGTCATCCCAGTGACTCTGCACATGCAGGCCGCTGGGGTGGGAGCACCCGCAACCGTAGCATGTGCCATCAGGGGCGGCGAGTTGTTGCAGGGAGGGGGCTTGTTCGGTCATACACGTCCTTGGCTTGTTGGTATTGGGAAGGAGGCTGACTGCCGATGGTAGCCCCATGCTTCCCGGCCGCCAAATGGAGGGGGCCGCCATATGCCCCCTGAGCGTATCAGGCCGCCTGCCACGCCGAGCCCCGCTTGCGCCGCTGGGTCAGCGAAACCAGCAGGATGAACAGGGTCACCCCCGCGGTCATCAGTGTTTCATAGCGGTAGGCATCGCTGAACAGCATGTAGCCCAGCACCATGACGATGGTGCCGATCACCAGCCAGGTCAGCCACGGGAACAGCCACATCTTCAGCTCCGGCGTGCGCCCCTCGCGCTCGGCACGGGCCCGCATGCGCAGTTGCGACACGGCGATCACCAAGTACACCAGCAAGGCGATGGCGCCGGTGGTAGATAGCAGGAACCCGAACACCTTGCCGGGAAACACGTAGTTGACCAGGCAGCCGGCAAAGCCCGCCAGGGTCGAGAGAACG
The DNA here is from genome assembly GCF_019823065.1 of Pseudomonas mosselii. Taxonomy (NCBI): domain Bacteria; kingdom Pseudomonadati; phylum Pseudomonadota; class Gammaproteobacteria; order Pseudomonadales; family Pseudomonadaceae; genus Pseudomonas; species Pseudomonas mosselii. The sequence goes on from NZ_CP081966.1 coordinate 3,921,241, forward strand.
ACCGCCACGGTGGGCACGCCCGCGCCGGAGATCCGCCTGGTCATAAGCAGTGCCTGGCCACGGGCCCCCAGCGAGTAGAGCATGCGCGAGGCGGTGTACAGCCCTGAGTTCATGCAACTGGTGACCGCCACCAGCACGACGATGTCGACCAGCAGCTTGGCGCCGGGCACGTTGAGCACTTCCAGCACCCGCTGGAACGAGCCCACCGCCTTGAGCCCCGGATCGTTCCAGGCCACCAGCGAAACCACCAGGAAGATCGACGCCAGGTAAAAAATGGCGATGCGGTACACCACCAGGTTGGTGGCGCGGCGGATCTTGTCCTTGGGGTTGGCTGTCTCGTCGGCGGCGATGGTGACGATCTCGGCGCCGAAGAACGAGAAGATGGTGATCAGCACGCCGCCGAGCACGGTGCCGAAGCCATTGGGCATGAAGCCGCCGGCGTCCCACAGGCGACTGACGCCGGAGACGTCGGCCAGTGGCCAGACGCCGAACACCGCCAGGCTGCAGACCACGATGAAGGCAATGATGGCCAGTACCTTGACCAGGGCGAACCAGTACTCGAACGCGCCGAAGTTCTTCACGCTGACCAGGTTGGTGCCCGACAGCACGATCATGATCAGGAAGGCGAACAGCCAGGACGGCACCTGCGGGAAGTAGGCATGGAGGATATCCGCGCCAGCGATGGCCTCGACCGGGATGATCAGCACCCAGAACCACCAGTACAGCCAGCCGATGGTGAAGCCGGCCCAGGGGCCGATGGCTTCGCTGGCGTAGGTGGAGAACGAGCCGCTGTTGGGGTTGGCGATGGCCATTTCACCGAGCATGCGCATCACCAGCAGCACCAGCAGGCCGGTCATGGCGTAGGAGATGAGAATAGCCGGGCCGGCGGTGGCGATGGCGTTGGACGAGCCAATGAAAAGGCCGGCGCCGATGATGCCGGCAATAGAGATCATCGATACCTGACGTGAAGTCAGGCCATGCTGCAAGGACCGCTGTTTTTTGTTGTCTGGCGATGCCATGGAGAACCCTCGAGTGGGTCGGCCGCAACGAAGGCGGCTGAAAGTGGCGGCAGCGTTCCTGTGGGGGCGGGCATGCCGGCAAGGGCATCGGCACGCGTCTCCCACACGTCTCGGACTTGTTGCGGGAATTGGCTACCGGCGTATTTTTGTATTGATGGACCTGTCGGTTGCCAGGGTCCAGCCAGGCCAGTATTCATCTCCAGGCAGGTCACAACAAACGACCTTTTCGCAAAACATCATTCCAACTAGGAATCAATACGCTTCACATCCTGCTCAGAATCTTCTGTCATGAAGCTTGCAGAGAGAGCCTTCAGACATCAGGAATTAAACGAATGAGAGCAATCGAATAATTCGTTTGCGCCACCGATTCCCGACGCGCTTGGATACGACCTGACTCGAACAACAGGCCGCGTGCAGATGAATCAGGAAAATATCAGCCAGTCCATCGCCATCGTTCACCCGATCACCCTTTCCCATGGACGCAACGCCGAAGTCTGGGACACCGCCGGCAAACGCTACATCGACTTCGTCGGCGGCATCGGCGTGCTCAACCTGGGCCACTGTAACCCGGCGGTGGTCGAGGCGATCCAGCAGCAGGCCGCGCGCCTGACCCACTATGCCTTCAACGCCGCGCCCCACGGTCCGTACCTGGAACTGATGGAGCGCCTGTGCCAGTTCGTCCCGGTCAGCTATCCGCTGACGGGCATGCTGACCAACAGCGGCGCGGAAGCGGCGGAAAATGCCCTCAAGGTCGCCCGCGGCGCCACCGGCAAACGGGCCATCGTCGCCTTCGACGGCGGTTTCCACGGCCGTACCCTGGCCACCCTCAACCTCAACGGCAAGGTCGCCCCGTACAAGCAGCGCGTGGGCGAACTGCCCGGCCCGGTCTATCACCTGCCCTACCCCAGTCCGGACACCGGGGTGAGCTGCAAGCAGGCGCTCCAGGCTATGGAGCGCCTGTTCAGCGTGGAGCTGGCGGTGGAGGACGTGGCCGCGTTCATCTTCGAGCCGGTGCAGGGCGAAGGCGGTTTCCTCGCCCTCGACCCCGCCTTCGCCCAGGCCCTGCGCCGCTTCTGCGACGAGCATGGGATCCTGATCATTATCGATGAGATTCAGTCCGGCTTCGGTCGCACCGGCCAGCGCTTCGCCTTCCCACGGCTGGGTATCGAACCGGACCTTCTGCTGCTGGCCAAGAGCATCGCCGGCGGCATGCCGCTGGGCGCGGTGGTCGGGCGACAGGCGATCATGGGCGCGCTGCCCAAGGGCGGGCTGGGCGGCACCTACTCGGGCAACCCGATCGCCTGCGCGGCGGCGCTGGCGAGCCTGGCGCAGATGACCGACGCGAATATCGCCACCTGGGGCGAACGGCAGGAACAGGCCATCGTGGCGCGTCACGCGCGCTGGAAAGCGTCGGGAAGGTGCGCCGCGCTCGGTCGCCTGACCGGTACAGGGGCCATGCGCGGGCTGGAGATGGTCAACCCGGACGGCAGCCCGGCGCCGACGCAACTGGCCAAGGTGCTCGAGGCGGCGCGTGGCAAAGGCCTGCTGCTGATGCCCAGCGGCAAGGCGCGGCATATCATCCGCCTGCTGGCACCGCTGACCATCGAGCCCGAGGTGCTCGAGGAAGGGTTGGATATCCTCGAGCAGTGCCTCATGGAGCTGGGCTGAGGGTTACAGGCCCAGCTCTTCGGGGGGGGGCATGTCGCATTCGAAGGCGATCCAGCCGCCTTCGAGCTCGGCGTGGCCGTTGACGATCGGGCCGTAGTAACTCAGGCCGTTCTCCAAGGTGACGCAGATGTGCGTGGCGCCTTTTTCCGGTGCCCCGAGGGTACCGACGAAATGCACTTTCTTCAGCACCTCGGTCACCGCCTCAAGGCCCACGCGCATGTTGGTGTTCTCCGAGGCCTCGGTATCGCCCCCACGGTCTTCGGCGCTGATGGTCACGGTGGCGGTGTACGGGTACTTGGTACTCAAGCGGGGTTACCTCAACAGGTGTATTAGGCGTATGGGCGCGTAGAGTACGGCAGGCGTTCCCGGTTGTCTCTACCGACCTCATCGCGGGGCAAGCCCGCTCCCACGCTGGCCATCGAGCATGGCCTCCCCTGCCCCGATCTGTTAGGGTGCCCGCCGATGCACGCCATACCACGCGAGGATACCGAGTGAGCGCCGAACAACCCCTGATCGCCGACCTGTTCGAGGTCGACAAACGCCTGACCCTCAAGCCCGTCGTGGACTTCAACGCCTACCTGCGCAACGCTTTCGGCGACGGCCCCTGCCGCTGCCACCGCTGCGTCGAGGGCAGTGGCGACGAAAGCGGCTACGAACACCGTCACAGCTTCGAGCTGGAAGGCCGCACCCTGCACCGGCGCTTCGCCAGCACCGCCGGCAGCGACGTGCTGATGGTGCTGAAAAAAGCCTGGTTGTCGTACACCAAGGCCGAGCTGATCACCGTCGGCGTGCTAGACATGACCACCCTCAAGTCATTCACCGAAGCCGCCCTGCACGAACGCCTGCTGGCCCTGCTGCCGGCCAGCGGCCTGGCCCGCGAAAGCGAAGGCCAGTGGCAGTTGCAGGTGCTCGCCGACTGACGGTCGCCCCGGCAGGATTCTCCCGCTCTGCTACCTTGGGAGAATCCTCACCCACAGGTGACCGACCATGGCCCGCACGACCCCCATCGAGCTGTACCGCAACATCGGTATCGTTGCCCACGTGGATGCCGGCAAGACCACCACCACCGAGCGGATCCTGTTCTACACCGGGGTCAACCACAAGATGGGCGAGGTGCACGACGGCGCCGCGACCATGGACTGGATGGCCCAGGAGCAGGAGCGCGGCATCACCATCACCTCGGCGGCCACCACGGCCTTCTGGCAAGGCTCGACCAAGCAGTTCGAGCACAAGTACCGCTTCAACATCATCGACACCCCCGGCCACGTCGACTTCACCATCGAGGTCGAGCGCTCGCTGCGCGTGCTCGATGGCGCGGTGGTGGTGTTCAGCGGCGCCGACGGCGTCGAGCCGCAGTCCGAGACCGTATGGCGCCAGGCCAACAAGTACCATGTGCCGCGCCTGGCCTACATCAACAAGATGGACCGCCAGGGCGCGGATTTTCTGCGGGTGGTGAAGCAGATTGACCAGCGCCTGGGCCACCATCCGGTGCCAATCCAGCTGGCCATCGGCAGCGAGGAAAACTTCATCGGCCAGATCGACCTGGTGAAGATGAAGGCCATCTACTGGAACGACGCCGACCAGGGCACCAGCTACCGCGAAGAAGCCATTCCCGCCGAACTGCAGGATCTGGCCGACGAATGGCGTGCCCATATGATCGAGGCTGCGGCCGATGCCAACGAAGAGCTGACCCTGAAATTCCTCGAAGGCGAAGAATTCACCACCGAGGAAATCAAGGCCGCCCTGCGCCAGCGCACCATCGCCAACGAGATCGTGCCGACCATCCTCGGCTCATCGTTCAAGAACAAGGGCGTGCCGCTGATGCTCGACGCCGTGATCGACTACCTGCCCGCCCCCAGCGAGATCCCGGCGATCAAGGGCACCGACCCGGACGACGAGGAAAAACACCTGGAGCGCCACGCCGACGACAACGAGCCGTTCTCGGCCCTGGCCTTCAAGATCGCCACCGACCCGTTCGTCGGCACCCTGACCTTCGCCCGGGTGTATTCCGGCGTGCTCAGCTCCGGCAACGCCGTGCTCAACTCGGTCAAGGGCAAGAAGGAACGCATCGGCCGCATGGTGCAGATGCACGCCAACCAGCGCGCCGAGATCAAGGACGTGTGCGCCGGCGACATCGCCGCGCTGATCGGCATGAAGGACGTCACCACCGGCGACACCCTGTGCGACATGGACAAGCCGATCATCCTCGAACGCATGGACTTCCCCGACCCGGTGATCTCGGTGGCGGTGGAGCCCAAGACCAAGGGCGACCAGGAGAAGATGGGCATCGCCCTGGGCAAGCTGGCCCAGGAGGACCCGTCGTTCCGGGTCAAGACCGACGAGGAGACCGGCCAGACCATCATCTCCGGCATGGGCGAGCTGCACCTGGACATCATCGTCGATCGCATGCGCCGCGAGTTCAACGTCGAGGCCAACATCGGCAAGCCGCAGGTGGCCTACCGCGAGAAGATCCGCAACACCTGCGAGATCGAAGGCCGCTTCGTCCGCCAGTCCGGCGGGCGTGGCCAGTATGGGCATTGCTGGATCCGCTTCGCCCCGGGCGACGAAGGCAAGGAAGGCCTGGAGTTCATCAACGAAGTCGTCGGCGGCGTGGTGCCACGCGAGTACATCCCGGCGATCCAGAAAGGCATCGAGGAGCAGATGAAGAACGGCGTACTTGCCGGCTATCCGCTGATCAACCTCAAGGCGGCGGTGTATGACGGCTCGTACCACGACGTCGACTCCAACGAGATGGCCTACAAGATCGCCGCGTCCATGGCCACCAAGCAGTTGTCGCAGAAAGGCGGCGCGGTGCTGCTGGAGCCGGTGATGAAGGTCGAGGTGGTGACCCCCGAGGAGTACCAGGGCGACATCCTCGGCGACCTGAGCCGGCGCCGGGGGATGATCCAGGATGGCGACGAGACCCCGGCCGGCAAGGTGATCCGTGCCGAGGTACCGCTGGGCGAGATGTTCGGCTACGCCACCTCGATGCGCTCGATGACCCAGGGGCGGGCCAGTTTCTCGATGGAGTTCACCCGCTATGCCGAGGCGCCGGCGAGCATTGCCGATGCCATCGTGAAGAAGAATCGCGGGGAAGCCTGAAACTTCGCGGTGGAGCCTAACGAAAAAAGGGGCGATCCTTGCGGATCGCCCCTTTTTGATTTGGTAGGCACAATTGGACTCGAACCAACGACCCCCACCATGTCAAGGTGGTGCTCTAACCAACTGAGCTATGTGCCTGTCGTGTGGGGCGCATTCTACGCGATCCAAATGCACTGTCAACCATTTTTTTCACGCTAAGCTACTGAATCTTAAAATATTTATAGAAGGCCAGGGTTCAGCGTCAGGCAAAGGATTTTCACCGGACGACTAGCGGGTGTTTATTATTATTGATAGCATCGGTACATTCGTTAAAAATATAAAACACGAGGTTCCTCGAGCATGGCCAACACCCCCTACCCCCAGTCCTACTACGCCGCCTCGGCCAACCCGGTGCCGCCACGTCCGGCGCTGCAGGGTGAGGTGGAAACCGATGTGTGCATCATCGGTGCCGGCTACACCGGCCTGTCCAGCGCCCTGTTCCTGCTGGAGAACGGCTTCAAGGTGAGTATCGTCGAGGCCGCCAAGGTCGGCTTCGGCGCTTCGGGCCGCAACGGCGGCCAGATCGTCAACAGCTACAGCCGCGACATTGACGTCATCGAACGTACCGTCGGCCCCAAGCAGGCACAACTGCTGGGCCAGATGGCCTTCGAGGGCGGGCGCATCATCCGTGAACGCGTGGCCAAGTACAACATCCAGTGCGACCTGAAGGACGGCGGCGTATTCGCCGCGCTGACCAGCAAGCAGATGGGCCACCTGGAATCGCAGAAGCGCCTGTGGGAACGCTTCGGCCACACCCAGTTGGAGCTGATGGACCAGAAGCGCATCCGTGAAGTGGTGGCCTGCGACAACTATGTGGGCGGCATGCTCGACATGAGCGGCGGCCATATCCATCCGCTGAACCTGGCCCTGGGCGAAGCTGCCGCGGTCGAGTCCCTGGGCGGCATCATCTACGAGCAGACCCCGGCCGTGCGCATCGAGCGTGGCGCCAACCCCGTCGTGCACACCCCGCAGGGCAAGGTCCGCGCCAAGTTCATCATCGTCGCCGGCAACGCCTACCTGGGCAACCTGGTGCCGGAACTGGCGGCCAAGTCGATGCCGTGCGGCACCCAGGTCATCACCACCGAGCCGCTGGGCGACGAACTGGCGCGCACCCTGCTGCCGCAGGACTACTGCGTCGAGGACTGCAACTACCTGCTCGACTACTACCGTTTGACCAGCGACAAGCGCCTGATCTTCGGTGGCGGCGTGGTGTACGGCGCGCGCGACCCGGCGAACATCGAGGCGATCATCCGTCCGAAGATGCTCAAGGCCTTCCCGCAGCTCAAAAACGTCAAGATCGACTACGCCTGGACCGGCAACTTCCTGCTGACCCTGTCGCGCCTGCCGCAGGTCGGCCGTATCGGCGACAACATCTACTACTCCCAGGGCTGCTCGGGCCACGGCGTGACCTACACCCACCTGGCGGGCAAGGTGCTGGCCGAGGCCCTGCGCGGCCAGGCCGAGCGCTTCGACGCCTTCGCCGGCCTGCCGCACTACCCGTTCCCGGGTGGCCAGATGCTGCGTGTGCCGTTCAGCGCCATCGGCGCCTGGTACTACAGCCTGCGCGACCGCCTGGGCTTCTGATCCAGCGCCAACCGGAAAGCCCGCTCCCCTGAGCGGGCTTTTTCGTTTCCACACGGCATGCTCTCAACCCGCTTCACGGTAGGGATTGCGCGGATCCTGGGTCCAGTTCATGTACGGCTTGCCGGTCTCCTGCGCCTGCATGTCGATGCAGCCCTCCACCGGGCATGTGATCTGGCACAGGTTGCAGCCGACGCACTCGGCCTCGATCACGCTGTAGGCGTGGGTGCCGTCGGCCTTCGGGGTGCTGGCGATGGCCTGGTGCGAGGTGTCCTCGCAGGCGATGTGGCAGCGCCCACAGCCGATGCAGGCGTCCTGGTCGATACGAGCCACCGACTTGTAGTTGATGTCCAGGTACTTCCAGTCGGTGGTGTGCCCCACGGCCTGGCCGCGAAACGCCTCGAGGCTGCGGTGGCCGTGCTGGTCCATCCAGCGCGCCAGGCCGTCCTTCATGTCGTCGACGATGCGAAAACCGTGCAGCATCGCCGCCGTGCACACCTGCACCGCGCCACTGCCCAGGGCGATGAACTCGGCGGCATCGCGCCAGGTGCCGATACCGCCGATACCGCAGATCGGCAGGCCGTGGGTCTCGGGGTCGCGGGCAATTTCGGCGACCATGTTCAGGGCGATCGGCTTGACCGCCGAACCGCAATAGCCGCCATGGGTGCTCTGGTCGCCGACGATGGGGTGGGCGACCATGCGGTCGAGGTCGACGCTGGTGATCGAGTTGATCGTGTTGATCAGCGACACCGCGTCCGCCCCGCCCCGGTGCGCGGCGCGTGCCGACTGACGAATATCAGTGATGTTGGGGGTGAGCTTGACGATTACCGGCAGCGCGCAGTGGGTCTTGCACCAGCGGGTGACCATTTCCACGTACTCCGGCACCTGGCCGACGGCCGCGCCCATGCCGCGCTCGGGCATGCCGTGGGGGCAGCCGAAGTTGAGCTCGATGCCATCGGCACCGGTGGCTTCCACCAAGGGCAGGATGAACTTCCAGGACTCTTCCACGCACGGCACCATCAGCGACACGATCAGCGCGCGGTCGGGCCAGTCCTTCTTCACCTGGGTGATCTCGCGCAGGTTGATCTCCAGCGAGCGGTCGGTGATCAGCTCGATGTTGTTGATGCCCTGCACCTGCCGGTTGGGGCCGAAGTGCGCCGAGTAGCGCGACGACACATTGACCGCCGCCGGGTCCTCGCCCAGGGTCTTCCAGACCACCCCGCCCCACCCGGCCTCGAAGGCGCGGACCACGTTGTAGGCCTTGTCGGTGGGTGGCGCGGAGGCCAGCCAGAACGGATTGGGCGCCTTGATGCCGGCAAATTCGATGGACAGGTCGGCCATTTACGCAGCCTCCACGTTGAGCATGAGTTGGGCATGGATGGCTTCGGCGGCCAGCTTGCCATGTTGCACGGCCTGGACGGTGAGGTCCTGGCCCAGCGCGGTGCAGTCGCCGCCGGCATAGATACCGGGGATGGAGGTCTGCATGTGCGCGTCCACCTGGATGCGCTCACCGTCGCGGGCCAGTTGCGCCGCCAGCGGGTCGGCCAGGCTTGCGTCATCGAAGCGTTGGCCGATGGCCTTGAAGATCGCGTCGGCGGCCAGCTCGAAGGTTTCGCCGGTATCGCCCAGGCGTCCGTCGATCAGTTGGGTGCGCGCGAAGCGCATGCCGCGCACGCGCCCGGCATCATCCAGCAGCACGGCCTCGGGCCTGGCCCAGGTGTGCAGACGCACCTGGTTGTGCTTGGCGATCTCCTGTTCATGAGCGGTGGCGCCCATGTCGGACACGCCACGGCGGTAAACCAGGTTGACGTCGCGGGCCCCCAGGCAACTCATCTGCACGGCCATGTCGATGGCGGTGTTGCCGGCGCCTAGCACCAGGCAGCGGTCGGCCAGCGGCAGCTGGGTGAGGTCGTCGGCCTGGCGCAGCTCGCGGATGTACGTGGTGGCGGCGAGCAGGCCCGGGGCGTCCTCGTCCGCCAGGCCCAGCTGGCGCGCGGCATCCAGGCCCAGGCCGAGGAACACCGCGTCGTGCTGGGCATGCAGCTCTCCCAGCGACAGGTTGGCGCCCAGGCGCTGGCCATGGCGGATCTCGATACCGCCGATGCCCAGCAGGAACTCCACCTCGCGCTGGGCGTAGTCGTCCACCAGCTTGTAGCGGGCGATGCCGTACTCATTGAGGCCACCGGCTTTCTCCCGCGCCTCGAAGATCACCACGTCGTGGCCGTGCATGGCCAGGCGGTGCGCGCAGGACAGCCCGGCGGGGCCGGCGCCGACCACGGCGATGCGCTTGCCGCTGGCCGGCGAGCGCTGGAACGGATGTTCGGTGAAGCCGGCGTGGTCCAGGGCGTAGCGCTGCAGCTGGCCGATCAGCACCGGCGCGCATTCCTGGGCGTTGTTGCGCACGCAGGCCTGCTGGCAGAGGATCTCGGTGGGGCACACCCGGGCGCAGCTGCCGCCGAGGATGTTGGCCGAAAGAATGCGTTCGGCGGCGCCCTGCAGGTTCTCGTCGCTGATGCGGTGGATGAACGAGGGGATGTCGATCTCGCTGGGGCACGCATTGACGCAGGGCGCGTCGTAGCAGTACAGGCAGCGCGCGCTCTCGACGGCGGCCTGGCGGGCGGTGAGTGGGGGCGCGAGGTCGCTGAAGGCCTCGGCCAGCTGGTCGGCGCCGGCCCGGGGGCGCGGCAAGTGGTTCAGGGCGTCGATCACGGTTGTAGCCTCTCGCTTTTTTATGGGCTCAGGCGGCGGTCACTCGCCTGTCCGTTCTGGGGGATGGCAGTCAACAGGAGCATGGGTGTTGTTATCAGGGGGCGCTTGCGCCCCTTTCGCGACACAAGGCCGCTCCCACAGCCAAAGCACCGATCCCTGTGGGAGCGGCCTTGCGTCGCGATGGGCTACGAAGCGGCCCCAATGGCCTCAGCGCTGAACCGGTGTCGGCCGCTGATGCTCGGCACGCCGCTCCAGCACCTCGTACACCGATGGGTACGCCGGCCGCTCCACATAGCGCCCCGCGCCCGGCTCGGCGCGCAGGTCGCCATCTGCCCAGAGCACCTTGCCCTGGCTGATGGTATGGCTGGGGATACCGCGCACGGTGCGGCCTTCGAAGATGTTGAAGTCGACCCGCTGGTGATGGGTCTGGGCGCTGATCGTGCGCGTGCCCTGCGGATCCCACAGCACCAGGTCGGCGTCGGCGCCGACGCGGATGGCGCCTTTGCGCGGGAACAGGTTGAAGATCTTCGCGGTGTTGGTGGAGGTGAGCGCGACGAACTCGTGGATCGACAGGCGCCCGCTGTTCACCCCGGCATCCCACAGCACCGCCATGCGGTCCTCGATGCCGGCGGTGCCGTTGGGGATGCGGCTGAAGTCGTCGCGGCCCATGGCCTTCTGCTCGGCGCAGAAGCAGCAGTGGTCGGTGGCGGTGGTGTGCAGGTTGCCCGACTGCAGGCCGCGCCACAGCGCCTCCTGATGCTCGCGCGGCCGGAACGGCGGGCTCATCACGTAGCCGGCGGCTGTGGCCCAGTCCGGGTCGCGGTAGACGCTGTCGTCCAGCAACAGGTGGCCCGGCAGCACCTCGCCGTACACCGGCTGGCCCTTGGCCCGGGCATAGGTGATCTCATCCAGCGCCTCGCGGCTGGAGACATGCACCAGGTACAGCGGCGTGCCAAGGGTCTCGGCGATGCGGATGGCGCGGCTGGCGGCCTCGCCCTCGACCTGCGACGGGCGCGACAGCGGATGCGCCTCGGGCCCGGTTAGGCCCTGGGCCAGCAGCTTCTTCTGCAGGTGATAGACCAACTCGCCGTTCTCGGCGTGCACTGTCGGCACCGCGCCCAGTTGCAGGCAGCGTTCGAAGCTGGCCACCAGGGTGTCGTCGGCGGCCATGATCGCGTTCTTGTAGGCCATGAAGTGCTTGAAGCTGTTCACCCCGTGCTTGGCCACCAGCTCGCCCATCTCCTCGGCGACCTGCTCGCTCCACCAGGTGATGGCGACATGGAAGCCGTAGTCGCTCGCGCTCTTCTGCGCCCAGCCACGCCAGGTATGGAAGGCCTCGAGCAGCGATTGCTGCGGATTGGGGATAACGAAGTCGATGATCGAGGTAGTGCCCCCGGCCAGGCCCGCGGCGGTGCCACTGAAAAAGTCCTCGCTGGCCACCGTGCCCATGAACGGCAGTTGCATGTGGGTGTGCGGGTCGATGCCGCCGGGCATCAGGTACTGGCCTGAGCCGTCGAGGACTTCGCAATCGGTGGGGGTTTCGAGGTGGCTGCCGATGGCGCGGATCAGACCATCGACACACAGGACATCTGCACGGTAGCTCTCTTCATGGGTAACCACGGTGGCGCCACGGATCAACAGGGACATGCCGTTTTCCTCGCAGGCTGACCGGTCTTCTGGCCGGTTCTTGGAATAGTTTCGGGCCGGGCGCTGGAGGTGACGCGTTCAATCCTGTCAGGCCTGACAAGAATCGAGGCTAGTATCTGATCGGATATTCATCAAGAAAAAATATATGCAAATATTATATTTTGTAACTGTTTGATTTTTAATAAAAAATTTAACAATTAACCAAAATGTGACACCCCTTCACCATTTTGACGCACTTGACAGGAAGCCAAATTGGTCAAGATTTTCTACGCAAAATCAGCAGTTTGTTTCCTGGCTGGAAGGCGCAGGCCGCGCCAGTGGTTTTCCAGGTTGCACCCGTTTGAACCACGCGGGTGGCGGACCGGCCAGACAGACGGCGCACCAGGGTGCCCACCCCACCCTCGTCGTCGCGCTGAAGAATGCCCTTGCAAGACAGTGAGTTACCTCCGGTTGGCGGCGGCCGCCGGGAAGGCGCGGGCTTTCCCGGCACGTTTGTTGAAAACGCAGGCCACAACCGCCTGGCCGGACCGGAGGAGCAGTACTGCTGGTGTGTGTACTCCGGCCATCGCGGCAGCCCGATGAGCGACAACTACAAGAAAAAAGACCTGGAGAACCCCATGCAACAGAGCAGATCGCAAGTGGTCGAGCAGCATGGCCTGTTCGAGCTCGACGCCGGCAGCGACGTCCTCGACAGCCCCCGCTACAACCACGACATCGCCCCGACCAAGGTGCACCAGCGCACCTGGAACAAGTGGCACATCACCGCGCTGTGGGTGGGCATGTCCATCTGCGTGCCCACCTATACCCTCGGCGGCGTGCTCACCGCCTACTTCGGCCTGAGCGTGGGCGAGGCGCTGCTGGCGATCCTGCTGGCCAACCTCATCGTGCTGATTCCGCTGACCCTCAACGCCTTCCCCGGCACCAAGTACGGCATCCCCTTCCCGGTGCTGCTGCGCGCCTCGTTCGGCATCTTCGGCTCCAACGTGCCGTGCCTGATCCGCGCCGTGGTGGCCTGTGGTTGGTTCGGCATCCAGACGATGTTCGGCGGGCTGGCCATCCACCTGTTCCTCGGCTCGCTGTTCCCCGAGTGGAAGGCACTGGGCGGCACCGGCGAGGTGATCGGCTTCATGCTGTTCTGGTCGCTGAACCTGTGGGTGGTGCTGCGCGGCGCCGAGTCGATCAAGTGGCTGGAGACGCTATCGGCGCCGCTGCTGGTGGCGGTGGGTGTCGGCCTGCTGTTCTGGGCGCTGCCGCACATGTCGATGAGCGAACTGCTGGCGCAGCCGCCCAAGCGCCCCGAGGGCGCCAGCGTGGTCGGCTACTTCTGCGCCGGGCTTACCGCGATGGTCGGCTTCTGGGCCACGCTATCGCTGAACATCCCCGATTTCAGCCGTTACGCGAAGAGCCAGAAGGACCAGATCCTCGGGCAGATCTTCGGCCTGCCGCTGACCATGTTCCTGTTCGCTTCGCTGGGCGTGATCATGACCGCCGCTTCCGCCTCGCTGGTGGGCCAGACAGTGTCCGACCCGGTGAGCCTGATCGGCCATATCCAGAGCCCCGGCTGGGTGGCCCTGGCCATGGCGCTGATCATCATCGCCACGCTGTCGACCAACACCGCGGCCAACATCGTCTCGCCCACCAACGACTTCCAGAACATTGCCCCGCGGCTGATCGGGCGCAGCCGCGCGGTCTGGCTGACCGGCTTCATCGGCCTGGCGCTGATGGGTCACGAGCTGCTCAAGAAGCTCGGCTGGATCGTCTCCGACCTGAGCCTGGAGAGCGTGTACTCCAACTGGCTGCTGGGCTACTCCAGCCTGCTCGGGCCAATTGCCGGGATCATGGTGGTGGACTATTTCCTGGTCCGCCGCCAGCACCTGGACCTGGCCGGGCTGTACCGCGACGACGTGTACCCGGCCTGGAACTGGGCCGGGTTCGTCGCCTTCGGCGTGCCGGTGGCGCTGACCGTGATGGCCATCGGCAACAGCAGTTTCAGCTGGTTCTACGACTATGGCTGGTTCACCGGCTCGCTGCTCGGCGGCGGGCTCTACTACGCCCTCGGTGGCCTCGCGGTGCGCGGACCGGCGCGGCTGGCCAAGCCGTTGCCTTGATGCACTGCAGCTCCCACGTGATGCCAAAAACAACAGCCTGAGGAGATACCCATGACCACCCTCGCCAAGGAAGTTCTGCAATCGAGCAAGCAGCACATCGACAGCGCCCGCCTGTGGCAGTCACTGATGGACCTCGCCCACCTCGGCGCCACGGCCAAGGGCGGCGTCTGCCGCCTGGCGCTGACCGACCTCGACCGCCAGGCCCGCGACCTGTTCGTGCAGTGGTGCGAGGCGGCCGGCTGCACGGTGAGCATCGATGCGGTCGGCAACATCTTCGCCCGCCGCCCCGGGCGCAACGCCAAGCTGCCGCCGGTGATGACCGGCAGCCATATCGATACCCAGCCCACCGGCGGCAAGTTCGACGGCTGCTTTGGCGTGATGGCCGGGCTGGAGGTGATCCGCACCCTCAACGACCTGGGCGTGGAGACCGAGGCGCCGCTGGAGGTGGTGGTGTGGACCAACGAGGAAGGCTCGCGCTTCGCCCCGTGCATGATGGGTTCGGGGGTGTTCGCCAACAAGTTCACCCTCGAAGAGACCTTGGCCAAGCGCGACGCCCAGGGCGTGAGCGTCGGCGAGGCACTGAACGCCATCGGCTACGCCGGCAGCCGCGTCGTGACCGGCCACCCGGTGGGCGCCTATTTCGAGGCGCACATCGAACAGGGCCCGATCCTCGAGGACCAGCGCAAGACCATCGGCGTGGTGCTCGGCGCCCTTGGCCAGAAATGGTTCGACCTGACCCTGCGCGGCGTCGAGGCCCACGCCGGTCCCACGCCGATGCACCTGCGCAAGGACGCCCTGGTCGGCGCCGCCGCCGTGGTCGAGGCGGTCAACCGCACCGCCCTCGCCCACCAGCCCCATGCCTGCGGCACGGTCGGCTGCCTGCAGGCCTATCCAGGCTCACGCAACGTGATCCCCGGCGAAGTGCGCATGACCCTGGACTTCCGTCATCTCGAAGGCGAGCAACTGGACGCGATGATCGCCGAAGTGCGCCAGGTGATCGAGGCCACAACTGCGAAACACGGGCTGAGCTACGAGCTGGTACCCACCGCCGACTTCCCGGCCCTGTACTTCGACAAGGGCTGTGTCGAGGCGGTGCGCGACTCGGCGCGCAACCTGGGCCTGGCGCACATGGACATCGTCAGCGGCGCAGGCCACGACGCGATCTTCCTCGCCGAGCTGGGCCCGGCCGGGATGATCTTCGTGCCCTGCGAAGGCGGCATCAGCCACAACGAAATCGAGAACGCCGCCCCTGGGGATCTCGCGGCCGGTTGCGCGGTGCTGTTGCGGGCGATGCTGGCGGCGTCGGAGGCGATTGCCGGCGGGCGTTTGGCGGCCTAGCAGGCGATAAAGGACCGCGCGGGCTTGGCCCGCGACGCAGGCAACGAGGTGCATGGCACAGGCGGTGCCGGTGTTGGCGGGGCAAGCGCGTGTTACACATGCACCTTCCAAGAACCTTGGCTGAGCCCGGAGCAGGCCACTGGCCGCAAAATTCCCGCGTGCGGCGGTATACTCGCCAGCTTTCGAACCGCACCCGGGAATCCGCCATGCAGCAAGTCCTGCTCATCGTCGATGTGCAATCCACCTTCAGCCCCTCCGAGAAACTGGTGGATGGCATCCGCGTGCTGTCGGCGAACATTCCCACCATCGCCTCGATCGAACTGCACGACGAGCAGGCCACCCCGTTCCAGCGCCAGCTCGGCTGGCACCCGGCCGCTGAGGATGTGGCCCTGGTCGAGGCGGACAAGGTGTTCATCAAGCATGGCTATGGCCAGACCGCCGAGACACTGGACTACATCAAGCAGCTGGGCGTCGAACGCGTGCTCGTGTGCGGGCTGCAGACCGAAACCTGCGTGCTGGCTGCCGGCTTCGCCCTGTTCGATGCAGGCCTGACGCCGACACTGGTCACCGACCTGACCATGGGCTCCTCGCTGGACCGTTCCGGTCAGCTGGGCATCGACCTGTGGAAACACCACTTCGGCCACGTCACCACCGCCGCCGAAGTGCTGGCAGGGCTGCGCGCCCCGCGAGACAACCCATGACCCCCAAGCGCGTATTGATCGTCGAGGACGACGCCGATGGTGCAAGCATCCTGGAGGCCTACCTGAAGCGCGACGGTTTCGAGGTGGACATCGCCGAGGACGGCGCCCGCGGGCTTGCCCTGTTCCGTCAGCGCACGCCGGCGATCGTGCTGCTGGACATGATGCTGCCAAAAATCTCCGGCCCGGAGCTGCTGACCGAGATCCGCCGCAGCGCCGACACCCCGGTGATCATGGTCACCGCCATCGGCGACGAGCCGGACAAGATCGGCGCCCTGCGCTACGGCGCCGACGACTACGTGGTCAAGCCTTGCAACCCCAAGGAGGTGGTGGCCCGGGTACACGCGGTGCTGCGCCGCTACGGCACGCCGGCAGACAATCGCCAGCGCCTCGAGTGTCAGGGCGTCTGGGTCGACGCCGAGCGCTTCGTGGCCGGAGTACGGACCCGCGATGGCGAGGAGCAGGTGCTCGACCTGACCCGTTCGGAACTGCTTCTGCTCGCCGCGCTGCTGCGCACACCGACCAAGGCCTTCAGCCGCGAGGAACTGCTTGAGCTGTGCATGCCCGAGAGCGATGCGCTGGTGCGCATCATCGACACCCACGTGCACAACCTGCGGCGCAAGCTCGAAGCCCTGGGCATCAGCGGCGTGCTGGTGACCGTGCGCTCCGTTGGCTACCGGTTCCGCTGACCGCTTATGCGCAAACGTCCGCTGTGGCTGTGGGTCGGCCTGAGAATGACCCTGCTCGCCGTCGGCGCGGTGATCACCATTACCGTGTGCATGTACCTGTACTTCTGGATCAGCGACTACCTGGTGCTGCAATCGATGCGACCCGAGGACCGCGCCGCGCTGGTGGCCGGCCTTGCCGATGTGCCGCGCAACGAGTCCAGGCTGTGGCAGTTGCTGCAGACCTACTACGACATCCACGACTTTCTTCCCGGCCCCGGTAACAGCATCGACTGGCTGGTGCTCTACGGCTTCGTCATCGTGATCATTCCGTTCACCTTGATGGTCGGCCTGTACCTGTCCAGGCCGCTGTCCCGGCAGTTCCGCCAGATCGCCGTAGGGGCACGGCGGGTGGCCGAGGGCGACCTCAGCGTGCGGGTCAGCCAGCACCCGCGCCAGCCCAAGGAAATGCAGCGCCTGTGCACCGACTTCAACAAGCTGGTCGAACGCCTGGCGCTGTATGAAAGCGAAGTGGCCGAGTCGAGCTCCAACCTGGCCCATGAACTGCGCACCCCGCTCAATGCCGCGCTGGGTCGGGTGCAGGGCATGCTCGACGAGGTGTTCCCGCTGTGCCCTGAGCAATTGCGCCTGGTGCAGAACCAGCTGTACAACCTCAACACCCTGGTGGGCGACCTGCACCTGCTGTCCCTGGCCCATGCCGGGCAGCTGCCCCTGCACATCAGCCTGTTCTCCCCGGCCAGGCTGGTCGAGGAGCGTCTGGCCTGGTTCGCGCCGCAATTCGAGGCCGCCAGGATGCAGTTGCACACGGCGCTTGCCGATGACGTGGTGATCGAGGCCGACCCGGCGCGGATCGGCCAGTTGATCAACATCCTGATCGAGAATGCCCTCAAGTACGCCTCCGACGGCCGCGAGCTCAGTGTCGCCGTGCGCCAGGCCAAAGACTGCGTGCAGCTGGAATTCCTCGATCGTGGGCAAGCGGTCGAGCAGAAGGACCTGGGCAACATGTTCGTGCGCTTCTGGCGCGCCGAACAGTCGCGGGCGCGGGTCAGCGGCGGCGGCGGCCTGGGCCTGTCGATCGCCCAGGCGATCTGCGAGGCCCATGGCGGCCGCATCACCGCACATCGCCGGAGCGAGGGCGGGCTGGCACTGCAGGTGACATTACCTCTGGTCACGACAGCCTGAAGGCTTGACACGTTGCCGTGTAGCAGCGGCCTTGCACCGCGAAAGGGCTGCGCAGCACCGCAAAAACGCACCCGATCACCAACGCAGCAGTCGAGGCCCTGCCACCGCCCCGACGACGGTCGGCAACAACATCCCCAGCAGGTACCACAGCCCCCAGAACGGTACTCCCATTTCCGGGCAGTGCAGGCAGTACACGAGGGTCGCGGTGGATCCGGCGAGCAGCCCGCCAGCTGCGCCGGCCTGGCGCAGCCGGGTCGGTGCCAGGCCGCGCAGGGCCCAGAACACGGCGGCGAATACGGGTGCCGAGAGCAGGGCTATGTTCAACGCGCAGGTGCGCCAGGTGCGGCCGAAGATCAGGTCGGCGCGGGCCTCCACCGGCGCGCCGGAAAGGCTGACGGCTGCCCCCAGCCACACCAGCAGCAGCGGCAGGCCGAGCAATCCCCACAGCGCGCCACCGCGCACACCCGGCCTGGCCAGGCGCTGGGTCAGCCAAAGGGCCAGCAGGCCCAGGCTGGTGGGCAAGGCCAGCTTGGCCCAGAACAGCGGCGTGCTCGCCACCTCGGCCAGATCGCTGCGCACGCCGTAGATGGCAGCGGTCATCAGCAATGCGCCCAGCATGCCGGCCAGCAGCGCCAGCAGCAGCCGTCGCGCCAGCACGTGACGATCCACCGGCTCTGCGGCGGTCGCCAAAAGGCTGATCAGCTCATCGGTCTTCATGGTCGTCTTTACCTCGAATCAACCTTCCCAGGGCCTTGAGCCCCCGGTGTATGCCCACCTTCACCGCCGAACTGGACAGCCCGGTGAGACGCGCGGTTTCCTCCACCGACAGCCCTTCCAGCTTGACGTGGACGATGGGCAGGCGCTGGCGGTCGGGCAACAGCCCAAGCAGCTTGTTCAGGTCCCGGCGAGCCTCGGCCGGCGCTTCATCAGCACAGGCGAACAGCTCGCTGTCGTCCTCCAGCGGCTCATGGCGTGCCTCGCGCCGGGCCTGGCCGCGCCAGTGGTCGGCCAGCTTGTAGCGGGCGATCGCCTGCACCCAGGCGGTCAGCGGTTGCTGCGCCTGGTAGGTGTGACGGGCATTGTGCACCGCCAGCAGCACATCCTGCAGCAGGTCCTCGACCTCGGCCGGTCGCTGCGCCAGGCGCCGACGCAAGAAACCACGCAGGTGCACCGCCAGCGCCGCGAGAAATTCGCGATAGGCCCCGGCGTCACCGGCCAGCCCAAGCAACAGCAGGGCCTGCAAGTGTGACTCGCGTGCACTGAGCACATCCTGTGGGTTAGTTCGTTGCATCGGCCGCCAGGGTTACACCGTCTGTGGGTTTCTTTTTTATCCAACCATCGCCGCAACGCCATACGCAAGCACCGACGCCACCTCCTTACCTTAGGAGGCCGGCGCAGGTGGCGAAAAATATTTTCGCAGGCGCTGTAACCGCCTCGCCCATCACCGCGAACTACTCCATGAGCCGCCGGTACATCACCACGGCCCCACCTTCTGGAGACGACACCATGAAAACCCTCGCCCTCGCCACCGCCGCCCTCGCCCTCGCCTCCCTGGCAGGGGCAGCCGTGGCCGACGACACCACCAAGGCAGCCACCATGGAGAAATGCTACGGCGTGGCCATGGCCGGCAAGAACGACTGCAAGGCCGGCGCCGGCACCACCTGCGCCGGCAGCGCGAAAAAGGACTACGACGGCATGCACTGGAAAAACGTACCGACCGGTACCTGTACCTCGATCAAGACCCCCAACGGCATGGGTTCGCTGACCCCAGTCAAATCCTGAGCAGAGGCCATCGACCATGAACGGGAATCAGCCGATGGGCGCAGGGCTCGGCTTGAAGGCCGAGCACTATGACCAGGCCTGGACCTGCCACGCCGAGGGGTTGTGGTTCGAAGTCCATCCGGAGAACTACATGGTCGGTGGCCCTCGCCTGGCCTGGCTGGAGCGGATGGCCGAGCGCCATCTGCTGTCGCTGCACGGCGTGGCACTGTCACTGGCGGCGGATGCCGAACCTGACGCCACGCACCTACGGCGCCTGCGTACCCTGATCGACCAGGTACACCCGGCCCTGGTGTCGGAACATCTGGCCTGGTCGACCTGGCGCGGCCAGTACCATCCTGACCTGCTGCCCTTTCCACGCAGCGACGAGGCCCTGGCCCGTATTGCCGACAACATCCAGCGCACCCAGGACGCTTTGGGCTGCCGCATCTCCATCGAGAACCCCAGCCACTACCTGCATCTGCAGGGTCATGACCTGGATGAGATCGACTTCTTCGCCGAGCTGGTGCGACGTACCGGCTGCGGCCTGTTGCTGGACGTCAACAATGTGTACGTCAGCGCCCACAATCTCGGCTTCGACGCCGCCGACTACCTCGCCCGCTTCCCTGCCCAGGCCATCACCGAGATCCACCTGGCCGGCCACAGTCACGACGACCAGGGCGCTCTGCTGGTCGATTCCCACGATGCCGCCATCGCTGCGCCGGTGTGGTCGCTGTACCAGCAGTTGATCGCCCGCATCGGTCCGCGCCCGACCTTGATAGAACGCGACGGCAACATCCCGGCGTTCGACGAACTGCTCGCCGAACGCGCCCTCGCCCAGGCCACCCTGGACCTGGCAGGAGCCTTGCCATGAACCTCAGCCTCGGACAGTTCCAGAACGCCTTCATCGACGCCCTCTATCAGCGCCCCGCGCCTGAGCTGGCGACACTGACGGCGCAGCCCGCGTTCGCGGTGTATCGCAACACGGTGCTGTCCGGTTGCGTCGAGGCCCTGCGCGCCAACTTTCCCAGCGTCGAGACCCTGGTCGGGCAGCAATGGATGCACGACGCCGCCGCGGAATATGCCCGGCAATCGCCGCCCTGTGATGTGCGGCTGATCCGCTATGGCGCGGCGTTTCCGGCATTTCTCGAGGCGTTGCAGCCCGTCCATGGACTTAGCTACCTGGCGGATGTCGCACGGCTGGACTTCGCCTGGTGCGAAGCATTCAGCGCCGACGACGATCCCTGGCTGAGATTGGCCGACCTGGCCGGCATGACCGCCTCGGACCTCGAACACAGCCAGTTGAGCCCGCGCTCCGGCGTACGCTGGCACTGGTTCGACCAGCATCCTGCCTACAGCCTCTGGCAGCACGGCCGCGATGGCAGGCCCTGGCCCGAGGACCAGCCCTGGGTGGCCGAAGGCGCCCTGCTCAGCGGCGACCGCGAAGGCGTCGTCCACCAGCCGTTGAGCCTGGGGGGATGCATCTTCCTCGATGCCTGTGCCGCCGGCTACTCATTGGACAAGGCCTCGCAGTTGGCCCTGCACGCCCAACCCAACCTGGACTTCAGTGACCTGCTGGGCAGGCTGCTGAATGCCCGGGCCTTGCGCCCGCTCGCCTTCACCTGAGGAACACGCCATGGACATCAGCCACGCCAGTTCATCGCCCCACGGCCTGCGTTTTTACTGGAACCGCCTCGCCGAACAGCTGCAACGCCTGCTTGGCGACAGCGTCCTGTGCCTGGTCGCCCGCCTGGGCATCGCCTCGATCTTCTTTCTGTCCGGTCGGACCAAGGTCGAAGGCCTGCTGAGCATCACCCCCGGCACCTACGAGCTGTTCCAGAGCGAGTACGCCTTGCCGCTGGTGTCACCCTGGCTGGCGGCGCACCTGGCGACCTACGCCGAGCACCTGTTCCCATTGTTGCTGGTGCTCGGCCTGTTCACCCGGCTGTCAGCCCTGGCCCTGCTGGGCATGACCCTGGTGATCGAGATCTTCGTCTATCCGGACGCCTGGCCCACCCACCTTTCCTGGGCCGGCCTGCTCCTGCTGCTGATCGCCCGGGGCGGCGGTGCACTGTCCCTGGACCGGGTATTGCGCTTGCGTTAAGAAAAAAGGGTCGCCAAGCGACCCTTTTCATTCATTCGAGCGACTCGGCTCAGAGCCCTGCCGCCCGCGCCCGCGCCGCGTGCAGCTTCTTGTAGCTCTCCACCAGGCGCAGGTGGCGATCCAGTCCCTCGAGCTGCAGGTTGGTCGGCGTCAACCCATGGAACCGGACGCTGCCGTCCACCGAGCCCAGCACCGCGTCCATCCGCTCATTGCCGAACATGCGACGGAAGTTGTGCTCGTAGTCGGCCATCTCCAGCTCATCGTCCAGCACCACCTCCAGCACCACGTTCAACGCCTGGTAGAACAGCCCGCGCTCGACGGTGTTGTCGTTGAACTGCAGGAACATCTCGACCAGCTCCTTGGCCTCCTCGAAACGCTGCAGCACCAGGTGGATCAACAGCTTCAGCTCGAGGATGGTCAGCTGACCCCACACCGTGTTGTCGTCGAACTCGACGCCGATCAGCGTGGTGATGGTGGTGTAGTCATCCACCTCGGCGTTGTCCAGGCGCTTGAGCAGCAGCTTCAGCGAACGATTGTCCAGCTTGTGCAGGTTGAGGATATCGGCACGGAACCCCAGCGCGCGGTTGGTGTTGTCCCAGATCAGGTCCTCGACCGGGTAGATCTCGGAATAACCCGGCACCAGGATGCGGCAGGCAGTGGCGCCAAGGTCGTCGTACACGGCCATGTACACCTCCTTGCCCAGGTCCTCGAGGATGCCGAACAGGGTCTGCGCCTCCTGCTGGTTGGAGTCCTCGCCGTGCCCCGAGAAGTCCCACTCGACGAACTCAAAGTCGGCCTTGGCGCCGAAGAAGCGCCACGACACCACGCCGCTGGAATCGATAAAGTGCTCGACGAAGTTGTTCGGCTCGGTCAGCGCGAGGCTGTCGAAGGTCGGCTGCGGCAGGTCGTTCAGGCCCTCGAAGCTGCGGCCCTGGAGCAGTTCGGTGAGGCTGCGTTCCAGCGCCACCTCGAAGCTCGGGTGGGCGCCGAACGAGGCGAACACGCCGCCGGTGCGCGGGTTCATCAGGGTCACGCACATCACCGGGAACTCACCGCCCAGCGACGCGTCCTTGACCAGCACCGGGAAGCCCTGCTCCTCCAGCCCCTGGATGCCGGCGACGATGCCCGGGTACTTGGCCAGCACCTCCTGCGGCACGTCCGGCAGGCACAGCTCGCCTTCGAGGATCTCGCGTTTGACCGCTCGCTCGAAAATTTCCGAAAGGCACTGGACCTGTGCCTCGGCCAGGGTGTTGCCGGCGCTCATGCCGTTGCTCAGGTACAGGTTCTCGATCAGGTTGGACGGGAAGTACACCGTCTCGCCGTCCGACTGGCGCACGAACGGCAGCGAGCAGATGCCACGCTCCTTGTTGCCCGAGTTGGTGTCGTACAGGTGCGAGCCGCGCAACTCGCCATCGGGGTTGAAGATCTGCAGGCAGTGCTCATCGAGAATCTCGGCCGGGAGCGCGTCCTTGGGTCCTGGCTTGAACCACTGCTCGTTGGGGTAGTGCACGAACGCCGCGTTGGCGATGTCCTCGCCCCAGAACTGGTCGTTGTAGAAGAAGTTGCAGTTCAGCCGCTCGATGAACTCGCCCAGCGC
The DNA here is from genome assembly GCF_019823065.1 of Pseudomonas mosselii. Classification (NCBI taxonomy): domain Bacteria; kingdom Pseudomonadati; phylum Pseudomonadota; class Gammaproteobacteria; order Pseudomonadales; family Pseudomonadaceae; genus Pseudomonas; species Pseudomonas mosselii. The sequence goes on from NZ_CP081966.1 coordinate 3,944,477, forward strand.
CGAGGCCAGCGCCGCTTCCTTGGTCGCGCCCTTGCCATTGGTGAAGCACATCGGCGACTGCGCGTCGCGCACGTGCAGCGACCAGACATTGGGCACGATGTTGCGCCAGGAGGCGATCTCGATCTTCATCCCCAGGCCCGCGAGGATCGCCGACATGTTGGCGATGGTCTGCTCCAGCGGCAGGTCCTTGCCCGGAATGTAGGTGCTGGTATCCGACACCGGCATCAGCAGCGCCTGGGCGTCGGCGTCGAGGTTGTCGACCTGCTCGATGATGAACTCGGGGCCGGTCTGCACCACCTTCTTCACGGTGCAGCGGTCGATGGAGCGCAGGATGCCCTGGCGGTCCTTCTCGGAGATGTCCTCGGGCAGCTCGACCTGGATCTTGAAGATCTGGTTGTAGCGGTTCTCGGGGTCGACGATGTTGTTCTGCGACAGGCGGATGTTCTCGGTCGGAATATCGCGGGTCTGGCAGTACAGCTTGACGAAGTACGCCGCGCACAGCGCCGACGACGCCAGGAAGTAGTCGAACGGCCCCGGGGCCGAGCCGTCGCCCTTGTAGCGGATCGGCTGGTCGGCGATCACCGTGAAGTCGTCGAACTTGGCTTCGAGACGAAGGTTGTCGAGAAAATTGACCTTGATTTCCATGCGCAGGGGTACCAAAAGCGGGCGGGAACGGATAAATGGCGGGCATTATCCGGGATTTTTGCCGGAAAGTGTTGGCCTGCGACGAGCTGGGGATTGCTGCCCCTCGCAAAAGCCAGCCGTGCTTACTACGCTGGGTCATCGACAGGGAGAGCGAGACGACAATGCCCCATCACGCGACACTTCAGCAGGCCGGTTACGTCCTGCTTCGCCAGGCCGTCCCCCGGGGATGGCTGGAAGAACTGCGCCATGTGTTCGAGGCCGGGGTGAAACCTGCGCGGCAGTGGCCAGTGCCGCGCGCCAGCGACTGGCGTCACTCGCAACTGGACTGCGCCAAGCGGGTCCAGGCGGTCTGCCGCCTGCCGCGGTTGCTGGCAGCGGTGGGCGCGCTGATCGGCGAACGGTTCTTTCTCTACCAGGTGGAGGGCCGTGCCCCCGTGGCCGGTGGCGGCCACCAGGCGCTGCATCGCGACCTGTCGATGCAGCGGCCGGGCGACCTGGTGGGTGTCATGGTCTATCTGGACGACTACGGCCCGCACAACGGCGCCACCCGCATTGTCCCTGGCAGCCACCGGCCTGAACCTGGCGAGACGCCCTTCGACTACAGCGACGAATCCCGGAGCCTTCACCTGTCGGGGCGCGCGGGGGATGCCCTGGTGTTCGATGTAGACCTGGTGCATGCCGCCAGCCTGAATGCCAGCGGCGCACCGCGCCGCGCCCTGCTCATCGGCTATGCCGCCGAACCGCTCCAGGTGGCACTTCAGCAAACCGAGTATTTGCGCAATGTGCACATGAACACGCAGGAATGCTTCGAACCCTCGGACTACGTGTTCACGGCACCATGACCGGGAGCCTGCCATTCACCCGAATGATGGCCTTAAGTCACACAGCGTCGATATCGACGCCATCCCAGGCGATGTTGTTCAGCACGCTTGACGTTGTCATGCGTCACGTAGTCGCTCAAGTCGACACAACATCACCTGGCGCAACACTGCGGCGGCTTCAGGCTACCTGGTGAAGCCGCTTGATCACCGGTTGCTGGCGCTGGCGGACCTGCCAGATGTCGTAGTCAACCTGAATCGTCAGCCACAGCCGCGCCGTGCTGATGCCGGCCATTTCCAGGCGTACCGCCAGATCCGGAGAAACCGCCGCCCGGCCATGAAGGACCCGCGACAGCGCCTCCCGGGAAAAGCCCAGGTGCTCGGCGAATGCCTTCACCGTCAGGCCCAGGGTGGGCAGGACATCTTCACGCAGGGTTTCGCCGGGGTGAGGCGGGTTGTGCATAGCCATGATTTGGCCCCTTGATCAGTGGTAGTCGAGATAGTCGACCAGTTCGACATCACAGCCTGTGAAACGGAACACCAGGCGCCAATTGCCGGACACGCTTATCGACCAGAAACCGAGCCGCTCTCCTTGGAGCGGGTGCAACTGCCAGCCAGGCACACTCATGTCCTCGGCGACCACGGCACTGTCGAGAAACAGCAACTGTCGCCGCAGTCGCTGGACATGGGCAGCCTGAATCCCGCGGGTATTGCCCGTTTCGTGGAAGAGCCGCAGGCCTTTGTGGCGAAAGCTGATAATCATGGGGCACGCATCCGTTCCATGCGACAAAACCCGAGTGTGACCCCATGCGTCACACATGGCAAAGTATCATATGTGACCCTATGCGTCACACCCTGCCGATGAAAATGTCGCACTCGGCCTCGTAGAGCTGCCAAAGGCTGTGAAGCGTCGAAGTACATCGCCATACTCGTACGATCAGCCGTTCAGAAGACAGGACAACTCCAGTGATAGCCAACCTGGCCTCTGTACATGGATGCAAGACTTCAGGAGCGACAAGATGACCGCCCCAGCCTTCACCCCAGAGCACCTGGCCAGGCACGTTGGCAATGGGCCGATCGACAAACAGGTCAGAAACTGGCTCGCCACACTCTCCAGCGCGGAGCGCATCACCTTTTTGAAGGGCCTGTGGTCTACCAATACCCGCTACGCCCTGTTGCTGACACAAGGCGCCAGACTCTCCCGACAGGAAAATGCAGCATTGCTCCGTCACTGGCTGGAGTCAGGCAACCATAATGCAGCGCAGGCACTGATCAGTTATTTGGAACCCGTTCTCGGCAAACGGGTGTTCTGGCGTATCGCCGCACAATCGGCACTCACCGAGGCGATGGGCGACTTTCTCAACTATCACAGCCAGGGTCGGCTGGACGCCGAGCGCTCACCGCCAACGGTTTGCACATGAATACCCGGGAGAAACCATCCACCTCTGCGCGATGGGTTTCGCGGTAGCCGAGCTTCTGATAGATCCCTATGTTCTCCGTCATCCGCTCATGGGTGTAGAGCCTGATCGCCGCACACCCTGCTGCACGTGCATGGGCCTCGACAAAATCGAGCATGTGTCGACCGATACCTTGCCCTTTGCAGGCAGGTCGTACGGCAACGTTCACCAGCAGCAGGTCGCCCTTTTCACGGCGTACAACAACAACGCCAGCAATACGCCTGGCCTGCATGGCCACGAACACATCGTCGTCACGCACGACCTGCGCATAGTCATCCAGCATGGGGGCCGGCTTACGACCGACTCGTGCGATGTAGGGGCTGTACGCTTCAGCGACCAACTCTGCTATTTCGCCAGCATCTTCCACACGGGCCGGACGCAGGGTGACGACAGTGCGCATCGTGTCATCCCTGAGAGGCGGCGCCATGGACTGGCCACAATACCGCCTGTGCAGCCACTACATAGCCCTTGCTGCTATCGAAGGTCACGCTGGGCGAACCATAAAGCTGATAGCCCAAGGCCTGGATCTCGGAAATCCGCTGGCAGAAACTGGCGTCGTCCTTGCCGGTGATCAAGCGATAGACCGGCAGGCCATTGGGTGGGGTCGAGGGCATCTGAGTATTCCTTTCATGGCAGGCGTCTATCGCGTGCGGGGCCGGGCATCATGCCATAGCTAGCGTGTCGATTCGCCTCGGTGGGATCTGAGCGGGCATGCTCCATAAGGATGGCACCGGCTGCGCCGGTATCGCGGGACAAGCCCGCTCCTACAAGATCTATGCTTGGCTGGAAATCCTGTCGCAGACACTGCACAGCACCTGTAGGAGCGGGCTTGCCCCGCGATAGCGCCAGTGCAGCCACCCACGCAGCCAACGTCAATCATCGCCAGACATGCCCACTTCAACCACTACATTCCACGCGAGATGCGCAAACTCAATGGTGTGTCTGCACCTGAACTGGCACCTGCACCTGCGCCAACGCGGAGTCCAGCAACGCGCGCACGGTTTCCATCTCGTGCACCGCCGTCAGCGCCAGCGTTGCACCAAGCGAATGCGGATGTGAGGCCAGCACCGACTGATGGGCCACGATCAGGGCGCAACGCACATATTCTGCGGCCTGGATCAGGGTGTCTTCAAGGTGATGAGGGGAAGGATTGGATGGCGGTGGATCGGGGACGATCTTCAACATTTCGACTTCTCCTGCGGTAAGGATACGCCGCCATCCTTCCTTTGCAGTGGAAGGGTGGCGGCTACGTACAGGCTGCAAAAACCGGGGCAGAAGAAGGTAACCCGGCAGGTCCGAAGACCTCCCGCACGCAGCCACCATGAAACAAGCCTCCAGGTGCTTTGATGCACCTGGGGCCTGGCAACGGCGTCCTTCTTCTTTGGCTCGGGTTTGCAGACCCGGTCGCTGAATTGGCAGCGACCGGGGGAGCCTAGGTTGCAGGGAGAGCCGTAGCAATGGCTGAAAGGCGGCAAAAGGATGATTCGGAAATGGACTACAAGCAATGAGGAAAAACTGATTGCCCAGCATCAGAAGTCGCAGGCTCAGTCACCGCCTTTCGCCCGATCCCGTGCCGGACACTGCGCCCGGTGCAGGTTCAACGCCGTATTGATGATCCCGATATGGCTGAACGCCTGCGGGAAATTCCCCAGCATGCGCTTCCCCGCCGGGTCGTACTGTTCGGCCAGCAGCCCCACGTCATTGCACAAGCCCGTCAGTCGCTCATACAGCACCTGCGCCTCGTCCTGCCGCCCCAGCAGCACATACACATCCGCCAGCCAGAACGAACACACCAGGAACGTCCCCTCCCCCGGCGTCAGGCCGTCGCTGCAACTGTCGCTGTCGTAGCGCAGCAGCAGGCCGTTGCGCAGCAGGCGCCTTTCGATCTGTTCCAGGGTGCCCAGAAAGCGTGGATCGTCGGCCGGCAGAAAGCCGGTCAGGGCGATCTGCAGCAGACTCGCGTCCAGCTCCGTCGAGCCGTAGGCCTGGACGAAGTGCCGGCCGCCGGCGTCCAGCCCGCGCCGGCAGACCTCGTCACAGATCTCGTCCGCCACCTGGCGGTAATGCCGGCTGCGCTCACGCCCCTCCTCGGTGGTGTCGGCCAGGCCCGCCGCCCGGTCGAAGGCAACCCAGGCCATGACCTTGGAGTGCACGAAGTGCTGGCGGCCGCCCCTCACCTCCCACAGCCCCTCGTCCGGCTCTCGCCAGATGCCTTCCAGGTACGGCAGGATCGCACGGGCGATGGCTGCGCCGCGCGAGTGGCGCGGCAGCCCGCCCTTGATGGCCTGGGTCATGGCGTCGGCCAGTTCGCCGTAGATGTCCAGCTGCAACTGCCCGGCGGCGGCATTGCCGACCCGAACCGGTTGCGAGCCCTCGTAACCCGGCAGCCAGGGCAAGGTGAACTCGGGAAGATCCCGCTCCCCCGCCAGGCCGTACATGATCTGCATCTGCTCGGGGTTGCCGGCCACCGAGCGCAGCAGCCATTCGCGCCAGGCCTGGGCCTCGTCGAAGTAGCCCAGGTTCATCAACGCCAGCAGGGTCATGGTGGCGTCGCGCAGCCAGCAGTAGCGGTAGTCCCAGTTGCGCTCGCCGCCGACGCGCTCGGGCAGCGAGGTGGTGACGGCGGCGACCATGCCGCCGGTGGGCGCGTAGGTCATGGCCTTGAGGGTCAGTAGCGAACGACGTACCCGGTCGGTGTAAGGCCCGACATCAGGGCAGCGGGCGGCGAAGGCGCGCCACTGCTCCAGGGTCTGTTCGAAGTCGTGGTCAATGTCGCATTCGGGCTGCACGGGCAGGTGCGAGGCCTGGTGGCAGAGGCTGAATACCTGGCGCTGCCCCGCGCCCACGCGAAAACGGGCGACGCTGTGGTGGTCGCGGCCATGGATTTCGGTGCTGCTGCGCAGGATCAGCCGATCGGGACCGGCGACGGCGCTCAGGGTCAGCGGGTCGATCTTTTCCACCCAGGGCACACTGCGGCCGTAGTCGAAGCGCAGCACCAAGTCCATCTCGAAGGCCGTCTCGCCGGCCAGGCCCTCGACGATGCGCAGCACGGCGTTGCGCTCGCCCAACGGCATGCAGTCGAGCACCCGGGCGCGACCACTGGCGGTGGTCCAGGTGGTCTCCAGTACCAGGGTGTCGTCGAGGTAGCGGCGCGCGCTGTGCTCGACCGGGTCGCTGGGGGCGATGCGCCAACGTCCGTTTTCCTCGTTGCCCAGCAGCGCGGCGAACACCGCGGGAGCATCAAAGCGTGGCAGGCACAGCCAGTCGAGGGCGCCGTCGCGGTTGATCAGGGCGGCGCTACGGCAGTTGCCGATGAGGGCGTAGTCTTCGATGTGGGCGGGCATCTCGGAGCCTCGGGAGGGAGGTTGAGGTTGGATGCCGGAGAGGGATTCAGGGTTCCGCTGAAGTGCTCTCGGGGTGGAGTAGAAGTTGTCGATATCGATGCTCAGGAACATTGATCCACGACATTGAGCCACTCTTTTCCTGTGCTAGAAATAGCGGGCCAGAGGCTGCTTACAGGAATGAGCATGCCTCTGCCCATGCGTAGCCATTACGCAGGATCAATCCCCTCAACAAGGACGTTATATGAAGATCGTCGGACTTTCCGCAATACTGCCGTCACGCCAAGTCACCAACCAGGACGTCATCAACCTGGTCGAACAACACTCCAGGGACACCTTCCAGGAGGACTTGCCGAAAACCTTGAAGACCATCGGCAAGTTGCTGGAGAAAAGCGGCAGCGACACCCGCCATTGGCTGGCGGCTGACGAGACGCCGATGGCCCTGATGGAAGCGGCGTTCGACGCGGCGCTGGCCCAGGCCAATATCAGCAAGGCCGACCTGGACCTGCTGATCTATCCCAACGTCACCCGTGGTTTCATCGAACCGGCCAACAGTACCTTCATCGCCAAGGCGCTGGGCCTGAACTGCCGCAACTTCGATGTGGTCGATGCCTGCAACGGCTGGGTGACGGCCATGGACGTCATCAACAGCAAGATGCAAGCCGGTGAAATCCGCTACGCCGCCATCGTCAACATGGAGTTCGGCATGTCGGAAGGCGGGCCGGTGATGCCCAAGAACTTCTCGCTGCAGTCGCCGGCCGAACTGGCCTACAAGTTCCCGAGCTTTACCATTGGCGAGGCCGCCGTCGTCACCATCCTGAGTAACGAGGCACCGGGGAACTTCAAGTTCTCCTATATCAACCGACCTGATCTGAGTGACTTGTCGACGATCTCCTTGCCGGACTGGAAGCTGTTCTGCAACGAGGCCGATATCGCCAAGATCGAACCAACCGGTGGCCAGTACCAGTTCAACTCCTATGCCGCCGCCTTGCATGAAGACGGGCGCAACGAAGCGATGAAAGTCTTCAACATGCAGAACCTCACCGCGGACGACGTGCACAAAGTGTTCATCCATACCGGCTCGCCAAAGATGTGGGAACACATTGGCCAGATGATTGGCGTCGATCACAAGTTGCATCACGTCGGGCACAAGACCGGCAACATCATTACCGCGTCGATTCCCTTCGGCATCTTTGATGCCACGAGCCGGGGCGAAGCCGAGCCAGGCCAGTTCTGCATGGGCTGGGCGGGCAGTGGCGGGATGGTGTTCTCGGCGCTGTCGTTTACCTTGTAAGGTTGCTTTGAAGACCTGCCGCCGTGCTGCGACGGCGGCAGGTCGCGATCCCCGCTGGCGTCACCCCAGCGTGTGCCACTCGCGCTTATCCCGCGCCAGCAGTTCGTCGCCGGCCCCGGGGCCATCCTCCCCCGCCGCATACCCGTGCACTTCACCGCCCTCGGCCGCCCAGGCATCGAGGAACGGTTGCACCGCGCGCCAGCCGTTCTCGATGTTGTCGGCTCGCTGGAACAGGGTCTGGTCGCCGGTGAGGCAGTCGTAGATCAGCGTCTCGTAACCGGTCGCTGGGGTCATCTTGAAGAAGTCCTTGTAGGCGAAGCCCATCTCGACATTTTCCATCACCAACTCCGGCCCTGGGCGCTTGGCCTGCAGGTCGAACCACATGCCTTCGTTGGGCTGGATCTGGATCTTCAGGTAGTTCGGCTTGGGCCGCTCCAGCTCGCTTTCGCGAAACTGCGCGTAGGGCGCCGGCTTGAAGCAGATGGCGATCTCGGTGTCGCGCACGCTCATGCGCTTGCCGGTACGCAGGTAGAACGGCACCCCGGCCCAGCGCCAGTTGTCGATCATAACCTTGAGGGCCACGTAGGTCTCGGTCTGGCTGTGCGGGGCGACGTTGGCCTCCTCGCGATAACCGGGCAGTTGCTTGCGGCCCTGCTTGCCGGCGCTGTACTGGCCACGCACGGAATTGCGCAGGGCCATCTTGTGCGACCAGGGGCGGATGGCGCCGATCACCTTGGCCTTTTCACCGCGCACGGCGTCGGCGCCGAAGGCCGCCGGTGGCTCCATGGCGACCATGGCCAGCAACTGGAACAGGTGGTTGGGCACCATGTCGCGCAGGGCGCCAGTGTTGTCGTAGAACGCCCCGCGCGTCTCGACGCCGACAGTTTCGGCGGCGGTGATCTGCACGTGGTCGATGTAATGATTGTTCCAGAACGATTCGAACAGGCCGTTGGAGAAACGGCTGACCAGGATGTTCTGGACGGTCTCCTTGCCCAGGTAATGGTCGATACGGTAGATCTGCCGCTCGTTCATCACCTTGAGCAGGCGGGCGTTGAGCGCCTCGGCGCTGGCCAGGTCAGTGCCGAAGGGCTTTTCCACCACCACCCGGCGAAAGCCACCGCCCGATTCGTCGAGCAGGCCGGCATCGCCCAGGCGCTGGGCCACCTCGGGGAAAAAGCGTGGCGAGGTGGCCAGGTAGAAGATGGCGTTGCCGTGGCGCGTCTTGTCGATGCGCCGGGCCAGGGCCTGGTAAGTCTGCGGATCGAGGAAATCGCCGGTCTGGTAGTCCAGGCGCTTGGCCAGGCGTGCCCAGAGCTTCTCGTCCAGGCACTTGCCGGCATCGCGCTCGGCCATGAAGGCATGCAGGCGCTCGGCGAACGCCTCGGCCGTGGCGGCATTGTGGTCGACTCCGACGATGCGCATGTTGCGATCGAGCAGGCCGTCACGGCTGAGGTTGTACAGCGCCGGCATCAGCAGGCGCTTGACCAGGTCGCCGCTGGCGCCGAACAGGAACAGGGTGCAGGGCGGCGCAGCGGGGATGGTCGATTTGCTCATTCAGTCCTTCTTCTTCTCGACGTGGCCGCCAAAGCCCAGGCGCATGGCGGAAAGGATCTTGTCACCGTAGGTGCCCTGCTGCTGGCGCGAGCGGAAGCGGGCGAACAGCGCGCTGGACAGCACCGGCACCGGCACGGCCTGCTCGACGGCGGCGTCGATGGTCCAGCGGCCTTCGCCGCTGTCGGACACCGAGCCACTGAACTCGGTCAGTTGTGGGTCGGCGACCAGCGCGTCGGCGGTCAGGTCCAGCAACCAGGAGGTGACCACGCTGCCGCGGCGCCACACTTCGGCGATCTCGGCCACATTCAGGTCAAAGCGCTGGTCCTCCGGCAGTTCCGGGCCGCCCTTGCTGCGCAGCAGGTCGAAGCCTTCGGCGTAGGCCTGCATCAGGCCGTACTCGATGCCGTTGTGCACCATCTTCACGTAGTGGCCGGCACCGGGCGGGCCGGCGTGGATGTAGCCGTGCTCGGCGCGCTCGTGCTCGCCGCTGCGGCCCTGGGTGCGCGGAATGTCGCCGACGCCCGGGGCGAGGGCCTTGAACAGCGGCTCCAGGCGCTCGAACACCGCCTTCTCGCCGCCGATCATCATGCAGTAGCCACGGTCCAGGCCCCACACGCCGCCCGAGGTGCCGACGTCGAGGTAGTGCAGGCCACGCTTGCCCAGTTCGGCGGCGCGGCGCACATCATCCTTGTAGAAGGTGTTGCCGCCATCGATGATGGCGTCGCCCGGCTCGAGCAGGTCGGCGAGCTGGGCGATGGTCTGCTCGGTGATTTCGCCCGCCGGCAGCATGACCCATACTGCCCGCGGCGCCTTGAGTTTCTGCACCAGCGCACCCAGGTCGTGGGCGCCCACGGCACCTTCGACTTCCAGGGTGGTGATGGCTTCGCGGTTGCGATCGTGGACCACAGTGCTGTGACCTGCGCGCATCAGGCGCCTTGCGATATTGCCGCCCATGCGGCCAAGCCCGATGATTCCCAGTTGCATGTGACGACGCTCCCGTTGGTTTTGCTTTACAACAATTGACGATTTCAGATTAGTCCAGCGTTCTGGCGGAGGGTTCACCGACGAACGGGGCGACAACGATAAACAAAAAAGTTCCCAAGGGCCTGCGAAGAATTCAGAATGCGCGCCGCGCGAAGCGACTACGCTTCAAATTGTCACCAGCCATGCGAGGTGTGCCATGGGTACCCTGATGCCAGCCACTCCCACCCAGACCCTCTACGTCACCGTGCGCCGCGACGAGCTGCGCCAGTTGAAGGACGAACGTGACCAGCTGCGCCAGCAGGTCGCCCAGCTGAACCTGCTGCTCGAGCAGGCCCGCGTGCACGGCAAGGCAGCCGGTCTCTGATTCACCCTTCCTGTGTGGGAGCACCTTGGCTCCCACCCGCTCACTGACGCCCTTTCTTGTTGCCGTATCGCGCCCGTAGCGGGTCGAACCCTGACGTAGCGCTGCGACCCTCATATTTTGCAACAACTCGCCAACGTTTGCGCGGGCAAACGTCCGCGAGAAACATGACCAACGGGTCACTTTTCTTGCATTTGGTCTCCTACACTACAGTTTCGGCCCGCGTTTTGCTCATAAAAAAGTGACGTAAAAAAGTCGAACTTTGCAAAGCACGGGCAGGTCAGGACTTAAGTGGGCCGGTGCAAAAGGACTTCCTCACGCCAGGCCCGCCCACCCCAACCAGTCCATACGTCTTTCGGCCGGAATGCCGAACGTGCCGTGCCTGCGCGCACGAATCTGGGGCAAGGACCGCACTACGAAGATGCAACAACGATCAGAGAGCACACCCACGAGCCAACGTTAAGCACACACCAGAACAAGGGACGGAGAGAAGTATGATCAGTGCCGCTGTCGAACCTCACGTAGAATCATTCAACCCGGATAGCCGCGAGCCGCTGCCAGCGGCGCTCGCTCCGACAGTCAAGGCACCCGGCGCCCAGCGCCAGCACAATCCGAACAAGCGCAAGATCCTGTTCGTCACCTCGGAGATCGCCGACCTGGTCAAGACCGGCGGCCTGGGCGACGTGTCCTCCGCCCTGCCCCGCGCCCTGGCGCATTTGCACGATGTGCGGGTACTGATCCCCGGTTACCGGCAGGTAATGGAAAGCGACAACCCCATCCATATCGTCGGCGAACTGGGTGGCCACGCAGCCCTGCCACCGTGCAGGATCGGCCGCATGGACCTGGCCGACGGCCTGGTGATCTACGTGCTGATCTGCCCCGAGCTGTACCAGCGCGACGGCACGCCCTATGGTGCCAACAACGGCCGCGACTGGCCCGACAACCATATCCGCTTCGCCCGCCTGGGCTTGGCGGCGGCGGAAATCGCGGCTGGCGAAGGCATGGCCCACTGGCGCCCCGACCTGGTGCACGCCCACGACTGGCCGGCCGGGCTGGCCCCGGCCTACATGCACTGGCGCGGCTTGAGCACCCCGACCCTGTTCACCATCCACAACCTGGCCTATCAGGGCGTGTACAGCCGCGGCTGCAGCCCGGAGCTGGCGATCCCCGACCACGCCATGCAACAGGAAGGCATGGAGTTCTACGGCAAGCTGTCGTTCCTCAAGGCCGGCCTGGCGTACTCCAGCCACATCACCACGGTCAGCGCCACCTATGCCCGGGAGATCACCACCCCCGAGTTCGGCTGCGGCCTGGACGGTTTCCTGGCCAGCAAAGCGCAACAAGGGCTGCTCGGCGGCATCCCCAACGGCATCGATGAAAGCTGGGACTCGGCCACCGACCAGCACCTGCACCACAATTTCAGCCTCAACGACTGGGCCGGCAAGGCGCGCAACGCCCAGCAGGTACGTGAGCTGTTCGAACTGGAGCCGTCGGACGGTCCGCTGTTCGCCGTGGTGTCGCGGCTGGTCTACCAGAAAGGCCTGGACCTGACCCTGGGGGTGGCCGACTACATCGTCCAGCAGGGCGGCCAGATCGCCATCATCGGCCGCGGCGAACCCGAGGAGGAACAGGCCATGCGCGAGCTGGCCCTGCGTCATCCGGGCCGTATCGGCGTGCGTATCGGCTTCAACGAGACCGACGCCCGGCGCATGTTCGCAGGCAGTGACTTCCTGCTGATGCCGTCGCGCTACGAGCCTTGCGGCCTGAGCCAGATGTACGCCCAGCGCTTCGGCTCGCTGCCAGTGGCGCGCAACACCGGTGGGCTGGCCGACACCATCGAGAACGGTGTCACCGGCTTTTTGTTCGACGATTCGACCGTCGACAGCTACCGCGAGGCCCTGGCCCGCGCCTTCTACGTGTACGGCAAGAAGAGCCTGTTGAACGCAATGCGCTGCCTGTCGATGACCCAGCCGTTCAACTGGTGCCAGGCGGTGGAGCCCTATGCACGCCTGTACGAGGACTTGGTCAAGCAGGCGCAGCACAGCCACTACTGAGCGGGGAATTGAAGATGCACAGGCATGGCGCACACCTGCTGGACGCCACGTCGGCGCGCTTCGCCCTCTGGGCGCCGGATGCGCGCAGCGTGAGCGTGGAACTGGAGCAGCAGCCGGCGATCGAGCTGTTGCCCGACGGTGACGGCTGGTACACCGGCGTGGCCCCGTGCCGGGCCGGTGACCGTTACCACTACCGTATCGACAATGCACTGAAGGTGGCCGACCCGGCCTCGCGCTACCAGCCCGATGGCGTACAGGGGCCGAGCCAGGTGGTGGATGTGGCCAGCTACGCCTGGCGACACCCCTGGCAGGGCCTCCCCTGGCACGAAGCGGTCATCCAGGAGCTGCATGTCGGCTTGCTCGACGGCTACGTCGGGGTGGCCCGGCACCTGCCGCGTCTGGCCGAACTGGGCATCAGCGCCGTCGAACTGATGCCGCTGGGACAGTTCCCTGGCGAGCGGAACTGGGGTTACGACGGCGTGCTGCCCTATGCGCCGCAAAACACTTATGGCAGTCCCGAGCAATTGTGTGAGCTGGTCGACCAGGCACATGGCCAGGGGCTGATGGTGCTGGTCGATGTGGTGTACAACCATTTTGGCCCCGACGGCAATTACCTGCAGCAGTACGCCAGCCCATTCTTTCGCGAGGACCGGCAGACTCCCTGGGGTGCAGCCATCGACTTCCGTCGCCCGCAGGTGCGCGAGTACTTCATCCAGAACGCCCTGATGTGGTTGTGCGACTACCGCATTGATGGCCTGCGCCTGGATGCCGTGCACGCCATCGATCAGCCCGACTTCCTGGTCGAGTTGGCGCAACGGGTACGCGCGGCCGTGGAGCCGGGCCGTCACGTATGGCTGGTGCTGGAAAACGAGCACAACCAGGCCGCACTGCTGCAGCAAGGCTTCGACGCGCAGTGGAACGACGATGGCCACAACGCCCTGCATGTGTTGCTGACCGGCGAGACCGAAGGCTACTACGCCGACTACAAGGACCGACCGATCAACCAGCTGGCCCGCTGCCTGGCCGAAGGCTTCGTGTTCCAGGGCCAACCCGACCGCCACGGCACGCCCCGCGGCGAGCCCAGCGGCCACCTGCCACCGAGCGCCTTCGTGCTGTTTTTGCAGAACCACGACCAGATCGGCAACCGCGCCCTGGGTGAACGCCTCACCCGCCTCTGCCCACCGCCGGCCCTGCGCGCCGCCACCGCGCTGCTGCTGCTGGCGCCGATGATCCCGCTGCTGTTCATGGGCGACGACGACGGCAGCCGTGAGCCGTTCCTGTTCTTCACCGATTTTCACGATGAGCTGGCCGACGCCGTGCGTGAGGGCCGCCGCGGCGAGTTCGCCCATTTCGACGCCTTCGCCGATCCGCACAAGCGCGAGCAGATACCCGACCCGAATGCCGAGGCGACCTTCGCCTCATCCAGGCCCCGGCAACGGAATGTACTGGCCGGCTGGCACGGTCTGTACCAGCAATTGCTCGACCTGCGCCGGCGCCATGTCGTACCGCACCTGCCCGGCGCACGCGCCCTCGGCAGCGAGGTGCTCGGCGACCAGGCGCTGACCGCCCGCTGGCGCCTGGGCAATGGCGACGAGCTGCGCATCGACCTCAACCTCGCCGCCCAACCCCAGCCGGTCGCGCTGCCCGCCCTTCAGCGGCGCCTGTACGACAGCAGCGACAACGCCCACCCCGACTCGGCCCTCGCCGCGCACAGCTGCGTGGTCAGCCTGCTGCCCCCCGACCAGGAGACGCCATGAGCGAACAGCCCCTCCACCGCCTGGCCGCGCGGGTCGGCCTGGCCCGCGACTGGATCGACGCCAACAACCGCCCGCAGCAGGTCAGCGACGAGGTATTGCGCCGAGTGCTCGCAGGCCTCGGCCACCCGGCCGGCGATGCCGCCGCCATCGCTGCCAGCCTGCGCGCCGTCGAGCAAGCCGAGGACAGCGAGCACCTGCCGCCACTGCTGACCGTCGATATCGGCCAGCCCCTGGACCTGCGGCGCTATTTCACCGCCGACCGCCAGGCGCACTGCACACTGGAGGACGGCAGCCTCCGCCACCTGGCCCTGGACACCCAGGCGCGGTTGCCGGGCGAGCTGCCGCTGGGCTACCACCGGGTTGACATCGATGGCCGCAGCTTCAGCGTGGCCGTGGCGCCGCCGCGCTGCCATGCCCTGGAGGACCGCGTCGAGCAGCAACCGCCGCGCTGCTGGGGCATCGCGGCGCAGCTGTACAGCCTGCGCCGCCCCGGCGATGGCGGCTACGGCGACTGCCTGGCCCTGGAGCAACTGGCGCGCAACGCCGCAGAGCGCGGCGCCGATGCCTTGGCGATCAGCCCGATCCACACCCTGTCGGCGTTCGATCAGCGCCACTTCAGCCCCTACTCGCCCTCCAGCCGGCTGCTGCGCAACGTGCTGTACGCCAGCCCCGGTGTGGTCTTTGGCGAGCGCGAGGTGCGCATGGCCATCGAGGCCTGCGACCTGCAGGCGACCCTCGACACGCTGGAGCAGCAGGCGCTGGTGGACTGGCCACGGGCCGCCGATGCCCGCCTGCGCCTGCTCGAGGCGCTCTACCGGCAGTTCAGCCAGGGCGAGCATCCATTGCGCGAGGACTTCGAGAGTTTCCGCGCCAGCGCCGGCGAGCGACTGGAGCACCATTGCCGCTTCGAAGTGCTGCAGGCGGAAGCTGTCAGTACGGGCCTGGGCGCCGACTGGCGCCGCTGGCCCAAGGCCTGGCACGACCCCTACCACCCCGAGGTCGAAGCCTTCGCCAACGCCTATCCGGCGCGGGTCGAGTTCCACGCGTTCTGCCAGTGGCTGACCGAGCGCAGCCTGCAGCGGGCCCAGGACGCGGCGCGCGGCAACGGCATGGCGGTAGGCCTGATCGCCGACCTGGCGGTGGGGGCCGACGGCGCCGGCAGCCAGGCCTGGAGCCGCCAGGACGAACTGCTGGCCGAGCTCAAGGTCGGCGCGCCACCGGACATCCTCAACCGCTCCGGCCAGGATTGGGGCATCTGCGCCTTCTCCCCCGAAGGCCTCAGGCGCAACGGCTACCGCGCGTTCATCGAGATGCTGCGGGCCAACCTGGCCCATGCCGGTGGCCTGCGCATCGACCATGTGATGGGCCTGCGCCGGCTGTGGCTGATCCCCCGCGGCGCCAAGCCGAGCGAAGGCGCCTATCTGGACTATCCGCTGGACGACCTGCTGCGCCTGCTGGCGCTGGAATCGGCGCGACACCAGGCGATCATCCTCGGTGAAGACCTGGGCACCGTGCCCGAGGGCCTGCGCGAACGCCTGGCCGACAAGGCCGTGCTGGGCATGCGCGTGCTACCGTTCGAGCAGGCCGCGCCCGGACAGCTCAAGCCGATCCTCGACTGGCCGGACAATGCCCTGGCCACCACCGGCACCCACGACCTGGCGCCCCTGGCCGGTTGGCTGGCGGGCCGCGACATCGACTGGAGCCATCGCCTGCAACTGATCGACGCCGCCACCGAGCTGCACTGGCGCCACACCCGGGCCCTGGAACGCGACGGCCTGCGCCGCACCCTGGAGCAGAACTACGGGCCACTGCGCGGCGACGACGCGCTGATCGACGCGGCGATCCGCTATGTTGGCCACACCCGCGCCCCCCTGGTACTGGTGCCGCTGGAAGACCTGCTGGGCAGTGACGAGCAGGCCAACCTGCCCGGCACCACCGAAGGCCACCCCAACTGGCGCCGGCGCTTCAAGGCGCCAGCATGCGATCTGCTCGACGACGAGGACGCCGCCCGCCGCCTGGAGCTGCTGGCCCAGGCTCGCGAACAGGCCTGGGAGCGTGACCGATGAAACCGTTGACCGCGACCCTGCGACTGCAACTGCACAGCGACTTCACCCTGGATGACGCGGTGCCGCTGGTGCCCTACTTCGCCCGCCTTGGCATCAGCCACCTGTACGCTTCGCCGATCCTCACCGCCCGCGCCGGCTCCCGGCATGGCTACGACGTGGTCGACCCGACCCGGGTCAACCCGGAGCTTGGCGGCGAGGCGGCGCTCGAACGCCTGGTGGCCGTCTTGCGCCAGCACGGCATGGGGCTGATCCTCGACACCGTGTCCAACCACATGGCCGTCGGCGGCGCCGACAATCCCTGGTGGCAGAGCCTGCTGGCCTGGGGCCGGCGCAGCCCCTATGCGGAATTCTTCGATATCCAGTGGCATTCCAGCGACCCGTTGCTGGCCGGGCAACTGTTGCTGCCGTTCCTGGGCAGCGATTACGGCGCGGCCCTGCAAAACGGCGAGATCCCGCTGACCTTCGAGGCGCCACAGGGGCGTTTCGAGGTGGCCCACCATGAACATCGCTTCCCGATCTGTCCGCTGGACTACGGGCGCATCCTCGATCAGGCCGAGGATCCGCGCCTGCAGGCACTGGCCGCGCACTTCAGCGCCCTCGGCGAGGCCGACGACCCACTGGCCGCGGCCCTGTCCCTGCAGCACGAGCTGGCGCGCCTGGCCGCCGCCGGCGCGGACCTGCAAGCGGCCCTCGGCGCCTTCGACAGCCGCACCGAGGCCGGTTTCAAGCGCCTGCACCTGCTGCTGGAACGCCAGACCTACCGCCTGGCCAGCTGGCGCACCGCCGCCGACGACATCAACTGGCGGCGCTTCTTCGACATCAACGAACTCGGTGGCCTGCGCGTCGAGCGCGCGGTGGTGTTCGAGGCCACCCATGCCAAGCTGTTCGAGCTGATCGAACGCGGCCTGGTGGACGGCCTGCGCATCGACCATATCGATGGCCTGGCCGATCCGCGACGCTACTGCCGCAACCTGCGCCGCCGGGTCGACCGCTTGCTGGCGCGACGGCCACTGGATGCCGCACTGGCGCACTTCCCGATCTATGTGGAGAAAATCCTCGGCGCCGACGAACACCTGCACCGCGACTGGCTCACCGACGGTACCACCGGCTACGAGTTCATGAACCAGGTGTCGTTGCTGCAGCACGATCCCGCCGGCGAGGGGCCGCTGGGCGAGTTGTGGAACAGCGTCAGCGAGCGCCCCGAGTTCGCCGAGGAGGTGCGCACTGCCCGCCACCTGGTACTCAACGCCAGCCTGGCCGGCGACTGCGAGTCGGTGGCCCAGGCCCTGCTGCAGGTGGCCCGCGACGACCTGATGACCCGCGACCTCACCCTCGGCGCCATTCGCCGGGCGCTGCAGGCGCTGGTCGAACACTACCCGGTATACCGCACCTACATCAACGCCTGTGGCCGCCCCGCCGAGGACGAGGCGTTTTTCCAGCAGGCGTTGGCCGGGGCGCGGCAGTCACTGGGCGAAGCCGACTGGCCGCTGCTCGAGCAGCTAGAGCGCTGGCTCGGTGGCCAGCCGTGGCGCCGCTTGCCGCCGGGCCGGCCGCGCAAGCACCTGCGCCATGCCTGCGTGCGCTTCCAGCAACTGACCGCGCCCAGCGCCGCAAAGGCCGTCGAGGACACCGCGTTCTATCGCTCGGCCCGCCTGCTGTCGCGCAACGACGTGGGCTTCGACGCCGAGCGCTTCAGCGCCGCGCCGGCCTGGTTCCACAACGAGGCCCAGCGCCGCCTGCGCGACTTCCCCGACAACCTGTTGGCCACCGCCACCCACGATCACAAGCGCGGCGAGGATTGCCGGGCGCGCCTGGCCGTGCTCAGCGAGCACGGCCCCTGGCTGGCCAGCCGCGTCGAGCACTGGCGCGAGCTGGCCGCGCCGCTGCGCGAAGCACTGGACGATGGCGAGGCCCCCAGCCCCGCCGACGAACTGCTGCTGTTGCAGACGGTGCTCGGCAGCTGGCCGCTGACCCTCGACCTGCATGACCCAACGGCCCTGCGCGCCTATGCCGAACGCATCCGCCAATGGCAGCGCAAGGCCCTGCGCGAAGCCAAGCTGCGCAGCAGCTGGGCCGCGCCGAACGAGCGCTACGAGCAGGCCTGCGCGGCCTATGTCGACGGCCTGCTGCTGAACGACGAAAACCAGCAGTTGCGCCAGTCCCTGCACGAAGCGGCGCGCCGCCTGGCCTGCCCCGGCGCCTTGAACGGCCTGGTGCAGTGCCTGTTGCGCATGACCACGCCCGGCGTGCCGGATCTTTACCAGGGCAACGAGTACTGGGACCTGTCGCTGGTCGACCCGGACAACCGCCGCCCGGTGGACTACCCTGCAAGACGGGCCAGCCTGGACGACGCAACGCCCCTGGCCGATCTGCTCGCCCACTGGCGCGACGGCCGCCTCAAGCAGGCCCTGGTGGCCCGGGTGCTGGACGCCCGCCAGGCCCACCCCGAACTGTTCCAGCGTGGCGCCTACCTGCCGCTTGCCGTGCGCGGGCGCCATGCCGACAAGGTGCTGGCCTTCGCCCGCCTGGGCGAGGACGCCCGCGCCATCATCGTCGTACCGCGGTTGGCCAGCGCCCTGCTGGGCCCGGCCACCACTCCGTTGATCCCGGCACAGAACTGGGACGACACCCGGCTTGTCCTGCCGTTTGCCTTGTCGCCTGCCAACTGCTCGGGACTTTTCGGCGGCGGTGCTGTCACCCCTTCAAGGGAACTGATGTTGAGCACCGTGCTGATGGAGTTTCCAGTCAATGTGTTGATTGAACATGCCTAACTGCATTCAGGAGTGTCGAGATGAGCGTCGAAGAAAAACGAATTCGCGAGTTCGCCTATCAGATCTGGGAGTCGGAGGGTAAGCCCGAGGGGCGCGAAGAGGAACATTGGGACAAGGCCCGCAAGCTGGCCGAAGCCGAGGCGCTGGCGCCCAAGACGCCACCGCGCAAGAAGGCGGCGGCAAAACCCAAGCCCACCACTGCCGTGGAAAAACCGCTGGCGGTGAAGAAGCCCAGGGCAGTGAAGAAGCCGGCAAGCTGATTGCCTTGTAGCGCCTGTACCGGCCTCATCGCTGGCAAGCCAGCTCCCACAGGGTCCGTGCAGGCTTCTCGAGTACCGCTGTACCTGTGGGAGCTGGCTTGTCGTAGCGACGATCCGCAGCAATGGGCCGCACAGCGGCCCCGCTTCCGCCCCAAGGACCATGAGGACCGCCATGAGCCCCCGCACCCCGAAGAAGACCCGCTCCGTCGCCCCGTCGCGCATTCGCGAAGGCCTGCCCTTTCCGCTCGGCGCCACCTGGGACGGCCTGGGGGTCAACTTCGCGCTTTTCTCGGCCAACGCCACCAAGGTCGAGCTGTGCCTGTTCGACGCCAGCGGCGAGCAGGAAATAGAGCGCATAGAACTGCCCGAGTACACCGACGAGATCTATCACGGCTACTTGCCGGACGCCCACCCTGGCCTGGTCTACGGCTACCGTGTGCACGGCCCGTACGACCCCGAGAACGGCCACCGTTTCAACCCCAACAAACTGCTGATCGACCCCTACGCCAAGCAGCTGGTCGGCTCGCTGAAATGGTCCGAGGCGCTGTTCGGCTACACCATCGGCCACCCCGATGCCGACCTGTCGTTCGATGAGCGGGACAGCGCGGCATTCGTGCCCAAGTGCAAGGTCATCGACCCGGCCTTCACCTGGGGTCGCGACCAGCGCGTGTCGATCCCGTGGGAGCGCACCATCATCTATGAAGCCCACACCCGCGGCATCAGCATGCGCCACCCGGCGGTGCCCGAGCACCTGCGCGGCACCTTCGCCGGGCTGGCCAACGACGAGCTGCTGGCGCATATCAAGGAACTTGGCGTATCGAGCATCGAGCTGCTGCCGATCCATGCCTTCGTCAACGACCAGCACCTGCTGGACAAGGGCCTGAACAACTACTGGGGCTACAACAGCATCGCCTTCTTCGCGCCCCATCCGCGCTACCTGGCCAGCGGCAAGATCGCCGAGTTCAAGGAGATGGTTGCGCACCTGCACGACGCCGGGCTCGAGGTGATTCTCGACGTGGTCTACAACCACACCGCCGAAGGCAACGAGCGCGGACCGACCCTGTCAATGCGCGGCATCGACAACGCCTCGTACTACCGCCTGATGCCCGATGACCGGCGTTTCTACATCAACGATTCGGGCACCGGCAACACCCTCGACCTGAGCCACCCCCGGGTGCTGCAACTGGTCACCGACTCGCTGCGCTACTGGGCCGGCGAGATGCACGTGGACGGCTTTCGCTTCGACCTGGCAACCATCCTCGGCCGCTATCACGACGGCTACAGCGAGCGACACGGCTTTCTTGTCGCCTGCCGCCAGGACCCGATGCTCAGCCAGACCAAGCTGATCGCCGAACCCTGGGACTGCGGCCCGGGCGGCTACCAGGTAGGCAACTTCGCCCCTGGCTGGGCCGAGTGGAATGATCGCTTCCGCGACACCGTGCGCAGCTTCTGGAAGGGCGACGAAAGCATGCTTGCCGACTTCGCCTCGCGCATGACCGCCTCGGGCGACCTGTTCAACAACCGTGGTCGACGCCCCTACGCCTCGGTCAACTTCATCACCGCCCATGACGGTTTCACGTTGCGCGACCTGGTGTCGTACAACGACAAGCACAACGAGGACAACGACGAGAACAACCAGGACGGCACCGACAACAACCTATCGTGGAACTGCGGCGTCGAAGGCCCCACCGACGACCCGGCGATCAACGCCCTGCGCATGCGCCAGATGCGCAACTTCTTCGCCACACTGCTGCTGGCCCAGGGCACGCCGATGATCGTCGCCGGCGACGAATTCAGCCGCACCCAGCACGGCAACAATAACGCCTACTGCCAGGACAGCGAGATCGGCTGGGTGAACTGGGACCTGGACGAGGACGGCCAGGCGCTGATGGCCTTCGTCAAGCGCCTGACCCGGCTGCGCCTGGCCTATCCGATCCTGAGGCGCTCGCGCTTCCTGGTCGGCGACTACAACGAGGCGATTGGCGTCAAGGACGTCACCTGGCTGGCCCCGGACGCCAGCGAGATGACCGTCGAGCAGTGGGAAGACCCGCACGGGCGCTGCCTGGGCATGCTGATGGACGGTCGCGCCCAGGTCAGCGGCATTGCCCGGCCGGGCGCCGAGGCGACCATGCTGCTGATCGTCAATGCCTACCACGACGTGGTGCCGTTCACCCTGCCGGCGGTGCCGGAGGGCGACTACTGGAGCTGCCTGGTGGACACCGACCGGCCCGAGTTGCGCAAGCCGCAGCACCTGGCGTTCGACACGGTGTTCGAGGTCACTGGACGGTCATTGCTGTTGCTGGTGCTGCAGCGCGAGGAGGACTGAACCCCAAAGGGGAAGGCCTGTCCTAGACTGTGTTGTGTCAGTAAAAACCTGGGGTTGCTGCGCAGCCCATCGCGACACAAGGCCGCTCCCACAGAGGCCGCGATCTCCTTTGGGAGCGGCCTTGTGTCGCGATGGGCCGCAAAGCGGCCCCGTCAGCCAGGAGCACCCGTGAACCTCGAAGCCGGCAGTCCAGGTTTCGCCAACGTCAACCAGGCGCCGGCCGTGCACCGGGTCAAGGTACTGACGGTCAACACCCACAAGGGCTTCACCGCCTTCAACCGACGCTTCATCCTGCCAGAGCTGCGCGAGGCGGTGCGCAGCACCGGGGCCGACATCGTGTTCCTCCAGGAGGTGCTCGGCAGCCATGACCGCCACGCCGCGCGCTACCCCGGCTGGCCGCGGACCTCGCAGTACGAATTCCTCGCCGACAGCATGTGGAGCGACTTCGCCTATGGCCGCAACGCGGTCTACCCCGACGGCCACCACGGCAATGCGCTGCTGTCGAAGTACCCGATCATCGAGCACCGCAACCTCGACGTGTCGATCACCGGCCCCGAGCGCCGCGGCCTGCTGCATTGCGTGCTGGACGTACCCGGGCGGCGCCAGGTGCATGCCATCTGCGTGCACCTGTCGTTGCTCGAGCGCCACCGCCAGCAACAGCTGCACCTGCTGCGCCGGCTGCTCGACGCCCTGCCCGCCGACGCCCCGGTGATCATCGCCGGCGATTTCAACGACTGGCGGCTGCGCGGCAACCACACCCTGGGGCTGCAGCATGGTCTGCACGAGGCCTTCGAGCGCCACCATGGCCTGCTGGCCCGCACCTACCCCGCGCGCCTGCCGCTGCTGCGCCTGGACCGTATCTACCTGCGCAACGCCGAAAGCCACGCACCGAGAATCCTTGGCAACAAACCCTGGACCCACCTCTCCGACCATCTGCCGCTGGCAGTGGAAGTGCGGTTGTAGCAACGATTCGGCATAGCCGCCGCACGGCAAATCACCATTTTCGATATGCACGCTTAAAAATCACATAAATTCAATAGGTTGAGCTGTCAAACAGTAATTTTGCAATCCATTCACGTTTTCTTGACGCAAGCGCTGTCCTCTCCTTAGCTGAACAGTAATCACCAGACGTAAAAACTCGTGCCGGGCCTCTAGCGCGCGCCTTCGTGCGCTCTCCAGAAGGTTGGTGCGCTGGTTCGTGTCGCCCCTGTTCTTGTCGTACAGCACGTGACATCAGGCCAGGTCTTGGGCTGTTCACTTCACACACCAACAGGAGATCCGCCATGAAAAGCACCTCGAATCCTTCGCGCTTCGACGCTTTTTTCTGTGCGGTTTCCACGTCGCTGCTCTTGGCAACCCCGGTGGAAACCTTCGCCTTCGAAACCCAGGAGGGCGAACCCTTCGCCCCCGTCCTGGCGCAGCCCGAGGTGCCGCGATTGTCGCTCGATCCGGTCAGCGTCAGCGGCCTCAACCAGGGCCTGCTCAGCGCCTTCTCCGAGCGCATGGATGAACGTCATGGCCAGCCCGACACCAACCCTATCGCCAGCCAGTGGGCGCAGTTCTTCCCTGGCACGCCGCGCCCGGGCGCCCAGCCGCCAGCGCAGGTGGAGGCACCCAGCCAGCAGATGCTGATCGGCCCGGACCTGTTCGTGCGTGAAACCAGCGGCGGCAACGTGCACCGCGCGGGGATCTTCGTCGGTCACAACAACCTGCAGAGCAGCTTCAACGGCATGCGCCCGCTGCTGGGCGACAAGCAGCGTGACGCGGTAAACCTCAGTGGCGAGAGCCTCGGGGTGTACTGGAGCATGACCCATGAACAGGGCTGGCACGTGGATGCACTGGCCATGGGCACACGCATCGATGTCAACGGCCGCTCACAGGCGGGGCAGCGCTTCGACGACAGTGGTCATGCCATGACGCTCTCGGTGCAAGGCGGCTATCCCATCGGCCTGGGCGCCGGCTGGGTGATCGAGCCCCAGGCGCAGTTGATCAACCAGCAGTTCTTCCCGGGTAGCCAGGTACAGGAGGAAACCCTGCAGGCCTTCGACAGCCAGCCCAGCTGGAGTGGCCGGGTCGGTGCCAAGCTGTCGGCGCGCTACGAAGTGCGCGGCATGCCCATCGAACCCTATGTGCGCACCAACGTCTGGTACGACTTCAGCAATGCCGATTCGGTGAAGCTCGACCAGGTCGACAAGATCTCCAGTTCGCGCAGCGCCACCACGGTGGAACTGGGCTTGGGCCTGGTGGCCCGGGTGACGCCGAACGTGGCGCTGTTCGTCAGCGCCGACTACAGCTCCGACGTGGATGACAACGACCTCAACGGCTTGATCGGCAGCCTTGGCGTGAGAATGCGCTGGTAGACGGGTTCGGCCTCATCGCCGGTTTGCGATGAGGCCGTGCGTCGCGTTGTCGATCAGGCCTGGTCCACCTTGTGCCGCGCCGCATACAGGCACAGCATCTCCATCGCCAGCGTTGCCCCGGCCAGCGCGGTGATATCGGCATGGTCATAGGCCGGCGCCACCTCCACCAGGTCCATCCCCACCAGGTTGATCCCGCGCAAGCCGCCGAGAATTTCCAGTGCCTGCACCGTGCTCAGCCCGCCGCATACCGGCGTGCCGGTGCCAGGCGCGAAGGCCGGATCCAGGCAGTCGATATCGAAGGTCAGGTAGACCGGCCTGTCCCCCACCCGCTGACGGATCGCGGCGATGATCGCCTCGGTGCCCTGGCGATGCACCTGACGGGCATCGAGGATGGCGAAGCCCTGGCTGTCGTCATTGGTGGTGCGCAGGCCGATCTGCACCGAATGCGCCGGGTCCACCAGGCCTTCGCGCGCCGCGTGCCAGAACATGGTGCCGTGATCGATGCGCTTGCCCTCCTCGTCCGGCCAGGTGTCGCTGTGGGCGTCGAAGTGGATCAGCGCCAGCGGACCGTGCTGGCGGGCATGAGCCTTGAGCAGCGGGTAGCTGATGAAGTGGTCGCCACCGAGGGTGAGCATGGCGCAGCCGGCCCCGAGGATGTGCTCGGCGTGTGCCTCGATGCTGTCCGGCACCGAGGCTGGCGTGCCGCTGTCGAACGCGCAGTCACCGTAGTCGATCACCGCCAGGTGATCGAACGGGTCGAACGTCCAGGGCCAGTGGCGGGCCCACGCCTGCTGCACCGAGGCGGCGCGGATCGCCCGCGGGCCGAAGCGCGCGCCGGGGCGGTTGCTGGTGGCGGTGTCGAACGGCACCCCGTTGACCACCACGTCGACACCGCGCAGGTCGCGGCTGTAGCGGCGCCGGGAAAAACTGGTAATACCGGCGTAGGTGCTCTCGGCGGCGGTGCCGTAGAGGCTGTCACGGGTCATGGCCTGGTCGTTGTCCTGGGCGAGGTCCACGGTCTGTCTCCTGTCGTTGTTGTTCACTGGCGGCTGCGGAAGGTGGTCCACAGGCGGTTGCGCTGGCGCAGGTCGGACAACGCCATGCTGCGGTCGGCAAACAGGCGCTGGCGCACCTCGGCCGATGGGTAGATGTCCGGGTCATTGCGGATTGCCGCGTCCACCAGCGGCGTGGCGGCCTGGTTGGCGTTGGCGAAGAACAGCGTGTTGGTCAGTGCCGCCACCGACTCGGGGCGCAGCATGAAGGCGATGAAGGCGCGGGCCGCCTCGGGGTGCGGCGCGTCCTTGGGGATCACCAGGTTGTCCTGCCAGACCAGCGTGCCCTCGCGGGGAATGCGGTAGATCAGCTCGAACGGCTTGCCGGCGCGTCGGGCCTGGTCGGCGGCCATGGCCGCATCGCCGTTGTAGGTCAGCGCCAGGCACACGCTGCCGTTGGCCAGGTCGTTGATCTGGCGACCGTTGGCCACGTAGCTGATCGATGGCTGCAACTGCTGCAACAACGCCTGGGCGGCGTCCAGGTCGGCCTTGCTCTGGCTGTACGGGTCCTTGCCCAGGTAGTTGAGGGTCACCCCGATCACCTCCTGGGGCGAGTCCGGCATGGCGATCCCGCAGTCCTTCAGGCGACTGGCGTATTCGGGCTTGAACAGCAAGTCGAGGCTGTCCAGCGGCACGTCACCGAGGCGCTGGCGCACGGCCTCGACATTCACCCCCAGACCCAGCGTGCCCCAGGTGTACGGCACGGCATGGCGGTTGCCGGGATCTGCCTCGGCCAGCTTGGTCAGCAGGTCCGGGTCAAGGTTGGCATAGCCGGGCAGCGCCTGGGCATCGAGCGGCTGCAGGGCACCGGCCTTGAGTGCCCGGGCCAGCACCGTGGCCGACGGCACCACCACGTCGTAGCCACTGCCGCCGGTGAGCAGCTTGGTTTCCAGCACCTCGGTGGTGTCGAAGGTGTCGTAGCGGACCTTGTAGCCGGTCTCCTGCTCGAACCGCGCCAGGGTTTGCGGGGCGACATAATCGGCCCAGCTGTACAGGTTGACGACCTTCTCCTCGGCCTGCAGTGGCAGGGCGATCAGCAATGAAAGCAGGCACAACGTTCGACGCATGGCGGGCACCTCGGCTTGGGGGTGGATGCCGCCAGCATGCCTGCCGGGTTACATTGTAAAAATGACAACTATTCAAAGCTGACATTCACCAGGATCAATGTAATGCTCGGACAATTGCACGACCCCGACCTGCACCTGCTGCGGCTGTTCGTCACTGTAGTCGAGGCCGGCGGCTTCAGCGCCGCCCA
Organism: Pseudomonas mosselii; assembly: GCF_019823065.1. Lineage (NCBI taxonomy): Bacteria > Pseudomonadati > Pseudomonadota > Gammaproteobacteria > Pseudomonadales > Pseudomonadaceae > Pseudomonas > Pseudomonas mosselii. The sequence continues at coordinate 3,970,832 of NZ_CP081966.1, forward strand.
GGGCGTGCTGGGGCTCAGCCAGCCCAGCATCAGCCAGCAAATGGCCAGGCTCGAGACCCGCCTGGGTTATCGCCTGTGCAGCCGTGGCAAGGGCGGCTTCCGGCTGACCGAGAAAGGCGAGCTGCTGCTCCAGGCGACCCGCGGCCTGCTGCTGCAGATCGAACAGTTTCGCCAACAGGCCAACGGCGTGGCCGGGCGTTTGCTCGGCACGCTGCGCATCGGCCTGGCCGAGAACCAGGACCGCGAGGTCACCTTGCGCCTGGCCCGGGCCATCGCCCGGTTCCGTCAACGCGACGAGCAGGTGCGCCTTGAATTGACCAGTGCGCCACCCGCCGAGCTTGAGCGGCTGTTGCTGGAGCAGCGCCTGGACTGCGCCATCAGCTACTTTTCCGGCAACCAGGCGGCGTTCGATTACCTGCCGTTGTTCGAGGAACGCCAGCGACTCTACTGTGGCCTGGGGCATGAACTGTTCGACCGGTCCCTGGTCAGTCGCGAGCACTTGCTGGAGGCCGACCAGGTCTGTCATCCCTATCGTTTTCTCAAGCAAGGTGAACCCTTCCAGAGCCGCCACAGCCTGGCGGTGGCGGAGCAGATCGACAGCGCGCTGACCCTGATCCTGTCAGGCCAGCATATCGGCTACCTGCCCTGCCACTGCGCCGCGCCCTGGGAAGCCCAGGGACTGTTGCGGGCACTGGACCCGACACTGGATTTCGTGGTGCCGTTTACCTTGGCGCGGCACCGTGGGCAGGAGCCCGGTGAGGCGCAGCAGGCGTTCATGGAGGATCTGCACCGTGTCTTTGTCGAACAGGGAACGCACTGAGCCCCGCTTTCCTCGCCGCCGCGCATTTGCCACACTGCGGACTCGCCCGTGCCCCGAGGTCCCGATCACCATGCATGCCCGCGTCTGTCTGATCCTGCTGCTGACCCTTGGCCTGAGTGCCTGCGCCCTGTTCCAGGCGCGTGATCCGCTGAACATCAGCGTGATCGGTATCGATCCTCTGCCCGGCCAGGATCTGGAGCTGCGCATGGCGGTGAAGATCCGCGTGCAGAACCCCAACGAAACCCCCGTGGACTTCAATGGCATCGCCCTCAACCTGGAAGTCAACGACCAGCCCCTGGCCGCCGGGGTGAGCGACCAGCGCGGGCATATTGGCCGCTACGACGAAGCGGTGATCGTGGTGCCGGTGAGCATCACCGCCTTTGCCTTTCTGCGCCAGGCCTATGGCCTGAGCCGGGTGGAGTCCCTGCAGGGCCTGCCCTATGTATTGCGCGGCAAACTGGCAAGCGGCCCGCTGGGCACCGTACGCTTCACCGACAAAGGCAAACTGGACCTGCCCGCAGCCACAAGCGCCGGATGGTGAACCTGTTGTCGAGCAAACGAACGATCACTTGCCAGCAGTGGCTTGACCGACAAAGCGCACGCCGGGACGCGGACGCTCGTCCACGCTGAGCTCGAACACGTCCGGCCGCGCATAGTGGCCGACCACATCGAAGTCGTAGCGCGCACGCACCAGCTCGTCGGTATCGATTTCGGCGCAGAGCAGGCCGCGCTCGCCCACCAGCGGCCCGGCCAGCACCTCGCCGAGGGGGCCGACGATCACGCTGCCACCGTTGATCAACGGCCGCTCGGCCGGCCAGTTGGCCACCTCAAGACCCAGCGCCGCCGGAGAATCCTGCACCTGGCAGGCGCTGATGACGAAACAACGCCCTTCGGCGGCGATGTGGCGCATGCTGATCTGCCACAGTTCGCGCTCATCCACCGTCGGCGCGCACCACAGTTGCACGCCCTTGGCGTACATCGCGGTGCGCAGCAGCGGCATGTAGTTCTCCCAGCACACCGCCGCGCCGATGCGCCCGGCGCGGCCCTCCACCACCGGTAGCGTGGAGCCGTCACCCTTGCCCCAGATCAGCCGCTCGGTGCCGGTGGGCATCAGCTTGCGGTGCTTGGCCACCAGACCGCCCACGGGCTCGAAGAACAGCACGGTGCAGTACAGGGTGTTGCCGCTGCGCTCGATCACCCCGAGCACCAGGCTCGCGCCGGTCCGTGCCGCCAACCCGGCCAGCGCTTCGGTCTCGACGCCCGGTACATCGATGGCGTTGGCGAAATAGCGGGCGAAGGCTTCGCGCCCTTCAGGCAGGCGATAACCGAGCTGGGTGCCAAACCCCTCGCCTTTCGGATAACCGCCGAGCAACGCCTCGGGCATCACCACTAGGCTGGCGCCGGCCTCGCGGATGGCCTGCTCGTAGTCGAGGATCTGCGCCAGGGTAGCGGCCTTGCCCGCCGGCAGCGAACCGATCTGCAAGGCGGCAACGATGGATCTTGGCATCTTGGAGACTCCTGTCAGAAGAAAGCCGAAAGGTGCGCGCCGCCTCAGCGCAAGTGTTCGCCTGACTCAGCGGTTGGCGCTGGCGGCGGCCATCATCTTGTTCACTTCACTGCGTACCAGCTGGTTGAACTCCACTGGCGACATGCCGTCGAGTTCGGCGCGCACCCATTCTGCCCACTTGCCCTTGCGCCGCGGTTTCTCCGCGATCAGCCGCGCGGCCTCGCCCTTGGCCTTGGCAAGGTTGTTCTGCCAGTACTCGAACAAACGCGCCTTCTCTGCCTCGATCTGCGCCCGTTCCTGGAAGCTCATGTTGGCCAGATTGAAACTCATGGGGGTATTACCTGCCGCTGGAAAATGGACGCTATCTTACACTTAGCGACGGGCCATCGGTACGCCGCTGCAACTTTCCCGGCGCCGTGGCATCCACTGTTCAACGCCCAACCCTTCATGAGGATGTGTACATGGCCAGGAAAACCGCCGCGCAAGCCGACAACGACCAGATCAAGGATCAGGTATTCAGCGAACTGCAGGCATTGATCGAGGAGTCGGAGAAACTGCTCAGCGACAGCGCGTCGCTGGTCGGGGAAGAAGCAGAGGGCCTGAGGGCGCAACTGGGGCTGAAACTGCGCCAGGCACGCGAAGCCACTGGCCGGCTGGGGGAGAAGGCGCAGCCGGTGGTCGAGGCGACCCAGGAATACATTGGCGGCCATCCCTGGCAGACGGTGGCGATCTCCGCGGGCTTCGGCCTGGTGGTCGGCCTCTTGCTCGGACGCCGGCAATAGCTCAGGCGGCTTGCGCCATCGGGATCCCACTGTGGAAGCGCAGTTCCTGGTCGGGTGAGGTAATCAGCCCGGCCTCGGCCTCGCGCACCTGCTCCACTACTTTGGCGATATCCGCCTCGTCACCGTACTGGTGAGCCAGTTTCAGATAGCCCTGATAGTGCCGTGCCTCGCTCTTGAGCAAGCCGTGGTAGAACGTGCCGAGCTCTTCATCCAGGTGCGGCACCAGGGCGGCGAAGCGCTCGCAGCTGCGCGCCTCGATGAAGGCGCCCACCACCAAGGTATCGACCAGCTTGACCGGCTCATGGGCACGCACCAGCCGCCGCAGGCCCGAGGCATAGCGCCCGGCCGAGACCGGACGCAGCGGCACGCCACGGCGCTTCATCAGGCGCAGCACCTGCTCGTGGTGCACCAGCTCCTCGCGGGCCAGGCGCGACATCATGTTGATCAGGTCCAGGTGGGTGTTGTACTTGGCGATCAGGCTTAGCGCAGTGCTGGCGGCCTTGAATTCACAGTTCTTGTGATCGATCAGCAGCGTCTCCTGGTCGGCCAGCGCCGCCTCGATCCAGGCATCAGGGGTACGGCAACCGAGGAAGGCGTCGATTTCGGGAATCAGGGACATGGCACTCACAATCACACAGGACATCGGCAGGACCGGCGATTATACCGGCGACCGCGTCGAGCACCAGTGACTATGCTTGATACATATCAAGCGGCGGCGGCAGCGGCGCCGTCTATAGTCAGGCATTGGCCGCCATTCTGAACGGAGTTCACGCCCATGCAAGCCGTACGCAGCATTCTTGTCGTCCTCGACCCCGAGCACGCCCACAGCCGTGCCCTGACACGGGCCAAGCTGATCGCGGGGGTGACCGGCGCGCGCCTGCACCTGCTGATGTGCGACAAGAAACAGGATCATGACGCGCTGCTCAGCCTGCTCAGCAGCCAATTGCATGACGACGGTTACGACAGTGTCACCCACGAGCAGCACTGGAAGGACAACCTGCACAAGTCGATCATCCATGTGCAGCAAGCCGAAGGCTGCGAACTGGTGATCAAGGAGCACCGGCCGGACAATCCGCTGCGCAAGGCCTTGCTCACCCCCAGCGACTGGAAACTGCTGCGCGAGTGCCCGTGCGCGGTGCTGATGGTCAAAAGCGAGCGGCCATGGACGGGGGGCAAGATCCTGGCGGCCGTGGATGTCGGCAACCAGGATGAAGCCCATCGCCTGCTGCATGCCAGCATCATCGACCATGGCTATGACATTGCCAGCCTGGCCAAGGGCGAACTGCACGTGATCAGTGCCCACCCCTCGCCCATGCTGTCGGCGTCCGACCCGGTCTACCAGCTGACGGAGACCATCGAGAAACGCTATCGTGAGGCATGCCTGGCGTTCCAGGCGGAGTTCGATATTACCGATGACCGACTGCATATCGCCGAGGGGCCGGCGGATGTGTTGATTCCCCATACCGAGAAGAAGCTCGATGCCGTGGTGACCATTATCGGCACCGTGGCACGAACAGGTATCTCGGGGGCCTTGATCGGTAACACCGCGGAGGTCGTGCTGGACTCGCTGGAAAGCGATGTACTGGTGCTCAAGAGCGAGGAGGCCAAGTCGCACCTGGCCGAGCTGGCGCGGGGCTAGACCCGCTTCGGGCAGAAGCCTCCAGGGTAGTGGCGAAATGCCTGGCATGCGCAGTCATCCAGGCATCGGTCGCCCCATCTCGGTGCAAAGTCACTAGAATGGGCGGTCTCTCCAGCCACAGAACCTTCCCATGGACATCGATCAGGCCCGTACCTTCCTGGAAATTGTCCGCTGCGGCAGCCTGGTCGCCGCCGCCGAACGCCTGTTCGTGTCGCAGACCGCGATCACCGCCCGGGTCCAGCGCCTGGAGCAGCAACTGGGCTGCCAGCTGTTCGTGCGCAGCCGCAATGGCGCCAGCCTCACCAGCGACGGCGAGGCGTTCGTCCCCTATGCCAACCAGCTGGTGCAGACCTGGGAAGCAGCACGCCGTGACCTGCCGCTGCCCCAGGGCTGCCAACAGGTACTGCACGTGGGCGCCGAAGTGAGCCTGGGCAATCCGATGCTGCTCGACTGGGTCAGCGCCCTGCATCACGAGCTGCCCAGCCACGCCATCCGCAGCGAGGTCAGCGACGGCGAATCGCTGCTGCGCAAGGTGCAGATGGGCCTGCTCGACGCCGCGCTGGTCTACCAGCCGACCTATGGTCCGGGCCTGCAGGTCGAGCAGTTGATGGAAGAGAAGCTGATCCGCGTGCGTCGGGCCGATGCGCCCGATCCCTATGTCTACATCGACTGGGGCGAGGCCTTCCGTCGCCAGCACGATGCGGCCCTGCCCGAGCTGTCACGCCCGGCCCTGAGCTTCAACCTTGGGCCGCTGGCTCTGCAGTTCATCCTCGACCGTGGCGGCAGTGGCTATTTCCGTACGCGCGTGGTGCAGGCCTACCTGCAGAACGGCGTGTTCGAGCGCGTGCCCCAGGCGCCGGAGTTCACCTACCCGACCTTCCTGGTGCATGCCCGCGAGCGCGACAGCGAGGCTTTGCAGCAGGCCTTCAACGTGCTGCGCCGGCTGGTGGCCGCTGGCGAAAGCGACTGGTCACAACGCTGGGATCCGTTGATCTGAGCCCGACGCGGCGGCGCTAAGCAGGTGTCGCTTGAGGCCGGCGATCAGGTCGGTCTGGGTGATCACCCCCACCAGACGCTCGCCGTCGAGCACCGGCAGGCAGTGCAAGCCTTGCTCGCCGAGCAACGGCAACAAGCGCTCCAGGGGCTGCCCGCAGTCGACACTGACCACCCGGCGACTCATCACCTGTTCCAGACGCACGGGCTGGCGACGGAACAGGCCACGCCAGCTGAATCGCCCACGGGCCATGGCCGCGCCGACCAGGTCGCTGAGGCTGACCATGCCGACCAGGTGGCCATCTTCCAGCACCGGCAAGGTCTTCAGGTGGTGATCGGCCAGCATCCGCCAAGCCTGCTCCAAGGTGGTGGCCGGAGTGGCGGCCTGAATATCGCGGGACATCACCAAGCACGCGGTGATGCCGCCCAGGCTGCGCTGCAGGGCATGCTGCTCGGTGGCCAGGATGATGCGTTCCAGCTCATCGCGGGTGACATCGACGAACTCGCCAATCTCTGCCAGGGCCTGGTCCAGGTCTTCGCCCCGGATACCGACCCGTTCGCCCGGCAGGGGATCGTGGGTATGGTGCGGGTCCTTGCGCGGCGCCGCATTCTTGGGATAGCGCACGCCGGTCAGGCGGTTGTACAGCACCGCCACCGCCACCAGCACCAGCGCGTTGAGCAGCACCGGTTCGAGCAGATGGTCCCCCATGGCCACAAGGCCCGGATCGGCCAGCACCGCGCTCACCGCCACGCCGCCACCAGGCGGGTGCAGGCAGCGCAGCAGGCACATCGCCAGGATCGCGACACCCAGCGCCGCCGCCGCCACCCACAGGCCATCACCGAAACCGTGGCGCATGGCCAGGCCCACCACGCCAGCCAGGGCATAACTGCCCAGCACCGGCCAGGGCTGGGCCAGGGGCCCGGAGTGCACGGCGAACACCAGCACCGCCGAGGCCGCCAGCGGCCCGAGCAGGTGCAGGGCGATGGACGGGCCGTAGGCCAGGCTGCACAAGTAGCCGGCGAGAAACAGGCCCAGCAGCGCGCCGAAGCCAGCGCGCAACCACTCTTTGCGAGGAATGTTCAGGGGCGCCGGGAGCAGGCGCTGCAAGCGGGATTGGGGACGCGAGGCAGGCATCGAGGTATTCGGATCGTGTTCTTGTGCGAAAAAGAAAGCCCAGCGCGACCGGCCTGGGCCCTGTGTTGCGCAGTGCAATCGCGCAAGGGGCTCCGTCCATGGAGAGATGGAAACCGCAGGGTTTCGTGGGGAATGATTGTGCCGGGCGCGGGTGGCCATGGGCCAATTCAAAAAACTGCGGCTGTACTGCAATTTTTTTGCAGGGTTGATCCGCCTTTCTTCAAGGCATACGCCATCCCTGTGGGAACGGCCTCGCCGATCAACGCCCCTTGCGCGGCAGGTCAATGCTGACCCGCAACCCGCCCTGGGGGCTTTCCAGCAGCGCAATCCGCCCGCCCCAGGCCTCGACGATATCGCGCACGATGCCCAGCCCCAGGCCATGGCCATCGACCTGCTCGTCCAGCCGCGAACCGCGTTCAAGCACCTGCAGGCGCTGCGTCTCGGGGATGCCCGGGCCATCGTCGTCCACCCACAGCCGGTAACCCTCGGCGGTCGGCGCGATACCCAGGCGCACCTCGCTGTCGGCCCATTTGCAGGCGTTGTCCAGCAGGTTGCCGAGCAGTTCCAGCAGGTCTTCGCGGTCCCAAGGCAACAACAACCCGGGCGGTACATCGCGCTCGAGCAGCAGGCCCTCGCCATGGATCATGCCCAGCGTCGCCAGCAGCCCGGGCAACTCAGCGTCGCAGTCGAACTGCGCCCCCGGCAGCGCATCGCCGGCCAGGCGCGCGCGGTTGAGCTCGCGGGCCAGGCGCTGCTGGATCTGCTCGAGTTGCTCGCGCATCTGCGCACGTACCTCAGGCAATCCTTGGAGGCGCTCGCTGGCGGCCAGGCTGAGCAGGACCGCCAACGGTGTCTTCAAGGCATGGCCGAGGTTGCCCAGGGCATTGCGCGAGCGGCGCAAACTGTCCTCGGTGTGGGCCAGCAGGTGGTTGATCTGGTCCACCAGCGGTTGCAGCTCGCTGGGCACCTCGGCGTCCAGTTGCGAGCGCTGGCCCTGCTGCAACTGGGCGATCTGCTGACGCGCCCGTTCCAGTGGACGCAGCGAACGGGTCACGGTGATGCGCTGCAGCACCAGCACCAGCAGCAGCGCCACCAGGCCCAGGCCCAGGCCGATCTGCTGCATGCGCCGAAAGCCCTCGCGCACCGGCGAATAGTCCTGGGCCACGCTGATCGAGATGTCCTGCCCCAGGCGCCGGTAATCGCCGCGATAGGCCAGCAGCTGCTGGCCCTCGGGCCCCAGCTTGTGACCATCGTCCAGCCCCGGCTTGCCGGGCTTGGGCATGTCCATGTCCCACAACGAACGCGAGCGCCAGGTGCCCTGGTCGAAATCGATGCGAAAGTAGTAGCCCGAGAATGGCTGCTGGTAGGCCGCCGACAGCCGTCGCTCGTCCAGTTGCAAACCGGACGGGCCGCGCACCAGCGCCACCAGCAGGTTCTCGCTTTCCTTGCGCAGGCCGGCTTCCAGGTAGCGCTGCAGGCCGGCTTCGAACAGCCACAGGGTCAACTGCGCCAGGGCCAGCCCGACCACCACCAGCACCGCCACCAGGCCCAGGCTCAGGCGCGCCTGGATCGACTTCACGCGGTGCTCCCGGCGTACACGTAGCCCTGACCGCGACGGGTCTCGATCACGCTGCGCCCAAGCTTGCGCCGCAGATGGTTGACGTGAACTTCCAGCACATTGGAATCGCGCTCGGTTTCACCGTCATACAGGTGCTCGGCCAGGTGGCTCTTGGACAGCACCTGCCCCGGGTGCAGCATGAAGTAGCGCAGCAGGCGGAACTCGGCGGCGGTGAGCTGGACATCGACGCCTTCGCGGCTCACGCACTGGCGCGATTCGTCCAGGTGCAGGCCGGCCGCTTCCAGCTTCGGCTGGTTGGCCACCCCCTTGGCCCGGCGCAGCAGGGCCTGGATGCGCAGTTGCAGCTCCTCGGGGTGGAAGGGCTTGCTCAGGTAATCGTCGGCGCCAGCCTTGAGCCCCTCGATCCGCTCGGCCCAGGAACCGCGGGCGGTGAGGATCAGCACCGGAGTGGCCAAGCCGCCCGCCCGCCACTGCGCCAGCACCTCGAGCCCCGGCAGACCGGGCAGGCCGAGGTCGAGGATGATCAGGTCATAGGGTTCGCTCTGGCCCTGGTACACCGCGTCGCGGCCATCGGCCAGCCAGTCCACGGCGTAGCCCTGGCGTTGCAGGGCGGCGGTCAGTTCATCGGCCAGGGGGACATTGTCCTCGACAAGCAACAGGCGCATCTCAGTCGTCTTCCTCGTCTTTGAGCAACTCGCCGGTGCGGGCATCGAGCTTGATCTCGCGTACCACGCCGGCCGGGGTCAGCAGTTCGACCTCGTACTCGTAGCGCTCGTGCTTTTCTTCCAGCTCCGCCTCCAGCAGCCGCGCCCCGGGGTAACGCCCCAGGGCGGACTCGAGCAGTTGCTCGAGCGGCAGGATGATGCCCTGTTGCCGAAGCGCCAGGGCTTCATCCTGATCCAGGTCGCGCGCGGCGGCCAGCGAACACACGACCATCAGGGCCAAGGCCAGGTAGCGTGCCGTTCGCGGTAGTGCGTGCATCAGTTGTCTCGCTCGTCCTTCAGGACTTCACCGGTCTTGGCGTCCAGATCCACATCCCATTCGACGTTCTGGGCATCGCGCAGGTCGACCTTGTAGATGTAGCGACCGTACTCGTTCTCGAGCTCCGAGTCGGTCACAGTGGCGCCGGGGTGCTTGGCGACGGCGGCGGCCTTGAGTTCGTCCAGCGATTTGATGGTCTTGGCGTTCACCAGTTTGACCACTTCATCGGGCTGCACGTCCTTGGCAAAGGCGACGTTGGCACCGAAAGCGAGGGCAGCGGCGGTGAACAGGGCAGTCAAAGTTTTCATGAGGTTCTCTCCAGCGAGATGTGTAATTTGTCTACGGGGTTAAGATTAACCACCGGCCCTTAACTCAACCTGAAAACAGCTGGCCGCATGATAGCGCAGCTCTTGGTACCCATGCGCAGCCCCTTGCAGGAGCACCTCGGCAAGGCCGGCAAATCCCCTATACTGCCCGCCTGCCCCACCCGAGACCCCGCCATGAGCGCGATTCACATCAAGTACCCCGCCCTGACCTTCAAGGCCGGCCAGCGTGCCCTGCGGCAGATCCGCGAACGCGGCCTGCGGGCCGAAGATGTCGGTGTGTTGCCGGGCGCCGCCGGTGGCCCCAAGCCGCTGGGGATCCAGGGCCTGGACCTGGCGTTGTTCGGTGAATGGCTGACCAGCGCGCCGCGCCAGCGTGCGCTGATCGGCGCCTCGATCGGTGCCTGGCGCTTCGCCAGCGCCTGCCTCGACGATCCGGTCGCCGGCATCCGCCGCCTGGGCGAGCTGTACACCGAGCAGGACTTCGCCAAGGGCGTGACACCCAAAGAGATCAGCCAGAGCTGCCAGCGCATGCTCGACGACCTGCTGCAAGGCCGCGACGGGCAGGTCCTGGCCAACCCGCACTACCGCCTGAACATCCTGGTGGTGAAGAGCCATGGCCAGCTCGCCCACGACCACCGCGGCCGTCTGGGCATGGGCCTGTCCTCGGTGATCGCCAGCAACCTGCTGGGACGCGCGCGCCTGGGCCGGCATTTCGAGCGGGTCATCCTCCACGACCAACGCGCCGCGCCGCCGCTGGAGCCACTGACCGACTTCCCGTCGCGCAGCCTGCCGCTGGACCTGGCCAACCTGCGCCACGCCCTGCTCGCCTCGGGCTCGATCCCCATGGTCATGGAAGGCGTGCGCGACATCCCCGGCGCCGGGGCCGGCACCTACCGCGACGGCGGCCTGCTCGACTATCACCTGGACCTGCCCTACCAGGGCGACGACCTGGTGCTCTACCCGCACTTCACCGACAAGGTGGTGCCCGGCTGGTTCGACAAGGCCCTGCCCTGGCGCAAAGGCGACGCCACGCGCCTGCAGAACGTGCTGCTGATGACCCCGTCACCGCAGTACCTGGCCGCCCTCCCCTACGGCAAGCTGCCAGACCGCAACGACTTCAAGCGTTTCATGGGCGATGCGTCGGGCCGCAGGCGCTACTGGTACCAGGCCATGGCCGAAAGCCGGCGCCTGGGCGACGAACTGCTGGAACTGATCGCCACCGGGCGGTTGCAGGATCGGTTGCAAGCCTTGTAGCGGGCATGCTGGTAGACTGCGCGCATCGTTGATTCACACAGAGTTATGCCAGCGTGGAAATCTTTAAGGAATTTACCTTCGAATCGGCTCACCGCCTGCCCAACGTCCCTGCCGGCCACAAGTGCGGTCGCCTGCATGGCCACTCGTTCAAGGTTGCCCTGCACCTGACCGGCCCGCTCGATCCGCACACCGGCTGGATCCGCGATTTCTCCGAGATCAAGGCGATCTTCAAGCCGATCTACGAGCAGTTGGACCACAACTACCTGAACGATATTCCAGGCCTGGAAAACCCCACCAGCGAAGTGATCGCCAAGTGGATCTGGGACCAGGTCAAGCCGCTGCTGCCGGAGCTGTCGAAGGTGCGGATCCATGAGACCTGCACCAGCGGGTGCGAGTACACCGGCGACTGATCTGCACCGGCCTTTTCGCGGGTAATCCCGCGAAGAGGCCAGCACCGTTACCCCAGAGCTTCAGCCCTGCCCGCGGTCCAGGGCGTCTCGCAAAAAGCTCGGCGCGATATAGCGCTGGTAATGCGCCTCCGACAACAGGAAAAACTCCCGGTCGATGGCATCGCGCAACTGCGGCAGTTCCCAGTCGCGAAACTCCGGCAGCAGCGCCATCCCGTACGCCTCCAGGTCACGGATCATCCGCGCCCCACGGGCGATCAGCTGATACGCCCAGCAATACTCGGACTGGTGCGCGACGAAGCGGACCGAGCGCTGCTCCAGTTGCTGGCGCAGCAGCGCTTTGTCGAACACTTCCAGCTTGGCCATCATCACCTGCACCAGCAGTTGCTCCAGGCGCAGCCACACCGCGCGCTTCTGCTCGTCGTCGTAGCCGTTCCAGTGGATCACTTCGTGGTGAAAGCGCTTGCAGCCGCGGCACACCAGGTCGCCGTAGACCGTGGAGCACAGGCCGACGCAAGGGGTCTTGATGGATTGGTTGGACATGTAGAAACAACAGCTTGGCGGTGGAACACCGGTTCATGTTAGCCCTTTGTCTAACCAGGGTCACCCGTTAAAGTCATCTACGCCGCCTTACTTTCGGCTTATTTTTGCCGTAGAATCACCCCGCCTTTTCAAGGCAACAATGTCCGTTGGAAGCTGTTTTCAAAGCGTCACGAGCACAGTTAATCCGGTAGAACGGCGTTGGCCCTGTCCATGCAAGCGTGCATGGCCATGGCCAACCCCTCATCAGCCTTCCGTTCTACAGGCGTAAAACTTTGAAAGCAGCTTCTGTAAGGATTCTCTGCGACCCTGGCTTGCCGGCCCAAAAAGCCGTCTTGAGCGCATGGGTGCATGGGAATGCTGGATGAGCGTCCCGGACTCCCTTTAGGGACCACTGATGAGGGTAATAACTGTGCTTGAAGCCTACCGCAAACACATCGAAGAGCGTGCCGCTCTGGGTATCGTGCCCCAGCCGCTGAACGCCGAACAAACTGCAGGCCTGGTCGAGCTGCTGAAAAACCCGCCGGCCGGCGAAGAAGCCTTCCTCGTAGACCTGGTCACCAACCGCGTTCCGCCAGGAGTGGACGAAGCCGCCTACGTCAAGGCCGCGTTCCTCTCCGCCGTCGCCAAGGGTGAAGCCAAATCCCCGTTGATCGACCGTAAGCACGCCACCGAGCTGCTGGGCACCATGCAGGGCGGCTACAACATCGAGACGCTGGTCGCGCTGCTGGACGACGCCGAACTGGGCGCCGTCGCGGCCGAACAGCTCAAGCACACCCTGCTGATGTTCGACGCCTTCCACGATGTGGCCGAAAAAGCCAAGGCGGGCAACGCCCACGCCAAGGCCGTGCTGGAATCCTGGGCTGCCGGCGAGTGGTTCACCAGCCGTCCGGCGATCGCCGACAAGTACACCCTGACCGTGTTCAAGGTGCCTGGCGAAACCAACACCGACGACCTGTCCCCTGCTCCGGACGCCTGGTCGCGCCCTGACATCCCGCTGCACGCCCTGGCCATGCTGAAGATGGCCCGCGACGGCATCGAGCCTTCGCAGCCAGGTTCGGTCGGCCCGATGGCCCAGATCGAAGCCATGAAAGCCAAAGGCTTCCCGGTTGCCTACGTCGGTGACGTGGTCGGTACCGGTTCCTCGCGCAAATCCGCCACCAACTCGGTGCTGTGGTTCTTCGGCGACGACATTCCGTACGTGCCGAACAAGCGCGCCGGTGGTTTCTGCTTCGGCACCAAGATCGCCCCGATCTTCTACAACACCATGGAAGACGCCGGCGCCCTGCCGATCGAGTTCGACTGCACCAACCTGGCCATGGGCGACGTCATCGACGTCTACCCGTTCAAAGGTGAAGTGCGCCGCCACGGCAGCGACGAACTGGTCACCCACTTCGAGCTGAAGACCGAAGTACTGCTCGACGAAGTCCGCGCCGGCGGCCGTATCCCGCTGATCGTCGGCCGTGGCCTGACCGAGAAGGCCCGCGCCGAACTGGGCCAGGCCCCATCGGACCTGTTCAAGAAACCCGAGCAGCCAGCCGCTTCGACCAAGGGCTTCACCCTGGCGCAGAAGATGGTCGGTCGCGCCTGCGGCCTGCCGGAAGGCCAGGGCGTGCGTCCAGGCGCCTACTGCGAGCCGAAGATGACCACCGTCGGCTCCCAGGACACCACGGGCCCGATGACCCGCGACGAGCTGAAAGACCTGGCGTGCCTGGGCTTCTCCGCCGACCTGGTGATGCAGTCGTTCTGCCACACCGCGGCCTATCCGAAGCCGATCGACGTCACTACCCACCACACCCTGCCAGACTTCATCCGCACCCGTGGCGGCGTGTCGCTGCGCCCGGGCGACGGCATCATCCACAGCTGGCTGAACCGCATGCTGATGCCTGACACCGTGGGTACCGGTGGCGACTCGCACACCCGCTTCCCGATCGGCATCTCGTTCCCGGCCGGTTCCGGCCTGGTGGCCTTCGCCGCCGCCACCGGCGTCATGCCGCTGGACATGCCAGAATCCGTGCTGGTGCGCTTCAAGGGCAAACTGCAGCCAGGCATCACCCTGCGTGACCTGGTCCACGCGATCCCTTACTACGCCATCCAGAAGGGCCTGCTGACCGTCGAGAAGAAAGGCAAGAAGAACATCTTCTCCGGCCGCATCCTCGAGATCGAAGGCCTGAACGAGCTGACCGTCGAGCAAGCCTTCGAGCTGTCCGACGCCTCGGCCGAACGTTCCGCCGCCGGTTGCACCATCAAGCTGCCAGAGAAGGCCATCGCCGAGTACCTGCAGTCCAACATCACCCTGCTGCGCTGGATGATCGGCGAAGGCTACGGCGATGCCCGCACCCTGGAGCGCCGCGCCCAGGCCATGGAAGCCTGGCTGGCCAAGCCTGAGCTGCTGTCGGCCGACGCCGACGCCGAGTACGCCGAAATCATCGAGATCGACCTGGCCGACGTCAAGGAGCCTGTGCTCTGCGCGCCGAACGACCCGGACGATGCCCGCCTGCTGTCCTCGGTACAAGGCGAGAAGATCGACGAAGTGTTCATCGGCTCGTGCATGACCAACATCGGTCACTTCCGCGCTGCCGGCAAGCTGCTGGACAAGGTCAAGGGCGGTATTCCGACCCGTCTGTGGCTGGCTCCGCCAACCAAGATGGACGCCCACCAGCTGACCGAAGAAGGCTACTACGGCATCTACGGCAAGGCTGGCGCGCGCATGGAAATGCCAGGCTGCTCGCTGTGCATGGGTAACCAGGCACGTGTGCAGACCGGTTCGACCGTGGTCTCCACCTCGACCCGTAACTTCCCGAACCGTCTGGGCGACGCCACCAACGTGTACCTGGCCTCGGCCGAGCTGGCTGCTGTCGCTTCGATCATCGGCAAGCTGCCGACCGTCGAGGAGTACATGCAGTACGCGAAAGACATCGACAGCATGGCTGCCGACGTCTACCGCTACCTGAGCTTCGACCAGATCGCCGAGTTCCGCGAAGCGGCGGCCAACGCCAAGATCCCGGTGGTTCAGGCGTAAGCTGAGCAGGACGTTGTAGAAGAAAGCCCCGGTAGCGATACCGGGGCTTTTTTGTTGGATTTACGATCCTGTCGCGGGGCAAGCCCGCTCCCACGTCAACATGAATTTCCCCACGCGGGAGCGGGCTTGCCCCGCGATTGTCGTCAGATCACGAACAGATCAACGAACCTGTGCACCGGCATCACCTCCAGCGCCTGCTGATCCTTGCACACGTCCAGGATCGCCTCACAGCGCTGCCGCGCGAACCGCGTCGCCAGGTTCTCGCGGAACTTGGCCTCGAGCAACGGCATCCCCTCCTCCCGCCGCCGCCGATGCCCGATCGGGTACTCCACCACCACCTGCGGCGTGTGCGAGCCATCCCTGAAGAACACTTGCACGCCATTGGCGATGGAGCGCTTGTCGGGCTCCAGGTACTCGCGAGTGAAGCGCGGCTCCTCGACGATCACCATCTTCTCGCGCAGGCGGTCGATGCTCGGGTGCGCGGCGTGGAAGGCATCCTCGTAGTGCTCCGCCACCAGGTCGCCGAAGATCAGCGGCACGGCGGTCATGTACTGCAGGCAGTGGTCGCGGTCGGCGGCGTTGGCCAGCGGCCCCTCCTTGGAAATGATGCGGATCGCCGACTCATGGGTGGTAATGACGATCCGGTCGATCTCATGCAGGCGGTTGCGCACCTGCGGGTGCAGGGTCACTGCAGCCTCGCAGGCGGTCTGGGCGTGGAACTCGGCGGGGAAACTGATCTTGAACAGCACGTTTTCCATCACGTAGCTGCCCAACGGCTGCGGCAGGCGCAGTTCACGCAGCGGCTCGGGCTTGAGCGCCAAGTCCTTGTTGGTGTGGCTGAACGACACATCGTAGAAGCCCCACTGTCTGGCGGTCAGCGCACCGGGCACGCCCATCTCGCCACGCAGGGCAATATCGGCCAGGCGCACGCCGCGACTGGAGGCATCCCCCGCCGCCCACGACTTGCGCGACCCGGCGTTGGGCGCGTGACGGTAGGTGCGCAGGGCCTGGCCATCGACGAAGGCGTGGGACAGCGCCGACAGCAACTGCTCGCGATTGGCGCCCATGAGCCTGGCGCAGACCGCCGCGGAGGCGACCTTGACCAGCAGCACATGATCCAGGCCGACCCGGTTGAACGAATTCTCCAGCGCCAGCACGCCCTGGATCTCGTGGGCCATGACCATGGCATCGAGTACCTCGCGCATGACCAGGGGCGCCTCGCCATTGGCCACACGCTTTTGCGAGAGGTGGTCGGTGACCGCCAGGATGCCGCCGAGGTTGTCCGAGGGGTGCCCCCACTCCGCCGCCAGCCAGGTGTCGTTGTAGTCCAGCCAGCGGACGATGCAGCCAATGTCCCAGGCGGCCTTGACCGGATCGAGGCGATAGCTGGTACCAGGCACGCGGGCGCCATGGGGGACAAGGGTGCCCTCGACCAGCGGGCCTAGATGCTTGGTGCATTCAGGAAAGCGCAGGGCCAGCAGGCCGCAGCCCAGGGTGTCCATCAGGCAATAGCGGGCGGTGTTCAGGGCTTCGGCGCAATCGACGCGGTAGCCAAGCACGTAGTCGGCGAGGGTCTGCAGGACCTGGTCGTAGTCGGGGCGGGTGTTGAGGTCTACGTTTGCGCTCATATACAGCTCCCTTCTGGATTGCCGGGGCCGCTTTGCGGCCCCAACCAACGAAAGCCGAACGCTAGATGCCTTAGAAACTATCACCGGGCACGCGCACCCAGCCCTCCATCAGCACCCGAGCGCTTCGGCTCATGATTGCCTTGGTCACGGTCCACTGCCCATTCACCTGACGCGCCTCGGCCCCGACCCGCAACGTCCCGGACGGATGACCGAAACGCACGGCACTGCGTTCACCGCCACCGGCGGCAAGGTTGACCAGCGTCCCCGGGATCGCTGCGGCGGTGCCGATGGCGACCGCCGCGGTGCCCATCATCGCGTGGTGCAGCTTGCCCATCGACAACGCACGCACCAGCAGGTCGACGTCCTCGGCTGCGACAACCTTGCCACTGGAGGAGGTATAGCCGGTCGGCGCCGCGACGAACGCGATCTTCGGCGTGTGCTGGCGCCCGGCGGCCTGGTCGATGTGCTCGATCAGCCCCATGCGCACCGCGCCATGGGCACGGATGATCTCGAAACGCTGCAATGCCGCGGCATCGCCGTTGATCGCGTCCTGCAGCTCGGTTCCGGTATAGCCGATATCGGCGGCATTGACGAAGATGGTCGGTATGCCGGCGTTGATCAGGGTCGCCTTGAAGGTGCCGACACCCGGCACCTCGAGGTCGTCGACCAGGTTGCCGGTGGGGAACATCGCCCCGCCGTCACCGTCCTCGTCGGCGGCCGGATCAAGGAATTCCAGCTGCACCTCGGCAGCCGGGAAGGTCACGCCATCGAGCTCGAAATCGCCGGTTTCCTGCACCTCGCCTTCGGTGATCGGCACATGGGCGATGATGGTCTTGCCGATATTGGCCTGCCAGATCCGCACGGTGGCGATACCATTGCGCGGAATCCGACTGGCATCGACCAGCCCGCTGCTGATGGCGAACGAGCCGACCGCGGCGGACAGGTTGCCGCAGTTGCCGCTCCAGTCGACGAAGGCCTTGTCGATCGACACCTGGCCGAACAGGTAGTCGACGTCGTGGTCGGGCTTGATGCTCTTGGACAGGATCACCGTCTTGCTGGTGCTGGAGGTGGCGCCGCCCATGCCGTCGATCTGCTTGCCGTACGGGTCGGGGCTGCCGATCACCCGCAGCAGCAGGGCGTCGCGGGCAGGACCAGGAATCTGCGTCTGCTCGGGCAGGTCCTGGAGGCGGAAGAACACGCCTTTGCTGGTGCCGCCGCGGATATAGGTGGCGGGAATTTTGATCTGGGGTACGTGAGCCATTGTCTTGGGCATCCTGATAGTCCGGTGAAGTACCCTGGGGCTGCCCTGCAGCCCTTTCGCGACACAAGGCCGCTCCCACAGGTACTGCGCCGCTCGTTGTGGGAGCGGCCATGTGTCGCGAAAGGGCCGCAAAGCGGCCCCCGTTTCATGCTCAGGCCGCCCCCTCCAGGAAGTCCTGGGCAAAGCGCTGCAACACCCCACCCGCCTCGTAGATCGATACCTCTTCGGCGGTATCCAGGCGACAGGTCACCGGCACCTCGACACGCTCGCCATTGCGCCGCGTCACCACCAGGGTCAGCGTCGCCCGTGGCGTGCGCTCGCCGAGCACATCGTAGGTCTCGCTGCCGTCCAGGCCCAGGGTCTTGCGGTCGGTGCCCGGCTTGAACTCCAGCGGCAGCACGCCCATGCCCACCAGGTTGGTGCGGTGGATACGCTCGAAGCCTTCGGCGACGATGGCCTCGACACCTGCCAGACGCACGCCCTTGGCCGCCCAGTCACGGGACGAGCCCTGGCCGTAGTCGGCACCGGCGATGATAATCAGCGGCTGCTTGCGCTCCATGTAGGTCTCGATGGCCTCCCACATGCGGGTCACCTTGCCTTCCGGCTCGAGGCGCGCCAGCGAACCCTGCTTCACGCTGCCGTCGTCCTTGCGCACCATTTCGTTGAACAGCTTGGGGTTGGCGAAGGTGGCGCGCTGGGCGGTCAGGTGGTCACCGCGGTGGGTGGCGTAGGAGTTGAAGTCCTCCTCCGGCAGGCCCATCTTCGCCAGGTACTCGCCGGCGGCGCTGTCGAGCATGATGGCATTGGACGGTGACAGGTGGTCGGTGGTGATGTTGTCCGGCAGCACCGCCAGCGGGCGCATGCCACGCAGGGTACGCTCACCGGCCAGGGCGCCTTCCCAATACGGCGGACGGCGGATGTAGGTGCTCATTGGGCGCCATTCATACAGCGGCGCGACTTTCGGCCCCTTGTCTTCCTCGATGGTGAACATCGGGATGTACACCTGGCGGAACTGCTCGGGCTTGACCGAGGCGCGCACCACGGCGTCGATCTCTTCATCGCTCGGCCAGATGTCCTTCAGGCGAATCTCCTTGCCGTCGACCACGCCCAGCACATCCTTCTCGATATCGAAGCGGATGGTGCCGGCGATGGCGTAGGCCACCACCAGCGGCGGCGAAGCCAGGAATGCCTGCTTGGCGTACGGGTGGATGCGGCCATCGAAGTTGCGGTTGCCCGACAGCACGGCGGTGGCGTACAGGTCGCGGTCGATGATTTCCTGCTGGATCACCGGGTCCAGCGCGCCGGACATGCCGTTGCAGGTGGTGCAGGCGAAGGCGACGATGCCGAAGCCCAGCTGCTCCAATTCCTGCTCCAGCCCTGCTTCCTTGAGGTACAACTGCACGGCCTTGGAGCCCGGCGCCAGCGACGACTTGACCCATGGTTTGCGGACCAGGCCGAGCTTGTTGGCGTTGCGCGCCAGCAGGCCGGCGGCGATCACGTTGCGCGGGTTGCTGGTGTTGGTGCAACTGGTGATGGCGGCGATGATCACCGCGCCATCGGGCATCTGCCCAGGCACTTCTTCCCATTGGCCAGCGATGCCCTTGGCCGCCAGGTCGCTGGTGGCCACGCGGGCGTGCGGGTTGGACGGGCCGGCCATGTTGCGCACCACGCTCGACAGGTCGAAGCTCAGGGCGCGCTCGTACTCGGCCTTGGCCAGGCTGTCGGCCCACAGGCCGGTGGCCTTGGCATAGGTTTCCACCAGCTGCACTTGCTGGTCATCACGGCCGGTGAGCTTGAGGTAGTCGATGGTCTGCTGGTCGATGGCGAACATCGCCGCGGTGGCGCCGTATTCCGGGGCCATGTTGGAGATGGTGGCGCGGTCGCCCAGGGTCAGCGCGCTGGCGCCGGCGCCGTGGAACTCCAGGTAGGCGCCGACCACCTTCTGCTTGCGCAGGAACTCGGTGAGCGCCAGCACCAGGTCGGTGGCGGTGATGTTCGGCGCCAGGCGACCGGTCAGCTCGACGCCGACGATCTCCGGCAGGCGCATCCACGAGGCGCGGCCGAGCATCACGTTCTCGGCCTCCAGGCCGCCGACGCCAATGGCGATCACACCCAGGGCATCCACGTGCGGGGTGTGGCTGTCGGTGCCGACACAGGTGTCCGGGTAGGCCACGCCGCGATCGTTGTGGACCACCGGCGACATCTTCTCCAGGTTGATCTGGTGCATGATGCCGTTGCCCGGCTGGATCACGTCGACGTTCTTGAAGGCCTGCTTGGTCCAGTTGATGAAGTGGAAACGGTCTTCGTTGCGGCGATCCTCGATGGCACGGTTCTTCTCGAACGCCTGCGGGTCGAAGCCGCCGCACTCCACGGCCAGCGAGTGGTCGACGATCAGCTGCACCGGCACCACCGGGTTGACCTGGGCCGGGTCGCCGCCTTTATCTGCAATGGCATCGCGCAGGCCGGCCAGGTCGACCAGGGCGGTCTGGCCGAGGATGTCGTGGCAGACCACGCGGGCGGGGAACCAGGGGAAGTCGAGGTCGCGCTTGCGCTCGATCAGCTGCTCCAGCGAGGCGTTGAGCGTGGCCGGATCACAGCGGCGCACCAGGTTCTCGGCCAGCACGCGGGAGGTGTACGGCAGGCCGTCGTAGGCGCCGGGCTTGATCGCCTCGACCGCGGCACGGGCGTCGAAGTAGTCCAGGGCGGTGCCTGGCAGGTTCTTGCGGAATGCGGTGTTCATATCGTTATCGGGCTCGGTCACGGTGTTCAGTAGGCAGGTCTGGCCTTGGGGGGCGCTACGCGCCCCTTTCGCGACACAAGGCCGCTCCTACAGGGACTGCGCCGCACCTGTGGGAGCGGCCTTGTGTCGCGATAGGGCTGCACAGCAGCCCCAGCGCTCTATCAGTCAACGCTGCTCGATCGGCACGAACTGGCGTTGCTCGACGCCGACGTACTCGGCGCTCGGGCGGATGATGCGGTTGTTGGCGCGCTGTTCGAACACGTGCGCGGCCCAACCAGTCAGGCGCGAGCAGACGAAGATCGGGGTGAACAGCTTGGTCGGGATGCCCATGAAGTGGTACGCCGAGGCATGGTAGAAGTCGGCGTTGGGGAACAGGCGCTTCTGCTCCCACATGGTCTTGTCGATGGCCTCGGAAACCGGGTACAGGACCTTGTCGCCGACTTCATCGGCGAGTTGCTTGGCCCAGCCCTTGATCACCTCGTTGCGCGGATCGGACTCTTTATAGATGGCGTGGCCGAAGCCCATGATCTTGTCCTTGCGCTCGAGCATGCGCAGCAGCTCGGCAGTGGCTTCCTGCGGAGTCTGGAAGCGTTCGATCAGCTCCATCGCCGCTTCGTTGGCGCCGCCGTGCAGCGGGCCGCGCAGCGAGCCGATGGCCGCGGTCACGCAGGAGTACAGGTCGGACAGGGTCGAGGCGCAGACCCGGGCGGTGAAGGTCGAGGCGTTGAACTCGTGCTCGGCGTAGAGGATCAGCGAGACGTTCATCACCTTGACGTGCAGCGCGCTCGGCTTCTTGCCGTGCAGCAGGTGCAAGAAGTGGCCGCCGAGGGTGTCCTCGTCGCTGGTGCAGTCGATGCGCACGCCGTGGTGGGTGAAGCGGTACCAGTAGCACATCACCGCCGGGAACAGCGCCAGCAGGCGGTCGGTCTTCTCGCGCTGGGCGTCGAAGGTCAGTTCCGGCTCCAGGGTGCCGAGCACCGAGCAGCCGGTGCGCATCACGTCCATCGGGTGGGCGTCGCGCGGGATGCGCTCGAGCACTTCCTTCAGCGCTTGCGGCAGGTCGCGCAGGCCCTTGAGCTTGCGCTTGTAGTCGGCAAGCTCCGCCTTGCTCGGCAGCTCGCCGTACAGCAGCAGGTAGGCGACTTCCTCGAACTCGGCGCCGGCGGCCAAGTCGCGCACATCATAGCCGCGGTAGGTCAGGCCGGCCCCGGCCTGGCCGACGGTCGACAGCGCGGTCTGGCCGGCCACCTGGCCACGCAGGCCAGCGCCACTGAGTACTTTTGCTTCGGCCATGGTGTTTCTCCTTTCTTGAATTTGTTATCGAAGTCTTTTCTGGCTAATCGGGTATCGGGCCTGTTCGCCGGCAAGCCGGCTCCTACAGGGCGACGTGCGCTTGAATCATCCCTTCTTCTGCGCGAACAGCGCATCGAGGCTCTGCTCGAAGGCGTGGTAGCCGATGGCATCGTAGAGCTCCATGCGGGTCTGCATGGTGTCGATCACGTTCTTCTGCGTGCCGTCACGGCGCAGCGCGGTGTAGACGTTCTCGGCCGCCTTGTTCATGGCGCGGAAAGCCGACAGCGGGTAGAGCACCAGCGACACGTCGACCGAGGCCAGCTCCTCGGTGGTGTACAGCGGCGTGGCGCCGAACTCGGTGATGTTGGCCAGGATCGGCGCCTTCACCCGGTCGGCGAAGGTCTTGTACATCGACAGCTCGGTAATGGCTTCCGGGAAGATCATGTCGGCGCCGGCCTCGATGCAGGCGGCAGCGCGGTCCAGGGCGGCGTTCAGGCCTTCCACCGCCAGCGCGTCGGTGCGCGCCATGATCACGAAACTGTCGTCGCTGCGGGCATCCACGGCGGCCTTGATGCGGTCGACCATCTCCTGCTGCGAGACGATCTCCTTGTTTGGGCGATGGCCACAGCGCTTGGCGCCGACCTGGTCCTCGATATGAATGGCCGCGGCGCCGAACTTGCTCATCGACTTGACGGTGCGGGCGACGTTGAAGGCCGAGGCGCCGAAGCCGGTGTCAACATCCACCAGCAGCGGCAGGTCGCATACATCGGTGATGCGCCGTACGTCGGTGAGCACGTCGTCCAGGCCGCTGATGCCCAGGTCCGGCAGGCCCAGGGAGCCGGCGGCGACACCGCCGCCGGACAGGTAGATGGCCTTGAAGCCGGCACGCTTGGCCAGCAGAGCGTGGTTGGCGTTGATGGTCCCGACCACCTGCAGCGGATGTTCGGCGGCGACCGCGTCACGGAAACGCTGGCCGGGCGTGCTCTTCACTGTCATGACTCACCTCGTGGGCTATTGTTGTCGGCACCTTGGTAGTGGCGCTCGATATTGCGTTTGGACGCGCCGATGTGGCGGCGCATCAGGAGTTCTGCCAGTTCGCCGTCGCGGGCTTCGATCGCATCGAGGATGCGGTGGTGCTCGGCGAAGGCCTGGCGCGGGCGGTTGGGCGTGCTGGAGAACTGGATGCGGTACATGCGCACCAGTTGGTACAGTTCGCCGCAGAGCATCTTGTACAGGGTCTGGTTGCCGCTGCCCTGGATGATCCGGTAGTGGAAGTCGTAGTCGCCTTCCTGCTGGTAGTAGCCCTGGCCGGCCTGGAACGCGGCGTCACGCTCGTGGGTGTCGAGCACATGGCGCAGCTCGTCGATGGCCGCCTGGCTCATGCGTTCGGCGGCCAGGCGGCAGGCCATGCCTTCGAGGGATTCGCGGATTTCGTACAGCTCGATCAACTCGGCATGGCTGAGCGACACCACCCGGGCGCCGACATGGGGCACGCGCACCAGCAGGCGCTGGCCCTCCAGGCGGTGGATCGCCTCGCGCAGCGGGCCGCGGCTGATGCCGTAGGTGCGCGCCAGCTCCGGCTCGGAGATCTTGCTGCCGGGGGCGATCTCGCCCTTGACGATGGCGGCCTGGATGCGCCGGAAGACGTGCTCCGAGAGGGTCTCGGTCTCGTCCTGAGGCAGCGTGGTGGCCGGGGCTGTGTCCAGCATGATTGTCGACACCTTCAAAATCAGTGACGCCAAAACTAGCCAAATAGAGGAATGGAGTCAAAGACAAAAAGAATATTGTCGACAATCGTCTAATAACGAACTTACCCCGCCTTCATGGGGTCTGATCGCGGGCGCGCTGGCGTCAAGACATCGGCGTGATAGAATGCCGCGCTCCTTCGGGAGCATGGATAGTGTGTCTGTCATCATTTCATGTTGTTGACAGATCAATGAGGACGCTTGGCCAGTCGCCTTGCCCTGAAACCTGCACAGCACCGCGCCAGGATTATGAGACTCAAACCCGCTTTATTGCTGCTCTGCCTGACCCTGCTGCCGGCGCTCGCGCCCGCGGCCGAGAAAACCGTGTACGGCCTGAACGAATACGCCCGCCTGGGCGACCTTGACCTGGAAGTGGCGGCCAAGCTCGACACCGGCGCCAAGACCGCCTCGCTCAGCGCCCGCGACATCAAGCGTTTCAAGCGCAACGGCGAGAGCTGGGTGCGCTTCTACCTGGCCATCGACGCCGCGCACAAGCACCCCATCGAACGCCCCCTGGCCCGCGTCAGCAAGATCAAGCGCCGCGCCGGGGACTATGATGCCGACTCGGGCAAGGCCTACACTGCCCGCCCGGTCATCGAACTCGAGATCTGCATGGGCCAGACACAACGCACCATCGAGGTCAACCTCACCGACCGCAGCGCCTTCCAGTTCCCGCTGCTGATCGGTTCCGAGGCCCTCAAGCACTTCGGTGCGCTGGTCGACCCAAGCCTTAAATACGCGGCCGGCAAACCTGCCTGCGCCACCGAAGCTCCCAAAGCAGAGTAATTCCGATGCGCTCTCTTACCCTTCACCTGAAAGTCCTGATCACCGTCCTGGTGCTGCTGGGCATCGCGATCACGGCCTACCAGATCTTCGCCCTCGGCATCCCGGTGACCGAGGACGAGACCGACGACCTGTGGAACATCGACGCCAAGGTCGAGTTCGTCGCCAGCGCCAAGGACCCGGTCAAGGTGCAGATGTTCGTGCCCCCGCTGAACCGTGACTACGTGAGCCTCAACGAGAGCTTCATCTCCAACAACTACGGGGTCAGCGTCAACCGCGCCGACGGCAACCGCAAGGTGACCTGGTCGGCCCGTCGCGCCAGCGGCAACCAGACCCTCTACTACCGCCTGGTGCTGACCAAGCGCTACAGCAACGAAAAGACCAAGATCAAGGGCCCGACCTTCCGCGACAGCCTGGCCGTCGAGGGCCCGGAGAAGATCGCCGCCGAAGCGCTGATGGCACCGATCCGCCAGCACTCGGCCGACGTCGAGACCTTCGTCAGCGAGACCATCAAGCGTGTCAACAATGTCAACGACGACAACGCCAAGCTGCTGCTGGCCGGCGACAACTCACCGCTGAAGAAGGCCCAGGTCATCGACCTGCTGCTGTCCATCGCCCACGTGCCGCTGGAGAAGGTTCACACCATCCGCCTGGTGGCCGACACCCCGCAGAACCCCGAACTGTGGCTGCGCAGCTTCAACGGCAACGACTGGCTGTACTTCAACCCGGAGACCGGCGAGCAGGGCCTGCCCAGCGACCGCCTGCTGTGGTGGACCGGTGACGACAACCTGATCACCGTCGATGGCGGCAAGAAGGCCACCGTCACCTTCAGCATGAACAACAGCGAGATGAACGCCATCCGCCTGGCCAAGCTGACCGACGAGAACACCGACGCCGACTTCCTCGAATACTCGCTGTACGGCCTGCCGCTGCAGACCCAGCAGACCTTCATGATCATGGTGATGATCCCGATCGGCGTGCTGGTGATCCTGGTGCTGCGCAACCTCATCGGCATCCAGACCCTGGGTACCTTCACCCCGGTGCTGATCGCCCTGGCCTTCCGCGAGACCCAGCTGGGCTTCGGCATCATCCTGTTCACGGTGATCACCGCCCTGGGCCTATCGCTGCGCTCGTACCTTGAGCACCTCAAGCTGCAGATGCTGCCGCGCCTGTCGGTGGTGCTGACCTTCGTCGTGGTGCTGATCGCCGCCATCAGCCTGTTCAGCCACAAGCTGGGCCTGGAGCGCGGCCTGTCGGTGGCACTGTTCCCGATGGTGATCCTGACCATGACCATCGAACGCCTGTCGATCACCTGGGAAGAGCGTGGCGGTGGCCATGCCATGAAAGTGGCCGTTGGCACCCTGTTCGCCGCCTCCATCGCGCACCTGCTGATGACCGTGCCGGAAGCGGTGTACTTCGTCTTCACCTTCCCGGCGGTACTGCTGATCCTGGTGGGCTTCATGCTGGCGATGGGTCGCTATCGCGGCTACCGCCTGACCGAGCTCGTGCGCTTCAAGGCATTCCTGAAGAAGGCTGACGCCTGATGTTCGGCCTGATCAAGACGTGGAAAGCCCTGGAGGCCCGGGGCATCATGGGTATCAACCGGCGCAACGCGGACTACGTGCTGAAGTACAACAAGCGCCACCTGTACCCGATCGTCGACGACAAGATCATCACCAAGGAGCGTGCCCTGGCAGCCGGCATCCATGTGCCGGAGATGTACGGCATCATCGAGACCGAGAAGCAGATCGAGAAACTCGACGAGATCATCGGCGGGCGCAGCGACTTCGTCATCAAGCCGGCCCAGGGCGCCGGCGGTGACGGCATCCTGGTGATCGCCGACCGCTTCGAGGACCGCTACCGCACGGTCTCCGGCAAGATCATCAGCCACGAGGAGATCGAGCACCAGATCTCCAGCATCCTTACCGGCCTGTACTCGCTGGGCGGGCACCGCGACCGCGCGCTGATCGAGTACCGGGTCACCCCGGACCAGATCTTCAAGAGCATCAGCTACGAAGGCGTGCCGGACATCCGCATCATCGTGCTGATGGGCTACCCGGTGATGGCCATGCTGCGCCTGCCGACCCGCCAGTCTGGCGGCAAGGCCAACCTGCACCAGGGCGCCATCGGCGTGGGCGTTGACCTGGCCACCGGCCTCACCCTGCGCGGCACCTGGCTGAACAAGATCATCAGCAAGCACCCGGACACCACCAACGCGGTGGACGGTGTGCAGTTGCCGAACTGGGACGGCTTCATGAAGCTTGCCGCCAGCTGCTACGAGCTGTGCGGCCTGGGCTACATCGGCGTGGACATGGTTCTGGACCAGGACAAGGGCCCGCTGATCCTCGAGCTCAACGCCCGCCCCGGCCTGAACATCCAGATCGCCAACGACTGCGGCCTGACCCAGCGCACCCACGCCATCGAGGCGCACCTGGAGATGCTGGCCAAGGAAGGTCGCAGCGAGGATGCCGAGCAGCGCGTGAAGGTCTCGCAGGGATTGTTCGGGCACGTCAATCCGCTATAGCCCAGGCCCTGCGCAATCCCTGCAGGAGCGGCCTTGTGTCGCGAAAGGGCTGCAAAGCAGCCCCAATTTCAGCGTTTATGCAGAGATTGCCGGGGCCGCTTTGCGGCCCTTTCGCGACACAAGGCCGCTCCTACAGGGGAACTGCGCAGAACCGGACGATGAATGTCGTTGCCAGTGCTAGGCGCATTTCCCGCACGGGTCTACAATCGCCCACCTCGCTTGTTCATCGCCGTCCATCCTGATGCCGACCTGTACGCTCCACCCCCTGCCTTACCAGCCCGACCCCGCCTTCTACTTCGAACGCCTGCGCCGCGCGCCCGGTGCGATCCTGCTCGACAGCGCCCGCCCAGGTGCCGAACGCGGTCGCTACGACCTGCTCAGCGCCTGGCCTTTGCAGCAGTTGCAGGCAAATCCCGAGGAGGACGGTCGCGACTACCTGCAGCGCCTACGCCAGGCCTTGGCCGAGCTGGGGACGGCACAACTGCCCGAGGGCATCGAACTACCGTTCGCCGGTGGCCTGATCGGCTACCTGAGCTACGACTTCGGCCGGCGCCTGGAGCAGTTGCCGACACACGCGGTCGACGATCTCGGCCTGCCCGATGCCCGGCTGGGGCTGTATGCCTGGGCACTGGTGTCCGACCATCGGCTAAGCAGCAGCCAACTGGTCTTTCACCCGAGCCTGCCCCAGACCGAGCGGCAACGGCTCATCGCGCTGTTCGACGCCAGCGCCCCGGGCGACACCGGCGACTTCCGCCTGCTCGCGCCCATGACCGGCGATCTTCGCCCCGAGCATTACCGGGCGGCGTTCGACCAGGTGCAGCGCTACATCCAGGCCGGCGACTGCTACCAGATCAACCTTACCCAGCGCTTTCGCGCCCCCTGCCAGGGCGACCCGTGGCGCGCCTACCTGGCCCTGCGCGCTGCCTGCCCGACGCCGTTCTCCGGCTACCAGCAGTTGGATGAAGGCACTGCGCTACTGAGCTTCTCCCCCGAGCGCTTCATCCGTGTCAGCCAGGGCGAGGTCGAGACGCGCCCGATCAAGGGCACCCGCCCGCGTGCCGCCGATCCGGTGGAGGACGCACGCAACGCCGCCGAGCTGCTGGCCAGCCCCAAGGACCGCTCGGAAAACCTGATGATCGTCGACCTGCTGCGCAACGACATCGGCCGCACCTGCCAGACCGGCTCGGTGAAGGTGCCGGAGCTGTTCAGCCTGGAGAGCTACCCCAACGTTCATCACTTGGTCAGCAGCGTGGTCGGCCGCCTGGCCGCCGGCAAGGACGCCCTGGACCTGATCGCCGGCAGCTTCCCCGGCGGTTCGATCACCGGTGCGCCGAAGATCCGCGCCATGCAGATCATCGACGAGCTGGAGCCGGCGCGCCGGGCGCTGTACTGCGGCTCGCTGCTGTATGTCGACGTGCGCGGCGAGATGGACAGCTCCATCGCCATCCGCAGCCTGCTGGTCAAGGATGGCCAGGTCAGTTGCTGGGGTGGCGGCGCGGTGGTAGCCGACTCGCACTGGCAGGCCGAGTACGAGGAGTCGATCGCCAAGGTGCGGGTGCTGATGGAAACGCTGCAGGCCTTGTAAGACTCGGTGGGAGCGGGCTTGCCCCGCGATCGCCAGGCGTCTGCCCCGCCATTTTTTGTTACCATCTGACCACTACGAGCGCACAGCGCCACTCAACCGATGGAAACCGCCTGATGAGCCACCCCTTCGACGTCGCCGCCCTGGCCGCGACCTATGCCAGCAAGTCCCCGCAGGAGATCCTCAAGCTCGCCTTCGAGCATTTTGGCGACGACCTGTGGATCTCCTTCAGCGGCGCCGAGGATGTGGTGCTGGTGGACATGGCCTGGAAACTGAACAAGCAGGTCAAGGTGTTCAGCCTCGACACCGGCCGCCTGCACCCGGAAACCTACCGGTTCATCGACCAGGTACGCGAGCAGTACAACCTGCCCATCGAGATCCTCAGCCCGGACCGCGACAAGCTCGACCCGTTCGTCAAGGAAAAAGGCCTGTTCAGCTTCTACAAGGACGGCCACGGCGAGTGCTGCGGCATCCGCAAGATCGAGCCGCTGCGCCGCAAGCTGGCCACCGTCAGCGCCTGGGCCACCGGCCAGCGCCGCGACCAGAGCCCCGGTACCCGCAGTCAGGTGGCTGCCCTGGAGATCGACAGCGCCTTCTCCACCCCGGAGCGCACCCTGTACAAGTTCAACCCGCTGGCGCAGATGACCAGCGAGGAAGTCTGGGGCTACATCCGCATGCTCGAGCTGCCCTACAACAGCCTGCATGAGCGCGGCTTCATCAGCATCGGTTGCGAGCCGTGCACCCGCCCGGTGCTGCCGAACCAGCACGAGCGCGAAGGGCGTTGGTGGTGGGAAGAGTCGACGCAGAAGGAGTGCGGGTTGCATGCCGGCAACCTAATTACCAAGGCTTGAAATAGCCGGGGCCTGTAGGAGCGGCCTTGTGTCGCGATGGGCCGCAAAGCGGCCCCGCTATTTCAAATCAGTGCACCGGCAGCTCGACACCCTCGAACAGCTCTTCGAGCTCCTGCTTGTTATGGCACTGGATCGCCTTGGCCATCACCTCACGGGTCAGGTGCGGCGCGAACTTCTCGATGAAGTCGCACATGAAACCGCGCAGGAAGGTGCCGCGACGGAAGCCGATCTTGGTGATGCTGGCCTCGAACAGCTCGCTGGCGTCCAGGCACACCAGATCGCTGTCGAGCTTCGGGTCGACCGCCATCTTGGCCACGATGCCCACGCCCAGACCCAGACGCACATAGGTCTTGATCACGTCGGCGTCGGCGGCGGTGAACACCACCTTCGGCGTCAGGCCACGGTGATTGAACGCCTCGTCAAGCTTGGAGCGACCGGTGAAGCCGAACACGTAGGTGACGATCGGGTACTCGGCCACCGCTTCCAGGGTCAGCTTCGGCAGCTTGGTCAGCGGATGGCCCTGGGGCACCACCACGCAGCGGTTCCACTTGTAGCAAGGCATCATGATCAAGTCGCCGAACAGCTCCAGCGCCTCGGTGGCGATGGCGAAGTCGACGGTGCCGTCGGCCGCCATCTCGGCGATCTGCATCGGCGAGCCCTGGTGCATGTGCAGGGCGACTTCCGGGTACTGCTTGATGAAGTTGCTGATCACCGGCGGCAGCGCGTAGCGCGCCTGGGTGTGGGTGGTGGCGATCGACAGGGTGCCCTTCTTCTCGTTGGAGAATTCCTGGGCGATCTGCTTGATGCTCTCGACCTTGCGCAGGATCTCGCCGGCGGTGTTGATGATGCGCTCGCCGGCCGGGGTGACGCGGGTCAGGTGCTTGCCACTGCGGGCGAAGACCTCGACGCCCAGCTCATCCTCGAGCAGGCGGATCTGCTTGCTGATACCTGGTTGGGAGGTGTACAGACTCTGCGCCGTCGCGGAAACGTTGAGGTCATGGTGCGCCACTTCCCAGATGTAGCGCAGTTGCTGAAGCTTCATAGATTTCCCTCAAAGGCGGTAGGTCACCGGCGCGCCGGCAGCGACGAGTTATAACTATATTAGTGGCTTGAGAAATAAATCTAGAACTATTTTGTTACGTTCGCTGTAAAAAGTCCTACCGTGAGGCTCACGATTTCCTACGCCCAAGATGGTGAGCCAATGGCACCATGTACACCGGCACCGGTGACAGCTGCAGCAGCCGCACCGCCGTGCGGCCGATCGGCACATCCACCCCCGCGCCGGCGCTGTGGCTACCGAAGATCAACAGGTCAACCGACAACCGCTGGGCCTGCTCGAGGATCACCTGGGCCGGGTCGCCCTGGCGCACCCGCACCGCGCGGATCAATGCCAGGTCGGCCGGTTCGGTCATCTCGTCGCGAAAGTTCTCCAGCACCCGCTGCTCGATATTGGCCATGACCGTGTTGACGCCCTCGCTGTGCAGCGCATCGAGGGTCTGCTCGTCGAGGTAGCTCTGCAGCAGCGATTCGGCGAACTGCCCCATGGGCTCCACGGCGTGGATCACATACAGCTCTGCGTTAAAGGTCCGCGCCAGGGCCAGGGCGTGCTGCATGACAAAGGGCGCATAGACACCGAGGTCAGTGGCAAACAGCATGGAACGGATCATTCGACCTCCTCGACTGCCGCGACGGCAGAGCAAGCTTGAGCTTAGCAGCGCCATAGCCGGTCGCCTGGCCGTCCGGCGCACAGCCGCCGCGGGCTTCAGGCCTGCCGGCTACGCCGGTCGATGAACGCCAGGGCCTGGTACAACGCCTCCATGCGCGGCAGCGCGCAACCGGCCGCGCGGGCCCGGGCCAGGGGCTCGGCATAGATCGCTTGCAGCTCCAGCGGCCGCTGCTGCACATGGTCGTGGTACATGCTCGGCCAGTAGTCCGGCATCTTCTCGGTGATGCGAAACAGGTGCTCGGCATAACCCGACGGCAGCTCGCGGCCACAGGCCTTGGCGCCCGCCACCACTTCGGCCATCAGCGCCTGGATCAGCGCGCGGCTGTCGGCATCGCCCATCAAGGGCGTGGTGCTGGCCTGCAGCAACACCGAGAGGCCGTTGTAGGGCACGTTCCACACCAGTTTCTGCCAGCGCGCCTGGTCGAGGTCGGCCATGGCCTGGGAGTCGATGCCCGCAGCCCGGAACAGCCCGGCGCCCTCCTCCACCACGGCGGCCCCGCCGTCCTGCGCCGGGCCACTGTGATAGCCCAGGTTCACCGCGCCCAGCGACTGGTGGCGGATTTCGCCGGGCCCCTCGCGATTGACGCAGATGAAGCACAGGCCGCCGAGCAGGTGCAGGTCCGGGCGCAAGGCCGGGCGCAACTGCTCCTCGACCCCAAGGCCGTTCTGCAGCAACACCACCCGGGCCTCGGGCGCCGCTGCCTGGACGATCAAGGGCGCCAGCTCCGCGTTGCTGGTGGCCTTGGCCCCCACCAGCAGCCAGTCGCAGGGCGGCATGTCGGCGGCCCGGGCGTATGCCTGCACCGGCATGTGCACCTGACCATGCACCGCGCTGTCCAGGCGCAGCCCCTGCTCGCGCACGGCCTGGTATTCGCTGCGCAGCAGGAAGTGCACGTCGTAGCCGGCACGGGCCAGCATCAGGCCGTAGAAGCCACCGATTGCGCCGCTGCCGATGATGCCGATGCGGGGATTGCCAATGCGAGGGTCAAGGGACGCCATGCCGTGCTCCTGGTCGAGAGTCATTATTGTGAGTCAGCCACTATACCCGCGTGCCGGCCATCGCGGCCAAATCCTCCCCATAGGCGCGGCGCTTGCCCGCAAATGCCGTCAGATGGGTAAAAACCCCGTATCGACGGGCCCCAGCCCATTGTCGCGCCCCTGCTAACGCGCTAAGGTTCGGCCTCCCCGCTGCGAATATTCTGCTGCTGGGCCGCACGGGGAACGCTGGCGGCCGGCACCCGTGACCTGACGAGTAACACGATGGCTGATTTACCGATCGATGACCTTAACGTTGCCTCCAACGAGACCTTGATCACCCCCGATCAGCTCAAGAAGGAAATCCCCCTCAGCGCCAAGGCCCTGCAGACCGTGACTGCCGGCCGCGAAGTGGTGCGCAACATCCTCGACGGCAAGGACCATCGCCTGTTCGTGGTGGTCGGCCCCTGCTCGATCCACGACATCAAGGCCGCCCACGAGTATGCCGAGCGCCTGAAGGTGCTGGCCGAGGAAGTCTCCGACACCCTGTACCTGGTCATGCGCGTGTACTTCGAGAAGCCGCGGACCACCGTCGGCTGGAAAGGCCTGATCAACGATCCGTACCTGGACGACTCGTTCAAGATCCAGGACGGCCTGCACATTGGTCGCCAACTGCTGCTGGACCTGGCCGAGAAGGGCCTCCCCACCGCCACCGAAGCGCTTGACCCGATCTCCCCGCAGTACCTGCAGGACCTGATCAGTTGGTCGGCCATCGGCGCCCGCACCACCGAATCCCAGACCCACCGCGAGATGGCCTCGGGCCTGTCCTCGGCTGTCGGCTTCAAGAACGGCACCGATGGCGGCCTGACCGTGGCCATCAACGCCCTGCAGTCGGTGTCCAAGCCGCACCGTTTCCTGGGCATCAACCAGGAAGGCGGCGTGTCCATCGTCACTACCAAGGGCAACGCCTACGGCCACGTGGTACTGCGCGGCGGCAACGGCAAGCCCAACTACGACTCGGTTAGCGTTGCCCTGTGCGAGCAGGACCTGGTCAAGGCCAAGATCAAGCCCAACATCATGGTCGACTGCAGCCACGCCAACTCCAATAAGGACCCGGCCCTGCAGCCCCTGGTCATGGAGAACGTCGCCAACCAGATCCTCGAAGGCAACCAGTCGATCATCGGCCTGATGGTCGAGAGTCACCTGAACTGGGGCTGCCAGGCTATTCCGAAGAACCTCGACGAGCTGCAATACGGCGTGTCGGTCACCGATGCCTGCATCGACTGGGCGGCCACCGAGAAGACCCTGCGCAGCATGCACGCCAAGCTCAAGGACGTGCTGCCCAAGCGCCAGCGCGGCTGAAATCCTGCGCAAACGAAAACGCCGGGCAATGCCCGGCGTTTTTCATGTGTACGGCCGTTCAGACCTTGCTCGAGTGGCGCTGCTGGCGCTCCATATAGCGCTCGACGTAAGAGCAAGAGGGAATCACGGTATAGCCCATCTGCTCGGCATAGGCCAAGGCCTGCTCGGTGAGCGCCGCGGCGATCCCGCGACCGCGCAGGGCATTGGGGACGAAGGTGCGATAGATGTCCAGCGTCTGCTTGCCCAGGTCCATGTACGTCAGATAGGCCCGGTGACCGTCCACGGTGGTCTCGAACTGATGACCGGCCTGGTCATGGTGGATGGTCAGCGTTTCGCTCATCACTACTCCTCGCAGGTCTTGTCGGCAGACCCTTACCTTACCGATGTGGTTTATCCGGCGGAGGAACCTCTACGCCACCTGTTGCCCCTTGGACAGCAGCCCGACCGGGATCGTTCTGCGTCGAGGCACCCTCAAATAGTAGGCGGCGCCAGCGAGAATGCTCAAGCTGCGCAGAATGAAAATACTGACAGCCACCCGCCCGAGGCCCGGCAACAGCAACCGGATGTTCTTGGGCTATGACGCTCGTCGACAGTTAAAGTCACCCTTAGTTCAACAAAAAGTTCCTGTACTACAATCGCTTGCGAACGCTGCTCAGGATTTTCACACTTTGTTTACAAACCCCGTCGCCGGGGCCGCCCAGAGCATTTTTTTTGCAGTTCTTGCGCTCAGTCAGTTTACTTACTACAAGTAATGGGTACTATGTACGCCGGCCAGTTTCTCTTTTCCGAGAGATGGCTATTTAATAGAAAGTCCTTGAAGGGGAACACGATGAACAACGTTCTGAAATTCTCTGCTCTGGCTCTGGCCGCAGTTCTGGCTACCGGTTGCAGCAGCGTATCCAAAGAAACCGAAGCTCGCCTGACTGCTACCGAAGACGCAGCAGCTCGCGCCCAGGCTCGTGCAGACGAAGCCTACCGCAAAGCTGACGACGCTCTGGCAGCTGCTCAGAAGGCTCAGCAGACCGCTGACGAAGCCAACGAGCGCGCTCTGCGTATGCTGGACAAAGCCAGCCGCAAGTAATAATCCTCACGGATTGTTATGGAGCCGACCCACTTGTGGGTCGGCTTTTTTATTGCCTGGGAGAAAAGCAGACGATGCCGGCCAAACAACTGGGGCCGCCTTGCGACCCATCGCGGAACAACCCTGCACCCAAAGGCATGGCGTTCGCCGTACCTGCAGGAGCGGGCGTGTCCCGCGATGGGCCGCCGGGCGGCCCCAAAGTGCACCGCTAGTTGCCAGCGGGCAATCGCTTACTGCAATTCTGGCGGAATGCTCGACACCATCGGCGCACTCGAGCCATTGACCGGCACGGCAATTTCGACTGGCATGCCGTCTTCGGCCGCCACCACATCGCGAACCATGTCCCAGTTCATGCGCAAGTTGTTGGCCAGGTCTTCACGCTTGAGCAAGGCGTTGATGACCGCAGTATGCTTGTCGACCACCGACGGGTTGCCGTGATCGTCCAGCGGCGTGTGCGCCTCGAGGTAGACCTTGCCGGCGCTGATGCCAAACTTGTAGGGCTCGTTGATGATGCGTACCGGCGTGCCCACAGGGACCATCTTCGACAAGGTCAGCACGTTGTTGTTGAGCATGCGGAAGCAGCCGTGACTGGTACGCATGCCGATGCCGAACTTCTTGTTCGAGCCATGGATCAGGTAACCCGGCACCCCCAGGGTGAACTTGAATGGGCCCAGCGGGTTGTCCGGCCCGGCCGGCACCACGGCCGGCAGGATGTCGCCATCGGCAGCGTGCTCGGCGCGGATCGAGGCCGGCGGTGTCCAGGTCGGGTTCGGCGTCTTGGCGGTGATCTTGGTATTGGCGATCGGCGAACCCCAGCCCTCGCGACCGATGCCCAGCGGGAAGGTGTGCACCACGTTCTGCCCTTTCGGGTAGTAGTACAGGCGGTACTCGGCCAGGTTGATGACGATGCCCTCACGCGGGCCCGGCGGCAAGATGTAGCGGGTCGGCAGGACGATCTCGGTGCCGGCGCCTGGCAGCCAGGGGTCGACGCCCGGGTTGGCGGCGATCATCTCGAGGTAGCCGAGGTCATTGGCGGTGCCGATGTCGGCGAAGGTGTCCTCGTACTTGGCCTTGATGGTATGAACCTGGCCGACGACGTCTTCACCGGGAGGTGGCAACGGCAGTTCCAGCGCAACAGCGGGGCCTGTCGCCAGCATGGCGGCCAGGGTCAGGCTACGGGTGACGGCGGGAAAGCGCGGCAACATCCGGGAAATCCTTCGAAAGATCAGTCAAGAAAACGATTGTACACCCGCGCCGAAACGAGCGGGAGGCGCATGCGTTTCAGATGATGAAAGGCGCTCAGAGTTCCGGCCATACCGGGCGCATGCCGCGCCGCTGGGCATCGAGGATCGCCCGGCACAGCGGGCACAGGCGCTCGTCGCGGTAGATCGCGCGCTCCACCCCCGACCAGCGCGGCTGCGCTGGCAGCAGGCCACCGCACAAGGTACGGTCGACCGGCACGCCCAGTTCGAGCTGGCGGGCGGCCAGGTGGATGCGCACTTCCTGGCAGGCAAACAGGTCGAGCTGCTCATCAGGCTCGATCAGTTGGTAGGCGTACAGGGACCAGGCGGGGCGCGGCATCGGGGGCACTCGAAACGGGGGGCGCAACATTAGCCGAAAGCGGCCCCCGATAAAAGCGTCACAGCAAGGGTTTTATCGTCGGCCAGGCATTTTCCAGCAGGCGTTGCTGGGCGGCCGCCGCCGGGTGGATGCCATCGGCCTGCATCAACTCCGGCACCCCGCCCACGCCATCGAGGAAGAACGGCACCAGCGGTACCTTTTTATCGGCGGCCAGCTGCTCATAGACCTGGGCGAACGCCGTGGTGTAGCGCACGCCGTAGTTCGGCGGCAGGCGCATGCCCAACAGCACCACCTTGGCACCGGCCTGGCGGGACTGGTCGATCATCGCGGCAAGATTCTGTTGCAATTGTTGCGGCGACTGCCCGCGCAGGCCGTCGTTGCCTCCAAGCTCCAGCACCA
The DNA here is from genome assembly GCF_019823065.1 of Pseudomonas mosselii. Lineage (NCBI taxonomy): Bacteria > Pseudomonadati > Pseudomonadota > Gammaproteobacteria > Pseudomonadales > Pseudomonadaceae > Pseudomonas > Pseudomonas mosselii. Next base: position 4,007,348 of record NZ_CP081966.1, read on the forward strand.
CCAGGTCCGGCTTGTGCGCCGCAAGCAGCGCCGGCAGCCGCGCCTGGCCACCTGCGCTGGTGTCGCCGCTGATCGAGGCATTGACCACCTGATCGTCGAAACCCTCCTTCTTCAGCTGCTGTTGCAGCAGGCTGACCCACCCCTGGCGGGTATCCAGGCCAAAACCGGCGCTGATACTATCGCCGACGACAAGCAGCGTTCCCGCCGCCGCGCCCTGGGCCAGGCAACACAGGGCCAGGCCGGCACTCAACCACCACATTCGCATCGGATTCTCCATGGGCCCCAGCATTCTCGTTGCGCAGAACCTTAGCAAAGTGGTCCCCAGCGCGGAAGGCGACCTGACCATCCTCCACGCCCTCTCCCTCGATCTCGCCCAGGGCGACAGCCTGGCCATCGTCGGTGCCTCCGGCTCCGGCAAGTCCACGCTGTTGGGCCTGCTCGCCGGGCTCGACCGCCCCAGCGCCGGCAAGGTGATCCTCGCCGGCCACGATCTCGGCCCCCTCGACGAGGACCAGCGCGCCCGGGTGCGCGCCGAGCACGTGGGTTTCGTGTTCCAGTCGTTCCAGTTGCTCGACAGCCTCAATGCCCTGGAGAACGTCATGCTGCCGCTGGAGCTCGACGGTCGCCGCGATGCCCGCGAGCACGCCCGCGGTCTGCTCGAACGGGTCGGCCTGGGCAAACGCCTGAGCCACACCCCGCGCCAGCTCTCCGGCGGCGAGCAGCAGCGGGTGGCGATCGCCCGCGCCTTCGCCGCGCAACCGGCCGTGCTGTTCGCCGACGAGCCCACCGGCAACCTCGACAGCCACACCGGCGAGCGCATCAGCGACCTGTTGTTCGAACTGAACCAGGAGCGCGGCACCACCCTGGTGCTGGTGACCCACGACGAACGCCTGGCCAAGCGCTGCCGCCGCCTGATCCGCCTGGATGCCGGTCGCCTGGTCGCGCCCCTGGAGCCTTGATGACTCGCCTATCGTTCCCGCGACTGTGTGTCCTGGCCCTGCGCCAGTTGCTGCGCGATGCCCGCGCCAGCGAAGTGCGCGTGCTGTTCTTCGCCTTGCTGGTGGCGGTGGCGGCGAGTACCGCCATCGGCTACTTCGGCGCCCGCCTCAACGGTGCCATGCAACTGCGCGCCAGCGAGTTCCTAGGCGCCGACCTGGTCCTGCAGGGCAGCGCCCCGCCCAGCGCGCAGCAGATCGCCGAAGGCACGGCGCTGGGCCTGGGCCATGCGCGGGTAGTGGAATTCACCAGCGTGGTCGGCGGCGACAGCGGCATCCAGCTGTCCAGCATCAAGGCCGCCGATCCCGCCTATCCCCTGCGCGGCCAACTGCGCAGCGCGGCAGCGCCCTACGCCGAGGAAACGCTTGGCGGCGGCCCCGCGCCGGGCGAGGCCTGGGTCGAGCCGCGCCTGCTCGCGGCGCTGGGCCTGGCCATCGGCGACAGCATCGACGTGGGCATGAAGACGCTGCGCATGAGCCGCGTACTGACCTACGAACCCGACCGCGCCAACAATTTCTACAGCCTCACGCCACGGGTGCTGATGAACCTCGCCGACCTCGACGCCACGGGCGTGATTCAGCCCGGCAGCCGGGTCAGCTACCGCGACCTGTGGCGCGGCGATCTCGACGCCCTGCAACAGTACCGGCAAACAGCGGAAAAAAACCTGGCAGCCAACCAGCGCCTGCTCGACACCCGTGACGGCAACCGGCAGATCGGCGGCGCCCTGGGCAAGGCCGAACGCTACCTGAACATGGCCAGCCTGGTGGCGGTGCTGCTGGCCGGCGTCGCCGTGGCCCTCTCGGCCAGCCGCTACGCCGCGCGGCGCCTGGACGCCAGCGCCCTGCTGCGCTGCCTGGGATTGTCCCGCCATCAGGCCCTCGGTCTCTTCAGCCTGCAACTGGCCATGCTCGGCGGCATCGCCGCGCTGGCCGGCGCCCTGCTCGGGTGGCTGGCGCAGCTTGGGCTGTTCCGTCTGCTGGAAGGCTTGCTACCCAGCCAGGTGCCACCCGGCGGCCTCACCCCGGCGCTGGCCGGCATCAGCACCGGGCTGGTGGCCCTGGCCGGCTTCGCCCTGCCGCCGCTGGCGGCCCTTGGTCGCGTGCCGCCGCTGCGGGTCTTGCGCCGCGACCTGCTGCCGCTGCCACCGAGCAGCTGGCTGGTGTACGGCGCCGCCCTGCTCGCCCTGGGCCTGATCATGTGGCGCCTGAGCCTGGACCTGCTGCTGACCTTCGCCCTGCTCGGCGGCGGGCTGATCGCCGCCTTGCTGCTGGGTGGATTGCTGTTGCTCGGCCTGCGCAGCTTGCGCCGGCTGCTGGCCGGCGCGCCGCTGGCCTGGCGCCTGGGGCTCGGGCAGTTGCTGCGCCACCCGCTGGCCGCCGCCGGCCAGGCCCTGGCCTTCGGCCTGATCCTCCTGGCCATGGGCCTGGTCGCCCTGTTGCGGGCGGAACTGCTCGACACCTGGCAGGCGCAGTTGCCCAAGGACGCACCCAACCATTTCGCCTTGAACATCCTGCCCGACGAGCGCCAGCCGTTCGCCGAGCGCCTGGCCCAGATCAACGCCACCGCCGCGCCGCTGTACCCGGTGATCCCTGGCCGCCTGACCCATATCAACGAGCAGCCTGTGCGCCAGCTGGTCAGCAAGGACTCCACCGGCGAGCGCGCCATCCAGCGCGACCTCAGCCTGACCTGGGCCGCCGAGCTGCCCCAGGGCAACGCCCTGAGCGCGGGCCAATGGTGGCAACAGGCGCCCGCCAGCGATGACGTGCCTGGGGTTTCCGTGGAGGCGGAACTGGCGCAGAGCCTGCACCTGCAACTGGGTGACCTGCTGACATTCGATATCGGCGGCCAGCAGCGCCAGGCCCGGGTCAGCAGCCTGCGCAGCGTGCACTGGGACAGTTTCCAGCCCAACTTCTACATGATCTTCCAGCCAGGAACGCTACAAGGCCTGCCCACCACCTACCTCACCAGCTTCTATCTGGCACCGGGCCACGACCAGGAGATCGTCGCGCTGTCCCGCGCGTTCCCGGCGGTGACCGTGCTGCAGGTCGACGCGTTGCTGGCGCAACTGCGCAGCATCCTCGCCCAGGTCACCCTGGCGGTGGAGTACGTGCTGCTGTTCGTGCTGGCGGCTGGGCTGGCGGTGCTGTTCGCCGGCCTGCAGGCAACCCTCGACGAGCGCATCCGCCAGGGCGCCCTGCTGCGGGCGCTGGGGGCGGCGCGCCAGCTGCTGGTCAAGGCTAGGCGCATCGAGTTCGGCCTGCTCGGCGCGGCAAGCGGCGTGCTCGCGGCACTGGGTTGCGAGCTGATCACCTGGGCGCTGTACCGCTATGCCTTCGACCTGCACTGGGCACCCCATCCGTGGCTGCTGGCGCTGCCGCTGGCCGGGGCGGTGCTGGTGGGCGGAGCCGGGGTGATCGGTACACGTCGCGCGCTCAATGCCAGTCCGTTGGCGGTGTTGCGCGAGGGGTGAAGAAATGAAGCATTGCGAATGATCGAGGGTTTGCGCTTTTCCCTGTAGGAGCGGCCTTGTGTCGCGAAAGGGCCGCGCAGCGGCCCCAGCAATCGTTGCCTTGATGCTGATATCCCGGGGCCGCTATGCGGCCCTTTCGCGACACAAGGCCGCTCCTACAGGGATCGAGTATGGCCTTGAGTTCTGCGCCAGCTAGAGGTTGTAGCGGATGCTGTTCACATACCAGGTCGCCTCACCGGTGGGCGTGTGCACCACCACCTCGTCGCCCTCCTCCTTCTTGAGCAAGGCCCGGGCCATGGGCGAGTCGATGGAGATGTAGTCGTTGCGCCCGTGGATCTCGTCATAGCCGACGATGCGAAAACGCAGTTGCTCGCCGTCATCGTTCTCGATTTCCACCCAGGCACCGAAGAACACCTTGCCTTCCTGCTGGGGCGAGTACTCGACGACCTTGACGTCTTCCAGGCGCTTGCGCAGGTAGCGCACGCGGCGGTCGATCTCGCGCAGCAGCTTCTTGTTGTACTGGTAGTCGGCGTTCTCGCTGCGATCGCCCAGCGAGGCCGCCCAGGTGACCTTCTGGGTGATCTCCGGGCGATAGACCCGCCACAGGTGATCAAGCTCCTGCTTCAGCGCTGCATGGCCTTCGATGGTGATGATGTTGGTGCTCAACGACTGTCTCCTCAGTGCATCCGCGGCGGGACGACAGGCGCCCACCGGGAGACCGAGCTTAGCGAAAAACGGCTGGACGCGACACGCCGCTCAACGGCGGGTAATCAGGCCCTGGCGGGCAATGCGGGTGAGCTGGCCGATAACCTCGGCGGCCACTTCGGCCTCAGGCGCCTGAATCACGGCCAGGTCGAAGCGGTCGTTGCCGTACTGGTCGAGCTGTTCACAGCTGTCGGAGAACTGGATAAGGAAGGCACAGGCCTGGCCCTTGCGTCGGGAAAAGCCATCGAGATTGCGCAAAAGCGTGGGTTGATGCTGGCCGCCGAGCAGGATGCGCGGGGTACGGGAAGCCTGGTTCTTGGCCAGGGGGGTCAAGCAGACACTGGTACGTGGGCAACTCATGGAGTCTCTCTCCGCCTCGCTGTTCCCGCTGGGCAGCGGTGGGAGGCGTCACCGAACCAGCGCTTTAGCGGTATTTCGGATGACCCGTCGGGGCCTCTCCTGCGCCCCGCAAGTAGCTGTTTAAATCGGCGCAATCGGTATGCTAGAGGCTGACGCTTGAAGTTACAAGCGCTTGTGCAAAAGCAATCGCGGGGCCAGCCCACTCCCACACGCTTCGTGGGATTGGCCTGGCCCCGCGATTGCCGATCAGCGTGCGATCAGACGGTCCAGCGACAGCCGGCCCGCGCCCTCGATCAGCACCGCCACGGTACCGGCCATCAGCGCCAGGGCGAACTCATAACCGTTGTTGGACATGAACAGCCCGTTGCCGATGTGCACCGAGAAGATCGCTACCACCAGGGTCACGCTCAGCGCCAGCGCCGCCGGGCGGGCCAGCAGGCCGACCACCAGGGCCAGGCCGCCGAAGAACTCGGCGCTGCCGGACAGCAAGGCCATCAGGTAGCCCGGGGCCAGGCCGATGCTTTCCATCCACTGGCCGGTGCCTTCCAGGCCGTAGCCGCCGAACAGGCCGAACAGTTTCTGCGCGCCGTGGGCCATGAAGATGACGCCGACCAGGATACGCACGACGCTCAGGCCATAACCGGCGCGGGTGGTGAACAGGGCTTTGAGGGAGTTGTTCATGTTTGCTTCCTTGTTTGAGTAGGTGTGTGTTGGATGAGCGCCATCTTAATCAATTCATCGAATAAGAAAATCGCAATAATCGCGTAAAATCTATCGAATTATTAGATTCATCTAGCGCTTCGCCACACGCTCCAGGGAAGCCCGCTCGCGGTTGAACGCGAGGAAGTACTTGTTGACGCTATTGACGAAGTTCACCGGCCCCATGCCCACCTGCTCCATGGCGATGCGTTCGGTCTGGAAGAACCACTGGTTGCCATTGAGCCCACGCCGCCGGGCCTCGGCACGCATGGCCTGGACCCGCTCCGGCCCGAGGTTGTAGGCGGCCAGGATAAACGCCATGCGCTCACGCTCGTTGAGCTGGGGGCTGGCGAAGAACTTGCGGCGGATCAGCGCCAGGTAACGGGCGCTGGCCTGGACATTGCCGTCCACCGTGGCGGTGTTGCTCACCCCCACCCGCTGGGCCGCCGACGGGGTGATCTGCATCAGCCCGTGGGCGCCACCGGTGCCGCGCGCCTTGGGATCGAGGGTCGACTCCTTGAACGCCAGGGCGGCCAGGTTGAGCCAGTCGAACTGTTGGTCGCCACCGTGCTTCTGCAGCACCGAGCGCACCGACTCCAGACGCTGGCGGTCCCCGCGGGCCAGCGGGTTGTGCACCCTGTACTGGCGCCGGTAGATGCGCTCGAAGGCCGCGTCCTGGTTGTCCGGCGCGCGATAGGTGGCGAGGAAACGATCCACCGCCGCCTGCAGCATCGGCGCATCCTGGCGCACATACCAGCGCATGGCCTGGGGCTGGGCCAACTGCAGCTTGCTGTCCACCCGCAGACGCGGCATCACCCGCGCCCAGCGCTGGGCGATCGGCCGCTCAACTACTGTCAGCGGGTAGATACCGGCCTGGACCATTTCCAGCACATCCTCCACCGCCAGCGTCGGGTCGACCCACTCCACCTTGATCCGTGCCCGCTTGCGCAAGGCCAGCCGCTGGTTGATCGCCTGGATCGCCGCGCCCGCGGCACTGGCGGTGGTCAGGGCGACGGTACGCCCGGACAGCTGCTCGGGGCGGCTGTAGCCGCGCTCGCCCTTGCGCCCGACCAGTTGCAGCGGCACTTGGTCGACCACCGGGGCGCTGACGCCGACTCCGCGCACCACGCTCGGGTCGAGCAGCTCGCCGGGGGCGGCGAGATCACCCTCGCCGCGTTGCAAAGCCGCAAGCAATTGCTCCTTGGCGCGGGGGATGATCTTCAGGGTGATTTCCTGGCCGTCGGCGACCCGGGCATTGAGGGCGTGCTCCAGGGCGCGCAGGCGATAGTACTCGACGCCCACCGGCTCGCCCTTGACCTCGCCGGAGCTGTTGCGGCTCTGGTTGACCAGCACCCGCAGCACCTTGCTCGAGCGGATCTGCGCCAGGTCGCGCGCCTGGCTGGCCGGCACATGCTGCTGCGGCCCGGCTTCGCCGGCAGCGACCGGCCCGGCGGCCAGCAGCCCGGACAGCAACAGGCACGTCAAAAAGGTTCGCAACATGGGGAAAAGGGTCCGAGAGCGGTTGGCGGGCACCATGGTGCTGTGATCGATCCGTGACAAATGACCGCAACAGACCACGGCAAACGTTTGAAGTTCTTGGTTTTTTCTCGATATCCCGGTTTTTGCTATGCTGGCCGCCCCCGCGGCACGAGGTAGCACCATGCAACTGATCGATATCGGCGTCAACCTGACCAACAGCAGTTTCCACGACCAGCAGGCCGCCATCGTCGAGCGCGCCGTGGAGGCCGGCGTGGCACAGATGGTCCTTACCGGCACCAGCCTGGAGGTCAGCGCCGAGGCCCTGAAACTGTGCCGGCACCTGGACGAACCCGGCCAGCGCCTGTTCAGCACCGCCGGCGTGCACCCTCACGACGCCAGCCACTGGAACAGCGGCAGCGAACGCCAGCTGCGCGAACTGCTCGCCCAGCCACGGGTGGTGGCCGTGGGCGAATGCGGCCTGGACTTCAATCGCGACTTCTCCCCACGCCCGGCCCAGGAAAAGGCCCTGGAAGCGCAGTTGGCGCTGGCGGTCGAGCTGCGCCTGCCGGTGTTCCTCCACGAGCGTGAGGCCAGCGAGCGCCTGCTGGCAATCCTCAAGGACTACCGCGACCAGTTGCCCGCCGCCGTGGTGCACTGCTTCACCGGCGAGCGCCAGGCGCTGTTCGCCTACCTCGACCAGGACCTGCACATCGGCATCACCGGCTGGATCTGCGACGAGCGCCGCGGCACCCACCTGCATCCCCTGGTCGGCAACATCCCCGAGGGTCGCCTGATGCTCGAAAGCGATGCGCCCTACCTGCTGCCCCGCAGCCTGCGGCCCAAGCCGAAGAACGGCCGCAACGAGCCGGCCTTCCTGCCCGAGGTGCTGCGCGAGGTGGCCCTGCATCGCCATGAAACCGCAGCGCACACCGCCGCCCACACCAGCGCCTGCGCCCGCGCGTTCTTTGGTCTGCCTGAGGTTTCTTGACGCATATCAACAAGGCCCCTGGCGTTGGCGGGCACAATGATGGCACCTTGCCAATAATGTTTCCGCCAACTCAGAGAAGACCTACCATGGGTGCCTGGCTTAGCAACGTTTCCCTCAAATACAAGTTCTGGGCCGTCAATGCCGTGGCCTTCGTCACCACCCTGCTGCTGGTGCTCTACGCGGTGTACCTGGAGCAACAGGCCCGCGCCACCGGCGCCCAGGCGCAAGCCCAGGCCCAGGCCGAACTGCTGGCGGCATGGCCCGCCGGGCAGGCCCTGCCCACCCAGGCCAACCTGATCACCTGGCGCAATGGGCAAACGCCGCAGTTCGCCGGCGAACCCCTCGAGGCCCTGCGCGATGGCCAGGGCTGGGTCGAACTGTCCGGTGCCTGGATCCTCGGCGACAACCCGCTGCGTGGCGCCCAGGTGCTGCGCCGGGGCGACCAGCAGCTCGCGGTAATCGCCCAGTCGCCGAGCCTGCGCCAGGTCTATTTCGATCGGTTCAGCAACTACGCCGTGTGCGTGCTGATCCTGATGCTGGCGATGCTCTGCGCTTCACAGTTGTTGATCCGTTTCCTGCTCAGCCAGCTCAACACCCTCAAGGATGTGATGCTGCACGTGGAGAAGACCGGCGACCTCTCGGCCCGGGTGCCCCTGGCCTGCGGCGACGAAGTCGGGCAGATGGCCGGCGCGTTCAACGCCATGCAGACCACCTACCACCGCGTGGTCAGCACCGTGGCGCGCACCGCCGCGCAGCTGGACTCCGGCGCCGCGCGCCTGGCCGGCAGCATGGATGAAGTGCGCCACGGCATGATCGGCCAGCAGAGCGAGACCGACCAGGCCGCCACCGCCATCAACGAAATGACCGCCACCGTCCACCATATCGCCCAGCATGCCGGCGCCACCCGCGACCTGTCGCAGACCGCCGACACCCTGGCCGGCAGCGGCCAGGCCGTGGTCAGCCGCGTGCAGGACTCGATTGCCGGGCTCTCCAGCGGTGTGCAGCAGACCGCCGAGATGATCCGCCAACTGGCCGACGACAGCCAGAAGATCAATGGCGTGGTCGGCGTCATCCACAGCATCGCCGAACAGACCAACCTGCTCGCCCTCAACGCCGCCATCGAGGCGGCCCGGGCCGGTGACCTGGGCCGGGGCTTTGCCGTGGTCGCCGACGAGGTGCGCAACCTGGCCAAGCGCGTGCAGACCTCCACCGACGAGATCACCACCATGGTCGCCGACCTGCAGGCCGGCACCCGCGACGCGGTGGATTTCATGCAGGAAAGCTCATTCAAGGCCGACGATTGCGTCAAGCAGGCCCGCGAGGCCGGCGAGGCCCTGGCCGAGATCACCAGCGCCGTGGCACAGATGCGCGAAAGCAACACCCAGATCGCCGTGGCCGCCGAGCAGCAGAGCCAGGTGGCCGAGGAGATGAACCGCGCCGTGGTCAGTATCCGCGACGTGACCGAGGAGACCGTGCAGCAGACCGTCGGCTCGGCCACCACCAGCAGTGAGCTGGCGACCCTCGCCGGCGAGCTGAACAAGGCGATCGGCCAGCTCAAGCTGTGACCGGCGCCGGCTATGGCCACCATAGCCAGCCTCGATTGGCCCCCGCCCGGGGGCCGCACTAAGCTTTGGACAAGCCCCAGAGGATCTGTCCATGAGCAAACGACTGCCCAATCTGCCCGCCTGGCAATGGCGCGGCTACCACCACAACCATCGCCACCCCGCCAATCTGGTGCTGCACCTGATCGCCGTGCCGCTGTTCATCCTGGGCGCGCTGCTGGTGTTGTCGGGGCTGTTTGGACTGGACCTGTCGCAGATCGCCGTGGGTATCATCGCCCTGGTGGCCGGGCTGGGCCTGCAACGCCAGGGGCACCGCCTGGAAGCCGAGCAACCCGAGCCGTTCACCGACCGCAAGGATGCCGTACAACGCCTGCTCACCGAGCAGTTCATCACCTTCCCGCGCTTCGTGCTCAGTGGTGCCTGGTGGCGGGCCTGGCGCGAGCGCCACAAGCACCGCCACTGACTGAAAACATCACCCGGCGTGGGAGCGGGCTTGCCCGGCGATTGGCTTGATGAAGATGGCTCAGGCGAACACAGTCACCGTCTGCCGGCTCAACGCCAGCAACTCCCCTTCAGACGTCCACAATGCCGCGGCCGCATGGCCATAGCCATCACGGGCATACTCGGTCTCGACCACATAGCGGCACCAGTCGAGGGTTGACAGCTGCGGCGTGGGCTGCACGAACTCGATGGTCCAGGTCAGCGTGCTGCCGGCGGCGGGCTGCTTGAGATAGGGAAGCAGACTGGGCGGCCAGGCATCGACCAATGCCAGCAGGTGCGCCACCCCGACCGGCTCCTCGGCGACATCGCGCAGGCGTACCCAGCCCCCCATATGGCGCGAGTCGTTGCCACTGAACGGCAGGCCGCCCACCGCCCAGCGAAACGCCACATGCTGCATGAACGCCGGTGTAATGCCCTTGATAAAGGGCAACTCCGGCGCCGCCTCCTGCAGCGGCTTCATCGGCATCGCGGCAGGCGCGTCGACCGCCACCACCGAAGGGCGACCAGCACCGAAGCTGCCCTGCACCAGGGTCACTACCTGGCCATCCTGCACGGCGCGCCCCAGCAAGGTGCTGACCGCCTTGCCCTCGCGCAGCACCTCCACCTCCAGGCTGATTGGCATATCCGGCGCCGCCGGGCCGACGAAGGTGATGGCCAGCGAACGCACCGGGCGGTCGTCGCCCAGCTTCTGGCGCATCGCTTCGTGCACCATTGCCGCCATCAGGCCGCCGAACACCGCGCGTCCCTGGGCCCAGCCGGCGGGTACGCTGATGGCCTCGGGGTGTGTGCGGGCGGCAGTCAGCAATTCTGTGAAGTTCATATGCCAGGGCTCCTGCGCAAAAAAGAACCGATAGTAACCAGCGATCACGCCAGCCACAGCCCGCATATCGGTCATTTGCCGGGACTAACGACGCGCCAGAGCCTTTTGCAGCGCTTCGAGGGTGAGGTCGGAACGCGCCTCGGCAGCATGCAGTTCATGCTCCCAGGCCACCTTGCAGCCGAGCAGGTCGCTGTGCTCGCGCACCTGCAGCAACCACTGCACACGGTCGTGCCAGTCACCCAGGTCACCCTGGGCCGACTTGAGCAGGCGCTGCAGCTTGCTGCCGGCGTGTTCGAGTTGCGGGTAGGCCTGGTCGCCATAGCGCACCCGCTTGATCAGCAGGCGCAGGCGGTGGCGGTCGTGGCCAGGGTCCGACAGGGCCACCTGCAGCTTGTGCCATTGCTTGTGCAGGCGCTTGTCGATGCGCTGCCCCAGCTTCTGCGCCAACCCCTCACGGCCGGCGGCACGCAGGAACATCGGGAACGCATCGAGAATCGCCAGCACGCGATTGAGCTGGGCACTGGCCGCGACACTGGCATAGGTGCGCGCCCTGCCCTCCTGGCGACGCTGGCCTGCCTGCGCGTGCCCACGGCCGATCAGTTGCGCCGCCAGCACCTCGCGGTCACGCAGCGGCGTGGTCAGCGTGCCCAGCGCCCCGGCCGCCTGCTCGAGCTGTTCGACGCCCGGCAAGCCACGCAACGGCCGCAGCAGGCTGCGCAGACGCCGCAAGGTGATGCGCAGGTCGTGCAACGCCTCGCGGTCGGTGTCGGCGGCCAGGCGTTCGCGGCAGGCCAGCAGGCGCACCTGCAGCGCCAGAACCTGGCCGACCACATGATCGAGCATGGCGGACATGGGCAGCTCCTCGGTCAACGCCCGGCGCGGGATTCACGAATGTAGAAACGGGCCTTCTCGGCCTTGTGGGTACAGCCTTCGAAGCCTTCGAACTGCTGCTGGGTCTTGGCGCCGGTCAACAGCGACAGCGCCTTGGAATAACTCACGGTACCGGCAAAGCCTTCGGCCTTGGCCAGGTCCAGTTCCTTCCAGGCGGCATCGAGCTGGGTCGCGCAACTGTCACGATAGGCCGTCTTGCCCGCGCAGCCGACCAAGGCCAGGGCAATCAGAGGAAGGGTGATCCAGGCTTTCATCGGTAATACCTCGAGGGTGAAAAACTAAGGTGGCCGTTCGACGGCAAAGCAAACGAAAAGTGCCCTGCTCAGCGTAGCCCAGCACGGGCTACATTGAAGCACAGGTGGCAATGGGTGCATTGTTGGACCATGGTGGCACAGCCACAGGGGGAAAAGTCATGGGCAAACGCGTGGCATTGGTGCTGGGCTCCGGTGGCGCCCGAGGGTACGCGCACATCGGCGTGATCGAGGAAATCGAACGGCGCGGCTACGAGATCGGGTGCATCGCCGGCTGCTCGATGGGCGCTGTAATCGGTGGCATCTACGCCGCCGGCAAGCTCGACGAATACCGCAGTTGGATCGAGAGCCTGGACTACCTCGACGTGCTGCGCCTGGTGGACGTCAGCTTCCGCCTGGGAGCGATCCGCGGCGACAAGGTGTTCGGTCAGATCCGCAAGATCGTCGGCGAGATCAACATCGAGCAGTTGCGCATCCCCTACACGGCGGTCGCCACCGACCTCACCAACCAGCAGGAGATCTGGTTCCAGGAGGGCTGCCTGCACCAGGCCATGCGCGCCTCGGCGGCCATTCCCAGCCTGTTCACCCCCGTGGTGCAAGGCAACCGCATGCTGGTCGATGGCGGCATCCTCAACCCGCTGCCGATCGTGCCGGTGGTGTCCAGCCACTGCGACCTGATCATCGCCGTCAACCTCAACGCCACCAACCAGAAGCAGTACCAGCTGCCGGTGATCGAGCGCCCGGCGGCGTTCAAGATGCGCTTCGATGCCTTGATCAGTTCGCTCGGCTCGCGCCTGCCGTTTCGCCGCAAGCCGGCCGAACAACTGATTCGCCTGGAGCAGGAAATCACTGCCGAGGGACTGGCCAGTCCCAATCCGTGGCTCGCGGACAGCGCCGCCCCCGAGGGCCAGCAGCCGGCAGCTGCGCCGCAGAGCGAGGGAGCGCCGAAGTCGGCCACCGGGTCGTTCATCGTCGACAACGTCGGCCCTGCCTCCCTGCTCGACCTGATCAACCAGAGTTTCGAGGTGATGCAGACGTCACTGGCGCAATACAAGATCGCCGGCTATCCGCCGGATGTGCTGATCAACGTGCCCAAGCGCGTGTGCCGGTTCTTCGAGTTCTACAAGGCACCGGAGCTGATCGCCCTGGGGCGGGAGATTGCCCGGGATACGCTGGACAATCATGAGGGGGTTCAGCGATAGGTCTCTCTTCAGGCCGCGTGCAGTCCCTGAGGGAGATATGCGAAGGTCTTGATCATCGGAAACGAAACAGGCCGCATACGCGGCCTGTTTCGTGATCAGCGCGCCACTCAGTAGCGCGTGATGTCGGCACTGCCCTCAAGCAGCTTGCGATAGGCCGCGAAGTCCTGCGAACCGGCACGCGACGCGAGGTAGCGACGGATCTGCGCCTTCTCTTCGTCGGTGGCGGCGGCGCCCTCGTTGACGCCCTTGAGCTGCAGGACCACCAGGCTGCCGTCGCCCAGGACCACGCTGCCGTAGACCGGCTTGTCCTTGGACGCAGGCTTGCCGAGACGGAACACCGCCTGCAGCTCGGCCGGGTCGATACCGTCCTGGCCACGGGTGAACGCTTCGTGGACCTTCCAACCCTGACCTTCGGCCTTGGTCGAACCCTCGCGCAGGCCGGCGATCAGCTTGTCAGCCTTGGTCTTGAGCTCGGCAATCGCCTTCTCCTTGGCCAGGTGCTGGCTGATGTTCTTGGCCACGGCCTCCAGCGGCAGTTGCTCAGGCTTGCGATGCTCCTTGACGCGCAGTACCACCACGGTCTCCGGATCCAGCTCGATGGCGTTGCTGTTGGCGCCCTCTTCCAGCACCTGCTCGCTGAACGCGGCCTGGATCACCGCACGGTTGGCGGTGATGCCTTCACCACCCTCGCGACCGAAGGCTGCCGAGGTGTGTACCTTCAGGCCCAGGTCCTGGGCCGGCTGGGCCAGGTCGGAGGCTTCGAAGGCGGTATCCTCGAGCTGCTTGGTGGCCTCGACGAAGCGCTGCTCCACCTGCTGGGTCTTCAGCTCGTGGGTCAGCTTGTCCTTCAGGCTGGCGAAGCTCGGCACGTCCGGCGCCTGCACACCCAACAGCTTGATCAGGTGGTAGCCGAACTCGGTGCGCACGGGTGCGGACACCTGGTCCTTGTTCAGCTTGTACAGCGCGTCCTCGAAGGCCGGGTCGTACACGCCGGGGCCGGCGAAGCCGAGGTCGCCACCGGTATTGGCCGAACCCGGGTCCTGGGAGAATTCCTTGGCCAGCTTGGCGAAGTCCTCACCCTTGTCCAGGCGCTGCTGTATCTCTTCGATACGGGCCTTGGCCTTGGCATCGTCGGTCTTGTCGTTGACCTCGATCAGGATGTGCGCGGCATGGCGCTGCTCGCCAAGGTTGGCGATCTCCTTCTCATACAGGGCCTTGAGCTCGCCGTCATCGACCTTGACCTGGTCAAAGAAGGCCGACTTCTTCAGCTCGAGGTAGTCGATGACCACCTGGTCCGGGGTCATGAATTCCTTGGCGTGCTGGTCGTAGTGCGCCTTGACCTCCTCATCGCTCACCTTGACTGCGGCCGGGTCGGCCTTGAAGGTCTGCGAAGCGAAATCACGGGTCTGCTTCTCGAGGCGGGCGAAGGCCTCGACCTGCTTGTCGGTGACGAAGCTGCTGCCGGCAAGGCCGGTGCGCAGCTGGCCGATCAGCATTTCCTGGGCGAGCATCTCGCGGAACTGCATGCGGCCGTAACCCATCTGGCGGATGACCGAGTCAAAGCGCTCGGCGCTGAACTTGCCATCGACCTGGAATTCAGGCGTCTGCAGGATCAGCTGATCCAGCGCGGCCTCGGAAAAAGCGAACTTGGCGTCTTCGGCACCCTGCAACAGCAGCTTGCGATCGATCAGCCCCTTGAGCGCGGCTTCGCGCAGCATCTTCTCGTCCAGCAGCGCAGGGTCGAAATCCTTGCCCAGCTGTTGCATCAGCTGGCGGCGCTGCATGTCTACGGCCTGACTCAGCTCGTTCTGGCTGATGGTCTGGCCGTTCACCTTGGCGGCGTCCTGGCTATGGCTGGCGGCCTGGAAAATGGCCTCGAAGCCGGTCAACGCCATCAACACGACGATAAGGCCGATGATGGTCTTGGCAATCCAACCTTGTGAATTGTCCCTGATATTCTGCAGCATGCGTCCCCCAGAAACGGCTGTACCACTGCGTCGACAACCGCGGAGCGTGGGTAGAATCCTGATAGAAGAAAGGCGCATCCAGTGGATGCGCCTTTTCGAAGCGAGCGTGCCAGCGGGAACGTTTGCGACCCGCCGTCACGCGGTCGGCCCTGACGATGCCCGGGCCGGCTGAAAGACGACTTAGTTGACGGCGTCTTTCAGGCCCTTGCCAGCCTTGAAGCCTGGAACCTTGGCGGCAGCGATCTTGATCGCCTTGCCGGTTTGCGGGTTACGGCCGGTGCGCTCGGCGCGCTCCTTGACCGAGAAGGTACCGAAACCTACCAGTACCACATCGTCACCTTGCTTCAGGGCGCCGGTGACGGATTCGATGACTGCGTCCAGCGCACGGCCGGCTACAGCTTTCGGGATGTCAGCAGATGCGGCGATAGCGTCAATCAGTTCCGACTTGTTCACTCTAAGTCCCCTTATTTCTCTATTGAGTTTGTTTCTAAGTATGTAATGAAAAGCTTATGAAACGAGCGCTGGGTGGCCTGTTGACACTGGCGTGCCGTTTTATAGCAAGGGCCGGAAAATACTGTCAACCAACGCCCCCCAGCGAAATACGTACTAGTGCGTGCTGATTCTTTCCTTAGCATCGCCGTCGCGCTTCTCATCTTTCGCGACAATCTCCGGAGCCACATCTGGCAAGGGCTCCGGGGCGTATTGCAGCGCAATTTGGAGGACTTCGTCAATCCATTTGACCGGTTTGATCTGAAGATCCTGTTTGATATTTTCCGGAATCTCCTTCAAGTCGCGAACATTCTCCTCGGGAATGATCACCGTCTTGATCCCACCGCGGTGTGCCGCCAGCAGTTTTTCCTTGAGGCCACCGATGGCCAGGACTTGGCCGCGCAGAGTGATCTCACCGGTCATCGCCACATCGGCGCGCACCGGGATCTGGGTCAGGGCCGACACCAGCGCGGTACACATGCCGATACCGGCACTCGGGCCGTCCTTGGGCGTGGCGCCTTCGGGCATATGGATGTGAACGTCGCGCTTCTCGTGGAAATCTGCAGCGATTCCCAGACTCTTGGCGCGGCTGCGCACCACCGTCTGCGCAGCGGTGATCGACTCGACCATGACGTCGCCGAGCGAGCCGGTCTTGATCAGTTGGCCCTTGCCCGGGATCACCACGGCCTCGATGGTCAGCAGTTCACCGCCCACCTGGGTCCAGGCAAGACCGGTGACCTGGCCGATCTGGTCCTGCTGCTCGGCCAGGCCATAACGGAACTTGCGCACGCCCAGCAGTTGCTCGAGCTGCTCGCCGCTGACCTTCACCTTCACCTGTTTGGCCCCGGTGTGCTCCTTGACCACCTTGCGGCAAACCTTGGCGATCTGGCGCTCCAGGCCACGCACGCCAGCTTCGCGGGTGTAGTAACGAATGATGTCGCGGATGGCCGATACCTCGACCTCCAGCTCGTCCTTCTTCAGGCCGTTGGCCTTGACCTGCTTGGGCACCAGGTACTTGACCGCGATGTTGATCTTCTCGTCCTCGGTGTAACCCGGCAAGCGGATGACTTCCATACGGTCGAGCAGCGCCGGCGGGATGTTCATCGAGTTCGAGGTGCACAGGAACATCACATCCGAGAGGTCGTAGTCGACTTCCAGGTAGTGATCGTTGAAGTTGTGGTTCTGCTCGGGGTCAAGCACTTCCAGCAACGCCGAGGCCGGATCGCCGCGCATGTCGCTACCCATCTTGTCGATTTCGTCGAGCAGGAACAGCGGATTGCGTACACCGACCTTGGTCATTTTCTGAATCAGACGACCGGGCATCGAGCCGATGTAGGTGCGGCGGTGGCCACGGATCTCGGCCTCGTCACGCACGCCGCCCAGGGCCATGCGCACGAACTTGCGGTTGGTGGCGGCGGCGATCGATTCGGCCAGCGAGGTCTTGCCCACGCCGGGCGGACCGACCAGGCACAGCACCGGACCGCGGATTTTCTTGACGCGTTTCTGTACGGCGAGGTACTCGAGAATGCGCTCCTTGACCTCTTCCAGGCCATAATGGTCGGCATCGAGGATCTCTTCGGCCTTGGCCAAATCCAGGCGTACCTTGCTCTGGGCCTTCCACGGCACCTGTACCAGCCAGTCGAGGTACGAACGCACCACGGTGGCCTCGGCCGACATCGGCGACATCTGCTTGAGCTTGTTCAGCTCGGCCTGGGCCTTGGCCAGGGCGTCTTTCGGCAGGCCGGCGGCGTCGATGCGCTTTTTCAGTTCCTCGACTTCGTTGTGGCCTTCGTCGCCATCGCCGAGCTCTTTCTGAATGGCCTTCATCTGCTCATTCAGGTAGTACTCGCGCTGGCTGCGCTCCATCTGCTTCTTCACCCGGCCACGGATACGCTTCTCGACCTGCAGCAGGTCGATCTCGGCGTCCAGCAGCGCCAGCACGTGTTCCACGCGGGCCTGCAGGTCGACGATCTCGAGGATCTCCTGCTTCTGCTCGATCTTCAGCGCCATGTGCGCGGCCATGGTGTCGACCAGGCGGCCTGGCTCCTCGATGCTGTTGAGCGAGGACAGCACTTCGGCCGGGACCTTCTTGCCCAACTGCACGTACTGCTCGAACTGCGACAGCAAGGTCCGCACGAACACTTCGGACTCGCGCTCGGCGGTCTCGGTTTCGTCGATCAGGCTGACTTCGGCGCGGATATGGCCGTCGACTTCGTTGAAACGTTCCACGGCGCCGCGCTGTTCACCCTCGACCAGCACCTTGACGGTGCCATCGGGCAGTTTGAGCAGTTGCAGCACGGTGGCGACGGTGCCGACGCGATACAGGGCGTCTTCGCCCGGATCATCGTCAGCCGGATTCTTCTGGGCCAGCAGGAGGATCTGCTTCTCGCCCGTCATCGCCGCCTCGAGGGCTTCGATGGACTTCTCACGCCCCACGAACAGTGGGATGACCATGTGCGGATAGACGACGACGTCGCGCAATGGCAAAAGAGGCAAGTCGAGGGTGGTCTTCATGATTTCGCCTCTACAGCGGCCTTGGTGGCCGGAAACCGTTGGAAATGGTGCTTGGGGCTAATGTGGGGGCAGGCCTGGCAAATTACAAGCGCCCAGGCCATGAAATGCAAAAAGGGGCCAAAAAGGCCCCTTCGTGCGTGCTGCCCCTTGCCCGATCAGGCGTCGGGGGCGGCCTTGGCCTGCGGCTCGCTGTTCTCGTAGATGAGCAGCGGCTGCGACGAGCCTTCGATGACGCTTTCGTCGATCACCACCTTGCTGACATCCTTCTGCGAAGGGATCTCGTACATGGTGTCGAGCAGCACGCCTTCGAGGATCGAACGCAGGCCACGGGCGCCGGTTTTGCGCTCCAGTGCCTTGCGCGCGACGGCCTTGAGTGCATCGCTGCGGAACTCGAGGTCGACGTCTTCCATCTCGAACAACTTGGCGTACTGTTTGGTCAGCGCGTTCTTCGGCTCGGTGAGGATCTGCATCAGCGCAGCCTCGTCCAGCTCGTCCAGGGTCGCGAGCACCGGCAGGCGGCCGACGAACTCCGGAATCAGGCCGAACTTGACCAGATCGTCCGGCTCGACCTCACGCAGCGACTCACCGACCTTCTTGCCCTCTTCCTTGCTGCGTACTTCGGCACTGAAGCCGATGCCGCCTTTGGTCGAGCGGTTCTGGATGACCTTTTCCAGGCCCGAGAAGGCGCCTCCGCAGATGAACAGGATATTGCGGGTATCGACCTGCAGGAACTCCTGTTGCGGGTGCTTGCGGCCCCCTTGCGGCGGCACGGAGGCCACGGTGCCTTCGATCAGCTTCAGCAGCGCCTGCTGCACGCCCTCGCCCGAAACGTCACGGGTGATGGACGGGTTGTCCGACTTGCGCGAGATCTTGTCGATCTCGTCGATGTAGACAATGCCCATCTGGGCCTTTTCCACATCGTAGTCGCACTTCTGCAGCAGCTTCTGAATGATGTTCTCGACGTCCTCACCGACATAACCAGCTTCAGTCAGGGTGGTGGCGTCGGCAATGGTGAACGGCACGTTCAACAGGCGCGCGAGCGTCTCGGCGAGCAGCGTCTTGCCCGAGCCGGTCGGCCCGATCAGCAGAATGTTGCTTTTGCCCAGTTCGACTTCGTCGCCTTTCTTGTCACGCTGGTTCAGGCGCTTGTAGTGGTTGTACACCGCTACTGCCAGGACCTTTTTCGCGCGCTCCTGACCAATCACGTACTGGTCCAGGATGCCGCTGATTTCTTTCGGCGAGGGTAACTTGTGCGCGTTGCTCTCGGCCTGGGCTTCCTGCACCTCCTCACGGATGATGTCATTGCACAGGTCGACGCACTCGTCGCAGATAAATACCGAGGGGCCGGCAATCAATTTACGCACTTCATGCTGGCTTTTGCCGCAGAAGGAGCAGTAGAGCAATTTGCCGTTGTCCTCGCCGTTACGGGTGTCAGTCATTCGATCGATCCAATCCGGTAGGCTTGAAACACAAGATGAAGGCAATCGCTGGCTTTTTCAAGTCCGCGCTCGGGCGCAATCCGCGCCCGAACGCTCTGGCGTATTGCTTCAGGATGCCAGTTGCCGCTTGTCGTAGACCGAGTCGATCAGGCCGTACTCGGCCGCGCGCGCGGCGCTCATGAAGTTATCGCGCTCGGTGTCGCGCTTGGTGGTCTCGAGGTCCTGACCGGTGTGATGGGCCAGCAACTCGTTCAGGCGCGCCTTGATGTTGAGGATTTCCTGGGCGTGGATCTCGATGTCGGTCGCCTGGCCCTGGAAGCCGCCCAACGGCTGGTGAATCATTACGCGCGAGTTGGGCAGGCAGTGGCGCTTGCCGGCGGCACCGGCCGCGAGCAGGAAAGCACCCATGCTGCAGGCCTGGCCGATGCAGATGGTCGAGACATCCGGCTTGATGAACTGCATGGTGTCGTAGATCGACATGCCGGCAGTTACCGAGCCGCCCGGGGAGTTGATATAGAGATGGATATCCTTGTCCGGGTTTTCCGCCTCAAGGAACAGCAGCTGCGCCACCACCAGGTTGGCCATGTAGTCTTCTACGGGGCCAACCAGGAAGATCACGCGCTCCTTCAGGAGGCGCGAATAGATGTCGTAGGCGCGTTCGCCACGGGCGGACTGCTCGATAACCATCGGGACCAGGCCGCCTGCGGCCTGGATGTCAGAGCTCTGCTGAATATAAGAATTGCGGGACATGTCCTGCACTCACTCCCAAATAGTCATGGCTTGAATACGCACAAGCCAGCGCGAAGGCTGGCTTGTGGGGGTTTCCTACGAGAGTAGCCTGTTACTCAGCGTCGGCAGCAGCCTGTGCTGGCTTGACGGCTTCTTCGTACGAGACCGATTTGTCAGTCACAGTCGCTTTCTGCAGGACAGTATCTACAACTTGCTCTTCCAGCACAACCGAACGGACTTCGTTCAGTTGCTGGTCGTTCTTGTAGTACCAGGCGATGACCTGCTCAGGCTCCTGGTAGGCCGAGGCCATCTCTTCGATGACTTCGCGAACCTTGGCTTCGTCCGGCTTCAGGTCGAACTGCTTGACCACTTCGGCGACGATCAGGCCCAGCACGACACGGCGCTTGGCTTGCTCTTCGAACAGTTCGGCTGGCAGTTGGTCAGGCTTGATGTTGCCACCGAACTGCTGGACGGCCTGCACGCGCAGACGATTGACTTCGTTTTCCAGCAGGGCCTTAGGCACGTCGACCGGGTTGGCGGCCAGCAGACCGTCCATGACCTGGTTCTTGACCTTGGCCTTGATGGCCTGGCGCAGTTCACGCTCCATGTTCTTGCGAACTTCGGCGCGGAAACCTTCCAGGGTCGATTCCTTGATGCCGAACTGGGCGAAGAAGGCTTCGTTCAGCTCAGGCAGCACAGGGGCGGAAACGCTGTTGACAGTGATGGTGAACTCGGCGGCCTTGCCGGCCAGGTCCAGGTTCTGGTAGTCCTCTGGGAAGGTCACGCTGACCACGCGCTCTTCACCGGCCTTGGCGCCAACCAGGCCTTCTTCGAAGCCCGGGATCATGCGGCCGGAACCCAGCACCAGCTGGGTGCCCTTGGCCGAACCGCCGGCGAAGGCTTCGCCGTCGATCTTGCCAACGAAATCGATGTTGACCTGGTCATCGTTGGCAGCAGCGCGCTCGACGGCCTCGAAACGGGTGTTCTGCTTGCGCAGGACTTCCAGCATGTTGTCCAGGTCGGCGTCAGCCACTTCGGCGCTCAGGCGCTCGACGGCGATCGACTCGAAACCGGCAACGGTGAATTCAGGGAAGACTTCGAAGATGGCGACGAACTCGAGGTCCTTGCCTTTCTCGAACGATTTCGGCTCTACGGCAGGGGCGCCAGCCGGGTTCAGCTTCTGCTCGACAATGGCTTCGTAGAAGGAAGCCTGGACCAGGTCACCGAAAGCCTCTTGACGGGCATCGGCTTCGAAACGCTGGCGGATCACGCTCATCGGCACCTTGCCCGGACGGAAGCCGGCAACCTTGGCGCGCTTGGCAGTCTGCTGCAGACGCTTGTTGACTTCGTTCTCGACGCGCTCGGCCGGAACGGCGATGGTCATGCGGCGCTCGAGAGCGGAAGTGTTTTCAACAGAAACTTGCATGGATATTCCTCGTTGCACAGACGTTAGCCGGCGATAGCCCGACTCCAGAATCAAGGGCAAACATTCTAGTGACTCATCAAGCAGAAGTCACCCCACCCGGATTGTCGGCGAGCCGCGCCGGTCGATTTCCTTGAAAGGCCCGCCCGCCTTGGCGTCGAGCCTGTTTCATTCACGGCCGCGCAGGCCCTTGTGGCCCGCGCGGTTGTAAAACCTTGTCAAACAAACAACAGCCAGAAAGATCGTCCGGCTTACTGCGGATCGAGGTCGTTGAACTGGCAGTATTCTTCCCAGGCCATGCCCAGCGCCTCGGCCACCTCGCGATGAGTCTCCAGGCGCATGGCCTGCAGTTGTTCCGGCGACTCGGCGATCAGTTGCAAGGCATACTCCCAGGGCTCGACGCCCTGCTCCTGCGCCGCATCCTCGAACGCCCACTCGATCTGCTGGGCCTGCTCGCGGGCATCCAGCTCGCGGATCTCCTCGAGCAGTTGCGGATTGGCCTCGGCGAAACGTTGCAGCGCCAGGGCTTGGCGCGCTTCTTTTGCAATCATCTGCGCTATTCCTCTGCCGGCATCTCGGCCAGCCCTTCAACCGGCTGAAATCTATCAGCTTTTATTGCTCCGCCACCAGTAGCCACGAGGCCCGTACGGCAGAAACGAAAAAGGCGCCCGATCATCCGATGCGGGCGCCTTCTTCAAATATGGGGTGGACGATGGGAATCGAACCCACGACAACCGGAATCACAATCCGGCGCTCTACCAACTGAGCTACGCCCACCATAATGCAGTGTTGCGGTACAGCCTTACAGAAACATGGTGCGGACGAAGAGACTCGAACTCTTACAGCTTGCGCCGCTGGAACCTAAATCTGGTGCCAGAGCTTGGTCTATTCGCGAAACCCTTTAGATACAAGGGCTTGGCGCGCATCTTACACAGGTGGGACACACTATGCAACGCTAAATTCGTGTCCCAAGTGTCCCCATGTGTCCCGGTGTGTCCCGCCCTAATTTGGGTGGGCCCACGGTCGCCGCTCAGGGCCTACTCTGCCCGAGCCACGAATCAGAAAATGTGTCCCAACTAGGCGGTAGTGGCTTCACCATAGTTGAAGAACGTGTCGCGCTCTACCGACTCAAAAGCGGTCGGCTGTGCAGGTGTAGCTTCCAGCGCATTGCGCGCCTGCATTAGATTTTCCGGTGCCAGATGCGCGTACCGGAGAGTCGTGTTGATGTTCTTGTGGCCCATCCAATGCTGGACAGAGGCCAATGGGACGCCACGCTGTACCAGGCGCGAAGCGCAGGTGTGGCGAAGCATGTGAACGATAAACTGCGGGTCTTCTTCCATGCCCATGTAAGCGCGCAGAGTGGCCCACTGGTGACGCAGAGACGAAACGGTGAGCCCTTCAAATGTAGTCAGGTTCATCCGTCTGCGGTGCAGGATGCGCGCCACGCGACTGGTAGCCGGGATGGCACGGGCGTCTCCATTCTTGGTTTGTCCGGCGTACAGGTGGATCATTCCTTCCTGGAAGTCAGGAGCACTGAGCCCGAGGAGTTCAGCACGGCGGAACCCTGTATCGACCGCCACAATGATGAAGTCATGAAGACAGTTGAGCCCCAGGTGCTGGCACGCCTTAAGGACGTTGCCCTCTTCCTCCGTGTTCATCCAGCGGATACGGTGCTTGCCTTCTTTACGGCGGATCATACGCGGCACACTGAGGAGCCAGTTATGGTTCACGGCGGTCTTGAGGACCATAGAAAGAAGCGACAGCTTGCGGTTCACAGTCGAACCTGAGTTGCCCAGGTCTTCAAACTCCAGAACCATTTCAGTGATGGTCTCGGTCGTGATGTCGCTCAGCAGCGTATCGGCCCCTAGTGCTTTCAGCACGTTGCCGCCATTGAGTGTCATCGTTTTTTCAGACTTGCCACCCTTCCACTCCAGTCGGAATGTCAGGTCGTAGGCTTCTTGAAGGGTCTTGCGGGATTTCAGCGGGGAAATGGTGCCGGTGCCTTCGCCACGTACCGCCTTGGGTAGCGCGGCCCTCCTTGCGAGCTCTCTGGCCTCATCGGCCTTCGCCTCTTCCTCTGTGGCGAACGTTTGTCGGTAGCGGTCGTTACGTGACCCAAGCGAGACTAGATACTTATTTCCCTTCCTGTATATGGGCATTTTTGTCCTCAGATTCGAACAAGTTTTCGATGAATTTGCGCCCGGTGTCAGTGAACACCAGTTGCTTCTTACGCCAATCGTTCGGGTCTTCCTTAGCGACCAGGAAGCCCAATCCAGCGTCCGTGCGCCTACCACGCCCGTAGCTCGCAGCGTAGCGGGATGCGACAGCTACACCTACCCCAACCAGGTCGGCCATTTCCGAGATACCTACAGGCTCCTTTTGCTGGGCAAGAGTGAGCAGGTAGATGACTTGCCGGATGGGCATTTTGGGGTCCAGGTCGTGGAACTTCTCAAGTGCCGTGACCAGGCTTGTGATCTGTGCGCTGTCCATGTTTCTTAACTACCACCTTGTTGAAAACCAAGTGAAGGCCTAAGAGCCAGATATGATTCTCACAGATGGAAAAGTAATAGTCAAGGAATATTCCCGAACGCGAATATGTTTCGAGGAAGAATTCCCATCCGAACAATGTCAAAAACACGCCTTTGGATCCTTTTGATGAGCCAGTGGCGGATAATTGTCACAAATGGAAAGGTATTGTTCAAGCGACATTTGCCACGCTAACGAATTCTCTTTCAAGAGACCTTATCACGGTCAAAATCGAAAAATCCGAGGAGTCTACGCCTGACGCAGCTCACGCGAAACAGCTGTACTGTAAATTCATACAGCCCGCAGCTAAGGAGAAAAATTCTTCCGGAGACTACCTCGGTTGCTACACGGACGATTTGGGGAGATCGGAGCAAATCAGGGAACGAATCCGTCCTGATAGCGGAACGCCACAGAAGCTTCGAATACCGTAGCCCGATCAGGACGGGGTTGTATAAAGAAAGCTTCATCTCCTGCCATCTCCTGCTGCTCCATGAGGCTGGCGCGACGGAGCGTAGGGATCGACTCAAGCCCCGGGCCCGGTGGTCCGACATCCCTGAAGCAACCGGACTAACGCCCTCCCCTAGTCCACAGAGGCAGCCTTCATGGCTGAGGAAAAATCTAGAGCAATACATCAAAATAATACGCATATAGATTCAGGGAAAAATTATTCTGAATTACCTTGCATGCCCCCATTAGCCTGACTATTAATTACCTCTGGAGAATGGGGGGATGGCACAATGCAACCAAGATTCGTTATCGTTCCAGCAATACCTTTGGAGAATGAGTCTTTTCAGATTGGCAATCGTTTTTATGCCGCCACGAGCTCTGCCGGATTCGACATTTACGACAATCAGGAAAAAACAAGATTAAAGCGCGGCTTTTCTAGCAGGACATTAGCTATCGCAGAGTGCGAAAAGCTGATTAATGACTCGCGCAACCCGTCCGAGTTATTCCCGGTACTGCGGACAGAATGTTGTGAGCGAGAAAAGTAAGCGCCATGACAACATCCACTGATAAGACCGAAAAATATTACGGCGCTATTGCAATTGCCGCTGCCCTTTTATTCATTTGCATCGCTTATGAATTTTCGGAGGCGCAAATAATATGGGCAATTTTACGCCACTCCTAGAATTACTGTTTATTATAATAGGGTCTTTGGTGGGTGTAACTCTGGCTACAGTTTTTCTCCAATGGATCGTCTAGCTCCTGTTGAGGAGTCTCGCTGACCCAGCGATCAGAACCCACAAGCCGTCCATCCACCTGCATTCACTGGAGATGTCCACATGGCTAGCAAGCCGGCTGCTGCTCACCAAGCAAAGCGATACACCCAGGATGACCGTCGAGTAATTATACTGGAATATTTCAATTCCGGGCTATCGCTAACCAAGTTTTGCAAAGTAAAAGGGCGACCCTCTTATCAGACAATGAAGTTATGGCTCTGCATCTCGCCAGATTTTGATGAAGGCAACATGCACTCTCCCTTTAACTCTAAAAGGCCCCTAAGCGAGAGTATGGATACCCAAAGCGAGCATCAGACTATCCAGACAATAGCGGGCAGACTTGCTCTCTTGCACATTCAACTAGCTGCCATCCAAGAAGAGATCGACTCTCTGAACCAAAAATCTCATCTACAGCTATTTGACATACAGCAGCTCGAACGACTACGCGCCACAACAAAAGCTAGCCAGAAGAAATTAAATAGCTGAAAAGTGTAAACCAGACGAAACAAAAAAACCTATACAGTCGCAAAAATTTGTACAACTCTACACCCATTAGTCGGCTTCTTTCCAAGCAGCCCAAAAAAACGTTACCCAAGTGACCTACTGCGCTATTGTGGATCGAACCACAAGACTAAGTCGTAGGGGACTGAAAATGCGCGTTCGAGGCGAAGTATTTTGGGATTGGGCTGATCCTACGCTACACCACCGAACCCATGACGAGGCGTTGGGCAACGGTACGACGATTGATGTCCAGGTGAGGTTGTCACGAACGGGCAGCACACAAATGTTTATTGGTGTGTATGCAAGCTCCGGCATGGCCCTTCATGAAGAGGCTTTCGATTCTCGTCCGGGCGAATCAATGACGCGAGCATTGGCTTGGGGAGTGGGACGCGCACGGCGAATAGCAACAGCCCATCACACTGAAAACCGCTCCATTGCTTGATGCCAGTTAGGCCCTGAGGGCCCTTGGTCATGGCTGGGTAATGAGGGCAGGCCCAGTCCACCAAGGGCCCACACCGTTGATTTAGTCCTGCTCGCCCCCTGCAAAGTCTTGCCGTTTCAAGCATGTGTTCCCAGCGCTTATCACCGCGCAAAAAACAGATAGCCGAACGTCCACACGCTCAGGATTTGCCGCTGAGGGCCCAAAAAAGCCCCACAAAGGGCCGGTAATGGCCGCCTGTGAGGCTGAGAAGGTGGAGCGCGGGATTCTTAATCTGGTGACAGGCCCTGTGTTTACTGGGGTTTCCGGCCATGTGGGACACATTCCGGGACACATTGGGCTGCCGCTGGGCCACTTGGGGCCTGCCCGGAGGGTTCTCAGAGGGCGGATTCTGGCCGCTCGCTGGGGGCACCGGGGGTAGTCGCGGCCCATCAGTTTCGAGGTGGGCTCTCAAATTTTTGCAGCAAAATCATTTGGCTCCCCTCGCTGGTACTATGGTGGCTTTTAGGAACCACTCAGAGGGACGCAGGTGAGATTCGTAGCGATGGCTTTGCTTTTATGTGTTGGGGCCGCAGATGCCCAGGCCGCAGTGAATGGGCGGTTCAGACAAGTGGGTATTGGCACGATGGGATGCGGGGAGTTTGTCCGTGCGGCTAACGACAACATCATCCAGGACGCCGTAGGGATATGGTTGAGTGGCTACTTCACGGCCTACAACAACGTGACGGACGGCACCGATGATGTGACCAAAAAGACTGGCCCCGATGACTGGACCCTCTGGATACAGCGCTGGTGCAAACAGAATCCACTGAACAACGTAGGCAGTGGCGCTGAGGCTTTGCTGATGACCTTGAGGGCTGATGCGACCCATCTACCTTCTGCTCATAAAGGAAGGTGATGGTGATGGTCCTCTATTAAGGACCACTAGAGATGAATCAGTGACTGCATCTCCATGATAGACCATTAGGAAACCTCAGTTAGCCCCCCTACCCCCCATAAAGAGAGTGGAGAGGTAAGGTTCCCAATGGTCATCATCATCAGCAGTCAAGCCATGACGGACACACTGAGGTTTCCCTACAGTCCGAACAGTGTCCGGCACCACGTAAGCCGTGATGTAGCCCCCGGATAAACGTCTCCGTCATCCTATTGTGGTCCCTCGGAGACTTGGGGGCGAACGTGCAGGGAACGGGCTCTCATCTTGACAGCCCCGTCAATGAACTGGAGGAGATCTTCTGCGCACCAAGGTTTCAGGAAAAAAACCGCATTAGACGGAAGCTTCTCCTCACTGACATCACTGCCTGACATTAAAAGCGCAGGGGTATCTGGCCAGCGTTCATGGTATATCGAGATGAATTCCGCCCCGCGAATGTCTCCAGGGACAAGATGATCAACAATGAGGGCCAAGCACGGAGCAACATCCTGGCAGTATGCAAGGGCTTCGTCGCAGGTAGGAAAGGCTCGGCACTCTGCCCCAACCTCCCCCACAATCTCCACCACCAGGTTACGGAGAAGGGGGTCGTCTTCGACGATGATGATCTCTTTGGGGTCCGCCAATGCCGGCACGGGTTGGTTAAGCATGGGGCTCCTCCTAGATGAACCAGTGTTTCACCGAAGGTCGGCTGCGTCCAATCATTTAGTACATCTTTTAACGGGAGCCCGCGTTGCTGCCCATCCAGCCTTTTGCACGCTGAGGTCGGCCCAGTACGTGGCCCATGAACCTCTTCAATTCAGCATCCATGTTCTTGGTCCGCATCTCCTGGACAGCCTTGTCGTTGTCCCGAGCCATGTGGTCTACCCAGTACGCCACTGCCATCGCCAGGGCATCGAGCCGGTCATCATGTGACAGGGCCCCACGGTCGCGTGTGAGGCGCGTGAGCTGGTAGAACAAGCTGTACTTGATGTCTGCCTGCGCCGACTCAAAGTCCCGCTCAATCAGCCTCTGGTCCACAATGAGACGATGCTGCGTAAGAACGGGTTCCAGGGTGTCGATGATGCGCTGCTCTTTCTGCTGCGAGTGCTTCACCTCTTCGACCAAGCAGCGGTGATGCTTCTGCAAGATCGGCTGGAAGAGCTTGGTGTACATGCCGTCACCGAAGTTGGCTTCGATGATGATGTGGTTCGCTTGGTGCGCCTTGGCGATCTTGGCGAGCGTCTCCAGTGTTTCATCGGAGTAGCCACCACGGAGGCCCCCAGCGGCCACCAGGAACAAGTTGCCCATGAGGACTTTCACTACGGCATAGCCGGTTTCGTCTTGACCACGGCCCGAGGGGTCAATAGCCATGACGCATCCGGTGTACTCGCTCATCTCGCTGGCGTGCCACATAGGCCGGTAGAAACGGTCCCCGGTGAGCGCAACGGTGGGCATATCGTTGATGCAGAGTTCAGGCGATGCAGCCCAGGCCAACTTGACGTGAGCCATGATCGGGTTGAGGTTCATCACCATCAGGTCTTGGACCTTGAGCGGGAACTTGTCACCGTCACTGAGGCTGGTGTCCAACATGAACTGGAGGGCGAAGCCTGCGCGACCATAGGAGGCCATACGCTCCATCAGGTCTTTCTCATCGAACCTTCGTGGGTCCGATGGCTTGCCCGATAGTGTTGGGTCCGCTTCCATCGCTTGCGTGATGAATGGGGCCAGGCTGCCCTTGTAGTGCGGCACCTTCTGGAGTGTCGGGTACAGCGCGGGCCACACGCGGATTTCATAGCCGCGTTCGGGGAGCCGGTTATACAAGGACATCTCACACTGAGGTGTGCCCAGGTAGATGATGCGTGCCGACTGGAGCGGCTTGAGGATCGCATCGAATTCCTTCACGGCCTCGGAAAGCTTGTCCCGCATCATCTGCGTGGCAGAGTTGTTCGGGATTTCGATGTCGTCCGCAATGATGATGTCAGCACGGGAACCAGTGATCTGACCCATGATGCCCACGGACTTAACCGAAGGGGACTGGTCAGGCAGCGCGGGGGCGACCTCAAACGCTACCATCTTGTCGATCTGATCCGGCCCCGGCTTGAGGTGCTGGAGCAAAGGCATTTCGTGGATGAGGCGTTTGACGAAGGTGGAGAAGGCATCGGCGCGTGCGCTGGAGGCGGACACTACCAGGATGCGGAGTTGGGGATTTCGCCACAGGAGCCAGCACACGAACGCGGCTGTGACCCATGACTTGCCCACTCCTCGGAAGGCTTCAATGACGCATCGCCGGGGACCATGTTGCAGGTATCGGGCGATGTCGTATTGGACGGGGGTGGGTTCAGGGAGGTTTAGGTGTTTCCACACCAAGTAGATAAACTTTCGAAAATCCTCCTGGGCGGGATGGACTTTAACGCGGTCAGCCATACGGCAAAGAAACTCCTTGGGCCCACGCAGGAACGAGCCAAGGCAAAACCGTAAGGCAGCCCAGGACGCGCCTGGGGGCACCTGTTATTGTTTTATGGATTGGTTAGAAATAAAATCTGAGCTTACGCCCATCAACTACATAGCAGGGATGAAATGAACGCTCGCTTAAAGGAACAAAACACTCAACTCCCGCCCGCATTTCACTCTAGCTATGAAGCTTGTTTCACCGCACACGACATCGCTGTACAAATGCTAAAGTCGGGCATGGAGCAAAGAATATTTGACATCCCGATTGACAATGAATACCTCCGAGCGCACGAAGTCCCGGTAGAAGACATTTCAACTTGGCTAGACAGCATTGCAGACAAGTCAAAAATCCCAGACCTACTCATAAGCAGGATGTTCCCAGCTATCCTTTCCGACATGCTTCATTATGTATTTGAAGCACTAGAAGCTTCACGTAAAGGGAAGCTCGCCGTAGCCTACACACTACTGCGCAAACCGTTGCAGGATAATTTATTTGTTCTAGAAGCAATTGTTGATGACCGCGACTCATTTGCTGAAAAATTCTCATATTCCCCGCCGAAGCTCGACCACGGTAAGAATGGTGGCCTTGATGGACACAGGGCGAGAATCCAGAGAGTACTCGACAAGATGGGTAAGGCTGATGCATTCAATGCTGATTTCCTTACCCAGTTGAGATACGATAAAAGCAACTCTGATAGCTTTGACGGATTTTGCAACAAAGCCACGCACTTGTTTACAACAAAAACAGCAATCGTAACCAAACCCTATCAAGCGAATTTCATTTTCTCTTCTTATCGAGACACGGTTAGCCAGTGGTCCTACCTTTACAGCAGATTGCCTTACGTCCTTCTGTACTGCATATCAATCCTAGAACACATATCTGGAAGATTCGCACTCACCCCAGCAGACTACTCAAATGACATGGATAGAAGACTGAGCGCTGGCTACATATTGAGCCTCACCGCTGTTATCGATGAATTTAAATCAGACCATCTATACGCCCTCGCAGAGTCAAAACTTGGCTGGCTTTACAAGCACTGCGAAGAATCTGAATTCCCCTTTGATGACACTGAAAGCATAGATATAGAAGCTCTGATTAGGATGGCGGAAACGGGGGCTTTTCCTGGCGAATCAGAAGAGAGAGTCCAAATACGCGATACTTTTTATCGCGAGTTAAGCGAAGCACTCAAAGCTGAATATGAGAAGCTAGCGTGACAACGTAACTACATTGTCATCGTCAAACACTGGGAGGTCGCTAAGGTCTCCCATTGTGGTTCCCTTGGGGGCCAGGGATTCAATCTTGTTGTCTTTCAGGAACTGGCGGATGACGTTGAGATAGGCCGGTGCAGGTGGCGAGCGCACTAGCTTTCCATCCTCCATCACGCCTTCGCCGTCGATGGTCACGGGGACACCCCGCATGATTTCGAGGCACCACACGGCGAACTCGTTGTGGACTACTGCAAGTTCCTTTTCGGTTGCTCTATCCGAGGACATGGTGGACCACCATTTCGAGTGCTTTAGGGAAGCCGAGGTAGTTCACGGCCATGGTGATAGCTACGCCCAAGGCGAGCCATTTGATTTGAGTGAGGTTGTCCTGGATGTTGGTCAGGGCCTCATTCAAGGCTTCGGTCATCTTCTGGACCACGCCCAGTTCTTTTTCTTGCGCCTCCACGCGGACCTCAAGACGGGTCACGCGGCGGTCGATTGTTTCGCTCATTGTTGTTTTCCAAGTAGTGCCCCCGGTCTCCCGAGGGCGAATCAGTTAAGAGGTTGTGGTGGTCTGGACCCACAGGGCCGTTTGGGCTTCCCCGGAAAGCTTGAGCGCCTCCTGGAGTTCGGCCTTGGTGGCCTGGATGGTGCTGTTGTCCGCAAGTACCCAAGTGATGGTATCGGTGTCGCTCAAGGCCACGATGGACCTAGCCATGCGGTTTTGGCTGGCCTCATCGCCGTTGAAGGTGTTACCTGCCGTGGTGGTCACGGTGATAGCTGCCACAGCATCGGCGCGGCTCAGAATGAACTCCATCCGCGTAGTGGAACTGGTGACAGCGAAGTCCCCCACAGTCCCGAAGTCCCCAGCTACTGCGCGGGTGAAAAGCTCGCGCCCGTAGTCGTGAGGATCATCTTGAGTAGCTGTGAAGGGAGCATCGCCAATGCCCGTGAATGTGACTGTCAGGGTCACTGCGGTCTTGTCCGCATTGGCGTAGATTGGGCTTGAAGCGGCGGTGTATACCGCGGAAGTGGTGTCAGTCATTACGCAACTCGCAACATAACGGTGGCCTTGTAGCCGGAGGATAAGTAGCCGCAGACCATCCAAGTGCCGGCTGCTGTGACGGAGGATTGATAGTTGTACGCCCCGTAGTAGATACCGGAGCCCGCCAACAAGGTGCCTGGGGCGTAATTACCGCTGGCCCACATGAAGGCGTAGGTGCCTACCCCACCGACCGCTAAGTTGCCAATTTTGGTGGCGAAGTTGGTGTCCGTGAGGATGTCCCCGAAGTCGGTTGAATCCACCGTTGCCCGGAGCCCGGAACCGGACCAGCCGAGTTTCACCACGTTTGTAAGCTGGTTCAGCCCGGTGCCCTGCTGTACGGGCGTGTAGCCCAGCGCGCCCTGGTAGTTCGCAGGATTGAAGTTCGCGGAGGTGTACAGGGCGTACCAAGCGGACCATGTGGTTTCACCCGTGGCGTATCGGTAGAAACGCTCAGTGCCAGCAGAGAACTCCTGAATGATGCCCGTCAATGCAGAAGAGTCCTTCCACTGCCCATGGACCGTGAGGACACCGTAGGTAGGGTCTCCGACACCTGGGATATTCAGGCCACTCGGGCCGCCCCCAATAAAGCCCACGCGGGTTCCTGTGCCATACAAATCAGCAGGCGTTGCGGTGGCCATAGTGGTTTGCCGGAAATCCACTACCGCTCCCAGTCCGTATGTCAGATGAGACGGGAAGTATTCCAATCCTGTTTCCGTGGAGTTCTGGCGTAGAGCCTGGAGCGCCTCACCAGACGCTGCAGGGAGCTTCATGCTCGCGGCATACCCGGCTGCCTGCTGCTCAGACGTTGCGGCATTGGTCTCGCTGGCTTTCGCAGCGGCCTGAGAGGCGGCACTGGCTGTCTCCGATGCCGAAGCTGCGGCTGCCGAGTTCGCGGCATTGGTTTCGCTTGTTTTGGCAGCAGCCTGGGAAGCTGAGGTTGCGGCTTCTGCGGCCTGAGTGATGGTATTGAGGTCGTTCACAGCAGTCGTGTGAATCGCCTCCAGGTCACTGTTGGCGGCTGTACGGATAGCCGTGGTCTTGTCGATGGAGTCCTGCTCAATCGCAAGCATGGTGTTCTTGAAGTTGACGTTCATGTAGTTGAGCGTCATCAGGTCTTGCGCATCTACAGGGTCTGCGAAGTCAGTGCCACGGACACCTTGCCCATCCCATACGCCATCAGCGGTCAGGTGGATGCTGGCCTGGGTGCCGTCATACGCCTCCTGGGCGCAGTACAAGTTGTACGTGACCATCAGGTCCAGGTCGGCTTCCAGGAGCGTGGAGCCATCCTGGAAAGAAACAATGGCGGAATCCTTGGGAGTGATCCGACGAATCTCGACCACGCCACCAGCGGAAGGCGCGGAGGCGATCTTGATGGTGTACGAATCTACCCAAGTGAAGTCCGTGACCACTGTGTCCACGGACACCTGGATATGGGCTGTGTCCAGGTAGGGGAAGTTGAAGGGGAAGTTTGTGGTTGCTCCGTCCGCTTTCAACTGGACGTAGCTGTAGGGTGTGTAAGCCAAATAGAGGGTTCCAAAAAAGAAAACCCCAGCCGAAGCCGGGGTTCCCGTTGAGGTGGTTATGTCAGTGCTGCTTCGAGCCGGTTGGGTAGTCGTTGGCGATCATGTTCAACATGGTGCTAACGAGCGCTACGTTGTTCAGCGGCAGGAGTCGAGCCCAGTTCTTGATGTCCGAAGCGGACGTTTGGGAGTCATCAGAGAGCCCGTTCTTGACGAGCTTCTTCATGGAGATGAGGCCGTTGATGGCCTGATAGGTTGGGTTGGAGACAAAGCTGGACAGGTCGCTGGTGGTCCGCATCCCCGAGAACAGCGGGTACGGAGACACCGTGTCATAGAGGTTAGGCAGAAGAGAAGCCTGAGAAATTTTGCCGAAGCTGTTGGCCACAATCTGGCCGGGGGCCATACGCTGGTCCAGGAACTTCTGGCGGTTCTCCTCATCCATCCCCATGGAATCCAGCATGGTCCGGCCCATGTAGGTCAGGCTCGCCAGGAATCCCCCGTGCAGGACAGTGGACAACGTGGCCCAGTCCCGGTGGTTCGCGGCGAAGAGCATGGACTTGTTCCAGCCGTGCATGGTGAAGGCCATGAACTGGAACATGGCTTTTCCTAGTGTGGTCCCCATGAGTGGAATCATGGAGCTAAGGTCGTTCTCCTGGATGACACGGCGAGACTCACGGTGCATCGCAGTCATGAACCTGGAGTAGTTCTCAGGGGAGTCCTTAACCCAGGCCCCGAAGTCCAGCTTATGGGACGGCCCGAAGGCACCATTCCGGGGAGTGCTGTACTTCTTGAGGTCCGCCAGAACGCCGCTCGCTTGTTCTCTGCTCATCCCCATCCAGGCCAGTCGGTCATCGGTGAGGAGCTTGGACGCCGCACCATTGGCGTGATTGACCCAGTGATTCACCAGGGCGATAGCGTGGATGCGCTTCTGCTGGATCATGAGCGGTGTCATGCCGGTGTAGTCCAGGACGCCTTTGGCGACCTTGCGTAGCCCGTTGTCCACGGCATCCAGCTTGCGGTTGAACGCGGTGTCACCGTTATGGCGAACCCAATCGTCCTTGGCGCTGAAATTCAGGCGGGCCACGTAGTCAGCCCCGGCACCTCCGATTGTGTTCTCCAGGTGGTCCAGGAGGTCATCCGGGGCCTTGCCGGTGGCGATGTCACGGCGCAATGCGCGGAGAGCGGGCACGGCCTGGAGCGTGGCCTTCCATCCCATGGACCCAGTGATCTGCGATAGCTCGGAGACTTGGTTCCATACCGCCCCGCCCATGAGGCGGATGACGTTGAAGTTCCGCCACATTTCCAGGCTCTTGTTGAGCGTGGAGAACTCCTCCATCGGGAGGCCCTGGATGCGGTCGAAGGCGAACTTCAAGTCCTTTCGCATACCGGCCACGTTCGCGCCTGGGCGCATCCCTTCCCCGAACTTGTTCTCCGTGGCGGCCATGATGGCCTTTTCGATGTCCTGCCCCTTGTACACGTCCAGGTGCTTTGCAAGGGCCACGCTCCCTGCCATACGGCGCAGGTACGGCTCCACTACTTCGAAGGCGTTGGTGTGGATGAAATCGTTGAGAGAAACAGCGCTCTTCGTCCCATCGGCACCAGTCCAGTTCTCGGTGTGCAGCTCGTTCACGGAGTTCCGGTTCTTGAGGCTTGCGGCAGTACGCCCCGCATCAGTCCCCTTCGTGGGCAGCATATCGTCCATGACCCGGACGGCCTCCTCTTCGGAGTAACCGCCATTGAGCATCAGCGAGTGCTTCAAGGCTTCCCGGTCGGTGCCCATCATCATGGAACCCATCGCGTCCTGCGTGCGGTTCGCATGGGCCTCTTCGACAGTCCGAACGTACCACTTCGCCCAGCGGTTGGCGGCCTCATCCGAGATGCCCTCACGGGCTCCCTGATACGCCCTAGCCCACCAGCCGGTGACAGCTTCGTGGCCCCAGGTGTTGACCATGGAGTTCCACTTGTTCACGTCATGCTTTCGCGGGAGGTAGTTCGGGTTCTTTTCCAGGGTGCCGACCACGGAGGTAGCGCCCGTGTCGGAGTCACGGATTTCCGTTTCAGTCAGGCCCAGCTTGATCCGCCCTTCATCCTTGAGCGGGTTGTTGATGTAGTCCGCCACATGGTCCAGGGTCTTTCGGACGGTCTCACCAGCACGCACTACCTCATCAGGGAAGTCAGCATCCCGGCCCCGGATGAAGTCCGACACCAGGCTACCGAAGTGGTCAAATGCCTCAGCCTTCTGGTGCCACTTGAAGCCATTGGCCTGGAACCACTTCTGGAACTGCGGGAGCGAGGCTTTCTTCATCTGCGTGGCCCAGCCTTCTGCCCACTTCGTGGTGTCGTCCCAGGCATTGGGCCCGACCACGGAATGGTTCTTGTAGCCAATGGACGTGCCGAAGAGCTTGGCGGCCAGCGCACGGACTGCGGTTGGAGAGTCAGCTTTGCCAAGCTTGTTTTCCAGGCCGAGGCCCCAGCCGAATACTTCGGGGATGTGCGCAGCCTTCGCGGCCTGAGCATCCACGCTGCCTTCCAATGCGGGACTGCGCACCGTCCTGGACACGCCTCCTGGGCGGGTAAGTGGGTTCGCCAGCTCCACCAGGCGGGACAGGGCGTTGTGTTCGTTTTTGCCGATTCCTAGCAACTTTCGAAGGCCACCGACAAAGCGGTCCCACAAGGAAGCATCGGGCTTGCCTGGAAGGGCCTTCCCCTTGAGCCACTGCTGGAACCGGGCATTAGTCAGTCCGTAGGCGATCATCTCCTTGGGGTTGTCCAGGTTAATCCCCAGGCGACCCTCCAGAGCGCTCTTCCAGTGTTCCCCGAACTCACTCTGCGCAGCCTTGAGCATCGAGCCGTGCAGCGTGCTGAGGTCCGTAGTGGCCTTGCTGATCTGCGGGTCCGTGGACATCAGGCGGTCGCTGGTGGCGTGCATCTTGTACACGGTGGCTGCGTGGACCAGCTCATGCACGAAGGTTTCTTCATTCAGGCCGGACAGGTCCGACAGACGCCCGGTGGGGCTCATGTAGGAATGGCCCCGGAGGAACATTTGAATGCCATCCCCGGTGGACTGGTGCGGGGTGAGAACCGCGCCCTTAGCAGTTTTAATTACCGCGTCCATCGCCGCATTGCCAAACTTCTGGCCCTTTTCGATGACCTTGAAGTTCATCTTGCGGAGGTCCACAGCCTTGAGGACACGGTTCAGCACTTTGACCGTCTCGGGGTTCTTTGAGTACGCCCGGACGTAATCGGCCAACTGGCTCACGCGGCTGACGCCACTGGGGAGGATCAGGTTGTCATCCCGGCCGCCACTGGCTTCGTAGCGGGGGGTGTCCCACTCTTCGCTCCAAGGCTGCTTGCGCCCAGGTGTAACCACTGATGGTTCCTGCGGCTCATCCCGTGGCTCACCCGCTGCCGGTGGTTCCTCTGGTGCCCGTGGCTCCTCGGGCGGCAAGTCCACGGTCTTGGGTTCCTCCCCCGGCGAGTGGATGCGGGCGGAGCCTCCGTCCTCAGTCCGCCAGATAATGGCGTTGCCAGGGGTGTTCTTCGTGTCCACGTCCTGGCCGAACCTGCGTAGAAACTCAGGCTGGCTCAGCGCGCCTTCACCGGGGCGCATGAGGCCCGAATCGGTAAGCTCCTTGATTTGCGCCTTGCCGGACTCCTGGCGGCCCCACTGGGCCAGGCGGGCGTTTTCCTCAGCCAGCGGCCCCTCTACGTGAGCGAGGCTACCGCCAATGGCCCCGAGGCCCAGGCCCATCGCAGCGGAGATGTACAAGTCGTCATCCGTGCGGAGCGGGTTGTATCGGTTCATCAGCGCGTCATAGCCCACGTTGGTCCCAGCCCCGACCACGCCCATGCGGACTGCGTTGGCAATCCGTGAGCCAGCCGTGAGTAAGCCTTCGCCGCCCATACCGGGGACAAATCCGATGAGCGTGGGCAAATCCACCAGACCGCCGACTAAACGGCCCCCAAAGCCTGCGACTCCCATTTCAGACAGCTTCTGCTCATCCTGCATGGACTGCTGCATACGGGAGCGCCGGAAGTCAGCATCGGAGTCACTTGTGGCCTGGAGGATGTAGTCCCAGTTCTTCTCGGGAATGCCCTCCAGGTACTTGCCAGCCTTGTCGTTGTCCCAGGAGAAATTCCAGTCCGTCGATTGGGTGCCCCTGTCCCGCCACCAGTTCACCACGGAGTTGTCCGAGGCGAAGCCCAGGGCCAGAGCTTGGGGGATATTCTCTACGTTGTTGATGAGCCCCCCGTTCTCTGCCCGCTGCTGGGCCTGCATCTGCACCAGGTCCGAGGCGGAAGCGCTCTGATCCGGGTTGACCGAATCGCCGGAGGTGAAAGCGGAGGACAGGGGGTCAGGCTTTCCCGAGGGGGTCTGCCCTGCTGCGGGGGTGGTGCCGTTGAACTTGCTCAGGTAGTCCCGTGTTTCCGGCCAGGGACTCCCTGCGGCCAGCGCCTTGGCAGCCCGAGGGCCGCCGTTGTAGTCGGCCAGGGCCATATCCATGTTGCCGTTGTACTTAGCCAGGCTGTCCCGCATGTAGCGCCCAGCGGCATCAGCGGCCTGGGTGTAGTCGTGGGGGTCAGTGACGCCATATGCCTTTTGAGTGGCGGGCATCAGTTGGAACGGACCTTCGGCGCCCTTGCCGCTTTCGGCATCGAGGTTGAACGATGATTCCTCACCGCTCATTTTGAACAGCGTCCCTTGAGGGAGGCCATATTGTTGCTCGGTCGAATCAGTGATTTTCCGGGCATCTTCCAGAGAAATTTGAGTCATTACTTACCTTTGTTATTGGAGGTACTGCGGGTCAATAGGATTCAGCGCACGCTGCACTTCGGCGGCATGTTCTGCATTAGCTGCGGCTGTCTTGGCCTTGAGGTCTGCGGCGTAGGTGTTGCCGATCCACTTCTCCACCTGTTGGCGGGAGTAGTTGAGGACTTGGTGATTCACATCTGTGAGGGGCACTCCCCCGGTCCACATGGTGTAACCGCCTCGGTCATTGGGCTCCATGCGGATGTTCCCCTTGCCGATGTCTTGGTCATCCGCGACCTTCCCTGGCACCTCGTCAATGAAGCGCTCTACCCACTTCCCCCGGTCTTCTCCCTTGGGGACTTGAGGTAGGTCTTTATTCAGGTACAGGGTGTTGTTGATGTTCGTGGAGACATTCGGGTCTTGCAGGTACTGCACGGTGGCCTTCACTGCGCTGGCCGCATCGGGCACCTGGCCGGACTTGAGGAGGAGTTCCGACCTTCGCCGGATGTCCGCCTGGACTGCCGTGAGGTTCGTCTGGTCATTGCCCCAAAGCCCCTCAGCCCAGTGGACGGAGCGAGATAGGAAACCGGGGTTCACCACGTCATTCACAGCGCTCGCTACGTTGGCCTTCATGGCCCCCATATCGGCCTCGGTGACACCGGAGTTGCCGCCCTGATAGACCAGGGATGCCGCTGAGTTGGCATCGGGGAATCCACCCTTCTCCATCAGGAACTGGATGTCGGAGAGCTTCTGGTATGCCCCACCGGCAAGCTGCTGGGCGTATGCGGGGTTCACCGCGTTGATGTGGTTGAAGGTGTCGATTGCGCCCTGGCCCTGCTGGTTAAGCTGGCCCTGCTGCTTCCCGTCCGGGGTCCAGCCGAGGGACGCCAGGTTGGTGAGACCGGACTGGAGAATGCTCTTCCACTGCGGGTTATCCACCTTGTTCGTGGAGTAGAACTGCACCTGCTTGTCGAACGGCATCTGCTCCTGCTGGACACGGTTTGCCATGTACTGCTGGGCGTACTGCTCAGTCTCGAAAGCCTTCATCTTGCCTTCGGGGCTCATCACCTGCTGGGGCTGGAGGTACGCCAGGTTGCCTTGGTCGATGGCTACCCGCGTGGATTGCTGGGCGTTCGCCATGGACTGCTGGGCGGTGGACAGAAGCTGGAAGCGGTTGATGTTGTTCTGCCGCTGATTCAACTGGGACTGGCTATGGTTGATGACAGCGTTCCAGGTGCTGGCTGTGACCCACCGTTCGTTCTTCTGCGCCCAGTCATTGAAGCCCTTCTGGTCCAGTTCACCGGCATCCGCTTGGGTCAGGAACGGGCGAATCTCATCATCCACACGCTTGCGCTGGTTCTGGTCATCCATGCTCTGCGCGTGGAGGCTCACTTCGGCAGCGGTGGTGCCGCCCAGCGTGGACGCCACAGTGGCACCGGATGACAGCTTCTGAGCCAGGAGCGCGTCCACCAGGGACTTGTTCCCGGTCTGCGCGATCTGGACTAGCGTGTTGTTCAAGGTGGTCTTGCGGGCATCGTCCCGGAGTAGCGAGGTGGACGACAGAAGGTTGAACCGACTGGCGATGGCCTGGGCGGCTTGGTCAGTGGTGCCGTTGAACTGGTTCCCAGTGACATCCCCGACCACGTTCATGAGGTTGTCGCTTGACTGCTGGATGCCCTCGGTGATGGCCTTGGCGTTCATCGTCCGTGCGTTCGTGTCGAACACGTTCATGCGGAAGGCGTTATAGCCCTTGTCGAAGCCCGCCACGGCAAACTGGTTCTGCCCCTCAAGTGCCTCATTGCGGCTCTTCGTGAGGTATTCGTCCACCTGCTGCGGGTCGGTGAACTGGAGTTCGCCAGTCTGGATTTTCGACATGGTGTCCCGCTCCATGCCTTGCATCAGGTTCTCACCGTAGATGTGCTGGAGCGTGCCCTGGAAGGCTGGGGACTGGGAGGCCAGGATAGAGCCGTCTTTGATCTTCTGGCCCAGCTCGCCCACGGTCATGGAGTCGGCTGTGTCCTGGGCTTTCTGCCGCTCCTGCTGGTCCTCAGCGGAGCCGAACTGCTGTAGCGCCTGGGGGATCGCTGAGGAGCCCAGTGCCTGGGCCAATTGGTTCGCCTTCAATCCAGCCGTGTCATCCAGGTGCGCCCGGACTGGCTGGAAGGCGATTGGGTTTACTTGTTCCATGCCCTGGACGCCAGGGTCATAGTTCACTTGTCCACGCATGGGGCCTCCTTATGAGCCATTAGGGGTGACGGTGGTTGAGCCGGAGTTGGCCCGGAGCTGGGTGCTGTAGGCCCCGAGAGCGCTGGAGCCGAGGCGGCTGGCCGCTTCCAGGTAGTTCGGGGAGTCCACAGAGCGGAGGGAGTTGAGCGCGCTTTGGGTGCCGTAGTAGTTGTTCTGTAGCTGGGTGTTGTTGTTCGCTACGGTCGTGCTGTAGTTCTGCTCTACGGATTGGTTGTAGTTGTCGCGCTGAGCCGAGAGGTCGGCCAGGAGCGCATCCACAGAGTTGCCCTCTACGCCCGCTTCACTCGCCTGGGCGCGCGCGGTGGACATAGCCGCTCGGGCCTTGAGGTTGTTCTGGTATTCCTGCTGAGAGGCGGACTGGCGGGCTTGCTCGTTCGCATACCCGGTCTGCGCTTGGTTGTCCTGATACGCCTTCAAGTCGTTCTCAGACTGCTGCTCTTCATAGGCTGCGGTCGATTTCGCTTGCTGGTTCTGCTGGACCACGGACGCGGTGGTGCCAGCCGCTGCGATGGCCGTTGCGGCCCACGCTGCTGCTACGATGGTACACATGGGAATTGGACCTTCTGGAATTCCTGGAAGGCTTCGCCATCGGGGCCGAAGGGTTCCGGGTCGCAGAACTCAAAGCCCAGCCAGCGGAGCCACAGGAGATGAACAGGGTTGCCCGTCCACGCCCGGTTCATGAGGACCGGACGGAGTTCGTGCATTTGGTTGATGTAGTCCCGGCAATGAGCCAGGAATGTCTTGCGGGCTTGCGGAAGCTCAGGGGAAGCGAGCATCCAGGGAGCGCCGACCATATCTGTCAGCGGAGCCACACCGAAGATGGCGACCACACGCCCATGAACCAGGAAGGTCCAAGTGCGCAGGGAATCCATCTGCCCAAGGAGCAATGCTTCCAGGGGTTGCAGGCGGGAGGACTTCCAGATTTCGTCCCGGTCCTCCTCCCGCATGTTGGCGGCCAGCTCATGGCAGTGTGTCGGTGTCGTCTCAAGTACCCACGCGACCTCAGACAGCCTGGCTGCGTTTGACAAAGAAGCCCTCCCAGTCCGCGCTCAGGAAGGCCGAAGGCATCGGAGAGTCGTTCTGAATGACGATGGTGGCGTCCGTGTTCTGCGTCATGATGGGGAACGTGAACTTGCCGGTGCTTAGCTCTGCCTGTCCTAATGTGGCGCTTGGGGTGCCCAGTACCTTGCCCGAGTAGGTATAGGTGTAAGTGTCCCGGTAACGTGGCGTCACCTTCACCTGGAAGTACCCGGTGCTGGCGAAGTTCACGGACGCCTTGCGAAGCTGGAGGCGGCCTTCGGTGTCGCTCTTGGTGCCCCCGCCTGCGCTTTGGGTCTTCACGGTGATGGTGCTTAGCTGGAAGCTGAACACGTACCGCCGACCGACGATAAGGTCCGAGGAGGTGTAATTCCCCTTCACCTTCGCTGTTGTCCCATCCCACACAATTTCAGCGACCACTCCAGGCTTGAGGGTCTGCCCGGTGGCGGTCACGGCCATGTACGTGCCGTCATCCATAGCCCACGAATGCGGGATGGTGGTGTAGCCATCCGCGTAACTCAGGGTGTCTTTCGTGACGTATTGCTTTCGGTCCAGGTGAACCAGGTACGGCTCATTGGTGCCCAGGCTGTCCGTGGCTACAGTGAGCTTTTCGAAGTACAAGCCATCGGCGCGGTTGATCGCCAGGAACACTTCGGAGTCCAGAAACTCCGCGCTCAGGATGGTATCGGTGTCCGGGAAGGTCCACTTGCTCCAGGAGCTTTGCACCTTCGTGTCACCGTCCCAGTAGAACTTGTACACGTAGATCGAATGGCGGTCCCCGGTGGTGAGGACGCACAACATATCCTCAGAACTGGATGAGGCGATCTTGAACACGCCCGAAGGGATGTACTGGGGAACATGCGAAGCCACGTCCGTGGAGTCGTTGGAGACATCGTTGGTGTCCGTGAAGTATTCCCGGATGGCCGTCCAGTTCTCCCGGTCAGAGGCGAAGTACACGTTCTTGCCCACGGATTGGGGAGTGGTCAAGGCGTTGCACACGAACTCCGTGGACGGCTTGATGGAGATAGTTTTGGGCGTGAGGGTGTCCCCGTTGTCGATCAGGAATTGGACCTCATCGGAGAACAGCAGGAGTTGCTTGTTGAACGACACCGCGTGCTTGAGGATCGCGACTTTGGTGTACGTGCTGGACACGTCGATAGGGTCGCTGTCCAGAAGCTCCGTCACAGTGGTGCGGTAGAAGTTCCAGTATTTCCCCGACTCCGAGAAAATCACGGCCTCATCGGCAAGGAATCCCAGGCGGTTCCGGTAGAAGACAACATCGTTGATTGTCCGGCCCACAAAGGACGGGTCTTCGTTGGTGTCCGCATCGCCTGCCACTCTGTCCGTCCAGGTGGCTGCCTGGAAGGTGAAGGTGCCGTCCGCGTTACGTACCAGCGTGTGCGGCATGGTTGAGCCGTCCAGGCCCAGTGCCACACCAGGGCCTACACACTCACGCCACACGCCAGTGCTGTCAGTACCGACATCGTAGTAGACGTAGTAGTCGTCCGAAGAATCGCCAGGGTCGCCGGTAATTTCGAACAGGCAGCCACCGGCCTGGGTGCAGTTGGAAGGCAGCGTGGAGAACGACTGGACTACCTTCTTGTACGCCTTCATGGCGTTGTTGTTGAAACCATCGTAACAGTCGATGGTGAAGTCCGCGGTGCTGGTGATGTACAGACAGGAGCCCGCCCGCACGCATGTGAAGCCCGCGCTTTGGATGCCCGCCACCAGCTCCGTGGCGATGTAGTCCGTGGAGGCCAGGGAGGTTTTCGTGGCATCGGACCCATCTGGGGTCGCGTATGTAGCCACGGTCACGCCGTTGAGGATGACTCCGTAGGTGCGCCCGTAGTTACCCTGGATGACACTGATGAGTGCCTCGGGCCCACGGGTGGCACTCACGGCAGTACGGTTCGCCACGGTGATGGCCTTGTTCACGATGAACGTGTAGTCCGCCACGGTGATCGCGGTGAAGTCGCTTGCCGGGTCACTTGCGGCCAGGTAGCCGGTTCCATCCGGGAAAGACACCGTGCGCTCAGTGCCGTCTATGGCAAATACACGGAGTCCGCCGTTGGTGATCGCCACTTGATAGCGCTCGCTGGCATCGCGGTTGATGGTGTGGACGAATGCCGACTCCAATGGGGAGGCTGTCACTCGGGCCAGGTGGGTGGTTGGAGGGCGCTTCATCAGCCCCTCAGAGACGGTCGAGATGCCGTTCTCCTGGGCATCCAGTTGGGAGGCCAGGCGGAGGGTGAATGGTTGCTGTGAGACGCCGTTAACGAAGTTCGGGATGGAGGATGAGATTAAGGACATAGGCTATCGGTCAAGTACCCGCATGACGGAGTAGTTGCCGGTCAGCACGTTGTAGCCTCCGGTCTCCGAGTCGTACTTGCGAATGGCGACCAGGGCCCGCGTTTCGTCCTTCTCGGTGAAGCCGTTGAGGACATCGGAGCCCACATTCCGCTGCTGGAACACTCGGGCGGCCCGGACGGTGATGTAGTGCCGCACCGATTGTGGAAGCTCTGAGAAGTCCAGGAGAACGACCATATCCACGGTGATCGAGGAGCCGAACTCATACGTGTGGTTCTGGCGGTCGTAAATGCGCGTGCCCCGGAGGGTGATATCCAGGGTGGCGCTCTTGCCGCTAGGTGTGACCTCCAGGCAGTTGCCGGGGACGGTGATGTACTTCGTGAGGAGAGCCGGAGTCAGCTTGTAGTTGCGCTCAGTGTTGAACTGCCATCCAGGCGATTGCACGTCGATGGTGACTTCGCGGAGGACTGAGCGGGCGATAGCGGCATCCGCTACGGGAAGGCCATCATCCAGGGAGTTGACTGGCGACTCGCCAATGGTATTGAGCATGATGTTTACGGCATCTAGCTCGGTCGTTTGGGCGAGTGTCTTCATTTTCTAGGCACGAAAAAAAAGCCCCACACAAGGAAGTCCTTGAGTGAGGCTAGGTTGGTGGTTAGGCGGTTTTCAGCTCTACAGCGGCTGCTGGGCGGAGGATGCCGTGGCCCATGGCGTACTTGGCGACCATGAGGGTGCCTTGACGGCGGATGTCGTAGTCCGACTCCATCGCCAGGTCCATCAGCTTGACGGTGCCCACAGCGGCCTTGTGCATGACCAGGGCTGCGGTGCTGGTGGCATCTACAGCGTACTTGTCGCTGGTGCCTGCGGTCAGCGCGGTGCCGCCATTCGCAACGGTGGCGATGTTGGAACCGAACGGAGCGTGGACAGCTTTCACCAGGTTGATGCCCGCCACTTGTGGCAGTTCGCCCTTGGCATAGCTGCCTTGGCCGCCCCACAGGGAGTTCATCAGTTTGGTGTTCTGAGCCAG
The DNA here is from genome assembly GCF_019823065.1 of Pseudomonas mosselii. Taxonomy (NCBI): domain Bacteria; kingdom Pseudomonadati; phylum Pseudomonadota; class Gammaproteobacteria; order Pseudomonadales; family Pseudomonadaceae; genus Pseudomonas; species Pseudomonas mosselii. Next base: position 4,052,020 of record NZ_CP081966.1, read on the forward strand.
CATGTAGTACGCCGCTGGGGTCAGGTAGGCGTAACGCTCATCAGCCGGGATGAATTTCTCATCCAGCTTCTGCGCGGCTGCGAACAGTGCAGCTACCAGGGCTTCGCCAGTGGTATCGGTCAGCAGCGCGGAGTCAGTTACTGAACCGCCTCCAGCTTCGGTCGAGACCGGGGCCGATGCGCGGGCAGCCAGGACGCCAAGTTGCAGGATGTGCTTGTCGTAGGTGTACGACAGAGCGCGGCCCATTTCGGTCGAGTACGGACCACGGACATCGTAGTGGTTCATGGCTTCGTCGATGGAAGCGATGAAGGCGTGCGAGATGAGCAAGTCGTCGATGGTGATAACTTGCTCGTTCGCAGGAACGCTCAGGCCAGCAATCTCAGCGCCCGGAGTGTGGTACTGGGCCGAGATTTTGCCCAGGATTGGGAACTGAGCCGACTTGCCGCTGGTAATGGTGCGTACCAGGTGCTTGTCAGCGGTGACACACGACTCCTGGAAGGCAGTCAGGACTTCGCCCGAGAACACTTTCAAGAAGAGCGCTTTGGCATCGCCGCTCAGGTTTGCTTGGCCCAGGCGGGAAACATTTGCATCAGACATTGCGGGGGTGAATCCTTGAGAAAAAGTCGATGGAGCGAGCCGGGAGGAATCCCGAGGCCCGCGTTGCCACCGCGCAGGGGCGCAGTGCGGCTGGACTTTTCTGTTGCTTCTCAAGGTGCTGAGGCGGCCCGTATTAACGGCTACGGGCCAGGCCGGGTGGATCAGTTGTCAGCGACAACGGCACCGGATGCGGCGGAGGCGCTGGTGGCGCTCGCCAGGGTCGAAACAGCGGCAGATGCCACCGCCTGAATTGCATCAGCCTTGGTCACAGTGCCGTCAGCGGCGACTTCGGAGACCAGGTTTGCCAGGACTTTTGCCAGGAACGACTCAGCGTCTACGGCTACGGTTTTCAGAAAGCTCATGGGGGTGTTTCCTTTTATTGGGGTGGGTTGGTTAGGTGGACCAGGCCGGACGGCTGGGTCACGTTTGCGGCCAATGCGTAAGCACGCACGGCCCCATAAATTACGGAGCGTTTCCACAGGGGAACTCCAAGGTCGGTCATGGCCTGGAGCAAGATCCGGTCGCATTCTTTTCGGGTGATGCGAATAGGCACGCCATCCAGTTGGACGGTGAGGGTCTCGCACAGGTAGTCATGGACGATTGCCGCCTGGCCGTATGTGCCCCATGGGGGAATCAGTGACCAGAACGGACGGGGTACAGAAGCTCCATCAGTGATGAAGCCAGCGGGGACATCCACGTACCGGCCAGTCCCTTCGGGACCGATCCAGTAGCGGAAAGGCGAAGATGCCCAGTAGTCCACGCCATCCACTTCCTCCATCCACTTGATGGAGAAGTGTTCGTCGGTGAAGCCGCTCATTGTTGTTTTTCTTATTGCGGCCAGGCGTCAGAAGACGTTGGAACGGAGGAGCTTGGCCTGGACTCGGGCACGGTATGCCGGGTCACTGCGGTAGCGCTTATCGCTCATCGCCTCAGTCACCTGGGAGGTGGATTCGAAGATATCGGCTGCGGCTGCTTTGCCACCGCCAATGAGGTTTGGTTCGCTGCCAATGGCTGACCGGTACTGCGCGTTGAGGCCATTCACGGCCAGCTTCGCTTGCTCCAGGCTGCCATTTACTGCGGTGTTGAAGGCTTCGATTTGAGCCGGTGCCAGATTGGCCTTGGCCCATGTGACCAGGCTTGCGTACTCATCGGCACCGCCAGCTTCGCCCTTGATTGCGGATATGTGCTGGTCTGCCAGAGCCTGCTGGCCCGCCACATATTGGTCGACCACGCCACGCGGATAGCCCGCTTTTGCCAGGCGGTCGTAGCTTTCGGGACTCAATGCGCCCGTGCGGTCGAACTCCTGGGAGAACTCATCCAGGTCCAAGCCTTTCGACTCCAGGGCCTTGCTCGCCTCATCCGGGGTGGCCGTAGAGGGTTCGGGCTCTGCGGTCGCTGCTGGAGTCTCGGGGGCAGGTGCCTTGAGGTCGGCGTAGGCTTTCGCCAGTTGGTCCCAGGAATCGAAGCCTTCGGGCAAGCCCTCGGGGCGCTCTAAGGTTTCAGCAGGGGTCGTGATGTTGTCGCCTACCGGGCCAGCATTGGCCTTGTCGATGGCGGCAATCATTGCCTCATCATGCCCTTCGGGGGCAGACGGGTTCGGGGATACGATTTCGATGCTTTCCATTAAAGGTCTTCGAGAACGCGGCCATTAGCGAACACGCGGTATCGCTTGGCCTGGGGGTTGATGTTGAATTGAACTTGCTCTGCGCCCTCACCGAAGTATTCGATAAGGGGCTCTATTACTGCGCCCTCTTCGGGCTCTTTAGGTTTGCGCTTGGCTGCCATCGGGTTGGCCTTTCTCCATCATGCGACCAGCGGCCTGCACTGCCGGGGCTACGCCCGACTGCATTGCCTGCTGCATCTGTTGCTGTTGTTGTTCCTGCTGGACCTCTTGATCGGTCTTCACCAGGCCGTCTGTGTCGATCCCGAGGGCGGTGGCCCTTCGGGTCATGTAGTTGCCCCAGTTGATCCGGGAGGCGGCATCAGGAATCTGCATGATGGTGGAGATGAACTGGTCCAGTTTGGTCAGGTCATTGCCACGTCCAAGGGCCTCCATACCCGTCACAATGGTGGGGCTAACGGTGCCCTTGGGCAGTTCGGGGAGCTTCTTGCGGCGCTGCATCGAGAACATGATGCGGTTGACTAGCGGAAGCTGGAATTCTTGGCTGAGGATGGAGTAGACACCGCCCAAGGCGGCTTCCAATTCCCCGGCCATGTACCGAATTTCTTCGGCTGTCACACGCTCACCATTCCGCTGAATCGCGGAGTTCAGCATGAAGGCGAACTCAAGGCGCTCAGTGATGGTGTTGATGGTCTCCAGTGCCACACGGAAGTCACCGGACTTTTGAAGCTGGAGGGCCTGGACATCAGATGCCACGCCATCCACAAATTCGCCGTTCGGCGCTTCGGCCAGCTCGCTGGAGCTAGTGACCCCGTTGGGGTTCACCAGGAACAGGACCTTCGCGGAGGCTGCGGAGCCTTCCACGATGGCCTGGGAGAGACCTTCCAGGGACTTGATGTCGCCCAGGTACTCTTCCACGTAGGAGCGGCCATAGTTCTCACCGTCGATCTTGACGAATCGAATCGGGAGCCAGGCGCACTTGTCTTTCGGGTACGTGCCTCGGGAGCCGGGAACAATCTGGCCCTTGACCTCCTGATACACGTTCCAGGTCTCACCCTTGAGGGTGATGTGGGTGTAGATCGAGACGTTCTTGTTATGGTCTCGGGGGGTGTCGCCGGAGTCATCGCCAGGCTCGACTAATGACCGGGCCTCTTCTGGCAGTACCGCCAGGGAGACCTCCTCCTTGACCACGATGTCCAGGACGTTGCCCATTGGGTCACGCCGGACCACGTAGCGGTCAAGGGGGTAGAACTTCATGCCGCCCTGTTGGGGCAGGTACACAAGGCCGTTGCCGCCAACAATCAAATGCTTGAGCAACTCAAAACCAGTCACACGGATGGCGGTGGTTTCAATCTCGGTTTGCACCGCGCGCTCAATCTTCGCCAGGCCCGCTTGGACATCAGCGTGCATCTGCGGATTGCTGGTCAGCTTCTCTTCGGTGAACTCGTCGATTTCCAGGCGGAAGAACGGAGAGTTCGGAGGGAGCAAGGCCATGAGCAATTTTGCCCCGAGGTTGTTGACGCCTCGGGCGGCCACCGCTTGCCATGGGGTGTAGAACTTCGTGCCACTTGCGTGACCGGCAGGCGGGATCAGGGTGGGGATGCTGTATTTGGAACAGTCCCGCGCCCTCTGGAGGAAGGTCTCGCGGTCTGGTGCGAGCTTGGCATAAAGACTTGCGGCAAGTCCCCGTTCGGGTTCTTGCTCGGTCTTCGCCATGGGGTCTCGTTATAGAGGGATGTTCAGCCCCGAAGAGCTACTCCCGGTGGATGCTTGGGTCAGGTCGATGCGGAGGGACTTGCGCCCATTCGCTGCGGACTGAGCCTGTTGGGTGTCGGTACTTTCTGCGGTGTTGCTTGTCGCAGGCGCTGACTGCACCGTGGGTGCGGCTGGGGCAGGCGTTGGGGCCGCTACAGTCGTCTTAGGTGTGCTTGAGTGCGAACACATTAATGGGATTCCAGAACAGTGGTGTTTTGGATGTCGAAGCGGCTTCGCAGGAGTCGAATGACTTCTTGCTGTCCTTGACGGATGTTCACTTCGTTGATGGTGATGTGAGGGTCTACTGGCAGGACGTTGGGGAATCTCTTCTCCAACTCCAACAGCAGCTCACGGGGAACGTTGGGGAATCTTTCCGTTTTCACGGCTCAGTAATCCTAATGTGGCCCCACGAGAATTTTCCCGTGGGGCTACTGGTTCAGCGATCTCCCGGGTTAGGCGTGAAGGAGCTTGCTTTAGATGCTGGGGCCTTGGGAGCGACTGCAGGAGCCCGATTCTCAATCGCTCTGGCAACTTCAGCTACGGGAATGCGGTCGTAGAACGCCTGTCTTGCATAAGCCTTCTCAGTAGGTGACAGCGGCCTGCCGAGAAGGTCTTCCAACACCGCCAAAAAGCCACGCAGTAGAAGGTCCTCAACGACTTCAGCGATGTCTGCCGCTGGAGAGGCGAGTTCTACCAAAAGCTCCTCGTATTTGGTGAGTGGCCGACCCAGGGCCTTAGCGACTTCAGCGTTGGTAACTCCGGTCATATCTAACACTCCCTTGGAAAACGCCCAGTGTAAGGCAATCTAAAATGCACCGGATGCTTTTAGGTCCTCATAGTTCTCGATGCAGTGGTCGAGATAATGGCGAGCCTTCATCAAGTCTTCCTTCTCGTTCTTGGCTGTACAGCGCAGAACGTACTTCACAACATTGCCCCGGAAAAATCCGAGCTCCCAAGCCTTGATGATGTCGAACGGCTGGATTGATCGGAGGTAGTGCGTGCCGCCAACTTGTGTGAGTTGACTGGCTGGTGCTTCTGATTTGTCGGTCATGGGTACTGGTGTCCAGTTGGAGTAATCGGGGCCGCAACCCCGGCACACATTGGGTTCTGTCGAGTCGAGACGAGCGCAGGACGCGCAGTTCATCACGGGGTCCACAGCTTCACCTTCTGGTTCTTGAAGTCGTAATCCGAGGCACGAAGAATGCGGGCCACGCGGGCCTGCACCAGAGCCTCCTCTTCGCAGAGACCGGCCTTGTCGAAGGCAGCCACTACGGTGCCCCAGGTGGGGGACTTGTCCAGGAGCCGCTTGGCAGCCACGGGCCCAATACCTGGGCAGCCGGAGTAGCCGTCCGTGGTGTCGCCCATGAGGGTCTGGTAGAGGTGCCAGTAGTCGGCCTCTTCCTCGGTCACTTCGAAGAACGTGTCTGTGTTGAAGTTGTAGTGGTGGCCTGGGACCGTCTTAAAGTCCTTGTCGATGGACGCGACCACGATTTCCTCACCAAACTTTCGGGCTCGGGTCAGGAGGATGCCGCACACGTCATCGCCTTCCAGGGTGGGCTTGGAGATGGACGGGAAGGTTTCTTGAGCCCAGGCCGTGAGATGGGAGCGGAGCAACGGCTGGACGGTCTTGCTACGGTTGTGCTTGTAGGTCGGGAGAACGGTCTTGCGCCAGTTCACCTTGTCCGAGAAAACAAGAAGGGCCTCATCGGCCCCTGTCTTGTCTATCAAGTTTTGCACCATCCCGGTGAAGGTGGCTTCGCCATCCTCTTCAAATGCGTGGAGGGTCCAGAGGGCTCGTTCACCCTCCTCATCGCCTCCCCAGCGGATGGCTTTCTGGTTTACTACTGCTGCTTGGACGGATAGGACATCGGCGTCGATGATAACTCTGCGCACTCGCGAATCTCTGTCAGGTCTTCTTGGAAGATGAAGCCGTATTGGCCGAAGAGCTTCACTAAGTCAGCGCCCAGTTCCGCATCAAGCGGACGTGCCGGATACTCCAATGCGTGCTTGGTGCCGTTCACGTCGATGGTGATGGTCCAGGGTTTCAACATGGGAGTGCCTCTCTGACTGAGTGAAGTGATGGGGTCACAGGTAATCGTTTTCCCGTAGCAGGTCAAGGCCGGTGCCGGTGACACGCCACTTACGACCATACTGGCCGTGACCTTCCAGGGTGCTGAGCAAGCCCAGCGATGCCAGCGATGCTACTGCCTGGGCTTCGAAGCGAGCGAAGTCCGATTGGATTTTGAAAGGGCTCTTGAAGGCTTCGTACAGGACTTCCAGGAGAACAGGGTCTTTAGTCATTTGCGTTTACTCGTTAGTGGGTTTCGGCCCAGTTCAGGCCCATTTTTGATTCACCGGCCAGGGGGCACCGGAAGTTGAAGGCTTCACCTGCTTTCGCCACGCACGCCTCAGCCGCTTCCCGAACGATGGCCGCGATGGCTTCGTTACGGCAGGCGATCTGCACTTCGTCGTGGACCCAGGCGCAGAAGGCGTAGTCGCCATCCCAGCCGTGTTTCAGCCCACGTGCCTGGAGTTCGTCGTCCAGGAACACAAGCCACTGCTTACAGGCCAGCGCACCGGCCCCTTGCAGGAGGTAGTTGAGTGCCGCGTGGGCGGATTTGACGTGAACGTGGCGACCATCCAGGCCGACCAGGTGGCCGCGCTTGGCGGCTTCTTTCACAGCCTTGACCAGCTTTTTCAGGGCCGGGGTTTTGCGGAGGAAGGTTGCTTTCAGTTTCTTGCCAGCGGCCTTGAGCGCCTCTTCGTCCGGGTTGTCTTGCCCGTTGAAGAACACGTCCAGGAGGTGCTGGTAGTCGAGACCAAGCGCCTTGGCCTTGACAACCATGCCGAACACAATGGTCCCGACCTTTTCATCACCGGCCCCATAGAGGAAGGCGTAGATAAAGGTCTTCGCACCATCGCGGTACAGCTTGTGCAGCGTGTTGTGGTCGTCACGCTTCTCACTGGTGATGCCCATGGCCTGGACGTTGGCCCAGTGGATGTCCCCGTTGAGGAGGATGTCCACGTACTTGCCACCATCGTAGCGAGCCATGAAGTGCGCCAGGCAGCGCAGCTCCAGGCCCGAGGCATCGGCACCGACCAGAAGCCAGCCGAGAGGCACCGTGAAGAGTTCGCGGCAGTCTTTACCGTAGGGGGAGCCAGATGCCGGCACCTGAGCCACGTTCGGGTAAGCGTGAGTAGCTCGCCCAGTGGCGGCACCGTTAGGGTTCACGGAGCCGTGGATGCGGCCCTGCTTCTCCACCAGCATCCACGCCTGCTTCCCTTCGGCCAGTTGCGAGATGCGCTTGGCGACCAGGAGGTATTCCGTCAGGAGCTTGCACGGTGGGTAGCTCAGCTTGGACATTACTTCGTCGTCCACCTGGGGCTTGCCGCCCTTGGTGAACTTCTCGGGAACCCAGCCGTACAGGGCCGTCAGCCGGTCAGCGATGTGGTCCCGTGAGGACGGGTTGAACTCCACAATCTTGACTTTGGTGTACCGGACGCCCTCGGTGTACTTCTCAAACCACCCCACTTGGTTGAACGCGGGCTGGCCCTTGAGCTTCACACGGCGCTCAGTGTTGCCCCGTGGGTCTTCGATAAAGACTCGCCGGGTTTTCTTGGTGAGCACTTCGCCTGCCGGTGCGTGCCAGAACTTGAAGAACTCTTTCAGCTCGCGCTCCAGGTCGCCCCTGCGCTGCGCCAATTTGGCGTATAGGAGCGCTGCCTTCTCGCGGTTGAAGTGGAATCCGTTGCGCTCTTGGGCGGCCATGAGCCAGGCCACTCGATGTTCCAGAGCCAAGGCCCGTGCCGAGTAGTTCTTGCCAAGGATTCGCTTCCACAGTGCGGAAGTGACCACAACGTCCTGGACGCAGTAGTCGAGCATCTCTTGCGAGAACTCCAGCCACTCCATGCCGTCCACGTAGGCATCGCCCATGCGCGCCTTGAACTCGGTTGCGTACTCGCCTTTCATCAGGCGCAGGCGGTAGCCCCAGGCTTCCAAGGAGTGGGAGCCGAAGAGCTTGCCGGGGAGGACTGCTTTCTTGAGGAGGCCGGTGTCGGTGTCCTTGATGTTCGACCAGATGAGTCGGGTGCAAACAAGGGTGTCGATGACCAGCGCGGGGTTCACGATGAAGCCGGGGTACAGCTTCTGGATGACGGGAATGTCGTACTTGATGACGTTGTGGCCGCCGATGAAGCGGCCTTGGGAATGTTGCTCCTGGAGCCATTTGACTCCCATGGCGATGAGGCCAGGCGGGAATTTCTTAACGTCCCCAGTTGCCGTGTCTTCGATGACAAGGCAATGGATGACGGAGACTGCCTCCAGGAACCCATTCGTTTCGAGGTCGAACAGAAGGGGTTCTTGCATTGGTCCCCCAATCAGCAGGGGGTCGGCGTATGCCACAGCTCTCGGAAGAGCGTGCCGGTATCGGCCAGGGCATCACAAAAGCCGTGGTACAGGCCCTTGAGGGCTTCGCCCAGGATCATGATTGGAACCAGGGGCAGCGCGATCATGACTCGGGTGAGCGGGTAGCGGTTGAGCCAGAACGGGCGCAGGTCGGATTCAGTGGACACGGATTTGCTCCAGGGTGGTTTCGTCGTGGATGTACTCGGGGTACTTCTCTTGCAGGCGAGATACGCGCTTGAATGAGCGGCGTTCTTCCAGGTCGCTTTCGCAGCGGAGAATTCGGAATGCCTTGTCCCGCACGCCCTCTTCGAAGGCCGCGGAAACGTGCAGGGAGTAGCCGTCATACGTGGCGCGGGACAGGTTCAGGTCGAACGAATCGGCCAGCTCTTGCGGGGTCATGAAGTCGGCCAGGATCAACTGGACGGGCAAGCCCTGTACGTCCTGGAGGAAGTCCCAGGCACCGTGCATATCCTTGCGGCCATAAAGGGCGAGGAACGCGGGCTGCTTCACCTTCACGGTGAGTTCGGAGTCCAGCTCGTTGTGGTCAATGCTGCGCATGAACACGTCGATGTCTTTGATCGGTCGGCCCAGGAGGGCGTCCCGGATGGCACCGCCACCGATGACCGGGTGCGAGCCAGGAAACTCCCAGCGCACCAATTCCAGCGCGTCATCGAAGAGCGGCTGGAGGTGGCCCGGAAGCTTCCATTCAGGCAAGGACGAACACGACGATGAAGAGCAAGAAGAGGTAGTAGTTGGCATCACTCATCAGCCCTCCCCTTAAAAGAACGCAATGAGGCCGTGGATGGCCCCAATCGGTGGGAAGGCGATGCCGACAATGCCCAGGAGCAAAGCGTCACCACACTGGTGGAAGGTCCAGACAACGTTGTAAACCCAGCCGAAGCACAGGCAGAAAACGACAAACAGGTAGGTCAGAATCAGAGGCATGGTTTTCTCTCAGGCACAAAAAAAGGCCCGCTTGGGGCCCGTGTGGTGGTGCGTTGGGATCAGTGCTTGGTTTCGGCGCGGTAGCCAGCCACCAGGTACTCCAGAGCGGCGTTGCCGTTTTCATCGTTGCAGACGTACAGGCGCACACCGGCCACCGTTTCGCGGTGGGTGTACACAGCACGGCGCATATGGCGCGACACTGGCTCAGAAGCCAGCATCTGGCAGCGGGGGGATTCCATTACCGGGACTTCGAGATAGGGAACGCCTTGGACGAACATCCGGCGTCCATCTACCGGGCCCCCGATCATCAGTGCGGGGAATGTAGAGTTGCGCATGGGGCTCCTTACAGCCGGAAGTCTTCCAGCAATGCGTTGAGGTAGTTGCTCAGTTCGTAGCGGTTGGTGAACACGTTGCAGTCACCTTCGTTTGCCAGGCCCAGGATGTTGTCTCGGGCCCGGACGATGACTCCGTTGTCCACACGCTCAAAGCGCAGGGACAGTTCTTTCAGGCGCGGTGGCCGTTGGGCTGGAGTCGTCATGGTTTACCTGCGGGAGCGGAAGCTGGAGAAGCTACTGGTGCGGTAGCTGTAGCTGGCTCGCGGTGCCGAGTAGCTGGCTCGCGGTGCAACGTAGGCTGGGCGTGGAGCCACGTAGGCCGTACGCGGAGCCACGGTGGTCGCTCGGGTGTTGGTCGTGGTGTTGTTCACGATGGTGGTGTTATGGACAGCCGGGGCCGATGCCGAAGCACTGCCTAGAATGTGCCCCATCATCATGCCGGTGAGCATGGCGTTGGAGTTGTCCTGGACCACGACAGGGGCTGCGACCACTGGCGCCGCTTGCACGATCGGGGCAGCCTGGACAACTGGAGCGGCAACCACAGGGGCCGGAGCTTCGACTACCGGGGCCTGTACAACGGCTGGGCTGTAGCAGGAGTGGCGCTCACAGGCGGCCAGGGAAAGGACGGCCAGGGCCGCGAAGATCAACTTGCGCATGGTTCAGTCCAGGAGTTTGGAGATACGGGAGTGGATCATCGAAGCCCGGTCAGCCAGGGCGTACTGCATATCGGCGTGGTCGTGCAGATTGCAGGCGGTTTGCCGGGCCTGGCGTGCAGCTTCGCTATGGGAGGCTTCGGCCTGGCTCAGCTTGTCCAGGGTGCGCTCCAGGTCGGATACAGCGGACGCGGTGGTCTGCGGGAACACTTTTGCCAGCAGTCGTTTCAACATGGGGGTATCTCCAGTCAGAATTCGGATTCATCTTTAAAGGGTGAGGACGGCTCGGGCGCTTCGGTGAGCGAGAGCAATCCGGTGTCGCGGTCGTATGCCAGGTACAGCACTTCCCCGGTTGCTTGGCCGGTGTAGCGGTCCTTGAGGATGCGGAAGGTGGTGGTTTGGCGAACCACGGGGTCTTCGGCCTGTTGGTCACGCTCAAGGCCGAACATGAAGTAGCTCCAGAAGCCGATGGCTCGGGAGCCTTTGAAGTGGCGAATCGTTACCCGCCCGCCTTCCTCATGGGGTTTGCCCTCGGGGGTGGTCAGGTGAGAGATGAACGTGATGATGATTCCCAGCTCGTTCGCCAGGCCCGCCATCTCTTTCATGATCTGCTCAAGCGAGCCCTTCTCATCTGCGGTATCAGCCATCGCAGTGAGGTGGTCGATGTAGATAAGCTTGATGCCCTCGGAGACAGCCATGTAGCGCACCTTGCGCTTCACAATGTCCCACTCGGTTTCACCAAATGCGTCGTACATGACCAGGTTTTCGCCCAGCGCATCTACGGCTGCATCCAGCTCCTCATCGGTCCAGCCAGCGGTTTCCTTGGGAACGTGGAAGCGTCTCCCGGCGATCTTCCCGGCCACGCGCTTGGCGGTCTCGGTCGGTTTCTGCTCCAGGAAAATGGTGCCTACACGCTCGCCCAGGACTTGGATGTCGTATGCGATTTGCTGCGTGAGGAAGTCGGTCTTGCCCACACCAGTACCAGCGCCCAGCCCGTAGACTTCGCCGTAGCGGCGTCCATAAGTGAGTTGGGTGAGTGGATCAAGGAACCACGGCAAGCCCATGACCAGGGCCTTGCGAATCTCTTCGCGGAGGTCTCGGACGTTCACTACGCCATCAGGCCGGTACAGCTTGGCGTTCCAGATGGCGGTGACGATTTCCTGCTCACGGCCCGCTACCAGAAGTTCGTTGGCGTCCTTCATGGATAGCGTGGCGATCTTGCACTTGCCTGGGCTGAATAGCTCTGCGCATTCCTGCGCTGCTTCGCGGCCCGGTTCGTCCATATCGAACATGAGGATGACTTCTTCGAAGCTCTCCAGATATTCGATGTTTCGCTGGATGGCCTTGCGTGCTGCCGGAGCCCCGTTCGGGAGCGACACCACAGGCCACTTGTTGTTTTGCACCTGGGAGACAGACATCGCGTCCAGCTCGCCTTCGGTGACAACAATCTTCTTACCCCCGCTCGCCCAAAGGTTCTGGCCGAAGAGGGTCAACTTTGCACCATCGCCCAGGATGGCGAAGCCTTTATCTTGATCGCGCAGTTTTTGGGCGACCATCACACCACTGTTGTCGAAGTACGGGGCAACTTGAACTAGCCTGCCACGCACCTCACTTACGAAGTATCCGAACTTGCGGCAAGTCTCCAGGGTAAGTTTGCGCTTCATCAGCGGCTTGAATTCGCCGGAGATTAAACCTTCCATTCGTTTTATTCGCCCTCCAGTAGTAGGGGTTTCGCCATCACCGTGAACGTAATGCTCACAGGCAAAGCAATATTGGTGGTTGTCGGTGTAGATAGAGTTGGCATCACTTGAACCACAGTTTTCACAGGGCAGGTGGCGCACGAACTCACTCTCTGTTTCATGCTTTCGATTTTTCATTGGCAATAAAGAGGGCCAACCCGAAGGCCAGCCCTTTATCAGAGTTGAGTGATAGACGTGGCGGCTGCCATATCCAACTGAGGGCCCACGACTCTTATAAGTTGGCCGCTACCCACGGTTTAACGTCGAAGCTCGGGCAAGCCTTGGCTACTTTCGGGAAGTCCCGGTGGCCCTGGATTGTCGCGTTGGGGTATTTCGCTTTCAGTTCGCCCAGCAGATGCTTGAGACTTGCAAATTGCTCGGGCGTGAAGTTGTTCTCGGGGACATTAATGTCCGCCTCGGTGACTCCACCGGCCATACAGATGCCCACGGAGTTGATGTTGTGGCCCTCTACATGAGCGCCGATTTGATCCAGCTCGCGGCCCTCTTCCACCACGCCATTGCGGCGGATGACAAAGTGATAGCCGATGCACCGCCAACCTTTGGCGCGATGCCAGCGGTTGATGTCAGCGGCCCCGATGTCTTGGGATGGTCGCGTGGCGCTACAGTGAACTACCAGGTAGTCCGTCTCAGCGCGGGGTTTCGTTCCAGCGTTGTAGGTCATTATTATTTTTCTTTGCTGAGGCCCTTGATGATCGACAGGGAGGCTTCATTGACTGGCTCGTTAAGCCAGGCATGGGGAACCAACTTGTCGGCATACTGGAAGCCGTTCTTGCTGCACCAATCCGCGTAGGTGGTGGTACTGCGTTTATTTATTTTTGTTTTTGAGTTGGAGAAGACAAAGCGCACGTCAAGTTCAGGGTGCTGCGCTTTGACCAGGAGTTGCTTTTGGCGGTCCTCGGTCAAAAAGCGGCCCTTAGTTTCGACAATGATGCCGTTCGCCAGTGCGAAGTCCGGGGTGTACTTGTGAACTTTCGCAGGCCGGGTATAGGGAACTACCAGACTTTCGAAAGTGAAGCCCATGCCGACAGCCGTTAGCTGGTCTGCGGCACGTTCTTCAAGCCCGGAGCGGAACCCATACTTGAGTCCCACGTGTTCGGCATCCAGAGGCGTCTTAGAAGTCTTCTTCGTAAGTGTTGCTTTCGCCACCTTCTTCCTCTTCTTCGAACTCGTCTTTTTCTTCTTGTTCTTGTTCGGCTACGGATTCAGCGTCGAAACCGCCTTCCTCTTCACCGAAGCCGTATTCGCCAGCGGACTTGTTGCCGCCACTGCGCAGCTCGATGACCTGGACTGCGTTCAGGCGCAGCTTGATACCGGCCAGGGCGGTGCCTGGGATGAAGTAAGGGGCCACTTCAAAGCTCACCTTGCCTTCGGTGCCGCCCCAGATGTCCGGGACTTTCAGCATTGGCTTGCCCTTGGCATCGAACAAGGCTGGCTTGCGGGTCCAGACGGAGCCGTCTTTCTTCGACTTGCCCGAGGCGGCCATTTTGATGTTGAAGAACAGGCGGCCAGTCGGCTCCTCGGTCTCCTTGTCGTACTCCTCGGTGAAGAGTGGCTGCACGGTCACGTCTTTCAGCTTCTTGCGGGCTTCGATCTTGAGCTTCTTGAACTCTTCACGGCCATTCTCGATGGCGGCTTCGTGCAGCGGTTCCAGCTTCGCCAGGAGAGGCGCGGCCTCTTCTTGGGTCAGGATCAGGGTGACTTTGTACTCACCGTCCGGCTTCGGGTACTCATCGGTGCCGAAGTCGGGTTTAGTCAGTGCCGGGTAGCGGAAAATGCCACGCGGCGAGGTCATGGTTACGTTCTTTGGGCGTTTCTGATAGGACATTTTGGGGACTCGTTTTGTGTGTGCGTGTTAGCGGCTGTGGCGCGCTTCCAGGGACGGAAGGTCATAGCCTTGTTCAATCAACTCAGCGGCGAGGGCCATAGAGATGGAGCGACCCATGCCCCAAAGCGCGATGGCGCGGCCCAGGGCGGAGTCGTAGTTCTCGGGTTCGTTGCGTTGGTTGTCTGCGGTGCCGAAGCGATTCATTGCGGTTCTCTCGATACGGCCACGGGGTTGTGGCCTGGGTTGTCCGTTGGGGTTGCCTACGGGGCCCAGGCGCACGTTTCCCGTCCCTCTGCACCGGCACGGTGGAGGCTCTATGGCAAAGGTCAGGGGGAGTTGCGGGTGGTCCGTAGAGGTGTTGCGAAGGTGTTTCTGGTTCTTCCGAGGCGTTGCGGCACTGGCACGGTGGAGGCTCTATGGCTGCTGCTGCGGATGAATGAGGGAATTGGGGGGGGGTCTCGGGGATCGGCTCAAATTTGAGCTGATGTCGCACTGGCACGGTGGAGGCTCGGGCGGAGACTGGGGTGTTGCGGCTTGGTTATCCGAATGTGGTCCCTCGGGCCCGGCTCAAATCTGAGCTGGGGTCGCGCTGGCACGGTGGAGGCTCTGGCGGAGGGATGCGGCTCGGTTATCCGAATGTGGCCCCACGGGAATCACCGGGGGCCATGCGGGGTGGATCAGGGGGTTACAGGGTGAAGTCCAGAGGCTGAGGGACGCAGCCCACTTTCATCACAAGCATGTTTTTCAGGTAGAGGTTCGCCAGGAGCTTCTGGCCCTTCTCCAGCACAGTGATGATGGAAAAGCCCTGCGGGGTGACTTTCTCGTCAAAGTGCGTGCCCTTGTACGTCCCATACACGGCCCACTTGTTATCGCCCTGGCGCTTGTACAAATAGCCCAGCCGCTGGAGGGTGTTCTGCACCTGCTGCATGTTCACGCCTGTCAGTTTCCGGGCGAAGTCCACAACGGGGAGCGTGCGGGCAGCCACGGCACTGCCTACAGTGGCAAACGGAAGCATCTCTGCATTGGCCTGAGTGAGCGTTTGGTTTTCCAGGGCCAAAGCCTGACGTTGTCTGTACTCCCCCGCCCAGGCGATTGCGGCCTCAGCGGGGTCCATGAAGTTGGGCAGTGAGGGCTTCTGGATAGCGGCCTCAAGCTCCACCATGCGGTCATAGACCCGCGCCTGGAGTTCGTGGCTGTAGCTCATCGCCACCAGGCAGGCTTCACGCTTGGGCAGCCGGTAGATGGGGCGCGGGACTTCGTTCCCCGAGCCGTTGGTGTAAGTGCTAGTTCCCAAAAATTTGGGAGCTAGGGGCCCAAGCACTTTGGGCACCTTGACCATGAAGTGGTCGTGTCTGAGCGCGGCCTTACCCGGCTCGCGGGTGGCGTTAATCATCTCCACCAACTCCAGGCTGGTCATCGTCACGGTGTCTTTGCTGATGGCGGTGGCTACTACGTTCATGCTGTGTGTCCTTTTGATTTCGTTGAGTGGCCGCGCTGGCGGCTCAGTAATCCGAATGTGGCCCACCGGGATCGATCACCAGTGGAAACGTTGCTTTTGTGGGTTGTTCTCACGAATGAGAACGATCAGGCGAAACAAAAGCGCGACTCTGCTACGGCTGCCAGGCTCAGGCTGCCGCGTTTCGGGAGTTCTGCGAGCTTGGCCCGCGCCTTGTCGCTCAGTTGCGCGGCCAGCTCATCCCGGAAGCGCTCCAGTACGGCGGTCTCTTCGTACATTTCAATGAACGCCTTGCGGACAGTCATGAAGAAAAGCTCGGTCTCCCCTGCGGTGGTGCCGAAGCTGTCATGGATCATCGCGAAGCTCTTCAAGCCGGACTCCACGCCACGCACAACGGTGAGCATGAGGTGGGCCGCATCGCAGCTATGGACGAAGTTGGGGCTGATCCCTTGCGACTGCTTGCGCTTGTCCAAGGCGTCTTGCTCTTCGTTCATCAGGAGGCGCACACGGGCCCCGTTGATGGCCGTTTTGACGCGGCGAGCTACCACGGAGTTGTACGCCTGCATCACCGGGAAGCCCACGGCAGTGGTCCAGCACACCGGCAGCTCTTCTTTTGCGGCCAGGGTTGCAGCGTCCTGGAGCCACTTCATGGCCTCACCAGCTTTCACCAGAACCTGGTTCACGGCTTCCCAAATGGCCTTCGCCATCCAGCCAGCGGCCCGGAAGCCATCCCCGGTGAACGGGAAGTGGCGGGCGTCCACGTTGCCTTCGGCATCGGTGGCCTTCTTGCGTGCCGGGTCCAGGATGTCCTCCATTACCTGATCCTTGAAGCCGTACTCCTTGGAGCCGTAGGCCAGGGTCATCACGGAGCGCTTCGTCACCTTGCGGTTGATGCCAAAGCGGGTCCATTGCTGGGCCAGGTTCTTCGTGCCCTCCTGGACGTATGCCTTGCCATCAGCATCATGTTTCAGGACGTCTTCGGTGCCGTGCTTGGCATCGTAGATGGCCCGCTCGATGACTTTTTTGGCTACCAAGCCGTACACGTCTGCGGGGAGGTCGCTGGGGACCAGGTTCACGGCTGCGCCACCGACCTCATCCCGGAGCATCGCGGAGAAGTGCTGGATGCCGGAGCATGAGCCGTCCATAGCAATCGGGAGCTTCGACACAAAGCGGTCGCCGTGCTCGCAGTAGCCCTTCCACTCCAGGCAGAACGCCAGGAACTGCCATGGTTTGTCGATGGCCTGCGCGCCTACGTGGTCAGCCCAGCCGCGTGCCTGGAACGGGTCAGAAGCAATCGCCAGGATTTCCGCTTGGTGATCGTGGACCCACTTCACGCGGTCCTCCAGGCTGGCCTTGTCGTACCCGGCCACGTTCGCCCCGTGGATTGCCAGCCACTTGGCCCCGTGCTCGCCCAGCGGCTTGCCGTAGGCGAATCGGAGCAAGCCCTTCGTGTGGTCCGCGCCTTGGGGGTTCAGGTGCGGCACCGCGTAGATGCGGCCACGGAAGTCCAGTTGGTACGGGAAGTAAATCTTGCGGAACGGGGAGTAGCGGTTCGCGATGTCCAGGGACATGGAGACGTTGATGCGCGCGCCCTGAATCTCCAGGTTGTCCGAATGGGCCTTGAACGCGGCTTTACGCCAGGCAGCGCGGGCCACCTCGTTGATGTCGATGTCGAACGGTTTGACTGGCTGGGGGATGCCTTCACGGGGTGGGAGGCCGCACCAGGTGGCGCCCTGCTCCCACAGCGTGGTCATGATGTTCAGGATTGGCGTGTTGATCTGCCACGCGGTCGCCTGGATGGCGTTGAGCGCGGTGTAGACCATCGGCATATCGACATTGCCCAGCTCTTCCAGGTACGCCCGGTTGCGGGTCTTCACCATGCGCAGCGGCTTGAGGCTGGACGACAGGTAGCCCCCATCGGTCGGTGAGGTCCAGTTGCGTGGCGGGACAACCATTGGCTCATACACGGGGCGCAGCATGGCCGTGACGTTGTTCTTGCGGGCGATCCACTCCAGGGTGGACTCCAGCGGCTTCACGTACTTCAGAGCCTTCTCCGTGCCTTCGCCGTTGGTGGCAATGTGGATCAGCCCCACGGAGTTCATCAGCAGCTCCAGGAGCTTGGTCCCTACGTGGATGCGGTCGTTGTTGCTCCAGTTGCTCCAGGTGTCCAGCGCAGAGGCCACACGGGTGGCGTAGATGTGCTTGTGGCGCTGGCTGGACCGTTTGTTGGCCCGCTCTACCAGTTGGTCGTACTTCTTGCGCTCCTTGTCGCGGATGCCGGACAGGCGCATTTCGTCTTCCACGGACTGAGCGATGGAGACGGACACATGCTGGAGCGTGCGGGGCTGCGAGATGCCAGCCAGGGTGTGCTTGAGGGTCAGGTAGGCCAGGACATCCGCATCGTAGCCACGGAGGAGCTTGTATGCGCTGCCCCAGCGGGACGACACACCGGCCTCAGACTCATCCATCCACGCCTTGATGGCCTCAGCGAGCGCCTTCATGCGGCCGGAGACGATGATGGAGCCGTACTCGGTGCCATCCTCAGCGCCCATTCTGCGTGCGGCCTCTACGTTGCGCTGGAAACGGCTCACACCGCGCTGGGTCATCTCCTCTTCCAGACGGACTTGGGTGGCGATGAGGTCTTCACCATCCAGGCGGCCAACTAGAGGAGTCATAGAGGTAGTCATAAAGGGAATCTCTTAGTAATCATCATTAAGTAATCATTTCTAAGGATGTCTTTAAGGATGTCTCTAAGGGTCATCTCAGAGGGCATCGCTAAGGAATCCAATTGTGGGTCCGCGACTCTGGATGTGGTCTCCCACAGTGCCCTGGCGCGGCCCTGGATGGCCCTCCCTAAGCGGGAATGTCTCGTCAATGAGTCAGTCTCATCTGAGAGAACCATCAGGCGTAGCTACCCCCTCCAGGCAAAAACTGGCAGCCATAATGTGGTCCCATGACTTCACGCGGGCAGCACTCTCCCGCACTGGATTTTCCCCGGTCAAAAGGGGCCAGTGTCAGCCGGTAAAGTCCGACGAACGGTCAGTTAGGGATTCAGTGGATGAGGGGATCAGAAGAGGTCAAAAAGGGCCTTTGTGTCCCAAAAGTGTCCCTTTTGCTCTCTTTGCTGAGAAGGCGATTATAGGTGAAAAGGTATCATTCGTGCAAGTGATAGACGAAAAAAATCCCCGAACCCTTGAGCCGTGCGGCTTTCAGGAATTCGGGGAGATTTTTTCTAATTCGTGGTGCGGACGAAGAGACTCGAACTCTTACAGCTTGCGCCGCTGGAACCTAAATCCAGTGTGTCTACCAATTTCACCACGTCCGCATGAAACTCAAAAACAAAGGCGCCGGATCATTCAATCGAGGCGCCCCTGCAGAATCTGGGGTGGACGATGGGAATCGAACCCACGACAACCGGAATCACAATCCGGCGCTCTACCAACTGAGCTACGCCCACCATATTGCGGTACTGCTTACTTGCCCAGGCCTTAATGGCGCACCCGGCAGGACTCGAACCTGCGACCATCCGCTTAGAAGGCGGATGCTCTATCCAGCTGAGCTACGGGCGCTTAAGCTTACAGTCCAGCCGAACAAACGAACCGCTTATTCTGCCCGACTTTGCCAACCCGTGCCAGGCAGTGCCCGACAAGTGCGGCGAATCTTATAGGCGACCCTGGAGGTCGTCAACACCTTTCGCAAAAAAATTTAAATTATTGAAGGGGTTAGGGGATTTGCCCGACCACTCGCCTTTGCCCTTGGGCCGTGTCGTGCGAGAATGCGCGCTTCTTATATATGTTCCCTTCTCGATGGTTAATCACGCGTCTATGACTGCACACCTAATCGATGGCAAGGCGATCGCCGCCAACCTGCGCCAGCAGATCGCCCAACGTGTCGCCGAGCGCCGCCAGCAGGGCCTGCGCACGCCTGGCCTGGCGGTGATCCTGGTCGGTACCGACCCGGCCTCCCAAGTCTATGTCTCGCACAAGCGCAAGGACTGTGAAGAGGTCGGTTTCATCTCCCAGGCATTCGACCTGCCCAGCGAGACCACGCAGCAAGCCCTGACCGACCTGATCGATCGCCTCAACGATGACCCGGCCGTCGACGGTATCCTGCTGCAGCTGCCGCTGCCCGAGCACCTGGACGCCTCCCTGCTGCTCGAGCGCATCCGCCCGGACAAGGACGTGGACGGTTTCCACCCCTACAACATCGGCCGTCTGGCCCAGCGCATCCCGCTGCTGCGCCCGTGCACGCCGAAGGGCATCATGACCTTGCTGGAGAGCACCGGCCAGGACCTGTACGGCATGAACGCGGTGATCGTCGGCGCATCCAACATCGTCGGCCGGCCAATGGCCATGGAGCTGCTGCTGGCCGGCTGCACCGTCACCGTCTGCCACCGCTTCACCAAGGACCTGGCCGGCCACGTCGGCCGCGCCGACCTGGTGGTGGTCGCCGCCGGCAAGCCGGGCCTGGTCAAGGGTGAATGGGTCAAGGAAGGCGCCATCGTCATCGACGTCGGCATCAACCGCCAGGACGACGGCAAGCTGGTCGGCGACGTGGTCTACGAGACCGCCCTGCCCCGCGCCGGCTGGATCACCCCGGTGCCGGGCGGCGTAGGCCCGATGACCCGCGCCTGCCTGCTGGAGAACACCCTGTATGCGGCTGAAGAGCTGCACAAGTAGGTTGTTCCGGCAATGACGCAACGGCGCCTCTCGAGGCGCCGTTTTCGTTTGAATGCCCGTCTCCACGGAGCCGCAGCCGATTCGGCTGGCAACCCATCCATTTCAGCTGGACCGGCTGCCCACCTCTCACGCTTCAGCCGGGATTGCCTCGCGATCCCCCTGACAATGGTCACACAGCCCACCCGTGGATGCGTGCCCAATGCAAACAACAAATACCGTCCTCATGATTCGCCCGGCGCGGTTCGCCTTCAACCCCGACACCGCCGCCAACAACCGCTTCCAGCAGGCGCCGTCGGACCCTCAGGCCGCCAGCGAAAAGGCCCTGGAAGAATTCGACGGCTACGTCGACACCCTGCGCCAGCATGGCGTCGATGTGCTGGTGGTGCAGGACACCCCTGAACCTCACACCCCCGACTCGATCTTCCCCAACAACTGGTGGAGCAGCCACGCCGACGGTAGCCTGGTGCTGTACCCGATGGAGGGCGAGAACCGCCGCCTGGAGCGCAGCAAGGGCGTGCTGGGCGTGCTGCGGGAGCGCTTCGCCATCCAGCGCACCATCGACCTGAGCCCGCTGGAACAGCAGAATCTGTTCCTCGAGGGTACCGGCAGCATGGTCCTGGACCGCGAACACCGCATCAGCTACGCCTGTCACTCCGGGCGCACCCACGAACACGCCCTGCGCCAGTTCGCCGAGCGCCTGGACTATCGCCTGTGCCTGTTCCACGCCGTGGACCGCCACCAGGCGCCGATCTACCACAGCAACGTAATGATGAACGTCGGCCGCCAGCTCGCCGTGGCCTGCCTCGACGCCCTGCCCCACCACGATGAACGCCGTGCCCTGGAGCATTCGCTGCGCGATACCGGCAAGCAGGTGCTGGCGCTGAACTTCGACCAGCTGGAGAACTTCGCCGGCAACATGCTCGAAGTCCACGACCGTGACGGCCGCTCCCTGCTGGTGATGTCTCGCAGCGCCTGGAATGCGCTCGACGCCGCCCAGCGCCGCCAGGTCGAGCGGCACAGCCATCCACTGGTGGTGAACATCGACCATATCGAACGCATCGGCGGCGGCAGCGCGCGCTGCATGCTCGCCGAAGTCCACCTGCCCTCGCGCCACTGACTCGACAAGGAAAATCATCATGACCCGCTACATCGACGTGCACGACCTCGCCCACCTGGTCAACCGCAAGGGATTGCCCACCTGCCTGGCCGAGATGGCCGAGTACATCCGCCAGGACTACCTGCGCTGGCATGACTTCGAGAAATGCCCGCGCCTGGCCAACCACTCGGCGGACGGGGTGATCGAGCTGATGCCGGTATCCGACGCCAACCTGTACGCCTTCAAGTACGTCAACGGCCACCCGAAGAACACCCATGACGGCCTGCTGACGGTCATGGCCTTCGGCGCCCTGGGCGATGTCGACACCGGCGCGCCGGTGCTGCTCAGCGAGATGACCCTGACCACCGCCATCCGCACCGCCGCCACCTCGGCCCTGGCCGCCCGCTACCTGGCGCGTCCGGACAGCAAGCGCATGGCGCTGATCGGCAACGGCTCGCAGAGCGAGTTCCAGGCCATCGCCTTCCATGCCTTGCTCGGCATCGAGGAAATCCGCCTGTTCGACATCGACCACAAGGCCTCGGCGAAACTCGCGGCCAACCTGGCCGGTTTCCCGCAACTGAAACTGATCATCGCCGACAGCGTGGCCGAGGCGGTGCGCGGCGCCGACATCGTCACCACGGTCACCGCCGACAAGGCCTACGCCACCATCCTCACCCCGCAGATGATCGAGCCGGGCATGCACCTCAATGCCGTGGGCGGCGACTGCCCGGGCAAGACCGAGCTGCACCGCGACATCGTCGAGCGGGCGCGGGTGATCGTCGAGTACGAACCGCAGAGCCGGATCGAGGGCGAGATCCAGCAGATGCCAGCGGACTCGCCGACCACCGAGTTCTGGCAGGTGGTCGAGGGGATCGCCGCCGGGCGCGAGAACGCCGCGCAGGTAACGCTGTTCGACTCGGTCGGCTTCGCCCTGGAGGACTACTCGGCGCTGCGCTATGTGCTGGATGTGGCCAGGGCGCTGGACATCGGGCGCGACATCGCGCTGGTGCCGCAGTTGGAGAACCCGAAGGACCTGTTTGCCCTGCTGCAGCCGAAAGTGGCGCAACGCAAAGCCAGCGCCGCCTGACCGGCTATACGCAACCCTGTGGGAGCGGCCTTGCCGAGGCGTCGGACCGGTCGGAAAGGGCTGCGCAGCGGCCCCAGGGTTTGAACTACGCAGCCGATATTGCCGGGGCCGCTCTGCGGCCCTTTCCGACCGGTCCGACGCCTCGGCAAGGCCGCTCCAGGGCCCGCGTAAACAGCGAGCGACAAGCATGGCAGCCTCTCGGCCTGACAGAAACCGCTGTCGCACTTCCATAAAACTTTGTCGCAGCAGCCGATTCGGCTGCAGAAAGAAACTTTACAGCCGAATCCGGCAGCCCATGCGCAGGCAAACGACACAAAAAACCTGTCTATCTCGCGCATTCTGAGCCCGACCCATGAGTCACCGACAGACCTACACGCGCTAATCGCCCTACTACCAATAACAACACCCAGGGACCCAAGACCATGCCCTCCATGCGAAAACGCCTCGGCGTGCTGCTGTTCTCGTTGTGCGCCACCACCCTCACCCAGGCCAAGGAGTGGACCGAGATCCGCTTCGGTGTCTTCCCCGAATACCCACCGTTCGAATCCGTCGCCGCCGATGGCAGCCTGCAAGGCTTCGACATCGACCTGGGCAATGCCATCTGCGCCAAGCTGCAGGTCAAGTGCACCTGGGTGCACAACGAATTCGACGGCATGATCCCCGCCCTGCGCGCGCGCAAGTTCGACGCCATCATGTCGTCCATGGCCGTGACCCCGGCGCGGCTGAAACAGATCGATTTCAGCAACCGCCTGTTCCTCAGCCCCACCTCGGTGATCGTGCGCAAGTCGGCCGACTTCGGCGACAGCGCCGAATCGCTCAAGGGCAAACAGGTCGGCGTGCTCCAGGGCTCGCTGCAGGAGGCCTACGCCCGCGCCGTGCTGGCGCCGCTGGGCGCGCAGGTCAAGGCCTACCAGAGCCAGGACCAGAACTACGCCGACCTGCTCAACGGCCGGCTCGACGCCACCGTCACCGACAAGCTCGAAGCCCAGTTGAACTTCCTCTCCAAGCCCGAGGGCGCCGACTTCAGGAGCGGTCCGGCGATCAAGGACCCGACCTTGCCGCTGGATATTGCCATGGGCCTGCGCAAGACCGACCCCGAGCTCAAGGCCCTGCTCGACAAGGGCATCGCCATGATCCACGCCGACGGCACCTACGCCGAGATCCAGAAGAAATACGTCGGCGACCTGGACATCTACAACGAGTGACCCGGCAGGCCGCCCCTCCCTGTGGGAGTGGGGCGGCCCCGCGATAGCCTCCCCGCGAGACCCCTCTCATGCACGACTTCCTCACAAGCGGCCTGCAAGGCTTCGGCCCGCTGCTGGCCCAAGGCACCTGGATGACCGTCAAGCTGGCCTTGCTGTCACTGGCGTTGAGCCTCGCGCTCGGCCTGATCGGCGCCAGCGCCAAGCTGTCACGGTCCCGGCTGCTGCGCTTGCCGGCCACCCTCTACACCACGCTGATCCGCAGCGTCCCTGACCTGGTGCTGATCCTGCTGATCTTCTACAGCATGCAGATCTGGCTCAACGACCTGACCGAGGCGCTGGGCTGGGACTATGTCGAGATCGATCCGTTCGGCGCCGGGGTCATCACCCTGGGCTTCATCTACGGCGCGTACTTCACCGAGAACTTTCGCGGCGCCATCCTCAGCGTGCCCGCCGGCCAGCTGGAGGCCGCCACGGCCTACGGCCTGAGCCGGGCGCAGCGGTTTCGGCTGGTGCTGTTCCCGCAACTGATGCGCTTCGCCCTGCCGGGGCTGGGCAACAACTGGCTGGTGCTGCTCAAGTCCACCGCGCTGGTGTCGATCATCGGCCTGGCCGACCTGGTCAAGGCCGCGCAGAACGCCGGCAAGAGCACCAACGACGTGTTGTTCTTCCTGTGCCTGGCGGGCCTGGTGTACCTGGTCATCACCACCTTGTCCAACCGCCTGCTCAAGCACCTGGAGCGGCGCTACAACATCGGCATCAAGGAGCTGGCGCGATGATCGAACTCCTTCAGGAATACGGCCTTGCTTACCTGTACCACGATGGCAGCGGCCTGTCGGGCCTGGCCATGACCCTCTGGCTGTTCCTGGCCAGCATGGTGCTGGGCTTCGCCCTGTCGCTGCCGCTGGCCCTGGCACGCACCTCACGCCACGCCTACCTGCGCCTGCCGGTGCAGCTGTACACCTTCGTGTTCCGCGGCACGCCGCTCTATATCCAGCTGCTGATCTGCTATACCGGGCTCTACGGCCTGCAAGTGGTGCGCGAGCATGCCCTGCTCGACCAGTTTTTCCGCAATGCGCTCAACTGCACCCTGCTGGCGTTCGTGCTCAACACCTGCGCCTACACCGTGGAGATCTTCGCCGGGGCCATCCGCAACCTGCCCGCCGGCGAATTGGAAGCGGCCCAGGCCTACGGTCTGCGCGGCTGGAGGCTCAACCTGTTCCTGGTCCTGCCGGCGGCCCTGCGCCGTTCGCTGCCAGCCTACAGCAACGAGTTGATCCTGATGCTGCACGCCACCTCGCTGGCCTTCACCGCCACCGTCGCCGACATCCTCAAGGTGGCCCGCGACGCCAACGCTGCGACCTTCCTGACCTTCCAGGCCTTCGGCGTCGCCGCCCTGCTGTACATGCTGCTGTCCTTCGCCCTGGTCGGCCTGTTCCGCGTGGCCGAACGTCGCTGGATGCGCTTCCTTGACCCTGCACGAGGCTGAACCCATGACCGCTACCGCACTGCCACTCACCACCTTCGAACAGGCCCCCAAGGCACGTGCCCATGCCGGCACCCTCAAGCTCAGCGTCGACGGCCTGCACAAGCACTACGGCGAGCACCAGGTGCTCAAGGGCGTCTCGCTGCAGGCGCGCAAGGGCGACGTGATCAGCCTGATCGGCGCCAGCGGCTCGGGCAAGAGCACCTTCCTGCGCTGCATCAATTTCCTCGAAAAGCCCAACGCCGGCAGCATCACCCTCGACGGCCAGACCCTCGACCTGAGCAAGGGCACTCCGCCAGCGGCCCAGTTGCAGAACCTGCGCACGCGCCTGGCCATGGTGTTCCAGCATTTCAACCTGTGGAGCCACCTGACGGTGCTGGAGAACATCTGCCTGGCGCCGCGCAAGGTGCTGGGCATCAGCGCCGGCGAAGCCGAGGCGCGGGCGCGCAAGTACCTGGACAAGGTCGGCCTGCCGGCCCGCGCCGCCGACCAGTACCCGGCGTTTCTCTCCGGCGGCCAGCAACAGCGCGTGGCCATCGCCCGGGCGCTGGCCATGGAGCCGGAGATCATCCTGTTCGACGAGCCCACCTCGGCGCTGGACCCCGAGCTGGTCGGCGAAGTGCTCAAGGTGATACAGACGCTCGCCGAGGAAGGACGTACCATGCTCATGGTCACCCATGAAATGGGGTTCGCCCGCCAGGTGTCGAGCCAGGTGCTGTTCCTGCACCAGGGCCTGGTCGAGGAAAGCGGCAGCGCCGAGATCCTCGACCGGCCACAGAGCGAGCGCCTGCGGCAGTTCCTCTCCAATCGTCTGAAGTGAAGTCACGCCGCCTATGGACAACAAGGCCATCACCCCCGCAGCTACACCGCTGGATCGCATCGACGAAGCGATCATCGACGTGCTGCGACACCAAGGAAGGATCACCTACGAGAAGCTCTCCACCCTCGTTCACCTGACCCCCAGGCCCTGCCTGGAACGGGTGCGCAAGCTGGAGCGGCGCGGGGTGATCCGCGGTTACGGGGCAATCATCGACCTGCAGCAGGTCTCCCCCGGGTTGTCGTTGCTGGTGCTGGTGGCCTTGTCCAACCAGAGCGGGCGCTCGGCGCAACGTGCCTTCGAAGCCACCGTGCGCGCCTGCCCGCAGGTCTACGAGTGCCAGCTGATCAGCGGGCACTTCGACTACAGCCTGCGTATGCGCTGCCGCGACATGGAGCACTACCGGGTGCTGACCGAGACCTGGATGAACAACGACGAGCTGCATATCGACAAGCTCGTGGCCCATCCGGAGCTGGCGGCGGTGAAGAGCACGGCGCCGCAGGCGTGAACAGGCACGGCCCCTGCAGGAATGGGTTAGTCCGTTCCTGCAGGGAGCAAGCTCAGCGCCACGCCTGTGGCTGCCGGTAGCCCGCCACCCACTGCGCCACCGCCTCCACCGGCATCGGCCGGGCAATGCCATAACCCTGGGCCAGTTCGCAGCCCAGCCCCATCAGCACCCTTCCGTGCTCGACAGTCTCCACGCCCTCGGCGATCACTTCGCGCCCGAACGCCCGCGCCAGGCCGATCACCGCGCCAGTAAGAGTCAGGTCGTCATGGTCATGAAGGATGTCGCGCACAAAGGACTTGTCGATCTTGATGGTCTGCGCCGGCAGACGCTTGAGGTAGCTCAGCGAGGAATAGCCAGTACCGAAGTCGTCCAGCGAAAAACGCACGCCCAGGGCTCGACAGGCATCCAGGCAACGGCCGACCCGCGGCAGGTTGTCGATCGCCACCGATTCGACGATCTCCAGGTCCAGGCGCCCGGGCGACACCCCGGGATGACGCGCCAGCAGGCGCTCAAGGCGCTGGGCAAAGTCGCCGCGCTGCAGCTGGCGGGCGGCGATGTTGACGCTCAGTGACCAATCGCGCCCGGACAGTTGCCACTGCTGCAACTGGGTCAAGGCCTGGTCGATGACCCACTCGCCCAGCTCGACGATCAGGTCGGTCTGCTCCACGAAGGGCAGGAACTCCCCCGGCGGCACCGGCCCCTTGGATGGATGCATCCAACGCAGCAAGGCCTCGAAGCCGATCACCTGACCGCTGCGCATGTTCACCTTGGGCTGGTAGTGCAGGCACAGTTCGCCCTGGCGCAGGGCCTGGCGCACCCGCGCCACGGTCTGGTGGGTGGCCTTGAGCTCGAGCTCCTGGGACACGTCGAACAGGTGGTAGCGGTTGCGTCCGCGCTGCTTGGCCACGTACATGGCCTGGTCGGCGTGGCGCACCAGGGTGTCGGCATCCTCGTCATCCTGCGGGAACAGGGTCACGCCGATGCTCGCGCTCAGGCTCAGCGACTGCTCGCGCACCACATAGGGCGCAGCTAGCGCCTGGAGGATACGCTGCAACGCGGCATGCAACTGCTGCGGGCCTTCGATATGGCGCAAGATCAGCACGAACTCGTCACCCGACAGCCGCGCCACCGCATCACCGCCACGCAGGATGTCCTGCAGGCGTTGGGCGACCTCCACCAACAGCAGGTCGCCGGTGGCATGGCCGTAGCCGTCGTTGACCGCCTTGAAGCCATCGAGGTCGAGCATGCATACCGCCAACGGAATACTTTCCCGCCGGGAGAACGCCAAGGCCTGGTTGAGCAGGTCGGACAGGTAGGCGCGGTTCGGCAGGCCGGTCAGCACGTCATGCCCCACCCGCCACTGCAGGGTGTGCAGCAACTGGCGCTTCTCGGTGACGTCGAAGCGGATCGACACGTATTTGCGCACCCGGCCGGTGTGCGGGTCGATCAGCGGCACCATGGTGCTGTCCACCCAGTACAGCGAACCGTCCTTGGCTCGGTTGCAGATCTCGCCTTTCCACACCCGGCCGGCGGCCAGGGCGCGCCACATTTCGAGGAAGAAAGTCGGCTCGTGCAGCCCGGAATTGAGGATGCGGTGGTTGGCTCCCAGCAGTTCCTCGCGACTGTAGCCGGAGATGCTGCAGAACTGCTGGTTGACGTAGGTGATGCAACCGCGCAGGTCGGTCTCGGAAAAGATCGCGGCCGCATCGACGGCCGCGCGGTAGTTGTCGTCCATAACCCTCGCAACCTAGCGGTTGAAGCGCTCCACCAGGGCGCGCAGCCCGGCGCACACTTGCTCCAGTTCTGCGCCGCGCACGGCTGCGGCATTGGCGCGGCGGGCGCTCTGCTGCACCGTGCCGGCCACACCGTTGATCTGCCGCGAGACATCCTCGGCCACGCTGGACTGCTCCTGCGAGGCCGCGGCCATCTGCTGGCTCATGTCGCTGATACGCTGCACCGCGTGCTGGATGCCCTGCAGCGCCTCCTGGGTCAAGGCAACCTGGGCCACCCCCTGCTGCGCGCCCTCCAGGCCCTGGCTGGCGATGCTTACCGCCTGCTCGGCACCGCCGCGCAGGCTGTCGATGATCGACTGGATATGCAGGGTCGACTGACGGGTCTTGTCGGCCAGGGCGCGGACCTCGTCAGCGACCACCGCGAAGCCACGCCCCTGCTCGCCGGCGCGCGCCGCCTCGATGGCGGCGTTGAGCGCCAGCAGGTTGGTCTGCTCGGCGATGGCGCGGATCATTCCGGCTGCCTCGGCAATTGCACCGGTCTGACCGGCCAGGTCGTTGACCGCCTGGTTGATCTGCCCGACCGTGCCGGCCAGGCTCTGGATCGCCGCGCCGGTGGCGTCAGCCACCTGACTGCCCTGACCGGCCAGCAGGTGCGCGGTATGCGCCTGCTCGGCGGTCAGTTGCACGTGGCCGGCGACCTCGCCAATGGAAGCGGCCATCTCGGTCATGGCGGTGGCGGTGAGGTCAGTCTCGGCACGCTGTTCGAGCAGCGCCGACTCGGTACTGCGCGACAACCGTCCGGCATCCTGGGCGGCGCCGGCCATCTGCACCGCGAGGTCGCTCAGGCGGGTGAGCGCGGTCTTCAAGCGCGCCTCCTCGCTGACCAGGATCAGCTCCAGCTGCCCGGCGGCACCAGGCAGGTCGCTATAGGTCAAGGCCGCAACCGGGTCGCTGAAGGTGTTGTCCGCAACCTGGACGATGCGCCGCAAGTGGCGCCCCATGCGGCTTTGCGCCCACAGGCCGACGCCGGCGAACAGCGCCAGGGTCAGACCTTGGGCGGGCAGGTCCGGCAATACCTGGCCGGCGCCAATGGCGACGGCCCCCGCCAGCAGCGGCAACGCCATGGCCCGCCCCAGCAGGGCCAGGCGCCGGGTCGGCGATAGCGCCGCCTGGCCCTCACGCAGCCGGGCGTACAGGGCTTCGGCACGGGCCACCTGCTCGCGGGTCGGACGCACGCGCACCGACTCGTAGCCGACCACCTGGCCGTTGTCGAGCATCGGCGTAACGTAGGCGTTGACCCAATAGAAGTTGCCGTTGCTGCAGCGGTTCTTGACGATACCCATCCAGCTGCGACCGGCCTTGAGGTACTGCCACATCAGCTCGAACACCGCCTCGGGCATGTCCGGGTGACGCACCAGGTTGTGCGGGCTGCCGATCAGCTCCTCCTGACTGTAGCCGCTGATGGCGGCGAACTCGGCGTTGCAGTAGGTGATCAGGCTGGCCGTATCGGTTGCCGAAATCAGCCGCTGGTGCTCGGGGAAGCTTTGCTCGACCGGATTGACCGGCAGGTTCTGACGCACGATGAGACTCCATTCATATACGGGCCGACGCATGGCCTGACAGGAGGCCAGGTGCGCCGGAACCGGTCATCCTGGATCAGTTCCAATGTCCGACAACGCTTGCACACGGGCCGGCAAATGGCCGGATCGCCTTGGACGACGACTTGAATGACTGATCAATCAAAGCGGCGAATTCTACGAATTCCATCACATTTTGCAAATAAAGGTGACGAATCATGGCGTTGCGCCATATCGACATATATCGTTAAGTGCTTGATTCTAAATGGGAATTGAGCGATGACGAGAACAGGTCTAGGTCCAGCCCTGCGCCGCTACCGCAAACTGGCGGGCCTCACTCAGGCGCAACTGGGCGAGCGAACCGGCTTCGACCCCAAGACCATCAGCCGCTTCGAGACCGGCACCTATACCCCCAGCGTCGAGTCGTTGGTGGGCTTCGCTGATGCCCTGGGGGTCAAGCCAAAAGTATTCTTCAGCGACCCCGAAGACGAAGAAGAACAACGCGCCTACCTCTTCGGCGTGATCCATAACGCCCCCCCCAAGGACCTCGGCAAGCTGATCGCCGCCGTCGATCAGGTGCTGGCAAAGCCATGAAATCTCCCCCGGCACCACGCTAGAGCAGAAGCCGCGTCAGTGCACCTCAACTGGTAAGACCGGTAAGGCCAAAATCGCTTGCATTGTAGGAAATTTCGGAGTTTTATGGCTCGGCAGTGAACAAACCGGTAAGACCACAATAATTAAGTCCTGCGCTCTTTCGCTCCGTGTGGCTTGGGGGGCAAGGACACCGACCAGAGACTCCTCCCATGCTCAAATGGTGTTCGCGTTCGATCTTCCTCCAGGTTGTGCTCGGCCTTGCCCTCGGCATTGTCTGCGGCCTGAGCTTCCCCGACCTGTCCCTGCAACTCAAACCCCTGGGCGACGGCTTCATCAAGCTGATCAAGATGCTCATCGGCCTGATCGTGTTCTGCGTGGTGGTCAGCGGCATTTCCGGCGCCGGCGACCTGAAGAAGGTCGGGCGCATCGGCCTGAAATCGGTGATCTACTTCGAAGTGCTGACCACCCTGGCCCTGGTGATCGGCCTGGTGTTCGCCTTCTCCACCGGCATCGGCAGCGGCGCCAACATCCACCTCGACCAGCTGTCCAGCGCCGACGCTGGCGCCCTGGCCGAGCGCGGCGCGCACATCCACAACACCACCTCCTTCCTCATGGACCTGATCCCCACCTCGGTGGTGGGCGCCTTCGCCGACAACAACATCCTCCAGGTGCTGCTGTTCTCGGTGCTGTTTGGCAGCGCGCTGAACCTGGTGGGCGAGTCGGCCTCAGGCATTTCGCGGCTGATCAACGAGCTCAGCCACGTGATCTTCCGCATCATGGGCATGATCGTGCGCCTGGCGCCGATCGGCGTGTTCGGCGCCATCGCCTTCACCACCAGCAAGTACGGCCTGAGCTCGCTGCAGCACCTGGGCGGTCTGGTGGCGCTGTTCTACCTGACCTGCGCCGGTTTCGTGCTGATTGTCCTCGGCACGGTGATGCGCCTGTCGGGCCTGAAACTGCTGCCGTTCATCAAGTACCTGCGCGAGGAGCTGTCCATTGTCCTCGGCACCGCCTCCTCCGACGCCGTGCTGCCCCAAGTGATGCGCAAGCTCGAACACCTCGGCATCGGCAGCTCCACCGTCGGCCTGGTGATCCCCACCGGCTACTCGTTCAACCTCGATGGCTTCTCCATCTACCTGACCCTGGCCATCGTGTTCATCGCCAATGCCACCGGCACGCCGCTGGCGATGACCGACCTGTTGACCATTCTTCTGGTGTCGCTGGTGACTTCCAAAGGTGCCCACGGCATCCCAGGCTCGGCCCTGGTGATCCTTGCCGCCACCCTGACCGCGGTACCGGCGATTCCGGTGGTGGGCCTGGTGCTGGTACTGGCCGTGGACTGGTTCATGGGCATCGGCCGGGCGCTGACCAACCTGATCGGCAACTGCGTCGCCACCGTGGCCATCGCCCGCTGGGAGAAAGACATCGACCTGGAACGCGCCCACAACGTGCTGGCCAACAAGCCTGGCTTCGCCCCGATCACCCGCAAGCAGGGCCAACCCCATCAACAGGAATTCTAAGCCCAAGGCCGCCGGCGCCCAGCGCCGGCCGGCCAAGCGCAAAGATGCCGCGTCAACCAAGGAGCGAACCGTGATCAGCTCTTCGACCGTAGTCAATTCAGTGGTGGAGAAACTCCGCCAGGCCCTGGCCCGTGGCCAGTGGCGCAGCGGCGACATGCTGCCCGGCCAGCGCGAGCTGGCCGAACAACTGGGGATCAGCCGGCCAAGCCTGCGCGAGGCGGTGATTGTCCTGGAAACCCTGGGCCTGGTGCGCTCGATGCCCGGCAAGGGCGTGCTGGTGCTGGATGCCGACGTCACCCAGGCGCAGGAGGCGGACACCGTCGCCGAGGCCAGCCTGGCCGACGTGCTCGAGCTGCGCTACACCCTTGAACCCTTCATCGCCGGGCTGGTGGCGCAATCGGCCGGCAGCCAGGACATCGGCCAGCTGCGCCTGACCCTGATGGACATGCGCGAAGCCCTCGAGGCCGGTGACAGCGAGGCGGGGATCAACGCCTACATCACCTTCCACGAGGCGCTGTTCGCCCTGACCACCAACCCGATCTTCCAGAGCGTGGTGCAGCAGACCGGCAATGCCCTCAAGCAGAGCGCCGCCATGCTGCGCAACTCGCCCGAGCACCTGGCCGCGCGCCTGAGCGAGAACGAAGCGGTGGTGCGCGCCATCCGCGAACGCAACAGCGCCAAGGCCAGCCAGCAAATGCGCCAGCACATCCTCGCCGAGGGGCAGCGCATGGGCATTGCCCTGAACATCCCGGACGACCAACCAGGCACCTGAACAAAGAAGGAGAGCGACCATGACCGCCTGCGCCCCAGCCGCCCCCCGCCTGCCTGCCCTGCTCGGTGCCGGCGAGACCCGCCTGTCGGCGGAGCAGATCTATCCACGGCTGTTCGACGCCATCCTAGAACAGCGCCTGCCGCCCGGCAGCGCCCTGCCCGAGCAGGCGCTGGGCAATGCCTTCGGTGTCAGCCGCACGGTGATCCGCCGGGTGCTCGGGCGCCTGTCCGACCAGCAGGTGGTGGTGCAGCGCCCCAGCCATACCGCGCACCTGGCCGCGCCCGACCCCGAGCAGGCGCGCCAGGTACTCAGCGCCCGGCGCCTGGCCGAGACCACCTTGATCGGCCTGGCCACCCAGCGCGCCCGACCGGCGCAGATCCGCCAACTGCGCCAGCTGGTCGAGCGCGAGCGCCAGCACCATGAGCGCGGCGAACGCTGCACGGCGATCCGCCTCGGCGGCGAGTTCCACATGAAACTGGCGCAGATGGCCGCCAACGCACCACTGGCGCGCTTCCTCAACGGCCTGGTGCCGATGACCTCGCTGATCATCGCCCGCTATGAGTCACCATGCTGCGAGCACTGCGCGTGGCAGGAGCATGCGGCGATCATCGATGCGGTGGAAAGCGGCGACGGCGAGGCTGCGCTGGCGCTGATGCATGATCATCTGGACCGCCTTGAGGCCAAACTCGATCTGGATCCGACTGACTGAATCGGGCGAACGCCACCGCCTCGACATCCGGCAGGACCACCACTTCATCACCCAACGACCATTCCGCCGCCCGCGCCGCCAAGGCGGCGGACACGCCGGGTGAACCGCCCGGGCCGGGCGGCACGTCGTACGTGGCGTGGGCATCGTGCGCCAGCAACACTTCGAAGCCCCGTTGCAGCGCGGCGCGGGCGGTGGCGGCCAGGCACATTTCCGAGAGCAGGCCGCACAGGGCCAGGCACTGGACACCCAATTCGTGCAGCAAGGCCTGCAGGCCAGTCTCGACGAAACCATCGTCCTCGGTCTTGAACAGCACGTACTCGCCACGACCCGCCGAAAAATACAACTGCCAGCCGGCTGTGTGCGGGGCGTCCGGGGTGTCGGGCGCGCCGTCGTTCTGCAGGAAGATCACCGGCACGCCGGCCTGCCGCGCCCGCGCCAGCAGGCGGGCGATGCTCGCCTGCAGGGCGAGGTGACCGGGGACGGCGTCGGCCCCTTCCATGAACGCGCATTGCACGTCCACCAGCAACAGGGCCTCGGCCCGGGGGATCGGTTCAGCGGACATGCGATGTTCCAGGACGCGGGATGAAACGTCGAGCATAGCGCAGCA
The DNA here is from genome assembly GCF_019823065.1 of Pseudomonas mosselii. Classification (NCBI taxonomy): domain Bacteria; kingdom Pseudomonadati; phylum Pseudomonadota; class Gammaproteobacteria; order Pseudomonadales; family Pseudomonadaceae; genus Pseudomonas; species Pseudomonas mosselii. The sequence goes on from NZ_CP081966.1 coordinate 4,085,759, forward strand.
CCAGGGCACGCCGTACCATACCCGTCGAATCATCACAGTGCCCCGGAGGCCAACATGCAGCACACTATCGCGACAGCGGGCGCGGAACACTTCGATCGGCTGACCGATCTGTGGGAAGCCGCGGTACGGGCGACCCATGACTTTCTTCCCGACGGCTACATCGAGCGCCTGCGTCCGCTGGTGCGCGAGCAGTACCTGGGCTTTGTCGAGCTGCGTGCCTGGCGTGACCAGGAAGGCCATATCCGCGGGTTTGCCGGGTTGCATGACGGCAAGCTGGAAATGCTCTTCGTCGACCCCGCCTGCCGCGGCCAGGGCATCGGCAAGGCGCTGCTGGCCAGCGTGGTCGAGGAGCTGGGCGTGCGTGAGGTGGACGTCAATGAACAGAACCCGCAGGCGGTGGGGTTCTACCTGAAACAGGGGTTCGTCCAGGTCGGCCGCTCCGAGGTGGATGGTCAGGGCGATCCGTACCCATTGCTGCACTTGAAGCTGGAGGGGTGAGCATGTCATTCACGCCTGCAAAGGGGGCCGCTCTGCGGCCGATCGCGGTGCAAGCCCGCTCCCACAGGTACTGCGTGGCGGTCCCTGTGGAAGCGGGCTTGGCCAAGACAAACCTATACTTCGGGTAATCACCCAGCCTCTCGCCAAGGGGGCAATCCGCGTGAAATCAATCCTCGTGATGTTTGCGCTCTGCCTCCTGCTGGCCCTCGCCGGCTGCGCCGGCAAACGTCCCCCGGCCCCGCCACCCCCGCAGAATCTGCCCCCCGCCGCCTGGCAACGCATCGACCAGGACATCATCGAAGCTTCGGTCGCCGCAGCGGACTCGGCCAACGACTACGCCCGGCGCTCCATGCGTGTGTGGAAGGAGCAGGTACAGCAGCGTACCGAGAACGATTTCATCCCCTGGTTCACCGGCTACTGGACCCAGCAATGGCTCACGCTCAAGGTGGCCTGGTACACGATGAACAGCGGCAACGGCAACGAGCCGCCAGAGAAGCGCCTGGGCCTGTACCTACAAGCGCAATACCGCGAACGGGTGATCGACCCGGTGGCCGAGCAGATCAACCCCGAGGGCATCCGCGACCGCGCCAGCGAGCTGTACCTGCAACTGCTCGGCCAGCAGCTGCCGGCGATCATCCAGCGCTACAACGCGCCGCCCGAGCAGTTCAGCCAACGCCTGAACCGCATCCCGATCATCGCCCTGGGGCCGCCGGACGCACGCAACGCGTCGCTCTATCAACTGCTGCGGGCCAAGTCGCTGGACCAGCAACCGGCCTGGCAATCCCTGCGCCAGCACCTGCACCAGCAGGCCGCCAAGGCCCCCGGGCAGACCGAGGCAGGGCTGTCGTCGGTGGCCACCCAGGCCAGCGAAAAACTCGGCGCCACCCTGGCCCCGCGCGGCGCCGCCAGCGCGATCGCGGCGGCGGTGGGCAAGGCGGCGGGGGCGTTGATCTCGGTGGCGGCAACCGGCTACGGCATCATCACCCATGACCGCGAACAGCCGCAGATGGTCGAGCAACTGCGGGTGATCCTCAATGTGGCGCTGAACCAGGAATGGCAGGAGCTGATGGAGAACCGCCAGAGCGGGGCCATGGCCGGGGTGTACTACCTGTCGGGGCAGGTGGAGGACAGTTTGCTCGGCTACCGATCCCCCTGAAGCGAAGTCAACGCGCGCCTGCAAAAGGCTCAGGCCGTCGCCATTGCTGAGGTCGGCAAGCCGAAAATCCGGTCGAACGCCCAGTTATAGAGGAACGTGTAGCACGGCACCAGGATGATGAACGCCAGGTCCACCAACAACGCCTCCAGCAGCGTCATGTCCAGCCACCAGGCGATCAGCGGGATCAAGTACACCACCAGGGTCAGCTGGAAGCCGATGGCATGCGCCACCCGTCGGCCCAGGCTGCGGCCGCGCTTGGCCTGGCGGCTCTCCCAGCGCTCGAACAAGGTGTTGTAGATGAGGTTCCAGAGCATGGCGATGGTGGTGATCATCACCGCCAGGGGCCCGGTGTGCGAAGCCTGGGTGTCGGACAGGTAGGCCAGGCCCAGGGTCGACATGCACAGGCCGATCAGTTCATAGAAGGTCACGTAGACCAGTTTGCGTTTGGGTCCTTGCACGAAGTTACCTTGCTGCGGGTATGACGAAGGCGCGCAGAATGAATCAATAAATTTGACAGGAAAAGTAAGTAGCCTTCAGATTTGCTGAAAGGAGACTGCCATGAACTTTTCCAGCGATACCATCCTGCTGTTCCTTGCCGTGCTCGACCGCGGCTCGTTTTCCGCCGCCGCGCGGGCCCTCGGCCGCGTGCCTTCGGCGGTGAGCATGGCTATCGGCAACCTCGAGGCGGAGCTTGGTTACCCGTTGTTCGAACGCGGCTCGCGCGAGGCGCGCCCGACCGCGCAGGCCCAGGCCCTAGAACCCCACGCCCGGCTGATTGCCGAACAGCTCGGGCTGCTGGAAGTGCACGCGCTGGAGCTGTCGCGTGGGCTCGAAAGCAGCCTGGCCATCGCCGTGGTCCCGGACATCGACCAGCGCCCGTTGCTCGAAGCCATTACTCGCCTTGGCGAGCGCTATCCGCTGCTGGACATCGAACTGCTCGCCGCGCCCCAGGAAGAGGCCCTGCAGTTGCTCGACAGTGGCCGCGCCGGTCTGTGCCTGGCCTTCGCCGGATTGCAGGTGGATCCGCGGCGCAGCTTCCAGCACATCGCCATCGAATCGCTGGTGGCCACGCTGTCGCCGCAGCACCCCGCCCTGCGCGAAGGGCGCATCCGTCACCTTGAAGACTTGGTAAACCTGCGACAGATCCTGGTACGCAGCCGCGACCTGCCACTGTCCGACCCGCGCTCGCTGATCGGCACCTCGCATTGGCGCACCGACAGCCTGGACCTTGCCGTGCAGATGGTCGAGGCGGGGCTGGGCTGGGGCGATTTGCCCCTGTCACGGGTCGCGCCGCTGATCGACGCCGGGCGCCTGGTGCGCCTGGAATTCCACAACACCCGCAACGAACTGCAACTGCCGGTGAATGCCTTCTGGCTCAAGCAGCAACCCCTCGGCCAGGCGGCCAGGATGTTGGTGAGCCTGTTGGCTTCGAAATGATTTGTCACCCTGTTAGGGCAATTGCGCCAAGCATTGCGACATTTAGTCTTTCAACATTTTTCAGACTCGGCCGATAGCGTTGCAACAGGCTCCGCCATCCGTGCCACAAGCACGCGGCGCCCTCCTTTCACTGGCTCAAGGTCTCGAAACATGAACCTGAAATTCCGCCACAAGATCCTGCTCAGTGCCTGCGCCGTCGTCGTACTGGCCTTCGCGCTGTTCACCCTCTACAACGACTACCTGCAACGCAACACCATCCGCCAGAACATCGAGTCCTCGGTGCGCCAGGCCGGCGCGCAGACCGCCAGCAGCGTGCAGAACTGGATGAGCGGCCGCATTCTGGTACTGGAGAACCTGGCCCAGGACATCGCCCAGCAGGGTGCCGGCAGCAACGTGCCGGGCCTGGTCGACCAGCCGTCGTACACCAGCAACTTCCAGTTCACCTATTTCGGCCAGAACACCGGCCTGTTCACCCAGCGCCCCGACGCCAAGATGCCCGATGGCTACGACCCGCGTCAGCGCCCCTGGTACACCCAGGCCGTGGCCGCCAACCAGACCATGCTGACCCCGCCCTACATGGCGGCGGTAGGTGGCCTGGTGGTGACCATCGCCATGCCGGTCAAGGCCAAGGGTAGCGGCGAGCTGATCGGTGTGGTCGGCGGTGACCTGAGCCTAAACACCCTGGTCGACATCATCAACGCCGTCGACTTCGGCGGCATCGGCCACGCCTTCCTGGTCGACCGCAATGGCCAGGTGATCGTCAGCCCGGACAAGGACCGGGTGATGAAGAACCTCAAGGACATCTACCCGGGCTCGCCGCTGCGCGTGGAAACCGGCATCCAGGAAGTGAGCCTCGACGGCAAGGAGCGCATCATCTCCTTCGCCCCGGTCGACGGCCTGCCGTCGGCGCAGTGGTACATCGGCCTGTCCATCGACAAGGAAAAAGCCTACGCCCCGCTGAGCCAGTTCCGCACCTCGGCCATCATCGCCATGCTCATCGCCGTGGCGGTCATCGCAGGCCTGCTCGGCCTGCTGATCCCGGTGCTGATGCGCCCGCTGACCACCATGGGCCGCGCCATGCAGGACATCGCCGAAGGCGAAGGCGATCTGACCCGCCGCCTGACTGTCGAGCAGAAGGACGAGTTCGGCGAGCTGGCCATCTCGTTCAACCGTTTCGTCGAGCGTATCCACGCCTCGATCAGCGAAGTGTCCTCGGCCACCCGCCTGGTGCATGACCTGTCGGAAAAGGTCGTGGTCGCCTCCAACGCCTCGCTCACCGGCTCCGAAGAGCAGAGCATGCGCACCAACAGCGTCGCTGCCGCCATCAACGAACTGGGCGCCGCCACCCAGGAAATCGCCCGCAACGCCGCCGATGCCTCGCAACACGCCAGTGGCGCCAGCGAACAGGCCAACGGTGGCCGCCAGGTGGTCGAAGAGGCCATCAGCGCCATGACCGCCCTGTCCGAGCGCATCAGCGAGTCCTGCGAGCAGATCGAGACCCTCAACGCCAGCACCGACGAGATCGGCAAGATCCTCGACGTGATCAAGGGCATCTCCCAGCAGACCAACCTGCTGGCGCTCAACGCCGCCATCGAGGCCGCCCGTGCCGGTGAGGCCGGCCGAGGCTTCGCCGTGGTCGCCGACGAAGTGCGCAACCTGGCCCACCGCACCCAGGAGTCGGCCGAAGAGATCCACCGCATGATCACCAGCCTGCAGGTCGGCTCGCGCGAGGCGGTGCACACCATGAACACCAGTCAGGTCTCCAGCGAAGAGACCGTGCAGGTGGCCAACGAGGCCGGTGAGCGCCTGGCCAGCGTCACCCAGCGCATCGGCGAGATCGACGGCATGAACCAGTCGGTGGCCACCGCCACCGAAGAGCAGACCGCCGTGGTCGAGAGCCTGAACCTGGACATCACCCAGATCAACGCGCTGAACCAGCAAGGGGTGGAGAACCTCAACGAAACCCTGCGCCACTGCGACGCCCTGAGCCAGCAGGCCGGACGCCTGAAGCAACTGGTCGGCAGCTTCCGTATCTAAGGCGTGCTCTTCGCCGACAAGCCGGCTCCTACTGCAGGAGCCGGCTTGTCGGCGAGCCGGCCGCTCAGGCCACCTCAATCTCCCCTGCCCCGCCGCATCAGCCCATCGTCCTGACCGCCTAGGACGGTGCCGCTGTCATTCCTGCCCGACGAAGGCCTGCACCTCGATCTCCACATCCACGCCCAGGGCCAACGCCGAGGCCACCGTGGAGCGCACCGGCAACGCCGCGCCGAAGAACGTCTTGTACACCTCGTTGAAACCCGCGAAATGACTCATGTCCGACAGCCATACGGTGCACTTCACCACCTGGTCGAAGCGCGCCCCGCAGGCCGCCAGGCTCTCGCCGATCCGCTCGCAGGCCGCGCGGGTCTGTTCCTGAATATCGCCCTTGACCACCTCGCCGGCCGCATTCATCGGAACCTGCCCGGAGAGGAACAGGAACCCTCCAGCCTTCACCGCACGTGAAAATGGAAACGGCAGGCTGCTGGGAAAACGCTGGATGTCATTGCTCATGGAACACTCCTTTCAGGGTTGGTTGGAACGTGCCGCCGGACAGCGCGCGAACTCATCGAGATTGCAGCACGCCCGTCGCACATCTTGAACAGGCCAGCGGTTATAACCTAATAACGAACAAGTCTATTTGGCTATAAAAAAATCTATATGCTGGCAGCATCCGATCACGGGCAAGCTGGGCAGTCGAGTAGCGTATGGATGTAGGTTCTTTCGGTTTCACCATTGCGGGCCTGGTTGTGGGCTTCATCGTCGGCATGACCGGCGTCGGCGGCGGTTCGCTGATGACCCCGATCCTGCTGTGGTTCGGCATCAACCCGGCCACCGCCGTGGGCACCGACCTGCTCTATGCCGCCATCACCAAGGCCAGTGGCGTCTGGGTGCATGGCCGCAACAAGAACATCGACTGGAAGATCACCGGCTGGCTGAGCCTGGGCAGCGTGCCCGCCGCCGCCCTCACCCTGTGGTTCCTCAGTACCCTGCACACCGATACCTCGGCGCTGAACGCCATCATCAAGCAAGGCCTGGCGGTGGTGCTGATCCTCACCGCCCTGGCGATCCTGTTCAAATCGCGCCTGCAGGCGTTCGCCAGCAAGCATGCCGGCGATCACTACCACCTCAGCGACCGCACCCTGAACATCCTCACCGTGATCACCGGTGTGGTGCTGGGGGTAATGGTCACCCTCACCTCCATCGGTGCCGGCGCGCTGGGGACCGTGGCGCTGTTCCTGCTGTACCCGTTCCTGGTCACCCGCCGTCTGGTCGGCACCGAGATCGCCCACGCCGTGCCATTGACCCTGGTGGCTGGCCTCGGTCATGCCGGCATGGGCAACATGGACTGGTCACTGCTGGGCTACCTGCTTCTGGGTTCGCTGCCGGGGATCTACCTGGGCAGCCACCTGACCGGGCGCATCTCTGACCGCGTGCTGCGGCCTTGCCTGGCGACCATGCTGCTGCTGATCGGCTACAAGCTGGCGTTCTGAACCACACCTCGCGCCCTTCTGAGCGGCCTTGCCGAGGCGTCGGACCGGTCGGAAAGGGCCGCAGAGCGGCCCCGGCAATATCAGCTTGATGCACAGATCTGGGGGCGCTTTCAGCCTGCGCGGCCAGTGGCGCCATGAGCGCCAGAAGCAGTGCCGCACGGTAGTGTTTCATACATTGCATGGTGTTGCCCCGGACGTCCCTTTCACGCTTTCAGCCTTCGCTGCGCCATAGTACCGGCCAACTGTCAGTGCCCACTTCGGCACACCGGTCCATCCGCGCCAACCTGACCAGGCGCATGCGCATGCCGTCGTAGCGCCAGCTTTCCTCGACCCCACAACTGCCGGGATAGTCGTCCTTGGCATAGCTGTGGAGCTCGCCTTTTTTGGGGTAGAACTCGATGGCATCGCGCATCCGGCTGATCAGCACCGGGCTGGACGGTGCCTCGAACTCAAGCGGCCCAAGGGTGTAAGGCGCCTTACGCGACACCTTGTACAACGCGTAGAGGCAATGGAAGTCGTTGCAGTTGTAGCTGAGCAACGCCAGGGCGTGCTGGCCGTCCAGGGCATGCAGCTCAAGCTTGGGAGCGACATCGTATTCGTTCTTCAACTGGTCTTCGGCGGCCGCCTTGGCCATCACTACCGGGTTGATGCCCGCCAGTTCCTGCTCGCTAAGCGGCGTGGGTGCCACAAAGGCCGGCCCCTTGGGCTTGGCCGGGATGGGCAGCTGGGTGTCGGCGACGCTGTCACCGGGTCGCATCAGCGCGCTGTAGTGACCGACCCGGCCCTGCACCGCATCCATCAGCAGCAAGACGGCGCTCAGGCCCTGCAGCGAACTCACGCGCTCCCCTGGCCGGGTGTCGTCCACCAGGCGCTGGCCGTTACGCAATTGCTGCAACACGGCGTAGGCATCGGCGCCCTCCAGTTCCAGGGTGGTCTCGGCGCCGCGGGTCATGCGCCAGGGGGCGACCAGCAGTTGGCCGTCGAGCAGGGGTTCGCCCGACCAATCGGTGCTACCCACCAGGGTCAGGTGCAGGTTGCCCCAGGCGCCCGCCTCGCGCTGCACCAGCATGCCCACCCGCATCTTCTCCGGATGATCGGCCAGCACCGCGGTGCAGAAACGCGTGTTGTCGCAGCCCACCACCCAGTCCTTGATCTCCCGGTACACCGGTACCGGCTCTGGCTCCGCCGCGCCGACCAGGCCCGGTAGCAACGCCAGCCCCAGGGCCAGCCAATTCCTTGTTGTTGCGCGCATCGTGCTGCATTCCTGTCTTAGCCGTGAAAGCCCCACTCCAGAGGCGGCGCAATGATTCCACAGATCAAATGCCAGGTGCGGAAAATCGGCAGTGGTGATTGCGCCATGGGATCTGGCAGTATCGGTGGCGTCCTGTTCAGAGCCTGCGCCATGTCCGCTACCGTCAGCCCGCTGTTGCTTGCCTTGCGCGAGGGTACCCGCGCCTGCCACGAAGGGCTGGAGGCGCGCCTGCCGTTCTTCAGCGAAGGTTTCGACCGGGCGGCCTATGCGCGCCTGCTCGGGGCCTACCATGGCTTCCACGCGCCGCTGGATACCTTGCTGGCCGAGTACCAGGGCACCGAACGCAACAAGACACCCGCCTTGTCACGCGACCTGGGCGCCCTGGCCATCGATGTCGAATCGCTGCCCTTGTGCCACACCCTGCCTCGTATCGACGACGAAGCCAGCGCACTCGGCGTGATGTATGTACTGGAAGGCTCCACCCTGGGCGGCCAGGTACTCAAGCGTGCCATGGCTGAACGCCTGGGGATCGACGCCGACAACGGCGGTGCGTTTCTCGATGTCTACGGCCCGCAGACCGGCGTACGCTGGCGCAGCTTCCTCGATCGACTGGCTGGCGCCGATCCGGAGCCTGCCGCCCAGGCCCGGACGGTAAAGGCTGCGGTCGAGACCTTCACCTGCTTCGAACGATGGCTCGAAGAGCGACGCGTGCTGGTCTGCTGATCCTCTGCGCTTGGCCACTCACCTGCGGCACCTGTTCAACAGCGATGTCACCGTGGGCGTCATGCTGATCGCCGCCCCGCACAAACCAGCGCATAGCAGCGCGAAGCCCAGCGCCCGCAACGGGTGCAAGGTATTGAAGAACGCCAACACCAAAAGCACCAGCAACAACGCCAGCGCGTAGCGGATTGACGCTCTTGGAATGGCCACCATCAGCAGGTTGAAGAGCACGAAGGCGTAGAACACCATCATCGTCGCCAAGCCGGCGCTGACGCCTCGCGCCATGGGCGGGCCAACATGCTGCCGATAGAAATCGAAGCCCTGGCTCAAGAGGAAGGGAAACGCCACACAGGCCAATGCGTGCAGCAGGAAACGGGAAAGCAACGGCAACATTCGTCCTTGATCCTGGAGCCGGCCGCAGGGCCGTGAGTGAGGAAAGCGGATGCTAATGGCCTGAATGGACGCCAGCAAGCCGCAGCATTGGCTGGCAACCCCTCGTGACCGAAGCCGCAGACGCCCGCAGCAAGACCGGTTTGTCCCAGTTGAAGTTCGCCGAGCTGCTCGGCGTCTGCGTACGTACGTTACAAGAGTGGGGAACAAGGCCGGCGCACGCCTTCGGGAGCTGCACGTACGCTACTGCATATCGCATCTGTACGGCCGGATGTGTTTCATGAAATCCTGCAGGATCGCCCCACATAGCAAGGGCGCTGGACAGCCTGATAGCGAGCCCCGACATGAACGTCATTGCCTGTGATCTGCACCACCTGGACGCCGCTGCGGACCTCTTCAACCAGTACCGGATGTTCTACCAGGAAGCGGATGACCTCCCCGCTTCCCGCGCATTCCTCAAGACCAACCTCGAGACCGGCAACTCGCGCATCTACCTGCTGCTGGACGCCGACGGCCAGGCCATCGCCTTTGCCCAGCTGTACCCGGCGACCTGTTCGCTGGCGATGAAGCGCTTCTACTGGCTGTATGACCTGTTCGTTGCCCCGCACGCCCGCAGGGGCGGCCATGCCCGCTTCCTGATGCAGCAACTGACCGATATTTTCCAGGCCGAGGGCGCGCAGCGGTTGAGCCTGGACACCGCCCGGACCAACCTTGCCGCCCAAGCGTTGTATGAATCGCTGGGGTATGTGGCCGAGCAGGACTTCGTGACCTATCACAAGATGCTCGATCACTGACGGGCAGGTGCAGGGTCGGGCCGCACAGGGGGCCCTCGCTGCCATCGACTATCCTCGCTCTATCCCGTCCAGCACCGCCGACGCCAAGGCCAGCCCTTTTTCCAGGGAGTTCTCCGTCGCCACCAGCAGGCTGCGCAGTGGTTCGCTGGCTTTCTCCAGGGCCATGGCATTGGTTTCGTAGGCCGCCTGCAAGGCCGCTACCGCGCACACCAGCGCATCCTCGCCATCAATACCAGCATGCACCGAGAACATCGGTGGATGGGCGTCGTGGCAGGTGCCAAAATGGGCGTGGGCCGTGGTGGGGCGGGAGGTTCGAGGGGTCGTATCGAGGGTCATGGGCGAACCTCCCGGGGCAAGACACGGGGTGGATCGGGCACGATTTTCAGCATGGTTCAGCACTCCTACATAGCCAGTGGAGCTGCCGATATCCGCTTGCACTCGGAACGATGGAGGCAGCTGTACGTGGGTGTGCAAGACCGTGGATGTAGGAACCCGGCAGGCCCGAAGGCCTCCCACGTACAGCCGCCATTGAGCGACTTGAACCACATCCTCGGGCTTGCACACCCGGTCGTTGAATCAGCAACGACAGGGCGAGACTAAGGAATGCGACTGGCCAGAACAACAGCTGAAAGGCCGTAAAAGCGTGCTTGGGAAACGTCCCACGTGAAATAGGGAAAGTCTTAGTAATCCGCTTGAAACAACTGTCCTGGCCTCATCGCGGGGCAAGCCCGCTCCCACGTTTCTCCCGCTATCTGCCCAGTTATTTGCCCTGAAAGTCAGGACAATTTCTTATTTTTCTGTACACGAAATATCTACTAAAGGTTTATATTCCGCCCGCCGAAACAGAAAAGGTAGCAAGTGGCCACCACTTCATCGAAGCGGCCATGTACACCCTTCACTCTCACGGATGGGCGTCACCATGAAAATAAAAAACAAACTGATCCTGGCCTTCGTACTGGTGGCCTTCATCCCGGTGGCGTTGGTTGGCGGGATCTCGGTGCTGAACATCCGCAGCGAGGCGGTCGACCAGTTCCTCGACGGCAGCACCCGGGAAATCCGCCAGATCGACGGCAACATGCGCCAGTTCTTCGATGGCACGCTGCAGAACGTCGATCAAATGGCCAAGGATCCTGTATACACCTCGGTCACCTCGCTCAAGGACTACACCGGCGTGGATGCCGCCCGCCAGCCAATGCCCGAGGCCGCGCAGAAGGTGATCGACGCCTTCGCCCGCTACGGCACCACCCACCCGGCGGCGGCGATCCTGTCCATTGGCCTCGAGGACGGCAGCTACGCCAAATGGCCGGATGACCCGCAACTGGCCAAGTACGACCCACGCACCCGCCCCTGGTACAAGGCCGCCATGGCCAGCCCGGACAAGACCGTGCGCACCGCCGCCTACTACTACGACAAGGACGATGTGGCCCTGGTCGGCACCGCCCGGGCGCTGCTCGACGACGCCGGCAAGGCCAAGGGCGTGTTCGTGGTCAGCGTGTCGCTGAAGAACCTCACCGAGCTGGTCAAGAGCATCAAGCTGGGCGACAGCGGCTACGTGATGCTGATCGAGGACGGCACCGTGCTGGTCGACCCGCGCAACGCCACCCACGGTTTCAAGCAGCTCAAGGACCTCGGCGCGCCCTACGCGCAACTGGCCGCCACCACCCAGGGGTCCACCGAGGTGGTGATCGACGGCGTGCGCTACATGGCCAACGTATGGACCTCACCGGGCCTGGGCTGGCGCTTCGTCGGCCTGATCGAATACGACGAGGTAATGGCCGCGGCGACGCGCATGACCTATGTCACTGCGCTGATCGTGATAGTGCTGGCTCTGGTCTTCGCCCTGGTCGCCGCAGCGTTCTCGCGGGTGATCGTCAAGCCGATCGGCCAGGTCAGCATCGGCCTGCAATCGATCGCCGAGGGCGAAGGCGACCTGCGCCGCGACCTGCAGGTCCAGGGCAAGGACGAAACCGCCGAGCTGGCCGGCTGGTTCAACAAGTTCCTCGCCGCCATTCGCCAGCTGATCCAGCGCATCGGCGCAGCCTCGACCAACCTGCATGAAGCCTCGCGCAGCAACAGCGAGATGGCCGGCAACATGAACGAGGCCGCCGGGCGCCAGCGCGAGGCGGTGGAGCTGGTGTCCACCGCGTTCAACGAGATGGTCGCCACCGCCAACGAAGTGGCGCGCTCATGCAGCAGCGCCGCCGACGCCGCCGAGCATGGCCATCGCCGGGTGGCCGAGGGCAAGCAGCAGATAGAGGCGACCACCGACAACGTCAATCGCCTGGGCCGGCGCCTGAGCGAATCGTCCCAGGCCATGGTCGAGCTGGAAGAAGGCAGCCGCAGCATCAACCAGATCCTCGGCACCATCCGCGCCATCGCCGAGCAGACCAACCTGCTGGCGCTCAACGCCGCCATCGAGGCGGCCCGGGCCGGCGACCAGGGCCGTGGTTTTGCCGTGGTGGCCGATGAAGTGCGGGCGCTGGCCAAGCGCACCGCCGACTCCACCGGCGAGATCGACCAGTTGCTCAACACCCTCGGCGGCAAGACCCAGGAGGTCTCGCAAAAGATGGAAAGCTGCCTGGACCTGTCGCGCGCCAGCGTGTCGTCGATCGAGAGCGCGCGGGACAGCTTCGAGGGCATCCAGCTCTCGGTGAACGAGATCCGCGACCAGAACCTGCAGATCTCCGCCGCAGCCGAGGAGCAGCACAGCGTGGCCGAGGAGATCAACCGGCATATCCAGCAGATCTACGACGAGGCACGGCTGGTGGAGGGGCTGGCCAGTTCCGCCCAGGCTGACTCCGGCAGGTTGGCGCAGTTGTCGGATGAGTTGAATGGGCTGGTGGGGCGCTTCAAGTCGTGACTTTTGGCTTGAGCCTGTACGCGGGCCCTGTAGGAGCGGCCTTGTGTCGCGAAAGGGCTGCGTAGCAGCCCCAGGATTTCAGCGTTGATGCAAAGATTGCCGGGGCCGCTTTGCGGCCCTTTCCGACCGGTCCGACGCCTCGGCAAGGCCGCTCCACAGAACTTGCGCATGGCTCGACTACAGTGAACTTGACGCCATCCTCGAGAGCACCATGCCCAACCAATGAATACGGTTTGTATTCAGGCGCCCTCTACGCATCAACGCAGGGCGTTCACTGTTCGCTAACTTTCAATCTTAACCGTTAAGCGAAAAGTGCACCGAAAAGTGTACAGATTTATTTTCCCTACTCTAATTTCGACCTACCCTGCCTGACAGCTAGATCCCTACGCTCCAGGAACCGAATGTAAATCAGCTCGCGGAAATCGGACTTCACTTGATTGCCGACAAACCCAGGGATTGGTGAAAAATACGCTCCAGCGCCGAAGATCATAGGGTGGCAGACTGAATTCGATCTCGCTCGCGGCCAACTCGGAGAAGTCCCGCTCGGCCCTGCACAGCTCCTCGTCATCATGAATACCGAGCCGATTGCGCAAAACCGAGGTGCCGGCATAGCAATATGCATCCTGCCCGACCCCGTATTTATCCAACGTCAGCTCTGCTTACGGTATTTACGCAGCAGTTCCTCCCCGGTGGGAAGCTCTCGCTCAGCCGCGTCCGGCGACACGGTGAACCCCTCTAGCCGCAGGCTGGCCACATAGTTAGAGCGACGTGTCTTGGCACAGTAAGCCTTCTTGGTTTCCAGGCTGATCCCTTTCACCTTTAACACACCTTGATGGGTGAACACATCGCGATTATAGCGGATCGAAAGAAGCATCGTGCTACGTATAGACGCTAGGCAGGCACCTCCGTCGCAGGCTGCTGCTCCAGCAACGACCATCCCCCCTGCCCGTCCACCTCCAGCCGATGAGAATGGAACCCCGCCAGGGTGCTGCGGTGCCCGACACTGACCAGCAGCGTCGCCGGCAGCTCCGCACGCAGCAGCGAATACAGCGCATGCTCCAGCCCTTCGTCCATCGCCGAGGTGGACTCGTCGAGGAACACCACCTGTGGCCGGTTGAACAGCACCCGGGAGAACGCCAGGCGCTGCTGTTCGCCCAGCGACAAGATCCGCGACCAGTCGCGCTGCTCGTCCAGCCGTTCGGCCAGATGAGCGAGGTTGACCTGGCGCAGGGCCTGCTGCATGCGCGCATCGTCCCCGGGCGCACCCTGTGCCGGGTAGGCGATGGCGGTGCGCAAGTCGCCCAGCGGCAGGTACGGGCGCTGCGAGAGGAACAGTGCCTGCGTCCCCAACGGCCGCCTGACCTCACCCTCGGCATAAGGCCACAGGCCCGCCAGGGCACGCAGCAAGGTGGTCTTGCCGCTGCCCGATGGTCCTTTGATCAGCAGCGCCTGGCCGCTGTGCAAATTCAGGTCGAGATCGGCGATCAGCGCGTGGCCGTCGGGGCGACGCACCTGCAAGCCCTGAATCCCCAATGCGTGTTCCTGATCCACGCTAACTACGCGCGGCAACTCGCTGGCCTGCTGGTTGGCATCGAGGAAACCGGTCAGACGGTCGAGGGTGGCGCGGTACTGGGCGAAGGTGTCGTAGGACTCACGGAAGAACGACAGCGAATCCTGCACCTGGCCAAACGCCTGGGCGGTCTGCATCACATCACCGAGCTTGATCGCGCCGCTGAAGAAGCGCGGCGCCTGGAGGATGAACGGAAACACCACCGCCACCTGGCTGACGCCCAGGTTGAAGCCGCTGAACTTGAGGTTCCGGAACACCAGCGCCCAAGCGTTGCCGATCAACGCGAAGAAGCGCCCGAGCAAGGTGCCCCGCTCCACCTGCGCGCCCTGGTAGAAGGCAATGTTCTCGGCGTTCTCACGCAGGCGCATCAAGGCGTAACGGAAGTTGGCGGTGAGTTTCTCGTTAAGGAAGTTCAGGCGGATCAGCGGCTGGCCAAGGCGAAAAGCAATCCAGGTGGCGATCAGCACATAGACATACACGGCGAACACCATCGCCCGGGGGACTTCGATGCCGGCCACCGCCAGCGGCGCCGACAGGCCCCAGAGGATGCCGGTGAAGGCCACCAGCGACACCAGCGCGCTCACCGCCCCCAGCGCCAGCGACACGGAGCCGCTGACGAAGGCGTTCACATCCAGTTCGATACGCTGGTCGGGGTTGTCCACCGGCTCGGCGAGAAACTGCCCGCGGTAGTAGGCATCGCCGTGCATCCAGTCGGCGGTCAGGCGCTCGGTAAGCCACACCCGCCAGCGGATGTTGAACGCCTGGGTGACGTAGAAGGCGAACAGCGAGCGCAACACATGAATGGTCGCCAGCACCGCGAACACCCCGAGCAGGTACCAGAACGCGGTCTGGTCCAGTGCCTGCAAGGCACTGTAGAAGCCGTTGTACCAGAACGAGAACAGCACGTTCAGGCGCACCGCGAACAGCGTCAGGACCAGCAGCAGGGCGAAGGCCAGCAAGGGCCGCCAACTGCGGCGCAAGCTGAAATAGGGTCCGGCCAGTTGCCAGAACTGCGCCCCCCAACGGGTGTAGCGCACCGCCAGCAAGGCGGTAATGGTGAAGCAGACAAGGGTGACCAACGAGGCGATTGCCAGCCAGCTCAGGCTCTCTTGCAGGGCCTGGTGCCAGTTCATGTCCATGGTGAGATTCCGTGACGGTGTTTTCGCGAGCGTAGCACCGGCCCAGGATTAACCTTGTAAGAATGAAGGACATTTCATCTTGAATCTATACCGCCCCTTCGCTGGCAAGCCGGCGAAGGGGCGGTACAGGCAGCACTCGGAACGCCTAGCCCAATGCTTCCCTTACCTTCGGGTCCAACCCCTCCCCTGCATGGGCCTCGCTCCACGCCTGCAACTGCCGGCGCATGCCCGGCGTCCAGAAGCTCTGCAGGTGCTGCCTCACCCCCTGCACCGCCTTGGTGTGATCCGGTTCGCTGTCGAAGTAATGGGCGATCTGGTTGGCCATCTTCACCAGGTTGTCGCTGCTCATCGACGCACCTCCGCCGTTTCCGCTTGCCGGCGCTCCTTGAGCAAGCGCCGCTGCTCGTCACTGAAGCGCTGGTAGCGTTTCTGCCACTCCGACGGCTCGAACACCTTGGCCACCTCCACCGCAGTGACCTTGTATTCCGGGCAATTGGTAGCCCAGTCGGAGTTGTCGGTGGTGATCACGTTGGCGCCGGACTCAGGGAAGTGGAAGGTGGTGTACACCACCCCCGGCGCCACCCGTCCGCTGACCCGGGCACGCAGCACGCTCTGCCCGGAGCGGCTGCCGATACCTACCCAGTCACCGTCGCAAATACCTCGACTCTCGGCATCGCTGGGGTGGATCTCCAGACGATCCTCGTCATGCCAGGCGACGTTTTCGGTGCGCCGGGTCTGCGCGCCGACGTTGTACTGGCTGAGGATGCGCCCGGTGGTCAGCAGCAGCGGGTAGCGGCTGTTGACCTTCTCGTCGGTGGGCACGTAGCCGGTGAGCATGAAGCGCCCCTTGCCGCGTACGAACTGGTTGATGTGCATGGTCGGCGTGCCGTCGGGCGCGGCGTCGTTGCACGGCCATTGCAGGCTGCCGTGACGGTCGAGCTCGGCATAGCTGACCCGGCGGAAGGTCGGGGTCAAGCGGGCGATTTCGTCCATGATCTCGGAGGGATGCCGGTAGTGCATGGGGTAACCCAAGGCACCGGCCAAGGCCACGGTGGCCTCCCAGTCGGCCTTGCCGGCCAGCGGCTCCATCACCTTGCGCACCCGCGAGATGCGCCGCTCGGCATTGGTGAAGGTGCCGTCCTTCTCCAGGAACGAGCTGCCCGGTAGGAACACATGGGCGAACTTGGCGGTCTCGTTGAGGAAGATGTCCTGCACCACCACGCACTCCATCGCCAGCAACGCGGCGGTGACGTGCTGGGTGTTGGGATCGCTCTGGGCGATGTCCTCGCCCTGGCAATACAGCGCCTTGAAGCTGCCGTCCAGCGCGGCCTCGAACATGTTGGGAATGCGCAGCCCCGGATCGGGCTGCAAGGTCACGCCCCAGGCCTGCTCGAACTCGGCACGCACGCTTTCGTTGGAGATATGCCGGTAGCCGGGCAGCTCGTGAGGGAACGAGCCCATGTCGCATGAACCCTGCACGTTGTTCTGTCCGCGCAGCGGGTTGACCCCCACCCCTTCGCGGCCAATGTTACCGGTGGCCATGGCCAGGTTGGCGATGCCCATCACCGCGGTGCTGCCCTGGCTGTGCTCGGTCACACCCAGGCCGTAGTAGATCGCCGCGTTGCCGCCGGTGGCGTAAAGCCGGGCGGCGGCGCGGATCTGCTCGGGGGGCACGCCGCACACCGGGCCGAGCACTTCAGGGGCGTTGTCGGGCTGGGCGACAAAATCGCGCCAGCGGGCAAAATCCTCGGTCTCGCAGCGGGCGTCGATGAAGTGCTGGGCCAGCAGGCCTTCGGTGACGATCACATGGGCCAGGGCGTTGAGCATGGCCACGTTGGTGCCCGGTCGCAGTTGCAGGTGCAGCTCGGCGCGGGCGTGGGGCGAATCGACCAGGTCGATGCGGCGTGGGTCGATGACGATCAACCGCGCGCCCTGGCGCAGCCGGCGCTTGAGCTGAGAACCGAACACCGGATGGGCGTCGGTGGGATTGGCGCCGATCACCAGCACCACGTCGGCCTGCATCACCGAGTCGAAGCTCTGGGTACCGGCGGACTCGCCCAGGGTCTGCTTCAGGCCATAGCCGGTCGGCGAATGGCAGACCCGCGCGCAGGTGTCGACGTTGTTGTTGCCGAAGGCCGTGCGCACCAGCTTCTGCACCAGGTACGCCTCTTCGTTGGTGCAGCGGCTGGAGGTGATGCCACCAATGGAATCGCGCCCGTACTTGAGCTGGATCCGCCGGAACTCGCTGGCGGCATAGGTGACCGCTTCGTCCCAGCTGACCTCCTGCCACGGGTCTTCCAGGCGCTTGCGAATCATCGGCTTGGTGATGCGGTCCGGGTGGGTCGCGTAGCCCCAGGCGAAACGCCCCTTGACGCAGGCATGGCCATGGTTGGCGCCGCCATTCTTGTCCGGGACCATGCGCACCAACTGGTCGCCCTTCATCTCGGCGCGGAACGAGCAACCCACGCCGCAATAGGCGCAGGTGGTGATCACTGCCCGCTCGGGCTGGCCGAGCCGGACCAGGCTCTTCTCGCTCAGGGTGGCTGTCGGGCAGGCCTGCACGCAGGCGCCGCAGGACACGCATTCGGAACTGAGGAAATCGTCGCCGCCGGCCGCCGCTACCCGCGAATCAAAGCCACGCCCGGTGATGGTAAGGGCGAAGGTGCCCTGGATCTCCTCGCAGGCGCGCACGCAGCGGTTGCAGACAATGCACTTGCTCGGCTCGTAGTCGAAGTACGGGTTGGACACATCCTTCTGTTCGGCCAGGTGATTGGCGCCGTCATAGCCGTAGCGCACCTCGCGCAGGCCGACCTGGCCGGCGACGGTCTGCAGCTCGCAGTTGCCGTTGGCCGAGCAGGTCAGGCAGTCCAGCGGGTGATCGGAGATGTACAGCTCCATCACGTTGCGCCGCAGGTCGGCCAGGTGCGGCGTCTGAGTGCGCACCACCATGCCCTCGCTGACCGGCGTGGTGCACGAGGCCGGGTAGCCGCGCATGCCGTCGATCTCGACCATGCACATACGGCACGAGCCGAAGGCCTCGAGGCTGTCGGTGGCGCACAGTTTGGGAATGCTGGTGCCGAGCATGGCGGCGGCGCGCATCACCGAGGTGCCGGCGGGCACGCTGATCGAACGGCCATCGATGACCAGGCTGACCTGCACCTCGCTGACCCGTTCCGGGGTGCCCAGGTCTATGTCGTTGCGGGGATCGAAGTAGTTGATCATTGCGCGGCCTCCAGGCCGAAATCGGCGGGGAAGTGCTTGAGGGCGCTGACCACGGGGTACGGGGTCATCCCGCCCATGGCGCACAGCGAGCCGTACTGCATCGTGTCGCACAGGTCGCGCAGCAGGCCGGCCTGGCTGGCGCGGTAGGCCGGGTCGGTACTGGCGATCAGCCGATCAACCACCTCAACACCGCGGGTCGAGCCGATCCGGCAGGGCGTGCACTTGCCGCAGGATTCCTCGGCGCAGAACTGCAGGGCGAAACGGGCCATGCCCGCCATGTTCAGGGTGTCGTCGGCCAGCACCACGCCACCGTGGCCGAGCATCGCGCCCAGGGCGGCGAAGGCCTCGTAGTCCAGCGGGGTGTCGAACTGCGCGTGCGGTACCCAGGCGCCCAGCGGGCCGCCGACCTGCGCCGCCTTGATCGGCCGACCACTGGCGGTGCCGCCGCCGTAGCCTTCCACCAGCTCGCGCAGGGTCAGGCCGAAGGCGCGTTCCACCAAGCCGCCATGGCGGACGTTGCCGGCCAGCTGGAACGGCAAGGTGCCCGTCGAGCGGCCCATGCCGAAATCGCGGTAAAACGCCGCGCCCCTGGCCAGGATGATCGGCACCGAGGCCAGGGTGAGCACGTTGTGCACCAGCGTCGGCTGGCCGAACAGGCCTTCGAGCGCCGGCAGCGGCGGCTTGGCCCGGACGATGCCACGCTTGCCCTCAAGGGATTCGAGCAGCGCGGTTTCCTCACCGCAGATGTACGCGCCCGCCCCCACCCGCACCTGCAGGTCGAAGGCCACGCCGTTGCCGGCGACATCCAGATACCCGGCCTCGCGGGCCAGCAGGATGGCTTCGTTCAAGGTCCGCACGGCATCCGGGTATTCCGAGCGTACATAGATGTAGCCCTTGCTCGCCCCCACGGCGAGGCCGGCGATGATCATGCCCTCGATCAGCAGGAGCGGATCGCCCTCCATCAGCATGCGGTCGGCGAAGGTGCCGGAGTCGCCTTCGTCGGCATTGCACACCACGTATTTCTGCCCGGCCGGCGCCTGGCGCACGGTGCGCCACTTGATGCCCGCCGGAAACGCCGCGCCGCCCCTGCCGCGCAGCCCGGAGTCGAGCACCGCGGCGACCACTTCATCGCCGTCCAGCAGCGTGGCCTGGCGCAGGCCATCGAAGCCGCCGTTGGCATGATAGTCGTCCAGCGACAGCGGCCGGGTGATGCCGGCGCGGGCGAACAGCAGGCGCTGCTGGGACTTCAGGTAGGGAATCGCTTCCACAGGCCCCAACGCCAGGGCATGGCTGCCGGGATCGCCTGCCAGGGCGTCGAGCAGCCCGGGCACATCCTCCGGGGTGACCGGCCCGAAGCCCACGCGGCCTTGGGCGGTGTCCAGCTCCACCAGCGGCTCCAGCCAGTACAGGCCACGGGAGCTGGTGCGCTTGATATGCAGTGGCAGGCGCCGCTGCGTGGCTTCGCGGGTAAACGCCTCGGCCACCTCGTCGGCACCGACGGCGCGGGCCAGCGAATCGCAGGAGATGCACAGGTTCAGCATGCCTTCACCTCCTCGCGGCAGGCGTCCACCAGCGCTCGCAGGCGTTCGGGGGTGACGCGGGCGTACAGCCGGCCATCGAGCTCCAGGGCCGGCGAGCAGGCGCAGGCGCCCAGGCAATACACCGGGCGCAGGTCGAGCGCGCCATCCTCGGTGCGACCGTTGTCATCCAGCCCGAGCTGCTCGCGCAACTGCGCGGCCAGCGTCTCGGCGCCTCGGCTCTGGCAGGACTCGGCGCGGCACAGGCGCAAGGTATGGCGGGCCGCTGGCGTGGTACGAAAATCGTGGTAGAAGCTGATCACCCCGCGCACCTCGGCCTGGCTGAGGTTGAGGGCATGGGCGATCTCGGCGACGGCGCAGTCGGGGATGTAGCCGGCGCCGGCCTGGATGGCGTGGAGGATCGGCAACAGGGCGCCGGCGGTATCCTGCTCACGGGCCAGGACGCGTTGGATCAAGGGCAGGTGGTTCAAGTCATCAGGCATACAGCAGACCTCGGCATCCCGGGGCAGCCCGTTGGCGGGCGGCGGTCCGGCGGTGTTCAGCTGTGGTGCGCGGGCCAGCTCACGGTGGCGGCAGGCCGGGCACCTTCCTTGTCCATGGCCGGGCGTCTAGCTGCGCTCGGTCCACGGGCATCCTCAGAGCATGGCAGTTATTGCACGAGGGGGTTGTGCGCGGGCGACCCGGCGCGTCCTGAAACCGACCACCGGAGGTGCCATCATGAGTCAGTTGCTTGCTCGTGTAGGAGCGGCCTTGTGTCGCGAAAGGGCTGCGCAGCAACCCCGGAATTTCAGCGTTGACGCAAAGATTGCCGGGGCCGCTTTGCGGCCCTTTCGCGACACAAGGCCGCTCCTACAAGGAGAGCGCAGGCGGTCAGTCCAGCACTACATGGGGCAGGAAACGCGAGCTGTCCTTGGTGATCAGCGTGTCGTCTTCACGAATGCCGATCCCCGAGGCCAGGTCACCGATCACCCAGGAGCCGATCAGGGTGTAGCTGTCGCCGAACTTGGGCAACGGCGCAAAGCCCTGCAGGATGTACGGCGCATCGTCGTAGGGCCCATCCTCGAACACCCGCTGGTCGTCGGCGGTGCGGATATCCACGTTGGCACCCTCGCGGGAGAAGTACGGCTTGCGTACCCAGCCCTTGGGCACCGGGCGTCGCGGGTCTTGGTCGAGAAACGCCGGCAGCAGGTTCGGGTGCCCTTCGTGCCATTCCCACAGCAGCGGCAGGATGCCCTTGTTGGAGATCAGCGCCTTCCACGCCGGTTCCACGAACTGGGTATCGCAGCCGGCGATGGCCTGGCCGAAGTCCTCGTGGAAGATATGCTCCCAGGCGTGCAGCTTGAACAGGCGCGGGATCGGCCGGCCTTCGAGATCGACGAAGCGCCCTTCGCCGCTCAGGCCGATGTCCTCCAGGTCGATATGCCGGGTGCTGATCCCCACGTGCCCGGCCATCTTGCGCAGAAAATCCGTGGTACCACGGTCCTCGACGGAACCGGCGATGGCCGAGAAGTAGAACGGGCTTTCGCGCTCAAAGGCGCCGAAGGCCCGCACCAGGTCCTCGGCCAGGGTATTGAACTGGCTGGCATGGGCCGGCAGCACGCCGCGCTCGATCTGCTGCTCCAGCCAGATCAGCTGGAACGCCGCCGCCTCGTACAGCGAGGTCGGCGTGTCGTAGTTGGCCTCGATCAACTTGGCCGGGCCCTGGCCGTCGTAGCTGAAGTCGAAGCGCCCGTAGAGGTGCGGATGCCCCTCTTTCCACGAAAGGCGCACCAGGTCGAAGAACGCCGGCGGGATCGCCAGGCGGGTCATCAACGCCTCGCTGTCGACGATGCGCTCGACCGCATCCAGGCACATGGCATGCAGCTCTTGCGTGGGCGCCTCCAGGTCACGGCTGACCTGGGCCTCGCTGAACTGGTAGTAGCCGCGCTCGTCCCAGTAGCGCTCGCCGTCGATGGTGTGGAAGGCGAAACCTTCACGTTCGGCGGTGGCGCGCCAGTCCGGGCGTTCGTCGATGCTGATCTTGCGCATGCTCAACCGCCGAAGCTGAAGCCGCCGCTGCTCTTGCCGCCCCAGCCGCTGCGCGCAGTGGCCTGGCTGCCGAAGCCGCCGCGAGAGATCGACGAGGACACACTGGAGCGGGTCGAGGTTTTAGACCTGTAGCTGCTACCGCCTGAATTGCCGGAGTAGTAGCTGCTGTAGCTGCCGCCACTCTGCTGGGCCTGGTCGGAGCGCTCGAAGCGCTTGCCCTGGTCGATCTGTTGGCCGAGGGTGGTGGTGCGGTAGTCGCCGCGGCTGTCGCGGTACTGGTAGACCGGCTGCGAGTAGTACTGGCGGCTGCCGCCACTCATCATCTGGCCGAGCAGCAGGCCGGTAAGCAGGCCGTTGAAGTTGCTGCCCCCGCTGACGGCCTGGCCGCTGCTCTCGACCTGGGCGCGGGCCGCGTCGACCTGCGACTGGCTCACTTCACCCGACACCGCCAGCTCGAAGCCACCCAGGCGCGGCATGTAGCGGCCGTCGCTGGTGACCTGGCAGTAGTCCGGCACGAAATCGGCCTCGCAGGCTGCCTTGTCGCCATAGGTCGGGGCGACCCGGCGATGATCGGCCAGTGCTTCCATGTAGGCATCGGAACACACGTCCACCGGCATCTTGTCATCGACGCAGGCCTGGACGGTGGTGTAGTTGCTGCGCTTGCTGACCGTGTAGGTCTCCTCGGGCGCGCTGCACGCGGTAAGCGCCAGCGGCAGGGAGCTGGCCAGCACCAGCTTGACGGAACTTCGTCTCATGTAGGGCTCCTTGCGCGCAAACGGCTCAGACCGACGGGGTCATGCAGGCCGAGTTAAGGAAGCCCACGCTGATCGCCACGGCGGCGGCGTAGATCGCGGCGGCCATCTCGCCCTTGGCGATACGGCTGGCCAAGCCCTTGAGCACCAGGCTGGTGATGCCGAAAGCCAACAGCTGCACCACCGCGGCGATCACCACCCAGACCACGAAATCGAGCAGGCTGACACTGTAGGCGATGATGTTGCTGGCCGGCAGCGAGAAGCCGATCAGCGCGCCGCCCAGGGCGATGGCCGCGGCGCTGTTGTTGTCGCGGATCAGGGCGAACTCGCGGTGCGGGGTGAGGTGCGTGTAGATGAACTGGAACACCCAGAACAGCACCAGCGCCACGCTGATGTAGAGGATGAAGCCGATCACTGCCTGGGCGTTGAGCGACATGCGAAGAGCGTCGAGCATGGTGAATCCTTGTCAGATGACGTTGAAGTCCGTTGATTGCAGGGTGACACCCACCGAAGTGGTCAGGCTGACATTGCCTTGTTCGTCCTCCTCCACCGACAGCAGGAGGAACTCGCGGCGATCGGTCAGGCCGGTCTCGCGGGCATACAGCATGGACAGGTGCTGGATGCGGTAGCTGGTCTCGGGGCTGGTGACCCGTTCGCTGATCGGCGTCAGCTCGGTCTGCCCCTCTTCGCTGCCCCACTGGCGGACGAACTCATAGCCTTCGTGCTCGTAGTACGGCAGGCCGATGGTCGACTCGGGGCCCACCAGGCGCTTGAGTTCGGCGTCACTGTTGATCGGCAGCACGCTGTAGTAGCCGAACAGGATGATATCGCGCACGTCCTCGGCAGACGTGCCGTTCATCACCACCTGCAGCCAGTAGTCTTCGTCTTCCATGTAGAAGCGCGCCAGGCGCACCGACTGGCCGAGGTCGACCTCGCCGACAGCCCAGACCACTTCCTGCTCGGGGACTTCCAGTTCAGAGTGACCGTCGAGCAGCAGCTTGAGCGAGGGGTCGAGCTTGAGCATGCGCCCGCTGCCCAGGCCAAACGGCAGGTTGCCTTGGGCCTGGCTGCCGGCGGCAGGTTTGGGGGCTTCGAAGCCCATGAAGCGTTTCAACCAACCCACGGGGCATCTCCTGGGTGAGAGGGTGACGGGACCGGAGCCAATGCAGGTGCTGACGCGAACAGGCAGGGCCTGTGGGGAGAAGGCGACATTGAAGATCCCTTGGGTCGCGGCAGTCCTTTGGCGGGGGCGACACGATACTGCTTTTCGTGCGCACCGCCAACGGGTCTGGGGCAAGGTTTTGCGCCAGCCGGACCGCCCTCATCGCGGGGCAAGCCCGCTCCCACAAAGCCGCTGCAGATTTTACCCGTGGGAGTGGGCTTGCCCCGCGATGAGGCCGGCCCGATCAGCGGATCACTCCGCCGGCTTCGCCGCCTTGGCCTTCAAGCGCGCCAGCACATCATCGGCGCCGCTGTTGCTGGCGCCGATCCCGGCCGCCTTCAGGCGTGCCTCCAGGTCGCTGCCATCGGCCTTGCCGGCCAGCTCCGCCGCCGCTTCCAGCTCGGCCGCGCGTTCGCTCTGGCGCTTCTTGATGCGGTCCAGCGAGCCGACCGCCGTCTCCAGGCTGCCATTGGCGCCGCCGGTGGCCGACGCCGCGCTCACCTGGGCGCGCTGCACGCTCTCGCGGGCCTTGACCAGGTCCACCTGCTGCTTGAGGCCCTTGATCTGCGCCTCGGTCTTGCTCACGGTGGCGGTCAGGGTCGCCACCGACGCACCGAACTGGTCGGCCAGCGCCTGCTCGGAATCGCGCTGGTTGGTCAGGTCGGCGATGCGCGCCGCGCACTCGTGGGCAAGCCCTTCCTCGCCCTTGTCCAGGGCGGCGATGGCCTTCTGCTCCCAGTCACCGATGGTCTTGTCGAACTCGGTGATGCGCTGCTGCGCGGTCTTGTGCTTGGCCATGATCTTGACCAGCTGGTTGCGCGCATCGATCAGGTTGTTGTCCGCGTCGCGGATCTCCTGATCGAGGATGCGCAGGGCCTGGGAGTCGACGATCGCCTCACCGACTTCCGAAGCGCCGCCACGCAGGGCGGTGACGATCTTTTTCAACAGGCTCATGGGGCAATCTCCGGAATCAGTGGGTGAAGTAGTCTTCGAAGTCTTCGGCGGCGGTGATGACGTTGTCGGCCAGGGTGTGGATCTCCTGGACGATGTTGTCCAGCGACGAGGCCGCGCTCAAGGCGCCGAACATGGTGTACACCGACTCGCCCGAGGGCAGCCTGTGCAGGCCGATGGACGACAGCGGGAACACGTCGCGGGTGCGCAGCACCGCATCGTTGAAGGCCGCCGCGTCCTTCACCTGGCTGGCTTCGACCAGCAGCGTGTCGACCAGGATCTGCTCGCCGGCCACGGCGATGTACAGCGGCAAGCCGTCCAGCTCGTGCATCACCAGCTTCAGGCTGGGTTCGGCGCCCTGTTGCAGGGACAGGCCGATCGCCCCGCCACGCACATCCTCCAGGCCCTGGAGGGCGCCGTGCAGCGATTCGATCGTCCAATGGTTGTGCTCGGTCATGAAATCCTCCGTTCTGACCTGTTTGCCCGCGAGGGGCTGACGTAAAGCCTTCTCGATACCGCGCAAGGCGGCGGCATGCTCTGGCAGGATCCACAGCTCACGCTTGACCAGGCCGGCGGCCTTGAGCCGGGCACGCATGTCGCGCATGTAGTCGGTGGAGCTTTTCTTGCCTGCCATCGAGGGGTGTCCTTGTCTCACATGTGAGGTACGTTACGCCTGGATTGTGACGTTCGCAAGTCTCACATGTGAGCCACGATGCGCCCGCTACCCGGCCACTCGCACCAACCGCTGCAACACCTCGATCACCTGGGGATCGCGCACTTCGAGCACGTCCATCCGGATCCGCGCAATCACCGCCTTGAGCAGCTCGGTCTGGCTCATCCGGGTCTGCTGCAGCAACGCCAGAAAATCCTCGGCCATGTGCGGATTGACCTTCATCGACAAGCGCCGGGTGGCCCCCGATGCCTGCAACCCACGCTGACGCCGCTGCGCCTCCAGGGCCGTCACGAAGGCCTCGTGGCCGGGCTGCAAACCCATGCCCTGGCGCGCCTGCACCAGCCACTGGAAGTAATGGGCCAGGAACAGCTTGCGCAGGTGCGCGCCCGCCTCGCTGCACACGGCCTGCATCGCAGCATCCAGCACATCGAGATAGACCGCCGGCAGCCGCGCCTCGATGGACTTGAGCTGCTGCTTGCGCGCCTCGCGGATCGCCGGGGTGGACTGCGGCGGGATGGCCACCACCGTGTCGCAGCCATCGCACACGCCCACCAGGATGTCCCGCGCAATGCCCTGGCCATCGCTGAAGGGCACATCACGCCGGATGTAATGCATGCCGACGAGCGCCTGGCAGTGCTCGCACAGGGCCTGGCCGGTATCGCCTTCGAACAGGATCTTCATGGTCGGAATACTCACTGGTGAACGCTGATGAACCACGTCTGGGGTTCGATGAAATAGAACTTGATGTACCAGCCAAGGCGCTTGAGCACATGGACCTCGATGGCCGGCACGGCATGATGCGGACTGCTGCTGTAGTGGCTACCGTCGCAGGAATGGATGATGTCGATGACTTCACCTGCGCCGACCTCGCCAATGGTCAGCAGGTTCTTGACCTCGATATCGCCCCTTGAAACATGCAGATAATTGCCGGATTCGAGTGCGGCGACTACCGCGCTCCTGACTGCCATGAAACCTTTTGGCATGATCCTTCCCTGTCATTACGAAAATCATCGTACAAAACCTCGACAGAATCCACCCTTGCAGTTGATTCAGCCGACCGGCGGCGCTGCTGTTGCTCCGGGATGCGGAAAACGCCTGGGCAAGCACTATGGCTTGCCAGGGAAAGGCGTGTCGGTTGAGGGTGTAACAGGTACTTTCAGGAAGGAGATGGTTCCCACGCATGGGAACCATCGGACGCCACAACGCTAGAACGCGTAGACCAACGTCGCCGTGGCACTGCGCGGTGTGCCATACCAGCCACGTGCGCCGATCGCCGAGTAATACTTCTCGTCCAGCACGTTGTTGAGGTTCAGCGAAACGCTGGTCTGCGGCGTGATCGCGTACTGCGCCATCAGGTCGACCACGCTGTAGGCGTCCTGGGTGAACGTCTCGCCATGGGGCCCCGCTTTCTTCTTGTACTCCATGCCCTGCCAGCGCACGCCGCCGCCGACTTTCAGCTGCGGCAGGGACTGCAGTTGATAGCTGGTGAACAGCTTGAAGGTGTCGCGGGGTACTTCGGTGAGCAGGCGCTTGCCATCGGCGTCCTCGGCCTGGGCATAGGTGTAGCTGGCAGAGACTTGCCAGTCGGGCAGGATCTGCCCGGCCGCCTCCATCTCGAAACCACGGGTCTTGGTGCCGGACTCGGCGCGGTAGGCCTGGTCGCCGTTCGGCGCCAGCTTGTCGCCGTCGGCCACGGCCAGGTTGTCCTGCTGCACTTCGAAGACACTGAAGGCAGTGGTCAGGCGCTTGTCCCAGAACTCGCTCTTGATACCCAGTTCGTAGTTCACCCCCTCCAACGGTTCGATATAGCCACCACTGGCATCCTGCCTGCTCTGCGGCTTGAAGATGGCGGTGTAGCTGGCGTAGGCCGACCAGTTCTCGGCGAAGTCGTAGACCAGCCCCACGTAGGGCGTGACCACTCCGGTCTCGCTGCGCGAGGTGCGTGTGGTCGCGCCGGTCGACAGGGTCGTCCCGGTTTCATTGCGCTTCCAGTCGATCACCCGCGCACCGGTAATCAGCGACAGGTCATCGTTCAGGCTCCAGCGCACCGACGCCACCAGGCCGTCCTGGGTTTCGTCCAGCGCGTCTTGCGAATACTTGGTGTGGATGGCATCCGGGATCGCCAGCGAACCGTCCCAGGTATGGATGTTGTCGATCGGCTGGATCGTCCACAGCTGGTAGCCGGGGTTACGGTAGTAGGCCCGGTAGTGGCTGGCACCAAGGTACGCCTGGTGCTCACGGGACAGCAGCTCGAACGGGCCGGTGGCCGAGAGGTCGAACGACGTCTGCCGCGGCTCGCCCGCCCAACGGCCGGTCCAGGTGCTGATGCCGCTGCCATCGGGATTGACGGTGCCGCTGGCGGCGGTGGCGAAGGTGTCGTCGTAGCGGCGACGGCTGTGCTCGGCGTTCAGCTTCAGTTGCCAGCCGCTGTCCAACTGATGCTCCAGGGTGGTGAACAGGGTTTTCGTGCGGCGCTTGTGGTAGCTCCAGTCCGAGGCCGAGTTGAACGAACGCGACGGGTTGAAATGGCTGCCATCGGCGTTGTACATCGGGAAACCGTGGTTGCCCGCGCCATCGTTGTCCATCTCCTGGTATTCCGCGCCCACGGTCAGCATCGTGCTGTCGGTGACGTCCCATTCCACCACGCCGTAGGCCACCTGCCGCTCCAGCGACTGGCGGTCGACGTTGCTCTGGCTGTCGGTGGTCGAGGCCACGAAACGGCCACGCACATGGCCGCTTTCAGACAGCTTGCCGGACAGGTCCAGTTCGGTACGGTAGCTGTCCCACGAGCCGGCCTTGAGGGTCAGCTTGCGCTGGGTTTCGACGGTCGGCTTCTTGCGAATCAGATTGACGGTGGCACCGGGATCGCCGGTGCCCGACATCAGGCCGGTGGCACCGCGCACCACTTCCACGCGGTCGTAGGACACCATGTCGGCCAGGTCGTCGCGAAAGCCGAAGGTATCGGGGCGGTTGACGCCGTCGACCTGGATGCTGCCGACCTGGAAGCCCCGCACGTAGATATGGTTGGCGTCGCTACCGGCTGGCCCCATGCTGTCGACGACCACGCCCGGCGTCTGCTCGAGCACCTGGGTCACATCCGTGAGGTTCTGGTCCTCGATCTGCTGGCGGGTTACCACGCTGACGGACTGCGGCGTCTCCCGCGCCGACAGGCGCAGGCCGGTCGCGGTGTTAGCGGAGCCCGTGGTGTAGCTGCCGGTGCCTTCGGTGGTGCTGCCCAGGCCCAACGCATCGATGCTGGTGGCGCCCAGCTCGACGGCGCCGTCGTTCTGTACCTTGCTCAGCACATAGCGCTTTTCGCCCACCTGCTGTACCCGCAATCCGGAGCCCTGCAGCAATGTGGCAAAACCTTGCTCCAGTTCGAAGCTGCCCTGCAGCCCCGATGAATGCAGCCCGGTTGTTTCGTCGTTGCTGAAGCTGATGGTCACGCCGCTGGCGGCGGCGAACTGGCTGATCGCAGCAGCCAGGCTGCCGGCCGGGATATCGTAGCGCTGCGCGGCCGCCCAGGCGGTCGAGGTGGCCAATGCGGCACCGCAAAGGCCAAGCGCAAGGGTCGCCTGGCGAATGCTGCAGGCTAGCGAGGTACGGCGTGCGGACATGAAAAGGGGTTCCTGTGCTGGTTGGCTTGGGCACGCTTGAAGCGCGCGCCCTGAAGAGCCGAAGCAGCGCGAAAAATCTGCTACCCCAAATGCGAAAAATTCTCGAATGTTGAGAAAGGATGAGCAATCACCCACGAAAAAATTTCAGAAGGGTGTGTTCTACCTACCCCATCCCAAGTGGCTCCAGGCGCACCCAATAGCGCGTCACGCGCCGCGCTCGAACCGGCAACGCGTCTTCCAGACTGGCCAATGCGACATCGGTATCATCAAGATTGAACGCCCCCGACAGCCGCAACCCGGCAACCTCCTGCGCACACCCCAGATAACCAGGCCGATAGCGCGCCAGCTCACGCACCACATCGCCCAAACACCAATCGACGCTGACCAGCATGCCCTGTGCCCAGGCTTGGGCGCCGGCAGCCAGGGGACGCAGCGGCCCGAGGCTGTCGGCGCCGAAGCTCAGCCCATACCCGGCATCGATACGCACCACTCGCGACGTTTGCCCTGGCCGCACCTCCACGGCATGGGCGGCCACCGCCACATGGCTCATCCCGGCGTCCTGGCGCACGCTGAATCGGGTGCCGAGGGCAAGGATCACGCCTTCAGCGGTGCGTACGCTGAGCGGACGCGGGTCCTTGGCGGTTTCCAACAGGATCTCGCCCTGGCGCAGGTGGATCAGCCGCTGGCCAGCGTCGAAGCGGATATCGACGCGGCTGTTGGTATTGAGGTCCAGGCGCGTGCCATCGGCCAGGGTCACTTGGCGCCGCTCGCCGGTCCGGGTCGAGTAATCGGTGCTCCACGGCGAGCTCCGGTAACCCCGCCAACCCACCACACCGGCCCCCAGCAACAGCGCCAGGGCCTTCACGGCATGGCGCCGATCCCGTCGGGCGATTTCCAGGGTCTGCGCGGCGCCGCTGGGGGCGTTGCCCAGGCGGCCTTGCAGCGCCTCCAGCCGCGCCCAGGCGGCAGCATGGCGAGGGTCGGCGGCGCGCCAGGCTTGCCAGGAGGCGTGGGTGGCGGCGTCGACGTTGCTGTCGTGCAAGCGCACGTACCAGTCCACGGCCTCGGCAAGAATGGCCTTCATGCACCCTCGACCAGCAGGCAGTGCATCAGCCCGCGCGCCAGGTGCTTGCGCACGGTGCTCACCGAAACACCGAGGCGTTCGGCAGTCTTTTCGTAGCTCAATCCGTCCAGTTGCACGGCAAGGAAGATCGCCCGGGTGCGCGGGCCGAGGCCGTCGAGCATCCGGTCGATGGCCATCAGGGTATCGAGGATGGCGGCGTGGGTCTCGGCGGAAGGTGCGTAGTTCTCCGGCTGCAGCGCCAGCGCTTCGAGATAGGCGGTTTCCAGGCTGCGGCGGCGATAGAGGTCGATGACCAGGCCACGGGCGATGGTGGTCAGGTAATGACGTGGCTGGTTGAGGGTGCCGGCGGTGCGCGCCAGCAGCACGCGGATGAAGGTGTCCTGGGCCAGGTCGGCGGCATCGGCGGAGCTGTTCAGGCGTTGGCGCAGCCAGCCGTGGAGCCAGGTGCTGTGCTCGCGGTAGAGCGTTTCCAGGCCGCAGTGGACAGTGCCGGCGGGAACAACGGTGGACATCTCGCCCTCCCCCAAAAAGATTACCAGGTGCAAATAAGAATTTGTCGCAAGTGTACTCAGTGAGGGCAGGATTGGGAATGGTGGCAGGTACGCTCACATTGCTGGAAAGCCGTTCATGAACGGATCGATTGCCTGCATCAGCTGCGCAACAATTGATCCGCCCATGATGGATCGTCGTCAGTTGTGAAATGACTGCGCCAGAAACTCGGTGATCTGCAACGCAATCTGCTGCTGGATCAGCGCCCGTGGCCGAGCGTTATCGCCATCCCGGCATATGACGCCATTCCCATAAGCCAGTTGCTTTCAATCGGCTCACGCAGGATCGCCGCTCAGAACAGCCCGCCCAAGGTAAATGTCCCACCTACCCCAGCCTGCAACCCCGCGTTCACGCCGCCTGTGAGGATCACACCCTTGGCCGAGCGCAGCAGGCGCTCGGTGGTGTCTTGAGGAAGGAGCAGTTGGCCCACCGGAATCACCGTGGCCGCAGTCATGGCCAGCAGCTTGGTGTCCAGACCGAACAGCATGCCCGAGAAGCTGGCGCCGCCTATCAGCCCCAGCCCCCCTTCGATGAACACGCAAGCCCCCTTGAAGTCCTCGCGGTTCAGGCCGCGCGCCGCGATCGAGTCAGCTACCAGCACTTTGCCCCTCGCATAGAAATCTTCAGTCGCGCCTGCCGCTCCGACGCTCTTGCCCCGCACCTGCAAGTTGACCTTGCCGTACCGTGGCAGGCGGGCACCGGCACCAGCGCCGACGCCGGCCGAGCCATAGCGATACTGATGCAGGGCACCGGTGGGATCTTTCAAGGTCAGCATGCCACCACTGGCCGCTGCGAACATCACCGTCAATCCGCCACTGCTGGCAGTCTCGTACTCCCAGTCGCTGGTACTGAGGGTCAATGGGAATTGCAGTCGCATCAGAATCTCCTTGTATGGGGCCGCGCCGGGTGGCGGCGGCAAGTCCATGCGACCCGCTGATGGCCGCTCCCTGGGATAGGCACGATGACTGGCTGAGGCACCAGCAGGCTTGCGCCACACGCTTCTATGGGGGCAATGCTGGAAAGTCCGGACAGGAAAGCGCAGCCGGTCTTTGACCAGCCAGTGGAGAAACAGAGCAGATTGCTCTGGGCGAGCGATAGCGTCCTGGCCATGACAAGTCCCTTGCATCGTCCGTGACATGCCGGGCCATTGCAACGAACCTCTGGGGTAGTGTCAACCCTGTCGAATCTGTGAGGCACCCGGTTCAGTCAGAAACCTGAACGTCGCAGTCGAGCGCCGAAGCTGCCAGCTTCACCATCTCAAGCCTACGGTACGGCTCGACACCGTCCTCGATCATCCAGGTCGCCGACAACCCTGCCCATGCCAACACCCATTGCAAAATCCTGCGCCGATCAATACCGGCAGCAGTCGAGATAATCGCTATCCGACGCGCAAAGGCCCCCGGTGCCAACGCGCTTGCATCGTCGGGGTTGCAGAGGATGTTGGCGTAATCGAAGCCGCGCTCGCCGTACAGCCCCTTGGGATCGATGGCGAGCCATCCAGCCGGCCCGAAATCCAGCACGTTGCCGTGATGGATATCGCCGTGCAGCACTACCACATCCTGCGGTTCGGCCAAAAGCGCCCTCGCCGCCCTGGCACTGTATTCCAGCACCCCACCGTGAGTTGCCGCCGCACTCCACAACGCTTCGAACCATTGCGCCAGCGGAACCAGCGCAGGCATTGGCTCAGCGCGTGGGGCGTGTAGGCGGGCTACCACCGCGCAGAGGATGCGCGTGGCTTCATCATCCCGGCCATCGGCAACCATCTGCGCCAAGGATGCCGAGCCTTGCGCCCGCTTCATCAACAATGCCTCGCCATCATGAGCCAGTACCGAGGCCGCACCATCACCGCCCCACCAGGCCATGAGCTGGTTGCCGGCCTGCTCTTCGGGTGATTGCGCGATTTTCAGCATGGCGGGTGTATCGCCCTGGCGAACCTGGAGAAGATGGCCGTTCAACGAAACGAGCGCGTCCCCGTCGAGGGTAAGCGCCCATCGTTTCAGGTAGTGGTCAAACATGGTTTCATTACTCGCGATTCACTTGTGAACGGGGCTCTATGAGCCGGTGAACATCCATCGATGCCGTTCATTCGGAAATGACTATCCTGACGCGACGCTTACTCGAGTACCAGTAGATGCTATCCGCACACCAAGCCAGCGCCATCGTCCTCGACTTTCTTAAAGACGTCATCCGAGACGGCCGCCCGGAACGGTTCGTCATTCAGTCCTGTGAACTCACTGCGAAGGGTGACTACTGGGTAGTTCGTTGCAACAGCGAGGACTGCGTGGTGCATGGCAAGACCGAGTACTGCTACGTCGGCGTCAACGCCCATCTGGTCGATGTAAACAGCGGCGCGCTCGAAACAGTCGCCAACTGCTTCACTATCGAGGAATACCTGCAGGACAAGGACGACCTCCATGCCGCAGCGGGCAAAACCTATGTACTGGCGCCTTCGTTTACTCGTGAAAGCAGAACGGCGGTGATCAATCTGCGACAGAAGCTCGCCTACTCCTATCCCGACACCCTGTTCCTTTTGAAGGGGGCAGGCCGGCTGTGGTTCAAGGGTATCCGCCGGCAACTTGAAGATACCCGGCAACTGCTCGCCACCGAAGGTATCACCACACAGATCGAGCTACATGCCGAGCCTCTGGACGCAATCCTGATCGGGCCGGAAACCTGGCACACCGAGGCGGTATTCAATGCGCTGCGCAGGAAGCCACTTCCTCATGGCGAAGCTGCTGAATGACGCCAGCCCTGCAACTGCCTCAACGGGAGAAGTCTGCCAGTAACGTCTTGACCGTCCCAGGCCCCATGGCACTCAAAACCTGCGTGGCTGCCTCGCGCATCGGTTGCCAGTGGCCGCGCTGAAAGATCGACCGATCATGGCAAGGCAGGTCGCCGTCGCCCATCGACGCATAGAGCGCCCATACACGGTTCAATGGCGCCGCAATCGAATCAGGCAAGGCATTACCGACGACCTGAAGCGCGTCCTGTACATGACGCATCCTGGCGCTCCACACCTCGCAGGCCAGGCAACCCGGCAGCGCTTGCTCCTGCTGTGTTGCGGTCATGGCAACGAACTCCAGCGCCGGAATCAAACGCGCTATCGCGTCGACAGACTCAAGTTCGTCTGCGCCATACCACTGGCAAATCAGATCGACAAAATCAGGCATCTCGCTGGCCTTTGAGGTTGAGGTGCATCAGCAGGAACACGGGTGTTCGGCATGGAACACCACCTTGCATGCGATGTACACCCAT
Source organism: Pseudomonas mosselii (assembly GCF_019823065.1). Taxonomy (NCBI): domain Bacteria; kingdom Pseudomonadati; phylum Pseudomonadota; class Gammaproteobacteria; order Pseudomonadales; family Pseudomonadaceae; genus Pseudomonas; species Pseudomonas mosselii. The sequence continues at coordinate 4,119,936 of NZ_CP081966.1, forward strand.
TGCCCAAGCCCTTTTCCAGTCACTACTTATAAAGCGCTCAGCAAGACAGCGAGAATCAGATTAAGCCCCTTCCTTGTAGTCCATTTCCCAAACATACTGCTGCCGCCTTTTTTCCGTTGCGACTGCTCTGATCGGGCTCTAGTCTCGGGCGAGTCGCTGGTGTTCAGCGACCGGCTTTGACAGGCCGCAACGGTATTAAGCATACGGCTAGCCCTCGATGGCGGCTGTACGTGCGGGCACGCTTGCGTGCGCCGGAACTTTGCTTATTCCGCCGGTCTGTCAACCCACGTACAGCTGCCACCCTAATGTTTGACAGCAGACAGGTGGCAGCCCTTCGAAAGGAATAAGTACATGCTCAAGATCGTCCCCGACCCACCCCACGACCACCACTCCCTCGAAGACACCCTCATCCAGGCCACCGAGTACGCCCTGTGTGCATTGACCGTGGCCCATCATGCCGTACAGCTCAAACCCAGATCGCCCGCCGCGATCCTGATGATGGCGTCGATGCATGAGATGGAAGCCCTACGCGTACTGCTGGAATCGGCATTGATCCAGGTACAGATGCCGAACGCGCAGCCGCGTCCGTTGCACTAGACCCCAAGGCCTGTGGCACCTGAGCTGACGCCATCGCATCCCACCGTGGGAGCGGGCTTGCCCCGCGATAGCGTCAGACCAGGCAGCGAAAACTTCAGGGAGATCCAATAATGACCACAGACACCACCACACCCCACACCACCGTGGGCAAGACCAAGTTCTACCAAGGCGAAGGCCAGACCGATCCGCTGTTCTGCATCGAACCTGGGATCCCTTGCCAGCATGCGCGGGATCAGGCCTCGGAACTGATGGGCTGCGTGCGCGACCTGACCATCACCGGGATCATGGAGGAGAAACCGCAGATGCTCTGGGCGGCGTATTACCTGAGTGCATTGGCCAAGGCGCTGATGGATGATGCGGAGTTGGGGATGAGCCGCTGAAAAATCAGCCCTTTCAAGGTATTGAGAATGGCGTTCGGCTTGAAACTGCCGGGGTCGCTTTGCGACCCTTTCGCGACACAAGGGCGCTCCTACAGGGGGAGCGGTCACCTGTAAGAGCGGCCTTGAACGCGAAAGGTTGGAAAGCCGCAGAGGCTGATCGCCGATCAAACCGGACGAATCCCGTCATGCTTGGTAAACTGACCGTCATTCACTCTTTCCATCGCCAGCCAGCGCACCCCGCCGCCTGGCTTCGCTGAGTTCGTGTCCCAGACTTATGCATTCTCAAGCCGCCACACCCGCTACCCTGCGCCCCGAGCCATCCCGCCGCTTCTCCGTAGCGCCCATGATGGACTGGACAGACCGCCACTGCCGCTTCTTCCTGCGCCTGCTCTCCCAGCACGCCCTGCTCTACACCGAAATGGTCACCACCGGCGCCCTGCTGCACAACGACGCCCAGCGTTTCCTGCGCCATGACCAATCCGAGCACCCGCTGGCCCTGCAGCTGGGCGGCAGCGTGCCGGCGGACTTGGCCGCCTGCGCCCGCCTGGCCGAAGAGGCCGGCTACGACGAGGTCAACCTCAACGTCGGCTGCCCCAGCGACCGGGTGCAGAACAACATGATCGGCGCCTGCCTGATGGGCCATCCGGGTCTGGTGGCCGATTGCGTCAAGGCCATGCAGGACGCGGTCGGCATCCCGGTCACGGTCAAGCACCGTATCGGCATCAACGGCCGCGACAGCTACGCCGAGCTGTGCGACTTCGTCGGCCAGGTGCGCGACGCCGGGTGCCGCAGCTTCACCGTGCATGCGCGCATCGCCATCCTCGAAGGCCTGTCGCCCAAGGAGAACCGTGAGATCCCACCGCTGCGCTATGACGTGGCGGCGCAGTTGAAGGCCGACTTCCCGGACCTGGAGCTGGTGCTCAACGGCGGCATCAAGACCCTCGACGAGTGCCGCACCCACCTGCTGACCTTCGACGGCGTGATGCTCGGGCGCGAGGCGTACCACAACCCGTACCTGCTGGCCGAGGTCGACCAGCAGCTGTTCGGCAGCGCGGCGCCGGTGGTCAGCCGGGCCGAGGCGATGGAAAAGCTGCGTCCGTACATCGTCGCGCACATGCAAAGCGGCGGCGCGATGCATCACATCACCCGGCATATCCTCGGGCTGGGCCAGGGCTTCCCGGGGGCGCGGCGCTTCCGGCAGTTGCTGTCGGCGGACATTCACAAGACCAGCGAGCCGCTGAAGGTGCTGGACCAGGCTGCCGAGCTGTTGCAGGGGCGTTGAGGGAACCTGGGGCGGGGTTGGCACTCGAAGGGTTAGCCTTATACCGCGGCCCTGGCGTTGGCCGGGGCCGCTTTGCAGCCCTTCGCGGGGCAAGCCCGCTCCTACACAGGGGAGCGCGCTGCTTCCAAGGGTTTCCCGATACGCCTGCGACGGGCCTTGAGTGGCTGTCGGGGCTCGGGTAATGTCGAGTCATTGCACAGGACAGAGCACGCCCATGACCTCCAAGCTGGAACAACTCAAGCAGTTCACCACCGTCGTCGCCGACACCGGCGACCTGGACGCCATCACCCGCCTCAAGCCGGTCGACGCCACCACCAACCCATCGCTGCTGCTCAAGGCCGCGGCCATCCCGGGTTACGCCGACCTGCTCAAGCAGGTCAAGGCCGATGCCAAGGGCAATGTCGACCTGGCCTGCGACAAGTTCGCCGTGTCGGTGGGCTCGGGCATTCTCAAGGTCATTCCGGGGCGCATTTCCACCGAGGTGGACGCGCGACTGTCGTTCGACGAGCCGGCGCTGCTGAAAAAGGCCCGTCAGCTGATCGAGCTGTATGAAGCGGCCGGCGTGCCGAAAGACCGCGTGCTGATCAAGCTGGCCTCCACCTGGGAAGGCATCCGCGCCGCCGAGAAGCTGGAGAAGGAAGGCATCCAGACCAACCTCACCCTGCTGTTCTCCTTCGCCCAGGCCCAGGCCTGCGCCGATGCCGGGGTGTTCCTGATCTCGCCGTTCGTGGGGCGCATCTACGACTGGTACAAGAAAAGCACCGGCAAGGAATACGTCGGCGCCGAGGATCCGGGCGTGCAGTCGGTCACCCGCATCTACGACTACTACAAGACCAACGGCTACAACACCGTGGTCATGGGCGCGAGCTTCCGCAACATCGGCCAGATCGAGCAACTGGCCGGCTGCGACCGCCTGACCATCAGCCCCGAGCTGCTGCAGCAGCTGTCGGACGACCAGGGCGAGCTGCCACGCCTGCTCAAGCCGGGTAATGCCGGCGAGGCCAAGCAACAGTTGAACGAAAGCCAGTTCCGCTGGGCGATGAACGAAGACGCCATGGCCACCGAGAAGCTGGCCGAAGGCATCCGCCAGTTCGCCCGCGACCAGGAGAAGCTGGAAGCCCTGATGGCTGGCTGACAAAGCCTGATACATCTTCGGCTTGATCGACGGGCGGTTAATGCAGAGCATTTCCCGCCCGTTTTTCGTTGGGGTGGCCATTCCCCGCGATAGGGCCATCAGCATCACACGAACCTGAGCCATCCATGCCCGCCACCGCTTCGCTCCCCCTCGTCCTCGCCGGCCCCATCCTGCGCCGCCTGGAACCGCAACGCCTGGCCATCTGGCTGGTCGGCTCGCAACCACTACAACCCGAATTCCTGCTCGAGCAAACCGGCATCAACGCCACGATGCACGCTGAGGTGATCCCGGTCGGACAGCACGCCTTCATCCACCTGCTGGACATCCGCTTCGACCACCCGCTGCCCTGCAATGTGGCGCTCGAATACGACCTGCGCCTGGCCAACGGTCAGGGCATCGCCGACTGGGCCCCGTACCTGCTCTACTCCGGAGCCAGCCGCCCCTGCTTCGTACTGCGCGATCGTCTCGACCAGTTGCTCCACGGCTCCTGCCGCAAGCCCCACCATCCGGCCGCCGACGGCCTGCTGTGTGCCGACCGCCTACTTGCCGCCGATCCGCGCCCTGAAAAACGCCCCGCCGTGCTGCTGATGAGCGGTGACCAAGTCTATGCCGACGATGTCGCCGGCCCCATGCTGCGTGCCATCCACACGCTGATCGAGCGTCTGGGCCTGTTCGACGAAGCCCTCGATGGCGCCCTGGTCGACAGCGGCGCCGCGCTCTATCGCCATCCGGCCTGCTACTACCACCGCGCCGACCTGCTGCCGGCCCAGGAAGGCAACGAAACCCTGCGCGAACGCTTCTTCGGCGGCAAGCGCAAGCCGATCTTCTCGTCCAGCAACGCCGACAACCACCTGGTGACCTTCGCCGAGGTCATGGCCATGTACCTGCTGGTCTGGTCGCCGCTACCGTGGACGCTGGCGGGGTTGGAGATGCCGGAGGGCCTGACCGCGCAGCGCCAGGCTCGTTATCAGCGCGAGCTGCCACTGATCGAGGCCTTCCGTGACGGCCTCGGCCAGGTGGCGCGGGTGATGGCCCACCTGCCCTGCCTGATGATCTTCGACGACCACGACATCACCGACGACTGGAACCTGTCGGCGCAATGGGAACAAACCGCCTACGGCCACCCGTTCTCGCGGCGCATCATCGGTAACGCTTTGCTCGGCTACCTGCTGTGCCAAGGCTGGGGCAACGATCCGGACGGTTGCGCGGCGCTGGTCGGGCAATGCCGGCAACTGAACGAGGCACGGGACGAGCTGATCGGCGAGCTGCTGCGCTTCCAGGGCTGGCAGTACGCGCTGCCCAGCAACCCGCCGCTGCTGGTGCTGGACACCCGCACCCGCCGCTGGCGCAGCGAAAGCAGCCTGGGCAAGCCCTCCGGCCTGCTCGACTGGGAGGCGCTGAGCGAGCTGCAGCAGGCGCTGCTCGACCACCCTTCGGCGATCATCGTGTCGCCGGCGCCGATCTTCGGGGTCAAGCTGATCGAGACCGTGCAGCGGGTGTTCAGCGCCCTGGGCTACCCGTTGCTGGTGGATGCGGAAAACTGGATGGCCCATCGCGGCGCGGCGCAGGTGATCCTCAACATCTTCCGCCATTCGCGCACGCCGGGGCACTACGTGGTGCTGTCGGGCGACGTGCACTACTCGTTCGTCTATGAGGTGCTGATTCGCCACCGCCAACGCAGCCCGCACCTGTGGCAGGTGACCAGCAGCGGGATCAAGAACGAGTTTCCCCGGCGCCTGCTGGATGTGCTCGACCGGCTCAACCGCTGGCTGTACTCACCGCGCTCGCCGCTCAACTGGTTCACCAAGCGCCGGGAAATGCAAGTGGTGCCGCGCACGCCTAGCCGCAGCAAGGCCGGGGAGCGGTTGTGGAACAGCGCGGGGTTGGGGCAGGTGTTCTTCGATGGCCAGGGGCGGCCGGAGCGGGTGTATCAGTTGAATGCGGATGGTTCGCCGGCTACGGCGTTCATCCAGGACTGACACCATCGAAACCTCCCGCGATGGTGTCGGCAGGTTCAGCGCAGGTTCAGGACCGCTCGAGCGCGCTCACCAGGTCATGAAAAGCTTCACGGTTGGAGTCGTTCAAGCCCATGAGGATCTTGTGCGCCTCCAGCACCTTGGAACGCACCACGCTCTCGTCCTGGTCCTGGGACGGCAGATCGGTCAGGCATTCCGGGCACGGCACCGGCCGGTCGACGATGTTGAACACCTGGTCGAAGCCCATGGACTGCAGCAGGCGGGAAATGTCCGGGTTGGTGGTGACCAGGGTGGGCAGCAGGCCAACCTTCTGCCGGGACAGGATCGACAGCTTGGCCAGCAGGCCGAGGGTGGTACTGTCGATGCTCTCGGTTTCGGTCAGGTCGATGACGATGGCCGAGAAGTTCAGCGCGGTGAAGATCTTCTCGATCGTCGCATCCAGCGCCGAACACAGGGTCAGGCGCACTTCACCGACAAATTTCAGAACGAAGGTCCCGCTCTGCTCGGCGAACTGGATTCTACCAGTACTCATTCAAGGTTCCTGCTCAACACCAATAGGGCGATATCATCCGGCATCTCCCCAAGCGTAGCCAATTCGAATCGTTGGCGCAGCCCCTCCAGGCTACCACCTGCCGCCTTGACGATTTCCGGCAAGGCCGCTTCCTTATCTTTGAGTGTGTCCCCGGGCAAAAGGTCCAGAATGCCATCGGACATCAGGGTGAGGCTGAACTGCGGTGGCAGTTCCAGCACCTGGTCCTGGTAGCTGGCCTCGTCGAACAACCCCACCGGCAGGCCGCGGCCTTCGAGGTAGCGGGCCTGGCCCGGGGTGTACAGCACCGGCAGCGGCAAGTGGCCGCCGACGCTGTAGGTGAGCAGGCCGGTGTCCTCGTCGATGACGCCACCGACCATGGTCACATGCTTGCCCAGCTTGCAGTTGATCAGCCCACGGTTGATGTGGCTGAGCACCTGCGAAGGCTTGAACTCGCGCATTTTACCGCCACGCTTGAATTCGAACAGCAGGCGCGTGGTCATGAACTTGAGCAGCACAGTGACGAACGCCGACGAGGCGCCGTGACCGGAGACGTCCGCCAGGTAGAAGGCGATGCGCCGGTCATCCACACGGAAGTAGTCGGCGAAATCGCCCGACAGGTACAGCGACGGAATGATCTGGTGCTCGAAGGCGAACTCGCCAGCCACCCAGGGGTTTTCCGGGAGCATGTTCATCTGCACCTGGCGACCGGCGGTCTGGTCCTCCTGCAGCAGGTGCAGACTGGCCTCCAGCTCGCGGTTGGCCGCTTCGAGCTTCTCCCGGTAGCGCTGGTTTTCCAGCACCAGGCGCGAGCGATCGAGGGCGCGGCGCACCGAGTGCTCGAGCACGGCCAGGTCTTCCAGGGGCTTGATCAGGTAGTCCGCCGCGCCCAGGCGCAAGGCTTCGACCGCGTCGCTCATGACGCCGGCACCGGACACCACGATCACCGGCAACTGCGGCGCGCGCTCGCTGATCCGGCGGATCAGTTCAAGGCCGCCCATCTGCGGCATGCGCAGATCGCAGATCACGAGGTCGGGCTGGTGTGCTTCGAAGACCTGGAGGCCCTGCTGGCCGTTGCCGGCCTGAAGGACGCTGAAGCCGCTGTCTTCCAGATAGGCGGCGAGACTGGCACGGACCACCTCGTCGTCATCGATGATCAGCAGCGTTGCACTGGGTTTCTGCATGTGGGCGAACGGCGCCAGATTTGGGTTGGCGTAGCGACTGTGGAAGACCGACAGACGGCTACTGGAATGCTCTTTAGCCACTCTCTATTTGAGTTGTAGGACAAGAAGACTGGTCCGGCAAATAGCGAGGTGCCCTGTAAGGCGCTGACGGTACTCCCATCCGCCTGGCGTTTCAAGCATGGCAAGGAAGACTCCCCCGCACTTTACAGGGCAAATCACCCGGCGTTATAAGAAAGCACATCGGCGCAACCTGACGAAAGGATGCAAGCATGTCCCAGCCCCCCGTGGATTACAGCGAAAAACGCGATTTCATACGCATGCGCATTGAAGCCGAGGTCAGCCTGCTGCACGCCGGCCAGGTGATCAGTGCCGTGTGCATCGACCTCTCCAGCAGCGGCATGCAGGTCCAGGCACCGCAGCGATTCAAAGTGGGCGACCAGCTCGAGGTGCGCATCGACTCCGACCACGCCGCCCTCGCCGGCCTGCATGCCAGCACCGAAGTGGTGTGGATCGCCGACCAGCCCGGCGGCGCGCAGAAGTTCGGCCTGCGCATCCTGGCCATGCATTGAACTGTTACGAAAAAGGCGACCCGAAGGTCGCCTTTTTCGTAAGCCGGTCGATCAGAAGTCGTCTTCGACCTGGCCGTCCTTGACCTTGAACTCGCGATTCTGCAGGTAGGCATTGCGCAGGAAGATGTACTTGTCGCCCTGGATCAGCTTCTCCGCCGACAGCAGGCTGGCGCGGGTGTCGATCACGTCCATCGCGAAGATCGAGTTGCGGGTCGGCACATGGTCGATGTAGCGGTAGGGTTCGGTGTAGGTGTCCGGGTACTTGGCCAGGCCGTCACGCACGGTGCTCGGGCCAAGGAACGGAATGACCACGTACGGCCCGCTGGGCACGCCCCAGTAGCCGAGGGTCTGGCCGAAGTCCTCGTCGCTGCGCTGCAGGCCCATCTTGGTGCCGACGTCGAAGAAACCGCCCAGGCCGAAGGTGGTGTTGACGATCAGCCGCGCCGTGTCGATGCCCGCCGCTCGAGGCTTGAGCTGCAGCACGTTGTTGGCCAGGTTGGTGACGTCGCCCAGGTTGCGGAAGATGTTGTGGATGCCATCCTCGAGGAACTGCGGGGTGACGTACTGGTAACCCTGGGCCAGCGGCTTGAGGGCATAGGTGTCGAGGACATCGTTGAACCTGAAGATCGGTCGGTTGACCGACTCCCACGGATCCTCCTCGGTTGCCGCCTGGGTGGCTGCCACGGGCGCCAGCAGCAAGCTGGCGCAGACACAGGCCTGGGTGACTCGCTCGATCACTCCGGCACCGATCCTACGCATAGATGTTTCTCCATCGGATTTCACGGCGGCAACGGCCTATGGCGCGCTGCTCGATAGGGCGCAAGTATACTGGCTTGCTGGCTGAACGGTAGTTTTACATATCTCTGTCAAGATTTCGTGAACAACTGTAGTCGTCATCCCTTGGTCACAATCGCCGGGTAGCTTGCGGGGTATTTAGGGACGTTGCCATGCAAGACGCACCCGCCTTCACCGCCGTGCTGTTCGGACTGCGCGGCTGCCTGGTCCAGGCAAACGACGGCAGCCCCCTGCCCGCCCCCGGCGCCCTCGACTCCCTTCACCGCCTGCGCGCGCAGGCGGTGCCGTGCATCTGGCTCGACGAGCTCAGCGCCGCCCAGGGCAAGCGCCTGAGCAGCGTGCTGCCCGGCTGGCTACCGGGCCATCTGGTCAACGGCTGCAAATGGCCGGCGCCCAACGCCTGCTGGCAGGCGCTGATGAGCCTCGACAGCCAGCGCCTGGAAGGCTGCGTGCTGGTCAGCGGTGAGCCACGGTTGCTGCAGGCCGGGCTCAACGCCGGCCTGTGGACGGTGGGCCTGGCGGCCTGCGACCTCGGCCCCAGTCAATGGCAGGCCATGACCCGGCAGGAACAGGAGCGCACCCGTGGCAAGGCGACCCTGGCGCTATTCGGCCTGGGCGTGCACTCGGTGATCGATCACCTGGAATCCCTCGACACCTGCCTTGCGGACATTGCCCAGCGCCGGCACAGGGGCGAGAAACCCTGATACATCCCCGTTGATGCGGGTCATGCAAAGCTGCGGCAGGTGGATTACGCTAGAAGGCAGGCCAGAACCTTTACCGTGTCGCCGAGGTCCATGGCTTGCCAAGTCATTGATGGAGAACGAACAATGCCTGCCCGCGAACTGCAAGAGCAACTCGATAGCCTGCGCGAGCAACTGGACCGCAATCCACCGCTCTCGCTGGAAGAGCGCGACCACCTGCATGAACTGATGCAGCAGATCGAAGCCCAGATCAAGCTCGAGGAAGCGACCAACGACAACAACCTGGTCGATGGGGTCAATACCGCCGTTGAACGTTTCGAGGCCGATCACCCAGACCTTACCGCCATCCTGCGCAATATCGCCAATCACCTGCACAGCATGGGGATCTGAACCGAATGGGGCCGCAAACGCGGCCCCATTACATTACTGACGCACCAATCGCAGGTTCTGCGGGCTGATCGCCCCAGTGCTGCGGTACGGGTTGATATCCAGCCCGCCGCGGCGCACGTACCGTGCATACACCGTCAGGTGCTCAGGCTTGAGCAGGTTCTTCAGGTCCAGGTAGATCCGCTCCACGCATTGTTCGTGGAAGTCGGCATGCTGGCGGAAGCTGATCAGGTAGGTCAGCAGGCTGGCATGATCCAGCGCCTGCCCCTTGTACTCCACCACCACGCTACCCCAGTCCGGCTGGCCGGTGACCGGGCAGTTGGATTTGAGCAGGTGGCTGTGCACGGTCTCTTCCACCACGCGCTCCGGCGCGCAACGCAGCAGCTCCGGTTGCGGCTGCTCGTAGTTGCTGATGTTCACATCCAGCGCGTCGATGCACTGGCCCGGTAGCGTGGTCACGCCCTGCCCCTCTACCTCGGCCAGGGTGCTGACCTTGACCGCGACCGGCTTGCCGGCTGCGGCGGACAGGTCCTGCACCAGGCACGCCTGCAACGCCGCTACCGACTCGAACACCGTCTGGTTCAACGAGTTGAGGTACAGCTTGAAGGACTTGGACTCGATGATGTTCGGCGAATCGCACGGGATGGCGAACTCACCGATGGCCACCACCGGCTTGCCCGAGGGCAGCAGCCAGGACAGCTCGAAGCAGTTCCAGAAGTCCACGCCCTGCCAGGGCAGCGCGTCTGCGCTCACACCCAGCTCGGCCCATTTGGCCAGGCGGGGAATCGGGAACAGCAGCGAAGGGGTGTAGGTGGCGATGTATTCGCTGGACTTGCCCAGCGGGGAGTGTTCGGCGGCGGGATGCATGGAAACTGACCTGAAGGTTCGAAATTGCCCCTAGTCTACCGGTTTTGCACCCCGCCTTGGAGCCGTTGTCACTCGATGGTCAGCGGGCCGACCATGCCTGCCTGGTAGTGGCCAGGCACGTTGCAGGCGAACTCGATGGGCGCCGACTTGCGGAAGGTCCAGTTCAGCTCGGCGCGCTGGCCGGGCTGTACCAGCACGGTGTTGCCACCCGCATGACCGTGGTCAGCGCCCATCTGGCCGTGATCCATCTGGCCATGGTCCATGCCTTCGTGGTTCATGCCGGCAGTGAACATCTTGCCCTGCATGGCGATCATTTCCTTCTGGTGCTCGGCGTGCATGGCCTTGTCGCCCAGGTTGAACTCGTGGGGCAGCTTGCCTTCGTTGACCAGCACGAAGCGCACGGTCTCGCCAGCCTTGACCTTGATGCTCTTCGGTTCGAAGGCGATGTCCTTGAGTACCACCTCGATGGTGCGGGTGGCCTTGGCCGCCTCGGCCGGCTCGCCGAAGGCGAAGGGTTTGCCGTTGTCGGCAAAGCTCGGCAGGCTGACCAGTGCGAGGGCGGCGGCGATGAACAGGTGTTTCATGGGTGACTCCGGGTCGTTCTGGGAGAATGAGACCATTCTCGAAAAGGCTGGCTGGCAGCTGGCTGACGGGAAGATTACAACGTTGTCAGCTTGGGCAGGCCGCCAGATCGTCACGTATGATTTCGGCATCGCGCTGATCCGAACATTGGTAAACACATGAAACTGCTGATCGTCGAAGACCAGGCCAAGACTGGCCAGTACCTGAGCCAGGGCCTGAGCGAAGCCGGCTTCGTCACTGAGCTTGCCAACGATGGCGACACCGGCCAGCACCTGGCCCTGACCGGTGACCACGACCTGCTGATCCTCGATGTGATGCTGCCGGGGCGCAACGGTTGGCAGATTCTCCAGGCCGTGCGCCAGGCCGGGCTGGAAACGCCGGTGCTGTTCCTCACCGCCCGAGATGCCGTCGAGGACCGCGTCCACGGCCTGGAGCTGGGCGCTGACGACTACCTGGTCAAGCCATTCGCCTTCTCCGAACTGCTGGCCCGGGTGCGCAGCCTGCTGCGCCGAGGCGCCAGCGCCAGCCAGGACACCTGCCTGAACCTGGCCGACCTGCGCCTGGACCTGATCCGCCGCCGCGCCGAACGCGCCGGCCAGCGCGTCGACCTGACCGCCAAGGAATTCGCCCTGCTCGAACTGCTGCTGCGCCGCCAGGGCGAGGTGCTGCCCAAGTCGCTGATCGCCTCGCAGGTGTGGGACATGAACTTCGACAGCGACACCAACGTCATCGAGGTGGCCATCCGCCGCCTGCGCCTGAAGATCGACGACCATCACGCCACCAAGCTGATCCATACCGTGCGCGGCATGGGCTACGTGCTCGAGGAGCGCCAGGACTGATGCGCCGCCTGTCCCTCGGCCGTCGCCTGGCGCTGCTGTTCGCCGCCTGCACCGCCAGTGTTTCGCTGGGCGCCGGCCTGCTGTTCAGCCGCGCCAGCGAGCAGCACTTCGTCGAGCTCGACCAGCAACTGCTCAGCGGCCGCCTGTCGCTGATGCGCAGCCTGCTCGACGGCGTCACCACCCCCGAGCAACTGGCCACGCGCCTGCCGGGGCTGCTCAACGAGCTCAGCCACCAGTCCGACCTGGCCTTGCGCGTGCGCGCGGTCGACGGCACCACCTGGTTCGCCAGCCGCGGCGACCTGCCGGACGCCCCGGCCCAGCCCGGCCTGGCCACGCTGCATACCCAGGGCAACGACTACCGCGGACTGAGCCTGCCGCTGGACGAAACCCGGCCCGACTCGCCGCAGTTGACCTTGTTCCTCGACATCACCCATCACCAGCACTTCCTGCAAGGCATGCAGCGCCTGATCTGGCTCACGGTCGGCCTCAGCGCGCTGGCCACCGCGCTGCTGGGTGCCTGGGCCGTGCGCCGTGGCCTGAAGCCGCTGCGGCGGATGGGCAAGGTCGCCGCCAGCGTCAACGCCCGCTCGCTAACCACTCGCCTGCCGGCCGCCGAGATGCCCGAGGAACTGGCCGAGCTGGCCGGCGCGGTCAATGCCATGCTGCAGCGCCTGGACGATGCTTTCCAACGCCTGTCGGCGTTCTCCGCCGACATCGCCCACGAGTTGCGCACACCGCTGTCCAACCTGCTGACCCACACCCAGGTCACCCTCACCCGCCCACGCAGCCTCGAGGAGTACCGCGAGGCCCTGCATGGCAATCTCGAGGAACTGCAGTGGATGGCCCAGCTGGTCAACGACATGCTCTATCTGGCCAAGGCCGACCACGGTCTGCTGATGCCCAATAGTCAGGCGCTGGACCTGGCGATCGAGGTCGATGCGCTGCTGGAGTATTACGCGCCGCTGGCTGAGGAAGCCGAGGTCAGGCTGTCTCGCGAGGGCCAGGCGCATACCGAGGGCGACCGACACATGCTGCGCCGGGCCTTGTCGAACCTGCTGGACAATGCCCTGCGCTTCACCCCGGCGGGGGGCGAGATTCGTGTGAGCCTTGCGCCGGGGTTGCGCATCGAGGTGGCCAACAGTGGCCCGGCAATCGCCCCGCAACTGCTGGAGCGGCTGTTCGACCGTTTCTATCGGGCAGACCCGGCGCGCCAGGAGGGCAGCAGCGAGCATGCGGGCCTGGGGCTGGCCATCACCCGCTCGATCGTGCAGGCGCACGGCGGGAATATTCGGGCCCAGTGCGAAGGTGGGTGGACGCGCTTCGTGATCGAGTTGCCTGCCTAGAGGGCTGCTGCGCAGCCCATCGCCGGCAAGCCGGCGAAAGGGGCGCAAAGCGCCCCTGCCTTACTCGTAACGCAACGCCATCGCCGGTTCGATCTGCGAAGCGCGGTACGCAGGATAGAGGGTCGCCAGGAAGCTCATCACCAGCCCAGCCACGCAGATGATCGCCACATCGCCCCACTGCAGCTCCGAGGGCAGGCTGCTGATGAAGTAGATGTCGGAGGTGAAGATGTGCTGCCCACTGACCCGCTCGATCCAGCCGACCACGGCGCTGACGTTCAGTGCCAGGATCACCCCGAGCACGCCACCGATCAGGGTGCCGACGATGCCGATCAGGCTGCCCTGGACCATGAACGTGCCCATGATCTGCGCCGGCGTCGCGCCGATGGTGCGCAGGATGGCGATATCCGCGCCCTTGTCGTTCACCACCATCACCAGGGTGGCGATGATATTGAAGGCAGCCACGGCGATGATCATCATCAGCAGCAGGCCGATCATGGTCTTTTCCATTTTCATGGCGCTGAACAGGCTGCCCTGGGTGTGCGACCAGTCATCGGCACGGTAGCCGTCGCCCAGCCCCGCAGCGATGGCCTTGGACACCTGCGGCGCAGCGTACAGGTCATGCAGCTTCAGCCGCACGCCCTGCACCTGGCCCGGCGCCCAGCGCTGCATCTCGCCGGCATCGGCGATATGGATGTAGGCCTGGGAGCCATCCAGTTCGGCGCCGACCTTGAAGATGCCGACCACGGTCAGGCGCTGCATGCGCGGGGTGATGCCGCCCGGCTCCTTGCTGATTTCCGGAACGATCAGGGTCAGCTTGTCGCCGGTATTCAGGCGAAAGCGCCGGGCGGTCAATTCACCGATGACCACACCGTACTCGCCCGGCACCAGGTCCTGCAGGCTGCCCTGGACAATATGCTGGGTGACGATGGAGACCTTGCCCTCCTCGGCCGGGTCGATGCCGGCGACCTGGATCGGCTGCATCGCCCCCTTGTACGAGAGCATGCCCTCCATCTCGGTGATCGGCGCCGCGGCCATCACCGCCGGGTTGCTTTCGGCGGCGCTGGCGACCTTGCGCCAGTCGTCCAGCGGCTGCGCGCCGAGAATCGCGGCATGGGGCACCAGGCCCAGCACGCGTGAGCTCATCTCGCGCTGGAAGCCGTTCATCACCGACAGCACCGTGATCATCGCCAGCACGCCGAGCGACAGGCCGATCATCGAAGTCATCGAGATGAACGAGATGAAGTGGTTGCGGCGCTTGGCACGGGTGTAGCGGGCACCGATGAACAACGACAAGGGTCTGAACATGAACGAGGACACCCAAGTGAAAAATGAATCGGGGCCGCCTCAGGCCGCCCCATGCAGGCGACTCAGATCGCCACCAGGTGCCCGTCTTCCAGGCGCAGCACACGGTCCATCTGCCGCGCCAGGTTGAGGTCGTGGGTCACAACCAGGAATGCGGTCTGCGAGTGATTCGACAGCTCCTGCATCAGTTCCTGGATACCCTGGGCGGTGTGGTGGTCGAGGTTGCCAGTGGGCTCGTCGAGCATGACCAGGCCCGGGCGGTTGACCAGGGCGCGGGCGATCGCCACACGCTGGCGCTCACCACCGGACAGCTCGGCCGGCTTGTGATTCAACCGATGCCCCAGGCCAACGCGCTTGAGCAGCGCCTCGGCACGCTCGCGGGCCTCGGCGATCGGCGTCTTGCCGATCAGCAGCGGCATGCAGGCGTTTTCCAGGGCGGTGAACTCCGCCAGCAGGTGGTGGAACTGGTAGACGAAGCCCAGGGCGCGGTTGCGCAGCAGGCCGCGGGCCCGCTCGCCCAGCGCCGACAGCTCCTCGCCGGCCAGCCAGACGCTGCCCTGGCTCGGGGTGTCGAGGCCGCCGAGCAGGTTGAGCAAGGTACTCTTGCCCGAGCCCGAGCTGCCGACGATGGCCACCCGCTCGCCCGGGTGCAGTTCGAGGTTCAACCCCGACAAGACCTGGACCGACTCCGGGCCTTCCTCGTAGCTCTTGCCCAGGTTGCGGCAGCTCAACACGGCTTTATCACTCATGCGCGACTCACTCATAACGTAGCGCCTCCGCCGGCTGGGTGCGCGAGGCGCGCCAGGCCGGATACAGGGTGGCGAAGAAACTCAGGACCAGCGCCGCACCACAGACCATGTACACGTCCTGGGCCTGGATCTGCGACGGCAGGTAATCGATGAAGTACACATCGGCATTGAGGAACTTGTGCCCGATCAGGGTCTCGATGCCGGCGATGGCCGCGCTCACGTTAAGCGCGCCGAGGATGCCCAGGACCGCGCCGATCAGCGTGCCGACCACGCCGATCACCGTGCCCTGGACCATGAAGATGGCCATGATCTGCCCGGGCGTGGCGCCCAGGGTGCGCAGGATGGCGATGTCGCCACGCTTGTCGTTGACCACCATCACCAGGGTGGAAATGATGTTGAACGCCGCCACCGCGACGATCAGCAGCAACAGCAGGCCGATCATGGATTTCTCCATGCGGATCGCCTGGTACAGGTTGCCGTGGGTGCGGGTCCAGTCACGCGGGTAGAACTCCTGCTCGCCCAGCTGCTGGGCGATGGCCCAAGAGGCCCGCGGGGCCTGGAACAGGTCGTCGAACTTCAGGCGCACGCCCTGGACCTGGTCGGCCTTCCAGCGGTGCAGGCGCGACAGGTCGGCGATGTTGGTCAGGCCCAGATAGCCGTCGATCTCGCCGGCGCCGACATGGAAGGTGCCGACCACGGTAAAGCGCTTCATGCGCGGGAACATCCCCGCCGGGGTGACGCTGACCTCGGGGGCAACGAAAGTCAGCTTGTCGCCGATGCCCACGCCCAGTTTCTGCGCGGCCTTGTCGCCGATCATGATGCCCCACTCGCCCGGGGCCAGCTTGTCGAGGCTGCCGTCGAGGACGAACTTGTCGATGATCGACACCTCGCGCTCGCGGGCCGGGTCGATACCGTTGAGCAGCACCTTCTGCACCTTGCCTTCATGGGTCAGCAGGCCCTGCATCTGTGTGAATGGCGCGACCGCCAGCACCTGCGGATTCTGCTTTACTTTAGAGGCGAGGGCCTGCCAGTCGTCGATCGGCTGGCCGGTCTCCAGCGTTGCATGGGGGATCATACCCAGCACGCGGGTACGCATCTCGTGGTCGAACCCGTTCATCACCGAGAGCACCACGATCATCACCACCACGCCCAGGGCGAGGCCGATCATCGAGGTGAGCGAAATGAACGAGACGAAGTGATTGCGGCGCTTGGCACGGGTGTAACGCGTACCAATGAATACGAATAGAGGTCTGAACATGTCGGGGCTTGTTCGGATGAAAGGGAACGTCCTTGTGGCGAGGCGCCTACGGCGGCTTTACACTCGGACCACCGCCGTAACCTTGGGTTCGCCATGACGACATTAGACGAAGAAGATCGCCGCGAATACTACCGCATCGAAGATCGGATCGCACTTCAAATCAGCCCCCTTAGCGCGGCCGAAGCCCTTGAAACAGAACTGTTGCAGGATGATTCCGAGCTGTTCAACCTGCTCAGCGAACTGCACCTTTCGGACTTCGAGTCGCAGCACCTGTTGCGCCAGCTGAGCGAAAAAGACCGCACCCTGGCAGCCTTCCTGCGCGCCCAGAACAAACGTCTCGACTTGCTCAGCGCCGTGGTCGCCCAGACCCTGATCGGCGAAATCGGCCAGCCGCAGCCGGTGATCATCTCTGAAGGCGGCATCGAGTTCGCCCAGGCGCAGAAGATCGACCCCGGCACCCGGGTCAAGGTGAAGATGGTGCTGATGCCCCGCGCCCATGGCCTGCTCCTGCGCGGCCGGGTCACCCACTGCGACCCGCGCCCGGATGGCGATTACGAGGTAGGCACCGAGTTCATCGACATGACCGACGCCCAGCGCCAGCTGCTGGCCCGCTACATCCTGCAGCGCCAGCAACAGCAACGACGCCAGGCGCTGGAACAGAACGCCCCCGCTTCCTGAAGCCCTTTTCTCTCTGATTTGAAGGAACGAACGTGACCTTGATCTATGGCCACCGCGGCGCCAAGGGCGAAGCGCCCGAGAATACCCTGCAGAGCTTTCGCCAGTGCCTGTCCCATGGCGTGACCCGCTGCGAACTCGACCTGCACCTGTCGGCCGACAACGAGCTGATGGTAATCCATGATCCGACCCTCAAGCGCACCACTGGCCGGCGCGGCAAGGTGGTCGAGCACACCGCCGCCGAGCTGGTCACCTACGATGCGCGCAAGGGCGGCCCGGGCCATGTGCAGCCCTGCCCCATCCCGCGGCTCGAGGAGTTGTTCGAGAAGTGCCCGTTCGAGCACTGGCAGCTGGAGGTCAAGAGTGCCTCGCGCACCCGTGCCGCCAGCACCGTGCTGGCGATCCGCGAACTGGCCCAGCAGCATGGCCTGCTGGACAAGGTGACCATCACCTCGAGCTCACGGGAAGTGCTGGGCGCCGCCCAGGAGCTGGTACCCGACATCAAGCGCGGACTGGTTGCCGAGTACGCCTGGCTCGACCCGCTGAAGGTCGCGCAGAACTACGACTGCGAGATGCTGGCGTTGAACTGGACGCTGTGCACCCCCGAACGCCTGATCAAGGCGCAGCGCCAGGGCCTGCATGTGTCGGTATGGACGGTCAACGAACCGGCGCTGATGCGCCGGCTCGCCGACTTTGGCGTGGACAGCCTGATTACAGACTTTCCCGGTTTGGCCAGGACCACCCTCGGGTAGGGCTGAAATCGGTCTCCCCGACCGGCTCAGGCCACCGGTCGGAGCCGCTCAAAAAAGCCGGTTCAGTCCATCGTAGGCAGCTACCCGATAGGCCTCGGCCATGGTCGGGTAGTTGAAGGTGGTGTTGACGAAGTACTTCAGGTTGTTCTGTTCGCCCGGCTGGTTCATCACCGCCTGGCCGATATGGACGATCTCCGAGGCCTGGTAGCCGAAGCAGTGCACACCGAGGACTTCCAGGGTCTCGCGGTGGAACAGGATCTTCAGCATGCCCTGCGGCTCGCCGGCGATCTGCGCGCGGGCCATGCTCTTGAAGAAGGCCTTGCCCACTTCATAGGGCACCTTGGCCTGGGTCAGTTCCTGCTCGTTCTTGCCGATCGAGCTGATCTCCGGAATGGTGTAGATGCCGGTCGGCACGTCGTTGACGAAGCGCCAGCTGCCGTTGTCGACGATGCTGCCGGCGGCCGAGCGGCCCTGGTCGTGGGCGGCGCTGGCCAAGCTCGGCCAGCCGATCACGTCACCGGCGCCATAGATGTTCGGCACGCTGGTGCGGTAGGTCTCGTCGACCTCGATCTGGCCACGGCTGTTGACCTTGATGCCGATGTTCTCCAGGCCCAGCTTGTCGGTGTTGCCGGTACGGCCGTTGCACCACAGCAAGGCGTCGGCCTTGATCTTCTTGCCCGACTTCAGGTGCAGGATCACCCCGTTGTCCAGGCCTTCGACGCGGTCGTATTCCTCGTTGTGGCGCACGGTGATGTTGTTGTTGCTGAAGTGGTAGCTCAGCGCCTGGGAGATTTCCGAGTCGAGGAAGCTCAGCAGCTGGCCGCGGTTGTCGACCAGCTCGACCAGCACACCCAGGCCGCTGAAGATCGAGGCGTATTCGCAACCGATCACCCCGGCGCCGTAGACGATCAGCTTGCGTGGGGTGTGGCTCAGGCTGAGGATGGTGTCGCTGTCGTAGACCCGCGGGTGGTGGAAGTCGATGTCGGCCGGGCGATACGGACGCGAGCCGGTGGCAATGATGATGTGCTTGGCGTTGAGCTTCTCGACCACGCCGTTGGGGCAGACCACTTCGACGGTCTGCTCGTCGGCGAAGCTGCCGGTGCCGACGAACACATCGACGCGGTTGCGCGCGTAGTAGCCGGTACGCGAGGCAACCTGCTTGCTGATGACTTTCTCGGCGCTCTTGAGCACGTCGGGGAAGGAGAACCAGCGCGGCTCGCCGATGGCGCGGAACATCGGGTTGGTGTTGAACTGCATGATCTGCCGCACGGAGTGACGCAGCGCCTTGGACGGGATGGTGCCCAGGTGGGTGCAGTTGCCGCCGACCTGGCGACGGCTGTCTACCATGGCCACCTTGCGCCCTGCTTTGGCGGCGTTCATTGCCGCGCCTTCTCCGGCCGGGCCGGAACCCAGCACCACTACGTCGTAGTTGTAGACAGCCATGCGTACTCCTTCAGAACTGGCCCGCCGGCCGGATGGCCGCGGGGCGCGATCATGTCGCCGGGGCGCCATGAGAAAATTCGGGTGCAGTCTAATCAAGCGTGAACGCCGCGCACATTAACCCTTGGTCGCGTCGTAGGCCATTATTGCCTGCACTACATGTCGTTTCACCGCTTCCCTGGCATTGATCATCCGTGGCTTGCCTTTCACTCGCCTTTCACCGCCCGCTCGAAGGCCGGCGTGGAACGGGAGACGAAACCACCCTCGACCCGGGTCACCAGTACCGCGGCAATGCCGTGGGCGACGGCGAAATCCCAGCCCTGCTGCGGCCCGAGGATCAACAGCAGGGTCGAGTAGCCGTCGGCCTGCAGCGCCGAGCCGTCGAGCACCGTCACCGCCGCCAGGTCGTGCTCGACCGGGCGCCCGAGATGGGCGTCGAAGGTGTGCGAATAGCGCCGGCCATTGTCCTCGAAATAATGCCGATAGTCACCCGAGGTCGACACGGCCATGTCCGCCACGTCGATGACCTGGCGGGCGATCTGGCGATCCTCGCGCGGCAGCTCCAGGGCCACCCGCCAGGCACTGCCGTCGGGCTTGCGGCCCACGGCCTTGAGCTCGCCGGTGGCTTCGGCGAGAAACGCCTCGATGCCCATGCCGCGCAGGCGCTGGGCGATCAGGTCGACGGCGTGGCCAGCGGCGATGCTGTTGAAGTCCAGCTCGATGGGGGCGTCCTTGCACAGGGCGTCACCCTCGATGCGCAGGTGCCGGTAGCCCACACGCTCACGTGCACGTGCCAGCGCCTGCGGGTCGGGCACGTGCATCTCGCGGGCCTGCGGGCCAAAGCCCCAGAGGTCGAGCAGTGGCTCGACGGTGAGGTCGAAGGCACCCCGGCTCTGCTCGGCCAGGTGCTGGCCGAAGCTGGCCAGCTCGAACAGGTCGGCGTCGATGGGCAGGCACTGATTGGCCGGGAGCTGGTTGAAACGGCTGACGGTAGAGTCGCCGCGGTAGGTGGAGTAGCGGGCGTCGATGGCCTGGAAGATGGCCTCGACCTCGGCCTGGACCTGGTCGGGCGCAGGGCCGCCGGGTTGGCGCACGTACTGGATGCTGTAGCTGCTGCCCATGGTCGGGCCGCCGAAGCGCTCGAGGGTGGGGCCTTGATTGCAGGCTGACAGCAACAACAGGCAAAGCAGAAGAACTGTGCGCAACATGGATTTCTCGGTTGACCGGCCCACAGCGACCGCACTGATGCGAGGAGCAAAAAAAACGGGAACCCGAAGGTTCCCGTTTTTTCAACGCATTACAAGCGGATCAGCGTGGAAACGCTGGCGGGTTCACACCAGCCATGTCTTCCATCACGCGTACCACCTGGCAGCTGTAACCGAACTCGTTGTCGTACCAGACGTACAGGACAACGCGGTTGTCGTTGCAGATGGTCGCCTCGGCGTCGACCACACCGGCGTGGCGCGAGCCGACGAAGTCGGTGGACACCACTTCCTGGGAGCTGACGTAGTCGATCTGCTTGTGCAGCTCCGAGTGCATGGCGGTCTGGCGCAGGTACTCGTTCAGCTCTTCGCGGGTGGTGGCCTTCTCGAGGTTCAGGTTGAGAATGGCCATCGACACGTTCGGCGTCGGCACACGGATGGCATTGCCGGTCAGCTTGCCCTTGAGCACCGGCAGGGCCTTGGCGGCGGCGGTGGCGGCACCGGTCTCGGTGATGACCATGTTCAGCGGCGCGGCGCGGCCACGACGGCTGCCCTTGTGGAAGTTGTCGATCAGGTTCTGGTCGTTGGTGAACGAGTGAACGGTTTCGACGTGGCCGTTGACGATGCCGTACTGGTCGTTGATGGCCTTGAGCACCGGCACGATGGCGTTGGTGGTGCAGGACGCCGCCGAGATGATCTTGTCGTCGGCGCTGATGTCGCCGTGGTTGATGCCGTGCACGATGTTCTTCAGCGCGCCCTTGCCAGGTGCGGTGAGGATCACGCGAGCAGCGCCCGGGCAGGCCAGGTGCTGGCCGAGGCCGTCGGCGTCACGCCATACGCCGGTGTTGTCGACGATCAGCGCATCGTGGATGCCGTACTGGGTGTAGTCGACTTCGCTCGGGCTCTTGGCGTAGATCACCTGGATCAGGTTGCCGTTGGCGGTGATGGTGTTGTTGGCTTCATCGATGACGATGGTGCCGTCGAACGGACCGTGCACCGAGTCACGGCGCAGCAGGCTGGCGCGCTTGACCAGGTCGTTCTCGGCGCCCTTGCGCACGACGATGGCGCGCAGGCGCAGGCCGTCGCCACCACCGGTCTTCTCGATCAGGATGCGCGCCAGCAGGCGGCCGATACGGCCGAAGCCGTACAGGACGACGTCGGTGCCCTTGCGTGCGGAAGCGTTCTGCTGACCCACGACGTCGGCCAGTTCGTCACGGACGAACTGCTCGGCGCTGCGGCCGTTGCCTTCGGCCTTGAACTTGTTGGCCAGCTTGCCCAGGTCCACCGAGGCGGCACCCAGTTTCAGCTCGCTCATGGCCTTGAGCAGGGGGAATGTCTCGTGGACGGACAGCTCGGTCTCGTCGGTCTGACGGTGACGGGCAAAGCGGTGGGCTTTGAGGATCGAGATAACCGAACGGTTGATCAGGCTGCGGCCATAGATCGAGCTCACCACGTTGTTGTTGCGGTAGAGCTGACCGATAAGCGGGATCATCGCTTCAGCCAGGGCTTCACGATCGATCCACTCACCAAGACACTGGTCGGGCTTCTGAGTCACGGTAACCTTCCACATGTAGGGGAACAAAAAAGGGGCTACATTATGACGCCCCTCGGCGTATCGGGCAATGAGCGCCTGTCGCCGACGCCAGACCCCGTCGTCATGCCCTCGCGAGCCTGACAGCGAGCCCCGGCACCGGTACAATCGACCTCTTTGCCGCATCGCTTGGAGTCCGATCTCCCGTGTCAGTTCTGCGCCTACCGCAAATGTCGGCCACGGCCGGCAAACAAACCTGGGGCAACCTGCCCGGCGCCGCCTTGAGCCTGGCCATCGCCGAGGCGGCCAGTACCGCCGGTCGCTTCACCCTGTTGCTGACCGCCGACAGCCAGGCGGCCGACCGCCTCGAGCAGGAGCTGCGCTTCTTCGCGCCGGCGCTGCCGGTGCTGCCGTTCCCAGACTGGGAAACCCTGCCCTACGACCTGTTCTCGCCGCACCAGGACATCATCTCCCAGCGCATCGCCAGCCTCTACCGGCTGCCGGAGCTGGACCACGGCATCCTGGTCGTGCCGATCACCACCGCCCTGCACCGCCTGGCCCCCACGCGCTTCCTGCTGGGCAGCAGCCTGGTGCTGGACGTCGGCCAGAAGATCGACGTCGAGCAGATGCGCACGCGCCTCGAGGCCAGCGGCTACCGCTGCGTTGACACGGTCTACGAGCATGGCGAGTTCGCCGTGCGCGGCGCGCTGAT
Organism: Pseudomonas mosselii; assembly: GCF_019823065.1. NCBI lineage: Bacteria > Pseudomonadati > Pseudomonadota > Gammaproteobacteria > Pseudomonadales > Pseudomonadaceae > Pseudomonas > Pseudomonas mosselii. The sequence continues at coordinate 4,142,723 of NZ_CP081966.1, forward strand.
CGACCTGTTCCCCATGGGCAGCAAGCAGCCGTACCGCATCGACCTGTTCGACGACGAGATCGAGACCCTGCGCACCTTCGACCCGGAGTCGCAGCGCTCGATCGACAAGGTCGACTCGATCCGACTGCTGCCGGCGCGCGAGTTTCCCATGCAGAAGGACGAGGTGACGCGCTTCAAGGCGCGCTTCCGCGAACGCTTCGACGTGGACTTCCGCCGCAGCGCGATCTTCCAGGACCTCACCAGCGGCATCATCCCCGCCGGCATCGAGTACTACCTGCCGCTGTTCTTCGAAGAGACCGCCACCCTGTTCGACTACCTGCCGGCGGACACCCAGGTGTTCTCCCTGCCGGGCGTGGAGCAGGCCGCCGAGCATTTCTGGAACGACGTGCGCGGGCGCTATGAAGAGCGCCGCGGCGACCTCAGCCGACCGCTGCTGCCGCCGGCGGAGCTGTTCATGCCGGTGGAGGACTGCTTCGCCCGCCTCAAGCAATGGCCACGGGTGGTGATCGGTGCCGACGACGTCGAGCCCGGCGTCGGCCGCGAGCGCTTTCCGGCCCGCGCCCTGCCCAACCTGGCCATCGAGGCCAAGGCCAACCAGCCGCTGGCGGAACTGGCGAACTTCCTCGACCAGTTCCCCGGCCGGGTGCTGTTCACGGCGGAATCGGCGGGCCGGCGCGAAGTGCTGCTGGAGCTGCTCGAACGCCTGAAGCTGCGCCCGCACACCGTCGACGGCTGGGCCGACTTCGTCAATGGCGGCGAACGCCTGGCGATCACCATCGCGCCGCTGGACGACGGCCTGCTGCTGGACGACCCCAGCCTGGCCCTGGTCGCCGAAAGCCCGCTGTTCGGCCAGCGCGTGATGCAGCGCCGGCGCCGCGAGAAACGCGGCGAGGCGGCCAACGACGCGGTGATCAAGAACCTCACCGAGCTGCGCGAAGGCGCCCCGGTGGTGCACATCGACCATGGCGTGGGCCGCTACCTGGGCCTGGCGACCCTGGAGATCGACGGCCAGGCCGCCGAGTTCCTCACCCTCGAATACGCCGAGGGCGCCAAACTCTACGTGCCGGTGGCCAACCTGCACCTGATCGCCCGCTACACCGGCAGCGACGACGCCCTGGCGCCTTTGCACCGGCTGGGCTCCGAAGCCTGGCAGAAAGCCAAGCGCAAGGCCGCCGAACAGGTGCGCGACGTCGCCGCCGAGCTGCTTGACATCTATGCCCGCCGCGCCGCGCGCAAAGGCTATGCCTTCGCCGACCCGGCCGCCGACTACGCCACCTTCAGTGCCGGCTTCCCGTTCGAGGAAACCCCCGACCAGCAGGCCGCCATCGAGGCGGTACGCGCCGACATGCTCGCCGGCCAGCCCATGGACCGCCTGGTCTGCGGCGACGTCGGCTTCGGCAAGACCGAAGTGGCCATGCGCGCCGCCTTCATCGCCGTGCACAGTGGCCGCCAGGTGGCGGTGCTGGTACCCACCACCCTGCTCGCCCAGCAGCACTACAACAGCTTCCGCGACCGCTTCGCCGACTGGCCGGTGAAGGTCGAGGTGATGAGCCGCTTCAAGTCGGCCAAGGAAGTCGCCAGCGCCGCGGCGGAACTGGCCGAAGGCAAGATCGACATTCTCATCGGCACCCACAAGCTGCTGCAGGATGATGTGCGCTTCAAGGACCTGGGCCTGGCCATCATCGACGAGGAACACCGCTTCGGCGTGCGCCAAAAAGAACAGCTCAAGGCCCTGCGCAGCGAAGTGGACATCCTCACCCTGACCGCAACGCCGATTCCCCGCACGCTGAACATGGCGGTGTCGGGCATGCGCGACCTGTCGATCATCGCCACTCCGCCGGCCAGGCGCCTGTCGGTGCGCACCTTCGTCATGGAGCAGAACAAGAGCACGGTCAAGGAAGCGCTGCTGCGCGAACTGCTGCGCGGCGGCCAGGTGTACTACCTGCACAACGACGTCAAGACCATCGAGAAGTGCGCCGCGGAACTGGCCGAACTGGTGCCCGAGGCGCGCATCGGCATCGGTCACGGGCAGATGCGCGAGCGTGAACTCGAACAGGTGATGAGCGACTTCTACCACAAGCGCTTCAACGTGCTGATCGCCTCGACCATCATCGAGACCGGCATCGACGTGCCCAGCGCCAACACCATTGTCATCGAGCGCGCCGACAAGTTCGGCCTGGCCCAGCTGCACCAGCTGCGCGGCCGGGTCGGGCGCAGCCACCACCAGGCCTATGCCTACCTGCTGACGCCGCCGCGCCAGCAGATCAGTGCCGATGCCGAGAAACGCCTGGAGGCCATCGCCAATACCCAGGACCTGGGCGCGGGCTTCGTCCTGGCCACCAACGACCTGGAGATCCGCGGCGCCGGCGAACTGCTTGGCGAAGGCCAGAGCGGGCAGATCCAGGCCGTCGGCTTCACCCTGTACATGGAAATGCTCGAGCGCGCGGTCAAGGCCATCCGCAAGGGCAACCAGCCGAACCTCGAGCAGCCGCTGGGCGGCGGCCCGGAGATCAACCTGCGCCTGCCGGCGCTGATCCCCGAGGACTACCTGCCCGACGTGCATGCACGCCTGATCCTCTACAAGCGCATCGCCTCGGCGGCCGACGAAGAGGGCCTCAAGGACCTGCAGGTGGAAATGATCGACCGCTTCGGCTTGCTGCCAGAGCCTACCAAGAACCTGATGCGCCTGACCCTGCTCAAGCTGCAGGCGGAAAAGCTCGGCATCAAGAAAGTCGACGCCGGCCCCAACGGCGGCAAGCTCGAGTTCGAGGCCGAGACCCCGGTCGACCCGCTGACCCTGATCAAGCTGATCCAGGGCCAGCCCAAACGCTACAAGTTCGAAGGCGCGACCCAGTTCCGCTTCCTGGTGCCGATGGAACGCCCCGAAGAACGTTTCAACACCCTGGAAGCGCTGTTCGAGCGCCTCACTCCACAAAATCCATAAGGAAGCTTCATGCGTGCCATCCGTTGCCTGACCCTGCTGCTGGCCCTGCTCGCGCCGGCTGCCTTCGCCGCAGGCCCCTACCAGGTAGAAATGATCCTGGTGCGGCAGAACGCCGTGCCGGCGATCACCAGCCCCTTCGCTCCGGAAGACTGGAGCGCCGGCGCGCCGCGCCTGGAAAAAGGCGCCGAGCGTCCAACCGGTTTGGGTGATGAAGTCACCCGCCTTCAGGCCACCGCCGACTACACCGTGCTGCTGCACAAGGCCTGGCAGCAGGACACCGAGACTGTCGCCCTGGGCGTCGGCGACGAACAGTTCGGCCACTTCCCCATCGAGGGCAACCTGAGCATCAGGGAAGATCGCTTCATCGCCGTCGACGCCAACTTCTGGGTCAACCAGCTCGATGGCAACGGCAGCGTACTGCAGAGCGAACAGCTCAAGCAGAACAACAGCAACATGAAGGCCGGCCAGCTGACCTTCTTCGATGGCGGTCACCTGGCGCTGCTGCTCAGGGTTTCGCCGGCCGGCATGCGCAAGATCCCACTGCCGGACCCGGAAATGATGGAGCAGTGACGTGAACGCCGATGTGCAGAAGCTGGCAGCCGAGAACCCGAGCTGGAAGCGCGACTTTTCCGCAGCCACCCTGCAACGGGGCGAACGGTACGCCGAACAGGGCCTGGTGCAGATCCAGTCCCACGGCGACTCGCGCATCGAATCCACCTGCCACGGCAGCGGCGGCAACGTCTACCGCCAGCGGATCATCATCACTGCCGGTCCCTCCGGGCAGTGCCATGTGCGCGGCGACTGCTCCTGTCCGGTCGGCACCAACTGCAAGCACTGCGCCGCCGCGCTCTATACCCTGGCCAACCGCTACGGACAGGTCGCGGCCAACGGCGACCAGCTGCCCCATCACCTGCAGCACTGGCTGCAGGGGCTGGAGCCGCCTGCGCCGCGACAAGACGCCACGCAAGACAAGCGCGGCCGCATGGTCTGCTACCAGCTGATACTCAACGACGACCAGAGTTGCGCGCTGCGTGTGCGCAAAGGCACCCGCGAAGAGCACGGCATTCGCTACAGCCGCGTCCAGTCGCTGTACGAACTGCTCTACGAGCCGCCAAAGTTCGTCAAGGACGAGGACCTGCGCATCCTGCGCCAGCTCTCGGCGCAGACTGCACCCTACGGCCATGAGCGCGGCTATCCACTCAAGGGACACGAAGGCGGCGAGCTGCTGCAACGGGCACTGGACACCGGGCGCATGATGTTCATCGAAGGCCTGCCCATGCTGATCCCGGGCGCGCCCCGCCAGGCAGCGTTCCGCTGGGTACGCCTGGACAACGGCGACTATCGCGGCCTGTGGTACAACGGCGAGGTACCGCTCGATTGCGTGCTGCCGCTGGTGCCGCTGTACTACTTCGATATCGACACCCAGGAAGTCGGCACCGTTTCCCACGACCTGGATCCGCACACCGCCCTGCAGCTGTCCCTTGCTCCCGATGTACCGGAACACCTTATCGTGCCCCTCAGCCACAAGCTCAACGCCCTCAATCATCAGCTGCCGACGCCCACTACCGTGCAACAGGAACAACTCGACAACATCGAGACGATCCCGCACCTGACCCTCGGCAGCCTCGAGTTCAGCGCCTACACGCCCAAGACCGGACGCATGCAACGGCAGATGCAGCACCGCGCCGCGCTGGCGTTCGACTACGACGGCCTGCGCGCCAGCGGCGGCGACGACAAGCCGCTGAGCCGCCTGGTGGGCAGCACCAGCCAGCGCATCCGCCGCCAGCCCCAGGCCGAGCAGGCCCTGCGCAAGGCATTGCGCGAGCAGGGCTTCAAGCCCGCCACCCGCCAGAGCAAGGCCCTGCCCGACAGCGCCGGCGAAATGTACCAACTGCCCGACGACGAAGCCTGGCTGAGCTTCGCCCGCGAAGGCCTGCCGCGCCTGCGCGAGGCCGGCTGGGCCATTGACGTGCACCGCGACTTCGCCTTCAACCTGCACGAGGTCGACGACTGGTACGCCACCATCGACGAAGCGCCGGGCCACGAATGGTTCGACCTGGAGCTGGGCATCGTCGTCGACGGCCAGCGACACAGCCTGCTGCCAATAGTCCTGCAGCTACTACGCGCAAGCCCCGAGCTGCTGCGCCCCAGCGAGCTGGCGCGGCGCAGTGACGATGAACACCTGCTGATCGACCTCAACCGCGCCCGCCACGACAGCCCGGCGCTGCGAGTCGCCCTGCCCTACGGGCGGATCAAGGCAGTGATGGGCACCCTGGGCGAGCTGTACCTGCATGAGGACGCCAGCGGCCCGAGCCTGCGCCTGGAGCGCGCCGACGCCGCGCGCCTGAACGACATCGACCACCTGCCACTGCAATGGCAAGGCGGCAACCATGTCCGCGACCTGGGCCGGCGCCTGCGTGACGCCCGCGACCTGCAGGTGACGCCGCCCAAGGGCCTGAACGCCACCCTGCGCCCCTACCAGCAGCAAGGCCTGAACTGGCTGCAGGCCCTGCGCGAAATGGGCACCGGCGGCATCCTTGGCGACGACATGGGCCTGGGCAAGACCCTGCAGACCCTGGCCCACCTGCTGCTGGAGAAGGAAGCCGGGCGCCTGGTCCACCCGGCACTGGCGGTGATGCCCACCAGCCTGGTGCCCAACTGGCTCGACGAGGCCCGGCGCTTCGCCCCCGACCTGCGCGTCCTGGCCCTGCACGGCCCCGGCCGCAGCAAGCACTTCGCCAACCTGGCTGACTACGACCTGGTACTGACCACCTACGCCCTCGTCCCTCGCGATCTTGAACACCTCAAGGCCCAGTCCTGGCACCTGCTGGTACTGGACGAGGCGCAGAACATCAAGAGCAGCACCAGCAAGGCCGCCCAGGCGGTGCGTGAGCTGCAGGCCAGTCAGCGGCTGTGCCTGACCGGCACCCCGATGGAGAACAACCTCGGCGAACTGTGGTCGATCTTCCACTTCCTGATGCCCGGCTGGCTGGGTGACAGCAAGCGCTTCACCCAGGACTACCGCACCCCGATCGAGCGCCACGGCGACGCCGAGCGCATGGCCCACCTGGCCAGCCGCATCCGCCCGTTCCTGCTGCGCCGTACCAAGGAGCAGGTGGCCACCGAGCTGCCGGCCAAGACCGAGATGATCCACTGGGTCGAGCTCAGCGACGCCCAGCGCGACACCTATGAGGCGGTACGGGTGGCGATGGACAAGAAGGTCCGCGACGAAATCGCCCGCAACGGCGCCGCCCGCAGCCAGATCGTCATCCTCGACGCGCTGCTCAAGCTGCGCCAGGTGTGCTGCGACCTGCGCCTGGTCAAGGGCACCGAGGCCAAGGGCACATTCGCCGACAAAGGCAAGCTGGGCAGCCTGCTGGAAATGCTCGAGGAGCTGCTCAGCGAGGGGCGCAAGGTACTGCTGTTCTCGCAGTTCACCTCGATGCTGGCGCTGATCGAGTTCGAACTGGAGAAGCGTGGCATCCGCTACAGCCTGCTGACCGGCGACACCCGCGACCGCCGCGCGCCGGTACAGCAGTTCCAGAATGGCGACAGCGAGGTGTTCCTGATCAGCCTCAAGGCCGGCGGCACCGGACTGAACCTGACCGCCGCCGACACCGTGATCCACTACGACCCGTGGTGGAACCCGGCCAGCGAAAACCAGGCCACCGACCGTGCCTACCGTATTGGCCAGGACAAGCCGGTGTTCGTGTTCAAGCTGATCACCCGGGGGACGGTGGAGGAGAAGATCCAGCAGTTGCAACAGGAAAAGGCAGCGCTGGCGGCCGGGCTGCTCGATGGCGGGCAGGCCGGGCAATGGCGGCTGGGGGATGACGAGATCGAGGCGCTGTTCGCGCCGTTGCCGGGTAAACGAAATAAATAAAAGCCCGCCCCACGAGCCCTCAGGGCTTCTTGGGGACGGGCCTGCCCCGCGATGAGGCCGGCGAGGTTAATCGACCAGCTGGGCTTCCTTCAACGCCCCCAACGCCTCCAGCCAACGCGGCTGCTGTCGGTAATCGGTACGCGCAAAGCCCTGCCCGCGCATCCGCGCGATGCGCGGCGACGGCTTGACCTTCATCCGCTGCGCCGCGCTCAGCGCCAGCTCCGCCGCCGCTCGGTCGTTGCACACCAGGCCCATGTCGCAGCCGGCGCTCAGGGCCGCCTCGATACGACTGGCGGCATCACCCACCACATGGGCGCCGGCCATGGACAGGTCGTCGCTGAAGATCACCCCGTCAAAGCCCAGTTCGCCCCGCAGAATGTCCTGCAGCCAGCGCCGGGAGAAGCCGGCCGGCTGATTGTCGACCTGCGGATAGATCACGTGGGCCGGCATCACCGCCGCCAATTGGCCACCCAGGCGGGTGAACGGCACCAGGTCGGCCGCGCGCAACTGCTCCAGACTGCGCTCGTCGACCGGGATCGCCACATGGGAGTCGGCCTCGGCCCAGCCGTGGCCGGGGAAATGCTTGCCGCAGGCAGCCATGCCCGCGGCGTTCATGCCGCGGATGAACGCACCAGCCAGCGCGGTGGCACGCTGTGGATCGCCTTCGAAGGCGCGGCTGCCGACCACGGCGCTGCGCTGGTGATCGAGGTCCAGCACCGGAGCGAAGCTCAGGTCCAGGCCCACCGCCAGCACCTCGGTGGCCATCAGCCAGCCGCACTGCTCGGCCAGGTACTCGGCGTTGGCGTTGTCGGCGATCGCGCGCATGGCCGGCAGGCGCACGAAACCCTGGCGCAGACGCTGGACCCGCCCGCCTTCCTGGTCCACGGCGAGGATCAGTTCGGGGCGGATGGCGCGGATCGACGCGCACAGCTCGCGCACCTGACGCGGGCTGTCGATGTTGCGGGCAAAGATGATCAGGCCGGCCACTTCGGGCTGGCGCAGCAGATGGCGGTCTTCGGCGGTCAGCCATTTACCGGCGATATCCACCATCAGGGAGCCTTGCAGGCTGGAAGTCATAGGGAGTCCTTCATGGGAGGAGGTCCAGGGGCGCTTCGCCGTGGCGCGGGCGCACGCAACCATCGGACAACGAACTGCCCGATGGTTCAGTGGCGAAGCGGCCGTGGTGGCGGAAAATGCGGCGGGAGACAAGGTCTGGCATGGGCGTTAGCTTAGCGCAAGCGCCCTGCCCCGCCCAGTGCTCAGGCCTTGGCGGGGGCGGCGGACTTGCTGCGCGGACGCAACTGCGCCGTGGCCATGGCCTCGTCGGTAACGCCGCTGTCGGCGCGCATGCCGGCGGCCAGGAACGGCACCATCAGGCGCATGACCTGCTCGATCGAGGTGTTGATGCCGAAATCGGTCTCGGCGATGGCCCGCAGGGCCTTGATCCCCGACATGCTGAACGCCGCGGCGCCAAGCATGAAGTGCACGCGCCAGAACAGCTCCAGCGGCGGAATACGCGGCGCGGCCTCGTTAACCAGCAGCATGTAGCGGCGGAACACCTTGCCGTACATGTCTTCCAGGTAACGTCGCAGATGACCCTGGCTCTGGCTGAAGGCCAAGCCCAGCAGGCGCATGAAGATCGACAGGTCGTTGTTGCTGCGCGGCTGCACGGCCAGGGCCTGCTCCACCAGCATTTCCAGCAGCTCCTCGAGCGAGGCCTTCTGCTCGGGACGCGCCTGGCGGCGCTCCAGCTCGCGCTCCAGGCTCGCGCAGAACGGCCCCAGGAAGCGCGAGAACACCGCCTGGATCAGGGCTTTCTTCGAACCGAAATGGTAGTTCACCGCCGCCAGGTTGACCCCGGCCTTGCTGGTGATCAGCCGCAATGAGGTTTCCGCGAACCCGCGCTCCGCGAACAGCTGCTCCGCCGCATCGAGGATGCGTTCAACGGTTTCCGATTGGGCCATGACTACTCCGCCTGACAAACAGTTGTTTGAAACATACGTTTCAGACCTGCCAATGTCAAGGCTGGGTGACCGGTCGGTCGCCATTTAAAAGCGCCAAGAGTCAGGCTGCAAGCGACAAGATGCGTCGGCCATCCGATCTTTCTTGGTCCGGGTGGGTTGCAGGCTGCGAGCCACTGTATATAATCCCAGTCACTGTATAAAAAGACAGAGCCCTCGCCCATGCTGAAACTGACGCCACGCCAAGCCGAGATTCTGGCCTTCATCAAGCGCTGCCTCGAAGACAACGGCTTCCCGCCGACCCGCGCCGAGATCGCCCAGGAGCTGGGCTTCAAGTCACCCAACGCCGCCGAGGAACACCTGAAGGCCCTGGCCCGCAAGGGCGCCATCGAGATGACCCCCGGCGCCTCCCGCGGCATCCGCATTCCCGGCCTGGAGCCGAAAAGCGACGACAGCGGCCTGCCCATCATTGGCCGGGTCGCCGCCGGCGCACCAATCCTCGCCGAGCAGCACATCGAGGAATCCTGCAACATCAACCCGGCCTTCTTCCATCCCCGCGCCGACTACCTGTTGCGCGTACACGGCATGAGCATGAAGGACATCGGCATCTTCGACGGCGACCTGCTGGCCGTGCACACCACCCGCGAAGCCCGCAACGGCCAGGTGGTGGTGGCCCGCATCGGCGACGAAGTGACCGTCAAGCGCTTCAAGCGCGAAGGCAGCAAGGTCTGGCTGCTCGCCGAAAACCCCGAATTCGCCCCCATCGAAGTCGACCTGAAAGAACAGGAGCTGGTGATCGAGGGCTTGAGCGTCGGCGTCCTGCGCCGCTGAACCAGGAGGCGCCATGCAGCCGTTCACCCATGCACCCCAGCAAGCCCAGCTGCCGCTGTTCGAAGCCTTTCTCGCCCAGCCGGTGCTGCCTGGCCTCAAGCCCGCCCCGACGCTGCGCAAGAGCAGCCAGCCCGAGCTGTTCAGCGAACTGACCCTGCGCGGCGCACCCGGGCATTGCCAGAGTCTGCTGGCACCGGTCCTGCGCGAACTCAGCGAAGAAGACGACAGCCGCTGGCTGACGCTCATCGCCCCGCCCGGCAGCCTCACCCAGGCCTGGCTGCGCGATGCCGGCCTGAACCGTGAACGCATCCTGCTGCTACAACCCGGCGGCAACCAGACCGCCCTGCAACTGGCCTGCGAAGCCTTGCGCCTGGGCCACAGCCACACGGTGGTCAGCTGGCTAGGCACCCTGAATAGCAATGCTCGTCAACAGCTCCAGCGCGCCGCCGCCAGCGGAAACGCACAAAGCCTGAACATCCGCCTCGGCTGATGTTCAGGCTTTGCCTGTCAAACGCTTGAAACCCTGGGCCTGTAACCTGCCTCAGTGAAGGACGCGTGGCCCCTCTTCACGCTCGAAGTCACCCTCGACGAGGCGACCGGCCATCTGCACGCCGACGCTGAGCATGGCCTTGGCCACTTCCACATGCTGTCCTTGCAGGAATGCCTTGGCATCCTCGGAGAAATCCAAGGTCACCAGGGAGCCTTCATCTTCGGCGCGGCGCAGCTCGATCCGGCCATCAGGCAACTCGACAATTTCTAGAAAGGACGTTGACATAAAGGGCCTGCTTTTCACGAAAGGCCAGTAGTGTACCAGCCATGGCGGCAGTCAGCACTCACTCAGCGCTTCGCGGAAGCGTCTCACCAGGCTTTTCAGATTCTGCCGCCAGGCTTCGAGCTCCTCGCGGGAAAGCTCGGCTGGCTCGCGCGCGTCCAGATTGACGGCTTGGATCAGCGGTTGGGTGACGTCGCCCTTCACGGGTTTCTGCGCGACCGGCGGTCGGAACAAATCGGCATAAGCGGCCAGCAGACGCGCCAGCCAGGTTTCCGGTTGACGGGCGAGCTCCAGCAGCTCGGCCATTTCCGGGATCGCCACGCTCTGCAGCACCTCGTCACTGAACAGCAACTCGGCCCGTGGCGCTGAAGCCTGCGGCAAGCGGTAGAAGCCGGCGATCTCGTGGCACAACCCCAGCAGTGCGCCATACAGGTGGAACAGCGCCGATTCGCGCTCGGCCTGGAGCAGGCCCTGGGCGTTCATGGCCTGGCTGTCGGCGGCCTTGGCCATGGATTCCAGGGCGAGGCCGGCGAAGAACAGTTTCTGGTTGGTGCGGGTGTAGAGTTCCTGGGCCATTTCGGCTGACTCCTGAAGGCTGCAAGACGATTGCCTGCAGTTTCAGGGATTGCGCTTTGCTTGTCATCAAATGACTGGGGCCGCTTCGCGGCCCCAGTCACAACTTAGATCAGCGCTTGTCTTCGACCTTCCACGCCTTGCCGTCGTAGAACGCCTTCCAGCCGGTCGGCTTGCCGTCGACCTCGGACTGCACGTACTGCTCCTTGGTCTTGCGGCTGTAGCGAATCACCGCCGGGCGCCCATCCGGGTCCTTCTGCGGCGCTTCGCAGAGGAAGTGGTACTTCGGATCGATCTCGTGCTTGTGCGGAACGATCTCCAACACCAGCGGCGCACGGGTCTCGCGGTTCTTCGGGAATTGGCTGGCGGCCAGGAACAGCCCCGAAGCGCCGTCGCGCAGCACGTAGGTGTCGTCGACCTTCTCGCACTTGAGCTCCGGCATGTCTACCTTGTCCATCTTCGGCGGCGCTGCCTCGCCGCTCTTGAGCAACTTGCGGGTGTTCTTGCAGGTAGGGTTGGTGCAGCCGAAGAACTTGCCGAACCGGCCGGTCTTGAGCTGCATCTCACTGCCGCACTTGTCGCACTCCAGGCTCGGGCCTTCGTAGCCCTTGATGCGGTAGCTGCCCTCCTCGATCTCGTAGCCAGCGCAGTCCGGGTTGTTGCCACAGATATGCAGCTTGCGCTTCTCGTCGAGCAGGTAGGCGTCCATCGCAGTGGAGCAGATCGGGCAACGGTGCTTGCCGCGCAGCACCAGCGACTCGGACTCGCCCTCGTCGTCGGCGGCGATCTCGTCGCCCGGCACCAGGTTGACCGTGGCCTTGCAGCGCTCCTTCGGCGGCAGGCTGTAACCCGAGCAACCAAGGAACACGCCGGTGGAGGCGGTACGGATCATCATCGACCGGCCGCATTCCTTGCAGGCGATGTTGGTCAGGGTGGGCTGGTTGGCCCGCATGCCGTGCTCGGTGGACTCGGCAGTCTGCAGCTTCTTGCTGAAGTCGCCATAGAACTCGTCAAGGACGTTCTTCCAGTCACGCTCACCCTGGGCCACGTCGTCGAGGTTCTCTTCCATGCCTGCGGTGAAGCCGTAGTCCATCAGGTTGGCGAAGCTCTCGGACAGGCGCTCGGTGACGATGTCGCCCATTTTCTCGGAGTAGAACCGACGGTTGTGCAGGGTAACGTAGCCACGGTCCTGGATAGTCGAGATGATCGCCGCGTAGGTCGACGGCCGGCCGATGCCGCGCTTTTCCATTTCCTTGACCAGGCTCGCTTCGGTGAAGCGCGCCGGTGGCTTGGTGAAATGCTGGCTGGGATCGAGCTGGATCAGCTTGAGCGCCTCGCCCTGGGCCATTTCCGGCAGCACGTCGTCCTCGCCCGGCTTGCTCTGCTGCGGCAGGACGCGGGTGTAACCGTCGAACTTGAGGATGCGGCCCTTGGCACGCAGCTCGAACTCGCCAGCCACCACGGTGACGCTGGTGGACAGGTATTGCGCCGGCGGCATCTGGCAGGCCAGGAACTGGCGCCAGATCAGCTCGTACAGGCGCTCGGCGTCACGCTCCATGCCGCTGAGCTTGGTCGGATGGGTGTTTACATCCGACGGACGAATCGCCTCGTGCGCCTCCTGGGCGCCTTCCTTGCTTCCGTAGACGATCGGCGCGGCGGGCAGATACTGCTTGCCGAATTCTTTCTCGATGTAGCTGCGCGCCATCTCGACCGCGTCGGTCGACAGGTTGGTCGAGTCGGTACGCATGTAGGTGATGTAGCCGGCTTCGTACAGACGCTGGGCCATCATCATGGTCTTCTTCACCCCGAAGCCCAGGCGGTTGCTCGCGGCCTGCTGCAGGGTGGAGGTGATGAACGGCGCCGAAGGCTTGCTGCTGGTCGGCCGGTCCTCGCGCTTGCTCACGCTGTAGCTGGAGGCCTTGAGCTTCTCCAGCGCGGCCATGGCCTGGGCTTCGTTGAGCGGCTTGAAAGCTTCGCCCTTCTCGCGAGCCACCTCGAAACGCACCTTGGCGTTCTTGGCGGTGCCCAGGTCGGCGTGGACTTCCCAGTACTCTTCCGGATTGAACGCGCGGATCTCGCGCTCACGCTCGACCACCAACTTTACCGCCACCGACTGCACACGACCTGCGGAGAGGCCGCGGGCGATCTTGGCCCACAGCAGCGGCGAGACCATGTAGCCGACCACGCGGTCGAGGAAGCGCCGCGCCTGCTGGGCGTTGACCCGGTCGATATCGAGCTCGCCCGGCTGGGAGAAGGCTTCCTGGATAGCCTTTTTGGTGATCTCGTTGAACACCACGCGCTTGTAGCGGCTGTCGTCGCCGCCGATGGCTTCGCGCAGGTGCCAGGCAATGGCTTCCCCCTCGCGATCCAAGTCGGTTGCGAGATAGATGGTGTCGGCATCCTTGGCCAGGCGGCGCAGTTCCTCGATCACCTTCTCCTTGCCGGGAAGGATCTCGTACTTGGCCTTCCAGCCCGCTTCCGGGTCGACGCCCATGCGCGCGACCAGGGTGCGGCGCGCCTTCTCCTTCGGCGACAAGGCCGGGGCCTGGGCCGCGGTCTTGCCGCGCTTGGCCGCCGGTTCCTTGCTCGCACTGGCGGAACCGCTGGTGGGAAGGTCACGGATGTGGCCGATACTCGACTTCACCACGTACTGGCTGCCCAGGTACTTGTTGATGGTCTTGGCCTTGGCCGGGGATTCCACAATGACCAGCGATTTGCCCATGGATCGGAGTATTCCTGAATCTGAAGATGAAAAACGCGTCAGGTGCCGGACGCGGCACCGCTATATATAGTGGCAAAAGAGTGAGGTCAAGCGTGGTCGATCACTCGTGCGCCTTGCCAAGCCGCTCGCCCAGCCCCTCTTCGGCCTTGACCAAAGCAAAGCGTGGCACCTGCTCGCCGTCAACCTCGACGGACTCCTGGAACATCGAAAGTGGCCTGACCCAGTAGCTGTAGTCACCATACAGGCACTGGTAGAAGACCATCCATTCTTCGCTTTCGGAATGCCGCGCCGCACTGAACACGCGGTATTCAGGGCCTTTGTAATGCCGGTACACACCAGGTTGTATCTGCATGTCACTCGCCCTCTTGAACAAATCCTGTAAAAAACAAAAGCCGGGGCACATGGCCCCGGCTGCTGTCCCGCAACGCGATCAGACGCGTTCGAAGACAGTGGTGATGCCTTGGCCCAGGCCGACACACATGGTGGCGACGCCCAGGGTACCGCCATTTTGCTTCATGACGTTGAGCAGGGTGCCGGAGATCCGCGCACCGGAGCAACCGAACGGGTGGCCCAGAGCGATGGCGCCGCCGTGCAGGTTAACCTTCTCATCCATCTTGTCGAGCACTTTCAGGTCCTTCAGCACCGGCAGGGCCTGTGCGGCGAAGGCTTCGTTGAGCTCGAAGAAGTCGATGTCGGCGATGGACAGGCCAGCACGCTTGAGGGCTTTCTGCGTCGCCGGGACCGGGCCGTAGCCCATGATCGCAGGGTCGACACCGGCCACCGCCATCGAGCGAATCACCGCCAGTGGCTGGATCCCCAGGTCCATGGCGCGCTGGCCGGACATGACGATCATGCACGAGGCGCCGTCGGTGATCTGCGAGGAGGTACCCGCGGTGACGGTGCCACCTTTGGGGTTGAACGCAGGCTTGAGCGACGCCAGGCCTTCGAGGGTGGTTTCCGGGCGAATGGTCTCGTCGTAGTCGAAGACCTTCAGGAAGCCGTTCTCGTCGTAACCCTGCATCGGGATGATCTCGTCCTTGAACTTGCCCTCGACCGTCGCCTTGTGGGCGAGCTGGTGCGAACGCAGGCCGAACAGATCCTGTTGCTCACGGGTGATGCCGTGCATCTTGCCGAGCATCTCGGCGGTCAGACCCATCATCCCGGAAGCCTTGGCGGCGTGCAAGGACATGTGCGGGTTGGGGTCGACGCCGTGCATCATGCTGACGTGGCCCATGTGCTCGACGCCACCGACCACGAACACATCACCGTTACCGGTCATGATCGCCTGTGCGGCGGTGTGCAGCGCGCTCATCGACGATCCGCACAGGCGGCTGACGGTCTGGGCGGCGGAGGTGTGCGGGATCTGGGTCATCAGCGACGCCATGCGGGCGATGTTCCAGCCCTGCTCCAGGGTCTGGTTGACGCAGCCCCAGATCACGTCCTCGACTTCCTTCGGATCGACCTTGTCGTTGCGCTCCAGCAGCTTGCTGATCAGGTGCGCGGACATGTCCTCGGCGCGGGTGTTGCGGTGCATGCCACCCTTGGAACGACCCATCGGCGTGCGACCGAAGTCGACAATCACCACGTCTCTTGGATTCAGGCTCATATCAATATTCTCGCTCTAGCTCGTTGGGCGCTCAGTTGAAGAAGCGCTGGCCGTTCTTGGCCATTTCGCGCAGCTTCGCAGTGGGGTGGTACAGCGGCCCCAGGTCGGCGTACTTGTCGGCCAGTGCGACGAACTCGGCGACCCCGATCGAATCGATGTAGCGCAGCGCGCCACCGCGGAAGGGAGGGAAACCGATACCGTAGACCAGGCCCATGTCGGCTTCGGCGGCGGTTTCGACGATGCCGTCTTCCAGGCAGCGCACGGTTTCCAGGCACAGTGGCACCATCATCCAGTTGATGATGTCCTCGTCGCTGACTTCACGCTGCTCGAAGATCACTGGCTTGAGCACGTCGAGCACGCTGGCGTCGGCGACTTTCTTCGGTTTGCCGCGCTTGTCGGTCTCGTAGGCGTAGAAGCCCTTGCCGTTCTTCTGACCGAGGCGGTTGGCCTCGTAGAGGGCGTCGACGGCGGAGCGACGATCGTCCTTCATGCGGTCCGGGAAGCCTTCGGCCATCACATCGCGGCCGTGGTGGCCGGTGTCGATGCCGACCACGTCCATCAGGTAGGCCGGGCCCATCGGCCAGCCGAACTTTTCCATGACCTTGTCGATGCGCACGAAGTCGACGCCGGCGCTGACCAGCTTGGCGAAGCCGCCGAAGTACGGGAACAGCACGCGGTTGACCAGGAAGCCCGGGCAGTCGTTGACCACGATCGGGTTCTTGCCCATCTTCTTGGCGTAGGCCACGGTAGTCGCGACCGCGACTTCAGTGGACTTCTCGCCGCGGATGACTTCGACCAGCGGCATCATGTGCACCGGGTTGAAGAAGTGCATGCCGACGAAGTTTTCCGGGCGCTTGAGCGCCTTGGCCAGCAGGTTGATGGAGATGGTCGAGGTGTTGGAGGCCAGGATGGCATCTTCCTTCACCTGGCCTTCCACTTCAGCCAGTACCGCTTGCTTGACCTTCGGGTTCTCGACCACGGCCTCGACGACGATGTCGACGTTAGCGAAATCGCCGTAGGACAAGGTCGGACGAATGGCGTTGAGTGCCTCGGCCATCTTCGCCGGGGTCAGGCGCCCCTTCTCGACGCGCTTGCCGAGCAGCTTGGAGGCCTCGTTCAGGCCCAGCTGGATGGCTTCCTCGCGGATGTCCTTCATCAGGATCGGCGTGCCCTTGACCGCCGACTGGTAGGCGATGCCGCCACCCATGATGCCAGCGCCGAGCACGGCGGCCTGCTTCACGTCGTGGGCGATCTCGTCATGGGCCTTGGCCTTGCGCTTGAGCTCCTGGTCGTTCAGGAACAGGCCGATCAGGCTCTCGGCGACCGAAGTCTTGGCCAGCTTGGCGAAGCCGGCGGCTTCGACTTCCAGGGCCTTGTCACGGCCGAAGTTGGCAGCCTTCTGGATGGTCTTGATGGCCTCGACCGGCGCCGGGTAGTTCGGGCCGGCCTGGCCGGCGACGAAGCCCTTGGCGGTCTCGAACGCCATCATCTGCTCGATGGCATTGAGCTTGAGTTTTTCCAGCTTGGGCTGGCGCTTGGCCTTGTGGTCCAGCTCGCCGCTGATGGCGCGCTTGATCAGGTCCAGGGCACCGGCCTGCAGCAGCTCGGGCGCCACCACGGCGTCGACGGCGCCGACCTTCAGGGCGTCCTCGGCACGGTTTTCCTTGCCCGAGGCGATCCACTCGATGGCATTGTCCGAGCCGATCAGGCGCGGCAGACGCACGGTGCCGCCGAAGCCTGGGTAGATGCCCAGCTTGACTTCCGGCAGGCCGATCTTGGCGCTGCTGGACATGACCCGGTAGTCGGCGGCCAGGCACATCTCCAGGCCGCCACCCAGGGCAATGCCGTTGATGGCGACGACGGTCGGCACCTGCAGGTCTTCGAAGTCATTGAAAATGCGGTTGGCTTCCAGGTTGCCGGCGACCAGTTCGGCCTCGGGCAGCTTGAAGTTGTCGACGAATTCGGTGATGTCGGCGCCGACGATGAACACGTCCTTGCCGCTGCTGACGATCACGCCCTTGATCGAGGCATCGCCCTTGATCACGTCCACGGCCTGACGCAGCTCGTTCAGAGTGAGACGGTTGAACTTGTTGACGGACTCACCCTTGAGGTCGAACTTCAGTTCGACGATGCCGCTTTCAAGAGCCTTAACCGTGATGGCTTTACCTTCGTAAATCATCAACTGATCTCCACGATATGGAAGCTGAACAGTACACGTCGAACGCTGGCGCAAGAGCCGGTCTACCGGTCACTCGCTCCAGGCACACCCGTCGACGCGCTAATCGGGATTCTGTAAGAGCCGTCTGACATACAAACGCTCAATTCATACGCCCGTTTGACTTGGGTGTGCACACATTCTCCGAAATGAACGGCGTTGTCAAATGCTCGCGAACACCGTGAAAACGCGACTTTCCAGTCATCTTCTACCCACCGGGTACGAAAAATGATGACAGTGATCGCCGACCATTCATGTCAGCGATAGACCATCACCGACGGCGAACGGCGCTTTTTTCTAAACGCATTCGCCAACGATGGCTACACTGGGCCTGCATGAAAGTGTTTCCGGCCTGCCTGGCCCTTTTCTGCACTGCAGAACGCAAAACGGCGCGCAAGAGCATGGTTGCTCCTGCGCGCCGTTTTGCGTTGATCAGGTTAGGCGAGGGTATCGAGGGCCTGGGCAATATCCTGCAAAACAGATTTATCGCCCCGCTCGCTCCAGTACAGGGCGATCATGCGCCGGTCGGCCTCGACCTTGTAGACGGTTGCCGGCAGACGAGCGAAGACCTCGGCCAGACGCGGCTCCTCGCAGGGTTCGCGCCACTGGTTCCACCACACGCCCGGACTGATCTGCCAGTAGCACCAGCAGTCCTCGCGGCCCTTGCGCCGCGCCCGGTGGTATTGCGGACAGGGGCTGGGCGGCTCCTTTTCCAGCCAGTGCGGCCACTGCTGCGGTGCCAGCTGCATGGCCAGCCCCATGCGCCGCCCCTCCAGGCGCAGGTTCATCTGTTCGCTCTGCTTGCGCGACTGACGCAGCCAGGCCAGCGGGCTGAGCATCAGCGCAAGGATTGACACCACTAGCCATACCGTCATATCTGTAGACCTTATAAAGCGTTGCAAATGAGCGGGTTATCCAGGTTTCACGCACGCCCGGCCCGAAAGCGACCATACTTCTACTATCGCGATTGTCAGGAGTACTGCACATGTCCTACGAACATCTTCTGGTCGCCGTCGACCTGACCGAAGAATGCGACCCGGTGATCAAGCGGGCCAAAGCCATCGCCCTGGCCAGCGGCGCCAAGGTATCCCTGGTGCATATCGTCGAACCCATGGCCATGGCCTTCGGCGGCGACGTGCCAATGGACCTTTCGCAGTTGCAGCAGCAACAGTTCGACCAGGCCAAGGAGCGCATGGACCGTCTGTACAACAAGTATCCGGACATCAATCGTGGCGATTCCCACCTGGTCTACGGCCAGCCGCGACAGGAAATCCACCAGTTGGCCAAGGATCAACACTGCGACCTGATCGTGGTGGGCAGCCATGGTCGCCATGGCCTGGCGCTGCTGCTGGGCTCCACCGCCAATGACGTGCTGCACGGCGCGCCGTGCGACGTACTGGCGGTGCGGTTGCAGAAGAAGGCCGAGTAAGCCTGTAATCGCGGGGCAGGCCCGCTCCCACACAGCTCGCCAGACGGGGCTGCGTGGGAGCGGGCTTGCCCCGCGATGCGTTCAGCCTTCCAGCTCGGCCCAGCGCTCCACCAGCACGTCCAGCTCGCCCTGCAGCTTCTCCAGCTTGGCCAGCACTGCGGTGGTTTCATCGATAGGACGCTGGTAGAAGTTCGAGGCATTGACCTCTTCCTGTACCTCGGCCATCTGCTGTTCCAGCGCATCGATCTGCCCTGGCAGCGCCTCCAGCTCGCGCTGCAGCTTGTAGCTGAGCTTCTTCTTGCTGGCATCGGCAGCAGGCGCGACGGCAGCGGCAGGTGCCTGCTCTTCCACCGTCTTGGCTACCACCGCGCTGTTGAGCTCGGACTTGCCGCCCTTGCTCTCGGTCACGCCCAGCAGTTTCGGCGAACCACCCTGGCGGATCCAGTCCTCGTAGCCACCGACGTACTCGCGCACACGGCCCTCACCCTCGAACACCAGGGTGCTGGTCACCACGTTGTCGAGGAAGGCCCTGTCGTGGCTGACCATCAGCACCGTGCCCTTGTAGTTGGACAGCACTTCCTCGAGCAGCTCCAGGGTCTCGACGTCGAGGTCGTTGGTCGGTTCGTCCAGCACCAGCAGGTTGGCCGGCTTGCTGAACAGCTTGGCCAACAGCAGGCGCGCGCGCTCGCCGCCGGACAACGCCTTGACCGGCGTGCGCGCACGCTGCGGACTGAACAGGAAGTCGCCGAGGTAGCTCAGCACGTGGCGGTTCTGGCCATCGATCTCGATGAAGTCGCGGCCTTCGGCCAGGTTGTCGATGACAGTCTTTTCCAGGTCCAGCTGATGGCGCATCTGGTCGAAGTAGGCCACTTCCAGCTTGGTGCCGCGTTCGACCTTGCCAGACGTCGGCTCCAGGTCACCGAGCATCAGCTTGAGCAGCGTGGTCTTGCCGGTACCGTTGGCGCCGAGCAGGCCGATGCGGTCCTGGCGCTGCAGTACCATGGAGAAGTCCTTGACCAGTTTCGGGCCATCCTTGTGGGCGAAGCTGACATCTTCCAGCACCATCACTTGCTTGCCTGACTTGTCAGCCACTTCGATCTGGATATTGGCCTTGCCCTGGCGCTCACGGCGCTCGCTGCGCTCCACGCGCAGCGCCTTGAGCGCGCGTACGCGGCCTTCGTTACGGGTACGCCGGGCCTTGATGCCCTGGCGAATCCACACCTCTTCCTGAGCCAGGCGCTTGTCGAACAGCGCGTTGGCAGTGGCCTCGGCGGCCAGCTCAGCCTCCTTGTGCACCAGGAAGCTGGCGTAGTCGCCGTTCCAGTCGATCAGCCCGCCACGGTCCAGCTCGAGGATGCGTGTAGCCAGGTTCTGCAGGAAGGAGCGGTCGTGGGTGATGAAGAGCACCGCGCCGTTGAAGCCGCTCAGGGCCTCTTCCAGCCAGGCAATGGCGCCGATATCCAGGTGGTTGGTCGGCTCATCGAGCAGCAACAGGTCGGGCTCGGACACCAGTGCCTGGGCCAGCAGCACGCGACGGCGCCAGCCGCCGGAGAGCTCGGCCAGGGTCTTGTCGGCCGGTAGCTGCAGGCGGCTCAGGGTGCTTTCCACCACTTGCTGCAGGCGCCAGCCGTCGCGGGCCTCCAGCTCATGCTGGACGTGCATGAGCTTTTCCAGGTCGTCATCGCCGTGGATGTTCTGGCTCAGGTGGTGGTACTCGGCCAGCAGCTCGCCCACGCCATCCAGGCCTGCGGCCACCACGTCGAACACGCTGCGCTCGTCGGCCACCGGCAGTTCCTGCGGCAGCTCGCCGATCTTCAGCCCCGGCGCGCGCCAGATATCGCCGTCGTCGGGCTTCTGCTCACCCTTGACCAGGCGCAGCATGCTCGACTTGCCCGTGCCGTTGCGGCCGATGATGCACACCCGCTCGCCACGGGCGATCTGCCAGGACACTTTGTCCAACAGCGGCATGGCGCCGAACGCGAGGGACACATCGCTGAATTTGAGCAGGGTCATGATCATCTCCAAAAACCGGGCGCGCATTCTACCTGACTTGCCCCTTCACGGCATCAAAAGCCCATCGCCGGCAGCAGGGCGTCGGATAACAACTCGATACAAGCACAGTGCTTTCACCCGCCACCGGCAAACGGCTAAGCTAGACACTAATACCCAACAGTGCTGGCTCCGCCGTCACTTTCCATGGTTCTACTGCCCGGACGTATCATGCGCAGCCGCCTGTTACAAATTGCTTCCTGCCTGCTGCTCACCGCCACCGCCGCGAGCGCCGCACAGGCCGTCGACATCACCCAGCAGCGTCAGTACTACGACGAGGCCAAGCGCGCCCTGGCCAAGGGCGACAAGGGTCCTTACCTGCGTTACGCGCAGGCGCTGCGCGATTATCCGCTGACACCCTACCTCACCTATGACGAGCTGACCGCCCGCCTGAAGAGCGCCAGCAACGAGGAGATCGAGGGCTTCCTCAAGGCCCACGGCGACCTGCCCCAGGCCAACTGGATGAAACTGCGCTGGCTGCGCTGGCTGGCTGAACGCGGCGAGTGGAACACCTTTACCCGATACTACGACCCCAAGCTCAACTTCACCGAGCTGGATTGCCTCAACGGCCAGTACCAGCTCTCCCACGGCCTGCGCGCCGAAGGTTTCGCCACCGCCGACAAGCTGTGGAACGTCGGCAAGTCGCAGCCCACCGCCTGCGACACCCTGTTCGCCATGTGGGCCGCCGAAGGCCAACTGACCGAGGCCAAGCGCTGGCAGCGCGCCAAGCTGGCGGCCCAGGCGCGCAACTATGGCCTGGCCAACAGCCTGGTCAAGACCCTCACCACCCTCGCCCCCCAGGGCAAGCTACTGATCGACGTGGCGCAAAAGCCGGAGTTGCTCAACCAGCCATCGCGCTTCACCCCGGTCAACGAAGCCATGTCCGACGTGGTCAGCCTCGGCCTGCGCCGCTTGGCCCGTCAGGACCCCGAGCAGGCCATGGCGCTGCTCGACGACTACGCCCAGCGCATGCACTTCTCCCGTGACGAGAAGGTCGCCATCGCCCGCGAGATCGGCCTGACCCTGGCCCGGCGCTACGACCCGCGCGCCCTCGACCTGATGACCCGCTACGACCCCGAGCTGCGTGACAACACCGTCAGCGAATGGCGCCTGCGTCTGCTGCTGCGCCTGGGCCGCTGGGAGGACGCCTACGAGCTGACCAGGCGCCTGCCCCAGGACCTGGCCAGCAGCAACCGCTGGAAGTACTGGCAGGCACGCAGCCTGGAACTGGCACAGCCGAACAACCCGCAGATTCCGCTGCTGTACAAGACCGTCGCCCGCGAGCGCGATTTCTACGGTTTCCTCGCCGCCGACCGGGCGCAGACGCCTTACCAGTTGAACAACAAGCCGCTGGCACTCAGCCAGGCGGTGATCAACAAGGTCCGCAACACCCCGGGTGTGCGTCGCGCCCTGGAGTTCCATGCCCGCGGCCAGATCGTCGAGGGCCGGCGCGAGTGGTACCACGTCAGCCGCCACTTCAACCGTGACGAGATGGTCGCCCAGGCCCGCCTGGCCTACGACATGCGCTGGTACTTCCCGGCCATTCGCACCATCAGCCAGGCCCAGTATTGGGACGACCTGGACATCCGCTTCCCCATGGCCCATCGCGACACCTTGGTGCGCGAAGCCAAGGTCCGCGGCCTGCATTCAAGCTGGGTGTTCGCCATTACCCGCCAGGAAAGCGCCTTCATGGAAGACGCCCGCTCCAGTGTCGGCGCCAGCGGCCTGATGCAGCTGATGCCAGGCACGGCCAAGGAAACCGCGCGCAAGTTCAGCATCCCGCTGGCCTCGCCGGCCCAGGTATTCAACCCGGACAAGAACATCCAGCTCGGCGCCGCCTACCTGAGCCAGGTGCACAGCCAGTTCAACGGCAACCGCGTGCTGGCCTCGGCCGCCTACAACGCCGGCCCCGGACGCGTACGCCAGTGGCTCAAGGGCGCCAAGCACTTGAGCTTCGATGTGTGGGTCGAGTCGATTCCGTTCGACGAGACGCGCCAGTACGTGCAGAACGTGCTGTCGTATTCGGTCATCTATGGGCAGAAGCTCAATTCACCGCAACCGCTGGTGGATTGGCATGAACGGTATTTCGACGATATGTGATCGAACCCTTTCGCGAGGCAAGTCGCATCGGCGCACCGATGTGACTTGCCTCGCGATGGCACTAATCGAGGACCTGGACGTCCATTCCCACCTGCAGCTGCCCCTCGCCATCCACCGCCAGGTTCTGGCCAAACAGCACATCCCCTTCCTTCTCGCGAAACGTCTTGAGCGTGGTCAACGGCTCGCGGTCCGGGCTGCGCTCGCCCGTGACGGGATCAAGGGTGGTGAGGATGCAGCGCACGCTCGGCTTGAGCACGCGGAAGGTCATGTCACCGATACGGATACGCTTCCAGCGGTCCTCGGCGAAGGCCTCGGCCCCCTCGACCACCAGGTTCGGGCGAAAACGCAGCATCTCCATGGGGCGCCCCACCCGCTGGCTCAGCTCATCCAGTGAGGCCTGACCGATCAGCAGCAACGGAAAACCATCGGGAAACGCTGCCCGGTCACTGTTGAGGCCGTAGCCGCTGGGCAGGTAGCGGGCCCGCTGTTCGGGGCAGTACACCAGCCTTACCGCCTTGCCCAGCAGGTCGCTGAGCCAGGCTGCAGCCGCATCGCCGGCATCGGGTACGCGCAAGGTGTCCCGCCAGATGGTGACGCCGCGCAGGGCCTCGTCGGCCGGCGGCACGGGCACCTCCAAGGGTGCCTGTCCCGGTGCCTGCAGCAGCAACTGGCCCTGCTCGCCGTAATCGGCGCCGACCTGCCCCAACCGGGGCCAGGCCCGCTGGGTCAGGAAGCGGCCATTCTCCTCCTCCACCACCAACCAGCGGCGGTCACCGTCCAGGCCCAGATTGCCGACCGCGGACGCTTGCAGGCCTTGGGCCCGCCCCGATTTTACCGGGTATCGATACAACGCACTCAGAAACATCCCTGCTCACCTGGTTGCCATTTAAAAACCAAGCTTACACCTAGGCGTGATCCATGTTCAGACGCTGACGCACCACATCCACCAGACGATCGGGCTGGAACTTGGACAGGAAGTTGTCGCAACCGACCTTCTTGACCATGGATTCGTTGAAACTACCCGACAGCGAGGTGTGCAGCACCACGTAAAGGCCACGCAGGCGCGGGTCGTTGCGGATCTCGGTGGTCAGCCGGTAACCGTCCATCTCTGGCATTTCGGCATCGGTGAAAATCATCAGCAACTTCTCGCAGACATTCTCCCCGGCGTCGGCCCAACCCTTGAGCAGCCGCAGGGCCTTGAGGCCGTCGCTGGCCACGTGCAGCTTCACTCCCAATTGCGACAGGGTGTCGCGCAACTGCGCCAGGGCCACGCTGGAGTCGTCTACCAGCAGCACTTCGCGGCCACGGGCGCGGGCCAGTACCGGGTCTTCCAGCTTGTCGCGGGACACCTTGGCGTTGTACGGCACGATCTCGGCCAACACCTTCTCCACGTCGATAACCTCCACCAGCTTCTCGTCGACCTTGGTGATCGCGGTGAGGTAGTGCTGGCGACCAGCGCTGGCCGGTGGCGGCATGATGGCTTCCCAGTTCATGTTGACGATACGATCGACACCGCCTACCAGGAACGCCTGCACCGAACGGTTGTATTCGGTGACGATGATGGTGCTGTCAGGACCCGGCTGCAGCGGGCGCATGCCGATCGCCTGGGACAGGTCGATCACCGGCAGCGTCTGGCCGCGCAGGTTGACCACGCCGCAGACGAAGGAATGGCGCTGCGGCATGAGCGTCAGCTTTGGCAGCTGCAGCACTTCCTGGACCTTGAATACGTTGATGGCGAACAACTGTCGGCCGGCCAGACGGAACATCAGGATTTCCAGGCGGTTCTCACCCACCAGTTGCGTGCGTTGGTCTACCGTGTCGAGAATGCCAGCCATTGGAAAGCCCCCAGGCGTGAGTCGGTAAAAATGAATGCATCCCCCTGTATCGGCGGATGCGCGCGTAGCTTGACCCCTGATGGAAAAAGCCGCTCCAGGTGATTGATATCACTTTACCATCATGCTTTACTGCTGCCACATCCCGCCGCGTCCCTCGCTCGCAACGAACAAACCACCTGAATCCTCATCAGGGAAACCCCTAGTAGCAATCGGGTGCAACCTGATGTTCGCAATATCCATTAGCCATTAATGTGACGCCATTCTCACTGCATGAACGGAGTCAGGCTTTTGCGAGCAATCATCTTGGTACGGCCAATCCCTGACCACGGGGCGCCATGATGGATAGCACACCACTGCACAACGCCGCCGTGGCGGCCTTTTTGCAGGACGCGCAGGTCCTGCTGGCCAGATCCCAGGAATGCCTGCAGCACCTGGAGCTGATCGCCAACGACCCGGACGCCTGCCACAGCCTCACCACTGCACTCGACACCCTGGCCCGCCGTGCAGACACGCTCGGCCTGCTCGAGGTCGCCCACTATGCGTTCGCCTTGCAAAAGCTGCTCGCACCCACCTGCGCCCAGCAGCACCTGCACGGCAGCAGCCTGCCCGCACTGGACGCCTGCCTGACCCTGCTCGACTGGCAACTGGAGTTGCTCGACCCACACACCGGCCAGCTAGGCATGGACACCGATGAACAGCGGCAGCTGCTGGGTGAACTGGCCACCGCACTGGGCCAGCCGTCCGTGCAGCTGTGCGCGGACTGCCAGCAGACGGGGGTGTTCTGCGCTCACCCCCATACAGTGGATAACGGTACCGAGGCTTGCGACCTGCAACACTAAAGCGAGCAACTGAGTCCCAACTAAGCCCGCACCCGGGTTAAACTTGCAAAGTTGGCCAAGTTTTTCCAAATGTGTTGGCAAAGACGAATTGTTAGTTATTCCACACCCAGCGGAAACATCATTTAATAATGGCACTCTGCTAGCCATCCCCCTCGCCCGACAGGCCCGCCACAGCCCGGAAAATACGAGCTTTCAAGCAGTTATCCCCCCGCGACCAAACTCAATCAAAGTGATAACATGCGTGCATTCGAACATGCGCGCCCAGGTTATCGGCCGATTGGATCCGCATCCGACACTTGATGAGTGGTGGAGCGGAAAAATCTCGGGGCAGACGCGTGCAATGCTAAAAACCGCTATAACTCAGTGGCTTCCTTATCTATGCTCCCACGCTTGAAGTTTCTCCAGCGTTGTCGCCCCCCCGTTGCCCTGCTGCGCTGGACGACCGCCCTGCTGTGCGTTGCATCGCTGGCGGCAAACCTGGTGGTGTACCTGAGCACTCAGCCCTTGTCGGCCAGCCAGCTGCTGCTGCAACTGCTGGCGATGCTCGGCGTCGGCTGGCACCTGCGCCACTGGGCGCGCTCGATCAGCCTGCGCCCGGCGGAATTGGCCACGCGCATGCTCAAGGTGCAGGAAAGCGAGCGCCAGCGACTGAGCCGCGAGCTGCACGACGATATCGGCCAACTGCTGACCGCCGCCAAGCTCCAGGTCGACTGGCTGCAACGCCGGGTCCCGGCCGAGCTGCAGGAGCACTGCAGCACCCTGCGCAGCACCCTGGACCTGACCCTGAGCAACGTGCGCGACGTTTCCACCATTCTCAACCCGCGCCAGCTGGCCAGCCTGGGCCTGGAGGCAAGCCTGCGCGCGCACCTGCTGCGCACCCTGGAGAACACCGAGGTACACTGGAGCCTGGAATGCAACCAGCGCCTGGGCGGCATCAGCGAAGAAGTGGCCATGGCCGCCTTCCGCATTACCCAGGAGGCGGTCACCAACATGCTACGCCACGCCGACGCGCGTAATCTGGTGGTTAGGTTGCAACGCACCCCGGCCGGCCTGGCCCTGTCGATCCACGACGACGGCGGCGGCTTCGTTCCGGCCCAGTTCCCCGCAGAATACGGCCAGCGCGGCATGGCTGGCATGCAGGAGCGGGTGACCGCGCTGCAAGGCAGCCTGACCATCACCAGCCAGCCCGGCCAAGGCACCCAGATAGAAGCCCTCTTTCCGTGGCCACCCCGCAGCCAAGAACGCGCCAGGACCCCTGCCCCCGATGACC
This sequence comes from Pseudomonas mosselii, assembly GCF_019823065.1. Taxonomy (NCBI): domain Bacteria; kingdom Pseudomonadati; phylum Pseudomonadota; class Gammaproteobacteria; order Pseudomonadales; family Pseudomonadaceae; genus Pseudomonas; species Pseudomonas mosselii. The sequence goes on from NZ_CP081966.1 coordinate 4,169,752, forward strand.
TGTAGATTACTGCTGGTGGACGATCACTCCCTGATTCGCGCAGGCGTCAGGGCACTGGTATCGGACATCCCCGGTTACACCGTGGTCGGCGAAGCCGACGACGGCAGCCAGCTCCTGGACCACGTGCTGCGCCTGGCGCCAGACATCGTCCTGCTGGACATTTCCATGCGTTCGACCAGCGGTCTGGACGCGCTGACGCAATTGCGCGCAAACGGTTGCACCTGCAAGGTCCTGATCCTGTCGATGCACACCGATCCGGAATTGATCATGCGTGCCTTGGAAAGCGGCGCCCACGGCTACCTGCTCAAGGACACCACGGCCACCGAACTGGAACAAGCGCTCACCGCGCTGCGCAACGACGAACGCTACCTCAGCCCGGCCATCGCCCACACTGTCATCAACCAGGCGCTGCTGCGCGCCCAGAACAGCCGCCAGCCGAGCAGCGAAGGTCACAACCTGACCGGTCGCCAGCTGGAGATCCTGCGCCTTATCGTGCGCGGCAAGTCGACCCGAGAGATCGCCGCCGGCCTGGGCCTGTCGATCAAGACCGTGGAGACCCACCGCTCGCAGATCATGAAACGCCTGCAGATCTACGACGTGGCGGGCCTGGTACTGTTCGCCGTGCGCGAAAAGATCATCAGCCTGGACGACTGAGCAGCGGCGAGTCCGCAGGCAAATGCACGCGCAACGCCTGCGGCATGGCCTCGAAACGCAGGCTGGCGGCCTGCAGCGGCTCGCCGTCGAGGTTCATGTCCAGCCCCTGGGCACCCTTGATTTCCACCCATGGCAACCGCGCACGAACGAACAGTCCGTCGCCGGCCAGCAAGTCGCGCAAGGCCCCCGCCACCTCCTGCGGCGCCGGCAGAATGCCGATATCCAGCAGGCCGTCATCCACCGTCGCCTCCGGGCACAGCACATGCCCGCCGCCGGCCTGGCGGCCGTTGCCGATGCCCAGCGCCAGCAATTCGCCCTGCCACTGGAAGCCGGGCCCCTGCAGTTCCACCGAGGCGGCCTGCAGCTCGCTGAAGCGTGACAGGCCGGTGAACAGGTAGGCAGCCGCACCCAGCACTTTCTTCAGGTCTTCCGAGGTGTTGGCCGTGACCTGGCTGCCGAAGCCCCCGGTGGCCATGTTCAAAAACAACTGGTCGCCCACCCGCCCCAGGTCGATCGGCCGCGCCGGCACCTCCAGCAGGTCGAGAGCCGCCTGCGGTTCGAGGGGCACGCCGGCCGCCCTGGCGAAGTCGTTGGCGGTACCCAGCGGCAACAGTGCCAGGCTGGCCTGGGTCGCGGCCAGGCCCATGGCTTCGGCCACATCACGCAACGTGCCGTCACCGCCACCGGCCACCACCTGGCCATAGCCCGCGGCCAGGGCCTCGCCGACCAGGCGCTGGGCGTCGCCGCCCTCCCAGGTCAGGCGCACATCCAGGGTCCAGCCCCGCTCGCGCAGCTGGCCCACCGCGGCTCGCACCTCTTCGTTGCCGGCCTGTTTGCCATGCAGGATCAACAGTGCCTTGCGCTCGCTCATGCCGTTCTCCCCGAATAGAAATGCCCTACCGCAATCTCGACCACTGCGACGAGCAGATTGCTCCCTGCTACGCCGAAAAACCGCCGCTTCACACAAATGCCATTGAAAGCCGAGCATCACAGGTGCATCATCTGACAAATATTTGGCCATCACGGACGAAGCCGACTCGAAAAGTCATTTTATTGACTTTGTGCCGCCAGACGCCTGACAGGTCGTGATTTCCGTGCATTGCGCCGCCCCCGGCGCCCTGATTCGAGGCTGTGACTATGAGCGTTCTGATCCCCTGCATCATCGCTGGCGGCGCCGGCACCCGATTGTGGCCGGTCTCCCGCGAGGCCATGCCCAAGCCCTTCATGCGCCTGCCCGATGGCATGAGCCTGCTGCAGAAGACCTTCAGCCGCGCCAGCAGCCTGCCCGGCGTCGAGCGGGTACTCACGGTGACCAACCGCGAAGTGGTGTTCCGTACCCAGGACGAGTATCGCCAGGTCGGCAGCCAGCGCATCGCCCTGGACTTCATCCTCGAACCCTTCGGTCGCAACACCGCCCCCGCCATCGCCGCCGCAGCGCTGCACTGCGCCCGCCTGCATGGCGAGGACAGCCTGCTGCTGGTACTCCCCGCCGACCACCTGATCCAGGACCAGGACGCCTTCGAGGCGGCTGTCCAGCGGGCCATGGCCCTGGCCGCACAAGGCTGGCTGACCACCTTCGGCCTGCTGCCGACCCGCGCCGAGACCGGCTTCGGCTACATCGAACTGGGCCAGCCGCTCGACGGCGACAGTTACCGGGTCGCCCGCTTCGTCGAAAAGCCAGACACAGACACCGCCCAGGCCTACCTGGACGGTGGCCGGCACCTGTGGAACGCCGGCATGTTCTGCCTGCGCGCGGGCACGGTGCTGCAGGAGCTGCAGGCCCACGCCCCCGAGCTGCTGCACAACGTGACCCACTGCCTGGTGCAGAGCGCGTTCAAGGAGGGGGCGTGCGGCCAGCAGGTGGAACTCGACGCCGACAGTTTCGCGCTCGCACCTGATATCTCAATCGACTACGCGCTCATGGAGCCCTCCACCCAGGTGGCCGTGGTGCCCTGCGCCATCGGCTGGAGCGATATCGGCAGCTGGGAAGCGGTGCGCGAGCTGCGCCCGGCCGACAGCCAGGGCAACCACTGCAACGGCGAAACCGTGCTGCATGACGTGAGCAACTGCTACATCGACTCGCCGCGACGGTTGGTGGGCGCGGTGGGCCTGGACAACCTGATCGTCATCGACACCCCCGACGCCCTGTTGATCGCCGACGCGGCGCGCAGCCAGGAGGTCAAGGTGATCGCCCAGCAACTCAAGCGACAGGGCCATGACGCCTACCGCCTGCACCGCACCGTGACCCGCCCCTGGGGCCTGTACACCGTGCTCGAGGAAGGGCCACGGTTCAAGATCAAGCGCATCATGGTCCGCCCCGGCGAATCGCTGTCGCTGCAGATGCACCATCACCGCAGCGAGCACTGGATCGTGGTCAGCGGCATGGCCTGCGTGACCAACGGTGAAGAGGAGTTTCTGCTCGACACCAACGAGTCGACCTTCATCAAGCCCGGGCGCAGCCATCGCCTGACCAACCCCGGCGTCATCGACCTGGTGATGATCGAGGTGCAGAGCGGCGAGTACCTGGGCGAAGACGACATCGTGCGCTTTACTGATATCTATGGACGCGCCCCGGCAGCAGCATCTGCTTGACTGCCAGCGGGCGCGTCTTGCCATCCAGGGCCGACACCCGGCCAACCGCGAGGATTCGGGCTCATGCGCATACTCTGGACCCTGCCCTACCTGCCCTGGCCCACCACCAGCGGCAGCAAGACCCGGCAATACCACCTGCTGCGCGCCCTGGCGCAGCATGGCCACCGGATCACCTTGCTGGTGCAGTCGAAGATCCCTTTGTGTGACGCTGCGCGCGAGGCCCTGGAGCCCTTGGTGGAGCGCCTGCTGGTGCTGCCCCGGCGCCCACTGCACAGCCCGCTGAACCTGTTGGCCTCGCCCATTATCGACTACCCCATGCGGGCCATCATCAACGGCCTGGCACCGTGCCTGAGGCACCGTTTCGAGCAACTGCTGGACGAACCCTGGGATGTGATCCAGATCGAGCACAGCTACAGCTTCCAGCCGTTCGAGAAGGCCTTGCAGGCCCGCGGCCTGCCCTACATGCTCAGCGAGCACTACCTGGAATCGGTGACGGGCGCCGCCTGCCACGACCGCCTGCCCTTGTGGCTACGGCCATTGAACGCCTTCGACCGCTGGCGTTACCGGCGCTGGGAACAGCGGGTGCTGCGCCAACCCACGGAGGTGGTGGCGGTCAGCGCCCACGATGCCGAGCTTATCAGCCAGATCAGCGGCCGCCCGGTGAACGTGGTGGTCAATGGCGTGGACTGCGACCACTATCAGGACGTGCGCCCCACGCCGCACAGCCAGCGCCTGCTGTTCGTCGGCAACTTCGAGTACGGCGCCAACCTGGAGGCCATCGAATGGGCGCTGGAGGAGATCCTGCCCCAGGTGTGGATGAGCAATCCGGCGGTGCGCCTGGCCATCGCCGGCCACGCCCTGCCGGCCAGCTGGAAGCTGCACTGGAACGACCCGCGCATCGAGTGGGTGGGCTATCGTGCCGACCTGCGCGAGCTGCAACGGCGCTCGGCGCTGTTCTTCGCACCGCTGCGCCATGCCGGCGGCTCCAAAGTAAAAATCCTTGAGGCGATGGCCGCCGGATTACCGGTAATCACCACCAGCAAGGGCGCCTCGGGCCTGGCCATGAACAACGGCGAGCACTACCTGGGCAGCGACGACAGCGGCCAGCTGGCGCTGCTGGTCACCCAACTGCTCAACCAGCCATGGCGCATGTGCCAGCTCAGCGAGGTCGGGCGCCAGTTCGCCCGCCAGCGTCATGACTGGAGCGTCGCCGCCCAGCAGCTGGAGAACGTGCACATGCGCCTGACCCAACTGGCGCCGACCGGCGCGGCGGCCACCGGTAGCGTACTAGCCAAGTAGTTCGCTGAACGGGATGAATGTCACCGCATCGTCCTGTTGCGGCGTCGTGCCTTCGAGCACTTCCACCACGCCGTCGGCCCATGCCGCGCTGCGCAGCACACCGGAGCTCTGGTTCTTGTAGATGCGCACGCGACCGTCCTCGATGCGCGCCCGCAGGTACTCTCGGCGGGTTCCGGCCTTGGGCCAGTCGAAGCCCGCCGGCACGCTGAAGCGCAGCGGCGCGACATGGGCCACGCCCAGTCGGCGCAGCAGATAGGGCCGGGTCAGCAGGCCGAAGGTGACCAGGGTCGAGGCCGGATTGCCCGGCAGGCCGATCACCGGTACCCCTTGGTAATGACCGAAGGTCAGCGGCTTGCCCGGCTTGATCGCCAGCTTCCACAGCGCCAGCTCGCCCACCTCGCGCAGGGCCAGGCCGAGGAAATCGGCTTCGCCCACCGACACGCCGCCGGTGGACAGGATCAGGTCGACATCGCCCAGCCCGCCCAGGCACTGGCGGGTGCGCTCGAGATCGTCCGGGAGGATGCCGGCATCGACCACCGTGCAGCCCAGGCGTTGCAGCCAACTGACCAGCAGGCGTCGGTTGCTGTTGTAGATCTGCCCGGGGCCCAGGGCCAGGCCCGGCTCGACCAGTTCGTCGCCGGTCGACAGCACCGCCACCCGGGGCCGGCGCCGCACTTCGAGCGTAGCGAAGCCCAGGGTCGCGGCCAGGCCGAGCTGGATCGGACCCAGCCGCGTGCCGGCGCTCATCACCTGTTCGCCGACACGGGTTTCCTGGCCCTTGGGGCGAACGTTCTGCCCCAGCGCCAGGGGCTCAAGAAAGCGCACCCGGCCGTCTTCAAGCACCTTGGTGTTTTCCTGCATCTCGACGCAATCGGCGCCTTCCGGCAGCGGCGCGCCGGTGAAGATCCGTGCGCAGGTGCCAGGCTCCAGGGGCTGTGGCGCATGCCCGGCGAAGATGCGCTGGGTCACCCGCAGCGGTTCGCCCTGCCAGTCGGCCAGGCGCAGGGCGTAGCCGTCCATGGCGCTGTTGGGCCACGGCGGCAGGTCGAGGCCGGCCACCAGCTCATGGGCCAGGACCCGCCCTTCGGCCTCGCCCAGCGCTACGTGTTCGGTCTCGGCGATGGGCGCCGTATCGGCCAGCGCCAGCAGGCGCTCCAGGGCCTCTTCCACCGGCATCAAGGGCCGGGCCACCTCAACCACGGCTGTCACAGGCCGCCGCCTGCTTCAGGTGCGGCACGAAATTGCACGGCCGGTGACGGGCGTCCAGCTGCTCGGCGAGGATGCCGTCCCAGCCGGTGCGCACAGCGTTGGTCGAGCCCGGCAGGCAGCAGACCAGGGTGCCGTTGGCAAGCCCCGCCAGGGCGCGGGACTGCACGGTGGAGGTACCGATGTCGGCCACCGAGATCTGCCGGAACAGCTCGCCAAAGCCCTCGACCTGCTTGTCCAGCAGGCACGCCACGGCTTCCGGGGTGCTGTCGCGGCCAGTGAAGCCGGTACCGCCGGTGATCAACACCACCTGCACCTGGTCATCGGCGATCCAGGTCGCGACCTGGGCGCGGATCTTGTACAGGTCGTCCTTGAGCAGCACGCGCTCGGCCAGGCGGTGCCCGGCGGCGCCCAGGCGATCGACGAACAGCTGGCCGGAGGTGTCGGTGTCGAAGGTGCGGGTATCGCTGACTGTCAGCACGGCGATGTTCAGCGCAACGAATGGGGTATCTGCCTTGGCTTTCATGGGGGTCCGTCGCAGGGTAACTGGGAATGTGCGCTGTTATATCACAGGCGGCCTGCGGCGTTGTTCTTGGTCAATGCCGCCGCGATGGCGCTATGCTGGACTGTGCAAGGAACTTGCGTGGACGCCCTGCGTCTTAATGACATCTAGCACCATCGCACTGGAGAAACACGATGATCCAACGGACCCTTCCCGCCTTCCTGCTTGTCCTGGGCCTGGGCGCCCTCGCCGGCTGCGCCTCGCCAACCGTCATCACCCTGAACGACGGCCGCGAGATCCAGGCGGTGGACACCCCATCCTATGACGACGATTCCGGTTTCTACGAATTCGAGCAGCTCGACGGCAAGCGCACGCGTATCAACAAAGACCAGATCCGCACCGTCAAGGAGCTGTGATCCGGGAATGCTTTTGGACGCAACTCCTTTTTGCAACAAGGGGTTGCGTTGAAAAAAGCGATGCAGTAGCATTTTGCACATCGGAGTGTAGCGCAGCCAGGTAGCGCGTCTCGTTCGGGACGAGAAGGCCGCAGGTTCGAATCCTGTCTCTCCGACCATATCCCGCAAAAAACCCGCCTAGAGCGGGTTTTTTGTTGCCTGCGAAAAGCCCGGAGTAAGACAGGCCCGTGCCGTGACGCTGCATGGCACGGGCTTCTACTGCTTTACTCCGGCAACACCGGCACGTACAGCAGTTGCAGGCGCGCACTGCTCCACTCACGGGTCTTGTTGGTCAGCTCAAGGTCGTTGTTCAGCTTCTGGCCGTAGGTGGGCACGATCTGCTTGAGCTTGGCTTGCCACTCGGCGCTGTTGATCCGGTCCTTGAAGGTCTTCTCCAGCACGCTCAGCATGATCGGCGCGGCGGTCGAGGCACCGGGCGAGGCGCCCAGCAGCGCGGCAATGCTGCCGTCCTTGGCGGCCACCACTTCGGTGCCGAACTGCAGGACGCCACCGTGCTCGGGATCCTTCTTGATCACCTGCACGCGCTGGCCGGCCTGGAGCAGCTTCCAGTCTTCGTTCTTGGCGTTGGGGAAGTACTCGCGCAGCGCTGCCATGCGGTCATCGAAACTCAGCATCAGCTGGCCCATCAGGTAGGTGCTCAGGTCAATGTTATCGATCCCGGCATGCATCATCGGGCTGATGTTGTGGGTGGTCAGCGAGCTGAACATGTCCAGCAACGAGCCGTGCTTGAGGTACTTGGTGGAGAAGGTCGCGAACGGGCCGAACAGCAGCACTTCCTTGCCATCGATCACCCGGGTGTCCAGGTGCGGCACCGACATCGGCGGCGCGCCGACCGAGGCCTTGCCGTACAGCTTGGCCTTGTGGCGGGTGACCAGGTCGGCATTGTCGGTCATCAGGAACTGGCCACCGACCGGGAAGCCTGCATAGCCTTCGGCCTCCGGAATACCGGATTTCTGCAGCAGTTTGAGCGCACCGCCACCGGCGCCGATGAAGACGAATTTGGCTTTGACCGCCGACTCCTTGCCACCGTTGGCCAGGTCGGCCACCACCACATTCCAGCTGCCATCGTCATTGCGCACAATGTCGCGCACTTCATGACTCAGGTGCAGCTGCACATTGGGGTTGCGGGCCATCGAGGCGAACAGCTGGCGGGTAATCTCGCCGAAGTTCACGTCAGTGCCGATGGCCATGCGGGTCGCGGCCACCTTCTGCCCGGGGTCACGGCCTTCCATCACCAGCGGCACCCACTTGCGGATCTGCTCGTGGTCCTCGGTGATCTCCATGCCGCGGAACAGCGAGCTGTGTTGCAAGGCTTCGACGCGCTTGTGCAAGAAGGCGACGTTGTCATCACCCCAGACGAAGCTCATGTGCGGCACGTTGTTGATGAACGAACGCGGGTTGCTCAGCACGCCCTGCTCGACCTGGTAGGCCCAGAACTGCTTGGATACCTCGAATTGCTCGTTGACGTTGACCGCCTTGCCGATGTCGATGCTGCCGTCCTTGCCGACGCTGGTGTAGTTCAGCTCGCAGAACGCCGAGTGGCCGGTGCCGGCGTTGTTCCAGGCGTTGGAGCTTTCCTCGGCGACCTGCTCCATGCGCTCGTAGACGTCGACCTTCCAGTTCGGTTCCAGCTCGGTGAGGTAGGTCCCAAGGCTTGCACTCATGATGCCGCCGCCGATCAGCAGGACATCGACGGACTTCTGTGGCTCCGCGGGCTTGGAGCAGCCGATGACGCCCAGGCACAGGAGCGTCAGCAGGATTTTTTTCATTAGCTCAATCCAATTGAAGTGAAGGACTGGCAGTCGTTGCCCCCGGCGTGCACGCCCGGATGTTGTTGTTCTGGTCAGCAGGAGTCTTGCGAAATCGGGGCACGATCGCCTCGGGCCGTGGCCCGGGGCGGCGTAAAGCAGAGAGTGTGCCAGGTTGGCCTGGGCCACGGCTGATACCGCCCCTAGCGTTCCCGGCTACCCAGTGGATGGCGACAATCCGCCACAGGCATCTGATACCGCATGCGAAACTGGCGGATTTCCCCACCCGCGAAGGCGATTTCAAGCGCTCAGGCGGGAAGTGACCTCGCCCAACTGCCCCGACAATCCGTGCAAGCGCTGCCCGGCCTGTTCGGTGTGCTGCACGGCCTCCTGGTTGGCGGTGGCGATGCGGGTGATCTCGACCAGGTTGCGCGAGATGTCCTCGGCGACGCTGGTCTGCTCCTCGGCAGCGGTGGCGATCTGCCGGTTCATGTCGCGGATCGCTTCAACCGCCGTGGTGATGCGCTGCAGCATCTGCCCGGCCTGCTGCACCTGCTCAGCGCCCTCCTCGCTGCGCTGCTGGCCGCTCTCGATGGCCTTGACCGCCTCCACCGCGCCCGACTGCACGGCCTCGATGATCTGGTGGATCTCGGCGATCGACGCGGCGGTGCGCTGGGCCAAGCTGCGCACCTCGTCGGCCACCACCGCGAAGCCGCGCCCGGCCTCGCCGGCACGGGCGGCCTCGATGGCGGCGTTGAGCGCCAGCAGGTTGGTCTGCTCGGCGATGCCGCGAATCACTTCGAGTACCTTGCCGATGCGCGTGCTGTCGTGCTCCAGGTGACGGATCACCGTCGCGGTACCGGCGATTTCGCGGTTGACCACGGCGATGGTGTCGATGGTCCGCTGCATGACCTGCTCGCCGGCCTGGGCACTGTGGTCGGCCTCGTCCGCGGCGCGGGCGGCGTCGGCGGCGTGGCGCGCCACTTCCTGGGCGGTGGCGGACATTTCGTGCATGGCCGTGGCGACCTGGTCGGTGCGCTGGAACTGATCGTGGGTGCCGTGGGCCATGTCGCCGGCGATGCTGCGCAGCCGGCCGCTGGCTGTTTCCAGCTCCTCGGCATTGTCCTTCAGGCGTCCGACGGTATCGGCGAGGAAGTCACGCAGCGTATTGGCGGCCAGCGCCAGGCGTCCCAGTTCATCCTCGCGGCGGCTGTCGACACGGGCGGCGAAACGCCCCTGGCTGAGCTGGGCGACATAATCGATCAGTTGGCGGATCGGCTCGACCAGACTACGGTTGACCAGCCACAGGCTGAACAGCCCGACCAGCACAGCTGAACCCAGCATTACCAGCACGCCCAGCCACACCGTGCGCTCGGCGCTGGCACTGATGGCGGCGGCACGCCCGAGGGCATCGGCGCGCAACTGCTCCACCAACGCGCTCATCTGGTCGCTGGTGGCACGGTCCACGCCCTTTACCGCCAGGTCGCCCGCCACCGGGTCGCCGCCGGCGGCCAGGAACGCCTGGCGACCTTGCGCGTAGGCCGAGCCCAGCTGCCGGTGGCTGGCCTTGAGCTGCTCCAGGCGCGCCCTGAGCGCTGGCTCGCTGCTGTCGATCAGTTGCCCCAGCAACTGCTGCACCTGCTGTTCGCGGGCCTGGAACTGCTGCCAGTACTTGTCCAGCTCCGCTGGCTGGCGACCACGCAACAGCACGTTCTTCCACTCCTGCACCTGGATCTTGAACTGCAGATTGGCTTCGTCTATCAGTTGCGAGGCACGCAACGGCCCGTCCACCAGCTCGGCATAGCCACGCACGCTGGACGACAGGAACTGGAAGCACACCAGGGCGATCAGCAGGATCGCCAGCAGGCTGCCGCCGAGCAGGGAGAGAATTTGCACTCTGAGGGATTTACGCAAGATTGCGGATCTCGGAACAAGGAAGAGGGAAAACGGCACACGACGGCACCGCCGACGGAGGCATCCTTGTCCTCTTTCGCTGGCCCGAAAACGCCGCCATCGGGCGATGGCAGCGAGGGCGAGCAACTGCGCAACAGCGAGGCAGATAGTCTCAGGCAATTGCTACAGAATTGTTACAAAACTGCGACAGCCATGGCCGCTCAGGCCGGGTTGAACTGCAGCGTCGCCAGGCGTGCGTAGAGTGGGCTTTGCTCGATCAGTTGTCGATGGCTGCCGACTGCCGCCAGTCGGCCTTTGTCGATCACCGCGATACGGTCGGCATGCTGCACCGTCGCCAGGCGGTGGGCAATGACCAGCGTGGTGCGCCCGGCCATCAACAGCGGCAAGGCCTGCTGGATCAGGTGCTCGCTCTGCGCGTCCAGGGCGCTGGTGGCCTCGTCCAGCAGCAGGATCGGCGCATCCACCAACAGCGCCCGGGCAATCGCCAGGCGCTGGCGCTGGCCGCCGGACAAGCCCACGCCGCCCTCGCCCAGCAGCGTCTGGTAGCCCTGGGGTAACTGGGCGATGAATTCATCGGCATGGGCGCTGCGCGCCGCCGCCTCGACCTCAGCCAGGCTGGCGTCGGGCCGGCCGTAACGGATGTTGGCCTCGACCGTGCCACGGAACAGTGCCGGTTGCTGGGCCACCAGGGCGAACTGGCGGCGCAGCTCGGCAGGCTCCAGCCCGGTGATCGGCTGGCCGTCGAGCAGAATCGCGCCGCCCTGTGGGTCGTAGAAGCGCAGCAGCAGGTCGAACAGGGTCGACTTGCCGGCCCCCGACGGCCCGACCAAGGCCACGGTCTCGCCTGGGCGGATGTGCAGGCTCAGACCATCGATGGCCGCCGCAGTGGGGCGCGACGGGTAGGCGAAGCGCACGTCGCACAACTGGATGTCACCCGTCGCGCGCCCCTGCGCCAGCCCCTGCGCTGGCACTGGCGCCAGGATCGCCGTCTGCGCCGCCAGCAGCTCGGCGATACGTTCGGCGGCACCCGCGGCCCGTTGCAGTTCGCCGATCACCTCGCTCAGCGTGCCAAAGGCACTGCCGACGATCAGGCTGTAGAACACGAAGGCGGCCAGCTCGCCACCAGAGATGCGCCCGGCAATCACATCCATGCCGCCGACCCAGAGCATCACCCCCACCGCCCCAAGCACCAGCACGATCACCAGGGTGATCAACCAAGCGCGCTGGGCGATGCGCCGGCGCGCCACGCCGAACGCCGCCTCCACGGTCTCGGCGAAGCGCGCCTGGTCATGCCCCTGATGGTTGTAGGCTTGCACCGTCTTGATCTGGCCCAGGGTCTCGGCGACATAGCTGCCCACGTCGGCCACCCGGTCCTGGCTCTGCCGCGACAGGCTGCGCACACGCCGGCCAAACAGCAGGATCGGCGCCAGCACCAGCGGCAGTGCCAGCACCACGATGCTGGTCAGCTTGGGATTGGTGACAAACAGCAGGATCACCCCGCCCAGCACCATCAACGCGTTGCGCAGGAACATCGACAGCGACGAGCCGATCACCGACTGCAGCAAGGTGGTGTCGGCGGTCAGCCGCGACTGGATCTCAGAACTGCGATTGTCCTCGAAGAAGCCCGGATGCAGGCCGATCAGGTGGTCGAACACCGCCCGGCGGATATCGGCCACGCAGCGCTCACCGATCCACGACACCAGGTAGAAACGGGCGAAGGTCCCCACTGCCAGCGCCACCACCAGCAGCAGGAACAGGCCGATGGTCTGGTTGAGCTGGTGCGCCGAGCCGGTCATGAAGCCCTGGTCGACCAGCAGACGGATGCCCTGGCCCATGGAAAGGGTGATGGCGGCGGTGACCACCAGCGCCAGCAAGGCCAGCAGGGCCTGGCGGCGATAGGGACGAACGAAGCGCCAGCCCAGGTACAGGGCGCGGCGCTGGCGGGCAGAGATAGGATCGGGCATAGCGAGGGTGGTTCCATACGGAGACAAGACCAAGACTACCACTCGTCGGCCCTGTGCAACGTCCGGGAATACGACGCCGTCCCATGAACGAAGAGAACGACAGTGACTATGCCCATTCGTTCTAACCTGCGACTAGAGCTTTACCACCGTTTCTGTTGGACTGATCCGGCATGACGCCGAAAACTGTCACAGACCAGTCACGGCGAAGCGCTACCTTGAGCTTGAACCTGAAAGAGGAGACAGGACATGAGCTTGCAGCACAGCACCGACACGCCCAAGACACAGAACCGTCCGCAACCTCAGGTCTGCGGCTCGATCATCGATGCCCAGGGCCGTGAGGTCCCGATCACCGAGCAGATGATCCAGAAGGCCTGCAAGGACCTGGAAGAGAGCCGGGTCAAGAAAACCGGCAAGGCCTGACCCCGAATTGCGTGCAACCCGGCGCTTGCGCCGGGTTTTTATTGGCCGGCCGTCAGGCCAGCACCGCCCCCAGAGCACTGACCAGTTGCGCCAGTTGCGGCGCCTGCCCACCTACACGCACTGCCAGCCCCTCGATCTCACGCCGTACCGGATAGTGCTTGCGCAGCAGGTCAAACGCCGCACGCTGTTCGGCTGGGTCTTCGCTGAGGCTGCGACGGAAATCCGCATCGTCACGGCGGGGGTCATAGACCGCCCGGCACAGGGTGGCCAGCGCCCAGGCCGGGTCCGCGCTCGCGTCAAACTCGATCTGAGCCAGGCCCGGAGCCGGCAGAAGATCGGCCAGGTATACCTGCTCGGGTTCCCCGCACCAGCGGCAGAAGGCCTGGTAGATCTGTGCCGTGCCCCGCTGCTTGCCATCCAGGCTGTAGCCGGCGATATGCGGCGTGGCCAGGGTGCAAAGATCGGCCAGTTGCAGGTCCACCTGCGGCTCGCCCTCCCACACATCGAGCACCGCGTGCACATCCTCGCGGTCCAGCAGCAATTCGCGCAGGGCCGCGTTGTCCACCACCGGTCCGCGGCTGGCGTTGATCAGCCAGGCGCCGGCACGCAGCCGCGCCAGGCGCGAATGGTCGAGCAGGTGCCAGGTCGGGTGCTCGCCGCCGCGCTGCAGCGGCGTGTGCAGGCTGATCACGTCGCACTGATCAAGAATCGTCTCAAGGTCGACAAAGTCGCCGCCCTCGCCGGCCTGGCGCACCGGGTCGCACACCAGCACCTTCCAGCCCAGGCCGTGCAGCACCCGAACCAGACGGCCACCGACCTCGCCGGCGCCGACCACGCCATAGACGCGCTTGCTTAGGTCTGCCCCTTCAAGCTCGGCCAAGGTCAGCAAACTGCCCAACACGTAGTCCACCACGCCCCGGGCGTTGCAGCCCGGCGCGCTGCTCCAGTGGATACCGGCCTGGGCGAAATATTCGAGGTCAAGGTGGTCTGTGCCGATGGTGCAGGTGCCGACAAAACGCACCCGGCTGCCTTCGAGCAGTTGCCGGTCGACGCGGGTCACCGAGCGTACCAGCAGCACATCGGCATCCTTGACGCAGGCGGCGTCGATGGCCCGGCCGGGGTAACGGCGGATCTCGCCGAAACCGGCGAAGAAGGCATCGAGCAGCGGGATATTCTCGTCGGCAACTATCAGCATGGCGCTCTCCTGTCAGGGGGAGCGCAGTGTAGCGCGATCACAGGCGGCTCAGTCGGCCTTCTTGCGGATCCAGTACAGGTAGGTGCCGGACTCTTCCTGCTGGCCGAGCAGCTCGTGGCCGAGGAAGATGCAGAACTTGGGAATGTCGCGGCGGGTCGACGGGTCGGTGGCGATCACCTTGAGCACGCCGCCGCCGGCCAGCTCGCGCACGTGCTTGTGCAACATCATCACCGGCTCCGGGCAGTTCAGGCCGGTGGCGTCGAGGATCGCATCATGGGTGAAATCGGTCATGTAGGGCTCCGCAAAATGATCGTCATTGTGGCGCATGAAGCGGGGCTGTCACAGCCCCCGCGCTGACCTCAGCGCGGTTTCAGGTCCAGCCGGCGCAGGTGGCAGGTCACTTCCTCGCGGTCGTGATACAGCTGCTTGCAGGCGATCGATACCTTCACCTTGCGCGCCTTGAACCCGGCCTCGATGCGCTCGAGCAGCTTGCGCACCTCAGCGTGGCGCTGCTTCATCGGCAGCTTCAGGTTGACCACTGCCTCGCGGCACAGCCCTTCGCCCAGCCAGGTCTCGATCAGCGAAGCGGTGCGCGCCGGCTTCTCGACGATATCGCAGACCATCCAGTCGACGGTCTGGCGGGGCTTCCAGGTGAAGCCGTCGGCCATCAGGTGGGTGACCAGGCCGGTGTCCATCAGGCTTTCGGCCATCGGCCCGTTGTCGATGGCGGTCACCAGCATGCCGCGCTTGACCAGCTGGTAGGTCCAGCCGCCGGGCGCGGCGCCCAGGTCGACGCCGGTCATGTCGTCGTTCAGGCGCTGGTCCCACTGCTCGCGGGGAATGAACTGGTGCCACGCCTCCTCGAGCTTGAGGGTCGAGCGGCTGGGGGCCTCGCGGGGGAATTTCAGGCGCGGGATGCCCATCGGCCACAGCGCCGAGTTGTCGGCCTCGGCAAGCCCCAGGAACACCCGCCGGCCGCTGATGAAGGTCAGCAGCAGGCGTGGCCGCCGGGCGTCGTCCACCAGCCGCCCGGCCTTTTCCAGGGCCTTGCGCAGCGGCACCTCGAACTTGCGGCAGAAGGTCGACAGCTCCTTGCCATCGTTACTGTCGAGCACTTCCAGCCACAGGCTGCCGCACACCGGCAGCGCGGCCAGGCGCTCGAGCAGCACGCTGATGCGGTCGGTCTCCGGCAGCTCGACGTAGGTGCCGCGGGCCCACTGGCGCGGGAAGATCAGCTGCGAGAAGCGCAGTGTCTGCATCATGCGTTCGGCACCGTCCGGCTCGCTGCAGACGAACTCGGCGCAGGCGCTCTGCGGCTTGCCCTTGGCATAGCCGGACACACCCAGGTGGGCGGCGTGTTCGCTGATTTCGGCGCAGACCTCGCCCTCGAAGCCGGGCCGGCAATGCATGAACAGGGTATTCATTTCTCACTCCACATCACTGGCGCAGACGGCGCCAGGGCGGCGAATGATAAAGGAAGATCGGAACCGACGACACGCCCCATCGGTCCAGAAAAGGGTCAGGCCAGACAAACCGGTCTAACCTGACTGTTCAGCCAGGTCCGTGCCGTGCGGACCGGTCCAGAGCGGTGACACCGGCGAGCGACACGCAATCGCCGGACACCGGAGCACAAGGAGTTGTAAATGCCCTCGCTCGATAGCCTGAAAACCCTCAAGACTCTCCAGGTGGCCGACCATGTCTACCACTATTTCAGCCTGCCCGACGCCGCGCGCCAGCTCGGCGACCTGCAGCGCCTGCCCATGTCACTGAAGGTGCTGCTGGAAAACCTGCTGCGCTGGGAAGACGGCAAGACCGTCACCGGCGACGATCTGCGCGCCCTGGCCCAGTGGCTGCAGGAGCGTCGCTCCGACCGCGAGATCCAGTACCGCCCGGCGCGGGTGCTGATGCAGGACTTCACCGGCGTGCCGGCGGTGGTCGACCTGGCCGCCATGCGCGCGGCGATGGCCAAGGCCGGTGGCGACCCACAGCGAATCAATCCGTTGTCGCCGGTGGACCTGGTGATCGACCACTCGGTGATGGTCGACCGTTACGCCAGCCCCAATGCCTTCGCTCAGAACGTCGACATCGAGATGCAACGCAACGGCGAGCGCTACGCCTTCCTGCGCTGGGGCCAGAGCGCCTTCGACAATTTCCGCGTGGTACCGCCGGGCACCGGCATCTGCCACCAGGTCAACCTCGAGTACCTGGGGCGCACCGTGTGGACCCGTGAGGCGGACGGCCGCACCTACGCCTTCCCCGACACCCTGGTCGGCACCGACTCGCACACCACCATGATCAACGGCCTGGGCGTGCTCGGCTGGGGCGTCGGTGGTATCGAGGCCGAGGCGGCGATGCTCGGCCAGCCGGTGTCGATGCTGATCCCCGAGGTCATCGGCTTCAAGCTCACCGGCAAGCTGCGCGAGGGCATAACCGCCACCGACCTGGTGCTGACGGTGACACAGATGCTGCGCAAGAAGGGCGTGGTGGGCAAGTTCGTCGAGTTCTACGGCGACGGCCTGGCCGACCTGCCGCTGGCCGACCGCGCCACCATTGCCAACATGGCCCCTGAGTACGGCGCCACCTGCGGTTTCTTCCCGGTGGACCAGGTGACCCTGGACTACCTGCGCCTGTCCGGGCGCCCCGAAGAGGCCGTGCAACTGGTCGAGGCCTACAGCAAGGCCCAGGGATTGTGGCGCCTGCCAGGCCAGGAGCCGCTGTTCAGCGACACCCTGGCACTGGACATGAACGACGTCGAAGCCAGCCTCGCCGGGCCCAAGCGGCCGCAGGACCGGGTTGCTCTGGGCCAGGTCGCCCAGGCCTTCGACCACTTCATCGAACTGCAGCCCAAACCCCTGGCCAAGGAGGTCGGCCGCCTGGAAAGCGAAGGCGGTGGTGGGGTGGCGGTAGGCAATGCCGACCAGGCCGGCGAGATCGACTACAGCCATGCCGGCCAGACCCACACCTTGCGCGACGGCGCCGTGGTGATCGCCGCCATCACCTCCTGCACCAACACCTCCAACCCCAGCGTGATGATGGCCGCCGGGCTGGTGGCGAAAAAAGCCGTGGAGAAGGGCCTGACCCGCAAGCCCTGGGTCAAGAGCTCGCTGGCCCCAGGCTCCAAGGTGGTGACGGACTACTTCAAGGCCGCCGGTCTCACGCCTTATCTGGATCAGCTCGGCTTCGACCTGGTCGGCTATGGCTGCACCACCTGCATCGGCAACTCCGGCCCCCTGGACGAGGCGATCGAGAAGGCCATCGGCAGCGCCGACCTCACCGTGGCTTCGGTACTGTCGGGCAACCGCAACTTCGAAGGCCGGGTGCACCCATTGGTCAAGACCAACTGGCTGGCCTCGCCGCCGCTTGTGGTGGCCTACGCCTTGGCCGGCAGCGTGCGCGTCGACCTGACCCAGGACTCGCTGGGCACCGGCAAGGATGGCAAGCCCGTGTACCTGCGCGATATCTGGCCCAGCCAGCAGGAGATCGCCGAGGCCGTGGGCAATGTCGACACGCGCATGTTCCACAAGGAATACGCCGAAGTATTCGCCGGCGACGCCCAATGGCAGGCCATCGAGGTGCCCAAGGCGGCCACCTATGTCTGGCAGGACGATTCCACCTATATCCAGCACCCGCCGTTCTTCGACGACATCAGTGGTCCACTGCCGGAAATCGGCGATATCCACGGCGCGCGCATCCTTGCCCTGCTCGGCGACTCGGTGACCACAGACCATATCTCCCCGGCTGGCAACATCAAGGCCGACAGCCCGGCCGGCCGCTACCTGCGCGGCAAGGGCGTGGAACCGCGGGACTTCAACTCCTACGGCTCACGGCGCGGCAACCATGAGGTGATGATGCGCGGCACCTTCGCCAACATCCGCATCCGCAACGAGATGCTCGGTGGCGAGGAAGGTGGCAACACACTGTACGTACCCACGGGCGAGAAACTGTCGATCTACGATGCCGCCATGCGCTACCAGCAGGATGGCACGCCGCTGGTGGTGATCGCCGGACAGGAATACGGCACCGGCTCCAGCCGCGACTGGGCGGCCAAGGGCACCAACCTGCTGGGGGTCAAGGCGGTGCTGGCGGAAAGCTTCGAGCGCATCCATCGCTCCAACCTGGTGGGCATGGGCGTGCTGCCGTTGCAGTTCAAGGCTGGCGACGACCGCAAGCGCCTCGGGTTGACCGGCAAGGAACGCATCGATGTGCTGGGCCTTGGCGGCGCGCAGATCCGCCCGGGCATGAGCCTGCCGGTGCGCATTACCCGCGAGGACGGACGCCAGGAGCAGATCGAGGTACTGTGCCGGATCGATACCCTCAATGAGGTGGAGTACTTCAAGTCGGGAGGGATCCTTCATTATGTGCTGCGGCAATTGATCGCAGGGTAAGGCCCCATCGCGGGGCAAGCCCGCTCCCACGCAATGTGGGGGCTTGCCCCGCGTGGCTGATTTCAGGTGTCCTGACGGCCAAACGAGGAGTCCTACCCTCCTCGGATTCACCGGCACTAAGGAAATGTCATGCCTCTTCCCCATTGGATCGCCCTGATCCTGCTCGCCCTCGGCTATGCGATCGCCCTGACCTACGGCAGCCTCGGTCTCGCTGCCCTGCCCGCCTTGCTCGCCCTGCTGTGCAGTGCCCTGCTCGCTCGACGTCCGGTACGCTGGCAACAAAGCCTCGGCCACCTGTTGTTCATCCTCCTGGCCATCGCCCTGGCCTTGCACTGGCTACCCGGCTTCCACAGCGCCAAGGTGATCGACAAGGCCGTGCTCAGCGACGGCGCCGTGCCCTTCTCCCTGTACCTCAACCTCGACAAGCCCCTGATCGGCCTGTGGTTGCTGCTGGCCTGCCCGTGGCTGATCATGCTGCGCCCACGCGGCCTGTTGCCGGGCCTGGCGCTGACCCTGCCCCTGACCCTGCTCGCCTGCCTGGGCGGCGCCTGGGCCCTGGGCATGGTGGCCTGGGCACCGAAATGGCCCGACCAGGCCTGGCTGTGGCTGCTGAACAACCTGCTACTGGTAAGCCTGACCGAGGAACTGCTGTTCCGTGGCTACATCCAGGGCGGCCTGCAACGTCTGTTCAGGCACGAGGGGCTGGCATTGCTGGTGGCCGCGCTGTTGTTCGGCCTTGCGCACCTGGCCGGTGGCTGGCAATGGTTCTACCTGGCGACCCTGGCCGGAGTGGGGTATGGTCTGGCCTATCGCCATGGTGGGTTGGCGACGGCGGTGCTCTGCCACACCTGCGTCAACCTGGCGCACTTCGCCGCTTTCAGCTACCCGATGCTGGCCCCGCATTGAACAATCGGTCATGATCAGACCTATTCGTCATCATTTATAAAGAAAACTGCAATATTGGCGGCAACGGCTGCGATCAGGTGGGCTGCATTAGCTCAGCGGCACTGATGGCACCTTGCCCCAGATCAAGCCAGTTAAATATTCATTCAATAAAACCAGAGGCTTGCCGATACCCGTCGAAAGCCTTGCGGATTGAACAGCCAATGCGTAACAACCAGCCGATTACCCAGAGAGAACGGACTTTCCCTGCCCAGCAGCGGTTGATCTCCACCACCAACGCCAAGGGCGTGATCACCTACTGCAACGATGCCTTCATCGAGATCAGCGGTTTCACCCGCGAGGAATTGATGGGCGCGCCGCACAACCTTGTGCGCCATCCCGATGTGCCGCCGGCCGTGTTCGCCCACATGTGGCAGACCCTCAAGCAAGGCCTGCCGTGGATGGGCATCGTCAAGAACCGCTGCAAGTCGGGTGACCATTACTGGGTGAATGCCTACGTCACGCCGATCTTCGACAACAACCAGGTAATTGGTTATGAGTCGGTGCGGGTCAAGCCCACCGCCGAGCAGATCCGTCGCGCCGAGGCGCTGTACCAGCGCATCAACCAGGGCCGCTCGGCCATCCCGAAACGCGACAAGTGGCTGCCGGTGCTACAGGACTGGCTGCCGTTCATCCTGGTCAGCCAGATCGGCTTCCTGATCGGCAACTGGCTCGGTCACTCCTGGGGCTTCGCCCTGGCCGCCGGCCTGTCGGTGCCGCTCGGCCTGCTCGGCCTGAGCTGGCAGCAGCGCGGCCTCAAGCGCTTGCTGCGCCTGGCCGAACAGACCACTTCCGATCCGCTGATCGCGCAGATGTACACCGACAGCCGCGGTGTCCAGGCACGCCTGGAAATGGCCATGCTCAGCCAGGACGCACGGATGAAGACCTGCCTGACCCGCCTGCAGGACAGCGCCGAGCAGCTCAGCGACCAGGCACGCCAGTCCGACGCCTTGGCCCACCAGAGTTCCTCGGGCCTGGAGCGCCAGCGGGTGGAAACCGAGCAGGTCGCCGCCGCCGTCAACCAGATGGCCGCCACCACCCAGGAAGTGGCCAACCATGTCCAGCGCACCGCTGACGCCACCCAGGAAGCCAATCGCCTGACCAGCCAGGGCCGTAACATCGCCGGCGAAACCCGTGACGCCATCGAGCGGCTGTCCGCCGCCGTGGGCGAGACCGGGCTGACCGTCACCCAGCTGGCCAAGGACAGCGACGAGATCGGCGGCGTGGTCGATGTGATCAAGGGCATCGCCGACCAGACCAACCTGCTGGCGCTCAACGCCGCCATCGAAGCGGCACGCGCCGGCGAGATGGGCCGCGGCTTTGCCGTGGTCGCCGACGAGGTCCGTCAGTTGGCCCAGCGCACCGCCGAATCCACCGGGCAGATCCACACCCTGATCGCCAAGCTGCAACAGACCGCCAACAACGCGGTGCAGACCATGGAGACCGGCCACCGCCAGGCCCAGGAAGGTGTCGAGCGGGTGATGGAGGCCGACCAGGCGTTGGTAGGCATCAGCGAGGCCGTGGCCAACATCACCGACATGGCGACCCAGATCGCCGCCGCCACCGAAGAGCAGAGCGCGGTGGCCGAGGAGATCAGCCGCAACATCAGCACCATCGCCGACCTGGCCGACCAGACCTCCGGCCAGGCCCAGCGCTCGGCGCTGCTCAGCGAAGAACTGACCAGCACCGCGGGTACCCAGTACTCGCTGGTGGAACGCTTCAACCGCTGAGTCCACAGAGCGCCGCTTACGCGGCGCATCGCCGGCAAGCCCGCTCCCACACCGGCCGCACCGATTTCCAGACCTGCGCCGTACCTGTGGGAGCGAGCTTGCCGGCGATGTTTCTACCAGTCGAGCGTCAGCCGGCTCTCGAAATACCGCACCTCACCCGTCAACGGATCCTCGAAGCACAGGCTGTGGGCCAGCAGCTTGAGTGGCCGTGCGTAATCATCCTGCTCGTTGACCAGCTGCGGATAGAACGGATCGTTGCAGATCCCCGCGCCCAGCGCCGCCATGTGCACCCGCAACTGGTGGGTCTTGCCGGTGACCGGTGACAGGCCATAGCGCCACAGCTCGCCGTTTTTCTCCAGCACACAGGCATGAGTTTCACTGTTATCGGCCCCTTCCACTTCATGCATGCGAAAGAACGGCTCGCCATGCACCAGGCGGCTGCGGTGCACCAGCGGGTAGTCATGCTGCGGCATGGCCGCGGCGATGGCCTGGTAGTGCTTGTCGATACGCCGCTCGGGAAACAGACGCTGATAGACGCCACGGCTTTGCGGGTTGGCGGAAAACAGCACCAACCCGGCGGTGTGTCGGTCGATGCGGTGCAGCGGCACCAGGTGCGGGTTGTCCAGGCGCCGGATGAGCCGGCGCAGCAGCGTCTGTTCGACGTACTCGCCGGTGGGGGTGACCGGCAAGAAGTGCGGCTTGTCCGCCACCACCAGGTGCTCGTCGACATGCAGGATCTCTTCCTGCACCGGGATCACTTTTTCATTGGGTACTTCACGGAAATAGTGCAGGCGCATGCCTTGCCGGTAGCGCGTATCCGCCGCAATGGGCTGGCCGTCGGCATTCAACACCCGACCACGGGCGAAGCGGTCGAGCCATTGCTCACGGTCGACGCCCTTGAAATGATCACACAGACAGTCAAGCACAGTCGTCCAGAGGCCCGGAGGCAGGCATACTGTACTGGCTTGCTGGCGGGAGGGGTCGAAAGGCGTGGTCATCGTCGGGCTCGGTTCTGCGGGGCAGGCATTATCCCCCAGCTCGCGCCCCTCAACCAGCCTCGCTGACCGGCTCGCAGCGCGCCTTGAGCCAGCGCAACACTTGTACCGCGTCCCAGCGCCCCGGATCGTAGAGGGCGTAGCTCAGGCCCTGGTAGCCCACCACGTCCAGCGGACGGTGGAAGCCAGCGCGCTGGAACAGCGCCTCGATCTCGGCGAAGCAGGTATTGAAATGCACCTTGCCGAACGGCGTGCGCTCGTCGGTGACGATGCCGTCGAGGCGCAGTTCCAGCACGGCCTCGTACACACGCTCGGGAGCCATGTGATTGATGCTGTACTTGAGTTGCTCGACATTGAGCATGGCTTCACCTCGAATACTGTATTTATATACAGCATACGGAGCGAGACCCCTGCTCGTCAATGTGCGACTCAGCCGAGGAAGGCCACCACCTGCTCGGCATCGAACGGCCAGCCCAGCTCGGCACCGGTGTCGCAACGGCGTAGCACCGGGATGCTCAGCCCGTAGCGTTCGAACAGTGCCTCGCTGTCGGCGATATCGACCAGCTCGACCAGCAGACCGTGCTCGACGAGAGGCATCAGCACGGCCTCGGCCACTTCGCACAGGTGGCACCCCACGGTGCCGAACAACTGGGTTTCAGGGAGCATGCAGACATCCGTAATTCGCATGAATGGATGCTCATTCTAGGTCCGAGCCCGCCGGCGCGCACCTGACCTGGCTCAATCCTGACTAGTGGCGCCGATCCTGTGCACGGCCAGGTCCGCCCCCTGGAACTCCTCTTCGTGACTCAGGCGCAGGCCATGCAGCGCCTTGATCAGGCCATACACGGCAAAACCCCCGGCCAGCGCCACCAGCACGCCCGCCAGGCTTCCCAGCAGCTGGCTGACCAGGCTGACGCCGCCCAACCCACCCAGGGCTGCCTGGCCGAACACACCGCAGGCGATGCCACCCCACACGCCGCACAGGCCATGCAATGGCCACACCCCCAGCACGTCGTCGATCTTCCAGCGATTCTGCGCGGCGGTGAAGCACCAGACGAACAGTCCACCGGCCACCAGCCCGGTGACCAGCGCGCCCACCGGGTGCATCAGGTCGGACCCCGCGCACACCGCCACCAGGCCTGCCAACGGGCCGTTGTGCAGGAAGCCCGGATCGTTGCGCCCGGCCAACAAGGCCGACAACGTGCCGCCAACCATCGCCATCAGCGAGTTGATTGCCACCAACCCACTCACCCCCTGCAGGGTCTGCGCACTCATGACGTTGAAGCCGAACCAGCCGATGATCAAGATCCACGAACCCAGCGCCAGAAATGGAATACTCGACGGCGCGAACGCCACCAGGCGCCCGTCGCGGTAGCGGCCCCGCCGCGCACCGAGCAGCAGCACCGCCGCCAGCGCCAACCAGCCACCCATGGCGTGCACCACCACGGAACCGGCGAAATCATGGAACGGCGCACCGAAACGCGCCTGCAACCAGGCTTGCAAGCCGAAGTTGCCATTCCACACCACGCCTTCGAACAACGGGTAAATGAACGCCACGATCAATGCCGTCGCGCATAGTTGCGGCGCGAAGCGGGCGCGCTCGGCGATACCGCCGGAGATGATCGCCGGAATGGCTGCGGCAAAGGTCAGCAGGAAGAAGCACTTGACCAGGGCATAGCCGTGATCGTTGGCCAGGGTCGCCGCCGGCTGCAGGAAACTCACGCCGTATGCGACCCAGTAACCGATGAAGAAATACACCAGAGCCGAGATGGCGAAGTCGCTGATGATCTTCGACAAGGCGTTGACCTGGTTCTTGTGCCGCACCGTGCCAACCTCGAGAAAGGCGAACCCCGCGTGCATGGCCAGGACCAGGATCGCGCCCATGAGGATGAACAAGGTGTTGGAGCCATGGACCAGTGAGTCCATCGCGCTGTGCATGTTTTCCATGAAGTGGCAGACCTGCAAAAAGGCACCAGGACAGTTCAAGAACCGGCATCCGTGCACCGGATCGGTGCCAGGCCCCTGCCCTGTTTCGGTGAACCGGGCGGAACCTGCGTGGTTTTTTCTTGGGTTTGTCGTGGATTGAGTTAAGGTTTAGCGGTATCCGCAGCGCTGGCGCATGGTTTCGGCGCAAGTCTTGGCGGACACGCACCGCTTTTTAGCAAGCGCTGTACCAACATATTCCGCTGAACCTTCCGCGGCACCGATCACTCGAAATAGCCAGTACACATTCACAGGGAGGCCCCTCCATGGCCAGCAAATCGGCAAAGACTGCACAGGAAATATTGATGGCTGACTTCCAGGCCTTGGTCCGCGACACCGAGAAGCTGCTCGCCGACACCGCCAACCTGGCCGGCGACCAGGCTGACGAACTGCGCGAGCAGATCCACGAACGCCTGGTGCAGGCCCGCGAGACCCTGCAACTGACCCAGGATTCGGTGCGTGCCCGCGGCCAAGCGGCTCTTGGCAACGCCGAACAGTACGTACAGGAGAACCCGTGGCAGGCCATTGGCATCGCCGCCGGCGTCGGCCTGCTGATCGGCCTGCTGGCCAAGCGCTGAGGAGCCGGCATGGATAACGACGCCATCGGCACGGGCGCCTCCGGTCGGCGCCTGGGCGCGGCCATATTGGGTCTGCTGCACAGCCATATCGAGCTGTTCGGCATCGAGTTGCAGGAGCAAAAGGCCCGCACCCTCAGCCTGCTGTTGTTCGCGGGCCTGGCCTTGGTGTTCGCCCTGCTGCTGCTGACCGCGCTGTCGGGCCTGCTGCTGGTGCTGCTGTGGGACAGCTATCGCCTGGCCGGGATCATCGGCCTGTGCGTGTTCTACGGGGTCGCCGCGCTATACTGCGGCCTGCGTCTTAAGGCCGCGGTGTTCGATGAGTCCTCGCCGTTCAACGCCACCCTCCAGGAGTTGGCCAAAGATCGGGAGCGCCTGCTGCCATGAGTCTGCCCGAACTGCCCAATACCCGTAACCCGCGCGAGCTGCGCAAGGCGCTGCTGCGCCTGCGCATGGAAATGCACCGCCAGGAAATCCGCCACGAGTCCGGCCAGTTGCTTGAACCCGTCCGCCGCCTGCGCGGGATGGGCAACTCGTTCGGCGAGGGCCTTGGGGTCAAGCATGGCTCACTGTGGGGCATCGGCGCCGTCGTTGCCCTGGGTTTTCTCACCGGCAAGGGCGTGCGCAGCGGCAACCTGACGCGCTTGATTCGGGTGGGCACCAGCCTGGTTCCACTGATCCGCCTGTTCCTCGGTAACAGCCGCCGCCCCTGAAGCCAAGGTGCGCCCGACGCTTGCACGGGCGCGCCGGACGCAGGAAGCTATCCCGACTCTACGATGGGAGAACACGCCTTGGACTGGCACACCCTGCTAACCCGCGAACGACTGGGCAAAGCTCTTTACAGCCCCGAGGAGCTTGGCCGCAGCCCGTTCCACAAAGATCACGACCGCATCACCTTCTCTGGCGCGTTCCGTCGCCTGGGGCGCAAGACCCAGGTGCACCCGGTATCCAGCAACGATCACATCCACACACGCCTGACCCACTCCCTGGAGGTCAGCTGCGTCGGTCGCTCGCTAGGCATGCGCGTCGGCGAGACCCTGCGCGAGCAACTGCCGGCCTGGTGCGAGCCGAGCGATCTGGGAATGATCGTGCAGTCGGCCTGCCTGGCCCATGACATCGGCAACCCGCCGTTCGGCCACTCCGGCGAGGACGCCATCCGTCACTGGTTCCAGCAGGCGGCCGGGCGTGGCTGGCTGGACGACATGAGTGACGACCAGCGCGCCGACTTTCTCAACTTCGAAGGCAACGCCCAGGGCTTTCGCGTGCTCACCCAGCTCGAATACCACCAGTTTGACGGTGGCATGCGCCTTACCTACGCCACCCTTGGCGCCTACCTCAAGTACCCATGGGCGGCACGTCACGCGGATGCCTTGGGCTATAAGAAGCACAAGTTCGGCTGTTACCAGAGCGAACTGGGGCTGCTCGAGCAGATCGCCGGCAAGCTCGGCCTGCCGCAGCTAGAGCACCAACGCTGGGCCCGTCACCCGCTGGTGTATCTGATGGAGGCCGCGGACGACATCTGCTACGCCCTGATCGACCTCGAGGACGGGCTGGAGATGGACTTGCTGCAGTACGCAGAGGTCGAGGCTCTGCTGCTGGACCTGGTGGGCGACGATCTACCGGAAACCTATCGCCTGCTGGGGCCCGGTGAATCGCGCAGGCGAAAGTTGGCGATCCTGCGCGGCAAAGCCATCGAGCACCTGACCAACGCCGCCGCCCAGGCCTTCGTCGAACAGCAGCAGGCCCTGCTCGTTGGCCGGCTGACGGGCGACCTGGTCGAGCACATGCACGGGCCGGCGCAACGCTGCGTGCTGCAGGCCAAGGACATGGCACGCAAGAAAATATTCCAGGACAAACGCAAGACCCTTCACGAGATCGGAGCGTACACGACCCTGGAGATCCTGCTCAACACCTTCTGTGGCGCGGCGCTGGAACAGCATGGCGGCCGCGTTCCGTCATTCAAGAGCCGGCGGGTTCTGGACCTGATCGGCAACAACGCTCCCGACCCTCACGGTTCGCTGCACAGCGCCTTCCTGCGCATGATCGACTTCATCGCCGGGATGACCGACAGCTACGCCAGCGAAATGGCGCTGGAAATGACCGGGCGCTCAAGTCCGAAGTAATGACGGGACGAGGTGGCAGGCGTCTGTTTGCCACCGACGTTTAATATGCGTGAAATTTCCCACGCAATATCGCTTGATATTAAACACGTCCACCAACAACACCGACAAAAACGATCAAATCCTGATAAATCCCTACCAACATCCACATCACTCGTAGCAATGCTTCGTAAGTGCTGTAAGTAAATTCCTATATCCCCGATTTGGCAACCACTTCCCTGCCCGTCGACATTCAACTGAGCTAATGTGCCGGCTGCCTTCACGCGCAGCATGGAATGTTGAATATGCACTCAGTCTTTATAGTTGATGACCATCCCGTCATACGCCTGGCAATACGGATGTTGCTGGAAAACCAGGGATACAAGGTAGTCGGTGAATCGGACAATGGCGTGGACGCCATGCAGATTATCCGTGAAACCCCGCCCGATCTGGTTATCCTCGACATCAGCATCCCCAAGCTGGACGGTCTGGAAATGCTTTCGCGCCTGCAGGCCATGGCCATTCCGCTGAAGGTTCTGGTACTGACCGCCCAAGCACCGGCCCTGTTCGCCGTGCGCTGCATGCATTCCGGCGCTGCCGGGTATGTGTGCAAACAGGAAGACCTCAGTGAATTGCTCAGCGCCATCAAGGCCGTACTGTCGGGATATAACTATTTTCCCAGCCAGGCGCTCAATCCACCTCCAACAGGTAGCAACCAGGAGCTGGAGCTGTTTCGCCAAGTCAACGACCGGGAACTCATGGTCTTGCAACTATTTGCTCAGGGACGCAGCAACAAGGAGATCGCCAAGGGCATGTTCCTCAGCAACAAGACTGTCAGCACCTACAAGAAACGCCTGATGCACAAGTTGCGCGCCAGCACATTGGTGGAGTTGATCGACGTCGCCAAGCGCAACGCGCTGGTCTGAGGTCATGATGTGGAGGTGTATCGTTACATCGCTGCTCTGCCTCGGGCTGGGTACGCCACTGCAAGGCGCCGGCGTGACCGTCGACACGGGCCGGACCTATACCCTGCTCAGCCGCTCGGCGCCTGCTTCCGTCCAGCCGTCCCTGACACCCGCCCAGCGCGAATGGCTCGCAGAGCGCCAGGAACTGGTACTGGGTACCTCGGCTCCCGACTACCCACCATTCGACATTGCAACCGGTGGGCGCGAGTACCAAGGACTGACCGCCGACTACGCCGGCCTGGTCGGCAGCGCCTTGGGCCTGCCGGTCCGGGTGCAGCGTTTTCCCAGCCGGCCGGCCGCGGTCGCCGCACTGAAAAGCGGCCATATCGACCTGCTGGGTAGCGCCAACGGCTATGAGGCGGTGACCCAGGGTCTTGCATTGTCGCTCCCCTACGCCATTGACCAACCGGTGCTGGTAACCCGCGAGGATGAAACCCGGGCGCTGGACACCGGTCTCGCAGGCATGCGCCTGAGCATGCTGTATCACTACCTGCCGCCCGGGGAGATCCGCGCCAACTATCCAAAGGCCGAGTTACTTACCTTCGAGTCGTCCACACAGGCACTGAATGCCGTGGCCTTCGAGCAGGCCGACGTGTTCATCGGTGACACCATCTCTACTCATTACCTGATCAGTCAGGGCCACCTGCCGCACCTGCGCATGGCCAACTTCGGTAAGCACGAAGCCGTGGGCTTCAGTTTTGCCATGCGCGAGGACGCGCGCATCCTTCAGTCCCTGGTGGACGCCGCGCTCGACGCCCAGCCCAACGCCACCCGCAACGACATCTTCAAGCGCTGGAGTGCCAGCAGCGGCAGCCTGCTGACTGACCGCAAGCTACAGCTATCGGTACGCGAGGAAAAGTGGCTGAGCGAGCACCCGATCATGCGGGTGGTGGTCAACGATACTGCAGCCCCCCTGACATTCTTCGACAACAATGACCGCCTGCGAGGCATTGTCGCCGACCTGCTCGAACTGATCCGCCTGCGTACCGGCCTGCGCTTCGAGATTCGTCGCGCGAGTGGCGATGGCGACATGATCGACCAGCTTGAGTCTGGTCGTGCCGACATCATCGCCAGCCTCTCCACCGATGCCCGTCGGGTCAATCCACTGCAGGTCAGCCGCCCCTACCTGGAAAGCGCCTATGTGCTGGTCAGCCACACCGGCAACGACCAACCCAGCAGCCTGAAGCAACTCAAGGGCAAGCGTGTCGCCGTGCCTCGCGACAGCACGGTGGCCACCCTGCTGACGACACGCCACCCAGGCATCCACCAGGTCGCCACCGAAAGCACCTACTACTCCATGGTGCTGCTCGGCAGCGGCGCGGTGGATGCGGCGATCGCCACCCTGATCGATGCCAACCACATGCTCGCTACCAGCAACGATCTGGTCATCCGCAGCACCGTGGGCACGGAGCCAGCGGCGTTCTCCATGGCGACCGCCGCTGACGCCAGCGAACTGGGTGCAATACTCGACAAAGCATTGCTGAGCATTTCGCCGGAGGAACTGGGCGTGATCAACAGTCGCTGGCGGGACCACGGCCTGCAGGACGACGCCTACTGGCGCAACTACCGTCGGGTAATCCTGCAGGTGGTGGGGGTGATTGCCGTCCTGTTGGTGCTCGCACTGGTATGGAATGCCCGGCTGCGCCGCCAGATCAAACAGCGCCAGCGGGCCGAGCGGGCGCTGAACGACCAGTTGGAGTTCATGGGCGCGTTGCTCAACGGCACGCCTCATCCGATGTATGTACGCGATCGTGAAGGACGCCTGCAAAGCTGCAACGACAGCTACCTGCAGGCGGTCGGCGCCGACCTCGAGCAGGTTCTGGGCAAACGCCTGGAGGATGCGCCCTACAGCGACTGCGACTACACACTCCAAGTCCAGGACGACTACCAGCGGGTAATGGCGCAGGGTAAGCCGTTGATTCTCGACCGCCCGCTGCGCCTGAAGGACCGCGACCTGACGATCTATCACTGGATCCTGCCCTACCGCGATTCGCTGGGCGAAATGCAAGGCATCATCGGTGGCTGGATCGACATCAGCGAACGCCGCAACCTGGTCCAGGACCTGCGCCTGGCCAAGCAGCAGGCCGATGATGCCAACCGAGCCAAGAGCACTTTCCTGGCCACCATCAGCCATGAGATCCGTACTCCGATGAACGCACTCATCGGCATGCTTGAGCTGGCCCTTAGACATGCCGATCAGGGCAAGCTGGACCGCCCGGCGCTGGAGGTCGCCCATCATTCGGCCAGTGACCTGCTGGGGCTGATCGGCGACATCCTGGACATCGCCCGTATCGAGTCAGGACAAATGTCCCTGGCCCCCGAACCTGTAGACCTCGCGGCCCTGATCGAGTCGGTAGGACGTGTGTTCGATGGCCTGGCCCGACACAAGGGCCTGGTACTGGACATCGTGATCGCCAGCGAGGCACGCTGCCATGCGATGCTTGACCCGCTGCGTTTCAAGCAGGTGCTGTCGAACCTGGTGAGCAATGCGATCAAGTTCACCGAACAAGGACAGGTGCGCATCACCGCCAGGGTGCGCAACGACTGCGAGCAAGACTTGCCGACGCTCGACCTCGAAGTCCGTGACAGCGGTATCGGGATCCACGAGCAAGACCTGCCGCGCCTGTTCTCTCCCTTCGTGCAAGCCAACCCCCATAGCGTCGGTGCCCGAGCCGGCACCGGGCTCGGGCTGGTCATCAGCCGCGATCTGTGCGCGATGATGGGCGGCGAGCTCACCCTGCAGAGCCTGCAGGGTGTCGGTACCCGCGTGCGCTTGGTGATGCCCTTGCAATGTGTCGAATCAGTAGCGGTCCTGCCGCGACTCGCCACGGACATCCTGCAACCCGAGCAGCAGTTGAACATCCTGGTGGTAGACGACCACCCGGCCAACCTGCTGTTGATGGCCCAGCAACTGAACTACCTGGGGTTGAGCCAGGAAAGTGCCGAAGAGGGATGCGAAGGGTTGCGCAAATGGCGCGAGGGCTGCTTCGATGTACTCATCGTCGATTGCAACATGCCGCAGATGAATGGCTACCAGCTGGCCAGAGCTGTGCGCATGGAAGAGCGCCTGCAGGATCGGCCACGCTGTACCATCCTGGGCTACACCGCCAATGCCCAGCCCGAGGTGCGTCAGCAGTGTCTCGACGCCGGCATGGACGACTGCCTGCTCAAACCCATCGGCCTGCAAGTGCTGGGGCAACGCCTGAAGGGCATTGCACGGATCCCCCGACAGGACCACGGCAAGTCTGCCCCGCCCCCACGCTTCGACCTTGAAGGCCTGTCCGTGATCGTCGGCGACAACCTCGCCGATCGCGACCGCATTCTCGACACTTTGCTTCTGAGCCTGCGCCAGGACCTGAAAATTCTGATGGCCATAGATCCGCAACGTGAAGGTGCCGAGCTGTCGCTACAGGCACACAAGATCCTCAGCGCGGGGCGAATGCTGGATGCGCAGGCATTGATCGAAGCGTGTGAAGCGCTGGAGGAGACGAACTTGTCACAGGCAGAACTGAAAAGGCGTCGCCAGGTGCTGGCGCGGCACATGCGCCGCGTGGAGAAGGCCCTGGCCAGGCAGCGGGAGCGCCTGGCCGAAGCCAAATAAGGGTGGTACAGGCCGTACCGCCCTTATTGATCAGGAAGCCGGATTGACCGGTTTTTCCGGGTACCAGGCGTCCAGCAGCGGGCTGACTTCGATCTTGGTCAGTTCGCTGCGGCCTTTCAGCCAGGCTTCGACAGCGGCGCGCTGTTCTTCGCTGACCGAACCGCGGGTAGCCTTGCAGACCAGGCCGAAGTCGTCACCGCCGACGTAGTCCAGGCCGTTGGCATCCATGGCTTCAGCCAGGAAAGCGTCGAGGAAGGCATCAATGGCTTCATCGGACAGGTCTTCCTTGAAGTCCAGGTTCAGTTCGAAACCCAGCTCCTGGAATTCGTCCACGCACAGTTTCTTGCGCAGGCGACGGGAACGGTTGGTAGCCATGAAACAATCCTCTCAATTAATTACGCGCGGCACTTTACCAGTTTCCGGCGCCTAACGGCGCTTTTCCGTCGAATGAAGCCCATGCACGTTCTGCTTGGGGCATAATGCGCACTACATTTTGTCCTGGGGCCATCACTTCCTACAGCCCCGTTGTCTTTTCCCCTCGCCTGCAGGGTTTGTCCATTTATGATCAAGACGCTCCGCCCACTGCTGCTCGCCGGCCTGTTCCTGCCCCTTTCGCTGTCCGTGCAGGCCGCCACCGTCAACACCAGCCTGCCACCCAAGGTGCAGCAGGCGCTCAAGACCAACAAGCTACAGGACTCTGCCCTGTCCCTGGTCATGCTGCCACTGGATGGCCCGGGCACGGCAACCGTGTTCAACGCCGACGTGTCGGTCAACCCGGCCTCGACCATGAAACTGGTCACCACCTACGCCGCGCTGGAACTGCTGGGGCCGACCTTCCAATGGAAGACCGAGTTCTATACAGACGGTACCCTGAGCAATGGCGTGCTCAACGGCAACCTGTACCTCAAGGGTGGCGGCGACCCCAAGCTGAACATGGAGAAGCTCTGGCTGCTGATGCGCGATCTGCGCGCCAACGGTGTGCGCACCGTGACCGGCGACCTGGTCCTTGACCGTAGCCACTTCGTGCAGCCCAACCTGCCGCAGTTCGATGACGACGGCGGCGACGAGAACAAGCCGTTCCTGGTCAAGCCGGACTCTTTGCTGGTCAACCTCAAAGCCCTGCGCTTCGTCGCCCGCAACGACGGTGGCAAGGTCAATGTCTCGGTCGAGCCGCCGATCGCCAGCATCCGCATCGACAACCAGGTCAAGGCCGTGGCCGGCAAGCAGTGCACCGGCGATGTGCGCTACAACCCGGTAGTCCAGCCGGACGGTGTCAGCGTGACGATCAGTGGCCAGCTCGCCGATGGCTGCAACTCGCAGACCTATCTGTCACTGCTGGACCACCCGACCTACGCGGCCGGCGCCGTGCGGGCGATCTGGAACGAGCTGGGCGGCAGCATCCAGGGCCGTGACCGCATCGAGAACGTGCCCAAGAGCGCTCGCCTGTTGGCCCGCGCTTTCTCGCCGGACTTGGTCGAAGTCATCCGCGATATCAACAAGTACAGCAACAACACCATGGCCCAGCAGCTTTTCCTGAGCCTTGGCGCGCAATTCCGCACCGACGCTGACGGCGACGACGCCCGTGCCGCCCAGCGTGTGGTGCGACAGTGGATGGCCAAGAAAGGCATCACTTCGCCGCACCTGGTGATGGAGAACGGCTCGGGCCTGTCCCGTGCCGAGCGGGTCAGCACCCGAGAGATGGCGGCACTGTTGCAAGCGGCCTGGAAGAGTCCTTACGCGGCGGAGTTCATCAGCTCGATGCCGCTGGTAGGGATGGACGGCACCATGCGCAAGCGGCTCAAGCGCACGGCCGTGACCGGTGAAGGGCACATCAAGACCGGGACCCTGAATACCGTGCGGGCGATTGCCGGGTTCAGCCGGGACAGTAACGGGCACACCTGGGCGGTGGCGGCCATTCTCAATGATCCCAAGCCTTGGGGGGCTTCCCAGGTGCTGGACCAGGTGTTGCTGGATCTTTACCGGCAGCCGAAGGCGGGGAATGGGACTGTTGGGGTGATGCCTTGATTTGAGTGGGCTTGGGCTTTCAGGGTGGTGGTTTTGAGGGTTGTAAGCGCATTTATTGGCGATGGTGACGCATAGTCACCTTCTCGCCCTTACGGCCAGCCCTTTCAAGGTGTTGAAAATTAGCGTTCGACTTGGAATTGCCGGAAGTGTCAGATTTTTTGTGTGCGGGCCGGTAACGGCCTGCCGTCAGGCAGGCCCTGACTTTCACCAGGTCGGCCTGATGAACCGATCTCCGTACAAAATCGCGAATTGATTCATCGCACTTTTCCAATCATGCGCCGCTGAGCCCCAGTTCGCCGTGATGTTTCGCAGCCCCAGCCAGATCAGCTTGGTAGCTGCATCATCGTTCGGGAAATGGCCTCGGGTCTTGATGATCTTGCGCAGCTGGGCATTGATACTCTCGATGGCGTTGGTGGTGTAGATCACTTTCCGGATGGCTGGTGGGAAGACAAAGAAGGGAATCACTCGATCCCAGGCGCGTCTCCAGGCCGCAACGACCGTTGGATACTGCTTGCCCCAGGGCCCGTTTTCAAACTCATCGAGTGCCTGCTCAGCCGCTTCGGCGTTGATGGCCTGGTAGATCGGCTTGAGCGCCTTGGCCAGTGCCCGCCGCTTGTCCCAGGCTGCAAAGTCCAGGCTGTTGCGGATCAGGTGCACGATGCACGTCTGCAGCGTCGTCTCTGGAAACACGGCGCTGAGAGCCTCTGGCATGCCTTTGAGGCCATCGGTCACGGCAATCAGCACATCCTCGACACCACGTGTCTTGAGATCGTTAAAGACCTTCATCCAGAACTTCGCACCCTCGGTGTTCTCGATCCAGATGCCCAAGATATCGCGCGTCCCGTCGGGTAGAACGCCCAGCGCCAAGTAAATGGCCTTGTTGCGCACCAAGCCTTCTTCGCGGATCTTCACCCGCAGTGCATCGAAGAAAATGACCGGGTACATGGGCTCCAGTGGCCGCTGCTGCCACGCGCCAATTTCTTCCATGACCTCGTCTGTCACAGAGCTGATGAAGTCGGGTGAGACCTCTGTTCCATACTGCTCGGACAGAAAGGCTCGGATCTCTCTGACCGTCATGCCACGGGCGTACATGGCGATGATCTTGTCATCGAAACCGGTGTACCGCCGCTCATGCTTGGGGATGAGAATGGGCGCAAAACTGCCGTCTCGGTCACGAGGAATTTCCAGCCGCAGCGGGCCATCGCCGGTCAAAACCGTCTTGCCACTCTTGCCGTTACGCTGGTTGGTTTCATCCTCTGGGCGCTGCGCGCCCGGCGGATAACCCAGGTGGTGGCCAAGTTCAGCGTGCAGAGCGCGTTCGATCAAGGCCTTCTTGAACGCCGCAGAGGCATCCTCGATAGCCTCTGCGGTCATCAGGCCCTCACCGAACTGCTCCAGCAGCTCTTTGGGGATTTTGGGCAGGTCACGCAAGGGTTTCTTTTTGGTTGGCATACATGCACCTCTTACTCATGTTATGCCCGAACACAAAATTTCTGACACCCTCGAATTGCCGGGGTCGCTTTGCGACCCCGGCAATATTGAGCTGGAAACGTCATATCTCAAAAATCGCAAGACCTTGAAAGGGCTGGCCGTAAGGGCGCAAAGGTGACTAAGCGTCGACATCAAAAATGAATGCGCATAAAACCTTCAACACAAACAATCAAACAACAGACCAAGCTTAACTCAAGACAACTCCCCCTCAACCCGATCCCTCCCCCCCTGCTTGGCCACATAAACCCCAGCATCCGCCCGCAACAACAACGCATCCGCCCCCTCCCCAACCCGCCACCCCGCCACACCAAAGCTCGCCGTCACCCGCCCCACCCCCTCCACCGGCACACTCCGCACCCCCTGCCACAATTCCTGCGCCAACATCCGCGCCTGCTCGGCATTGCTCCCCGGACACAACACCATGAACTCCTCCCCCCCCAACCGACAAAACACATCAGTGCGCCGCAACCGCTGCCCGATCCGTTGGCACAGGCTGCGCAGCACATGATCCCCCACCGCATGCCCGTACTGATCGTTGATTCGCTTGAAGTGATCGATATCCAGCATGATCACCGCCAGGTCCAACCCATCCCGTTGCGCTCGATCCAGTTCATTACGCAGCCGCTCCTGGAAGTAGCGCCGGTTGTAGATCCCAGTCAGGGCATCGGTCACCGACAACGCCCGCAGCTCCTCCTCCACCCGCTTGAGGTCCGAGATATCGGTCAGGTACCCATGCCAGAGCGTGCTGCCGTGCTCACCGATCTCCGGCGTTGCCTCCCCCCGCACCCAACGCAACCCCGCCCGTGGCAGGCACACCCGGTACTCCTCACGCCACGGCGTCAGGTACTCGGCGGAGTAACGCACCGAGCGCCGCACTCGCTCCAGGTCGTCCGGATGGATGCGCTCGAACACCGCCGCGGCGTCCTGGCGCAGCAACGCCAGGTCCACCTCGTAGATGTCGTGCAGGCCCTGGCTGGCGTAGGGGAAACAGGAATGTCCATCGGCGTTCAGGCGATACTGGTAGATCCCACCAGGCACCTCGGCACTGAGCTTTTCCAGCAGCCGGTCGCGGGCCGCCAAGGCCTCGTGCACCCGGCGCCGCTCGGTGACATCGATGCAGATCGCCAGGTAGCCCACCCACAACCCCTGCTCGTCCAGCACCGCCGTTACCAGCATATTGGCCAGCAGGTGGCTGCCATCCTTGCGCACCAGCGTCCAGTCCGCTGGCTCCGCGCCGCCCTCCTGCACGGTCTCGGCGAACATCGCCTGACCCGCGCCAACCTCGCGACCAAAGCGCACGCTCAAGGCATGGGCCCGCTGGTGCAACTCTTCGGGCAAGACCAGATCTTCCAGCCGCAATTGGCCCAGCGCTTCGCCGGCCGAATAGCCCAGCATGCGCTCGGCGCCCGCATTGAACGTACCGATCACTCCGCGCAGGCTGGTGGCGATGATCGCCACCTGAGTCGCGGCATCGAGCACGCTACGCAACTGGTTGTGGGTTTCGCGCAATGACTGCTCGCTGATGCGCAGCTCGGCGGTGCGCCGAGCCACCAGGCCCAGGGCGCGCTGGCGCTGACTGAACAGGCTGTACAGCAGTAGCGCCAGCAACACACTGAGCAGACCGCCGAGCAACGCCACCACCGGCACCGCCGATGAGCGGTTGGCGGCGAGAAAACCCTGGCTGGGGTGAATATCGAGTTGGTAGTGGTGATCGGCAAGATGCAGCAGGTGACTGCTGGTAAAGCCCATGCGCACTGGCGCCATCCCCGAATCAAAAAGCAACTCGTGCCCACCCTCCGTGGACAGGTCGACAATGCGCACCACCAGGTTGTCGTCGGCCACCGTCGGCAGGCTCTCGGCGATCAGCTGATGCAGACTCAGCAAGGCCATGACATAACCCCGGGGAGGCTCATCCCTGGGCGCCCCATCAGTGAACACCGGGGCGACAATCAACAGGCCACGAGTATAGTCCGGCTGGACATTGATCATGTCCAGCGGCGCCGACACGGCCATGCTGCCGGGGCTCGCGGCCCGGGCCAGGGTCGCGGCGCGCAGGACCTGTCCACCCAGGTCGAAACCATAGGGCTGGGCCTGACGGCTCGCCGCCTGGGTGTACAGGACCGGATAGTAATGATCGCGCGCAGGCGCTGCCTGCCAAGCACCGTGGTCGTCCAGGTCGCGTATCTGGTAAGGCTGGCCGAGCGAGGCACTCGCGCGCCGCTCGAAGTCCTCGCGCTGCGCCGCCTCTACCCGCGGTGCCCAGGAGTAGGCTTGGGTACGATGCAGCAAAGGACGTGCGTAGCCATCGAACTCGCGGGGGGTGATGTCAGTGGAATAGGTGAAGAACCGGCGCAGGCCATCCAGGCGCTGCGCCTGTTCCTCGAAACGCTCGGCGATACGGCTGTAGCGCTCGCTGGCCAGCAGCTCGAAGCGCTGGCGCAGTTGCTGCTGGTAGAAGGTCTGGGTGGCGATCGCCAGAGCCGCCGTGAGCAACGCCCCGGCGACCAGCGCCGCCAGGGCCACGCCCCAGGCCGACAACTCGTCGCCGACCAGGCCAAGCCGCTTCACAGGTACGCCCGGGTTCGACATAGAGGACTCCAACCAAGGTCAGCGTCCTGCGTATTGTCCCGCCCTGTCCTGATTTATAGCCACTGGCCAGCAGGCGTGCCACGTACCTCGTCGGTTCAGCGCAGACGCAGCTGCCAAGCGCGGTGGATACGGTTGTTTCGGGCGAAGTCCGGGTCCAGGGTCTGGGCGCTGATCTCTTCCACCACGTACCGCGTCGCCAGGTGCTCGTCGAGCTGGAACTTGCGGAAGTTGTTGGAGAAGTACAGCACACCGCCCGGGGCCAGGCGCGCCATGGCCAGGTCGAGCAGCTGCACATGGTCGCGCTGCACGTCGAACACCCCTTCCATGCGCTTGGAATTGGAGAAGGTCGGCGGGTCGATGAAAATCAGGTCGTAGCTGTCCTGGGCATTCTCCAGCCAGGCCATGACATCACCCTGCTCCAGGCGGTTGCGCTCGGAGAAACCGTTGAGCGACAGGTTGCGCCGTGCCCAGTCCAGGTAGGTCTTCGACAGGTCCACGCTGGTGGTGCTGCGCGCGCCGCCCTTGGCTGCATGCACGGTGGCCGTGGCGGTGTAGCAGAACAGGTTGAGGAAGCGCTTGCCCGCCGCTTCGCGCTGGATGCGCATGCGCATCGGGCGGTGATCGAGGAACAGCCCGGTGTCCAGGTAGTCGGTGAGGTTGACCAGCAGCTTGACGCCGCCCTCATTGACCTCCTGGAAGCGTCCTTCGGTGGCCTGGCGCTCATATTGGCGGGTGCCGGTCTGGCGTTCCCGGCGCTTGAGCACCACGCGCTGCGGATCGACACCGAGGGCCTGTGGAATCGCGCTCAGCGCATCGAGCAGACGTGCCTGGGCCTTGTCCGGATCGATCGAACGCGGCGCCGCATACTCTTGCACGTGCACCCAGTCGTGATACAGATCGACCGCCAGGGCATACTCGGGCATGTCAGCGTCGTATACACGGTAGCAATCGACCTTCTCGCGGCGAGACCATTTGCCCAGTTGCTTGAAGTTCTTCTGCAGGCGGTTGGCGAACATCTGCGCGCCTTCCGACAGGCGCGCCGGCTCACTGGCCACCGGGGCCTGACGACGAGGCTCGCCCTCAGTCGCCTCGGCCTGGACCGAACGACGATCACCGGTGACGAACTGGTCGGGCTGGACCTTGAACAGCAACAGCTTGCACGGCAACGCGCCGTTCCAGAAAGCATACTGCTTGTGGCTGCGGATACCCATGCGCTTGCCCAGCTCCGGCGCACCGGTGAACACCGCCGCCTCCCAGCCCATGCAGGCCTGGCGCAGGCGCTCGCCGAGGTTCTGATAGAGGTACAGCAGGCTGGCTTCGTCGCCCAGGCGCTCGCCGTACGGCGGGTTGCTGATCACCAGGCCTTTCTGGTTCTGGTCCGGACGCGGTTCGAAGCTGGCCACCTCGCCCTGGTAGATTTTCACCCAGTCGCCGAGGCCCGCGCGCTCGACGTTGTTGCGCCCGGGCTGGATCAGTCGTGGGTCGGCCTCATAGCCGCGGATCCACAGCGCTGGCTTGGCCAGGCCGGCCTGGGCACGGGCCTGGGCCTCATCGTGTACCTTGCGCCACAGCGCCGGCACATGGCCGAGCCAGGCGCTGAACCCCCAGCGCTCGCGCTTGAGGTTGGGGGCGATATCGGCGGCGATCATTGCCGCCTCGACCAGGAAGGTGCCCACGCCGCACATCGGGTCGGCCAAGGCGCCGCCCTCGGCCGCGATGCGTGGCCAGCCGGCGCGGATCAGCACCGCCGCCGCCAGGTTTTCCTTCAGGGGCGCAGCGCCCTGCTGCAGACGATAGCCACGCTGATGCAGGCTGTGGCCGGACAGGTCGAGGGACAGAATCGCCTCGCCGCGGTCCAGGCGCAGGTGTACGCGCACATCCGGGTCGACCTTCTCTACCGACGGGCGCAGGCCTTCGCGGTTGCGCACCTTGTCGACGATCGCATCCTTGACCTTGAGGGCGCCGAAATGGGTGTTGTCGATGCCCGAGCCATGGCCGCTGAATTCCACCGCCAAGGTGCCATCGGCCGCCAGATGGTCGGCCCAGTCGACGGCGTGTACGCCGTCGTACAGGTCGTCGGCGTTTTTCATCGAGAAGCGCTTGAGCACAAGCAACACGCGGTTGGCCAGGCGCGACCAGAGGCATAGGCGGTAGGCGGTTTCCATGTCGGCATCGCCGCGAATGGCCGAGGTGTGCTCACGCACCTCATTCAACCCCAGTTGGCGGGCCTCCTCGGCGAGCAGGCCTTCAAGACCCTTGGGGCAGGTAAGGTAAAGTTCGAAACGGTCCGACATGTGCAATCCAGAGCCTTTGGCTAGGTAAATGGCAAGCCGACGCATCGGCTGCCGCTGTTTGCCCGGACGCCTTTCCAGCAGGCGTCCGGGTGGCCCGGCGAAACGCTCGCCAAGCCTGGCCGCCCGGTCGATCACGCCTTTGCCGGGTGGCGCAAGAAGCTTTGATCGTCGGGCAGTATGAAAATTGCGTGGACGTGGGGCTCAGATGTGACCCTTCGTCGCATTACCAAATATTACTGTGATCATCCAGCAACGCTGGCCAATTGACGTCAAGGTTGACTAAACCCTGATCATAGCGGGCTCAACGGCAAACAAGGTTGAGTCGCATTTATTTACTTATCCCCTCACCCTCGGAAAGGTTACGTCCTTATGACAAATCGATCATTCACACTGTGACTCGCATTCGTTAGAACTGATCTCAGGCCGCACCGCAACGGGGCGGCACTTCCAGCCCGCGACGCCGGCAGCGGGCGCACACCGGCAGAACGATTCTGCCCGGCCTCGGAGAGGCCGACGGGACATTACAGTCAACAAGTGAGGGCAACACCCTATGAGAAGACTTAAGCGTGATCCGTTGGAAAGAGCATATTCACGTGGCTACCAGTATGGGGTCACCGGCAAATCCCGCGAACTTTGCCCCTTCAATCTACCCTCTGTACGCCAAGCCTGGATCAACGGCTGGCGCGAAGGTCGCGGCGACAACTGGGATGGCATGACCGGCACCGCTGGCATTCATAGACTCAACGAAAATCACGCCGTTGGCTGAACGAGGACGCTGAATTCGAGTCACCATGCGCGCCCTATCCGGGCGGCGGGCTGCGGCCCAGGGGCCCCTTTGAAGGG
The DNA here is from genome assembly GCF_019823065.1 of Pseudomonas mosselii. Lineage (NCBI taxonomy): Bacteria > Pseudomonadati > Pseudomonadota > Gammaproteobacteria > Pseudomonadales > Pseudomonadaceae > Pseudomonas > Pseudomonas mosselii. The sequence goes on from NZ_CP081966.1 coordinate 4,210,239, forward strand.
GCCCTTTTTTATGCCCTTGTCCTGCATCAATGCGCGAAATGTCCCTCGAAACTACCTTGGCATCGCGGCGATGGCATCCACCGCTTCGCGGATCAGCGCCGGGCCTTTATAGATGAAGCCCGAATAGATCTGCACCAGGCTCGCCCCTGCGGCAATCTTCTCAGCCGCATGGCGCCCCTCGGTGATCCCGCCCGCAGCGATAATCGGCAGCTTGCCGCCCAGCTCACCAGCGAGCACCTTCACCGTGTGGGTACTCTTCTCCAGCACCGGCGCACCCGACAAGCCGCCGGCCTCGCCGCCATACGGCAGGCCTTCGACACCCTCGCGCCCCAGGGTGGTATTGGTGGCGATTACCGCATCCATCCCCGATTCGACCAGCGCCGCAGCCACCAGGGCGGTTTCCTCGTCACTCATGTCCGGCGCGATCTTGATCGCCAGCGGTACGCGCTTGCCGTTCGCCTGTGCCAGTTTCTCACGGCGCTCGGCCAGGGCATCGAGCAGTTGCTTGAGCGAGTCGCCGAACTGCAATGAACGCAGGCCCGGGGTATTCGGCGAGCTGACGTTGACGGTGATGTAGCTGGCGTCGTTGTAGACCTTCTCCAGGCAGATCAGGTAGTCGTCCTGGGCCCGCTCGACCGGGGTGTCGAAGTTCTTGCCGATGTTGATGCCCAGCACACCGGTGTACTTCGCGGCACGTACCCGCGCCAGCAGGTTATCGACGCCCAGGTTGTTGAAGCCCATGCGATTGATGATGGCGGTGGCCTCCGGCAGGCGGAACAGCCGTGGCTTGGGGTTGCCCGGCTGCGGACGCGGCGTCACGGTGCCGATCTCGACGAAGCCGAAGCCCAGCTGGGCAAAGCCGTCGATGGCCGCGCCGTTCTTGTCCAGGCCGGCGGCCAGGCCAACCGGGTTGGCGAAGTTCAAGCCCATCACCGTTACCGGCAACGCCGCCGGCTGCTTGCACAGCAGGCCGTTGAGCCCAAGGCGGCCACCGGCGCCGATCAGGTCCAGCGAGAGGTCGTGGGAGGTTTCCGGGGAGAGCTTGAACAGCAGCTGGCGGGCCAGGGTATACATGGGCGGGCGGACTCGCGGTGTGTGAGGGGGCGATTATAGCCAGCGCGCCGCCGGGGCGACAGGGCCATGGCACATGGGTTGCTAAGACTGTTGCATGCAGCCATCCGCGATCGCCCGAGGATTTTCGTGAACACAGCCCTCCCGACAACGCCCCTGGCCTGGGTCAACGGCAGCGACGCGCCGGAAAAGCCCAGCCTGGACATCGGCTTCATGGCCCTGACCGACTGCGCCTCGGTGGTGGTCGCTGCCACCCAGGGCTTCGCCCAGCAGTTCGGCCTGACCCTCAACCTGCGCCGCCAAGCCTCCTGGGCCGGGCTGCGCGACAGGCTGGTCAGTGGCGAGCTGGACGCCGCCCACTGCCTCTATGGCCTGGTGTACGCAGTACACCTGGGCATCGGCGGCGTACCTGCCAGCCCTTTGGCCGTGCTCATGGGCCTGAACCAGAACGCCCAGGCCATCAACCTCTCCCCTGCACTGCAACGCAAAGGCGTGACCAGCCCCGAGGCACTGGCGCGGCTCGTGCACCAGCAGGGTGCGCGATTGACCTTCGCCCAGACCTTTCCCACCGGCACCCATGCCCTTTGGCTGTACTATTGGCTCGCCAGCCAGGGCATCCACCCGCTGCACGACGTCACCAGCGTGGTAGTGCCGCCGGCGCAGATGGCCCCCCACCTGCAGGCCGGGCGCATCGACGGCTTCTGTGTCGGCGAACCCTGGTCAGCGGATGCCCTCGCCAGGGGGCAGGGCTTCACCCTGGCCACCAGCCAGTCGATCTGGCCCGATCATCCGGAAAAAGTCCTGGCCAGTGCCCACGGCTTCGTCGAACAGTACCCCAACAGCGCTCGGGCACTGATCAAGTCGGTACTCGCCGCCGCGCGCTTCATCGAGCAGAGTCAGGAGAACCGTCGTGGTACCGCGCAACTGCTCAGTGGTAGCGCCTACCTGAACACCCCGGTCGGCAGCATCGAGCCGCGCCTGCTCGGCGACTACCAGGACGGCCTGGGCCATCGCTGGCACGACCCTCACGGCCTGCGCCTGTTCGACCAGGGTCGGACCAACCTGCCTTACCTGTCCGACGGCATGTGGTTCATGACCCAGTTCCGCCGCTGGGGCCTGCTGCGTGACGACCCGGACTACCTGGCAGTCGCCAGCCAGGTGCAGCAGTTGGCGCTGTACCGCGAGGCTGCCACGGCGCTGGGCGTACCCTGCGCCGACCCGCCCATGCGCAGCAGCCTGCTGATCGACGGCAGCCGCTGGGACGGCAGCGACCCGCATGGTTATGCGCGCAGCTTCCACTTGCACGCCCTGGACGCGGCGCCCGACGCCCGCGTCCGTCGCTGAGGACACGGGCATGTTGCGCATCCTGCTGATCGACGACACGGAAAAAAAGGTCGGCCGCCTCAAGGCTGCCCTGATCGAGGCCGGCTTCGAAGTAATCGAGGCCGGCAGCCTGAGCATCGACCTGCCCGCCTGTGTCGAAACAGTGCACCCGGACGTGGTGCTGATCGATACCGAGTCACCGGGCCGTGACGTGATGGAGCAGGTGGTGCTGGTCAGCCGCGACCGCCCGCGCCCTATCGTGCTGTTCACCGACGAGCATGACCCCGGCGTGATGCGCCAGGCGATCGAGGCCGGGGTCAGCGCCTATATTGTCGAGGGCATCCAGGCCACGCGCCTGCAACCAATCCTCGACGTGGCCATGGCCCGCTTCGAAAGCGATCAAGCGCTCAAGGCCCAATTGCTGGCCCGCGACCAGCAGTTGGCCGAGCGCAAGCGCATCGAGCAGGCCAAGGGCTTGCTGATGAAAATGAAGGACTGCAACGAGGAACACGCCTACACCCTGATGCGCCGCCAGGCCATGAGCCGTCAGCAGAAGCTGATCCAGGTGGCGGAACAGATCATCGCGATGTCGGAGATACTGGGCTGACGCCAGCAGACTTGGCCCGGCTCTTGCTGAAATCGCCCCGGTAGCCAACGGCGGTTGCCCCCATACCCCCGACAAAGACGTCGCTCGCCCTTCCACGGCCGTGGACCGGGCAGCGGCGTCTTTTCGTTTCCGCGCCCAACGAGGTGTTCGATGAATACGAGCTTCTGGAAATCCGGGCATGTGCCCACGCTGTTCGCCGCCTTCCTGTATTTCGACCTGAGCTTCATGGTCTGGTACCTGCTCGGCCCCCTGGCGGTGCAGATCGCCGCCGACCTGCAGCTTAGCGCCCAGCAACGGGGGCTGATGGTGGCCACGCCGATCTTGGCCGGCGCGGTGCTGCGCTTTGCCATGGGGCTACTGGTCGATCGCCTGTCGCCCAAGACCGCCGGGCTGATCGGCCAGTTCATCGTGATCGTCGCCCTGGCCTGCGCCTGGCACCTGGGCGTTCACAGCTACGAGCAGGCGTTGCTGCTGGGCGTGTTCCTCGGCTTTGCCGGGGCCTCATTCGCCGTATCCCTGCCGCTGGCCTCGCAATGGTATCCGCCCCAGCACCAGGGCAAGGCCATGGGCATCGCCGGCGCCGGCAACTCCGGCACGGTGTTCGCCGCGCTGCTGGCCCCGGCGCTGGCGGCGGGCTTCGGCTGGAACAATGTGTTCGGCTTCGCCCTGCTGCCCTTGCTGCTGACCCTCGTCCTGTTCGCCCTGCTGGCGCGCAATGCACCGCAACGTCCAAGGCCCAAGGCAATGGCCGACTACCTCAAGGCATTGGGTGATCGCGACAGCTGGTGGTTCATGTTCTTCTACAGCGTGACCTTCGGCGGCTTCATCGGCCTGGCCAGCACCCTGCCCGGCTACTTCAGCGACCAGTACGGCCTGAGCCCAGTGACCGCGGGCTACTACACCGCCGCTTGCGTGTTCGCCGGCAGCCTGATGCGCCCCCTCGGCGGTGCCCTGGCCGACCGCTTCGGCGGAATTCGCACCCTGCTGGCAATGTACGGCGTGGCCACCGTGTGTATCGCCGCAGTGGGCTTCAACCTGCCCAGCGCTGCGGCGGCCCTGGCCCTGTTCGTCAGTACCATGCTCGGGCTGGGCGCCGCCAACGGCGCGGTGTTCCAACTGGTACCACAGCGCTTCCGTCAGGAGATCGGCGTAATGACCGGGCTGATCGGCATGGCTGGCGGCATCGGCGGTTTCCTGCTTGCCGCAGGCCTGGGCACCATCAAGCAGCATACCGGCGACTACCAGCTCGGCCTGTGGCTGTTCGCCAGCCTCGGCCTGCTGGCCTGGGTCGGCCTGCATGGTGTCAAGCAACGCTGGCGCACCACCTGGGGCTCGGCGGCGATCACCGCCGCGCGGGTCTGAGGCCGCGCCATGAGCCTGCAACTGAGCTTTGCCCAGGCCAGCGCCACCGGACCTCGCCCGGAAAACCAGGACGCCCTGCGCCTGGTGACCCCCGCGCCGGAGCTGGCCGCCAGCAAAGGTTACTTGTGCGCACTGGCCGACGGCGTCAGCCAGTGCGCCGATGGTGGCCTGGCGGCGCGCTCCAGCCTGCAGGCCCTGGCCTTGGACTACTACGCCACGCCCGCCACCTGGGCCGTGACGCAGGCGCTGGAGCGCCTGCTCACGGCGCAGAACCGCTGGTTGCGTGCCCAAGGCAATGGCCAGCCACTGCTGACCACCCTCAGCGCCCTGGTGCTGCGCGGGCGGCGATTCACCCTGGCCCATGTCGGCGATTGCCGGGTGTATCGCTGGCAAGCCGACCAGCTGCACTGCCTGAGCCAAGACCATGTCTGGGACCAGCCTGGCATGCAGCACGTGCTCAAGCGCGCGCTGGGGCTGGACCAGCAACTGCTGGTGGACTACCTGGAAGGCGACCTGTGCGAAGGCGAGTGCTTCGTGCTGCTCAGCGACGGCGTGTGGGCCAGCCTGGGCGATGCGCACATCCGCGCGATCCTGCGCGAACAACCCGACCTGCAGATGGCCGCCGAAACCCTGGTTGCCAGTGCCCACCATTGCGGCAGCCAGGACAACGCCAGCGCCTTGCTGGTGCGAGTAGATCAGCTGGGCGCCAGCAATCTGGGCGACACGCTGGCGCAACTCCAGCACTGGCCGCTGCCAGGTGCGTTGCGTGACGGCCAGTCGATCGATGGCTGGCAAGTCGACGGCCTGCTGGCCCAGAGTCGGCAATCGCTGCTGTACCGGGTCCGCGACCCGCACGACCAACCCTGGCTGCTCAAGACCCTGCCGCAGTCACGCGACCAGGAGCCCGGGGCCGCCCAGGCGCTGCTGCTGGAAGAGTGGTTCCTACGCCGTGTCGCCGGCCGTCACTTCCCTGAGGTGCACCCGGCCAGTCAACGCCAGCATCTGTACTACCTGATGCGCGATTACCCCGGCACGCCCCTCAGCGGACAGCCCCCGCTGCCGCTGGCGCAATGGCTGGAGGTCGCCCGCCAGCTGCTGCAAGCCGTCGGCGTGCTGCATCGGCGCAACCTGCTGCACCGCGACATCAAGCCGGAGAACCTGCACTACGGCAGCGATGGCCAGTTGCGCCTGCTGGACTTTGGGCTGGCGTACTGCCCTGGGCTTTGCGAAGACCCGCCCCATGCCTTGCCGGGCACACCCTCGTTTCTCGCCCCGGAAGCCTTCGACGGCCAGCCCCCCGCGCCGCGCCAGGACCTGTATGCAGTGGGCGTGACGCTTTACCACCTGCTCACCGGCCATTACCCCTACGGCGAGGTCGAGGCGTTCCAGCGGCCGCGTTTCGGTACGCCAGTGAACCCGGCGCGTTATCGGCCGGATCTACCGGAATGGTTGCAGCGTAACCTGTTGCAGGCGGTGGCCGCCGACCCCGCGCAGCGGTTCGAGACCGCAGAGCAGTGGTTGCTGTTGCTGGAGCGGGGAGATCGCCAGGAGCTGACCGAGCGGCCACGGCCGCTGCTGGAGCGCGAGCCGTTGAAGGTATGGCGAACGATTGGGTTGGTGTCACTGCTGTTGAACATGGTGTTGTTGCTGGTGCTGCTCAAGCCCTGAGCGCATTCGCGAGAAATCGCAGGCAAAGAAAAACCCGGCCAAGGCCGGGTTTTTCGTGAAGCGTCAAACCAATTACTTGGCCTGGGCTTCTACCTGAGCTTCTACGCGACGGTTGACGGCGCGACCAGCTTCGGTGGCGTTGTCGGCGACCGGACGGGTCTCACCGTAGCCAACCGAGTCAACACGGCTCGATTCGATGCCGTACTGCTGGGTCAGGACTTGCTTGACAGCGTTGGCACGACGCTCGGACAGCTTCTGGTTGTAAGCGTCTGGGCCGACGGAGTCAGTGTGACCTTCCACGGTGGTGGTGGTCTGTGGGTACTGCTTCATGAAGTCAGCCAGGTTCTTGATGTCGCCGTAGCTGTTTGGCTTGACGACCGACTTGTCGAAGTCGAACTTGACGTCCAGTTCAACGCGAACGACTTCGGCAACAGCCGGGCAGCCATCAGCGTCAACGGTAACGTTGGCTGGGGTGTCAGGGCACTTGTCGACGTTGTCGCAGACGCCATCGTTGTCGCTGTCGGAGCAGACTTCGGCGACCGGAGCCGGCGCAGGAGCGGCTTTCTGGCCACCGCTACCACCGAAGTTCAGACCCAGACCGACGGTCGGGCCCCACTCGGTGTTGCCGTTGTCGATGTTGTACATGGCTTCGACGCCGGCACGGGCGAAGAACATGTCGGTGATGTACCACTTGGCGCCAGCGCCAACGTTGGCGAAGGTGGAGTGGTCACGGCCGTTACGAGTGGCCTGGCCCAGGCTCTCGTGAGCGAAACCAGCGGAAACGTACGGACGCAGGGCGTCACCGACGGTACCGAAGTGGTAGGTGGCGTCCAGCTTGGTCTTGGAGCCTTTGATGTCTTTGTTGAAGACTTCGCCACGCGCGTTGTGGGTCTCGTTGTAGCCCAGGTCCAGGGAGACGTCGTCGGTCAGGAAGTAACCGAGGCGGACACCTGGGTTGGTGCCGTCGTTCTTGAAGTTACGTTCGCTGTCGTAGTACTGCTTGGTGACGTTGCCTTCGATTTCGACAGCGCCTTGGCCTTGAGCCAGAACGCCGAACGAAGTAGCGGCCACGAGCGAGCCAATGGCCAAGCCCAAGGTGTTTTTCAATTTCATCCGTTAAATCCCCATCTGGTGATAGTTAAGCAGTCCCACCAAAATCCGGGGGGACAACTCGACGGCAAGTCTAGCAGAACTTGCCGATTGGTTAGAGGTATTTGCTGACAACTAAGTTTCAGCCAGGCCTGCAAATTTCTCTCTAAGCTTGTCGAGCGCACGCTTGTAGCGCATCTTCGTGGCGCTCAGGCCCATGTGCATGATGTCCGCGATCTCCTGGAATTCCAGCTCTGCGACAAATCGCAGCACCAGGATTTCCCGGTCGATCGGGTTCACATGCACCAGCCATCTGTCCAGCCCGCCTTTTTCCTCCGGCTTCGGTGCCTTGTCCTCGGACGCCTCTTCGACAGGGTCCAGACTCAGGGCATCCATCAGCCGGCGCTTGCGACGCTCCTTGCGGTACTGGGTGATGCATTCGTTGTAGGTGATGCTGTAGAGCCAGGTCTTGAACTTGGACTTGCCCTCGAAGTTCTTCAACCCGTAGAGCACCTTGAGCATCACCTCCTGACAGACATCGTCGGCATCCCGATCGTTCCCCAGGTAGCGCGCGCAGACGTTGAACAGCGTGCGCTGGTAGCGGCGCATCAGCTCCTCGTAGGCGCGGGTGACGTGAAACAGCTCCTCATGCGATCGCGCCACCAACTCCTCGTCGGTGAGCTCGCGGGGGTCATAGCGCATGGGCGGCGAATGAACTTTATTCAAAACGGATCTGGCCGACAGTCAGGTCAATGTCGCCGCTCGGCCCCTGGGCCGATTTTTGCGGCGGCATACATTAACAGCTTTTGCGCGGTTAGCGGCTATTCACGCGCTGCTCGAGCAGCTCGCGATTAGACAGCGACACCAGTTCGCCCTCATCGGTCAGCAGGGTCGTCTTGACCGTGCCGATCTCCTCGATGTGGCCTTCGACCTCGCCAATGCGCACCTGCTGGCCGACCTGGTACAGCTCGCGCACATAGATGCCGGCCAGGATCTGCCCGGCGATTTCCCGGCTGCCCAGCCCCATCGCCAATGCAATTGCCAGACCAACGGTAATCAAGCCAATGACGATCACGTGGTTCAGCAGGTCGGTCTTGACCTCGAGCTGGCTGATGGCCACCGAGATGCTGATGATGATCACCAGGCCCTGGGCGATGCGCCCGACGCCGGCGGCGTATTCCAGGCCAATGCCCTCGGCGGCACCGCGCACCAGGCCGTTGACCAGTTGCGCCAGAAGCACGCCGGCCAGCAGCACCAGGGCCGCGCCAAACACCTTGGGCAGGTACAGGGCGAGCATGTCGAGGGTCGCCGAGACCCGCTCGAGCCCCAGGGATTCGGCGGCCGAGACCAGGAAGATCAGCAGCACGAACCAGTAGACGATCTTGCCGATCAGGGTCGAGATCGGCACCTGGATGCCGACCCGGGCGAGCATCTTGGTCAGCCCGGTGCCGCTCATCAGGCGATCCAGGCCGAACTTGGCCAGCACCTTGGACAGCAGGGTGTCGAGCAGCTTGGCCACGACGAAACCAAGCAGCACCACCACCAGCGCGCCGAACAGGTTGGGGATGAAGTTCGCCACTTTGGTCCAAAGGGCAGTCATGGCGGTGACCAAGCTCTGGGTCCAGAGATCGAGTTCCATATTCAATCGGCCTTATCTGCGTTGCTGCCGGCGGCAGGTTTGCGGGTAGAGTTGCGACGGACCGGCGCGACGTGCGCCGAACCATTGTTCACGGCGATCAGCAGCGCCTGGCTCCAGCGGCCAAGCAGGCTGAACAGATCACCCGCGCCGACCTGGCGGTTGGCGGTCTTGAGCACGCGACCCAGGCAGGCGGCGTCGTCGCGGTCCTGGCCGGACGGCGACGCCTTGAGCAGGTCGCGCAGGGATTCTTCAAACGGATCGTGCATGGGCACCTCGCGCAATGTCAGTCAAAGACGAGGGCTGGTGACGACGGGTCACACCTGCCACTGGGACGAATGTTTCAAATTGCCTCCGCTGGCCACTACTCAGGGACCGCTGCGCGCCCCATCGCGACACAAGGCCGCTCCCACAGGCAAACGCGATCCCTGTAGGAGCGGCCTTGTGTCGCGATGGGCTGCGCAGCGGCCCCTTCGATGTCAAACCCACCGCAACCGCCGAAACATCCACCACTGCCCTGCCGCCAGCCCCAGCACGACGATGCAGGCGAACAGGAAGCCGTAGGGGTTTTCCGCCCCCGGAATTCCGCCGACATTGATGCCAAGCAGCCCGGTAACGAAGCTCATGGGCAGGAATATGCAGGTGATGATGCCGAACCGGTACATGGTCCGGTTCATCCGCTCGCTGCGCCGCCGGTCCTCGCTTTCCAGCACCAGCGCGGCGCGCTCGCGGGCCAGCTCGAGCTCTTCGAGGTAGCGGATCAGGCTGTTGTTCAGCTCGTTCCAGTAGTCCCCATCGGCATCGGCGAACCAGCTGTATTTATTGCGCGACAGCTGGGCATAGATGTCGCGCTGGGGGGCTAGGAAACGCCGCAGGCCGGCGGCGCGGCGACGGATCTGCTGCAGGCTGCCCTGGGCCGGAGAATACCGTTCGTCGGATTCTGCCTTTTCTTCTTCCAGATCGACCGCTTCTGACAGGTCACTGACCAGCGCCTGGACCTTTTCGGTCAACAGCTCGCCCATCAGCAACAGCAGTTCGGAGGCAGTCTTCGGCCCCCTGCCCTCGTCCAGTTGCTGCAAGACCTCGTCACTCGCCCGCAGGGGCCGCAGACGCAGGGAAATGACCCGCCGCGCCTCGGCGAAGATACGCACCGAGACCATGTCCTCGGGCTCGGCGCCCGGGTTGAGGTTGACCCCACGCAGGAACAGCAGCATCTGCTCGTCGGCCAGCGGCAGCAGGCGCGGGCGGGTGTTCTCCTCCAGCAGCAGCTCGCAGGCGAACTCGCTGAGGCCACTGTCGTGGAGCAACCAGGTGCGGGTCTGCGGGTGACTGCGATCCCAGTGCAGCCACAGGCTTTCCTGGGGCTGCAATTGCAGGTCGTCCAGCTCGGTGCGGGCGATCGAGCGCGCGCCACCCTTGCCATCGAGCACCAGGGCATGCACCAGGCCCCACTGCGCGTTGTCTTCCTCGAACATCAAAGCTCCATCGGTGTACGGCGCGTCACTCGGGCATCTTCAGCGGGCTTGGCGAGACCAGCACGCCGTTGTTGTCGGCATACACGTACTCGCCCGGGCGGAAGGTCACGCCGGCGAAGGTCACCGCGACATTGAGGTCGCCGATGCCGCGCTTGTCGGTCTTCATCGGGTGACTGGCCAGGGCCTGGATGCCGACATCGGTCTGCGCCAGCACGTCCACGTCACGCACGCAGCCGTAGATCAGCAGGCCTTCCCAGCCATTCTTCGCGGCCTTCTCGGCGAGCATGTCGCCCAGCAGCGCGCGGCGCAGCGAGCCGCCGCCGTCGACCACCAGGACCTTGCCCTTGCCGTCGAGTTCGACCTGCTCCTTCACCAGCGAGTTATCCTCGAAGCACTTGATGGTGACGATCTGGCCACCGAACGAGTCGTGGCCGCCGAAGTTGCTGAACATCGGTTCGAGCACCTGGACCAGGTCCGGGTAGGCGTCGCACAGGTCGGGCGTTACGTAATGCTGCATGGGAAACTCCTGTCAGTCACAACGAAAGCGGATGTGGAGCAAGGCTACACCGCAGGAGGCCGGCAGTCATCCGGGACCGAGCAGTCAGTTCGCCTTTACCTGCGAAGATGCCGACACGCAATCAATTGGCGGGCACCGGCTCCATCACCACCGTCGAGGCATGCACCGGCACCCGCGGATCCCTCAACCAGCGCTCCACCAGCGGCCACACCTGGGTTTGCGCCGCCTTGCTGACCAGCATGTCGACATGTCCGAAGGCCTCGAAGCCCTCCTCGCGCCCCAGGCGCAGGAATTGCCTGGCGTCACCGCCGAACTGCTCGAACAGCTTGCGACAGGCCCACACCGGGTCCTGGAAGTCGCCGGCCCCGGCCACCGCCAGTAGCGGCACCTCGACCTCGGCCAGGCCCGCCCACCAGTCCTTGTCCTTGTCGCCGAAGCGGCCGAACAGGCCATTCCAGCGCAGGCTCTCCAAGGCCAAGCCGATGGGTTCGTCCTCAGGGCCACGCTTGAGGCGCGAGCCCGAGATCTGCGCGAAGCGCTTGAGCAACACCCGCGCGCCCCACTCCACCGGCGGCACTTTCAGCGGCCAGTAGACCCGGCTGACCTGGGTGCCGAACAGCGCCGCACTGGCCACCAGCGCGGTATCCAGGCAACCGCTGCCCAGGGCCGCCGCCAGGGTGGTGCCACCCAACGAGTGGCCGACCCAGTGCGGCGCCTGCCCAGCCTGCTCGCGAACGAAAGCGCCAATCACCGGCAGGTCGTAGCGGGCATAGTCGGCCACGCGGTTCTGCCGCCAGTCGCGGTTGCGCGGCGACAGGCCATGGCCGCGCATCTCCGGAATCCACACATCGAACCCGGCGCGGGCCAGGTAGGCGCCCAGGCCGATGCCCTTGGGCGAGTACCAGAAGCGCCGGTTGGAAAAACTGCCGTGCAGGAGGATGACCGGCACGCCCTGGGCGCGATCCTGGTCGGCCAGGCCCAGGCGGGTGACGGCCAGCTCGACGCTCGGGTCGGGGCTGTTGCCGGCCTTGATCCGATAGACATCTTCGCTGAGGTCGCCGCGGCGCTCGGCACTGAGCAACGCGACGGGGAATTGGGTGGAGCTGCTTTGCATGGGTTCACGAAAAAACAGGTGACTTGAACGTGGGAGCGGGCTTGCCCCGCGATTGAGCCAGACCTGCAGACACTGCTGTCCCATCTGGCGCTATCGCGGGGCAAGCCCGCTCCCACAGTGTGTTGCCTTCAGCGCATCAGGCCGCGCCCTGGCCCTCGGCCAGGAAGAACCAGGTCTCGAGCACCGAGTCCGGGTTCAGCGACACGCTCTCGATGCCCTGCTCCATCAGCCACTTGGCCAGGTCCGGGTGGTCCGACGGGCCCTGGCCGCAGATGCCGATGTACTTGCCGGCCTTGTTGCACGCGGCGATGGCATTGGCCAGCAGCTTCTTCACGGCCGGGTTACGTTCATCGAACAGGTGAGCGATGATGCCCGAGTCGCGGTCCAGGCCCAGGGTCAGCTGGGTCAGGTCGTTGGAGCCGATGGAGAAGCCGTCGAAGTACTCGAGGAACTCTTCGGCCAGGATCGCGTTGGACGGCAGCTCGCACATCATGATCACGCGCAGGCCGTTGTCACCGCGGGCCAGGCCGTTCTCGGCAAGCAGGTCGACAACCTGGCTGGCTTCGCCCAGGGTACGCACGAATGGCACCATGATCTCGACGTTGGTCAGGCCCATCTCGTTGCGCACCCGCTTCAGCGCACGGCACTCGAGCTCGAAGCAGTCACGGAACGACTCGCTGATGTAGCGCGAGGCACCGCGGAAGCCCAGCATCGGGTTCTCTTCTTCCGGCTCGTAGAGCTTGCCGCCGATCAGGTTGGCGTACTCGTTGGACTTGAAGTCCGAAAGGCGCACGATGACCTTTTTCGGGTAGAAGGCCGCAGCCAGGGTGCTGATGCCCTCGACCAGCTTCTCGACATAGAAGCCGACCGGGTCGTCGTAGCCGGCGATGCGCTTGTCGACGCTTTCCTTCAGTTCCGGCGGCAAGCCGGCGTAGTTGAGCAGCGCCTTGGGGTGCACGCCGATCATGCGGTTGATGATGAACTCCAGGCGCGCCAGGCCGACACCGGCGTTGGGCAACTGGGCGAAGTCGAAGGCGCGGTCCGGGTTGCCGACGTTCATCATGATCTTGAACGGTAGCTCCGGCATGGCATCGACCGAGTTCTGCTTGACGTCGAAGCCCAGCTCACCTTCGAAGATGAAGCCGGTATCGCCTTCGGCGCAGGATACAGTGACGCCCTGACCGTCTTTCAGGACCTGGGTGGCGTTGCCGCAGCCGACGACAGCCGGGATGCCCAGTTCACGGGCGATGATCGCCGCGTGGCAGGTACGCCCGCCGCGGTTGGTGACGATGGCGCTGGCGCGCTTCATCACCGGCTCCCAGTCCGGGTCAGTCATGTCCGAGACCAGCACGTCGCCCGGCTGGACCTTGTCCATTTCCGAGACATCGTTGATCACGCGGACCTTGCCGGCGCCGATGCGCTGGCCGATGGCGCGGCCCTCGACCAGCACGGTGCCTTTCTCCTTCAGCAGGTAGCGTTCCATGACATTGGCGCTGGAGCGGCTCTTCACGGTCTCAGGGCGGGCCTGGACGATGTACAGCTTGCCGTCGTCACCGTCCTTGGCCCATTCGATGTCCATCGGGCGCTGGTAGTGCTGCTCGATGATCATCGCCTGCTTGGCCAGCTCGTTTACCTCGGCGTCGCTCAGGCAGAAGCGCGCGCGCTCGGCACGCTCGACCTCGACGGTCTTGACCGAACGACCGGCCTTGGCCTCGTCGCCGTAGACCATCTTGATCGCCTTGCTGCCCAGGTTGCGGCGCAGGATCGCCGGGCGGCCGGCCTGCAGCGTCTGCTTGTGCACGTAGAATTCGTCAGGGTTGACCGCGCCCTGCACCACGGTCTCGCCCAGGCCGTAGGCGCCGGTGATGAACACCACATCGCGAAAACCCGACTCGGTGTCGAGGGTGAACATCACGCCGGCGGTGCCGGTCTCGGAGCGGACCATGCGCTGCACACCAGCGGACAGGGCCACCAGCTTGTGGTCGAAGCCCTGGTGCACGCGGTAGGAAATGGCGCGGTCGTTGAACAGCGACGCGAACACTTCCTTGGCCGCGCGGATCACGTTGTCGACGCCACGAATGTTGAGGAAGGTCTCCTGCTGGCCGGCAAAGGAGGCATCCGGCAGGTCTTCGGCGGTGGCCGAGGAACGCACGGCCACCGCCATGTTTTCATTGCCGCCGGCCATCTCGGCGAAGGCCGTACGGATTTCCGAATCCAGGCGCGCCGGGAAATCGGCTTCCATCACCCACTGGCGGATCTGCGCGCCGGTCTTGGCCAGAGCGTTGACGTCATCGACGTCCAGCGCATCGAGCGCCGCGTGGATGCGGTCGTTGAGGCCACTTTGTTCGAGAAAATCGCGGTACGCCTGAGCCGTAGTGGCAAAGCCGCCCGGCACCGAGACACCGGCACCTGCGAGGTTACTGATCATCTCGCCCAGGGATGCGTTCTTGCCCCCCACATGCTCCACATCATGGACGCCGAGCTTATCGAGGGAAACTACGTACTCTACCAAGGTGATCTCTCCACTAACTGTATTGGAAAAGCTCAAGGGCGCCCGCCTGCCTGACTGACTGGGCCGGACGCTTGTGGCCTGGACCTGGAAAATAAGTGAGAATGCCGAGCAACCGCGTTCGGCAAACCGAACCTATCATATCCAGAAATCTTCGGCAGCTTAAGGCCCCCAGGTGCAAATGAAACGAACCGCGTTCTTCATCTCCGACGGTACCGGCATCACTGCAGAAACGCTGGGCCAGAGCCTGCTCGCACAATTCGAGAGCATTCCGTTCAATAAATTCACGCGCCCCTACATCGACACGCTGGACAAGGCCCGGGCCATGGTCCAGCAGATCAACGCCGCGGCCGAGCGCGACGGGGTGCGTCCGATCATTTTCGACACCATCGTCAACCAGGACATCCGCGAGGTCATGGCCACGTCCAATGGCTTCATGATCGACATCTTCTCGACGTTTTTATCCCCGCTCGAGCAGGAATTGACCGCCCATTCGTCGTATTCCGTGGGCAAGTCCCACTCGATCGGTGGCAATTCCAACTACATGGAGCGCATCGAGGCGGTCAACTTTGCCCTCGACAACGACGACGGCGCGCGCACCCACTATTACGACAAGGCCGACCTGATCCTGGTCGGTGTGTCGCGCTGCGGCAAGACCCCGACCTGCCTGTACATGGCCATGCAGTTCGGCATCCGCGCCGCCAACTACCCGCTGACCGAGGACGACATGGAGCGCCTGCAACTGCCGGCGGTGCTGAAGAAGCACCACAGCAAGCTGTTCGGCCTGACCATCGACCCCGACCGCCTGACCGCCATCCGCCACGAGCGCAAGCCCAACAGCCGCTACTCGAGCTTTGCCCAGTGCGAGTTCGAGGTGCGCGAGGTGGAGAACCTGTTCCGTCGGGAGAACATTCCCAACATCAACTCCACGCATTTCTCGGTGGAGGAGATCTCGGCGAAGATTCTGGTGGAGAAAGGCGTGGAGCGCAGGTTCAAA
The DNA here is from genome assembly GCF_019823065.1 of Pseudomonas mosselii. NCBI lineage: Bacteria > Pseudomonadati > Pseudomonadota > Gammaproteobacteria > Pseudomonadales > Pseudomonadaceae > Pseudomonas > Pseudomonas mosselii. The sequence continues at coordinate 4,225,607 of NZ_CP081966.1, forward strand.
TAACACACCGTTCCCACAGAGATTGTGCCAGCAGATATGAAAAAGCCCCGGCATCACTGCCGGGGCTTTCTTTTACCTCAACGCCAGGCTCAGGACGGAATCACCGCCGCCTGCCCGCTCATCGCCAGGTCGACCAGCTCGCGGTTGGCCACCGCGTACATCGCATAGTCGGTGCCGCTGGCATTGCGCAGGTCGTCGAGCATGGCGCGCCAGCGCTCGACCATCACCCGGTGCTGCTCGCACCACAGCGCCACCCGTGCATCCATGTCTTGCGGCGCGTCGGCCATCTGCAACACCGAGATGGTGATCGCCCGCTGCTGCAGGTCGATGTCGTCGCGGAACGCCTCACGGGCCAGGGCCTGCCAGTTGTTCTCCACCGGCAGGTTGCTGATTTCCTGCAGGTACCAGGTCAGGTCCAGCGAGCTGCCCACGGCGAAGAAGGCCTTGGCCACCTGCGCCGGATCGTGACCGGTGACGTCCGAGGCCTCGATGATCGGCAACAGGGTGTACAGGTGGGTGGTGCCCGCCACCATGCGCGCCAGCAGTTCCGGCACGCCGGCCTCGACGAAGCCTTGGTAGCGGACCATCCAACGCTCACGGGTCGGACCTTCCAGCAACTCGTCCAGTTTCAGGCCCAACTGGGCGATCTTCGGCCCGAAGTGGGCGACATCGCGACCCGCGTCCTGCTCGTTGCGACGGCTGCGCAGGAACCAGCGGGTGGCGCGGCGGCCCAGGCGCATCAGCTCGTCCATCAGGGTCAGCTGGATCTCGGCAGGGACTTGGTAGTCCAGAGCCTCGATCTGGCGGAACCAGTGCGGCAGGTGGAAGATGTCGCGCACGATCACATAGGCGCCGGCGACGTTCGCCGGGCTCATGCCGGTGGACTCCTTCAGGCGCTGAACGAAGGTGATGCCCATGTTGTTGACCAGATCGTTGGCGATCTGGGTGCTGACGATCTCGCGCTTGAGGCGATGGCGGCGCATCGAGTCGGCGAACTTGCTTACCAGCGACGGCGGGAAGGCCGTTTCCATGTCACGGGTCAGGTAGTCGTCGTCCGGCACCAGCGACTTGAGCAGTTGCTCCTTGAGATCGATCTTGCTGTACGAGATCAGCACCGACAGCTCGGCGCGGGTCAGGCCGTGACCGGCCGCCAGGCGCTCGGCCAGTTGCTCTTCGGTGGGCAGGAACTCGATGGCGCGGTCCAGCTTGCCACGGGCCTCAAGGTCGGCCATCAGGCGCTTGTACTCGGCGATTCGCTCTCGGGCGCGACGGGCAGCCAGCGACAGCGCTTGCGTCTGCTTGTAGTTGTTGCCCAGCACCAGCCCTGCGACTTCGTCTGTCATGCTGCCCAGCAGCTGGTTGCGCTGCTTCTCGGTCATGTCGCCACCCTGCACCACTTCGTTGAGCAGGATCTTGATGTTGACCTCGTGGTCGGAGCAGTCCACGCCGCCGGCGTTATCGATGAAGTCGGTGTTGGTGGCGCCGCCGTTGAGGCCGAACTCGACCCGGCCGAGCTGGGTCATGCCCAGGTTGCCGCCCTCGCCCACCACCTTGCAGCGCAGCTCGTTGCCGTTGACGCGCAGGGCGTCGTTGGCCTTGTCGCCGACATCAGCGTGGCTTTCGCTGCTGGCCTTGACGTAGGTGCCGATACCGCCGTTCCACAGCAGGTCCACCGGCGCCTGCAGCAACGCGTGCAGCAGCTCGGTCGGGGTCAGGCGGTCGGCCTCGATGGCGAAGCGTTCCTTCATCTGCGGGCTGATGGCGATGCTCTTGGCGCTGCGCGGGAAGATCCCGCCGCCTTCGGACATGATGCTGGTGTCGTAGTCGCTCCAGGCCGAGCGCGGCAGGTCGAACAGACGCTTGCGCTCGACGAAGCTGGTGGCCGGATCCGGATTCGGATCGATGAAGATGTGCAGGTGGTTGAACGCGGCCACCAGTTGCAGCTTGTCGGACATCAGCAGGCCGTTGCCGAACACGTCGCCGGCCATGTCGCCGACACCGACCACGGTGATCGGGTCTTCCTGCACGTTGATGCCGCGTTCGCGGAAGTGACGCTGCACGCCGACCCAGGCACCACGGGCGGTGATGCCCATCTTCTTGTGGTCGTAGCCAGCCGAGCCGCCGGAGGCGAAGGCGTCGCCCAGCCAGAAGCCATAGTCGATGGCGATGCCGTTGGCGATGTCGGAGAAGGTCGCGGTGCCTTTGTCGGCCGCCACCACCAGGTACGGATCGTCCTCATCGTGACGCACCACGTTGGCCGGCGGCACCACTCCACCGTCCTTGAGGTTGTCGGTGATGTCGAGCAGGCCGGAGATGAAGATGCGGTAGCACGCCACGCCTTCGGCGGCGATTTCGTCACGGCTGCCGCCCAGCGGCAGGCGGCGCGGCAGGAAGCCGCCCTTGGCGCCCACCGGCACGATCACCGAGTTCTTCACCTGCTGAGCCTTGACCAGGCCGAGCACTTCGGTGCGGAAGTCCTCTTCGCGATCCGACCAGCGCAGGCCGCCGCGGGCGACGTTGCCGAAGCGCAGGTGCACGCCCTCGACCCGTGGCGAATAGACGAAGATCTCGAATTTCGGCACCGGTTTCGGCAGTTCCGGGATCAGCTTGGGGTTGAACTTGAAGCTGAAGTACGACTTGTTCTGGCCGTTGGCGTCCGGCTGGTAGAAGTTGGTGCGCAGGGTGGCCTTGATCAGGTCCAGGTAGCGACGCAGGATGCGGTCCTCGTTGAGTACCTGGACCTCGTCCAGGGCGCTGAGAATCGCCTGCTCCAGGCGCTGTTGCTTGTCGTCCAGGTCCTCCTGGGTCAGCTTGCGCGCCAGGTAGAAGCGGGTCTTGAACAACCGGGTCAGCTCGCGGGCGATGTCGGTGTGGTTGTTCAGGGTGCTGGCGATGTAGCCCAGATCGAAGCCCAGGCGAATTTGCTTGAGGTAGCGGGCATAGGCGCGCAGCAGCGCCACGTCGCGCCACGGCAGACCAGCAGTCAGCACCAGGCGGTTGAAGGCATCGTTTTCGGCGTCGCCCTTGACGATATGGACGAAGGCGTCCTGGAAGGTGTCGTTGAGCTGCTGGATATCAAGATTGAGGCCTTCGCTGTAGGTGAAGGCGAAGTCGTGGATCCAGAACTCGCGGCCGCTGGCGTGGCGCAGGCGGTACGGGAACTCGCCGAGCACGCGCAGGCCGAGGTTTTCCAGGATCGGCAGCACGTCCGACAGCGCCAGCGGCGTATCGGCGTGGTACAGCTTGCAGTGCAGCTGGCGCTCGCCCAACTGGGTCAGCGGCTGGTAGAAGCTCATGGCCAGCGGCTTGGCTTCGGACAGGTTCAGCACATGCTGCATGTCGACCACGGCCGAGTGCGCGGCGAAGCGCTCACGGTAGCCGGCCGGGAAGCCTTTCGGGAAGTCGGCCAAAATATTGGTGCCGTGGGCCTCGCCGAAGTTCTCCACCACCAGCGCCGAGAAATCGTCCTGCCACGAACGGCAGGCCTGGATCACTTCGTTTTCCAGCTGCTGCGGATCGATGTCGATGCGGTTCTTCGGGTCCACCCGCAGGATCAGCTGCACGCGGGCCAGCACCGACTCGGAGAAGAAGGTCCAGAACTCGCAGTCGGTGGCCTTCAGGCGCTCCATCAGCACCTGCTGGATCTTCTGCCGCACCTCGGTGGAGTAGATCTCACGTGGCACGTAGGCCAGGCAGTAGCAGAAGCGGCCGTACGGGTCCTTGCGCAGGAACACGCGGATCTTGTTGCGCTCCTGGATCTGCACGATCGACATGACAGTGCTGAGCAGTTCGTCGACCGGGGTCTGGAACAGGTCGTCGCGCGGCAGCACCTCGAGGACCTGGGCCAGCTCCTTGCCCAGGTGGGCTTTGGGGTCGAAGTTAGAACGGCGTTCGACCTCGGCGACCTTGCCACGGATGTACGGGATGGTGTGCACGCTCTCGCCGTACACCGACGAGGTGTACAGGCCCATGAAGCGGCATTCCTTGATGACCTTGCCGTCCTGGTCGATCTGGCGGATCGACACGTAGTCCGGGTACGCCGGGCGGTGCACGCGGCTTGGCTGCGAGGCCTTGGCGAACGACAGCAGGCGCGGCTCGCGCAAGTAGGCGACGGCGTAGTCCTCGATGCGCAGGTCGTCGGCGCCCAGGCCTGCGCGCAGCAGGCGGGCCAGGCCCAGGAACGAGGCCTCGTCGTAGACAAGGTGGCCGCCGTCGGCATCGGACTCGACAGTAAACTCCTCGTAGCCGAGGAAGGTGAAGTGGTTGTCCAGCAGCCACGACAGGAAGCTCTTGACCTCGGCCTTGTCGTTCTGCGCCGGGCCGAAGGCGTTCTGCTCCACCAACTCCAGCAGCTCGCGGATCTTGGCTTTCATCGGCTCGAAGTCGGCGACCACGCCGCGCACTTCGGCCAGCACCTGCTCCAGCTCCATGCTCAGGGTGTTGAGCTCGGCGGCATTGGCGCAGCGGTCGATCTCCAGGTACATCAGCGACTCATGGCTGACGCCCTCGCCCTGGGTGCCTTTTGGCAGCAGCTCGACCAGCTCGCCCTTGGCGCCGCGGCGCACGCTGAGCACGGTGGTCTGCAGGGTGTGGATGCTGTAGCCGCGGCGGTTGAGTTCGGTGCGCACCGAGTCGACCAGGAATGGCAGGTCGTGGTGCAGCACCTCGACCACGGTATGGGTCGATTGCCAGCCGTGGCGTTCGTAATCAGGGTTGTAGACCCGCACCTGCGGGTGTTCGGGGTCGAAGCGCTCGATGATGCGCCAGGCGGACAGCGTGCAGCCGGCAAGGTCCGACAGCCTGCGCTGAGTGAGTTCGTCCAGAGAGATGATGCCGAAGAACTGCTCGGCGAACAGCGCCACTTGTGGCAGGGACTGTTCGCTGATGTGCTGCGCCAGGGCCGTCTGCAGTTGATGCTGGAAGTCGGCTTTGCTGGCTGCGGTGAAAAACGCCATCTGTGGTACTCCGCTTGGGCTTTGTTATAGGTGAAGCGTCGCGTACGTCCGCCGGGTACGGATCAACGATAGCCAACCCGCGGCAAGCCGGACGGTAAAACCAGGCGTTGGACATGAACGTCATGTCCACCGACTGGGCAGCTTAACGACTGAACGGTCACCGCGGCTTGCAGCGCTGCGACAATTTCGGTCAATGCGCGGTAACTTTACGTTTATCGCGGCCGCCAAGGCTGTCAGAATTCCTTTCCTTTGCCATTGACCCGAGCCGCCCATGCAACTGAAAACCGCCCTGCTCTTCGCCACCCCCTGTGACGATGAGGAAGACAACATGGCGACCCTGTGCTGCCACAGCGACAAGGGCCAGATGTTCCTGCTGACCCGTTATCCGGACGAGGACACCGTCGACCTGACCCTGGATGACGAGCCGTCGACCCTGGACGGGCTGAAGGTGACCCTGAGCGCACAGCGGCTGCTGATCGAGGTGGCGGCGGGGGATCGTGATGCGCTGAAGGGGGATGAAACGCTGGAGATCATTCTGACCAGCGCCGGAACCGACCTGGATGAAGTGAAGGAAACGTTGCAGAACATCCTTGCCGGGACCGGGACATTCGTGTCCGAAATCTGAGCTGTTAAATCGCTCCTACAGGGACCGCGCAAGCCTTCAGGAGATTGACAGGCCACTATCGAGACAGGCATTGTCTGACAACCTGACCAATAAGAACCCCTGTCCATGCTAGAGCTCCAGCGCCCCGACACCCTCGTCGAACGTGTCGTCAGCGCCATCCGCGCCGAGATCGATTCCGGCCGCCTGGCCGCCGAATCGCGCCTGCCCACCGAACAGCAACTGGCTGAACAACTCAATGTCAGCCGCTCGGTGGTGCGCGAGGCCGTGGCGCAGCTCAAGGCCGACGGGGTGCTGATCGCCCGCCGCGGGCTCGGCTCGTACATCTCGCAGACGCCCAGCGGCACGGTGTTCCGCTTCCCCGGCAGCCAGGGGCGCAAGCCCGACCTGGTGCAGATGTTCGAGATGCGCCTGTGGATCGAAACCCAGGCCGCCGCCATCGCCGCCCGCCGCCGCGACGCCGACGACCTCGCGCGCATGGCCAGCGCCCTGGGCACCATGGAAAACCCGCGTAGCGACTTCGCCACGGCCTCGGCCGCCGACGTGGCCTTCCACCGCGCCATCGCCGAAGCCAGCAAGAACGACTACTTCGTCGCCTTCCACGATTTCCTCGGCGGCCAGCTGGCCGCCGCGCGCCGCACCGCCTGGGAAAACTCCGCCACCCCGGCGGTGGGCGGTTCGGCCGATGCCCTGCGCGAGCACCGGGCGCTGTACCAAGCCATCGCCGACGGTGACCGCCAGGCGGCTGCCGGCTGCGCTGAAGCCCACCTGCGCGCCTCTGCCAAGCGCCTGAAACTCGACCTTCCCGACCTCGACTGACTCCGGAGAACCCCATCGCGACCTGGCGAGGCTTTCACGCGAACTACTTAGTCTGACAACCTGATAAGCAGATTCACCGACAAGAATACCAAGGTACCCTGCATGACCTACGACTACTGCATCATCGGCGGCGGCATCGTCGGCCTCGCCACCGCGATGGCCCTGCTCGAACGACGCCCCGGCGCTTCGCTGCTGATCCTGGAAAAGGAAGCCAGCCTCGGCCGTCACCAGACCGGCCACAACAGCGGCGTGATCCATGCCGGCATCTACTACGCCCCCGGCAGCCTCAAAGCCGACCTGTGCAAGCGCGGCGCCCAGGCCACCAAGGATTTCTGCGGCGCGCACGGCATCGCCTTCGAGGTCTGCGGCAAGCTGCTGGTGGCCTCCAACGACCAGGAAGTGCAGCGCATGCAGGCGCTGTACGAGCGCTCGCAGCACAATGGCCTGAAGGTCGAGCGCCTGGATGCCGACGCCCTGCGCGAGCGGGAGCCGAACATCGTCGGCAAGGGCGCGTTGTTCCTCGATGCCACCGGAATCGTCGACTACCAGCAAGTGTGCGACGCCATGGCCAAGGTAATCCGCCAGGCCGGCGGCGAACTGCGCCTGTCCACCACCGTGCGCGCCATCCAGGAACATGGCGACCACGTCGCGATCAGCGCCGACGGCAACGCCTGGCGCGCCCGCCAGCTGGTGGCCTGTGCTGGCCTGCAGTCCGACCGCTTGGCGCGCCTGGCCGGGGTCAGGATCGACCATCAGATCATTCCCTTCCGCGGCGAGTACTACCGCCTGCCAGCGAGCAAGAGCCAGATCGTCAACCACCTGATCTACCCGATCCCCGACCCGGAGCTGCCGTTCCTCGGCGTGCACCTGACGCGGATGATCGACGGCAGCGTCACCGTCGGCCCCAACGCGGTGCTCGGCTTTGGTCGGGAGAACTACCGCAAGTTTTCGGTGAACTGGCGCGATGTCGCCGAGTACGCGCGCTTTCCGGGCTTCTGGAAAACCCTCTGGAACAACCTCGGTTCCGGCACCACCGAGATGAAGAATTCGCTGTTCAAGCGCGGCTATCTGGAGCAGTGCCGCAAGTATTGCCCGTCCCTCGAAGTCGAGGACCTGCTGCCCTATGAAGCCGGCATCCGCGCCCAGGCGGTGATGCGCGACGGCACCCTGGTGCACGACTTCCTGTTCGCCGAGACGCCACGCATGGTGCATGTGTGCAATGCGCCGTCGCCCGCCGCCACCTCGGCGATCCCCATCGGCCAGATGATCGCCGAGAAGATTCTCCAGGCCCGCTGATCCACCCGCTGCATCCACAATTACAAAGACAACAAGGAAAACCTCAATGTCGGTACACGAAACAGCCCTGGCCGCGAGCGAAACCCCCGAACAGCAACGCAAGCGCCTGCGCAAGGTGGCGGCGGCGACCATCTTCGGCTCGATGCTGGAGTGGTACGACTTCTACCTCTACGCCACCATGGCGGCGATCGTCTTCTCGAAGATCTTCTTCGACCCGAGCAACCCGGCGGTGGCCTCGCTGCTGGCGTTCTCCACCTTCGCCATCGGCTTCATCGCCCGGCCCTTCGGCGGCGTGCTGTTCGGCTACCTGGGCGATCGCTTCGGGCGCAAGCACGTGCTGGTGATCACCTTTTGCATGATGGGCCTGTGCACCATGCTGATCGGCCTGATCCCCGGCTACGCCACCATCGGCATATGGGCGCCGATCCTGCTGGTGATCATCCGCATCATCCAGGGCCTGGGCGCCGGTGCCGAACTGTCCGGCGCGGCGGTGACCTCCTACGAGCACGCCAGCGAAGGCAAGCGCGGCAGCCAGGGCGCCTGGCCGGCGCTGGGGCTGAACCTGGGCCTGCTGCTGTCGTCGCTGACCGTGTACCTGTTGACCATGAACGGCAACGAGTTCCTGCTGGCCGGCGGCTGGCGCATCCCGTTCATCGCCAGCATCGCCCTGGTGGCGGTGGGCCTGTGGGTGCGCAAGAGCATCCCCGAGACCCCGGACTTCAAGGAGCTGGACAAGGACGACGACAAGCCGCAGGTGTCGCCGCTCAAGCTGCTGTTCCGGAACGACCTCAAAGGCCTGGCGGTGGTGTTCTTCGTGGCCGTGGGCTACAACGCCCTGAGCTACATCTTCAAGACTTTCTCGCTGGCCTACCTGACCCAGTTCAAGGGCGTCGAGGCCCACGTCACCTCGCTGTCGGTGACCTTGGCCAGCCTGGTGGCGATCTTTGCCGTGCCGTTCTTCGGCTGGCTGTGCGACAAGTGGAGCAGCAAGACCGTGCTGATGCTCGGCGGGTTGCTGTCGGCGCTGTTCGCCTTTCCGTTCCTGCAACTGCTGTCGACCGGCGAGCCGATGATGATCTACCTGGCCATTGCCGTGGGCACCGGGATCCTGGCGCCGATGATGTTCGCCCCGCAGGGCTCGTTCCTCAGCCGACAGTTCCCGACCCAGACCCGCTCGTCGGGGTTCGGCACCGGGCGCGAGGTCGGTACCGCCGTGGCCGGTGGCCTGGCGCCGCTGGGCGGGCTGGCGCTGGTGGCCGGGTCGGCGACTCACTCCACCGATGGCGTGGCGTTGATCCTCGCGGTGGCCGGGGTGCTGGTGGTGGTGTTTGCGTTCCTTGACCAGGGCTGGCGGCATTCGAAGTCGAAGAATTAAGCGACACCAACGATCTTGATCTTGATCTTGATCTTGATCTTGATCTTGATCTTGATCTTGATCTTGATCTTGATCTTGATCTTGATCTTGATCTTGATCTTGATCTTGATCGCAAGGCTAACCCCTCCTCACTAGCGACAGCTACGCCAGCCCAGGCGCCGCCCGTAACTTCGCGACTTCAGGAGGCCGAACGCAGGTCTTGCGCAGGGAGGTGACGGGCATGGATGCCCGTCAAGCGCTGGGGCCCAGGATGGGCCCTGCAGCGCGGTCCTCCCGGGAGCAAGGCCGGAGTGAGGGGACCCGAAGCGAAGCGTAGGGCCGGATGAATGGAGCGAGGATTTTTTGGTTCCTTTTTGATCCTTCAAAAAGGAACTCGCCGTAAGGGCGAAAAGGTGACTATGCGTCGACATCGCAAACGAATGCACTTACAACCATTAAAACCAGCGCCGACCGACTTTGACTTTGACTTTGACTTTGACTTTGACTTTGACTTTGACTTTTAGAGCATGTGTTTTGAAAACTATATGCGCATTCATTCGCGATGGTGACGCGAAGTCACCTTTCCGCCCTTACGGCGGGTAACTTTTTGAAGGATCAAAAAGTCACCAAAAAATCCTCGCTCCATTCATCCGGCCCCTACGCTTCGCTCCGGGGTCCCCTCGCTCCGTTCTTGCTCCCGGGAGGACCGCGCTGAACGCCCCATCCTGGGGCGCAGCGCTTGACGGGCATCCATGCCCGTCACCTCCCTCCGCAAGAACTCCGCTCGGCCTCCTGAAGTCGCAATTGGTGGCGCCTGAACTATTGCGCACTTAGAAGCAAGATCAAGATCAAGATCAAGATCAAGATCAAGATCAAGATCAAGATCAAGATCAAGATCAAGATCAAGATCAAGATCAAGAAATATGAATCACCTGCAGAGCAGGAAAACATCTGTGGGTGAGAGTAGGCGCCGCGTTACGTGTAATGACTACCCCTCAAAGCGACCACCGTCAACAGACAACGAAGCGCACACCCAGCAACCCCATCCAACACCTGTAACAGACTTCCCTGCCACGATAGGTTCCCACTGCCTCACCTCTATCCTTTACACGATTTTTGCAAACCGCCATTGGTCGCCACCCCCCCGGATGGATTAAAGTATCCCCCCTCGCCCGGCAAGCGCCCTCAGCGCGCCAGGGCCCATCCCCAGGAACCGCCAACGATGGAACACCGTGAAGCGCTGATCGCGCTGCGCACCTTTCTCTCCTCCCAGATCCTCGGCCAGGAAAAACTGGTCGAGCGCCTGCTGATCGTGCTCCTGGCCGACGGCCACATGCTGGTCGAAGGCGCCCCGGGCCTGGCCAAGACCAAGGCCATCAAGGAGCTCGCCGAGGGCATCGAGGCGCAATTCCATCGCATCCAGTTCACCCCCGACCTGCTGCCCGCCGACATCACCGGCACCGAAATCTACCGCCCGGAAACCGGCAGCTTCGTGTTCCAGCAAGGACCGATCTTCCACAACCTGGTGCTGGCCGACGAAATCAACCGCGCCCCTGCCAAGGTTCAATCGGCGCTGCTCGAAGCCATGGCCGAGCGCCAGGTCAGCGTTGGACGCAGCACCTACGAGTTGTCGCCGCTGTTCCTGGTGATGGCCACGCAGAACCCGATCGAGCAGGAAGGCACCTACCCGCTGCCCGAGGCCCAGCTCGACCGCTTCCTCATGCACGTCAAAATCGGCTTCCCAGACGCCGCGGTCGAGCGACGCATCCTCTTGCAAGCCCGGGGCGAGGCACTGGGTGGCGAGGTGAAGCCCGAGCGCCGGGTTAGCCAGCAGGCCATCTTCGCCGCCCGCAAGGAAATCCTCGGCCTGTACATGGCAGATGCCGTGGAGGAATATCTGGTGCAGCTGGTCATGGCCACCCGCACCCCGGCCAAGTTCGACAGTGAGCTGGCCGACTGGATCGCCTACGGCGCCAGCCCCCGCGGCTCAATCGCCTTGGACCGTTGCGCACGCGCCCACGCCTGGCTGGCCGGGCGCGACTTCGTCAGCCCCGAGGATATCCAGGCAGTGCTGTTCGACGTGCTGCGCCACCGCATCATCCTCTCGTTCGAGGCCGAGGCGGCCGGGGTCGACCAAGACCGCGTGGTCCAGCGCATCCTCGACGTCGTCGCCGTCGCCTGACCCCATGCCCACCTCGCAGTTGGCCGAACCCGGCATCCGCATCGGCCTGGCCGACCTGATCGACATGCGCCACCGCGTGCGTGAGATCCAGCTGTTCTCCCGGCCCGGCCAGCGCAGCCCGCTGGTGGGCCTGCACCACTCCAAGCTGCGTGGCCGCGGCGTGGACTTCGACCAGGTGCGGGTCTACCAGGCCGGTGACGATGTGCGCAACATCGACTGGCGCGTCACCGCGCGCACCCAGGAGCCGCACACCAAGCTTTTCCACGAAGAGCGCGAGCGGCCGATCTTCATCATGGTCGAGCAGAGCCAGCGGCTGTTCTTCGGCTCCGGGCTGATGTTCAAGTCAGTGCTGGCGGCCCAGGCCGCGGCCCTGTTCGGCTGGGCGGCGCTGGGCCACAACGACCGTATCGGCGGGCTGGTGTTCGGCGACAGCGAGCCCCACGAGATCAAGCCGAGGCGCAGCAAGCAGAGCCTGCTGCAACTGCTCAACCGCCTGGCCAAGGTCAACCAGGCCCTGCACACCGAGGCCGTGCCACAGCCCGACAGCCTGGGCCTGGCCCTGCGCCGGGCACGCGAGGTGCTGCGCCCGGGCAGCCTGGCCATCGTCATCTGTGACGAGCGTGCCCTGAGCGCCAGCGTCGAGCAGCACCTGGCGATGCTGTCGCGTCACTGCGACGTGCTGCTGATGCCGGTCAGCGACCCGCTCGACCATGCCCTGCCCGCCGCCGGCCTGCTGCGTTTCGCCCAACGCGGCGCGCAACTGGAACTCGACACGCTGGATGCCAACCTGCGCCAGGCCTACCGCCAGCAGGCCGAGGCGCGCATCGAGCGCTGGGAATTGCTGGCGCAGAAGCTGCGGGTGGTGCTGATGCCGCTGAGCACCCAGAGTGAGATGATCGAGCAATTGCGCGAATACCTGAACGCGCAGCGTCCCGGGAGCGCCAAATGACCCCCCTGGATCAGTTGCAACCGCTGATCGCACCGCCGGCCATCGGCCTGTGGCCACCGGCCCCAGGCTGGTGGCTGTTGCTCGCCTTGCTGCCATTGCTCGGCTGGGGCCTGTGGCGCCTGCGCCACTGGCGCCCGGGCAAGCGCAAGGTGGTGCGCGCCGAACTGCCGCTGGACCCGATTCGTGTCGAGGCCCTGGCCGAGCTGGCGCGCCTGCCACGCCCCTATGACGGCGCGCCGGCCGGCGCCTGGCTGCAGCAGATCAACGCCCTGCTCAAGCGCCTGTGCCGCAACCACTATCCCGGCGCCAACAGCCACACCCTCAATGGCCGGCAGTGGCTGGCGTTTCTCGACAACCGCTGCCCGGCCGCCGGCCTGACCCGTTGGATGGTACTGGTCGAAGGCGCCTACAAGCCCGAGTGCAAGCTCGACGACAAGGCCATCGCCGGGCTCACCCAGGCGGTCGAAACCTGGATCCGCAAGCATGTTTGAACTGGCCTGGCCGTGGATCTTCCTGCTGTTGCCGCTGCCCTGGCTGGCGCGCTTGGCGCTGCCTGCCGCCGACAGCGGCGAGCCGGTGCTCAAGGTGGGCTTTCTCGACGAACTCGAAGGCCTGGCCGGGCGCCGCGCGCGGCTGAACCTGCCAACCTGGCGCCAGCAGGCGCCGTTCATCCTGATCTGGCTACTGCTGTTGCTGGCCGCCGCCCGCCCACAGTGGCTGGGCGATCCGCTGCCGGTGTCGGCCAGTGGCCGCGACCTGCTGGTGGCAGTGGATGTGTCGGGCTCCATGGACTTCCCCGACATGCAGTGGAAGGACGACGAGATCAGCCGTCTGGACCTGGTCAAGGCGCTGATGGGCGACTTCCTCCAGGACCGCCAGGGCGACCGCGTCGGCCTGATCCTGTTCGGCAGCCAGGCCTACCTGCAGGCCCCGCTGACCTTCGACCGGCGTACCGTGCGCACCTTCCTCGACGAGGCGCAGATCGGCATCGCCGGCAAGAACACCGCCATCGGCGACGCCATCGGCCTGGCGGTCAAGCGTCTGCGCCAGCGCCCGGCGCAAAGTCGGGTGCTGATCCTGATCACCGATGGCGCCAACAACGGCGGGCAGATCCACCCACTGACCGCCGCCCGCCTGGCCGCCCAGGAAGGCGTGCGCATCTACACCATCGGCATCGGTGCCAACCCTGAGGCCAGCGGCACGCCGGGCCTGCTCGGGCTGAACCCGAGCCTGGACCTGGACGAAGCCTCGCTCAAGGAAATCGCCGAAATTACCCACGGCAGCTACTTCCGCGCCCACGACGGCGCCGAGCTGAACGCCATCGGCGACACCCTTGACCAACTGGAACCGGTGGCCCAGCAGCCGACCCAGGCGCGCACCGCCCACGCGCTGTACGCCTGGCCGCTGGCCCTGGCGCTGCTGCTCAGCGTGCTGCTGGTGGTGGCCGTGCAGTGGCCGGACAACCTGCTGCAACGCCTGCTGCGCAAGCCACGCTTCCTGCAGCCCCACCCGGAATGGCGCCAGCGCCTCAAGCGCCTGCGCCTGAGGAGGCGGCGATGATCGAACTCTGGCCCCAATGGCTGCGCCCGCTCTGGCTGCTGGTGCTGCCCCTGCTCGGCTGGCTGCTGTTCAAGCTCTGGCATCGGCGCAAGCGCGCCGGGCGCTGGCAGTTGATCCTGCCGCAGCCGTTCCACGCGGTCTTGCTTGGCGGTGGCAGCGGCAGCACCAGCAAGCTGCCGTGGATCGCCCTGGGCCTGGCCTGGCTGCTGATCGTCCTGGCCCTGCTCGGGCCGAGTTGGCAACGCCTGGAAGAAACCCGCCAACGCCCGGCCGACCCGCTGGTGATCCTGCTCGAACTGACGCCGCAGATGCTCGCCGAGGACAGCACGCCGAACCGCCTGGAACAGGCCCGGCGCAAGATCCTCGACCTGCTTGAGCACCGTCGCGACAGCCAGACCGCGCTGATCGTCTACGCAGGCTCCGCCCACACCCTGGTGCCGCTATCCGATGACCTGGGCACCACGCGCAATCTGCTTGAGGCCGTCGACCCGTCGATCATGCCGCAGCCCGGCCAGCGTGCCGACCTCGCCGTGCACAAGGGCCTGGCCCTGCTCGCCCAGAGCGGCCTGGGCCAGGGCCGCCTGCTACTGATCGGCTCGTCGCTGAGTGAACCGGAGCGCGAAGGCATTCGACAGGCCCTCGGGCGCCAGGGCCCAAACCTGCTGATGCTGGGCGTCGGCAGCGCCGAGGGTGCACCGGTACGTCAGGCCAACGGCGAGTACCTGAAGGACGACCAGGGCGGCATCCTCCTGCCACGCCTGGACAGCGCCTCGCTGAAAAGCTTCATCGGCTCGACCGGCGGGCGCTACCGCCATGCCCGCATCGACGACCTCGACCTGCGCGGCCTGGGCTTGTTCGACAACCCGCGACTGTTGCACAACGATGGCCAGACCCTGCAACTGGACAGCTGGGCCGACCAGGGCTACTGGCTGCTGTTGCCCCTGCTGCTGCTAGCCGCCTGCGCTGGCCGGCGCGGCTGGTTGTTCTGCCTGCCGCTGCTGCTGGCCTTGCCGCAACCGAGCCAGGCCTTCGAATTCAATGACCTGTGGCTGCGCCCCGACCAGCAGGGCCAGCGCCTGCTGGAGCGGCAACGCCCGGCCCAGGCGGCCCACCACTTCGAGGACAGCCAGTGGCGCGGCATGGCCCTGTACCAGGCCGGCGATTTCGAAGGCGCCGCCGCCGCCTTCGCCCAGGCCGGCACAGCGGCCGCCCACTACAATCGGGGTAATGCCCTGGCCCGCGCCGGGGAACTGGAGGCGGCGCTGGACGCCTATGAACAGGCCCTGGAACGCCAACCCGACCTGAAGGCGGCACTGGACAACCAGGCCCTGGTCCAGCAACTGTTGCAACAACGCCAGGCCAGCGCCGAGACCCAACCGAACAACGCCGATGCCCAAGGCACACCCGGCAGCGAAACCGAAGGCAACAGCAGCTCGACCAGCAGCCAGGCCCAGGGCACGCCAGGCAGCGACGAACAGGCCCAGGGCCAGCAGAACGGCGACAGCCAGGGCAACACCCAGGCCCCGCCCGGCGCTGCCGGCGGCGATGACGACAGCCTCACCCAGCCGCCCCAGCGGCCGCTCTCCACCAGCCTCGACGCCGAACAGCGCCAGGCCCTGGAGCAATGGCTGCGGGAGATCCCCGACAACCCGGCGGAACTGCTGCGGCGCAAATTCTGGTACGAACAGCAATTGCATCAGGAAACCCCACGATGAGTCGCCTCGGCGTCTTTCTCCTAGGCCTGCTGTGGAGCCTCGCGGCCCAGGCCGAACCGATCCTGCAGGCCAGCGTCGACCGCACGCGCCTGGAAGCCGGCGAAACCCTGGAACTCACCCTCGAGAGTCAGGACGTCACCCAGTTCGGCAAGCCCGACCTGCGCTCCCTCGAGCCCGACTTCGAGGTGCGCGGCACGCGCCAGCTCAACAGCTTGCATACCCTGGACGGCGAAACCCGCGCCAGCACCCGCTGGATCATCACCCTGCTGCCCCGGCGCAGCGGCAGCCTGCGCATTCCCGAGCTGCAGCTGGGCCAATCGCGCAGCCAGGCCATCGAACTGCAGGTGCAGCAGGCCGACAGCCAGCGCCCGGACGCGGCTGCGCAGGTGTTCGTCGAGGCCACCCTGGACAGCAGCGAGGTCTATGTCCAGGCCCAGGCCGTGCTGACCCTGCGCATCTACCATTCGGTGGCGCTGTACGACGACAGCAGCCTCAGCCCACTGCAGCTGGAAAACGCCAAGGTCGACCCGCTGGGCGAGTCGCGCACCTACGAGAAGGACATCAACGGCGTGCGTCACGGGGTGATTGAGACCCGTTATGCGATCTATCCGCAACAGAGCGGTAGCCTTGAAGTGCCGCCGCTGCGCTTCACCGCCACCGCCGCCGACAATGGCGAACAACCGGCCGGCACGCCGCGGGTCGGTCGCCAGGTGCAGGTCAGCTCGCTGCCGCTGCGTCTGACGGTCAAGCCGATCCCGGCCAGCTACCCAGCCGACCGCCCTTGGCTGCCGGCCCGCAGCCTGACCCTGGAAGAACACTGGAACCCCGACCCGGAGCGCCAGCCGACGCAGATCGGCGACTCGCTCACGCGCAACATCACCGTGCGCGCCGAGGGCCTGTCGAGCACCCAGTTGCCGCCACTGCCGGCCACCGAAGCCGCCGGTCTGCGCCGCTACCCCGACCAGCCGCTGCTGCGCAACGAGATCGGCGAGCGCGGCATGGTCGCCAATCGCGAAGAGCGCGAGGCGCTGGTGCCGACCCACGCTGGCGAGCTGGCCTTGCCGGCGCTGGAGGTGACCTGGTGGAACACCCGCGAAGACCATCTGGAGCACAGCAGCCTGCCGGCCCGCACCCTGAACGTGCAGGACAACCCGGCGCTGAGCGCCGACACCCCGGCCGGCGACGGCAACCTGAGCCCCGGCCCGCTCTGGCCCTGGCAACTGGCCACGCTGGTCCTGGCCCTGACCACCCTGCTCGGCTTCACCCTGTGGTGGCGGGCCCGCTCGCAACCGGCGGTGCTGCGCGCGGCACAGACCGGCCCGAGCCCGCGCACGCTGCTCGATGACCTCAAGCGCGCCTGCCAGGCCAACGACCCGCAGGCCACCCGCCAGGCGCTGGACGCCTGGGCCCGGCAGCAGCCGGAAACCCTGGCCGAGATGGCGGCGCGCTTCGTGCCGTTGTCCGATGCGCTGGATGGGTTGAATGGCGCGTTGTACAGCGAGAGCGGGCAATACTGGCACGGCGACGAGCTGTGGCGCGCGATTGGCGCGATTCCGCCGGCCGAGCAGGTGCTGGCGCCGTCGGGCGAAGCCGGCAGCTTGCCGCCGCTGTATCCCAAGTAGCCTCATCGCGGGGCAAGCCCGCTCCCACGGCCCCGCGATGAGTTACCATAGCGCCCTAATCCAAACGCCCCCTGCCGCTCACCCAACGGATCTTCCATGCGTCTGTTTCACACCTCCGACTGGCACCTGGGCCAGAGCCTGCATGGCCAGGAACGCGATTTCGAACACGCCTGTTTCATTGACTGGCTGCTCGGCCAGCTGCGCCTGCGCCAACCCGACGCGCTGCTGATCGCCGGCGACATCTTCGACACGGTCAACCCGCCGGTCAAAGCCCAGGAGCGTCTCTACGACTTCATTGTCCAGGCCCACGAGCAACAGCCCAAGCTGGATATCGTGATGATCGCTGGCAACCACGACTCCGGCTCGCGCATCGAGCTGCCGGCGCCACTGATGCGCCGCCTGCGCACCCACGCCCTGGGCCGGGTGCACTGGCTAGACGAGGGCCAGCTGGACACCGAGCGACTGCTGATCCCGTTGACCAACGCCCGTGGCAAGGTCGGCGCCTGGTGCCTGGCCCTGCCCTTCCTGCGCCCCGCCGAAGTCACCGGCCCCGCGCTGGGGGACGACTACCTGCAGGGCATCAACCAGGTCCATGAGCAACTGATCGCCGCGGCGCAGAAGAAGCGCAAGAAAGACCAGGCACTGGTCGCCATCAGCCACGCGCACATGGCCGGCGGCAGCATCTCGGAAGACTCCGAGCGCAGCCTGATCATCGGCAACGCCGAGGCCTTGCCGGCCAGGCTGTTCGACAAGGCCATCAGCTATGTCGCCCTCGGCCACCTGCACAAGCCGCAGAAGGTCAACCGCGAAAACCGTATCCGCTACAGCGGCGCGCCGATCCCGTTGTCGTTCGCCGAGATCAACTACCCGCACCAGGTCCTGGAGGTGGAGCTGGACGGTGCCGAGCTGGTCAGTGTCGAGCCGCGTCCGGTGCCCCGCGCGGTGGCCCTGCAACGGGTCGGGCCGGCGCCGCTGGGCGAATTGCTCGAACAGCTCGGGCAACTGCCGGTGATCGACCTGCTCGAAGACCCCAACCGCCAGCCCTGGCTGGAAGTGCGGGTGCGCCTGGACGAGCCGCAGCCCGACCTGCGCCAGCAGATCGAAGGCGCCCTGCAGGGCAAGGCCGTGCGCCTGGTGCGCATCAGCGCCGAATACGCCGGCAGCGGCCGCGCCGAGGACGACGAGCACGCCTTCGTCGAGCTGGCCCAGATGACCCCGCAGGACCTGTTCGGCCGTGCCTGGGAGCAGGCCTATGGCAACCCCGCCGACGACCAGGCCCTGGCCGATTTCGCCGAATTGCTGCAGGACGTCCTGCAAGAGGAGGAGCAGGCATGAAGATCCTCGCCATCCGCCTGAAGAACCTGGCCTCGCTGGCCGGCCCGATCGATATCGACTTCACCGCCGAGCCCCTGGCCAGCGCCGGCCTGTTCGCCATCACCGGCCCCACCGGCGCCGGCAAGAGCACCCTGCTCGACGCCCTGTGCCTGGCGCTGTTCGGCAGCGTGCCGCGCTTGAACGACATCGCCCGGGAAGCCAAGGTCCCGGACGCCGATGGCGAGATCCCCACCTCGGATCCGCGCAACCTGCTGCGTCGCGGCACTGGCAGCGGCTTCGCCGAGGTCGATTTCGTCGGCATCGACGGCGGCCGCTACCGCGCCCGCTGGGAAGCCAACCGCGCTCGCGAAAAGGCCACCGGCAAACTGCAGAACAGCCGCCAGAGCCTCTACGACCTGGACAGCGAGCAACTGCTGGGCAGCGGCAAGAACGAATACAAGCAACTGGTCGAGGCGCGCCTGGGCCTGAACTTCGAGCAGTTCACCCGCGCGGTGATGCTGGCCCAGAGCGAATTCGGTGCCTTCCTCAAGACCGACGACCGTGAGCGCAGCGAACTGCTGGAAAAACTCACCAACACCGCAATCTACACCCGCCTGGGCCAACGCGCCTTCAGCAAGGCGCGGGAAACCGGCGAGGTTCACAACGACCTGAAGAAGCAGGCCGAGCACCTGCTGCCAATGGAAGCCGAAGCCCGCGCCGCCCTCGACCAGGCACTGGAACAGGCCCAGCAGCAGCTCAAGGCCGAACAGGCGCGCCAGCGCCAGCTGGAACAGCAGCGCACCTGGTTTGCCGAACAGCAGCGCCTGCAGGCGCTGCACAGTGAAGCCGGCACGGCCCTGCAAAACGCGGAACACGAGTGGCAACAACTGGCCGAACAGCGCGTCGACCTGCAACGCCTGGAACGCCTGGCGCCCCAGCGCCACCAGTTCCACCGTCAGCAGCACCTGGCCGCGCAACTGGCCCCGGTACTGGCCGATATCGACCAGCAACAGCGCCAGCACACCGAACTGCAGCAACACACCGACGCGCTGCAGCTGGCCCTGGAAACGGCCCGCCAGCACCTGATCGAGCACCAGGCCCTGCACGGCGAAAACGCCCCGCGCCTGCGCCAGGCCTTTGCTGCCCAGGGCGACCTGGCGCGCCTGGACAAGGAGCTTGCCGAGCAACGTGAAGCCTGCACCCGGGTCGAACAGGAAGTCGGTACAGCCCAGCAGCAACTGCTGCAGCTGGAGGACAGCCAGCAGCGCAGCCTGCAACAACTGGCTCGGATCGACAGCGCCCTGGCCGAGAGCGAAGCACTCGGCAGCCTGGCCGACGCCTGGCAAGCCTACCTGCCGCAGCTCAAACAGGTGATGCTGATCGGCGGCCGCCTGGCCAAGGGCCGCGAAGAGCTGCCCGGCCTGCAGGCCCAAGCCAGTCAGGCCAACGCCCAACTGCAAGCCCAGCGCGAGCATTTCGAGTTGCTGTTCCGCGAGGCCGGGGCCGAACCCCAGGCGCTGGCCGAGCAGATCGACCTGCTCGGCGCCATGCTCCAGGACAACCGTAAGCAGCAACGCGCGGTCGAGGAGCTGTCGCGCCTGCATGGCCGCGAAATGGAACTGCGCAACGGCCTCGATGCGCTGCGCGAGCGCCAACAATTGGCCATGCAGCAACGCCAGCAACTGATCGGTGAAGGCACGGCGGCCAAGGCCGAACTGGAGGGCGCCGAGCAGGCGCTGACCCTGACCCGCCAGTTGCTCGAGCGCCAGCGCCTGGCCCGCAACACCAGCGTCGAGGAACTGCGCGCCCAGCTGCGCGATGGCGAGCCCTGCCCGGTGTGCGGCAGCGCCGAGCATCCGTTCCATCAGCCCGAAGCGTTGCTGCACAGCCTCGGGCGCCACGACCAGGCCGAGGAAGCGGCGGCGCAGCAGCAGGTCGAACAGCTCAATACCCGGTTGGTGGAGCTGCGCACCCAGCTGGGCGTGGTCAACGCCCAGCTCAAGGATTACCAGCAGCAACAGCAGCAGTTGGGCGAGCAGCTGCAGCCCGTCCTCGAGCAGGTCCAGGCCCATGCCTTGTGGCCAGCGCTGGCGCCGCAGGACGACAGCGGCCGGGGCAAGTGGCTCGACGGCCAGTTGCGCCGCCTCGGCGACGAGATCGACCGCGACGAGAAACGCCAGGGCGCCCTGCTCGCCCTGCAAAAGGACGCCGCGCGCCTCACCCAGCAATTGCAGGCCGCAGGCGAAGCACAGCAACAGGCCCAGCGCCACCTTGACCAGCAGCACCAGGCCCTGGCCGCCGACGAGCAGCAACTCGCGCAGGCCCTCGAAAGTCTCGAAAGCGTGCTGCCCCCGGACATTCTCCAGGCCCTGCGCGACGACCCGGCCAATGCGTTCCTCGGCCTCGACCAGCAGATTGCCCAACGCCGTCAGCAACTCGACCTGCGCAAGGACGAGCAGGAAGAACAGCAGGCTCGCCAGGTCCAGCTGGACAAACAGCGCGATCAGCAACAGGCGCGCCTGCACAGCCAGCAACAGCTGCAACAGAAGCTTGCCGTGCTGGACGAACAACGCCGCCAGGCCCAGGCCACCCTGGGCGAACTGCTCGGCGATCAGCCCAGCGCCGAAGCCTGGCAGCAGCACATGGACACCCAGCTGGAGCAGGCCCGCGCCGCCGAGGCAGACAGCGCCCGGCAATTGCAGGCGCTGCACACACAAGGTGTGCAACTGGCCGGCGAACTCAAGGCCAACCAGCAGCGCCAACAGGCACTGGAGCAGGAGCACCAGCAGCTGCAGGGCGAAATCGCCCAGTGGCGCAGCGAACACCCGGAACTGGACGACGCCGGCCTCGACCGCCTGCTGGCCATCGACGACAGCCAGGTGGGCGAGCTGCGCCAACGCCTGCAGGCCGCGGAAAAAGCTGTCGAGCAAGGCCGCGTGTTGCTAGGGGAGCGTGAACAGCAACTGCAGCAACACACCGCACAAGCCCACGGCGAACTGTCCGTCGAAGCGCTGGAAACCGCCCTCGCCGAGCTGGCCGTGCAGCTGTCAGCCCAGGAGCAGCAATGCGCTGAGCTGCGCGCCCAACAAGCCGAGGACCAGCGCCGGCAACAGGCCAGCCAGGCCCTGGCCGAACAGATCGACCAGGCCTACCAGCAATGGCAACGTTGGGCACGCCTGAATGCATTGATCGGCTCGGCCTCGGGCGATGTGTTCCGCAAGATTGCCCAGGGCTACAACCTCGACCTGCTGCTGCACCACGCCAACAGCCAGTTGCGCCAGCTGGCCCGGCGATATCGCCTCAAGCGCGGCGGCAGCGCCCTGGGCCTGCTGGTGCTGGACACCGAGATGGGCGACGAGCTGCGTTCGGTGCATTCGCTGTCGGGCGGCGAGACCTTCCTGGTGTCGCTGGCCCTGGCCCTGGGCCTGGCATCCATGGCGTCGAGCACCCTGCGTATCGAATCGCTGTTCATCGACGAAGGCTTCGGCAGCCTCGACCCCGAGTCGCTGCAACTGGCCATGGACGCCCTCGACGGCCTGCAGGCCCAGGGGCGCAAGGTGGCGGTGATCTCCCACGTGCAGGAGATGCACGAGCGCATTCCGGTGCAGATCCAGGTGCGCCGCCAGGGCAATGGCCTGAGCGACGTGCAGGTGTGCGGGTGATCCTCTACTCGTTCCGCCGCTGCCCCTGGGCCATGCGCGCGCGCCTGGCACTGCGCTACGCCGGCTGCGACGTACAGGTCCACGAGGTGAAGATGAAGGAAAAGCCGGCCGAGCTGCTGGCACTGTCGCCCAAGGGCACGGTGCCGGTGCTCGATACCGGGGATGCGGTGCTGGAGGAAAGCCTGGACATCATGCGCTGGGCGCTGGCCCGACA
This sequence comes from Pseudomonas mosselii, assembly GCF_019823065.1. Lineage (NCBI taxonomy): Bacteria > Pseudomonadati > Pseudomonadota > Gammaproteobacteria > Pseudomonadales > Pseudomonadaceae > Pseudomonas > Pseudomonas mosselii. Next base: position 4,247,871 of record NZ_CP081966.1, read on the forward strand.
TGACCCCGAGGACTGGCGCCTGCAGGCAGACCCCGCCGCCGCGCGGCAGGCCGAAACGCTGATCGCGCGCAACGATGGCACCTTCAAGGCGCAAGTGAACTTGTACAAGTACGCCGAGCGCTACCCCGAGCACACCCGGGCGCACTACCGCGCCCAAGCCGAGCCTTGGCTGGCCGAGCTGGAACGTCTGCTCGAAGGCAGACCCTATCTGCTGGCCGCTCACCCAAGCCTGGCCGACGCCGCCTTGCTGCCCCTGATGCGCCAGTTTGCCGGGGTCGAACCCGAATGGTTCACCGAGGCGGCTTATCCGCGGTTGCGCAGCTGGTTGCAGGGCTGGCTGGCATCGCCGCTGTTCAAGGCCGTGATGGCCAAGTGAGACAGCGTGTCGCTCAAAGCGCCAGGATCGGCGCGGACATCAACAACAGCACTACCGCCGTGATACGCCACATCATGCTCTGCCCCTTTGGCGAGTCAAAAATTTAGCGTCAAATTAAATCACATGGCGTTGTGCTATTACCAATGGCTTTACACACTCAATTGGCATGCTTGCTCAGGGCGGCGTGGAAATGCGCGCTCTGCTGCAGGTATTTCTGGGTGTAGCTGTGGGTGTTGGACGCCTTGGCGCTTTGCTCCAGCTGGGCGTGGGCCGGCAGTACGACGGAGGCGGAGATGGCGGAAGCGGCGATGACCGGGAAGAGATTGAAGTTCATGTGGGCTGACCTCGACTTCGGTGGTTGACGTTGGCCCGTCGGGGGCCTTGGGTCAAAACTTACGCCGATGGACTCGACCACTGAAATTCATTGCAGCAGTAGCGATTATCACGCCTATCGATAATTGGAAGCCCCCCTGTGGGAGCGGCCTTGCGTCGCGAAAGGGCCGCACAGCGGCCCCGGCGATTCTTGCGTCAACGCTGAAATTCTGGGGCTGTTACGCAGCCCATTCGCGACGCAAGGCCGCTCCCACAGGGGGCGAGACAACCCGGCGGAGGATGATCACTCCAGAAACTTGAGGTCCGAAGGCGCCTGCTGGGGCAGTTTCTGCACCGTATCCCCCAACTTGCCGCTGCGCGGGTCGCGGCGCATGACCACGATCTGGTTGCTCTTCTGGTTCGCCACCAGCAGGTAGTTGCCATCCGGGTCGAGGGCAAACTCCCGGGGATGGTCGCCTTCCACCGAACGGCGCTGCAGCAGGGTGAGCCGGCCATCGTCCTTGCCCACGGCATACACCACGATCTCGTTGGCCGTGCCACGATTGCTGACATAGAGGAAACGCCCATCGGCCGACAGGTGCAGGCCGCCCGCGGCCTTCGCCGCGAAGTCCTTGCTTTCGGTCAGCGGCAGGCGCTGGCGCTCGGTCAGCGCGCCGTCCTGCACATCGAACACCACCACCTCGGCGCTCATCTCCAGGGTCAGGTAGGCATGCCGGCCCTTTGCGTCGAACAGCAGGTGACGTGGGCCGCTACCTGGTGGCAGTGTCACCGAGGGCGGGATCGCCGGGCTCAGCGGATGCTCGGGGCTGGCGCCGTCATAGCGGTAGATGAACACCTTGTCGGCGCCCAGATCGCTGGCGTACAGGTGGCGGCCATCGGGCGACAGCACCAGCGAATGCACATGGGCACCGGCCTGGCGCTCGGGATTGACCTGGCTCGGCGCATGCCGGGCCTGCTGCACCACCGGCTTGAGCTTGCCGTCGCGAGCCACCGGGATCACCACCAGGCTGCCACCGGGGTCGGGGGCTACGGCGTAGTTGGCGACGAACAGGTAGCGCTGGTCGTGGCTGAGGCTGGCGTGGGTCGGCTCGTCACCCTCGCTGGGCACCTGGTTCAGCAGCTTGATCTCGCCCTGCTTGCCCAGCGAGAAACCGCTGACCTGGCCCTTGGGTGTTTCATTGACCGCGAACAACTGGCGCCGGTCGGCGGACAGCACCAGCCACGAAGGGCTGACGCTCTTGACCACCTGCCGGGGCGTGGCGTCGATCTGACCGGTGCGGGCGTCGAAGTCGTAGCGGTAGATCCCTTCGCTGCCATTGTCGGTGTAGCTGCCCACCAGCAACGTGGCGGCCTGGGCGTTGACTGAAAACGCCATGAGGCTAGCGCTCAGCAGGTGGGTCCATTTCCTGTTCATCGTCTTCTTCATCCGGGGCACGAAAAGCACTCATACAGACTAGACGATGCTCGCCTTCGTCACTGGCCAGGCTCCAGTCGTCGCCCGCGCCGGTGGCGGCGGCGACCTGGTCGGGGGTGAAGGACCAGCGACGCAGCTGGCGGCCGTCCATGCATTTGATGGTGAGGCCGGATGCGTCGAAGGTGAAGTCGAAGGCGTGCAGGCCATCGATCAGGAGCATGTCGCAGGATGCGAGGGCGGTGGCGAGGGTGGTCATGGAGGCACCGATTGAGAAAATGGCCGCCATTATACGCATCGCGGGGCAAGCCCGCTCCCACGCCATGTAGGTAGTGGGAGCGGGCTTGCCCCGCGATCAGGCCCAGGTCAGTGAGCGAAGATCGAGCCACCCTCCTTGCCCGCCAGTTTCTCCGGCTTGATCAGGAACCGCGCCAGCGCCGGCAGCAGCCACAGGGCGCCGAACATGTTCCACAGCAGCATGAAGGTCAGCATCAGGCCCATGTCGGCCTGGAACTTGATGGCCGAGAAGATCCAGGTGCACACGCCGATGGCCAGGCACAGGCCGGTGAACAGCACCGCCTTGCCGGTGGAACGCAGGGTCTCGTAGTAGGCCTCCTGCAACGGCAGGCCGGCACGCAGGAAGCTCTCCAGGCGGCTGTAGATGTAGATGCCGTAGTCCACGCCGATGCCCACGCCCAGCGCCACCACTGGCAACGTGGCAACCTTCACGCCGATGCCCATGAACGCCATCAAAGCGTTGCCCAGCACCGAGGTCAGCACCAGCGGCAGGACGATGCACAGCGTCGCGGCGAACGAGCGGAAGGTGATCATGCACATCACCGCCACGCAGATATAGACCAGGATGAGGATGGTCAGCTCGGCCGACTTGATCACCTCGTTGGTGGCCGCCTCGATGCCGGCGTTACCCGCCGCCAGGAGGAACTGCAGGCCTTCCTTGTTGTGGCTGTCGGCAAAGGCCTTGGCCGCGGCGGTGACCCGCTCCAGGGTCTCGGCCTTGTGGTCGTTGAGGAACACCAGCACCGGCGCCAGCGAGCAGTCGGCGTTGTACAGGCCGTCGGCGCGGGCGATGGAGTTGTTGAGGATGTCCGGGTTACGCGACAGGGTCTCCCATTTCAGGCTGCCCTCGTTCATGCCCTTGATGACCTGTTTCGACACGGTCACCAGGGAGATGGTCGACTGCACCCCCGGGGTGTTGTCCATGGTCCACATCAACTCGTCGATCGGCGCCATGGTCGAGTGGATCGAGCAGCTCTCGGCCGGGGTCTTGACCATGATCACCAGCACGTCGGAACTGGTCGAGTAGTTGCTGATGATGAAGCTGTTGTCCTGGTTGTAGCGCGAGTCCGGGCGCAGCTCCGGCGCGCCCTGGTCGAGGTCGCCGATCTTCAGGTTCTGGCTGTACCAGAGGCCGCCGACGAAGGCCAGCAGCGCCAGTACCACCGACACCGGCGCTACCTTGGCACTGGCGAAGTTGGACAACAGGCGCCAGAACGGGTGCTCGCGGGTGGCGTCCTTCTTGCTGCGGGCGATGGCCTTCTGGCTGATGCCGACGTAGCTGATCGCCACCGGCAGCAGGATCAGGTTGGTGAAGACGATCACCGCCACGCCGATCGAGGCGCCGATGGCCAGCTCGCGGATCACCCCGATGTCGATGATCAGCAAGGTGATGAAGCCCACGGCGTCGGCGAGGATGGCGATCATCCCCGGCAGGAACAACTGGCGGAAGGTGCGCCGCGCCGCGGTCAGGGCGTTGTCGGCGTCGCTGGACTGCAGGGCGATGCCGTTGATCTTCTGCACCCCGTGCGAGATGCCGATGGCGAAAATCAGGAACGGCACCAGCATCGAGTACGGGTCCAGGCCAAAGCCCACCGCATGCATCAACCCCAACTGCCAGACCACCGCCACCAGGGTGGTGATGAGCACGGCGATGGTGCTGCGGATGCACCAGGTGAACCAGTACAACAGCGCCCAGGTAATCACCAGCGCCACGCCGAAGAACATCGCCACCATCACCAGGCCGTCGATCAGGTCGCCGACCTTCTTGGCGAAGCCGACGATATGGATCTTAACGTTGGGGTTCTGCGCCTGGAACTTGTCGCGGATCTTCTCTTCCAGCTGGTGCGAGAACTGCTGGTAGTCGAGCTTGACCTGGCGCCCCGGGTCCTGCGGGTCGGGGTAGCTTTCCAGCAGCGGGATGTCGATGATGCTGGACTTGAAGTTGTTGGCCACCAGGCGCCCGACCTGGCCGGACTTGAGCACGTTGTCGCGCAGCGTGTCGAGGCTGTCCTGGGAGCCGTTGTAGGTGTTGGGAATCACCTCGCCGCCGGAAAAGCCTTCTTCGGTGACCTCGCTCCAGCGCACGCTGGGGCTCCACAGCGACTTGAGGCCGGCGCGGTCGACGCCGGGGATGTAGAACACCTCGTCATGGATCTGACGCAGGGTCTCCATATAGTCCTTGTCGAAGATGTCACCCTTGGTCGACTCCACCGACACACGCACGGTGTTGCCGAGGTTGGCCAGGTCGTTGCGGTGCTCGAGCATCTGTTCGATGAACGGATGTTGCAGCGGAATCATCTTCTCGAAGCTGGTGGACGGGCGAATCTGCGTGGCCTGCCAGAACAGGAAGATGCTCACCAGCACGCAGATGGCGATGACAATGGGACGGTTGTTGAAGATCAGGCGTTCCAGCAGGGTGGCCTTGTCCTTGTGCTGCATGTCGAAACTCTCCCGGCTGGTCATGGACGCGCCTCCTGGGTACCGTCGGCCGAGGCCAGGTGCACGCCCCCTTGCCCGACCAGCAGCAGACCGCCACCGCCCAGGCCGCTGACGCCCGACAGGGCGATGCGATCGGCGCGGTTGCGCACGCTGAAAGTCTGCCCGTCATCATGGCTGCGCAGCACGCTGCCGCCGTTGCCGACCAGCACCAGGCTGCCGTCTTCGAGAAGCGTAGCGCTTGCCAGGCCGAATTCGAGCGGGCCGCGCTCGGCCTTGAGCTCGATCGGCTGCCAGCTGTCGCCGAAGTCGGTGGAGCGGAACAGGTTGCCGCGCAGACCGAAGGCCAGCAGGGTGTTGGGCTGGGCGGTGCCGATCACGCCGAACAGCGAGCCCTCGTAGGGGCCTTGGACCTTGGTCCAGCTCTGGCCGGCGTCGCTGGAGCGAAACATGCCGCCCTGCTCGCCGACGATGAACAGGCCGGCGTCCTTCACCAGAGTGATGGCGTTGAGGTGCAACTGGTCGGGGTTGTCCAGACGCTCGGCGACATCCTGCCAGTGCTGGCCGCCATCGAGGGTTTCCAGCAAGGCACCGTAGGCGCCCACGGCGAAGCCGTGCTGCGGGTCGAGGAAACGCACATCGAGCAAGGGGGCTTCGCGGGACAGGTCTTCGAACTGCTTGCTCCAGGTCGCGCCGCCGTCGCTGCTGGCGAGGATCTGCGCGTCATGGCCGACGGCCCAGCCGCGCTTGTCGTCGAGGAAGAACACGGCGGTGAGCAGTTGCCGGGTGGGGACCCGGGCCTGGGTCCAGGTCTTGCCCTGGTCGTCGGAGAACAGGATGTGGCCGCGATCACCGACCACCACCAGGCGCTGCCCGGCGTGGGTGGCGCCGATCAGCAGGCTCTGGCTGGCCTTGGCCGACTCCACCGAGTATTCCTCGACGGCCACCGCCGCCAGGACATGCCCGGAACCGATCCCCAGCGTCAGCGCCAGCATAGCGCTGGCCGCCAGGCTGTAGCGTGCCCTTGGCCGCTCTCTCATGACTGCCCCCTGTTGTGTTCTTGTGGTGGGTCAATCTATTGCCAGGCACTGCGAAAACCCTGTTCCAGAGCCCTGGAATAGCTTCGAGCCATCGTATCGGGGTTGTTCGGCGAAACACAACGAGCGGGACGTTATGTTTTGTTAACCACGAGAACAATTGGGGCCGCCTTGCGTCGCGATGGGCTGCGCAGCAGCCCCAATGTCTACCAGGCTTACGCCAGGCTCTTGCTCACCACCTCGTACACATCGCTGGACAGCGCCCCGGACGCGAGAATCCGCTCCAGCTCGCCCTTCATCAGCGCCTGGCGCTTGTCGTCGTACTTGCGCCAGCGGGTCAGCGGGGCGAGTTGACGCGAGGCGATCTGCGGGTTCAGCGCGTTGAGCTCGATCACCAGGTCCGCCAGGAAGCGGTACCCCGAACCATCGGCGGCGTGGAAGTTGACCAGGTTCTGACCGGCGAAGGCACCGACCAGCGCGCGCACCTTGTTCGGGTTCTTCAGGGTGAAGGCCGGGTGCTGCATCAACGCCTGGACCCGCGCCAGGCCACCCGGCAGGGTGCTGGCCGCCTGTACGCTGAACCACTGGTCCATGACCAGCGGGTTGTCCTTGAAGTGCTCGGCGAAGGCTTCCAGCGCCTTGGCCCGCTCGGCCTCGAACGGCGAATTGACCAGCACCGCCAGGGCGGTGAGGCGCTCGGTCATGTTGTCGCAGTGCTCGAACTGTTCCAGGGTCGCCTCGAGCACCGGCGCCTTGGCGGTCAGCATCAGGTACGACAGGGCGATGTTCTGCAGGCTGCGGCGGGCGAAATGCTCGGCCGAGGCCACATAGGCGGTCTTGCGCGAGACCTCGCGGTTGGCCTGGTAGCGCGCCCACAGGGCGTCGAACAGCTGCTCGGCGATCTGCTGGCGGGCGAACTCGCGGGCGGCGTGGATCGCATCGACATCGGCCACCTGGCTGATCTCGATGAGGTACGCCTCGCCCGGCAGCGAAAGCATCTCGGCGACCATGGCCGGGTCCAGCGCCTGATTGCCGAGCACGGTGCCCAATGCAGTGATCAGGCGCTGGTCGAGCGTGAGCGCTTCGCCCCGCTGGTGCTGGCCGATCAGCTCCTGCAGCACCTGTACCGACAGCTGCTGGCCCGCTTCCCAGCGGTTGAAGCCGTCGCTGTCGTGCTGCATGAGGAACATCAGCTGGTCACGGTCGTACGGGAAGCTCAGCTTGACCGGCGCGCTGAAGCCGCGCAGCAGCGACGGCAGCGGCTTGGCCTTGATCCCCTCGAAGGTGAAGGTCTGCTCGGCCTCGGTCACCGACAGCACGCGGCTGCTGCCGACGGCCTGCGCCTCGCCCACCAGGCGCAGCGGCAGGTCGTTGCCTTCGGCGTCCAGCAGGCCCAGGGCCACCGGGATCACGAACGGCAGTTTCTCGACCTTGTCCGGGGTCTGCGGGCAGCTCTGGCGGAAGGTCAGGCTGTAGGTCTGCGCGGCGGCGTCATAGGCCTCGCTGACTTCCAGGCGCGGCGTGCCGGCCTGGCTGTACCAGCGCTTGAACTGGGTCAGGTCGACGCCGTTGGCGTCTTCCATGGCCTTGATGAAGTCGTCGGTGGTCACCGCCTGACCGTCGTGACGCTCGAAGTACAGGTCGCTGCCCTTGCGGAAGCTCTCGGCGCCCAGCAGGGTATGGACCATGCCCACGACCTCGGCGCCCTTCTCGTACACGGTCAGGGTGTAGAAGTTGGAGATCTCGATGAAGCTCGCCGGGCGCACCGGGTGGGCCATGGGGCCGGCATCCTCGGCGAACTGGTGGGTGCGCAGGTAGGCGACATCCTCGATGCGCTTGACCGTGCGCGAGTTCATGTCGGCGCTGAACTCGGCGTCGCGGTACACCGTGAAGCCTTCCTTGAGCGACAGCTGGAACCAGTCGCGGCAGGTCACGCGGTTGCCCGACCAGTTGTGGAAGTACTCGTGGGCGACCACGCCCTCGACCCGCTGGTGGGCGGCATCGGTGGCGGTCTCGGCGCGGGCCAGCACGCAGCTGGAGTTGAAGATGTTCAGGCCCTTGTTTTCCATGGCGCCCATGTTGAAGTCGTTGACCGCGACGATCATGAAGATGTCCAGGTCATACTCACGACCGTAGACTTCCTCGTCCCAGCGCATGGACTTCTTCAGGCTGACCATGGCGTGGTCGCACTTGTCGAGGTTTTCCGGCTCGACGTAGATGCGCAGGGTCACGTCGCGGCCTGACTGGCGAACGAACGTGTCTTCCTTGCACCAGAGGTCACCGGCCACCAGCGCGAACAGGTAGGCCGGCTTCTTGAACGGGTCTTCCCAGGTCGCCCAGTGGCGGCCGTCCTCGCCCGGGCCGCTGCCGACCGGGTTGCCGTTGGACAACAGCACCGGGTAGCGATGCTGCTCGGCGATCACCGTGGTGGTGAAGGTGCTCATCACGTCGGGGCGGTCGAGGTAGTAGGTGATCTTGCGAAAGCCCTCGGCCTCGCACTGGGTGCAGAACATCTTGCCGGACTTGTACAGGCCTTCCAGCGCGGTGTTGCTCTCCGGGTGGATCTTCACGCTGGTGTCCAGGGTGAAGCGCTCGCCCTTCGGCTGCACGGTGAGGCTGTCGTCGTCGAGCTGGTAGTCGTTGGCGTCCAGCGCCTGGTCGTCCAGCTGCACGCTCAGCAGTTCCAGGTGCTGGCCATCGAGCACCAGCGGCGGCAGGCCGGCGCCGCGCTCGGGGTTGCGGCGCATGACCAGCTGTGCATGGACCAGGCTGTGGTCCTCGAACAGTTCGAAGGTCAGGTGGGTCTCGTCGATCAGGTACTCGGGGGCCTGATAGTCCTTGAGGTAGATCACTTGCGGTTGTTCGGTACGCATGGTGACGATCCTTTTACTGGAGCACGGCCAGCTGGTAGGCCGTGTACTTGCGAATATTGATCACGCCGGTGTCGAAGATCAGGTACTGGCCCTTGATGCCCAACAGCGTGCCTTCCACGACCGGGTCCTTGTCGAGGTTGAAGCTGACGATCTTTTTCGGGTAGGCCTCGACCGGGTAGCGCATCTGCACCACCTCGGCGTCGGGCAGCGGCTGGATGGCCTGCAACCCGAAGCGCTCCTGCAGGCCGCGAATGCCGTCGGCGCAGGCGTCGAAGATCTGTTCGCGGATGGCCGGCAGGTCGAGTACCTCGGCATCGCCCTTGAGCAGCGCGCGCCAGTTGGTGCGGTCCGGTACCTGGCTGCGCAGCACGTCCTCGACCAGCCCGGATTGCTGGCGGGTGGCCACGCGCATGATCGGCAGCGCCTGGCTGGCGCCCTGGTCGAGCCAGCGGGTGGGCAGCTGGGTGGCGCGGGTGATGCCGACCTTGATGCCCGACGAGTTGGCCAGGTACACCACGTGGTCGGTCATGCAGAACTGCTCGCCCCACGAAGGCTCGCGGCAGGTGCCTGCGTCGTAGTGGCATTTCTCCGGGGCCATGATGCACACATCGCACTGGGCCAGCTTGGTCATGCACGGGTAGCAGTATCCCTGGCTGAAACTGGTCTTGGTGCGTTTGCCGCAATGGGTGCAATGGATCGCCCCGAGGTATTCCAGACGGATCGACTGGCCGATCAGCGGATTGACCGGCACCTCGGCGTCATCCAGGCGGAAACTGTATTGAACGACCGGTGCGTCCAGGCGTACCGCCATCTTGCTCAAAGAGCCACGAGCGAGTTCGATCAATGTACCGAGTCCGACTTGAACAGGATGTTGGCGATCGGCGCCGACTTCGAGGCGCACTCCTGCGGGCCCATGTAGCCGGTACGCTGCTCTTCGGGGAGGTTCTTCATCTCCCAGGCGATCACCGCCTGCAGTGACAGTTCCTTCTGTTCGGCGGTCAGCTTGCGGCCGTCGGACCATTTGCCGATCTCCACGGCCGTCTTCAGGCTCTCGTAGATCTCGGGGGTGATGTTTTCGATCATTTGCGCGAAAGTGGACATGCTGTCTCCTCAGTCAGGCGGACAGTTTACGCCGGGCCAGCGCGCCACCCAAGAGCCCTGTAAGGCATCCGATGAGCAACCCGCCGACATGAGCGGCGTTGGCGATCTGGCCGAAGCCGAGCTGCCCGACCACGCCGCTCAGGCAGATCACCAGCCAGATCAGCATCATCACCAGAACGCCTTTGGGCAGGTTGAACTGCGGATTGGGCGCCAGCCACTGGTACAGCCAGACATGCCCGAGCAAGCCGTAGAGCACCCCGGACAAGCCACCGAACAGGCTCGGGCCGCTGGTGAAATGCTGGGCCAGGTTGGACACCAGGCTGAACAGCAAGGTCAGGCCCAACAGCATCCACGGGCCCTGGCGCAGCTCGATGCGCTTGCCCAGCTCCCAATACCACAGGCCGTTCATTGCCAGGTGCAGCACGCCGAAGTGCAGCAGCATCGGCGACACCAGGCGCCACAACTGGCCTTCGGCCAGCCCCTGGAGCAACGGGGTGAAGTACAGGTAGTCGCCCTGCACCTTGAACGACAGGAAGGTGAACCAGCCGATGGTCGAGAGGTTGTCGCCCAGGCCGGTCACGGCGGCGACCACCACGCTCAGGATCAGTATCGCGGCGGTGACCTTGCAGGCCAGGACCTGCTCCTTCAGCGAAGGCTGCGCCGGAGCGACTTCCACGGGTTCGGGCATTGCCTGCAGATCGGCATTGCCGTCCGGGAAACGCCGGTACAACTCGAGCACATCCCCGGCCATGGCCGGCGGCGCCCACAGCACCTGTTCCTCGCCCTCCTCCACCACCCGGTGCGGCACCTGCAGGCGGCGCAGCAAGGCGACGAAACCGCTCAGGTCGACCGCCAACGGCAGGCGCAGTACTTCGATCACGTTCATTGGCTGGCCTGCGGACGGTCGACGTCGACCCAGACGAACTTGTGCGGGTCGATGCGCGTTTCATCATCCAGGCGGTAGGCCGCCAGCTTGCCGTAGAGCACGGCGCTGTAGTCCAGGCAGGCCAGGTTGGCGCGAATCGGCGCCGGACGTCCGCTGCGCCAGTAGTGGCCAACGAATAGCAGTGGCTCGTCCTCGTCGTAGCGCAGCAGGGCGTTCTTCTGACTGTGGCTGAGGGGCGTGCGGGCCACCTCGTCGGGTAGCGCGTCGGGCTGGAAGACGATGTCGCCGTAGGTCTGCGGGTCTTCCTCCCAGAACTTGGTGCGGAAGAAAGCGCGGGTCAGGCCGTCGCCGCCGGTAAGCGTCAGGCCGTCCGGCAGCCGCATGTCGGTACCGCGCAGCAGGCGGTTGCACACCGTGGCAGCGAAACTGCCGGACACCGCAGACGCCTGCACAAAGTGCTCGTCGATGCGGCCCGTGGGGTACTGCTGGCGCAGCGGCTCGATCAGCCGAGGGTCCCAGCAGGCGTGCACCAGGCGGAAGCGCCCGGCGTCGACGAACAGCGGCAGTTCATAGAACCACTGGATGAAATCGTGCCAGTCGCCGGGGTGCTGGGCGAACTGGGTGAGGGTCTCGTCGATCAGCCGGGCATGGCGCGGGGTGTGCTCGCGCACGAAGGCCTTGCCACTGCCGGGCAGTGCCGGGGTGACCCAGCCCAGGGCGTTGTACTCGTGGTTGCCCATGATGCAGAAGGCTTGGCCGGCCTCGACCATGTCGTGGACGATGTGCAGCGCCTCGCGGATGCGCGGGCCACGGTCGACGATGTCGCCGAGGAACAGCGCCTGGCGCCGAGGGTGTCGCCAGACCCCGCCGACACGCTTGTAGCCGAGCGCGTCGAGCAAGCGTTCGAGGGTGAGCGCACAGCCGTGCACGTCACCGATGATGTCGAAACTGCGCGCCGGATCAAGCATCAGTCGTCCCTGCCGCCCAGGCGGCTGCCCCAGCCGAGCTTGGTGCGGCAGACCTCGTAGTAGTTGTGGTCCAGCGGATGGATCAGGCGCAGCTTCTGCGGCTTCTTGCTCACCGTGATGGTGTCGCCGGGGGCGCAGGTGAAGTGGTTCTGCCCGTCACAGGAGACCTGCGGGTAAATCTGCAGGTCCTTGGATACGACGATCTTCAGTTCGCTGTTGCCGTCCACCACGATCGGCCGGCCCGACAGGGTGTGCGGGTACATCGGCACGATGACGATGGCGTCGAGCTTGGGGTGCATGATCGGGCCGCCGGCCGACAGCGCGTAGGCGGTTGAGCCGGTCGGGGTGGCGACGATCAGGCCGTCGGCCTTCTGGCTGCAGACGAACTGGCCGTCGATGTAGATCTCGAACTCGATCATTCGCGTCGACTTGCCCGGGTGCAGCACCACATCGTTCAGCGCATCGCCTTGGCCGATGGCCTCGTGGTGACGGCGCACCTCGGCCTGCAGCAGGAAGCGGTTCTCCACCAGATAGTGGCCGTCGAGCACCTCGGCGACCTTCTCTTCCAGCTCGTCGGGGCGGATGTCGGTGAGAAAACCCAGGTTGCCGCGGTTGATGCCCAGCACCGGGATGTTGTGCCGGGCCAGGGCGCGGGCAGCGCCAAGCAGGCTGCCGTCGCCGCCGACCACGATAACCAGGTCGCAGACCTCGCCCAGCAGCTTGCGCGTGGAGGTCTGCAGGCCGTGGCCGGGCAGGACTTCGGCGATGGTGTCCTCGAGGATCACGTGCAGGTGGCGCTCGAGGAGGAATTTTTTCAGTCGGCGAATGGTATCGAGCACCTGTGAGCTGCCAAGGCGTCCGATGATACCGATATTGCGAAATTGCTCCATGGTGCTCCTGCAAAGCTCTGCGGCGGGGGTGACAATGCCGGGATTATGGGCGAAAGGACCGGCCAGCGGCAAACCGGCTATGCTCGCTGGATGATGCCCTTCGCCGATCTCGAGTCCCTGCCCCGCCAGCTGCGCCACCCTGCCGTGCGCGACCTGGCCTGGGCGTTGCTGTCGCCACCGCTGCTGGCCCAGGCCGGCTGCCCCCAGCGCCACCCGCTGCAGGGCAGCGCCTGGGCCGATGATCCACAGCGTCTTGGCCACTGGCTCGCGGCGCTCGACCTGGCGCCCACGCCGCTGCTGAGCTGGCTGACACGCCTGAACAGCCGGCGGCTGGGCTTGTACTACGAAAGCCTGTGGCAGTTCGCCCTGCAGCAGGCGCCAGGCATCGAGCTGCTGGCGGCCAACCTGGCAATCCGCGACGGCGGGCGCACCCTGGGTGAACTCGACCTGTTGCTGCGCGACCGTGACGGCGATCATCATCTGGAACTGGCCATCAAGCTCTACCTGGGCCCACCCGTCGACGATGGCCAGGACCCCGCGCACTGGCTCGGCCCCGGCTGCCATGACCGCCTCGGCACCAAGCTGGCGCACCTGGCCGGTCATCAACTGAGGATCTCCGGTCAGCCGCATAGCCGCGAAGCGCTGGCTGGCCTGGGTATCGCCGAAGTTCAGGCGCACCTGTGGCTCGGCGGTTATCTGTTCTATCCCTGGCCCGGACATGCCGAGGCGCCTTTGGGTGCTCATCCGACGCATTTGCGCGGGCGCTGGCTGCATCGGCGGGATTGGGCGGATTACCTCGAGCACTGCCCCCTCGGACGCTGGCAACCGTTATCCCGGCAGGGGTGGCTGGCTCCGGCGCGGGTTGAAGCAGACCGTTGCTGGGCGGCCGAGCAGTTCGACAGCTGGTTGCTAGGACTGGATGAAGTGGCTCCGGCGCAGTTGCTGGTCAGGCTTGAAGAGGTTGGAGACGGTGCCTGGCACGAAGCCGAGCGGCTGTTCCTGGTGGCAGACAGCTGGCCACACCTTACGGGGTGATGACCGTGTAGCACGAGACATTCTTGCCTGCCCATATCAACACATTTTTTACACCGCACCGTTACGATGACAGCCAGGCGCCAGCAAGAGCGCCCTTTCCAACCTGATGACGAGGACTCACCATGGATTCATCCACCCCCGCAGCCCATTACGCGCGGCTGTCGATCGCCCTGCACTGGCTGATGCTGGTGCTGCTGGCCGCTGTCTACGCCTGCATCGAGCTGCGCGGCCTGTTTCCCAAGGGCAGCGCCGAACGCGACCTGATGAAAGACCTGCACTTCATGCTTGGGCTGACGGTGTTCGTGCTGGTCTGGCTGCGTCTGGCCCTGCGCCTGTCGCGCCCCACGCCGCCAATCGTACCCAGGCCGCCGGCCTGGCAGACAGGCCTGTCGCACCTGGTGCACCTGCTGCTGTACCTGATGATGATCGGCCTGCCGCTGGCCGGCTGGGCGATCCTCAGCGCCGCTGACAAGCCGATCCCGTTCTATGGCCTGGAGCTGCCAGCCATCGTCGCTCCGGATCCGGACCTGAGCAAGTTCATCAAGGGCTGGCACGAGCGTATCGGCAGCTGGGGCTACTGGCTGATCGGCCTGCACGCGCTGGCTGGGCTCTATCACCACTATGTGCGGCGCGACAACACGCTGCTGCGCATGCTGCCCTACAAATAGCCGCGTCGTCCCTGCAGGCCTCCGGTGTGCAGGAACACCAGGCGGGTGCCGGGGGCGAAACGCCCGGCCTCGACCTGGTCGCGCAGGGCCAGCAGGGCCTTGCCGGTGTAGAGCGCTTCCAGCGGCATGCCGGTTTGCCGTTCGGTGTCGGCGATGAACGCCAGCAGTGCATCGTCGATACGGGCAAAGCCGCCACGGCTGGCGTCGTGCAGATCGTAGCCCTGCACGCCCGCCAATGACACGACGGTCTCTGGCACGCCGTGGTCAAACGGCACGGCGAGAGCGCCATGAACGGCATGCCTGCCCGCCTCTTCCAGCACCAGCCCCGCCAGGGTGGTGCCGGTTCCCGCTGCCAGCCACCAGACGTCGTAGTCGGCCCAGCCGAGCGTTGCCAGTTGCGCCCGGCACTGCTCGATGATCAACCCGCAGCCCTGGGCACCAGCCAGGCCGCCACCGCCTTCGGGAATGCAGTGCCAGCCTGGGTACCGGGCCTGCCAGGGCTGCCAGAAGCCGGGTTCATGGCGGGCGCGGTAGCCGCCGAAACCGAGCCAGTGCAGTTCCATGCCCAGAGCTCGCAGGTCCTGTACCGTCGGTGTTTCCTGGGGGTGGCCACGCAGCAGGCCGGCGGTGGCGAAGCCGAAGCGCTTGCCGGCGGCCGCCAGGGCATGGAGATGGTTGGAATGGTTGCCGCCCAGGCTTATCAGGCCCGGGGCATTGGCCGTGCGGGCCTGGAGCAGGTGATGACGCAGCTTGAACCATTTGTTGCCGCTGATCAGTGGGTCGATCAGGTCCAGGCGCAGGACCGCGGCGTTGATTCTCGCGTGGCATAACCAAGGCAGGTCCAGGCGATGCAGAGGGGCTTGGGGGAGTGAATAATCAGACATGAAGGCAGTTTATCTGATCGCGCAGATGCAGACGTGCTGCTCGTTGCCATTGCCGTTGCCGTTGCCGTTGCCGTTACCGTTGCCGTTGCCGTTGCCGTTGCCGTTGCCGTTGCCGATCAAGAGTCTAGCGCCATAGCCCGCTAGCGACAGCTGCGTCAGCCCAGGCGCCGCCCGTACCTCCTAAGGTCGCAATTGGTGGCGCCTGAACTATTGCGCACTTAGAAGCAACAGCAAGATCAAGATCAAGATCAAGATCAAGAAGTGCGAAGTGGTAGTTAGCCGATTGGCAATAAAGAAACGAGCTTGACCCTATTACGTGCAAACCCGCTTCTACAAGTCATGTATAACTTCTTGTAGGAACGGGCTTGCACGAAATCAAAACAGACTTTAACGCGCTGGCGCGAGTTTGCCCTTGTCATCGGAGAAGACGATCTCGACCCGACGATTCTGCGCCCTGCCCCGCTCCGAGGCATTAGCCTCCACCGGATACTGGTCGCCATAACCCTCGACCTGAATACGCTTCTCATCTACCCCCAGATCGACCAGCATATCGGCGACCGACTGGGCGCGATCACGGGACAGCTTGAGGTTCTCTTCCGCAGCGCCAGTGCTATCGGTGTATCCCTCGATCCGCACCACCCGCCGTGGATTGAGCTGAAGGAACTGCACCAGCTTCAGTACAGTACGGCTGGCAGAATTCTTCAGGTCGGCCTGGCCGGTATCGAACAGCACGTCACCCAGAGTCATCACCAGGCCACGATCCGTCTGCTCCGACGCCAGCGCGACAATCTGCGCCTCGACGAACTTGCCCTGCTGCTGGACGCTGGCCAACTTGGCCTCGCGCAGCGCCAACTGCAGGCGCTGGCGCTCCAGATCAAGCTTGGCCAGACGCTCCTGGTTCAACGCCAGTTTGGCGTGCTCGCTGGCAATCTCGCTGTAGCGCTGGCTCAGGTAGGCGTAATGACGCACATCGCTGCCGGTGCCGACATAGCCAGCCAGACGCTCCGCGCGCGCCAACGACTCGCCGGCGCGGATCACATCGCGAGGTGCGCTGCGCAGCACATCGGAATCGTCCTTGACCTTCTGGAACGCGGCACTGGCGTCGTCCAACGCCGACTCGCTGCGCTGGCTGGCACAACCCTGCAAACCGACCAGGGCCAGCAAGGCCAAGGCCGCCATGGGCTTGAGGCGCTTCATGGCTGCGCCTCCAGTTGCTTGCGCAGGCGCTTGATCCGTGACTGCATCACCTGCAGCTGCTCCTCGCTCTTCTGGTTCAGCACCCGCGCCTCGGCCAGGCGCGCATCGAGCTCGGCCTGCTCGGCGCGCATGCGCGCATCGCGATGGCTTTCGCCGAGCATGTTGCTCTTGGCCCGGGCCAGCTTGTCTTCGGCCAACTTGAACTCCGGTACCTGCTCATTGGCGCCGACCGCCTTGGCCTGCTCCAACGCCTGTTCCGACAGGCGCAGCTGTTCATTGGGTGCCGGGTCGTTGGCACAGCCGGCCAGGCCAAGCACGGCCAGGGCGAGCATCAAGGGTTGGATTCTCACTCACGCTTCCTACTGTTTGGGGGCACCCTGCGACGCCTGCATCTGCGCCTTCCAACGCTCGACATTGCGCTGCAGCACAGCCTCGCTCGCCCCGGAGACCGGCAATTCTGTCAGTTTTTTCGCCAGTTGTCCGCGCAACCAGCTGTCGTTGCACGCCGAGTTGTGCGAGACCGCCAGGTACAGCCCCGGACGGTCCACCGGCAAACCCCGGGCGATGAGGTCGTTGCCCACGCCCAGGCTCTGCGCCATGGCCATGCCCGCGTAGCGCCCGGCCAATACATAATCGACCTGGCCGAGCACCAGCTTCTGGAAGGCCTGCGTCAGGTTTTGCGCCGGCTCCAGCTTGAGCTGGGACTTGGCGAAGGCATCGAAGGCCGGGGTCAGGCGGGCCTTCTCGGACAGCGCGCCACGGTACTGGGCGAGGTCTGCCGGGCCCTCGAACACCAATGTGGCGTCGTGGCGGGTCCAGACCAGGTACTCGTTGAGCTGCAAGGCCGGATGGATGTAGTCCAGGCTGGTCAGCTGGGTGACCTGCATCGGCGTGTCGAGCAGCAGGTCCATACGCCCGCTACGCACTTCCTCCAGGGCCTGCTCGCGCTTGCCTGCGTGCAGCACCTCGATCTTCACCCCAAGCTCGGCCGCCACCTGGCGCAGCAGGTCGACATTGGCGCCAATCAGGTGTTTCGGGTCCTGCGGGTCCTGCCAGGAGTACGGCGGCGCATCCGGGCTGCCGGTGGCGACCAGGCGCTCGCACTTGCCCACCGCCAAGGCCTGCGTCGACAGCAGCGCCAGCACGCAGGCCAGCCCTCCCTTGCTCCAGCGAAACGCCATGCAACCTCTCCCCGCCCCTGAAAAAACCATGAAAAAACCCGGACCGCCAAGGGCGGGCCGGGTTCTTTATAAGTGAAGCAGGCGGATCAGACCAGCTTTTCCAGCTCCGGAACCGCTTCGAACAGGTCGGCGACCAGGCCGTAGTCGGCGACCTGGAAGATCGGCGCCTCTTCGTCCTTGTTGATCGCGACGATCACTTTCGAGTCCTTCATGCCGGCCAGGTGCTGGATCGCGCCGGAGATACCGACGGCGATGTACAGCTGCGGCGCGACGATCTTGCCGGTCTGGCCGACCTGCATGTCGTTCGGCACGAAGCCTGCGTCAACCGCCGCGCGCGAGGCGCCGACAGCGGCGCCGAGCTTGTCGGCCAGGGCGTACAGGTGCTTGAAGTTGTCACCGTTGCCCATGCCGCGTCCGCCGGAAACGACGATCTTGGCGGCGGTCAGTTCAGGACGGTCGGACTTGGCCAGCTCTTCGCCAACGAAGGCCGACTTGCCGGCGTCATGGGCGGCAGCGACGGCTTCGACAGCGGCCGAACCACCTTCGGCGGCCACGGCGTCGAAGCCGGTGGTACGCACGGTGATGACCTTGACCGCAGCGCTCGATTGCACGGTGGCAATGGCGTTACCGGCATAGATCGGACGCTTGAAAGTGTCGGCGGATTCAACGGCGATGATCTCGGAGATCTGGTCGACGTCCAGCAGCGCGGCAACGCGCGGCAGGATGTTCTTGCCATTGGTGGTGGCCGGGGCCAGCACGTGGCTGTAACCCTTGGCCAGTTCGACCAGCAGCGGCGCGACGTTTTCCGGCAGGGCGTGGGCGTAGGCGGCGTTATCGGCAACCAGCACCTTGGCTACGCCGGCGATCTTGGCGGCGGACTCGGCGACGCCACCGACGTTCTGGCCGGCGACCAGCACGTGGATATCACCACCGATCTTGGCGGCAGCGGCGACAGTGTTCAGGGTGGCCGGGGCTACGGCACCGTTCTCGTGTTCAGCGACAACCAGGATAGTCATTTAGATTACCTTCGCTTCGTTCTTCAGCTTCTCGACCAGTTCGGCCACCGACTTGACCTTGATACCAGCGCTGCGGGCGGCAGGCGCTTCGACCTTGAGGGTCTTGTTGGTGGAGGCGATGGACACGCCCAGCGCGTCTGGAGTGATGGTCTCCAGCGGCTTCTTCTTGGCCTTCATGATGTTCGGCAGCGACGCGTAGCGCGGCTCGTTCAGGCGCAGGTCGGTGGTGACGATGGCAGGCAGGTTCAGCGCGACGGTCTGCAGGCCGCCATCGATTTCACGGGTGACATTGACCTTGTCGCCAGCGACTTCGACCTTGGAGGCGAAGGTGCCCTGGGCGAAGCCGGTCAGCGCGGCGAGCATCTGGCCGGTCTGGTTGTTGTCGCTATCAATGGCCTGCTTGCCGAGGATGACCAGTTGCGGCTGCTCCTTGTCGACAACAGCTTTCAGCGCCTTGGCCACGGCCAGGGAATTCAGTTCGTCAGCGGCCTCGACCAGGATGGCGCGGTCGGCGCCCAGGGCCAGGGCGGTACGCAGTTGCTCCTGTGCGGCGGTCGGGCCGATGGAGACGACGACGATTTCGCTCGCCACGCCCTTCTCTTTCAGGCGGACGGCTTCTTCCACGGCGATTTCGCAGAAGGGGTTCATGGACATCTTGACGTTTGCAAGGTCGACGCCGGAGTTGTCCGCCTTGACGCGAACCTTGACGTTGTAGTCGACCACTCGTTTGACAGCTACAAGAACCTTCATGGATTCCTCGTTACTCTCCGGTGAAAAGAAGATCGCCTGGGGACTGCCCGGCGAATGCGCGTGGGTACAAGGGCACCTCTAAAAACGTTCCGACGCCGACAAAGCTCAATTGACCGATCAGTCCTGTTTCGACCCTTGCGGGTAAAACCCACGGGTCATTTTCTGTCGTGGCGTGTAGACTCCACTACAAAACCTGATTCGGCCCGTAAACCCTGCTCCACGCCTGGTCTTTAGGGGTGCACCTGCGCCCGACGGTCAGCCTACGGCGAACGCGAAAGCGCTCGTATCTTGACCGTAACACCCAATCCGGTCAATACGGCAAATTGGCCAGCCTCCAGCCGCCCACCTGCGATTCTACGGGCCTTCGGCAAATTCAAACAAACGTTTGTATTGGACCCGCCAAGTGGTGTAGATATAATGCGCGGCCAAGACAAAACGGTGTAGTCCATCACCTGCGAAGCTACAGCCTCTGCACGCCGCACGTGACCGTGAACACCCATAAAAGACAAGCAACGCGATGAGCCTTGAGTAGGAGAGAACCTGTGGAACGCGAATACATGGAATTCGACGTGGTCATCGTCGGCGCAGGCCCGGCGGGTCTGTCCGCCGCCTGCCGCCTGAAGCAGAAGGCCGCCGAAGCCGGTAGCGAGATCAGCGTCTGCGTGGTCGAGAAAGGCTCCGAAGTCGGCGCCCACATCCTCTCCGGCGCGGTGTTCGAGCCGCGCGCCCTGAACGAACTGTTCCCCGACTGGAAAGACCTCGGCGCGCCGCTGAACACCGAAGTGAAGCGCGACGACATCTATGTGCTGAAAAGTGCCGACAGCTCGACCAAGGTTCCCGACCTGTTCGTGCCCAAGACCATGCACAACCAGGGCAACTACATCATCTCCCTGGGCAACCTGTGCCGCTGGCTGGCCCAGCAGGCCGAGAACCTGGGCGTCGAGATCTACCCGGGCTTCGCCGCCCAGGAAGCGCTGTTCGATGAGAACGGCGTGGTCCGCGGCATCGTCACCGGCGACCTGGGTGTCGACCGTGAAGGCCAGCCGAAGGACGGCCTGTACACGCCGGGCATGGAACTGCGCGCCAAGTACACCCTGTTCGCCGAGGGCTGCCGTGGCCATATCGGCAAGCAGCTGATCAAGCGCTTCGACCTGGACAACGAATCCGACGCCCAGCACTACGGCATCGGCCTCAAGGAAATCTGGGAAATCGACCCGGCCAAGCATGAGCAGGGCTTGGTGGTGCACACCGCCGGCTGGCCGCTGGACGTGATGAGCGCCGAGAACACCGGTGGCTCCTTCCTTTATCACCTGGAGAACAACCAGGTGGTGGTCGGCCTGATCGTCGACCTGTCCTACTCCAACCCGTACCTGTCGCCGTTCGACGAGTTCCAGCGCCTCAAGCACCACCCGGTGATGGCCCAGTACCTCGAAGGCGGCAAGCGCATCAGCTACGGCGCCCGCGCCATCTGCAAAGGCGGCCTGAACTCGCTGCCGAAGATGGTCTTCAATGGCGGCGCACTGATCGGCTGCGATCTGGGCACCCTGAACTTCTCCAAGATCAAGGGCAGCCACACCGCGATGAAATCCGGCATGCTCGCCGCCGAGGCGGTGGCTGACGCATTGATCGCCGGCAGCGAAGGCGGCGACCAGCTCAACGGCTATGTCAGCGCCTTCAAGGCCAGCTGGCTGTATGAAGAGCTGTTCGCCAGCCGCAACTTCGGCCCGGCCCTGCACAAGTTCGGCCCGTTGCTCGGTGGCGCGTTCAACTACATCGACCAGAACTGGTTCGGCGGCAAGCTGCCGTTCACCCTGCATGACACCAAGCCGGACTACGCCTGCCTCAAGCTCGCCGCCGACTCGAAAAAGATCGACTACCCGAAACCGGACGGCAAGCTCAGCTTCGACAAGCTCAGCTCGGTATTCCTCTCCAGCACCAACCATGAAGAGGAGCAACCCTGCCACCTGAAGCTGACCGATCCGAATATCCCGATCGCCAGCAACCTGCCACTGTACGACGAGCCGGCACAGCGCTACTGCCCGGCCGGCGTGTACGAAGTGGTCACCCAGGAAGACGGCAACAAGCGTTTCCAGATCAACGCGCAGAACTGCGTGCACTGCAAGACCTGCGACATCAAGGACCCGGCCCAGAACATCACCTGGGTCTCCCCTGAAGGCGCTGGCGGGCCGAACTACCCGAACATGTAAGCCCTGCCCTTGCGGTAAGCAAAAGCCCCCTGGCCGTGCGGCCAGGGGGCTTTTTCATGGTCGCTGATCTCGAGCACAAGACCTGCCCTGAAGTGCCATTGACCGGTCGTCCGTTTATAGGACTGTCAGATCGGAGGTCATAGCCAGATTAGCCTTCTAGTCCACTGCCAGGAAGTCCTGACCATGGGTGAGCATGAACGAAATCTCACTGGGTAGGCCATGCCCCGGAGCCTGATCGCCACTCCTGCCATCCAGTGTTTTCAATAGGGAGAAATCGACCGTCTGCTGGCGTTGCGCACTGTCAGTCAAGAGCACGGCATGGCTGCTGGCGGTCAACTGGATACGGCTGATGTGGCGAAAGTCATGCAGCAGGTGCACGCCGGTCAGTTGCTTGCCATCACCGTAGACCACCATCCAGGCCTGATCAGGGTGCAGGCGGGACTCCAGCACGCAGGCCAGGCTGCGGCCCCAGCGGATCACCGGCGTTCTGGCTTGATCATCCGGTTTCGTGCTGGCGGGATTGGCAGCCGAAAAGCTCATCTGTGGCGGAAACGCAGGCAGCTGGGCCCGCGTCATCCAAGTGATGCTGAAACTGGACATGCATATTTCTCCTGACTGTATGAACGAATGGTCCATCAACGATCAGTCGAAATTACGTGCACAATCGCGAAGGCGCAGTAGGGGAGCAGAGCTGCAGACGCTCAAAATCCCTACCCTGCCTGTAGGACCTGTTGATTGCCTGGCCCGGAAGTCTGCCTCACTGCCCTGCAGCCTTTACCGCTTCATTTGTCACCACACATGAGCGGCATCGGCTGCGCCGCAAACCCCAACGGCTCACGGCGTCTGAAGTAGAGCGCCGTCAGCAATCCGACCATGCCCATGACCAGACAAAAGCCGACGCACACCCATGGGCTCCAGGGCATCAAGGCGATCAGCGCCAACGGCGTGGTGCTGGCCCACAGGGCGTACGCGACGTTGTAGGTGAAGGAGATGCCCGACACCCGGATCTCGGCCGGGAACAGCCCAACCATCACCGACGGCACCACCCCCACCACGCCACAGGACAGGCCAGCCAAGGCATAGGCCGCCCAGGTCTGCCCCCACTGCCCCACCAGGCTGGCGTACAAGGTGCCAATGCCCAAAGGCAGCAGCAGGCAGTAGAACATCAGCGCCCGCCAGGCGCCGATACGGTCCACCAGCAACCCCGCCAACACGCAGCCGATATTGAGGAAGACGATGCCCACGCTGCTCAGGGCGAAGGTGTGCCCGGCTGTCATGCCGAACCGTTGCTGCATCACGGTCGGGGTGATCACTACCAGTACCACCACCGCCGAGGTCAGCACACAGGTCAGCAGCGCGGCTGGAATCAAGGCCCGTCGGTGAGTGCCCAGCACCCGTCGCAGGGGGAAGGCCACCGGCTGCTCCTGCTGCGCCCGCAGGGCCAGGAACACCGGGGTTTCACTCAGCCAACGACGCAGCCAGACACCGATCACGCCAAACACGCCGCCAAGCAGGAAGGGATAGCGCCAGGCGTAGTCGAGGATCTCCTGGGGCGTGAACAATTGCGCCAGCAGGGTCGCGGTCAGCGCCCCGAGCAGGTAGCCGAAGGTCAGCCCGGCCTGCAGGAAGCCCAGCGCATAGCCGCGACGCCCAGGTGGCGCATGTTCGGCGACGAAGGTCCAGGCGCTGGGCACCTCGCCGCCGACCGCCGCCCCCTGCAAGATGCGCAAGGCCAGCAGGATCAGCGGCGCGGCGTAGCCGATGTCGGCGTAGGTCGGCATCACCCCGATCAGCAGGCACGGCAGCGCCATCATCAGGATACTCAGGCTGAACACCCGCTTGCGCCCCAGGTGGTCGGCGAAATGGGCCATGAGGATGCCACCCAGCGGCCTGGCCAGGTAGCCGGTGACGAAGATCCCGAAGCTCTGCAGCAGGCGCAGCCACTCCGGCATCTCAGGCGGGAAGAACAGCTGGCTGAGGGTCAGCGCGAAGAACACGAAAATGATGAAATCGTAGATTTCCAGGGCGCCACCCAGCGCGGCCAGTCCCAGGGTCCGGTGATCGCTACGGCTGAACCGTGGCGGGCGGGTGGTATCGATGGCAGTCATGGCAGCTTCCGCAACGAGGCAAAAGGCCAGAGGATAGCAAATTCACTGATCGCTCAGGGATTGCGGCAAAACACGGTCTGCGCAAGGTTGGTACGCCGCCGGGCATAACTGGACGCCCCCGCCAACCCCGGCGGCAAGGGCAGTTGCCCAACCAGCACCGGCATGTCGATGATCGCCATGAACGACTCCAGCGCCTCGCTGTCGGGCGCCTGGGGCAGGCTGATGCTGACGGCGTGGCGATCGCTCGGCGGTACGGCGGGCACTTTCAGGTGTGACGAGTGGTACAGCAGTGCGTGCTGGATCTGCGAACTGACCCTGCAGAAGCGCGCCAGGTCTACCCCAGCATGACTGGCCAGCTCTATGTTACCCACCAACAGGTTGAAGGGTTCCAGTGCGCTATGCACCAGGCGCTGCAGGTCGTCGAAACTCTCCACCGGGGCGATCCGGTAATAACCCAGCCCATTGAGCATTTTCTCCAGCTGCAGGCGCTGGCCGGGGTGCTCGTCGGCGATGAGGATGCGCATGGATTTGTTAGGCATCGTCCGGACCTGGGCAGTTGGGTGGTAACGGTAGCTCCATGACCATACTGCGCCGGCAACGGCAACGTCGGGCGCAATGCCTGAACGGGGGTCTTTATTGATAGTTGTCGTGATCCCGGGAGAAATCAAGTCGCCCACTCACGGAATTTTCACATCCGCAGGCGGCTCGCTCAGGACTCCCACTGGCGCATGCGCACACGGCAATGCTTCATGGCATTGACGATGTGCTTTTCCACCAGGCTGCGAGAAATACCCAGGCGCTCGGCGATCTGCTGGTGCGACAGGCCATCGAGCTTGCGCAGCAGGAAGCTGTCGCGGCAAGGCCCACTCAATTCATCCAGCGCCTGGCGCATCAGCGCCAGGCGCTGGTCGAGCTGCATGCTCTGGGTCAACGCCGGAGTATGCCAGCGCTCATCGTTGTCCAGAACCTCCAGCGGCTCGGCCTGACGCACCAGATGTCGACGGTGATGATCGACCACAAGATTCATGGCCGTACGATAGAGGTAGGCGCGCGGGTGCTCGATATGCTCGCCCTCCGTGCGCTCCAACACCCGGATGTAGGCATCGTGGGCGACGTCTTCGGCCGACTGGCGATTACCGAGTCGGGCGGACAGGAAGCTCACCAATTCGCGATAGTAATGTTCCACGACGGCACCTGGCGTCACCCTGCCCCAGCGTTGCGAGCCAAGGAAGAGGTCTGGATGATATCAGCGTGCGATCTTACAAATTATAATTATTCGCAGCAACACGCAGCCCCCTTCTCTGCGCTAAATCGTCATCGATATCATTCGTTTAACTGGGACCCCCGAGCGCACGCCCCATCGCGGCACTCGGCCACTACCTCCGGCTGGAAGCCCGCATGACACGCACATTCAATACCCGCCGCAGCGTGCTGATCGGCGCCCTGGGCCTGGCCGGTCTCGGCAGCCTGGTGGCCTGGCAGGTCCTGCCGCTCGGCGGCGCACCGGTCAGCACCGTGCCGGTGATCCGCGCCGACATCGAAAGCAGCGTCACCGCCTTGGGCACCCTGCAGCCGCGCCGCTATGTCGACGTGGGCGCCCAGGCCTCGGGGCAGATCCGCAAGCTGCATGTGGAACCCGGTGACGAAGTGCGCCAGGGCCAACTGCTGGTGGAGATCGACCCGTCCACGCAGCAGGCCAAGCTCGATGCCGGGCGCTACTCGATCGAAAACCTCAAGGCCCAGCTCGCCGAACAGCGGGCGCAGTACCTGCTCGCCCAGCAGCAGTACAAACGCCAGCAGGATCTGGCTGCGGCCGGCGCCAGCCGCCAGGAAGACCTGCAAACGGCAGCGGCGCAACTGAAGGTCACCCAGGCGCGCATCGACATGTACCAGGCGCAGATCCGCCAGGCCCAGGCCAGCCTGCGCAGCGACGAGGCGGAGCTGGGCTACACGCGGATCTACGCGCCCATGAGCGGCACCGTGGTGGCGGTGGACGCCCGCGAGGGCCAGACCCTCAACGCCCAGCAGCAGACACCGCTGATCCTGCGCATCGCCAAGCTCTCGCCAATGACCGTGTGGGCCCAGGTATCCGAAGCCGACATCGGCAAGGTCAAGCCGGGCATGACCGCCTACTTCAATACCCTGGCCGGCGGCAAGCGGCGCTGGACCAGCACCGTGCGGCAGATCCTGCCGGTACCGCCCAAGCCCCTGGACCAATCCAGCCAGGGCGGGGGCAGCCCGGCCAGCACCACGGCTGGCACCACGGGCACCAAGGTGGTCCAATACACCGTGCTGCTGGACGTGGATAACCCCGACGGCGCCCTGATGGCGGAGATGACCACCCAGGTGTTCTTCGTCGCCGGCCAGGCCAGCCAGGTGCTCAGCGTGCCATTGGCCGCGCTGGACGAGACCCCCGAAGAGGGCTTGCGCCTGGCCCAGGTGCTGAACGGCAAGGGCCAGGTCGAGGCGCGCCAGGTGCGCACCGGCTTGAGCGACCGCCTGCGGGTGCAGATCCTTGAGGGTTTGAACGAAGGCGAGCGCCTGGTCATCGGCCTTCCTGCCGCCAGTGGGGGTTGAGATGGCCACGCCCCTGATCCAGCTGTGCGACATCCGCAAGGTCTATGGCGGTGTCGATTCGCCCAGGGTCGAGGTGCTGCGCGGCATCAGCCTGAGCATCCACCCCGGCGAGTTCGTCGCCATCGTCGGCGCCTCGGGCTCCGGCAAGTCGACCCTGATGAACATCCTCGGCTGCCTCGACCGCCCCACCTCGGGCAGCTACCGCTTCGCAGGCCGGGACGTGGCCGAACTGGACAGCGACGAGCTGGCCTGGCTGCGCCGCGAAGCCTTTGGCTTCGTGTTCCAGGGTTACCACCTGATCCCCTCGGGCTCGGCCCAGGAGAACGTCGAGATGCCGGCCATCTACGCCGGCACCCCGCCCGCCGAACGCCATGCCCGCGCCCGCGCCCTGCTCGAACGCCTGGGGCTGGCCAGCCGCACCGGCAACCGTCCGCACCAGTTGTCCGGCGGCCAGCAACAGCGGGTGTCGATTGCCCGAGCGCTGATGAACGGCGGGCATATCATCCTCGCCGACGAACCCACCGGCGCCCTCGACAGCCACAGTGGCGCCGAGGTGATGACCCTGCTCGACGAGCTGGCCAGCCAGGGCCATGTGATCATCCTCATCACCCATGATCGCGAGGTCGCGGCCCGCGCCCAGCGGATCATCGAGGTGCGCGACGGCGAGGTGGTCGGTGACTCGGCCACCCCGTCATCGGCCGATGCCCCGCCCCGACAGGTGCAAGCCGACGACCTGCGCCAACGCCTGGACTTCGGCGCCACCCAGCGCGGCGCCTGGAAAGGCGAACTGGCAGAGTCCCTGCAGGCCGCCTGGCGGGTGATGTGGATCAACCGCTTCCGCACCGCCCTGACCCTGCTCGGCATCATCATCGGGGTGGCCTCGGTGGTGGTCATGCTGGCGGTCGGCGAAGGCAGCAAGCGCCAGGTCATGGCGCAGATGGCCGCCTTCGGCTCGAACATCCTCTACCTCAACGGCAAGCACTCCTCCGAGGAACTGACCGGTATCGTCACCCTCGATGATGTCGACGCCATCGGCGAACTGCCGCAGGTCAAGCGCGTCATGCCGGTGATCGGCGACAAGCTCATGGTGCGCCACGGCAACAAGGGCGAGCAGTTCTATGTCGGCGGCAACAACACCGGATTTCCCGAGATTTTCAACTGGCCGGTGGTCGAGGGCAGCTTCTACAGCGAGGCCGACGAAGCCAACGCCGCCGCCGTGGCCGTGGTCGGACAGAAGGTGCGCGAGAAGATGTTTGGCGCAGGGAGCAATCCGCTCGGCCAGTACCTGCTGATCGGCAACGTGCCGTTCCAGGTGATCGGCGTGCTCCAGGGCAAAGGCGCCAGCTCCGGCAGCGAGGACAGCGACGAGCGCGTGGTGGTGCCCTACTCCGCCGCCTCCATCCGCCTGTTCGGCAGCCGCGATCCGGAATACGTCACCATCGCCGCCCTGGATTCCGGCCGGGTCAAGGAAACCGAGCAGGCGATCGAGCGCCTGATGCTGCAGCGCCACCAGGGCAAGCACGACTTCGTCCTGACCAACGATGCCGCGCTGATCCAGGCCGAGGCCCGCACCCAGAACAGCCTGTCGCTGATGCTTGGGGCGATCGCCGCGATCTCGCTGCTGGTCGGCGGCATCGGCGTGATGAACATCATGCTCATGACGGTGCGCGAGCGCACCCGCGAAATCGGTATCCGCATGGCCACCGGCGCGCGCCAGCGCGACATCCTGCGCCAGTTCCTCACCGAAGCGGTGATGCTGTCGATGGTCGGCGGCGTGACCGGCATCGTCCTGGCCCTGGCCATCGGCGGCGGCCTGTTGCTGGCCGACATCGCCGTGGCCTTCGCCCTGCCCGCCATCCTCGGCGCCTTCGCCTGCGCCGTGATCACCGGCGTGGTCTTCGGTTTCATGCCGGCCCGCAAGGCCGCCCGCCTCGACCCGGTCAAGGCCCTTACCAGCGAATAGTTCATGACGATTCCCAGCCGTACCAGCCTGTTGACCCTGAGCCTTTGCCTGGCCGCCTGCAGCAGCCCGCCGCCACCGGCGGCGAACATCGACACGCCACCCGCCTGGCAGGGGCCGGCCACAGCCCAGCCCCTGCCTGACAGCCAGTGGTGGCGCGCCTTCGCCAGCACCGAGCTGGACCGGCTGGTCGAACGCGCCCGCCTCAACAGCCACGACCTGGCCGCCGCCGCGGCGCGGGTGCGCAAGGCCCAGGCCAGCGCCGTGATCGCCGGCGCGCCATTGCTGCCCGAGGTGCAGTTGGGCCTGAACGGCAGCCGCCAGCGCTTGCTGCGCGGCGAGGGCAACGACCAACTCGACGCCAGCAGCAACGAACGCACCAGTACCTCGTTCGGAACCCGCCTGAGCGCCAGCTACGAGATCGACTTCTGGGGCGGTCTGCGCGCCACCCGTGACAGCGCCCTGCGCAGCCTCGACGCCAGCCGCTTCGATCGCCAGACCGTGGAGCTGACCCTGGTCAGCGCCGTGGCCGACAGCTATCTGCGAGGCCTGGCTCTCGACGAGCAACTGCGCATCGCCCGCCTCAACCTGAGCAACGCCCGCGACGTGCTGGGCCTGGTCGAAGCCCGTGAACGCTCGGGCTCGGCCACCCGCCTGGAACTGGCCCAGCAGCGCAGCCTGGTGGCCGCCCAGGAGCGCCAGTTACCACTGCTCGAACAACGCCGTCAGGACAACCGCATCGTCCTTGCCACCTTGCTGGGCGATCCTGTGCAGGCGCTGCCCGCCACCGACGAAACCATCGGCAACGTGCAGTGGCCAGCCATCGGCAGCGGCGTGCCCAGCGAACTGCTCGGCCGCCGCCCGGACATCGCCGCCGCCGAGGCACGCCTGGCGGCGGCTAGCGCCAATATCCAGGTAGCTCGGGCGGCGATGCTGCCGCGTCTGATACTGGGCGCGGACCTGGGCAGTGGCGCCCGGACCGTGCCCAATATCTTCGACAGCCCCTACTACACCCTCACCGCCGGGCTCACCGCGCCGATCTTCAACAACGGTCGGCTGAGTGCCGCCCGGGACGCGGCCCGTGCCGAACAGCAGGAGTTGCTGGAGCTGTACCGCGCCAGCATCCTGGCCGGGTTCTCGGATGTGGAGAAAGCCCTGAACGCCATCGCCGGCGTGGAGCGCCAGCGCCGCTGGCAGGACCAGGAAGTGGAACAGGCGCGTATCGCCTTTGATTTGGCCCAGCAACGCTACACCGCCGGTGCCGAGACCCTGCTCACCGTACTCGAGACCCAGCGCACGCTGTACCTGGCCCAGGACCAGCAAGCGCAGCTGCGCCTGGAGCAGTTACGGGGAAGCGTGGCGTTGTACAAGGCACTGGGCGGAGGCTGGCAGGCGCCGCAGACGCTGTAGGAGCAGGCTTGTCCCGCAAAAGCGCCAGGCCAGAGAACTTCATTGTCTGGTCTGGCGCTTTCGCACGGAGCCTCAGGAAACGATGTTCTTCAACGAAAGGTGTCGCGCATACCAGGGCCGTTGCGGCACCTTGCGCAGCAGGTTGTCGAGCTTGTCCTCGTCACCGAAGGTGATGCGCAGGGCCAACTTCATGGTCTCCACGTCCATCTCCACCGACTTGCCCGGGCGCATGCCCGGCTGCGTGCTGCAGCCATGGGTATCCGGACCCAGCCAGGGATCATCGACCTCCACCCAGCGCCCGGGAGCGAACCAGGGCACGCCGTTGACTTCGAGGCGACGTACCTGACCGGGGTGATGGCGCTCATGGGCACGGAACCAGTCATCGATGCGATCGTCGATCCAGCCGTGGAACCCCCAGAAGACCGGATGCACATGAGAGGAAAACGGATCACCGAGGAAGTCGTTCTCAGGTTCGAACCAGCGCGCGGCGAAGTCCGCCTGGTCGCGGGCGAACGGCACCGGCGCGCCATTGTTGGGATCGCGCGGCACCGACGCCCAGCACATGTGCAGCCAATCGTGCAGGTTCATCTCCAGTTCCGAGCCGAAGGCGCCCAGGGTCAGTTTCGACAGGTACACCGGATCCTGGTACTGCGACTCCCACACCTGGAAGTTGCTGCAGTAGGTCTCGCCGGCCTTGATCGCTCCCACCCACTGGCCATAGGCGTCGTCGCCCGGCGCCTGCCAGCCTGGCGGCACGCAGTAGCCGTCGTGGTTGTCGAAGTAGCGGGCGAAACCTGCTCGATCGAATTCTACGCTGGGTTGCGGTAGCGGAAAGCGTTGCCAGGAAGGCAGGTCCTGCAGTGTGCGGGCATACATCAGCATGTGCCGGTGCATGAACAGGAAATCGATACCCGAACCATTGCGGTGCTTGCGCGGGCCGCGGGCATCACGCTCACGGTCGCGCGGCCCAGGTTGCCAGCCCAGGCCACGCAGTGCGTTCTGCTTGGTCTGCGGCAACTTGTGCCACTGGTCTCGGGTGGCATGCCAAAGCTGGTGGAACAGGCGATGCTCAGCGCCGACCACCCACTCGCGCATTTCGGGGGTATAGGGCAGACGCTCGCGGGCCTCGGGGAACAGACGCTTGACCGCGACGAAACGGCTGTCGGGCACCGGCAGGGTCAGCGGTCTATCCAGGCGTTGTACGCGGCCACTCAACGTGCCGCTACCGGCATTGGCGAACTCGGCCCAAACCTCGTCGAGACTCGCCACGCATTCATAACCCGGCCCGCCGTGCTGGTTGACCAGCCGCCAACGCACCTCGGTGCTGCTGGCACCGACCAGGTCACCGAGCACACGATAGGCCGGCTCGGCAGCACCGCGAAGACCCTCGCCGGTATCGACGAATCCGCGCAGGCCACGCCCCTTGGTGGCGACGTCGAGGAACATCTCGACGCCCTGTCGAGGCAGCCCGTCAAGTCCTCGTTCTGCACCGTCGAAGCGGATCTCCCACACACCGCGCAGCCGGTCGGCCAGGACCTGCCCGGCATAGTCGGCCAGTTCGACGCTGGCCTCGCCGGGCGTGACGATATCGTCTTCAGGGTCGTGGGTCAGCTGCTGGTGCGCGTAATAGGCCGCCGTGCCTGTGGCGCCCGCCGCTGCCAGGCCAGCGATGAATCCTCGTCGGGAAATTGTCATTGCGCCTCAATCCGTCTTCGCGTGCCGCGACTTCTATCCAAGCTAGGACGTAGATAGGCCGGGAAAATTTAGCCGTCTAATTAACCACCCGGCGCGCTCGTCTGTTGGTTATCTCCCGCTGACAGAGGCATACCCATGACCTCCCTGCACGATCGCCTGACCGAATCGGTCAAGGCCACGCCCTACCGGGTCTTCGACATTGATCTGAAGACCGTTGAACCCTTGAGCCCGTCACTGAGCCGCTTTGTCTTCACTGGCGAGGACGTGGCGCAGATGACCACCCTGGCCCCCGACCAGCGCGTCAAGCTGCTGTTTCCGACGCCCACAGGAGCACCGCCAAGCCTGCCCAAGCACGCGCAATGGCAACAGGCGCGGCGCGAGCTGGCGGCGCAGGACATGCCACCGATGCGCACCTACACCATCCGCGCCCTGCGCCGCGACGCCCTGGAGGTAGAGGTGGACTTTGTCCTGCATGGCGTCAATGGCCCGGCCTCGGCCTGGGCCACCCATGCCCGTCCGGGTGACCGCCTGCAGATGGTCGCACCCAACCTGGCCTATGCCGACGACCCCGGCGGCTACGAGTGGAAGCCGCCGCACAGTGTCCGGCGTATCTTGCTGATCGGTGACGAAACTGCCCTGCCGGCCATCGCCGGCATCCTCGAGCAGTTGGCCACGAACACGCCGGAACTGCAGGTGGAGGCCTTTATCGAAGTGCCGCTGGAAGCCGACTGCCTCGACCTGCGCCACAGCCCGGCCACCCGCCTGCACTGGCTGCCGCGTGACCTGCTGCGCAGCGAACATGGCCAGGGCATGCAGCACGCCGTGCGCGAACTGGCCAGCCTGCCGGCGGTGCGCGGCGCATCGACGGTCGAGCTGGAAGACGTGGATATCGACGAGCGCATCCTGTGGGAACAGGCCAGCGGCGAGCACGGCGACTTCCATGCCTGGATCGCCGGGGAGTCGGGGACCGTCATGGATATCCGCCGGCACCTGATCAAGGAGCGCGGACTGCCAAGGGAGAGCCTGACGCTGATGGGCTACTGGCGCGCCGGGCGCACCTTCGACTAATACCTGCATCCTGCAGGAGATCACCCAGCCCTTCGGCCAGGGCGATCTCCTGCAGGGAATTTCGCCTGGATTCGAACACTCAGCCAGCTGATACCGCCGCCGCGACGGCCTCGGCAAACCTTGCCGCCACCTCGTCGATCTGCTCGGCACTGATGATCAGCGGCGGCAGGAAGCGCACCACCGCACCATGGCGGCCGCCCAGCTCGAGGATCAGGCCACGGCGCAGGCATTCGCGCTGCACCTTCGGCGCCAGCTTGCGGCAGGCCGGCGGATGGCCTTGGACGTCGCGCTTGCCCGCCGGATCCACCAGTTCCACGCCCAGCATCAGGCCACGGCCACGGATATCGCCAAGCTGCGGATAGTCCTGCTGCAACCGTTGCAGGTGCCCGCGCAGACGCTGGCCCATGGCCTCGGCGTGCTCGCACAGGCGGTGCTCCACCAGGTACTTCATCACCGCCGAGCCCGCGGCCATGGCCATCTGGTTACCACGGAAGGTACCGGCATGGGCACCCGGCGACCACTGGTCGAGCCAGTCGCGATAGACCATCACGGCCAACGGCAGGCTGCCGCCAATAGCCTTGGACAGGGTGACCACGTCGGGCACGATGCCGGCGTGCTCGAAGGCGAACATCTTGCCGGTACGGGCGAAACCGCTCTGGATCTCGTCGACGATCAACGCCACCCCGGCCTGCTCGGTGATCCGGCGCAACCCGCGCAACCACTCGATATCGGCGGGGATCACCCCCCCCTCGCCCTGCACAACCTCAACGATCACTGCCGCCGGCAGCGCAACGCCGGCCTCCGGATCGCACAGCAGGTTTTCCAGGTAGTGCAGGTTGGCGCGCACGCCCGCCTCGCCGCCGAGGCCGAACGGGCAGCGGTAGTCATAGGGATAAGGCAGGAACTGCACGCCATTGTTCAGCAACGCGCCGAGCGGCTTTTTCGGCCCCAGGCTGCCCATCAGGCTCAGCGCGCCCTGGGTCATGCCATGGTAGGCCCCCTGGAAAGCCAGCACGGTGCTGCGCCCGGTGACCGTGCGCACCAGCTTGAGCGCAGCCTCGACCGCATCGGTACCGGTCGGGCCGCAGAACTGGATCTTCGCTTCCCGGCGCAGGCCCTCGGGCAGCAGGGCGAACAGGTCCTGGACGAACTGATCCTTGACCGGCGTGGTCAGGTCCAGGGTGTGCAGCGGCAGTTCGTCGGCCAGCACACGCTGGATCGCGTCGATCACCACCGGATGGTTGTGGCCCAGGGCCAGGGTGCCGGCACCTGCGAGGCAATCGATGAACTGGCGGCCCTCGACGTCCTCGACGTACAGGCCACGGGCGCGCTTGAGCGCCAGGGGGATGCGCCGGGGGTAGCTGCGGGCGTTGGATTCCTGCTGCTGCTGGCGCAGCAGCAAGGGCGAATCCTCGAATTCGTACAGGGCACGCGGCGCAGTGGCCGGCAGTACCTGGGCAAGACTGGAAGCGGTCGACATCGGAAAAACCCTCGCAAGCAAGCGAATGTGCCCGCCACGCGCCCTGTAACCGGATGTGTGTCGGGTTCTTATCGCTTGAAAAACGCTTCAGCGAGGTGCGGATTTAGCGGTTGTCATGGGATTTGTCGTAGATGTGCGGCCTTTGTCGCGGAGCAAGCCCGCTCCCACGGGCTCATGACCAAGCTGCTTGGGAGCGGGCTTGCCCCACGATGGGTACAGCGCCGAACTCAACTTCCTGAACGCGCCGGCACCTGCAGGCTCACCCGCAAACCATCGGCCCGGCTGTCGAACCGCAGGCTGCCAGCGCAGCGCTGGACGATGGCCTGGACGATCGCCAGCCCCAGCCCGCAACCTCCGCTCTGGCCGTTGCGCCAGAAACGTTCGGTCAGGTGTTCGAGATCTTCCTGGGCAATCCCCGGCCCATGATCGCGCACCAGGAAGTCCACCTGCCCGTCCTGCGCCTGTACCTCCAGCTCCACGGCGGCGTCGCCGCCATGGCGCAGGGCGTTGTCCAGCAAGTTGCGCAGCGCCGCCACCGCCAACGGCGCCGGCATGCTCAGGTAGACCTTGGCCGCCGCCTCGGGCAGGCGCAGGTGAATGCGCCGGTTGTCGCCGCCACCAGCGTCCTCGATGGCCTGTCGGGCAACCTGCTCGGCGCTGCACTGCACGCCATCGTCGAACGACAGGCTGCCCTCGACCCGCGCCAGCATCAGCAGTTGCTCCAGCGTGCGGTGCATGCGATCGGTACCCTGCTCGGCATGCTCCAACGCCTGCTCACGCATGGCACCGTCGGTCATGCGCGCCACCTGCAGATGGGTCTTGATGGCGGTCAGCGGGCTGCGCAGCTCATGGGCGGCGTCGTCAGTCAGACGGCGTTCGCGCTCGATGGTCTGGGCAATGCGCAGGAACAGCTGGTTCTGGGTATCGAGCAGCGGTTGCAGCTCGCTGGGCAGGCCGGCCACCTGCAACGGCTCGACGCTGTCGGCGCGGCGCCTGCGCAAGGCATCACGCATGCGATTGAGCGGCGCCAGCCCCTTGCCCAGGCCGATCCACAATAGCCCCAGGCTGCCCAGCAAGGCCATCAGCACAGGCGCCGAGGCCGCCAGCAGGATTGACTGGTTCAGCGCCTCGCGCTCCTGGTGGCGGTCGGCGGTGGTGATGCGCACATCGCCATGGTTGTAGGTGAAGGTACGCCAGGAGGCGCCATCGATGGTCTGGTCACGGAAGCCGCTGCGCTCGTCGTCCATGGCGCCGTCGTGCTTGTGGTTGCTGGCGAGGATCTCGCCGCGCAGCGAGCTCACCTGACAGGCCATGCCGTCCGGCACGCTGAACTGGTCGGCGGAAAAATGCGCATCCTGGCCCTTGGCAGTCAACGGTTGCGGCAACTGATCGATCAGCCCCGCGACCATGCGCGCCGACGCGACTAGCCGCTGGTCGAGGGAAAACATCATCTGCTGGCGCAGGTCGCGCAGCATCCAGGCCGCCGCCAGCGCCCAGATGACGATGAACACACTGCCGAGAATCAGTGAAAGGCGAACCCGCAGGCTCATGACACACGCTCCTCCGGCGCCTGGGCCGGCCCCAGACGGTAGCCAAGGCCGCGTACGGTCTCGACGATGCTGTTGCCCAGTTTGCGCCGCAGGTGGTGGATATGCACGTTCAGCGCGTTGCTTTCGACCTCGTCGCTAAAACCGTAGACGCAGTCCTTGAGTTGCTCGCTGGACAGCACGCGCCCCGGGTTCTGCAGCAATGCCTGCAGCAGCGCCTGCTCGCGGCGCGACAGGTCCACCGCCTGGCCGCCCAGGGTCGCCGCGCAACTGCTGGGGTCGTAGCGCAGCGGGCCGTGCTCGATGACGTTCACCGCCCGCCCGGCGACGCGGCGCAGCAGGGTATGCAGGCGAGCGGCCAGTTCGCGCAGGTCGAAGGGCTTGAGCAGGTAGTCGTCGGCGCCGGCCTGCAGGCCGTCGACCCGGTCGGTGACCGCGTCGCGGGCGGTGAGCACCAGCACTGGCAGGGTCTCGCCCTGCTGGCGCAGGCGGCGCAACAGCTTGAGGCCGTCCTCGTCGGGCAGGCCCAGGTCGAGGATCATCACATCAAACTTCGCGGTTCCGAGCATCTGCCGGGCCTGCGAGGCGCTGGCCACCCGGTCCACGGTCAGGCCCTGGGCCGAGAGGCCGGCGCAGATGCCGCTGGCGATCAGGTCATCGTCCTCGCAGAGCAGAACGTGCATATGGGGTCTCCTGGGTGGGGAAGCTGGCATTGCACAGGGTGGCGATTAAGGGGGGATTATGAACGGATTTGGAGGACTTCGTCGGGCTGATAGCATCGGGACAGACAAGGCTGTCGCCGATCCTAAGACCAACTTAACCTTCAGTTAATAACCCAAGGCCAGCATGGCCCTCTTCAAAGCTCTGCCAAGGCGTCGACATGCGTGTTCTCCTGCTCTTCCTGACATTCCTGCTCGCCGGCCCCCTCCAGGCCAACCCCTTTGCGGTCAAGCCGGACTTCCTGCCGGTCAACGAAGCCTTCGTCCTGACCCACGATCGCCTGGAAAACGGCCAGATGCGCCTGCATTTCCAGATCAAGGACGGTTACTACCTTTACCAAAAACGCCTGAAGTTCGACGGACTGCCCCCTGAGCAGCACCCCGTGCTGCCCCAGGCCGAGAACCACCACGACGAGTTCTTCGGCGACAGCGCAGTCTATCGCTCCGAGCTGGAACTGCTGCTGCCGGCCGGCGCCAGCGGTGAACTGCGCCTGGGCTGGCAAGGCTGCGCCGACGCTGGCCTGTGCTACCCGCCGCAGACCACGCCGATCGCTCTCGGCGGTAGCGCCACGCCAGTCGCCGCTGCCGATCAGGCCAGCGACCAGGCGCTGGCCGGTACCCTGCAACAGGACAGCCTGGCCTGGAGCCTGCTGGCGTTCTTCGGCTTGGGCCTGCTGCTGGCCTTCACCCCCTGCTCGCTGCCGATGCTGCCAATCCTTGCCGGGCTGGTCCTGGGCAACGGCGCCAGCGCCCGGCGCGGCTGGTGGCTGGCCGGTATCTATGTGCTGAGCATGGCGCTGGTCTACGCCGCCCTGGGCGTGATCGCCGCGCTGCTGGGCGCAAGCCTGCAGGCCTGGTTGCAACAGCCCTGGCTGCTGGGCAGCCTGGCCGGCCTGTTCGTGCTCCTGGCCCTGCCGATGTTCGGCGCCTTCGAACTGCAGTTGCCGGCCGCCCTGCGTGACCGCCTGGACCGAGCCGGACAAGGCACCCGTGGCGGCAACCTCTACGGTGCGGCATTGCTGGGCGCGTTGTCGGGCCTGCTGCTGGGACCTTGCATGACCGCGCCACTGGCCGGCGCGTTGTTGTTCATCGCCCAGAGCGGCGATGTGCTGCAAGGCGCGCTGGTGCTGTTCAGCCTCGGGCTGGGCATGGGCGTGCCATTGCTGTTGCTGGTCACCCTGGGCAACCGCTACCTGCCACGCCCGGGTGCCTGGATGAACCTGGTCAAGGGCTTGTTCGGCTTCGTGTTCCTGGCCATGGCTCTGTACACCGTGCGTGGCCTGCTGGCGGAAACGCTGGTGCTGGCCCTGGCCGGCGCCTGGCTGATCGCCCTGGGCTGGGCCGCCTGGCCGGCCCTGCAACGCCTGCCCGCCTTGCGCGCCATTCCTCTGCTCGGCGCCCTGTGGGGTGGCCTGCTGCTGGTGGGCGCCGCAGCCGGGGGCAACGACCTGTGGCAACCTCTGCAGCCCTTCGCCGGCAAGGGCACGGCAGCAGCCCCGGCCAACGCCCACGACGCCTTCGTCACCGTGAGCGCGCCGGCCGACCTGCAACGTGAGCTCGACGCCGCCAAGGCCCGTGGCCAGTGGGTGCTGGTGGACTACTATGCCGACTGGTGCGTGTCGTGCAAGGTCATGGAAAAGCAGGTGTTCGGCCGTGGCGATGTCCAGGCTAGCCTGGCCGGCATGCACCTGCTGCGCCTGGATGTGACCGCCGATTCCCCGGCCAGTCGCGAACTGCTGCAGCGCTTCCAGGTACCAGGCCCGCCCAGCCTGATCTGGATTGGCCCGGAAGGCGACGAGCGCCGTGCCCGACGCATCACCGGCGAGATCGACGCCACCGGTTTCCTGCAACACTGGGCCCAGACCAGGAGCCAAGGCTGATGCTGACCGTCACCCTCGGTCCACTGACCATGGCCCTTAACCACCTGCTGCTGCTCGCGGCGCTGGGCATCGCCAGCCTGGTCGGCTGGCGGGTGGCCAGGCACGGCGGCGAGAATCCGGAGTCGGCGCTGTTCAATTTGTTCCTGCTGGGATTGCTGTTCGCTCGCCTGGGCTTCGTCCTGGCCTACTGGCCGATGTACCGCGACGACCCGCTGCAGGTCATCGACATCCGCGACGGCGGCTTCCTGCTCTGGGGCGGCCTGCTGGGCATCGTCCTCGGCACCCTGTGGCAGGGCTGGCGGCGCCCCGGCCTGCGCCGGCCACTGGGCTGGGCGTTGTTCAGCGGCGCGCTGTTCTGGGGGCTGTCCAGCCTGGCCAGCCACCTGTACAGCAAGGGCACCGAGCTGCCGGACCTGAGCCTGCGCGACAGCCGCGGGCAGGTGGTGGCCCTGCACAGCTACCGCGGGCGACCGCTGGTGATCAACATCTGGGCCACCTGGTGCCCGCCCTGCCGGCGCGAAATGCCGGTATTGCAACAGGCCGAGGACGACTACCCCCACGTGACCTTCCTGTTCGTCAACCAGGGAGAAACCCCGGAAAACGTCAGCACCTTCATGGCCACAACCGGCCTGACCCTATCCCACGTACTGTTTGACGGCACTGGCGAACTGGCCCGCAAGGTCGGCTCCATGGCCCTGCCCACCACCCTGTTCTACAACGCCGAAGGGCGGCTGGTCGGCAGCCACTTGGGCGAGCTGTCGCGCGCCAGCCTGCGCCACGCCCTGGAACCCTTCGAACGCGCCGATGCGCCCGCCCCACAAGGAAACTGACATGCGATTGAATGCGCTGCTGCCCCTGACCTTCACCCTGCTCGCCGCGCCCCTGCTGCACGCCGAAGAGCTACCCAAGCCGATCCAGCAACTGCAGGCCAAGGGCGCCGTGATCAAGGGCAGCTTCGACGCCCCCAATGGCCTGCGCGGCTATGCCGCCGAGTACCACAACAACGGCATC
Organism: Pseudomonas mosselii; assembly: GCF_019823065.1. Taxonomy (NCBI): domain Bacteria; kingdom Pseudomonadati; phylum Pseudomonadota; class Gammaproteobacteria; order Pseudomonadales; family Pseudomonadaceae; genus Pseudomonas; species Pseudomonas mosselii. The sequence goes on from NZ_CP081966.1 coordinate 4,286,872, forward strand.
GCCCTGTACCTGACGCCCGACGGCAAGCACGTGCTGGTGGGCAGCCTGTTCGACGAGCAGGGCAAGGACCTCAGTGCCGAGCCACTGGAAAAGCTGGTGTACGCACCGATGAGCAAGGCGGTCTGGGCGAAGATGGAAAAGACCGCCTGGATCCAGGACGGCAAGGTGGACGCACCCCGTACCGTCTACCTGTTCAGCGACCCCAACTGCCCCTATTGCAACATGTTCTGGCAGCAGGCCCGGCCCTGGGTCGAGTCGGGCAAGGTGCAGCTGCGCCACATCATGGTCGGCATCATCCGCGAGGACAGCCCGGGCAAGTCCGCCGCGCTGCTCGCCGCCAAGGACCCGGCCAAGGCCTTGCAGGAACACGAGAAGGCCGGCAAGGCCAGCACGCTCAAGGCGCTGGACAAGGTGCCGGAGACGGTTCAGAAGAGGCTCGAGGCGAATCTGGCGCTGATGGAAGAACTGGGCCTGGCCGCGACACCGGCGATCTTCTACCAGGATGAGCAAGGGCAGTTGCAGAGCCAGCAAGGGGCGCCGCGGCCGGAGATGCTGGGGAAGATACTCGGCAAGCGTTAAACGGCAATCTATCTGAAGGTGCAACGATAGCCTTTGGCGAATACCTCGACAGGGCTGTCGTAACCCACCAGCAGACAGCGCTTCAAGCCCAGCGACCCTGACGGGTCGCAAAGCGCTTTGCGTTCGCCTGGGCACTGTACGAAAAGTAATGCCATAAACACCGCCGCCAGCAAGCCATCCTGATCATTGCAGCAAAGCTTTCCGCCAGCTTGCAGCGGCGTGTACCCAGGCGGCGGTTCTCCTTCAGCCAACCAAATAGTCGTGGACAAGGAGATACGGTCGGCACACGGCCGGAGCCGTCCTTTACACGCTCATTGATACGCCCGCTTCACCCTCGACCTTGACCATGGCTCAAGCCATCAAGGTCTCGGAAAATAGAGTGTGTATACGCTGACAGAAATCTGATTTTTCGACACTGTCCGGCAACACCAATACATAGTAAAAAATTCGATTGAAGCGCAAATTGATATCGTACGGTTCGAAATCCGAATCACCTTCAAACTCGAATAGCGTAGCGATCCCGTTCAACGCTGCTGGCTTTGCCTCAACGCCGAAGCACCCCTCGCCCGTCGCCCCCAGATTGTAACCTTGCTCAAGGTGGGCCTTCAGCATCCCCTCATCTTTATAGAAAAGAATAAACTCCTCTCCCCGAATGCACTCCTGCTGTGACTGAAACCCCAGACGTGCTGCTTTTTCCGTCAATGCCGCGAGCCCTGCCTCCAGCGACGTATCGGTATAAAAGCCATACATGACACCCGACCAATCAGCCATTTCACTGTCTCCTATAGCTTGCATCCGGAAGCACCGTGACTGACATCAGCGCGAAGTCTTCTATTAGCGTCCCGGAGCTGAATATCTTCTTGTATATAGAGCCTTAGATAAGCATTCTGCCGATCCACTTTTTTAACTTTCCCGCTATCAACCTCAAATGAAACAAAATGGGTACTTTTCTCTTTGGTCAGCCCCATTTTACCTCTTACATTGGTGCTCTCCATTTCCTCAGGCGTTAGTGTCGTCACGTAGACACCTTTGGGCTTGCCTTGAATAGCGCCTCGCCCCCTGGCGCCGGGGTCACTTTGATTAATCACGCCTGTCCCCATGATTCCCTTATAACCTTCCTTGCTCGTGTAATGATAAACACGCACCACCTCCAAGCCTAACGGATCGATCCATGACAGAGGATTAGGCGCATATTGATAGAGGTTGATCCCGCCCCTCAAACCTAGCGGGTCTTGTTGGGTAAACCGCCCGATATCCGGGTCATAGAATCTGAATGTGTTGTAGTGCAGCCCAGTTTCCCGATCCAGGTACTGCCCCTGAAAACGCACATTCTGCCGGCTGACCTGCTCCGGCGCATGCCATTCCTCGCAGTTGTTGCCCCATACCTGGTACTGCCCCTGCCAGGCAGTTATCCCGTGTTCGTCGGTCAGTTGCTCTACCAGGCCGACCAGATTCGTATGAAAGTGGAAAACCTGCTCATGTCCAGGCAGCCCATCTACCCTGGCCAGTGGCTCATGGCCCGCCGCGTCTGCGTACAGATAGAGACTCGGTTTGCCGTCCTGAACTTCTCGCAACAGACGCAGGCCTTGCCACTGAAACTCGGTTCGGCTGACCGGCACGTCCAGCTCGTCACGGTAGACCCTTTTGTCGATGCGCCTGCCCAAGGGGTCGTAAGCAAACTCGATCCGTTCGCGAAGCGGCCCACGCCGCTGACGGATACAGACCAGCCGGTGCTCTGCATCGTACTCAAAACGCTGGAGCAGACGATTGCCGGAGCGTTTCTCCTCGAGCCGACCAAAGCGGTCGTAGCGATAGCGTCTGTCTTGGAACACCTTGACCCGGTTATGCCGTACCCGACCGTTGACCTGATATCCCTCTAGCAGGTTGCCGGCAAGGTCGTAGCCAAAGTGCTCGACCATCGGCTGTTGCTGAGGCAACTGGCGTGACGCGCCATGGATTCGTTCGGTGGGCCCATAGTCATAACCAATGCGCCCCTGGTAGCTGCCACGCCCACCGGCACCGGCCTGGAAACGACCGACCAGATGCTCAAGCTCGACCCCCAGCCCGCTACCAGCGCGCTGCGTCTGGGTCAGTACCTCGCCGACAAGGTTGTCTGTCGCATCGTACTCATAGTCCTTCTGCAGCAATGGCAAGCGGGTGGGCTCGCCATCCTGATATTCCACAGCCTTGCGCAGCAGGCGCCGCGTGCTGTCATAACGGGTTCTGGTAAGCAATGCGCCCTGGCTGCGCAAGACCTCGCCGTGTAGCGCATCGCGCTCGAAATCGCTGATCACCCGCCCATCGAGGTTGATCTGGTGCAGATGTCCGCTGCCGTAACACAGGTAGTTGATCCGGCGAGAGTCAGGCAGCGTCAAGGTCTGCAGGTTACCGAGGGGATCATAGGTGTAACCGAGTTGCCCTGGACCCTGACTTTCGCTCAGCAATCGCCCCATGGCGTCGTAGGTGAAGTCCAACTGCTGGACCTGACCATTACGGTGAGTGAAACGGATCGCCAGCAGATTGTCAGCAGCATCGTAGCGGTAGGTCGTCTCGCCATCGTCGGTCCGCCTGCACAACAGACGACCGACCGCATCGTGTTCATGGTAGTGAACCTGTGCAAACACTTCGGGCTCATCCGGGCTGCCCGGCAACACGGGCTCCGCTTCGCGGCATGGGTGCACGGTGCGTTGGGTGATCGCATCCAGGGCATCATAAAGCAGACTGAAACCGCCACCATCGAGGTTACGCTGACCAACCAACCGATCTAGTGCATCCCACTGGAAGCGATAGTGCTCGCCATTCTCGTTTTCCAACTGCTGCAAGCGGCCATAGGCATCCCAGTGCAACCGCACGGTGTGCCCCAGCGCATCAGTACGCTGCAGCAGTCGACCGCTGCCGTCATATTGCCATTGGGTCATGCGCTGTGCTGGGTCGACATGGCGGGCCAACTGCCCCGCTGCATCGATCTGGTAGTGCTCGACCCTGCCGTCAGCCAACTCGCGCTGCAACAGGCGACCACGGCTGTCGAAGCGATAGCGCGTGGTGCCACCCTCGGCGTTGCGCACCTCACTCAGGTGCCCGCGCCAATCGTAGCGATAGTGGGTCTGTTGAGCAGAGCAGTCACGCGCACAGATCAGTTGGCCGCGATCATTCCAATTGAACGAACGCTCCTTGCCTATGGCGTCGACACTACGCACCATACGCCCCTGACGATCGTGGTCGTAACGTGTCAGTTGCCCGAGTGGATCGACTTCGGACAACAGGTTGCCCCGAGCATCATAGGTATAACGACGCTCATGCCCTGCTCCATCGACGATGCGGGTGGGCAAGGCCCAATGTTCGGTGTAGCCGATGCTTTCACGACGCCCCAACGGGTCGGCAGTGGCAACCACGCGCCCGAGCGCATCGTAGCTATAGGACCACTCGCCACCTTGTGGATCGAGGGTGCGTCGCAACAGGCCATCGACATAGTCGTGCCGCCAGCGATATCCCAGCGCATCGATGTAGGTGTGTACCTCGTTCAGCGCGCCCCAGTGATAGTGTTCCTCACGCCCCAGGCCATCGATGACCTGGGTATGGCCCTGCTCCAGGTCATAGATGAAGCGATAGTCCTCGCCGTCGCTGCCCCAGTGCCGAACCACGCGCCATTCATGCTCAGGCTGTGGCTCCAACAGCGCAGGCATGGCGTAAGGCGTGCCATCCAGACTGCACGGTTGGCGCGCCGGCGGTGGCGTGAAGCAGGCCCACTCGTAGTACCGGGTAGCCCCCATGGGCAGCGTATGGCTGGCCAGCAACCCTTGGTCGGTGTAGGTAAACTGCCTCAGCAATTGCCCTTCGGCATCGGCGACAGCCTCCAATTGCCCTGCCGAGGTGTAGCGATACTGCACCAGGCATTCGCGCTGCTCGACGGCAAAGGCCCGGCCGGACCGCAAGGATAGTCTGTGGATCTCGGCTACCCGGCGCGGTTGCCCGTCGGCATAGCACAGTTCGATGAAGATCCGGGCCGAGCTGTCGCCGAGGAACTGCAATCGGCCGTGTTCATCGTAGAACAGCTCCAGGCAATTGAGGTTGCGATCACCGACCTTGACCAGGCGCGACCGCCGACTGTCCAGTGGATCGGTATGAAACACCCGGTACAAGCCGCTGTTGATGTCCTCGACGATGGTGAAGCCGTTGTCCTGATGAAAAAACGCCAGGCCATCGAGAATGCTGACAAAGGCACTGCCGACCTGCAGACGCCCGAGCTCCAGCCTGGCGCCCTCATCATCGACGTAGATCCACAACTCGCCCCCCTCAGGGTGCGCGACACGCTCCAGGCGCACTTCGTAGGGCACACTCCACCCCATGCCGAACAAGCCATCGCTACGCCGGTCGTTGCTGTCATAGCGCCGCGCCCAATTGATCGGGACCATCGCTGCGAGTGTGAAATCCACATCCTCGGGGCCGTCCTGGAATTTGCTGCCCATCGCTGGAGCCACCGGGTTGCCCACCCCGCAGCGGCGCCCCTTGAGCATGCCCCGGCGACTGATGAGCATCCCGGCAATCAGGCCAATGATCTTCGCCGCGGCGCTCTTGCCGTCTTGGATGTCGCGCACGGTGGTGGTGCCGCCACCGATGCGCACATTGGGCGAGTAGGTCATGCCGATCGGCCCGTCGCAGGTGGTCTTGTCTCCAACCCGCGCTGCCGGCTGACCATTGATGAACACCTTGTCCGAGCCCTGGGCAACGAACTGTTCGGGCATCGGTGGGTGCTTGCTGCAGACCGCCTTGTCCTCGGGCTTGGGAATCGATCCGGGCGCGGCCGGCGTGGTCACCGGCGGGTTGAAGATGCTGTTGATCTCCTGCGCCAGGCCGATCACCGGCAACACCATCGAGGCGCCGACCATGGCGTAGGCACCGATGTTTTCGAGGATCGACGGTTCATCGGCTGGGCCCGGCGCCTCGACCGGGCCACCACTCACTCCGGCGGCGCGCGCCGCGAAGATACCGTTGATGCGGGTGTTGTGCGAACCACTGCTGATCGAGCCGTACGGCTCGGGCGGAAACAGCGAATTGCCGACCCAGTTGCTGAAGTCGCTGATATGGTCGCCAATGCTCTTGTCTTCACCGGCCGGCAGCATGGCGGCGGCACTGACCATGACCCCGGCAATCAGCGGTGTGAGCACGGCGGCGGCGCCGCCGGTACCGACCACAGCGACCACCGCGCCACCGATGGCGGCGCCGACCGCGGCGACCGCCGCCGCATAGACGGCGGCCTCGACCAAGCCACTGACCAGCTCGGCCATCAGCGGGGGATGAAGAATGAGATCGCCCATACGGGCGGCATGCAGGCTATCGTCCATGAAACCAGTGAAATCCTTGCGCAGTGTGTGCAGCGTAGCACCGGCAAGTGTGAGGATTACAGGGTGGCCATGCGCCACTTCGGCGCATCAGCGCAGGGCTTGCCTGATCCTGTGGAAACAGGCAGGCCCTGCGCTGACGTGCCGAAGTGGCTACAACGCCTCCAGCTCCGCCATCAGGTCGCTCAACCGATCGACCTTGGCGTCATCCAGCGCGCTGTCCTGCAGCCCGCGCACATAGTCCGCCAGCTCTTCGACCGTGCTGCACTCGAACATCGCCCGCAACGGCACATTCAACTGCAGGGCCTTCTGCACCCGCGAGGCGATCTGCGTCGCCAGCAGCGAATGCCCGCCCAGCTCGAAGAAGTTGTCGCGCACGCCCACCCGCTCGGCCTTGAGCACATCGGCCCAGATGCCGGCGAGGGTCTGCTCCAGATCGTCGCGCGGCGCCAGGTAGGCCTGGCTGTGCTGGCCGCCGATCTCGATGGCCGGCAGCGCCTTGCGGTCGAGCTTGCCGTTGGCGTTGTGCGGCAGGTTGTCGAACCAGCCCCAGTGCAGCGGCACCATGTACTCCGGTAGCTCGGCGCGCAGGCGCTGCTTGAGCTGGTCGAGCAGCGCGGCGTCGGCGGCGACGCCATGGTGCGCCACCAGGTAGCCGACCAAGTGCTTGCCGTTGATTCCTTCCTGCACGCCCACCGCGGCATCGCGCAGCTCGGCTTGCTCGTGCAGGCGTGCCTCGATCTCGCCCAGCTCGATGCGGTAGCCGCGGATCTTCACCTGGTGGTCGATACGCCCGACGTACTCCAGCACGCCATCGGGACGGCGCCGGGCCAGGTCGCCGGTGCGGTACAGGCGATCGCCCGGCGCACCGTACGGGTGTGGGATGAAGGCCTGGGCGGTGCGCAGCGGATCGCCGACATAGCCACGGCCCACGCCGGTGCCGGCGACGCACAGCTCACCCACCGCGCCCAGCGGCACCAGGGTCTGGTCCTCGCCGAGCAGATACAGGCGGTTGTTGTCAGTCGGCGTGCCGATCGGCAGGTAGCTGCCCTGGGTCGAGGCGGCGTCGACGCGGAAGAACGCCACGTCATCCGAACACTCCGCCGGGCCATAGGCGTTGACCAGGCCGATGGTCGGGTAACGCTGCAGCCACTGGGCGGCCAGCTCGGGCGGCATGGCCTCGCCGGTCGGCAGCATCCAGCGCAGGCCGTCGAGGGCCTGGTGATCGTTGGCCAGCATGCCCTGGATCAGCGACGGCACGCTCTCCAGCACGGTGATGCCGGTGGCCTGCACATGGCTCAGCAGGCCCTGCGGGTCGTGGGCGATGGCGTTCGGCACGATCTGCACCTTGGCCCCGAACAGCGGCGCGGCGAGGAATTGCCACACCGAGATGTCGAAGCTCTGCGAGGCGGTCTGGGCGATCACGTCCTGCTCGTCCAGGGCCAGGTACGGCACCTTGCTCAGCTGGTTGTTGAGCATGCCGCGCTGCTCGACCATCACGCCCTTGGGCAGCCCGGTGGAGCCGGAGGTGTAGATCACGTAGGCGAGGTTGTCCGGCGCGCTGTGGATGCCGGGGTTGTGGCTGGCCACGTGGCTCGCCTGCACCTCTTCCCAGACCAGCAGCTTCGGCCGTGCCGCACCCGCCACTTCGTCGAGCAACTGGCGCGCCTGCTCGGCGCAGGCCGCGCTGCACACCAGCACCGGCGTGCGGCTGAGCTCGACGATGCGTTGCAGGCGCGCCGACGGCAGGCCCGGATCCAGCGGCAGGTAGCCGGCGCCGGCCTTGAAGCTGCCGACGATCATGCCCAGCAGCGCCAAGCCGCGCTCGGCCAGCAGCGCCACCGGTTGGTCGATGGCCACGCCGGCCGCGACCAGGGCATGGCCGAGGCGGTTGGCCGCCACGTTCAGCCCGGCATAGTCGTAGGACGCCTCCAGGCAGCGGGCGACGGTGCGCTGAGGGTGCGCGGCGACCCGCGCCTCGAACAGCTCGACGTAGCTCTGCTCCAGGGCGTAGCTGTGCTCGGTGCGATTGCAGTCGTCGAGCAGGAAGCGCTGCTCCTCGGCGCCCAGCAGTGCCAGCTCATCCACCTCGCCATTGAAGCCCTCGACCAGCGCCAGCAGCAGGCGCTTGAACTCGGCGAGCAGGCGCTCGACGGTCGGGTAGTCGAAGTAACGCTGGTCGAATGACAGGTGCAGGCCCAGGTCATCGCCCGGGTAGCACACTGCGGTCAGCGGGAAGTTGGTGTGGGTACGGCCCGAGTCGGAGCTGGCGTCCAGGTGCTGGGCGTGGTCGAGCACGGCGGTTTCCACCGGGGCGTTCTCGAACACGAACAGGCTGTCGAACAGCGGCTGGCCCTTGGGCAGTTCGCTGCACTCCTGGATCGCCACCAGCGGCAGGTACTCGTACTCACGCAGCTGCATGTTGCGCTCGAGCAGGCCTTGCAGCCAGTCACGCACGCTGCGCCGTTCGCCGGGCTGCGGCATCTGCACACGCAGGGCGATGCTGTTGATGAACAGGCCGACCGTGCGCTGCATCTGCGGCAGGCTCACCGGACGCCCGGCCACGGTGACGCCGAACACCACGTCGCGGTCGCCGCTGTATCGGGCCAGGGTCAGGGCCCAGGCCGCCTGGGCGAAGGTGTTGACCGTCAGCTGGTGAGCCTGGGCCAGTTCACGCAGGCGCACGCCCTCGCTCACCTCGAGGCGGGTGTAGCAATCGCCCACTACCATGCCGTCACCGGCGTGATCGTGGCGCAGCGGTCGATCGCTGGGGATCGCCGTGGCCCGTTCGAAGCCGGCCAGGTTGGCCTGCCACCACTGGCGCGCCTCGTCGAGGTCCTGGCGCTGCAGCCAGCCGATGTAGTCGCGGTAGCGCGGCGGCACCGGCAGCTGGGCTTGGCGTCCCTCGCCCAGGGCCTGGTAGATCTCGAAGAAGTCGTTCATCAGCAGCGAGCGGCACCAGGCATCGATGAGGATGTGGTGGTTGCTCATCATGAACCAGTAGCGTGCCTCGTCGACGCGCACCAGGCGCAGGTGGAACGGCGCTTCGCGCAGCAGTTCGAATCCGGCCTCGCGCTCCTGCTTGTGCAAAGCCTGCAGGCGCGCCTCCTGGGTGGTCTCGTCGAGGCCGCGCCAGTCCTGGTAGTCCACCGGGGTCTTGCCGGGCTTGTGGATGATCTGCAGCATCGCTTCGCCAGCGTTCCAGCTGAACGATGCGCGCAACGCCTCGTGGCGCGCCACAACGGCCTGCCAGGCCTGGGCGAAGCGCTCGGGGTCCAGGGCGCTGTTGATGCGGTAGCGGTCCTGCATGTAGTAGATGCCGGTGCCCGGCTCGAGCAGGGTGTGCAACAGCAGGCCTTCCTGCATCGGCGTCAGCGGGTAGACGTCCTCGATCTCGGCGGTCGGGATCGGCAGCGCGTCGATCTGCTCCTGGGTCAGTTGCGCCAGCGGGAAGTCCGACGGCGTGAAGCTGCCGTTGCCGTCCGCCAGGCAGTGGTCGACCAGGGCCAGCAGCTCGTGGCGGTAGGCGTCGGCCAGACGGGCAATGGTCGCTTCGTCGTAGCGCTCGGCGCTGAAGCTCCAGCGCAGTTGCAGCGCGCCGCCGTACACCTGGCCATCTACACTCAGCCAGTTCGGCAGCGGCGCATCGAGGTCATGGGCCAGGCCCGCGGGGGCGTCCAGCGGCTGGAACAGCGCCGCCTGGTCGAACTGCTGGTCGAACTGGCCCAGGTAGTTGAAGGTGATGCGCGCCTGGGGCAGCGCGGCCATGCGTTCGCGCCCGGCCTCGTCGGCCAGGTAGCGCAGCACGCCATGGCCCAGCCCCTTGTGCGGCACCTGGCGCAGTTGCTCCTTGATGCGCTTGATCGACCCGGCACGGGCCGACTCGTCCTCGCCCATCTGCGGGCTCAGGCTCAGCGGGTAGGCATTGGTGAACCAGCCGACGCTGCGGGTCAGGTCCATGTCCTCGAACAAGCCGTCACGGCCATGGCCTTCCAGCTGCACCAGCACCTGTTGATCGCCGCTCCACTGGCACAGGGTGCGCGCCAGGGCGGTCAGCAACAGATCGTTGACCTGGGTGTGGTAGGCCGCCGGCGCCTGTTGCAGCAGCTGGCGGGTCTGTTCGACGTCCAGCTCGATGGCGATGCTGCGGGCATGCCTGTGCAGGTTGCCGCCCTGGGGATGGTCGCAGGGCAGTTCGCGACGGGCGCTGCCCAGTTGCGCCTCCCACCAGTCCAGCTCGTCACGCAGCGAATCGCTGCCGGCATAGCTGGCCAGGCGCGCCGCCCAGTCGCCCATGGCATGGGTCTTGGCGGCCAGCGTTTCACCCCGATAAAGCGCCTGCAAGTCTTCCAGCAGGACACGCCAGGACACGCCATCGACCACCAGGTGATGGATCGTCAGCAGCAGGCGCTGGGCGCCCTGCTCGTCGCTGACCAGCAAGGCGCGCAGCAGCGGCCCCTCGGCAAGGTCGAGGCTGCGCTGCGCATCGGTATAGAGGGCCTGGCAGTTCTCCAAATCGCTCACGGTCGCGGTCCACAGCAACGGCTGGGTGCTCGACTGGGCGTACTCGGCCTGCCAGCGGCCATTGGCCCGGCCGAAGCGCAGGCGCAGGCTGTCATGGTGTTCGACCAGCGCGGCCAGGGCCTGTTCCAGCGCCTCGGCCTGCAGCGGCTGGCGTACCTGCAGCAGCACGGCCTGGTTCCAGTGCTGTGGTTGCGGCACTTCGCTGTCGAAGAACCAGTGTTGGATTGGCGTCAGGCCGGCTCTGCCCTCACGCGGGCCCTGCTCGATGCTGCCCGGCGCCTCGCTGCGGGTCACCACCGCCGCCAGGGTCTGGATGGTCTGGTGCTGGAACAGGTCGCGCGGGGTGAACTGCAGCCCCAGCTGACGGGCCCGGCTGACCACCTGGATCGACAGGATCGAGTCGCCGCCCAGTTCGAAGAAGTTGTCCTGCACGCCGATGCGCGGCAGGTTGAGCACTTCGCGCCAGACCTGCGCCAATTGGCTTTCCAGCTCATTGGCCGGTGCCTGGTAGTGCTGGCGCGCCTGCTGCAGGTCCGGCGCCGGCAGCGCGCGGCGGTCGAGCTTGCCGTTGCCCATCAGCGGCAGGCTGTCGAGCAGCACCAGGTGCGCCGGTACCATGTAGTCCGGCAGGTGCAGGCGGGCGTCGGCCTTGACCGCCTCGCGCAGCTGGGCCTGGGCCTCGCCGTCGGCGCTGGCCTGCGGGCACACCAGGTAGCCCACCAGTTGCTTGCCCCCCGGCAGGTCGAGGGCCAGGACCACCGCCTCCTCGACGTCGGCGTGCTCCTGCAGGCGGCTTTCGATCTCGCCCAGCTCGATACGGAAGCCACGGATCTTCACCTGCTGGTCGGCACGCCCGACATATTCCACCAGGCCATCGGCGCGCAGGCGTACCAGGTCGCCGGTGCGGTACAGGCGGCCACCGTCATGGCTGAACGGGTCGGCGACGAAGCGCTCGGCACTCAGGCCTGGACGGTCGTGATAAGCCTGGGCCAGGCCCGCGCCGCCCACGTACAGCTCACCGATGCCGCCCTGTGGCAGCAGGGCCAGGTCGTCGTCAAGGATGTAGGCCGTGCGGGCGCCGATCACCCGGCCGATAGGCACGCTGCTGGCATCGACGGGCAGCGTGTCCGGTGCCAGGCACGCCAGCGGCATGACCACGGTTTCGGTCGGGCCGTAGGCGTTGAAGAACTGTTGCGGGGCAAAGGCCTGGCGGATGCGCTGCAGGTGTTCGCCGGTCAGTGCCTCGCCGCCGGTGATCACCAGGCGCACCGGCAACTGCTCGCCCTGCCCGGCCAGGTACTGGGCCAGCTGGCTGCCGTAGCTCGGGGTGAAGCCGAGCACGCTGACCTGCTGTTCACGCACCAGTTGGCAGATTTCCTCGGCGCCCCATTGGCCCTGGGCGCGCAGCACCACGCGGGCGCCGCACAGCAGCGGCACCAGCAGGCGCTCGCTGGCGGCGTCGAAGTTGATCGAATAGAAATGCAGCTCACAGTCGTCGCTGCGCATGCCGAACTCGGCGATCACCGCCTTGCAGTGCATGGCGATTTCACCGTGGCTGACTACCACGCCCTTGGGCTTGCCAGTGGAGCCGGAGGTGTAGATCAGGTAGGCCTGGTGCTGCGCCAGGTTGAGGTTGTCCAGGGCGGCGTCGCTGTAGGCGGACAGGCTCGCGGCATCGTCCTCCAGGCTCCAGCGCGCGACACCCGGCGGCAGTTCGCCCAGGGTGTCGAGCAGGTCGCGCTGGCCGATCAGCAAGCCAAGGCGGCTGTCCTCGATCATGTAGCGCAGGCGATCGAGCGGGTACTCCGGATCCAGCGGCACATAAGCGCCACCGGCTTTGAGAATGGCCAGCAGGCCCACCACCATCTCCAGCGAGCGCTCCAGCGCCAGGCCCACCCGCACCTGCGGGCCGACGCCGCGCTCGCGCAGGGCGCGGGCCAGGCGGTTGGCCTGCTGGTCGAGCTCGGCATAGCTCAGGTGCTGGCCGGCAAAGGTCAGGGCCAGGGCCTGCGGGGTGCGCTCGGCCTGGGCGGCGAACAGCCCGTGCAGCGTCTGGTTCAGCTCGAAGTCCTGCTCGCCCTGGAGCTGGCCGATCAGCACCTGCTGTTCGGCTTCGGCGAGCATCGGCAGTTCGCACAGGCGCTGCTGCGGGTCATCGATCAACGCCACCAGCAACTGCTGCCAGTGCTCGGCCATACGGGCGATGCGCGGCTCGTCGAACAGGTCGCGGCTGTAGGTGAAGCAGCAGCCCAGGCGGCCGTCGAGGTCGGTGACCTCCAGGTACAGGTCGAACTTGGTGGCACTGGCGTCGTTGACCAGGTAGTCCACCTGCATGCCCACCAGCTCGCGGCTCTGCTGGAAGGCCCAGCGCTGCACGTTGCACATCACCTGGAACAGCGGGTTGTAGGCGCTCGAACGCGGCGGCTGCAAGGCCTCGACCAGTTGCTCGAACGGCAGGTCCTGGTGCGACTGGCCGTCGATGATGGTCTGGCGCACCTGGTCGAGCAGCGCGTCGGCGCTCATCTGCCCGTCCAGCTCGCAGCGCAGCACCTGGGTGTTGAGGAAGGCGCCGATCAGTCCTTCGCTTTCCGGACGGATGCGGTTGGCCACCGGCGCGCCGATGCGCAGGTCGCGCTGGCCGCTGTAGCGGTGCAGCAGCGCGGCCAGGGTGGCGGTCATGGTCATGAACAGGGTCAGGCCGCGCTGGCTGTTGAAGGCATGCACGCGCTTGACCAGCGCCGGATCGAGGTCGAAGCGGTAGAGTTCACCCTGGTGGCTCTGCACCGCAGGGCGCGGACGATCGGCCGGCAGCGCCAGCACCGGGTGCTCGTCACCCAGGCGGTCTTTCCAGTAGGCCAGCTGACGGGCGCCCTCGCCGCCTTCCAGCCACTGGCGCTGCCACACGCTGTAGTCGAGGTACTGCACCGGCAGCGGCGCCAGCGGCGACTCGCGCTCGTCGACGAAGGCCTCGTACAGCTCGCCCAGTTCACGGGCGAAGATGTCCATGGCCCAACCTTCGGTGACGATGTGGTGCAGGGTCAGGACAAAGTAATGCTCGCGCTCGCCGGCCTTGACCAGGCAGGCGCGCAGCAGCGGGCCGCGCTCCAGGTCGAACGGCTGGTGCGCCTGGTCGTCGGCCAGTTGCTGCAGGCGTTGCTGGCGGGCATCGTCGGCCAGGGTGCTGAAGTCGTGCCAGTGCAGTTGCAGGTGGCTGTCATCGGCCACGCACTGGTAGGGCTTGCCGTCGATGCTGGGGAAGGTGGTGCGCAGGGTTTCATGGCGCACGATCAGCGCCTGCAGGGCGCGTTCGAAGGCGTCCACATGCAGCGGCCCCTGGAAGCGGGCCATGCCGCCAACGTTGTAGGCGGGGCTGTGCGGGTCCATCTGCCAGAGGAACCACATGCGCTGCTGCGAGTACGACAGCGGCACGGCCTGGCGGCGGTCGACACGGGCGATGGCGCCCTGGCGGTTGCGCTCGCCGCTGCCCTGCAGGCGGGCGATCTCGGCGCAGAACGCGCCCAGCCCGCTGGCGTCGAACAGGGCCTTGAGCGGCAGCTCGACATCCAGCGCCTGGCGGGTGCGCGAGACGATCTGGGTGGCCAGCAGCGAGTGGCCGCCGAGGGCGAAGAAATCGTCCTGCAGGCCGACTTGCGGCAGGTTCAGCACCTCGCGCCAGATCGCCGCGACCTGCTGCTGCAGCGCGCTCTGCGGCTCGACATGTCCACGTTGTTGCCAGACCGGCGCCGGCAGTGCCTTGCGGTCGACCTTACCGCTCGGCCCCAGGGGCATCTGCGCCAGGTGGATGAGCTGCGCCGGCACCATGTAGGCCGGCAGGCGCTCGGCCAGCGCGGCCAGCAGCGCGTCGCTCTGCTCGATGCCGCTGTAGTAGCCCACCAGCTGGGCGCCGACGGCGTCCTGGTGGATCAGCACCAGCGCCTGGGCGACACCCGGCTGGGCCAGCAGCACCGCCTGCACTTCCTCGGGTTCGACGCGGAAACCGCGCACCTTCACCTGCTGGTCGAGGCGGCCCAGGTACTCCAGGGCCAGGCTCTGTACCTGCCAGCGGGCGCGGTCGCCACTGCGGTACAGGCGCGCGCCGTCGCCATCGGGCTGGGGCACGAAACGTTCGGCGGTCAGCCCCGGGCGGCCGAGGTAGCCACGGGCCAGGCCCGCGCCCCCCAGGCACAATTCGCCGGGCACGCCCGGCGCGCTCAGCTCGAATTCGTCGTCCAGCACCCGGCACAGCACGTTGCCCAGCGGGCGGCCAATGGGCGAGCGGGCGCCATCACTCGCCTGGCAGTGCCAATGGGTGACGTTGATGGCGGTTTCGGTCGGGCCGTAGCGGTTGTGCAATTGCACTTGCGGCAGCAGTTGCAGCACGCGGTCGCGCAGGGCCGCGGACAGCGCCTCGCCCCCGGAGAACAGCCGGCGCAGGCTGGTGCAGCCGGCGGCCAGCGGCTCCTGGACAAACACCTGCAGCAACGGCGGCACGAAGTGCAGCGTGGTCACCTCGTGTTGCTGGATCAGCTGGGCGATGCGCTGCGGGTCACGGTGCTCGCCGGGGCCGGCCAGCACCAGCCGACAACCGCTGACCAACGGCCAGAAGCACTCCCACACCGACACGTCGAAACTGATCGGCGCTTTCTGCATCAGCACATCGCTGTCATCCAGCGCGTAGGTGGCCTGCATCCACTGCAGGCGTTCGGCCAGGGCCGCGTGGGTGTTGCCCACGCCCTTGGGCTGGCCGGTGGAGCCGGAGGTGTAGATCACATAGGCAAGGTTGTCACCGTGCAGGTGCAGGCCGGGGGCCTGGCTCGGCCAGCTGTCCAGGTGCAACTGGTCGAGGGCGATGGCGCTGACGCCGTCCACCTGCGGCAGCTTGTCGAGCAGGCTGCCGTGACTGAGCAGCAGGCCGGCCTTGCAGTCGGCCAGCATGTAGGCCAGGCGCTCGGCCGGGTAGTCGGTGTCCAGCGGCACATAGGCGCCGCCGGCCTTGAAGATGGCCAGCAGGCCGACCAGCAGCTGTGGCGAACGCTCCAGGGCGATGGCCACGCAGGTATCCGGGCCGACGCCCTTGTCACGCAGGTAGTGGGCCAGGCGGTTGGCCTGCTGGTGCAGCTCGGCATAGCTGAGCTGGCCGCCCTCCCACACCAGCGCGGTGCGTTCGGGGGTCATGCGAGCCTGTTCATTGAGTTGCTCGACCAGCAGGCGCGGCGCGCTCGCCATCGGCGCCTGCCCCCAGCCGAGCAGTTGCGCGCGGCCTTGCTCGTCGAGCAGGCGCACTTCGCCAAGGGCCAGCTGCGGCTCGGCGCAGACCTGCTCGAGCAAGGCCAGCAGATGGCTGGCCAGGCGCTTGACGGTGGCCGCCTCGAACAACCCGGCGGCGTAGTCGAAGGCCAGCGTCAGACGGCCCTGGTGGTCTTCCTCGCTGTGCAGTTGCAGGTCGAACTTGGCTTCGCGGCTGTGCCACGGCAGCTCTTCGGCCAGCAGCCCGGGCAGGCGGCGCAGGGCCGACAGGTCGCGCTGCTGGTGGTTGAACATGACCTGGAACAGGCCCTGTTCACGGGCCTGCGGCAGCGCTTCGAGCAACTGCTCGAACGGCAGGTCCTGATGGGCCTGGGCCTCCAGGGTGGCCTGGCGCGCCTGGGCCAGCAGCCCGGCGAACGGCAGGCGGCCATCGAGTTCGGCGCGCAGCACCTGGGTGTTGATGAAGAAGCCGACCATGCCCTGGGTTTCCAGGCGCGGACGGTTGGCGTTGGGCACGCCGACGCGGATGTCGCCCTGGCCGCTGTAGCGGTGCAGCAGGGCCTGCCAGCCGGCGAGCAGGACCATGAACAGGCTGGCCTGCTGGTCGCGGGCCAGTCCCTTGAGGGCACTGGTCAGCGCCGCCGGCACCTTGAGGCTATGGCGCGCGGCGCGGATGTGCTGTTGGCTGGCGCGGGGCTGGTCGGTGCACAGGTCGAGCACCGGTAGTTCATCACCCAGCTTGTTTTTCCAGTAGTCGAGCTGACGGGCGCTCTCGCCGTCGGCCAGCCACTGGCGCTGCCATTGGCCGTAGTCGGCGTAGCCCAGCGTCAGTTCGGGCAGTTGTACGGTCTGGCCTTGGGCGGCGTACAGGCGGGCGAACTCATCCAGCAGGATGTTCAGCGACCAGCCGTCGGCGACGATGTGGTGCAGGGTCACCCACAGCTGGTGCTCTTCATCGTCCAGGCGGGCCAGGGTCACCCGCAGCAGCGGACCCTGGCGCAGGTCGAACGGCTGCTGCGCCTCGTCCTCGCGGCGCGCGGCCACCTCGGCGGGCGACAGCCCATCGAGATCCAGATGACGCAGGCTGAACGACTGGCTCGGCAGGATGCGCTGCACGGCCTGGCCGTCGACTTCGTCGAACAGCGTGCGCAAGGATTCGTGGCGGGCGACCAGGGCCTGGAAGCTCGCCTGCAGCGCCGCCTCGTCCAGCTCACCGCGCAGGTGCAGACCGGCGGGGATGTTGTAGGCGGCGGACTGCGGCTCCAGTTGCCACAACAGCCACAGGCGATTCTGTGCCAGTGACTGCGGTAACGCCTGATCGCGGTCCTGGTTGCGGATCACGCCGGCTGCGCTGCCGCCTTCGGCGACAATGGCCGCCACGGCGGCGCTGTACTCGGCCAGGGTCGGTGCTTCGAACAGGGTGCGCAGGCTCAGTTGCAGCCCCAGCTCGTCGCCCAGGCGCGCGGTCACCTGGGTGGCGGCGATGGAGTTGCCGCCCAGCAGCAGGAAGTGATCGTCCGCCGCCACCGCCTCGACCTTGAGCAGTTCACGCCAGATACCGGCGATCCGTGCCTGCAGGTCGTCACCGGCCAGGACATGGCCCTGCGCCGTTTGCGCCGTCGGGAACCGCGCATAGATATCCAGGCTGCCGTCGTTCATGCGCAGGCGGCAGGCCGAGCGCTGCAGCTTGCCGCTGGAGGTCTTGGGCAGCGCGCCGGGATTGAGCAGCAGGACCACGGCCGGCGCCTGGCGGCAGGCGTCGGCGATGACCCGGCGCAGGGTATTGATCAGCGCCTCGGGCGTATGCGCTTTCTGCACGTTGCGGCTGATCTCCACCGCCACGCCGATGCCTTCCTCGCCCTGGTCGTCGACGGCGAACACCGCCACCCGGCCCTTGCGCAGCATCTCGACCTCACGCTCCAGGGTCTTCTCCAGGTCCTGCGGGTAGAGGTTCTGGCCACGGACGATGAGCATGTCCTTCAGGCGCCCGGTGACGAACACCTCGCCGTCGCGCATGAAGCCCAGATCGCCCGTGCGCAGCCAGGTCTGGCCGTCCATCTCGACGAAGGTACGGGCGCTGGCCTCGGGGTTGCGCCAGTAACCCAGGGCGATGCTCGGGCCGCCGGCCCAGATCTCGCCCACCTGGTTGTCAGCCAGCACCTGCAGCTGTTGCGGCTCGACGATGCGCACCGCGTGGCCCGGCTGCGGATAGCCGCAGCTCATCAGTATGCTGCCCTTGCCCGGCTCGGCACGGTTGGCGGCGAAGGCCTCGGCATCCAGCTCCAGGGCACCGATGCCCTGGCCGCGGCGGCTGCCGCTGACGAACAGGGTGGCCTCGGCCAGGCCGTAGCTGGCGAAGAAGCTGCTGGCGTCGAAGCCACAGGCGGCAAATTTTTCGGCGAAGGTGTCGAGGCTGTCCTGGCGAATCGGCTCGGAACCGGAATAGGCCACGCGCCAGCGGCTCAGGTCCAGGCCGGCGAGCGCGGCCTCGCTGACCCGCTCGCTGCACAGCCGGTAGGCGAAGTCCGGGCCGCCGCTGATGGTGCCGCCGTATTCGCTGATCGCCTGCAGCCAGCGCAGCGGTCGGGCGAGGAAATAGCCCGGCGACATCAGCACGCAAGGCACGCCGCTGAAGATCGGCTGCAGCAGGCCACCGATCAGGCCCATGTCGTGGTACAGCGGCAGCCAGCTGACGATCACGTCATCCGGGTTCAGGTCGATGCCGAAACCCTGGCGGATCAGTTGCTCATTGGCCACCAGGTTGCCGTGGCTGACCTGCACGCCCTTGGGCAGCGCGGTTGAGCCGGAAGTGTACTGCAGGAAGGCGATGTCATTGCCCGTGAGCTCAGGCTCGCGCCACTGCTCGGCCAACTGCGGGTCCAGACGATCCACGGCCAGCAGGCCCGGAGCGCTGGCGCCAGCCAGGGCTTCGAGGCCCTGCAAACTGTCACTCAGCGCTTCTACCGTCAGCAGCAGGCGCGGCTCGGCGTCGTCGATGATCGACAACAGGCGCTCCTGGTGATGCTGGCGCGAAGACTCCGGCGGATAGGCCGGCACGGCGATCACCCCGGCATACAGGCAGCCGAAAAAGGCCGCGACATAGTCCGGGCCGCTGGGAAACAGCAGCACGGCTCGCTCGCCGAACCCGGCCCGGGCCTGCAACGCCGCGGCGATGGTCCGCGCGCGTTGGTCGAGGTCCCGGTAGCTAAGCACTGCCTGCTCGCCGGGCGCGTCGGCCAGGAAGCGCAAGGCGATGCGCTCTGGGGTCTGGGCGGCGCGCTGCGCCAGGGCCTGGACCAGCGAGTGCGGGAGTTCGAAGGCGTCCGTCATGGAATGTTCCTGCCAGTGTCTGGGTGAGTCGCGCCTGACTGACCCGCGCACGACAGGCGGGCAGTGTTCGGCAGCCGAGATGTACACAGGGGAACGGATGGGCCGGGGAAGAAATTAGGCCTGTCGGACGGCCCGGGAAGGCCGGCCGCAAAGGGATGGAGTGAAGCAGTTCACAGCCTGGAGCTTAGAACCAAAATAGATCAAAACTCATTAACTTTCGTATTTGACAATCATTATCATTACGAATAGTTTGTCGCACGTCGTAGGAAGCCTCCTTCAGGGGGCGCTCCCACTCCTCTTCGAGACAAGGTGATTTCCATGGCGGAACAACTATCCACAAGTAAGTGCGATTCACCATTACTCCAGGCATTCGTCGACAACCGCAGCATCCTGGTGAAGATCGCCGCGCGCATCACCGGTTGCCGCTCCCGCGCCGAGGATGTGGTGCAGGACGCCTTTTTCAGGCTCAGCGCCGCCCCGCAGATCACCTCGTCCTTCAAGGCCCAGCTCAGCTACCTGTTCCAGATCGTGCGCAACCTGGCCATCGATCACTACCGCAAGCAGGCCATGGAGCTGAAATACACCGGCAGCGAAGAGGAAGGGATGAATGTGGTCATCCAGAATGCCTCGCCCGAGGCCACCCACATCAATCTCGCCACCCTGGAACACATCGCCGACGCCCTCGACGAGCTACCCAAACGCACCCGCTACGCCTTCGAGATGTACCGCCTGCATGGCGTGCCGCAGAAGGACATCGCCAAGGAGCTGGGCGTGTCGCCGACGCTGGTCAACTTCATGATCCGCGATGCGCTGATCCATTGCCGCAAGAGCAGCCGCCTGGGCTGAAACCGCCATCGCAGGGCAAATCTCCAGTTCCTCGCGTCGCGAAAGGGCCGCTACAGGCACGTTTGCCTCGGACCCTGCACAATCCTGCACACTCATTACTGAATACGCGGCGGCTTCGTCGAAATTTAGTCGTGCGGGGCTTCGACGGTGATCTTGTAGGGCTGGAAGATGCGCAGCAGCTCGCCATTTTCCCGCAACTGACGCAACAAGCCGGCAAAGGCTTCGGGGCTGATGGAAGCCCCTGGACGCAGCAAGGCGTAGTGATGGTAGACCTGATCGACCCGTTGCGACGCCAGCAACTGCCCGGCGCTGTCCGGGTTGCGCTTGAGGAAGTCACTGAGGTACGAGCGGGTGACCAGGGCGATGTCAGCACGCCCACGCTCGACCATGTTGAGGTTGCTGTCGTGGGAGTAAGTCAGCGTGGCACGGTAGCGCTTCTTCAACCAGGCCGGGTCCGCGTTGAAATCGGCAAAGGCATAGTGATAGCCATTGAACAGCGCCAGGCGCTTGCCCTCAAGATCGTCGAAGTAATGCTGGTCACGCCCTGACTGCTGGCGGCTGACGAAGATCTCGGCATCCTCCAGCCCCATGTCCACCGCCTTGTGCTCGATCTCCTGCCAGCCCCACTGCGGATTCTCGAAGATCGCCATGTCGGTGCGGCCCTGCTGGAAATCGCCGAAGCGCCGGGGAATCGAGGTGGGCACCAGGACGAAACGGTACAAGGACTGCAAGCGGTTCAGCGACTCCACCAGCTGCGGCAGCAGACCGGTGTCGGCGCCCTGCTCCGGACGCACGGTGTAGGGCGGGAAATGCGCGGCCCCGATCTTCACTTCCCGCACCACCTCGGCCTGTGCCGCGGCATTCAGCAAAACCGTCGCGAACAGCAACAGGAAGGACGACAGCTTGGCACTGGGCAGTGGAATCAAGTCGGGACACTCATCACGGGTAAGGGCCTGAATGCGCCTAAGCTAGGCGTTTTCCCGCACGGGCACAACCGCCGAATATGCCAAAGTGCCAGGGGATGTCGTGAACCTCGAGTTTGGCTACGCTCTACTGGCCCGCGCACGCGCCCCGGCAAGTGCGCAGGTTTTTCTGCATTGATAGGGAGCCTGGCATGGGCCACTGGTTGGTGATCGACCTGGAAGCCACTACCGACGACGGCGGCTGGCCGGTCACGGAGATGGAAATCATTGAAATCGGCGCAAGCCTGGTCACCCGCGACGGGCGCGAGGTCGACCACTTCCAGCGCTTCGTGCGGCCCCGGCGGCGGCCGCAGCTGACCTCCTTCTGTCGCGAGCTGACCCATATCGGCCAGGCCGAGGTCGATGCCGCCGCGCCCTTCCCGGAAGTCTGGGCCGCGTTCGAACGCTGGCTGGGTCATCACCAGGCACAATTGCAGGCCTGGGTAAGCTGGGGCGACTACGACCGCAAGCAACTGCTGCTGGAATGGCAGACGCACCATGTGCGCAGCCTGCTGGAGCAACTGCCGCACATCAACCTCAAGCAACGCTTCGCCAAGGCCCGCCACCTGCAGCGTCCGGCAGGCCTGAACAGCGCCCTGCAACTGGCCGGCCTGCAGTTTGCCGGGCAACAGCACCGGGCCCTGGAAGACGCCCGCAACACCGCACGCCTGCTGCCCCTGAGCCTGCCGCCAAGCAGCACCTGAAACAGATGACGCAGGGGCGGGCCTTGGGCATACTGGCCAGCCCTTTTTTCAGTCCTTTTTCAGGAGTCGCCCGATGTTCAAGGTCAATGAGTACTTCGATGGCACCGTCAAGTCGATCGCCTTCGAAAGCAAGGAAGGTCCGGCCACCGTGGGTGTGATGGCCCCGGGCGAATACGAGTTCGGCACCGCCAAGCGCGAGATCATGCACGTAGTCTCCGGCGCCCTGAGCGTGAAGCTGCCAGGTAGCGACAACTGGGAAACCTTCAACGCGGGCGACAAGTTCAACGTGGCCGCCGACAGCAAGTTCCAACTGAAGGTGGCCGTGGATACCGCTTACCTGTGCGAGTACCGCGACTGAGCTGAGGCCCTCATCGCGGGGCAAGCCCGCTCCCACGAAGAGCGGGCTTGCCTCGCGATGGCTACACCCGCAGGAAAGCCGCCACGCGCTGCGCCGCCGCCTGCATGTGCTGCTCATGACTGAACCCTGACGCCTTCAACGGCTTGAGGTCATGATCGGCCGCCACCAGCCAGCTCACCTCGATCGCCGGCGATAGCGCATACCCCGCCACCGCCTCACGATTGCCCAGGGCATCCCGCTCGCCCTGCACGATCAACGTTCGCGTATGCAGCCCGGCCAAGTGCTCCACGCGTGGCTTTTCAGGCTTGCCCACGGCATAGAACGGATATCCCAGGCACACCAGCGCATCGGCGCCCAGTTCGTCCGCCACGAGACTGGCCATGCGTCCGCCCATGGACTTGCCACCGACAGCCAACCGCCCTGCGACCAATGGTCGCAGCTGGTCGTAGACAGTCCGCCAGCATTCAAGCAACACCTTCTGCGGATTGGGCGGCCGCTTGCCGCCGCTCAGACGCCGCTCGGCCATGTATGGGAACTCGAAGCGCACCACCCCTACCCCTTGCCCCGCCAGCCTTTGCGCCATGTCCTCCATGAACCCGCTGTCCATTGGCGCACCGGCGCCGTGGGCCAGGATCAGGCAGCTGGAAATGCCACGATCCTGCGGAATTTTCGGAGGATCGCAGCGCAAGCCTGGGACATTTCCGATCTTCGCCCATTGATCCCCGTCAATACCGGCACTTTGCCCATTAATCATGCTTGCCTCGCTGTCTAGCCTGCCTATAACCGTGGATGGGAACCCATACATGAACACAACCAGCAGTACCGCCTACAACTATCAGGTGGTCCGCCAATTCGCCATCATGACGGTGGTGTGGGGCATCGTCGGGATGGGGCTCGGCGTCTTCATCGCCGCCCAGCTCGCCTGGCCCGCCTTCAACCTCGACCTGCCGTGGACCAGCTTCGGCCGCCTGCGACCCTTGCACACCAACGCGGTGATCTTCGCCTTCGGCGGCTGTGCCCTGTTCGCCACCTCCTATTATTCGGTGCAACGCACCTGCCAGACCACCCTGTTCGCGCCACGCCTGGCCGCGTTCACCTTCTGGGGCTGGCAACTGGTGATCCTGCTGGCGGCGATCAGCCTGCCGCTGGGCTACACCAGCACCAAGGAATACGCCGAACTGGAATGGCCGATCGACATCCTGATCACCATCGTCTGGGTGGCCTATGCCGTGGTGTTCTTCGGCACGCTGATGAAGCGCAACACCAAGCACATCTACGTGGGCAACTGGTTCTTCGGCGCCTTCATCCTCACCGTGGCGATCCTGCACATCGTCAACAACCTGGAAGTACCGGTCAGCCTGACCAAGTCCTACTCGCTGTACGCCGGCGCCACCGATGCCATGGTGCAGTGGTGGTACGGCCACAACGCCGTGGGCTTCTTCCTGACCGCCGGCTTCCTGGGGATGATGTACTACTACGTGCCCAAGCAGGCCGAGCGCCCGGTGTATTCGTATCGCCTGTCGATCGTCCACTTCTGGGCCCTGATCACCCTGTACATCTGGGCAGGCCCGCACCACCTGCACTACACCGCGCTGCCGGACTGGGCGCAGTCGCTGGGCATGATCATGTCGCTGATCCTGCTGGCGCCAAGCTGGGGCGGCATGATCAACGGCATGATGACCCTCTCGGGCGCCTGGCATAAGCTGCGCAGCGACCCGATCCTGCGCTTCCTGGTCGTCTCGCTGGCGTTCTACGGCATGTCCACCTTCGAAGGCCCGATGATGGCCATCAAGACGGTCAACGCCCTGTCCCACTACACCGACTGGACCATCGGCCACGTCCACGCCGGCGCCCTCGGCTGGGTGGCGATGATCTCCATCGGCGCGCTGTACCACACCATCCCGAAAGTGTTCGGCAAAGAGCGCATGTACAGCCTTGGGCTGATCAACGCGCACTTCTGGCTGGCCACCATCGGCACCGTGCTCTACATCGCCTCGATGTGGGTCAACGGCATCGCCCAGGGCCTGATGTGGCGCGCGGTCAACAGCGACGGCACGCTGACCTACTCGTTCGTCGAAACCCTGGTGGCCAGCCACCCAGGCTTCGTCGTGCGCTTCGTCGGCGGCGCGATCTTCCTCAGCGGCATGTTCCTGATGGCCTGGAACACCTGGCGCACCGTGCGTGCCCCGGCCGCCGAGCAAGCCCCCGCCAACGCCCAGCTGGCTTGAGGAGTAGAGCCTGATGAACCATGAAGTCGTTGAGAAAAACATAGGCCTGATGGCCCTGCTGATGGTATTCGCCGTCAGCATCGGCGGCCTGACCCAGATCGTCCCGCTGTTCTTCCAGGACGTCACCAACAAGCCGGTCGAGGGCATGAAGCCCTACACCGCCCTGCAACTCGAAGGCCGCGACATCTACATCCGCGAAGGCTGCGTGGGCTGCCACTCGCAGATGGTCCGGCCATTCCGCGCCGAGACCGAGCGCTACGGCCACTACTCGGTGGCCGGCGAGAGCGTATGGGACCATCCGTTCCTGTGGGGCTCCAAGCGTACCGGTCCGGACCTGGCCCGCGTCGGCGGCCGCTACTCGGACGACTGGCACCGCGCGCACCTGTACAACCCGCGCAACGTGGTACCGGAATCGAAGATGCCGTCATACCCATGGCTGGTGGCCGCGCAGGTCGACAACAGCCACACCGACGTCAAGATGCGCGTCCTGCGCGGCCTCGGCGTGCCCTACAGCGACGACGACATCGCCGGCGCGAAGGACGCGGTCAAGGGCAAGACCGAGATGGACGCACTGGTCGCCTACCTGCAGGTGCTCGGCACCGCGATCAAGAACAAGAGGTGAGTGCGATGGAAATGGACATCGGCATGATCCGCGGCCTGGGCACCCTGGTGGTGATGATCGCCTTCATCGGCCTGTCGCTCTGGGTGTTCAACCGTCGCCGCGACCGTGATTTCGCCGAAGCGCGCCTGCTGCCCTTCGTCGACGACCGCCTGCCCCCCGCCGGGCAGGAACCTGCCGTATTGAGGAGTACCCAGCAATGACCACCTTCTGGAGTACGTACATCAGCGTACTGACCATCGGCAGCCTGATCGGCCTGACCTGGCTGCTGCTCGCCACCCGAAAAGGCCAGAGCAGCGACACCACCGACCAGACCATGGGCCACAGCTTCGACGGCATCGAGGAGTACGACAACCCGCTGCCCAAGTGGTGGTTCTGGCTGTTCGTCGGCACCCTGGTGTTCTCGGTCGGCTACCTGATCCTCTACCCGGGCCTGGGCAATTGGAAAGGCATCCTGCCTGGCTACGAGAATGGCTGGACCCAGGTGGACGAGTGGCAGAAAGAGATGGACAAGGCCGACGCCAAGTTCGGCCCGATCTTCGCCAAGTATGCCGCCATGCCGGTTGAGGAAGTGGCCAAGGATCCACAGGCGTTGAAGATGGGCAGCCGGCTGTTCGCCTCCAACTGCTCGGTGTGCCACGGCTCCGACGCCAAGGGCTCCTACGGCTTCCCCAACCTGACCGACAACGACTGGCGCTGGGGTGGCGAGCCGGAGACCATCAAGGCCTCGATCATGAACGGCCGCCACGGCGTCATGCCGGGCTGGTCCACGGTGATCGGCGAGCAGGGCGTGGCCGATGTGGCAGCCTTCGTGCTGACCAACCTCGATGGCCGCAGCCTGCCGGAAGGCGTCAAGGCCGACCCGGCCAAGGGCCAGGAAATCTTCGCCACAAACTGCGTGGCCTGCCACGGGCCTGAAGGCAAGGGCACCCCGGCCATGGGCGCGCCGAACCTGACCCATCCGCAGGCGTTCATCTACGGCTCGAGCTTCGCCCAGCTGCAGCAGACCATCCGTTACGGCCGTCAGGGCCAGATGCCGGCGCAGCACGACATCCAGGGCAACGACAAGGTCCACCTGCTGGCGGCCTATGTGTATAGCCTGTCGCAAGAGCAAGCAGCAGAAACGGTAACCGCCAAGTAAAACCCCGTGGGAGCGGTAGTGCGCCGCTCCCACGACTCCCTCCCTCGCCCCTCCCCGCCTTGCACCCCCTCCGAACGCAACTAAGCTTGTTGCCACAGTGGCTCCGCTCGCAGCGACCGGAACAGACGTGGTGCACAGCCTGACATCACGCATCGACTCCACGCTCACGAGCCTGCGGCTTTGGGATGACGCCTTGCGTGCCCGTCCCGATCAAAAAGCTTGACCGAACGATCAGAAAAACATGGAAAACGGTACACATTACAAATATTTATTTGTGTACAATCATCCAGCCCAAAAACCGCGGGACGGCGGTGAGAAGGGCCTGGACACGGGTCGGCGCAGGTTTCCTTGCGTTGCCATAACCCTGGTGGTTATCGATACTGGCGCCGATTTACCAACCAACAAGAACACCCAAACCGTGGAACCTTAGAATGAGCACTGCAATCAGTCCGACTGCTTATAACTATAAGGTCGTCCGCCAGTTCGCCATCATGACGGTGGTCTGGGGGATCCTTGGCATGGGGCTTGGCGTCTTCATCGCCTCGCAACTGGTATGGCCCCAGCTCAACCTGGACCTGCCATGGACGAGCTTCGGCCGCCTGCGCCCACTGCACACCAACCTGGTGATCTTCGCCTTCGGTGGCTGCGCCCTGTTCGGCACCAGCTACTACGTGGTGCAGCGTACCTGCCAGACCCGGCTGATCTCCGACAGCATGGCCGCCTTCACCTTCTGGGGTTGGCAGGCGGTGATCGTCGGCGCGCTGATCACCCTGCCGATGGGCTTCACCACCACCAAGGAATACGCCGAGCTCGAGTGGCCGCTGGCGATCCTGCTGGCCATCGTCTGGGTCACCTACGCCCTGGTGTTCTTCGGCACCATCGTCAAGCGCAAGACCAAGCACATCTACGTCGGCAACTGGTTCTACGGCGCGTTCATCGTGGTCACCGCGATGCTGCACATCGTCAACCACATCTCGCTGCCGGTGAGCCTGTTCAAGTCCTACTCGGCCTACGCTGGCGCCACCGACGCGATGATCCAGTGGTGGTACGGGCACAATGCCGTGGGCTTCTTCCTGACCACCGGCTTCCTGGGGATGATGTACTACTTCGTCCCGAAACAGGCCGAACGCCCGATCTACTCCTATCGCCTGTCGATCGTGCACTTCTGGGCGCTGATCACCCTGTACATCTGGGCCGGCCCCCACCACCTGCACTACACCGCGCTGCCGGACTGGGCGCAGTCACTGGGCATGGTGATGTCGATCATCCTCCTGGCGCCGAGCTGGGGCGGCATGATCAACGGCATGATGACCCTCTCGGGGGCCTGGCATAAGCTGCGCACCGACCCGATCCTGCGCTTCTTGGTGGTGTCGCTGGCGTTCTACGGCATGTCCACCTTCGAAGGCCCGATGATGGCCATCAAGACGGTCAACTCACTGTCGCACTACACCGACTGGACCATCGGCCACGTCCACGCCGGCGCCCTCGGCTGGGTGGCGATGATCTCGATCGGCGCGGTCTACCACATGATCCCGAAACTCTACGGCCGCGATCAGATGCACAGCGTCGGCCTGATCAACGCGCACTTCTGGCTGGCCACCATCGGCACCGTGCTGTACATCGCCTCGATGTGGGTCAACGGCATTACCCAAGGCCTGATGTGGCGCGCCATCAACGACGACGGCACCCTCACCTACTCCTTCGTCGAAGCCCTGCAGGCCAGCCACGCGGGTTACATTGTCCGCGCCCTGGGCGGTGCGTTCTTCGCCTCCGGCATGCTGCTGATGGCCTACA
This sequence comes from Pseudomonas mosselii, assembly GCF_019823065.1. NCBI lineage: Bacteria > Pseudomonadati > Pseudomonadota > Gammaproteobacteria > Pseudomonadales > Pseudomonadaceae > Pseudomonas > Pseudomonas mosselii. The sequence continues at coordinate 4,314,543 of NZ_CP081966.1, forward strand.
ACGTGCTGCGTACCGTGCGCGCCGCCAACCCGGTTCAGGCTGAGGAAGCCGCCAAGATCGTCGTCGTGGGAGCCCACTGATGAAGCATGAAGCAGTCGAGAAGAATATCGGCCTGATGGCCTTCTTCATGGTCATCGCCGTCAGCGTCGGTGGCCTCACCCAGATCGTCCCGCTGTTCTTCCAGGACGTCACCAACAAGCCGGTCGAGGGCATGAAGCCACGTACCGCGCTCGAGGTCGAGGGCCGCGACATCTACATCCGCGAAGGCTGCGTGGGTTGCCACTCGCAAATGATCCGGCCGTTCCGCGCCGAGACCGAACGCTACGGCCACTACTCGGTGGCCGGCGAGAGCGTGTGGGACCACCCGTTCCTGTGGGGTTCCAAGCGTACCGGGCCCGACCTGGCCCGCGTCGGCGGCCGCTACTCGGACGACTGGCACCGCGCCCACCTGTACAACCCGCGCAACGTGGTACCGGAATCGAAGATGCCGTCGTACCCGTGGCTGGTGGAAAACAAGCTCGACGGCAAGGACACCGCCAAGAAGATGGAAGTGCTGCGCACCCTGGGCACGCCGTACACCGACGAAGACATCGCCGGCGCCCGTGACGCGGTCAAGGGCAAGACCGAGATGGACGCCATCGTCGCGTACCTGCAAGGCCTTGGCACCCTCATCAAAAGCAAACGGTGACACTGATGGATATCGGGATGATTCGCGGCCTGGGCACCGTCGTGGTGCTGGTGGCCTTCGTGGGCCTGGCGCTGTGGGTATTCAGCCCGCGGCGCAAGCAGGAATTCGACGAAGCGACGCAATTGCCGTTCGCGGACGATCCAGAAGCCACCCGCCACGTCGAGCAAGCAAAAGCTTCTAGGAGCAAACAACAATGACAACCTTCTGGAGTCTGTACGTCACCGTCCTGACCCTGGGCACCATCTTCGCCTTGACCTGGCTGCTGCTGTCGACCCGCAAGGGCCAGCGCGAAGAGATCACCGACGAAGTCGTCGGCCACGCCTTCGACGGCATCGAGGAGTACGACAACCCGCTGCCGAAATGGTGGTTCTGGCTGTTCGTCGGCACCGTCGTCTTCGCCCTCGGCTACCTGGTGCTGTACCCGGGCCTGGGCAACTGGAAAGGCATCCTGCCGGGCTACGCCTACGTCGACAACGAGAAGAAGACCGAGTTCTCCAACGGCCAGGCCGGCTGGACCGGCGTGCACGAATGGGAAAAGGAAATGGCCAAGGCCGACGCCCGCTTCGGGCCGATCTTCGCCAAGTTCGCCGCCATGCCGCTGGAGGAGGTGGCCAAGGACCCGCAGGCCCTGAAGATGGGCGCTCGCCTGTTCGCCTCCAACTGCTCGGTATGCCACGGTTCCGACGCCCGGGGCGCCTACGGCTTCCCCAACCTGACCGACAACGACTGGCGTTGGGGCGGTGAGCCGGAGACCATCAAGACCACCATCATGAACGGTCGCCACGGCGTGATGCCAGGCTGGGCCTCGGTGATCGGCGAACAGGGCGTGGCGGACGTGGCGGCCTTCGTGCTGACCAACCTGGACGGGCGCAAGCTGCCCGAGGACGCCAAGGCCGACCCGGCCAAAGGCCAGCAGATCTTCGCCACCAACTGCGTGGCCTGCCACGGCCCCGAGGGCAAGGGCACCCCGGCCATGGGCGCGCCGAACCTGACTCATCCGCAGGCGTTCATCTACGGCTCGAGCTTCGCCCAACTGCAGCAGACCATCCGCTATGGCCGTCAGGGGCAGATGCCGGCCCAAGCGCAGATGCAGGGCAACGACAAGGTCCACCTGCTGGCGGCCTACGTCTACAGCCTGTCGCACCAGGAGCAACAAGAGCCAAAAGCCGAGTGATGGGTCAAACGTGGGAGCGGCGGTGCGCCGCTCCCACGTTCATTCGAGCATAAAACGAGCCGAAACTGACCTGAATCAATTGACACCCGCCATAACACGATTCACACCACGAACCCAACGCGACTAAAGGTCGCAGCGCGCACCGCACGCGCCATCTCAGGCGTATCATGGGCCGCAGAGCGCTAGCAGAACGCGCGAGACTGCGGCCGGCACGCACTGGCCGCGGCATTTCTCCACTGCCGTGGGACTTGATGATGAGCAAGCAAATTCCGGTACATGACGTCACCCCGCCTGCCAGCAAAGGGAAGGATTCCGTCGACCTCTACGCCTCGCGCGAAAAAATCTACACCCGCGCCTTCACCGGCATCTTCCGCAGGCTGCGGATGGTCGGTGGCGCGGCGCTGTTTTTGCTGTACTTCGGCACCGTCTGGCTGAACTGGGGCGGCCACCAGGCCGTCTGGTGGAACCTGCCCGAACGCAAGTTCTACATCTTCGGCGCCACCATCTGGCCCCAGGACTTCATCCTGCTCTCGGGGATCCTGATCGTCGCCGCCTTCGGCCTGTTCTTCATCACCGTGTATGCAGGGCGGGTCTGGTGCGGCTACACCTGCCCGCAAAGCGTCTGGACCTGGGTGTTCATGTGGTGCGAAAAAGTCACCGAGGGTGATCGCAACCAACGCATGAAGCTGGACAAGGCGCCCATGAGCACCAACAAGTTCCTGCGCAAGCTGGCCAAGCACAGCCTGTGGCTGCTGATAGGCTTCGTCACCGGCATGACCTTCGTCGGCTACTTCTCACCGATCCGCGAGCTGGCCATCGAGTTCTTTACCGGCCAGGCCGATGGCTGGGCCTACTTCTGGGTCGGTTTCTTCACGCTGGCCACCTACGGCAACGCCGGCTGGCTGCGCGAGCAGGTGTGCATCTACATGTGCCCGTACGCGCGCTTCCAGAGCGTGATGTTCGACAAGGACACCCTGATCGTCTCCTACGACCCGCGCCGCGGCGAGACTCGCGGCCCGCGCAAGAAGGACATCGACTACAAGGCCAAGGGCCTGGGCGACTGCATCGACTGCACCATGTGTGTGCAGGTCTGCCCCACCGGCATCGATATCCGTGATGGCTTGCAGATCGAGTGCATCGGCTGCGCCGCCTGCATCGACGCCTGCGACAGCATCATGGACAAGATGAACTATCCCAAGGGCCTGATCAGCTATACCACCGAGCACAACCTGTCCGGGCAGAAGACCCACATGCTGCGCCCGCGCCTGATCGGCTACGCCCTGGTGCTGCTGGTGATGATCGGCGCCTTGGTCACCGCTTTCGCCACCCGTTCGCTGATCGGTTTCGACGTGGCCAAGGACCGCGTGCTGTACCGCGAGAACGCCCAGGGGCGGATCGAGAACGTCTACAGCCTGAAGGTGATGAACAAGGACCAGCACGACCACGTCTACGTGCTCGACGCCGCTGGCCTGCCCGACCTCAAGCTCGAAGGCCAGCGCGAGATACGCGTCACCGCCGGCGACATCGTCAACCTGCCGGTGCAGTTGTCGGTCGCCCCTGAACAACTGCCCTCGACCACCAACGAAATCACCTTCATCCTCAAGGACGCCGACGACAGCGCCAACCAGGTTGAAGCCAAGAGCCGTTTCATCGGCCCACAGATCCGCTGAGAGAGAACATCGACAATGCCTGCAGCCACCGCCGCCAGCCCCTGGTACAAGCACCTCTGGCCCTGGATCATCATCGGCATCCTGGCCACCTCGGTGTGCCTGAGCCTGACCATGGTCAGCATTGCCGTGCGCAACCCGGACAACCTGGTCAACGACAACTACTACGAGGCCGGCAAGGGCATCAACCGCTCTCTGGACCGCGAGCTGCTGGCACAGACCCTCAACCTCAAGGCCAGCGTGCACCTGGACGAGCTGACCGGCGAGGTGGAGGTGCGCCTGACCGGCAACAGCGACCCGCAGACGCTGGAACTGAACCTGATCTCGCCGACCCAGCCGGACAAGGACCGCAAGGTGCCGCTGATCCGCGCCGAGCAAGGCCGCTATGTCGGCCAGCTCGACGACAAGGTCCAGGGGCGGCGCTTCGTCGAGCTGCTGGGCAGCCAGGATGAGCATGTGTGGCGGTTGTTCGAGGAGGAGAAGGTCGAGCATGGGGTGACCTTGCAGCTGGGGGATGAAGCGCTGCAAGGGGCCGAGCACCAGCAATGAATCGCCGCACCGCAGGGGGCGCCTTGCGCCCCTTTCGCGGCACAAGGCCGCTCCTACAGGGACACGCGATCCCCTGTAGGAGCGGCCTTGTGTCGCGAAAGGGCTGCAAAGCAGCCCCAACAACCCCAAAGTACAAGACAGCACCAAGATGACCCACCCCACCCCCTGCTACCACTGCGCCCTGCCCGTCCCCGCCGGCAGCCGCTTCACCGCCGTGGTCCTCGGCGAGCCGCGGCAATTCTGCTGCCCCGGCTGCCAGGCAGTGGCCGAGTCCATCGTCGCCGGTGGCCTGGAGCACTACTACCAGCACCGCAGCGACACCAGCGCCAACCCCGAGGCCCTGCCCCGCCAGCTCCAGGATGAACTGGCGCTGTATGACCGCAGCGACGTGCAGCAATCCTTCGTGCGCCATGCCGGCGAGCTGGCCGAAACCATACTGATGGTCGAGGGCATCAGCTGCGCCGCCTGCGGCTGGCTGATCGAGAAGCACCTGCGCAACCTGCCCGGCGTCGACGACGCCCGCCTCAACCTGTCCAACCACCGCCTGCTGGTCAGCTGGGACGACCAGCAACTGCCGCTGTCCAGGCTGCTGGCCGAGCTGCGCCAGATCGGCTATGCCGCCCACCCCTACCAGCCCGACCAGGCCGCCGAACGGCTGGCCCGGGAGAACCGCGGCGCCCTGCGCCGCCTGGGCGTGGCCGGGCTGCTGTGGTTCCAGGCGATGATGGCGACCATGGCCACCTGGCCGGAATTCAATATCGACCTGTCGCCCGAGCTGCACACTATCCTGCGCTGGGTCGCGCTGTTCCTCACCACCCCCATCGTGTTCTACAGCTGCGCGCCGTTCTTCAAAGGCGCGGCCCGCGACCTGCGCACCCGCCACCTGACCATGGACGTCTCGGTGTCGCTGGCCATCGCCCTGGCCTACTGCGCCGGGATCTGGACCGCGATCACCGGCAGTGGCGAGCTGTACTTCGACACCGTCGGCATGTTCGCCTTGTTCCTGCTCACAGGCCGCTATCTCGAACGCCGCGCCCGCGAGCGCACCGCGGCAGCCACCGCGCAACTGGTCAACCTGTTGCCGGCCTCGTGCCTGCGCCTGGACGCCAACGGCCAGGGCGAGCGCATCCTGCTCGGCGAACTGCAGTGCGGCGACCGGGTGCAGGTGCTGCCCGGCGCGGTGATCCCGGCCGACGGGTTGATCGTCGACGGCCGCTCCAGCGTCGACGAATCGCTGCTAACCGGCGAGTACCTGCCCCTGGCGCGCCGCGTTGGCGACCGGGTGACCGGCGGCACCCTCAACGTCGAGAGCACCCTCACCGTCGAAGTCCAGGCCCTGGGCCAGGACTCGCGCCTCTCGGCCATCGTCCGCCTGCTGGAGCGCGCCCAGTCGGAAAAACCGCGCCTGGCGGAAATCGCCGACCGCGCCTCGCAGTGGTTCCTGCTGTTCACCCTGGTGGCCGCCGCCGTAATCGGCGTGGTCTGGTGGCAACTGGATGCGCCACGGGCGTTCTGGATCGTCCTGGCCATGCTGGTCGCCACCTGCCCCTGCGCCCTGTCACTGGCCACGCCGACCGCCCTCACCGCGGCCACCGGCAGCCTGCACAAGCTCGGCCTGCTGATCACCCGCGGGCATGTGCTGGAGGGGCTGAACCAGATCGACACGGTGATCTTCGACAAGACCGGCACCCTCACCGAGGGCCGCCTGGCCCTGCGCAGCGTGCGACCGCTGGGCCAACTGGATAGCGACCAGTGCCTGGCGCTGGCCGCCGCCCTGGAAAACCGCTCCGAGCATCCCATCGCCCGCGCCTTCGGCCGCGCCGCCCAGGCCGCCGAAAGCGTCAATGCCATGCCAGGGTTGGGTCTGGAAGGCGAGTTGGCCGGCCAGCGCCTGCGCATCGGCCAGGCCGCCTTCGTCTGCGCCCTCAGCGGCGCCGAGGTCCCCGCCGTGCCGGAGCCGCGCGGGCAATGGCTGCTGCTGGGCGATCGGCAAGGGCCGTTGGCCTGGTTCGCGCTGGACGACCGCCTGCGCGACGACGCCCAGGACCTGGTGACCGCCTGTAAAGCCCGTGGCTGGCAAACACTGCTGCTGTCCGGCGACAGTTCACCGATGGTCGCCGAGGTGGCCGCGCAGCTGGGCATCGACCAGGCGATCGGCGGCCTGCGCCCGGACGACAAGCTCGCTCGCCTCAAGGCCCTGCAAGGCGAGGGCCGCAAGGTGCTGATGCTCGGCGACGGCGTCAACGACGTGCCAGTGCTGGCCGCCGCCGACATCAGCATCGCCATGGGCAGCGCCACCGACCTTGCCAAGACCAGCGCCGACGCGGTATTGCTGTCCAACCGCCTGCAAGCGCTGGTACAGGCCTTCGACCTGGCCCGCCGGACCCGCCGCAATATTGTCGAGAACCTGCTCTGGGCGACGCTGTACAATGGCCTCATGCTGCCGTTCGCCGCGCTCGGCTGGATCACCCCGGTGTGGGCGGCAATCGGCATGTCGGTCAGCTCGCTGATCGTGGTGCTCAACGCCCTGCGCCTGACCCGGCTGCCCGCCGATGCGGCGCCGGCCGCGCGCGAGCCGGCGTCGCTCGAAAGGAAACCGCTATGCCCGCCCTCTACGTGATGATTCCCGCCGCCCTGCTGCTGGTCGGCGTTGCCGTGTACATCTTCTTCTGGGCGGTGGACAGCGGCCAGTACGACGACCTCGAAGGCCCGGCCCACAGCATCCTGTTCGATGACCAGGATCCGCGCCATCAGGCCGCCGTGAAGCCCGGGGACGAACAGCCCGACGACCGGGACCCCTCGCCACGTGCCTGAACTGATTCCGCTCCTGGGCTCGGCGCTGGTCCTGGGCCTGCTCGGCGGCGGCCACTGCCTGGGCATGTGCGGCGGCCTGATGGGCGCCCTCACCCTGGCCATCCCACCCGAGCAACGCGGCCGGCGCCTGCGCCTGCTGCTGGCCTACAACCTCGGGCGCATCCTCAGCTATGCCGCCGCCGGCCTGCTGCTGGGCCTGGCCGGCGTGGCGCTGGCCAGCAGCCCGCTGGCCATCGGCTTGCGCGTCATCGCGGCGCTGCTGTTGATCTGCATGGGTCTGTACCTGGCCGGCTGGTGGAGCGGCCTGACCCGTATCGAGGCGCTCGGCCGCGGCCTGTGGCGCCATGTGCAACCCGTGGCCACCCGACTGCTGCCGGTGTCCAGCCTGCCTCGCGCCCTGCTGCTGGGCGCCCTGTGGGGCTGGCTGCCGTGCGGGCTGGTATACAGCACCCTGTTGTGGGCGGCGAGCCAGGGCGATGCGCTGCACAGCGCGGCGCTGATGCTGGCGTTCGGCATCGGCACCTGGCCGGTGCTGCTGGCCACGGGGCTCGCGGCGGAGCGCGTCGGCGCCCTGTTGCGCAAGCGCGGCGTGCGCGTGGCCGGGGGCGTGCTGGTTATCCTGTTTGGTTTGTGGACGTTGCCTGGGCCGCACCAGCACTGGTTGATGGGACACTGATCGCGGGGCAAGCCCGCCCCCACGCCAGCCCCGCAACGGTCGCCAACTCACCTTGATACAAATCAACACGACTTCTTACATCCGCCCCTAGACTCCGGACACTGCAGCTCTATCCGGGGACCACCCACATGCTCGACGACCTACGCTGGGACGCCGACCTGATTCGTCGCTACGATCTGGCCGGGCCACGCTACACCTCCTATCCGACCGCCGTGCAACTGCACGGCGAAGTGGGCTCGTTCGACCTGCTTCACGCCCTGCGCGAAAGCCGCCGCGCCACGCGCCCGCTGTCGCTCTACGTGCACGTGCCGTTCTGCGCCAACATCTGCTACTACTGCGCCTGCAACAAAGTCATCACCAAGGACCGTGGCCGCGCCGCGCCCTACCTGCAGCGCCTGGAGCAGGAGATCCAACTGGTCGCCTGCCACCTCGACCCGAAACAGGTGGTCGAGCAGCTGCACTTCGGCGGCGGCACGCCGACTTTCCTCAGCCATGTGGAACTGCGCCAGCTGATGGCCACCCTGCGCCAGCACTTCCACCTGCTGGACGACGACTCCGGCGACTACGGCATCGAGATCGACCCGCGCGAGGCCGACTGGTCGACCATGGGCCTGCTGCGCGAGCTGGGCTTCAACCGCGTCAGCCTCGGCGTGCAGGACCTCGATCCGGCCGTGCAACGCGCGGTCAACCGCCTGCAGAGCCTGGAGCAGACCCGCACCCTGATCGAGGCGGCGCGCACCCTGCAGTTCCGCTCGATCAACCTCGACCTGATCTACGGCCTGCCCAAGCAGACCCCGGAAGGCTTCGCCCGCACCGTCGAGGAAGTGATCCGTCTGCAGCCCGACCGTCTGTCGGTATTCAACTACGCACACCTGCCCGAGCGCTTCATGCCCCAGCGGCGCATCGACAGCGCCGACCTGCCGGCGCCGGCGGCCAAGCTGGAAATGCTCCACGCCACCATCGACCAACTGACTGCCGCCGGCTACCGCTACATCGGCATGGACCACTTCGCCCTGCCCGACGACGAACTGGCCATCGCCCAGGAGGAAGGCACCCTGCAGCGCAACTTCCAGGGCTACACCACCCACGGCCACTGCGACCTGATCGGCCTGGGCGTGTCGGCAATCAGCCAGATCGGCGACCTGTACTGCCAGAACAGCAGCGACCTCAACACCTACCAGGACACCCTTTCCACCGCCCAGCTGGCGACCCAGCGCGGCCTTTTGTGCAACCAGGACGACCGCCTGCGCCGGGCGGTGATCCAGCAACTGATCTGCCACTTCGAACTGGATTTCGAGGCGATCGAGCAGGCCTTCACCATCGATTTTCGCGGCTATTTCAAAGAGCTGTGGCCGCAGCTGCAGGCCATGCAGCGCGACGGCCTGATCAACCTGGACGCCAAGGGCATCCGCATCCTGCCAGCCGGCCGCCTGCTGGCGCGCTCGGTATGCATGGTGTTCGACGCCTACCTCGCGCAGCAGAATCGCCAGCGTTTCTCCCGGGTGATCTGAGGCGATTGAGGCGTTTCACCACATGGACAGACCGCCTTTCGAGGCACACTATGGACAGTTGAACGGTAGCGGAACACCCCTTCCCTGCCGCCGCTAGCGTGCACCAAAAATGCGCACACTGGCCTACAGCCCATGCCGCAGGTTATCCTTACGGCTTATGTGTGCTTTCCCACAAGGATCGAAAGAAATGTCCGAGCCAGTAAAACTGCGCCCACACAACCAGGCCCACTGCAAGGATTGCAGCCTGGCCCCCCTGTGCCTGCCCCTGTCCCTGAACCTGGAAGACATGGATGCACTGGATGAAATCGTCAAACGCGGTCGCCCGTTGAAGAAAGGCGAGTTCCTGTTCCGCCAGGGTGACAATTTCGGCTCGGTCTATGCGGTTCGCTCTGGCGCCCTGAAAACCTTCAGCCTCAGCGATGCCGGCGAAGAACAGATCACCGGCTTCCACCTGCCCAGCGAGCTGGTCGGCCTGTCGGGTATGGACACCGAGGCCTATCCGGTGTCGGCCCAGGCCCAGGAAACCACCTCGGTGTGCGAGATCCCCTTCGAGCGCCTCGACGAACTGTCGGTGCAACTGCCGCAGCTGCGCCGCCAGCTGATGCGGGTGATGAGCCGCGAGATCCGCGACGACCAGCAGATGATGCTGCTGCTGTCGAAGAAGACCGCCGACGAGCGCATCGCCACCTTCCTGGTCAACCTGTCGGCGCGCTTCCGCGCCCGCGGCTACTCGGCCAACCAGTTCCGCCTGAGCATGTCGCGCAACGAGATTGGCAACTACCTGGGCCTGGCGGTGGAAACCGTGTCGCGGGTGTTCACACGCTTCCAGCAGAACGGCCTGCTCAAGGCCGAGGGCAAGGAAGTGCACATCCTCGACCCGATCCAGCTGTGTGCGCTGGCCGGTGGTGCGCTCGAAGCCTGATCGCCGCGTGAACAGGGTATACTGGCGCCGAGTTTTTCCAGGATACCCACCCATGCACAGCGACACCTTCGACCTCAAAGCCCTGATCCGCCCGGTAGTGGACTTCCCCAAGCCGGGCGTGATCTTCCGCGACATTACCCCGCTGTTCCAGTCGCCGCGCGGACTGCGCTATGTCGCTGACCAGTTCATCGAGCGCTATGTCGAGGCCGAGTTCAGCCATATCGGTGCCATGGACGCGCGGGGTTTCCTGATCGGCTCGATCATCGCCCATCAGTTGAACAAGCCGCTGATCCTGTTCCGCAAGCAGGGCAAGCTGCCGGCCGACGTGTTGAGCGAGGGTTACCAGACCGAATACGGCGAGGCCTTCCTGGAAGTGCACGCCGACAGCCTCTGTGAAGGCGACTCGGTATTGATCTTCGATGACCTGATCGCCACCGGCGGCACCCTGCTGGCCGCAGCCAACCTCGTGCGCCGCACCGGTGCCCAGGTGTTCGAGGCGGCGGCGATCATCGACCTGCCGGAACTGGAAGGTTCACGCCGCCTGCAGGCGGCCGGGGTGCCGACCTTCTGCCTGACCGAGTTTTCCCTGAGCGAATACTGAGTTCGCGTCCAGAACGATCGCGGGGCAAGTCGCATCGGCGCACCGCCGCTCCCACGAGATCGACACGGATCGGCGTGGGAGCGGCGGTGCGCCGATGCGACTTGCCCCGCGATGCTTTACATGGACTTACAGCGAAATCGGCCTGCGCCCCGCGAAAGCATGGGCCAGCGTCCCGCCATCCACCAGCTCCAGCTCCCCACCCAACGGCACGCCATGGGCGATGCGCGTGGCGGCCAGGCCTTTCTCGGCCAGCAACTGGGCGATGTAGTGGGCAGTCGCCTCCCCTTCCACCGTGGGGTTGGTGGCCAGGATCACCTCGCTGAAGGTGCCCTGCTCTTCGATCCGCGCCATCAACTGCGGAATGCCGATCGCCTCCGGCCCCAGGCCATCGAGCGGCGACAGGTGTCCCTTGAGCACGAAGTAGCGGCCGCGATAACCGGTCTGCTCCACCGCGTACACGTCCATCGGCCCTTCCACCACGCACAGCTGGCTGTCGTCGCGGCGCGGATCGGCGCACTGCGGGCACAGCTCCTGCTCGGTCAGGGTCCGGCACTGGCGGCAGTGGCCGACGCCTTCCATGGCCTGGCTCAGGGCCTGGGCCAGGCGCGTGCCACCGCTGCGGTCGCGCTCGAGCAGCTGCAAGGCCATGCGCTGGGCGGTTTTCTGGCCGACGCCGGGCAGGATGCGCAGGGCATCGATCAGTTGGCGGATCAGGGGGCTGAAGCTCATCTCGGCGGGCCGTCCAATTTCAGGAAACACAATGAACAAGGGAGCAACGTCCCACAGGTCGTTGCTCCCCGGTGTGAAGCGATCAGCCGATCAGAACGGCATCTTGAAACCAGGCGGCAGTTGCATGCCGGCGGTCATGCTGCCCATCTTGTCCTGGCTGTTCTGCTCGATCTTGCGCACGGCGTCGTTCAGCGCGGCGGCGATCAGGTCCTCGAGCACTTCCTTGTCGTCCTCGTCGGTCGACATCAGGCTCTGGTCGATGCTGACGCGCTTGACGTCGTGGCGACCGGTCATCACCACGCTGACCAGGCCACCGCCGGACTGGCCGGTGACTTCCGCGTTGGCCAGCTCTTCCTGCATCTTCTGCATCTTTTCCTGCATCTGCTGGGCCTGCTTCATCAGGCCGGCCATGCCACCTTTCATCATGGGGGTATACCTCGATTGGGTCATGTGATGCGGCCCCGCACAGGCGGGCCGCATGGTTATCCGTTATTGGCCCTGGCTGGCCAGGGCATCTACAGGCTCAATAGTATCCTGCCTGACCGTCGCGCCGAACTGCCGGATCATCTGCTGGATGAGCGGATCCTGCTCGATCGATACGACGGCGTCATGCTGGCGCTCGGCGCGCTTGCGCGAGGCCGCCTGGGCCGGCGTTTCCTGCTCGGGGCGAATCAGCTCGATCTTCAGGCGGATCTCGCGGCCCAACTGTTGGTTGAGCGCCTCATTCAGTCGGCGCTGCTGGGTCGAGTTGAACAGCGCGCCCTGCCCCGGGTCCAGGTGCAGCAGCCAGTCATCACCATCAGCGGCGATCAGCGTACAGTTTGCGGCGATGTTGCCTGTCATACCGGAGACAGGCAACTGTGGGAATAATTCCAGCCATTGCAGGGCCAGCCCGGTCGCCGGCATGGCCGCCGGCAGCGGCTCCGGCGCCTGGACGGGCGCCTCTTCCTGCACGTGCTCGGCCAGCTCGTCCAGGTAGCTGAAGCCGGCCGGGTCGCTGTCGGGCGTGTAGTAGTCCTCGTCTCCCGGCGGCTCGTCGTCACGCTCCATGCCCGCCGGGCTGTAGGCCGACGGATCGAACGGCGGCTCGTCGTAGTCCGGCTGCGGGTTGGCGGCTTCGACCGCAGGTGCAGGCTCGGGCGGCTGCTCGGGTGCAACCGGCGCCGGCGCGGCAACGGGCTCCTCCCACGGCAGGTCGATGACCTCCTCGACGGGCTGCGGCTGTGGCTCGGGCTCTGGTTCCGATTGCGGCGCCTCGACAACCTCGGCAACGACCGGCACTTCGACGACTGGCGGCTCGGGCTGCTCGGGTGGCTCAGCCATGGGCACCGGCGCGACCGCTTCAGCGACAGGGCTGGCGACAGCGGGCGGCGCCACGGCCACAGCCGCCGCTGCCACCGGTTGGGCCGGATCAGCTGTGGCCTGGCTGATCCCCAACGGCTTTAGTAGCGGCTTCGGCGCATCGTCGGTGTCGGCTGGGCGGAACGCCAGCATGCGCAGCAGGACCATCTCGAAGCCGCCACGCGGGTCCGGCGCCAGCGGCAGGTCGCGACGGCCGATCAGGCCCATCTGGTAATAGAATTGCACATCCTCGGCCGGCAGGGCCTGGGCCAGCGCCAGCACGCGCTCACGGTCGCCCTGGCCGTTGTCAACCGCCTCGGGCAGGGCCTGGGCGATGGCCACCCGGTGCAACACATTGAGCATTTCCGACAGCACGCCGTTCCAGTCCGGCCCTTGTTCGGCCAGGTCGCGCACCGCCTCCAGCAATGCCCGGGCATCACCTTCAAGCAACGCCTGCAGCACCCCGTACACCTGGCCATGATCGAGCGTGCCGAGCATCGCCCGCACGTCGGCAGCCAGCACCTTGCCCTCGCCAAAGGCGATGGCCTGGTCGGTCAGGCTCATGGCATCGCGCATCGAGCCATCGGCAGCGCGGCCGAGCAGCCACAGGGCATCTTCCTCGAACGGCACGTTCTCGGCGCCCAGCACATGGGTCAGGTGCTCGACCACCCGTTCCGGGCTCATGTTCTTCAGCGAGAACTGCAGGCAGCGCGACAGGATGGTCGCCGGCAGCTTCTGCGGGTCGGTGGTGGCGAGGATGAACTTGACGTAGGGCGGCGGCTCTTCCAGCGTCTTCAACAAGGCGTTGAACGAGTGGGTGGAGAGCATGTGCACTTCGTCGATCAGGTAGACCTTGAAGCGCCCGCGGCTCGGCGCGTACTGCACGTTGTCGAGCAGTTCGCGGGTGTCCTCGACCTTGGTGCGACTGGCGGCGTCGATCTCGATCAGGTCAACGAAACGGCCTTCGTCGATCTCCCTGCACACCGAACAGGTGCCGCACGGCGTGGAGGTGATGCCGGTCTCACAGTTCAGGCACTTGGCGATGATCCGCGCGATGGTGGTCTTGCCCACGCCCCGGGTACCGGTGAACAGGTAGGCGTGGTGCAGGCGCTGGTTGTCCAGGGCGTTGATCAAAGCCTTGAGCACATGGGTCTGGCCGACCATTTCGCGGAACGAGCGCGGACGCCATTTACGTGCAAGAACCTGATAACTCATCAAAAAACCATCGTGACCGGAGCGGGCGGAAAGAGCGCTAATGCTAGCGGAGCGGGGCCGAAATTGCACCCTGCCGATCTCGTCTAAGCTCATAGGCGGGCACACCAGCGGCAGATCAGGGAGGATGAGGCGTGCGGCGAGTCCTGGCCATCCTGTTACTGTGGACCACCCACGGCCTGGCGCAACCGCCGGTGCTGCGCTTTTCCGTCGCCGAGAGCTGGAGCATGCCGTTGATGCGCACCGAGGACCAGCAACCGGTGGAAGGCATCCTGTTCGAGCTGATGCAGGCCATTGCCCGGGAGACCGATGCCCGCCCGCAATACCACGTGATGGCCCGCCTGCGCCTGCAAGAGGCGATGCAAGCCGGCGAAATCGACGTGCGCTGCTATGTCTCCACCCAGTGGCTGACCGACCGGCCGGGCGACTACCTGTGGAGCATCCCCATCATTGAGCAGCGCGACCTGCTGATCGGCCGCCCCGGCCACAGCGGTCCCACCCGCCCGGAAACACTGCCGCCGCAGGCCATCGGCACCGTGCTCGGCTACACCTATCCCACCCTGGAGCCCCTGTTCAGCCAGGGCCGCCTGCAGCGCGAGGACAGCCGCAACCAACTACTGGCCCTGCAGAAGCTCGAGGCCGGACGCTTTCGTCACGCGATCAGCAACCAGCTGTCATTGCAGTGGTACAACCGCTCACTGCCACCGGGGCAGCGCCTGCAAGCCTTGGCCGTGCTGGAAGAGCAAGCGCTGGGCTGCATGGTGCGCAACGATCCCCAACTGCCGACCCAAGGTGTGCTCAGGGCGCTGGTGCGGATCAAAGAGTCCGGGGAGATGCAGCGAATCGTCGAGCGGTATACCGATGGTCGCCAGCCCCGCCAGTTCGCCGATGACCAAGGGCCTCAAATACCTGCTGCCACGACACCCAGCGCCGCCAGGTAGAGGCCGATCCCGAACACGCAATGCGTCACCAGGCTGCACAGACAACTCTTCAAGGGCGATGGCGTATTCGCAGCGAAGTACCCTGCACCCAATGCAGGCTGCACCACCACCAGCGGCACCAGCACCGAGACCACCCCGAACAGCAACGCGGGCCACAGGACCGGCGCCAGCAACCACCCCTCCCCGGCAATAGCCACCAGCAGCGCCGCAAACACCAGCCCCGTGGCGTAGTGGAGCAACCAGCCCCACGCCAGCTCACCCCTGACCGGCGCGGCCTTGCCGATCGCCACATGCCGCCAGCGCCCCGCGAACAGGTGGCCCGCCCAGCGCCCGACCAGCGCGTAGTTCAGCGTGGTGACGCCCAGGCGCCTGAGCAGCAGGGTCCACAGGTCCATGACCAGGGTGGCGCCGATGCCGATAAGCAAAATGGAAAATGCGAGAGAAGAAGCGCTCATGACGAAAGCCCTTGGCGGATTGACGGAAAGGTCGATGCCAAGCAGCATGCAAGTTGAAGTCAACTTCAAGTCAAGGGAGCTAAGATGGACATTGCCGATGTCGCCAGGCGCACCGGAGTGCCGGCGTCGACCTTGCGTTACTACGCGAACAAGGGCTTGCTCACATCGCTCGCCGGCCATGGCCAACGGCGGCAATTCCCGGCGGATACGCCAGAACGCCTGGCCCTGATCGCCCTGGGCCAGGCGGCAGGCTTTTCGCTGGACGAAGTGGCGGCGATGCTGGATGAGCAACGGGTTGACCGAGCGTTGCTGCTGGTCAAGGCCGATGAGATCGAGCAGAGGATCAAGCGCCTGCAGGCGATGAGCAAAGGGCTGCGGCATGCGGCAGTGTGCCCCGAGGAGAACCACCTGCAATGCCCGACCTTTCGGCGACTGATGCAAGTGTCGGCCAGCAAGGGCAAGCGTGGGAGTCGCCCTGTCCCGCGATAAGGCCCGCCAGACCACAGTACGACAGCGGGCTCAGTAGCCGTGCAACTCGCGGAACGGCTGGCCCTTGTGGTAGTTGATCCACTCTTCCACGTCATAGGGCAGGTACAACTGCCGACGCGCCCGCGACAGGGCGATGTACACCGCGCAAATCCGCGCATCGAAGGCGTAGGCGTCCTTGAAGCGCTGGGTGGTCATCAGCTCCGGCGTCAACAGCACCTGATCGAACTCCAGGCCACCGGCCTCCTCGGCCATCAACAGCGTGAGGCTGGCAGGCTGCGCGGCGACCCGCGCGTCCAGGCCGGTCAGGTCGGCAAGCTTGAAACCCGCCTCCAGCCGCGCCTCAACCCACTGGAACGCGGCATCGAAACGCTCGGACTCGCGCACCTGCTGCCAGTCGAGCAGGTGCGCGAAGTACGCATGCGGCCCTTCGGCGTCCTGTCCCGGTGCATAGAACGCCGCCCTGAACAGGCCAATCGCGGTGACCATGAACCGTCGCATGTCAGGCCAGTCGGGGAAGTTCAGCAGGCAGTTGGACTCGGCCATCTCCATGGCCCAGCGCATCGTGTCCCAGCGCGAGGCGGTCAGCACCACGCAGCCCTCGGGCGGGACGAACCCTTCGGGGAAGTGCTCGATGCCGACATCGACATGCCGCGCCGCCTCGAACGCGACCTTGGACTTCTTCGAGTGCACACCGATCAACGGGTTGATCAGCCGTTCCACCTTGGGCCCGGAGCGCACGGCGAAGGCCATGTCCTTCTGGCGCACCTGACGCTCGCGCCTGACCACCTCGCCGGAGGCCTTCTGGTACTCGTCGCCCAGGGTGATCAGCACCTGGCGGCCACGCTCGATAACCTGCAGCAGCGAGGCCGGCACGTCCTGGCTCTCGTCGATGATCACATGGCTGAAACGCGCGGGCACGCTGCAGCCACCCAGGCTGGCGCGCTTGAGCAGCAGCAACGCCTCGAACCCGGTCTGCGCGCCCCAGGCCGGCTGCGCCTCCAGGTAACGCCACAGGCGGCTGGCGTACTCGAGCAGCACCTGGGCATCGAGGCCGGACAGCGCCTGGCGAAAATGCGGCAGGTGGCGGCTGGACAGGCTGTAGTCCCGCGACTCGCAATAGTTGCGCAGCACTTCCAGGCAGATATCCAGGGCGTGCTCGGCGTCGTACTGGCGCAGCCCGACGATCCCCAGCTCTTCGGCCAGCCGGCGCTTGCCGGGACCGCGCTGGGCCGTCCGGGCGGGAACCGGCCGGGTGTCCTTGAGCAGGGCCCGGGCGAACTGGCCAAAGGTCATGCCGACCTTGGCCTGGGCATCCAGCCCCATGCGTCGACGCAGGGTACCGAGCTTGGCCGGCGTGCGCGCCAGGGCCAGCACCCGGCCACGGGGCAGGCATTCCATCAGCGCGCCGAGCAGGTAGCTCTTGCCGATCCCGGCGTAGCCCTGCACATGGATGTCCTCGTCGAGGTTGGCCTGGATGACCTTGAGCAGCTTGTCCTGCTCGACGGTCAGCCAACGCTCGCTGTCGAAGCCAGTGGTCACCCGCTGGCTGAACGGGTTGTCACTGTGGTGCAGGCGGATACGGTAGTCAAAATCCCACTTGCCGTCCGCCAGCAGGTACTCCCGCGCCTGAACCTGTTCGGTATCGAGCAGGCGCAGCTTGGAGCCCTTGATCACCTCGAGACCAAAATAGAGCTTGCGCGCATCGAACAGCCGACGGGCCTCGGACAGCAAGCCCACGCCAGGCGAGTGCGCGCCATCGACCGCCCATGCCAACAGCTTGCCGAGCACCTTTTCCGCCGCCCGCGCATCGACCTGCCCCTGTGCCTGGGCCAGGTTCTGGATCACCAGTACGGCCGCCAGTTCAGGGTCGCCCAGGGTATCGAGCGCAGGCGCGCCCTCGGCCTGCAGCAAGGCCTGGCACACCTCTGCGCTGACCGGCAGGTACACCGGATGGGAAAAATCGAAGTGTTCGGGCTGCATGTCGGTATGGGTCCGGGGATCACTCAAGATTTGTCGGATTCAGCGGCCTGCCCCACCACCAATTCGAAGCGGTAGGCCCCCAACGACCCCGACATGTCGCCGGGATAGCTGACACCCACCCGCGGTGCGTCGAGTACGCCATCGAGCTCATGCAGCGCCAGTTCCAGCAGCTTGCGCAAGTCGCGCACCGACTGCGCCGACACCTGCACCTGCAGCTCGAAGGCCGCCGCGTCAGCCGTTACTGCCACCGGCACGACCGCTGCCTCGAGAATACGCTCGTGTTCTTCTTCCATCTGGTCGAGCACCTGCGACAACTCCAGCACACGCTCAGGGCTGGCGGCCATCTGGTCCTTGATTTCCAGGCGGCGCAGCTGCCACTCGCGGATCTTCTGGCGGGTGAGGTCGTCGACATGTTCCACGGTCGCTATCTCCTGGCCGAATGGGCCAACACGATGGGATGCATGATAAGGCGCTACGCGGGATCGTGCAGGCGGAAAACAGTGCGAGGGTGTAAAGAAACGCGTCTGCTGGACGACGCCTGACAGGTACGCCGGAAAATTCCTGCGCCCAAAATGGAGGCGGCCCCACCAGCCACACCCCGGCACTCGATGTTCCCGCTATGGCTGCTCCCTTCCGGGCCTGACCAGGTTAACGGGTAATCAATGCGGGGGGACCGATGGGGCCACCACGACGGCTCGTCAGTTGACGAGCCGCGCCATTGTACAGCGCCGGGGCGAAGTTACAACCTTTGATCGTGAAAAAACCATCATTTCTCAAGGACTTGTGGCAAATCTATCGCGGGGCAAGCCCGCGCCCACGCCTCATCACCCGCGGGAGCGGGCTTGCCCGGCGAAAGGCAAGCGGGTTCAGACGCCGATACCACGCTCCGCCAGGAAGCCCACGAACGACTCCTCGTCCATCACCGCGACGCCCAGCTCGGCAGCCTTGGCCAGCTTGGAGCCGGCGCCGGGCCCGGCGACCACGCAGTGGGTCTTGCCGGACACGGAGCCCGCCACCTTGGCCCCCAGGCTTTCCAACTTTTCCTTGGCGATATCACGGCTCATGCGCTCCAGGGTGCCGGTCAGCACCCAGGTCTGCCCCGCCAGCGGCAAGCCCTCGGCGGACTTCTTCTCGCACGACCAGTGCATGCCGAAGTCCAGCAACTGGGCCTCGATGGCACGGGCCAGTTGCTGGTTGGCCTCGACCTTGAAGAACTCGCGTACGCCTTCGGCCTGCTTGGTGTTCAGGGCCTGGCGCAGGTCGATACCGTCGGCGGCGATAATCCGCTCCAGGGTGCCCAGCTTGTCTACCAGTTTCTCGGCGCCGGTCGGGCCGACCGAGGGGATGTCGAGCTTGGCCAGCATTCCGGCCAGCGTGGTGCTGGCAGCGAACTCGGCGCCCAGCTCACCCTCGTCCTGCAACTGCATGCCGCAGGCCAGCAACTGCGCGATGACTTCGCGGTTGTGCGCGTCCTCGAAGAAGTTGTGGATCTCGTGGGCAACTTCCAGGCCGATGTCCGGCAGGTAGGTCAGTACCTGCGGCAACGCCACCTGCACTCGCGCCAGGCTGCCCAGGGACCGGGCCAGGACCTTGGCGGTCTCCTCGCCGACATCGGGGATGCCCAGCGCATAGATGAAGCGCGCCAGGCTCGGACGCTTGCTCGCCTCGATGGCAGCCAGCAGCTTGTTGCTCGACACCTCGGCAAAGCCTTCCAGCGCCACCACCTGGTCGAAGGTCAGGTGGTAGAGATCGGCCGGCGAGCGGATCAGGTTCTCGTCGACCAACTGCTCGACGCTCTTCTCGCCCAGGCCGTCGATGTCCATGGCCCGACGCGACACGTAGTGAATGATCGCCTGCTTGAGCTGGGCGGCGCAGCTCAGGCGCCCCACGCAACGGTACACCGCGCCTTCGCTGGTGGTTTCCTTGCCCTTGCTACGCTTGACCAGCTGGGTGCGCTCGACCTGCGAGCCGCACACCGGGCACTGCGTGGGCACCTCGACCGGCCGGGCGTCCTGCGGACGGCGGTCGAGCACCACCTGCATCACCTGCGGGATCACATCGCCGGCGCGGCGGATGATCACCGTGTCGCCGATGCGCAGGCCCAGCCGGGCGATCTCATCCATGTTATGCAGGGTGGCGTTGGACACCGTCACGCCGGCCACCTTGACCGGCTTGAGCCGCGCCACCGGCGTCACCGCGCCGGTGCGCCCGACCTGGAACTCGACGTCGAGCACCTCGGTGAGCTCCTCCATGGCCGGGAACTTGTGGGCGATCGCCCAGCGCGGCTCACGGGCGCGGAAGCCCAGTTCACGCTGGGAGGCCAGGCTGTTGACCTTGAACACCACGCCATCGATTTCGTAGGGCAGGCCGTTGCGGCGGGCGCCGATGTCGCGGTAGTAGTCCAGGCACTCTTCGATACCAGCGGCATGGCGCAGCTCGCGGCTGATCGGCAGCCCCCAGGTCTTGAGCTTCTCGAGGATGCCGATATGGCTGTCGCCAAAGGCCTCGGACACCTGGCCAACGCCATAGCAGCAGAACTCCAGCGGGCGGCTGGCGGTGATCTTCGAGTCCAGTTGGCGCAGGCTGCCGGCCGCGGCGTTGCGCGGGTTGGCGAAGGTCTTGCCGCCGGCTTCGGCCTGCGCGGCGTTGAGCCGGTCGAAACCCGCCTTGCTCATGTACACTTCGCCACGCACTTCCAGCACCGCCGGCCAGCCCTCGCCCTGCAGCTTGAGCGGGATGTTGCGCACGGTGCGCACGTTGGCGCTGATGTCCTCGCCGGTGGTGCCGTCACCGCGGGTGGCGCCCTGCACCAGCTGGCCATCACGGTACAGCAGGCTCACCGCCAGGCCGTCGAGCTTCGGCTCGCAGCTGTAGTCCACCGCCGCCTGATCGCCGCCCGGCAGGTCCAGGCCTTCCACCACGCGACGGCCGAAATCACGCAGGTCGCCCTCCTCGAAGGCGTTGCCCAGGCTGAGCATGGGCACTTCGTGACGGACCTGGCTGAACGCCGCCAACGCCGCGCCACCGACGCGCTGGGTCGGAGAGTCCGGGGTCACCAGGTGCGGGTGCTCGGCCTCCAGTGCCTTGAGCTCGTTGAACAGGCGGTCGTATTCGGCATCGGGCACGCTGGGTTCGTCGAGCACGTAGTAGCGGTAGTTGTGCTGGTCGAGTTCGGCGCGCAGGGCATGGATTCGGGATTCGGCGTTCATGGGTCGTCTTCTCTTGCAAAGCAAAAGAGCAGCCCCTGGCTGCTCTTTTGCTTGTGTCAGTGCGGCGCGGATCGAGGCTGGATCCGCCCGCTCGTAAACATCAGCGTTTCTGGGTCAGGGCGCGGCGCTCGAACTCGACGATGCGCTGGCGATAGTGCTCGATGGTCTGGGCGGTCAGCACGCTGCGCTGGTCGTCCTTGAGTTCACCGTTGAGCTCGTGGGCCAGCTTGCGCGCGGCAGCCACCATCACGTCGAAAGCCTGCTTGGGATGGCGCGGGCCGGGCAGACCGAGGAAGAAGCTCACCGCTCGGGTGCTGAAATGGTCGATGTCGTCCAGGTCGAACACGCCGGGCTTGACCGCGTTGGCCATGGAGAACAGCACTTCACCGTGGCCGGCCATGCTCTCGTGACGGTGGAAAATATCCATCTCGCCGAAGCGCAGGCCGCTTTCGAGGATGTTCTGCAGCAGTGCCGGGCCCTTGAAGCCACTCTCGTCACGGGAAATGACGCTGATCACCAGCACTTCCTCGGCCGGTGGCAGCTCCTTGGCCGGCGTGCTCGGCGCGGTAAAGCCGTTGGCGCGGGTGTTGTCGGCGGCGAAATCGTCGTCGCCCCCCTCGAACAGGTCGGGCTCGCGGGGCTCGGCGGCCAGGTTCAGGTCACCCTGCTGCGGCTCGCTATGGTTGCGCTTGCCGCGCTTGGCCTTGGCCGGCTTGGGTTCGCGCTCGCGCTCCCGTTCGCGCGCGGGGGCGCTCACCGACGGCAGGTCGGACTCGTCCAGCTCGGGCTCTTTGTGGGTTTCCAGCACACGCGCAGGGCCGAGCACCTCGGCGCTGCCGCTGTCGTCGTCCGGGGCGTTGGCGTAACTACGGTCCAGACGGAACTTCAACTTGCCCTTGCCGCCGCGCATGCGGCGCCAGCCGTCGAAAAGAATACCGGCGATGACAATGATGCCGATGACGATCAGCCACTCGCGCAGACCGATTTCCATGTAATCCCGTGCCTCTATAAAAAATATGCTTGAAAACAAAGGCTTCAAAGGCCTTTAACACGTGGCGCCAACTCTATGTTCTGACAGGCGTTTTACCCACGCAAAAAACAAGTGACATTAAGCTAGCACGACCAAAGGCAACTTTACACCGTCTGTCGCGTCTGCTGAGGCTTTTGCCTACATGTTCACACCCTTTCTTTACCCCTTACGCATCGACCATGGCCATAGCCTCTTCCACATCAACTGCTACAAGACGTGAACAGCCCGGCTCATGCATGGTCACCCCCATCAACTGGTCGGCCATTTCCATGGCGATCTTGTTGTGGGTGATGTAGATGAACTGCACGGTCTCGCTCATTTCCTTGACCAGGCGGGCATACCGCCCGACGTTGGCATCGTCCAGCGGTGCATCGACCTCGTCGAGCATGCAGAACGGTGCTGGGTTCAACTTGAAGATGGCGAACACCAGGGCCAGGGCCGTGAGTGCCTTCTCGCCGCCGGACAGCAGATGGATGGTGCTGTTCTTCTTGCCCGGCGGGCGCGCCATGATCGTCACCCCTGTATCGAGTAGATCTTCGCCCGTCAGTTCCAGATAAGCGCTGCCGCCACCGAAAACTTTTGGGAAAAGTGCCTGTAATCCGGCATTTATCTGATCAAAGGTATCCTTGAAGCGGTTGCGGGTTTCCTTGTCGATCTTGCGGATGACGTTTTCCAGGGTCTCCAGCGCCTCGACCAGGTCGGCGTCCTGGGCATCCAGGTAACGCTTGCGTTCGGACTGCTGTTCGTATTCCTCGATGGCCGCCAGGTTGATCGCGCCCAGGCGCTGGATACGTGCCTCGAGCTGCTCCAGGGCCTGCTCGGTGCCCTGCTCGCTGGCGTCGGCCTCGAGCGTGGCGAGCACGCCCTGAAGATCGTAGCCGTCGGCGAGCAATTGTTCCTGCAAGGTCTTGCGCCGCACATCCAACCCCTGGGACTCCAGGCGCTGCTGCTCCAGCTGGCCGCGCAGCAGTTGCGACTGCTGCTCGGCCTGGGTACGGCGCCGCTCGGCATCGCGCAGCTCGCGATCGGCCTCATCCATGTGCAGGCGCGCCTGACGCATTTCCTCGTCGACGCTCATGCGTCGTTCCAGCAGTTCCTCGAGCTTGAGGCGCAATTCTTCCAGCGGTGCCTCGCCCTCCTCCAGGTTCAGGTTCAACTGCTCCTGACGCTCGCTCAAGCGCGCGGCCTGCTGCTCCAGGCGTTCAAGCGCCTGGCGGGTCGAGTCGTGCTGGGCGCGCAGCGAGCCCAGGCGCACGGCCAGCTGGTGGGCATGGTCCTTGTGCTGGCGGGCCTCCTGACGGATGCGGTCAAGACCTTCGCGCAGGGTGTCGCGGCGCGCCATCAGCAGCTCTCGCTGTTCGGTATCCTGGGCCATCATGTCCAGGGCTTCCTGCAGCAACAGGCGCGCCTCGCCCAGTTGCTCGTGCTCCAGGGCGCGCTGCTCCTGCAGCTCGGCCAGTTCTTCCTGCAGGCGGCGGCGGCGCAGCTCCAGCTGTTCGGCACGGGCACGGCCGGCGGACAGGCGCGCCTTGAGCTCGCCATGCTGGCGGCTTTCGTCCTGGCTGCGACGGCGCAGTTGCTCGCGCTGCTCTTCCAGATCGAGCTGCTGCTCGCGCAGGCGTTGCAGCTGCTCGTCGAGCTGCTCGAGCAAGGCCTCCTGTTCCAACTGCTCCCGGCCCAGGCGCTCGATCTCCTGGCCACGGGCCAGCACGCCACCTTGGGCCTCGCCCCCTCGGCTGACCCGCAGGAAATGCCGCCCGACCCAATAGCCGTCGCGGCTGACCAGGCTCTGCCCGGCGCCCAGCGAGCCCCGCCGTGACAGGGCCTGTTCCAGGGTCTCCACCGGCATGACCTGGCCCAGCCAGGGCGACAGGTCGACGCTTCCTTCGACCTTGTCGAGCAGGCTGCCAGTAACACTCGCGCCCTGCGCGCCGACCATCAGCAGGCGCAGCTCGCCCTGCTCCAGCGCGGCGAATTCCAGGCCTGTGAAGTCATCCAGCAGCACCGCCTGCAGATCGGCGCCCAGCACAGTTTCCACCGCCAGCTCCCAGCCGGGCTCGACCCGCAGCCCCTCGGCCAGCCGTGGACGCTGCTCCAGGCCCTGGGCACGCAGCCAGTCGGCGGCCCCGACTCCCGGCTCCAGCGCGGCCTGCTGCAAGGCTTCGAGAGACGCCAGGCGCCCGCCCAGACGCTGCAGGTCGCCCTGCTGCTGTTGCTGCGCCTGGTTGGCCTGTTGCATCTGCTCGCGCAATGCGTCCAACTGCTCGACCACCCGCCGCTCCTGCAACTGGAGGTCTTCGAGCAGCAACTCACTGCTGGCCACCTGCTCGTCCAGGTCGCAGGTCTCGGTATCTTGCGAATCGCCGCCGAGCTGGTCACGCTCCTCGCCCAGCTTGCGCTGGCGCTCGGCCAGGCGTTCCAGGCTGGCCTCCAGCTGCGCCAGGCGCGCCTGCTGCACTTCGGCCTGGCGGCGCGGCTCGGCGGAGCGGGTGTTGAAACTGTCCCACTGCTCCTGCCAGCCGTGCATGCCCAGCTCGGCCTCCTCCAGGGTCGCGGCGGCCTCCTCGGCCGCGGCCAGGGTCAGTTCCTGCTCGGGTTCGAGCATGGCCAGTTCTTCACCCAGGGTCGCCAGCAAGGTGCGGTCGTGCCCCAGGTGCGATTCGGTTTCCAGACGGCTGCGTTCGGCCTCCTTGAGGTCATCCTGCAACTGACGCAGGCGCTGCTGGCCGTGCTGGATGCTCTGCTCGACCCGGGCGATATCGCCGGCCACCGAATAGAAGCGGCCCTGCACCTGGTTGAAGCGCTCGGACAGCTCATGATGGCCGTCGCGCAGGCGCTCGATGCTGGCATCGGCGTTACGCTGCTCGGCCACCAGGGCCTCGAAGGCGATCTCCTGGTCGCCAATGACCGTCTCACGCTGACGCACCCGCTGGTCCAGGTCGCGCCAGCGCAGGGCCGCCAGACGCGCCTTGAGCTGGCGCTCCTCGGCCTTGTACTCGCGGTACTTCTCGGCGGCCTGGGCCTGGCGGTGCAGGCGCTCGAGCTGGCGTTCCAGCTCTTCGCGCAGGTCGGTCAGGCGCGCCAGGTTCTCCTGGGTGCGGCGGATGCGGTTCTCGGTCTCGCGGCGGCGCTCCTTGTACTTGGAGATGCCTGCCGCCTCCTCGATGAAGTTGCGCAGCTCTTCGGGCTTGGCCTCGATCAGCTTGGAGATCATGCCCTGTTCGATGATCGAGTAGCTGCGCGGCCCCAGGCCCGTGCCGAGGAAGATATCGGTGATATCACGGCGCCGGCACTTGGTACCGTTGAGGTAATAGGTGTTCTGCCCGTCGCGAGTGACCTTGCGGCGGATCGAGATCTCGGCGTAGGCGGCGTACTCACCGACCAGCGAGTTGTCGCTGTTGTCGAACACCAGCTCGATGCTGGCCTGGCTGACCGGCTTGCGGCTGGTGGAGCCGTTGAAGATGACATCGGTCATCGACTCGCCACGCAGGTTCTTGGCCGAGCTTTCGCCCATCACCCAGCGCACCGCGTCGATGATGTTGGACTTGCCGCAGCCATTGGGGCCGACCACGGCCGCCATGTTGCTGGGAAAATTGACCGTGGTCGGGTCGACGAAGGACTTGAACCCGGCCAGGCGGATGCACTTCAAGCGCATCGATCAGACCCGCGCCAGCGCCGCCAGCACCAGTTCGCAACTGCGCTGGCAATAGGCGGTGAGCACCTCGCGGATGCGCGGCAGGTCGCGGGCGACCACGGCTTCGAGCAGGCAGGCGAACAGCTCCAGGTAGTCGACCATGTTGGCCTGGCGCTGGTCCAGGGCCAGGTAGTAGGCGCGGCTCATGGCCGGCTGCAAGTTCTCGACGGTTTCCTGCAGGTACGGGTTGTTGGCGAACGGATAGGCTGCGCGCATCACCGCGAAACTGTCGGCGACGAAGGCCTTGATGTCCTTGGCGGCGTGGGCCTGCTTGAGGCGCTGCTGGATGTCCAGGAACGGGCGCAGGTCGCTGTCGCTGCGCCAATGCTGTGCAACGGCGTTGCCCAGCAGGATGTAGAACTCGCCCATCAGGGTGCACAGGCTGCGCACGCTGTTTTCGTCCAGCTCGGTCACATGGGCCCCGCGGCGCGGCAGGATCGCCACCAGATGGCGGCGTTCGAGGATGAGCAGCGCCTCGCGCACCGAGCCGCGGCTGACGTTGAGGGCCTGGGTGACCTTCTGCTCCTGGATGCGCTCGCCGGGTGCGAGTTCGCCGCGGATGATCCGCTCGGCCAGGTAGTGGGCAATTTGCTCGGAGAGGCTGTCCGGCGCCTTGAACGTCATGGTTTTCCTTCGCGATCTGGGTAGCTGTGCACAAGGGCGCGATTGTAGCGCACTTGTCCCATGCCCGCGCAGCGGCGCGACGCGCTTTGTGCGACTGGCGGGTCAACTTTCCCACTCGGCGCGAACTATGCTTGGAGAAAGGCTCGATGAAGCGGTTCGGAAGGCCTCTGGGCAAAATCTTGACCTTTGGGTCAGAAAATTATTGACCTCAGGGTCAAGCGTTGCTTAGAGTCCGCCCGAACAACAATAAAACCATTGCGAGGCCCTCCCCCGTGATCCAGTTTCTCGTCAACCAGGAGCTGCGCAGCGAGCACGCCCTGGACCCGAACATGACGGTGCTGCAATACCTGCGCGAGCACCTGGGCAAACCCGGCACCAAGGAAGGCTGCGCCAGCGGCGACTGCGGCGCCTGCACCGTGGTCGTCGGCGAACTCGTCCAGGACGATCAAGGCAGCGACAGCATCCGCTACCGCAGCCTCAACTCATGCCTGACGTTCGTGTCCTCCCTGCACGGCAAGCAGCTGATCAGCGTCGAGGGTCTCAAGCACCAAGGTGAACTGCACAGCGTGCAGAAGGCCATGGCCGACTGCCATGGTTCGCAGTGCGGCTTCTGCACCCCCGGTTTTGTCATGTCGCTGTTCGCCCTGCAGAAGAACAGCGAGGGCCACGACCTGCACCAGGCCCAGGAGGCCCTGGCCGGCAACCTGTGCCGCTGCACCGGCTACCGGCCGATCCTTGCCGCCGCCGAGCAGAGCTGCGCCCAACCCTGTCGTGACCAATTCGACGCCCAGCAGGCGCAGACCATCGCTCGTCTCAAGGCCATCGCCCCGCAACAGACCGGCGAGCTCAACAGCGGCGACAAGCGCTGCCTGGTGCCGCTGACCGTGGCCGACCTGGCCGACCTCTACAGTTCGCACCCCGAGGCGCGCCTGCTGGCCGGCGGCACCGACCTGGCGCTGGAGGTCACCCAGTTCCATCGCACCCTGCCGGTGATGATCTACGTCGGCCATGTCGCCGAACTCAAGCGCATCGACAAGACCGCCACCCACCTGGAGATCGGCGCCGCCACCCCGCTGACCGACTGCTACACCGCGCTCAACCAGGAGTACCCCGATTTCGGCGACCTGCTGCACCGCTTCGCCTCGCTGCAGATCCGCAACCAGGGCACCCTGGGCGGCAACATCGGCAACGCCTCGCCGATCGGCGACTCGCCGCCCCTGCTGATCGCCCTGGACGCGCAGATCGTCCTGCGCCAGGGCGAGCGCCAGCGTACCCTGGCCCTGGAAGACTACTTCATCGACTACCGCATCACCGCGCGCCAGGACAGCGAGTTCATCGAGAAGATCATCGTGCCGCGCGCCAGCAATGACTGGGCGTTCCGCGCCTATAAAGTGTCCAAGCGCCTGGACGACGATATCTCCGCCGTGTGCGCGGCGTTCAACCTGAGCATCGAGAACGGCGTGGTCAGCGGCGTGCGCATCGCCTTCGGCGGCATGGCGGCGATCCCCAAACGCGCCCGCGCCTGCGAGGCCGCGCTGCGCGGCAAGCCATGGAACCAGGCCAGCATCGAGCGTGCCTGCCAGGCCCTGGCCGAGGACTTCACCCCGCTGAGCGACTTCCGCGCCAGCCGCGAGTACCGCCTGCTGACCGCGCAGAACCTGCTGCGCAAGTACTTCATCGAACTGCAAACGCCGCACATCGAAACCCGGGTGACCGCCTATGTCTAACCATCACGCCGTCAAGAGCCAGGCCGAGATGGCCGCACTGTTCAGCCAGGACCTGACCACCGGGGTCGGCCGCAGCCTCAAGCACGACAGCGCCGACAAGCATGTGGCGGGCGAGGCGGTGTACATCGACGACCGCCTGGAATTCCCCAACCAGCTGCACGTCTATGCGCGCACCGCGGATCGCGCCCATGCGCGCATCCTGCGCATCGACACCACGCCCTGCTACCAGTTCGAAGGCGTGCGCATTGCCATCACCCACGAGGACATTCCGGGGCTCAAGGACATCGGCCCGGTGGTGGCCGGCGACCCGCTGCTGGCCATCGACAAGGTCGAGTTCTTCGGCCAGCCGGTGCTTGCCGTGGCCGCCCGCGACCTGGACACCGCCCGTCGCGCTGCCATGGCCGCCATCGTCGAATACGAAGATCTGGAACCGGTGCTCGATGTGGTCGAGGCGCTGCGCAAGAAACACTTCGTGCTCGACAGCCACACCCACAAGCGCGGCGATTCGGACGCAGCCCTGGCCAGCGCCCCGCACCGCATCCAGGGCAGTCTGCACATCGGCGGCCAGGAGCACTTCTATCTGGAAACCCAGATCAGCTCGGTGCTGCCCAGCGAAGACGGCGGCATGATCGTGTACTGCTCCACGCAGAACCCCACCGAGGTGCAGAAGCTGGTCGCCGAGGTGCTCGACGTGCCGATGCACAAGATCGTCGTCGACATGCGCCGCATGGGCGGCGGCTTCGGCGGCAAGGAAACCCAGGCCGCCAGCCCCGCCTGCCTGTGCGCGGTGATCGCGCGCCTGACCGGCCAGCCGACCAAGATGCGCCTGCCCCGTGTCGAAGACATGATGATGACCGGCAAGCGCCATCCGTTCTACGTCGAGTATGACGTCGGCTTCGACGACACTGGCCGCCTGCACGGCATCAACTTCGACCTGGCCGGCAACTGCGGCTACTCGCCCGACCTGTCCGGCTCGATCGTCGACCGCGCCATGTTCCACTCCGACAACGCCTACTACCTGGGCGACGCCACGGTGCACGGCCACCGCTGCAAGACCAACACCGCCTCCAACACCGCCTACCGCGGCTTCGGCGGCCCGCAAGGGATGGTTGCCATCGAGCAGGTGATGGACCATATCGCCCGCCACCTGGCGCTGGACCCGCTGGCGGTGCGCAAGGCCAACTACTACGGCAAGACCGAGCGCAACGTCACCCACTACTACCAGACCGTCGAGCACAACATGCTCGAGGAGATGACCGCCGAGATCGAGGCGAGCAGCGACTACCACGAGCGCCGCGAATCCATCCGCCGCTTCAACGCCAACAGCCCGGTGCTGAAAAAGGGCCTGGCGCTGACCCCGGTGAAGTTCGGCATCTCGTTCACCGCCACCTTCCTCAACCAGGCCGGTGCCTTGATCCACATCTATACCGACGGCAGCATCCACCTCAACCACGGCGGCACCGAGATGGGCCAAGGCCTGAACACCAAGGTGGCCCAGGTGGTGGCCCAGGTGTTCCAGGTCGACTTCAACCGTATCCAGATCACCGCCACCAACACCGACAAGGTACCCAACACCTCGCCGACCGCGGCCTCCAGCGGCGCCGACCTGAACGGCAAGGCGGCGCAGAATGCCGCCGAGATCCTCAAGAAACGCCTGACCGAGTTCGCCGCCCGGCACTACAACGTCACCGAGGAAGACGTCGAGTTCCGCAACGGCCATGTACGCGTGCGCGACCAGATCGTCAGCTTCGAGCACCTGGTGCAGCAGGCCTACTTCGCTCAGGTGTCGCTGTCGACCACCGGTTTCTACCGCACGCCGAAGATCTTCTACGATCGCGCCCAGGCCCGCGGCCGGCCGTTTTACTACTACGCCTTCGGTGCGGCGTGCGTGGAGGTGATCGTCGACACCCTGACCGGCGAGTACAAGATGCTGCGCGCCGACATCCTGCACGACGTCGGTGACTCGCTGAACCCGGCCATCGATATCGGCCAGGTCGAAGGCGGCTTCGTCCAGGGCATGGGCTGGCTGACCACCGAGGAGCTGGTGTGGAACGCCAAGGGCAAGCTGATGACCAACGGCCCGGCCAGCTACAAGATCCCGGCGGTGGCCGACATGCCGATCGACATGCGCGTCAAGCTGGTGGAGAACCGCAAGAACCCCGAGGACACAGTGTTCCATTCCAAGGCCGTGGGCGAGCCGCCGTTCATGCTCGGCATCGCCGCCTGGTGCGCGATCAAGGACGCGGTGGCGAGCATCGCCGACTACCGTGTACAGCCCGAGATCGACGCACCGTCGACGCCGGAGCGGGTGTTGTGGGGCTGCGAGCAGATGCGCAAGGCGGTGGCCGCGGCTCAGCCTGCCGAACAGCAACTGGAACCCGTGACGCACTGACGCCGCGCTCCCTGTAGGCGCGACCTTGCGTTGCGCCCACAGGGGACCGAGGAGGACTGAAGACATGCACCAATGGATCAACGCCCTCGCCGACCATCAAGCCCGCGGCGAACCCTGCGTCCTGGTGACCATCATCGAGGAACGCGGCTCCACGCCGCGCAACGCCGGCTCGAAAATGGTGGTCAGCGCCAGCGCGCTGTACGACACCATCGGCGGCGGCCACCTGGAATTCAAGGCCCTGCACATCGCCCGGCAGATGCTCGAGGAACATCGCAGCACCCCGCATCTGGAGCGTTTCAGCCTTGGCGCCAGCCTCGGCCAGTGCTGCGGCGGCGCCACCGTGCTGCTGTTCGAGCCGATGACCGGCGTGCAGGCCGAGATCGCGGTGTTCGGCGCGGGCCATGTCGGCCGCGCTCTGGTACCCTTGCTCGCCGCGCTGCCCTGCCGGGTGCGCTGGATCGACTCGCGCGAGCAGGAGTTCCCCGACGTCATCCCCAACGGGGTGAGCCGGATCGTCAGCGAAGAGCCGGTCGACGAAGTCGCCGACCTGCCCGCCGGCAGCTACTGCATCGTCATGACCCACAACCACCAGCTGGACCTGGAACTGACCGCCGCGATCCTCAAGCGCAACGATTTCACCTGGTTCGGCCTGATCGGCTCGAAGACCAAGCGCGTCAAGTTCGAGCACCGCCTGCGCGAGCGCGGTTTCGACGACGCCCTGATGGCGCGAATGCGCTGCCCGATGGGCCTGGCCGAGGTCAAGGGCAAGCTGCCGATCGAGATCGCCGTGTCCATCGCCGCCGAGATCATTGCCACCTACAACGCCTGTTTCGGCCAGCACGACGCTGCCGCCAACTCAGGCTCCATCGCCCAGTTGCTGCCGTCCTCGCGACGCAGCCAGACCCTTTGACGAGAGCCCCATGAGCGCAACCCGCAAAGCCTACCGAGCCGCCATCCTGCACAGCATCGCCGACCCCGCCGAGGTCGGCCTGGAGGCGTCCTGCGAATACTATGAAGATGGCCTGCTGGTGGTCGACAACGGCCGCATCAGCGCCCTGGGCCATGCCAGCGAGCTGCTGCCGACCCTCGACGCCGATATTCCGGTACAGCACTACCAGGACGCCCTGATCACCCCGGGCTTCATCGACACCCACATCCACTTCCCGCAGACCGGCATGATCGGCTCCTACGGCGAGCAACTGCTGGACTGGCTGAACACCTACACCTTCCCCTGCGAGAAGCAGTTCGCCGACAAGGCCCACGCCGACCAGGTGGCGAAGATCTTCCTCAAGGAACTGCTGCGCAACGGCACCACCACCGCCCTGGTGTTTGGCAGCGTGCACCCCGAGTCGGTCAACGCCCTGTTCGAGGAGGCCGAGCGCCTTGACCTGCGCATGATCGCCGGCAAGGTGATGATGGACCGCAACGCCCCCGACTACCTGACCGACACCGCCGAATCCAGCTACCGCGACAGCAAGGCGCTGATCGAGCGCTGGCACGGCAAGGGCCGCCTGCACTACGCGGTCACCCCACGCTTCGCGCCGACCAGCACGCCGGAGCAGCTGAGCGTGGCCGGCCAGTTGCTCAAGGAGCACCCGGGCGTGTACATGCACACCCACCTGTCGGAGAACCTCAAGGAGATCGACTGGGTCAAGTCGCTGTTCCCCGAGCAGAAAGGCTACCTGGACGTCTACGACCACTTCGAGCTGCTCGGCGAGCGCTCGGTGTTCGCCCACGGCGTGCACCTGTGCGACGACGAATGCCAGCGCCTGGCCGAGACCGGCTCGGCCATCGCCTTCTGCCCGACCTCCAACCTGTTCCTGGGCAGCGGCCTGTTCAACCTGCCCCAGGCCGAGCGTTTCAAGGTCAACGTGGGCTTGGGCACCGACGTCGGCGCCGGCACCAGTTTCTCGCTGCTCAATACCTTGAACGAGGCATACAAGGTGATGCAGTTGCAAGGCGCGCGCCTGCACCCGTACAAGTCGCTGTACCTGGCCACCCTCGGCGGCGCCCGCGCCCTGCGCCTGGACGACCGCATCGGCAGCCTGCGCCCGGGCAATGACGCCGACTTCGTGGTGCTCGACTACAAGGCCACGCCGCTGCTGGACTTCCGTCTGCAGCAGTCGAAGAACATCGAGGAGACCTTGTTCGTGCTCACCACCCTGGGCGACGACCGCACCGTACGCGAGACCTACGCCGCCGGGCGTTGCGTGCACCAGCGCTAAGGCTGTTTCGCCAGGCCTCGATAGAGCGCACCGCCGATCGCCGCGCCGATCAGCGGTGCCACCCAGAACAGCCACAGCTGCTGGACGGCCCAGCCACCGACGAACAACGCCGGCCCCGTGCTGCGCGCCGGGTTCACCGAGGTGTTGGTTACCGGGATCGAGATCAGATGGATCAGGGTCAGCGCCAGGCCGATGGCGATCGGCGCGAACCCCGCCGGCGCCCGGGCATCGGTGGCGCCCATGATGATCACCAGGAACATCGCGGTCATCACCACCTCACTGGCAAAGCCTGCCGCCAAGGTGTACCCGCCGGGCGAGTGCTCGCCGTAGCCGTTTGAAGCCAACCCATTGGCCAGCTCGAAACCGGCCTTGCCGCTGGCGATGAAGTAGATCACCGCTGCGGCGAGGATCGCGCCGATCACCTGGGCGATCACATAGGGCAGCAACTCCTTCGCCGGGAAGCGCCCGCCCACCACCAGGCCGAACGACACGGCGGGATTGAGGTGACAACCGGAGATATGACCGATGGCGAAGGCCATGGTCAGGACCGTCAGGCCGAAGGCGAAGGCAACACCGAGGACACCGATGCCGACCGGGGAACTGGCGGCCAGCACCGCGCTGCCGCACCCGCCAAGGACCAACCAGAACGTGCCGACCAACTCGGCACCCATGCGCACACCCAGGGACGAACTCATGGAGCATTCCTCAAGTAATTGGACGCAACGACTGCGCAAGCCCAACTGCCTGATGAAGGTTTGCTGAAGAGAAATCTAGCAGAGCTTTGGCCGGTGGCCAGAAACGACCAGGGGCCGCAAAGCGGCCCCTGGTTCATGCAGGCAAACGATCAACCCTTGGCGGTGGCCTTGGGCTTTTTCAGCAGGTGCGAGAACACCGCGTGCAGATCGTCCGAGGCGCTCTCCTCGTCGAGGTTGAGCTTGCTGTCGATATGATCCATGTGGTGCATCATCAGGCTCACCGCCTGTTCGGCGTCACGGGCCTCGATGGCGTCGATCAGTTGCATGTGCTCGTCGTACGAGCAGTGCGAGCGGTTGCCGCTTTCGTACTGGGCGATGATCAGCGAGGTCTGCGACACCAGGCTGCGCTGGAAACTCACTAGTGGCGCATTGCCTGCGGCCTCGGCCAGCTTGAGGTGGAATTCGCCGGACAGACGAATACCGGCGCCGCGGTCGCCGCGGGAGAAGCTGTCGCGCTCCTCGCGGACCATCTGGCGCAGTTCGTTGAGCTGCTCGGCGGTGGCGTGCTGCACGGCCAGTTCGGTGATGGCGCGCTCGACCATGCGCCGAGAGAAGAACACCTGGCGCGCCTCTTCCACCGTCGGGCTGGCCACCACCGCGCCGCGGTTCGGCCGCAGCAGCACCACGCTTTCATGAGCCAGGCGCGACAGGGCGCGGCGGATGATGGTGCGGCTGACGCCGAAAATTTCGCCCAGTGCTTCCTCGCTCAACTTGGTGCCCGGGGCCAGGCGCTGCTCGAGGATCGCCTCGAAGATGTGCGCGTAGACGATGTCGTCCTGGGTACCGCTGCGGCCGGCCTTGCCGGTACGCGCAGGTTTTTTCAGAGGTTGCAGCTGTTCGTTCATGGGCGCTCGAGCACAAGGGATCTGCCAGTCGGACCGTGACTGTAATGCCCGTCGACGGGGGGATGGCAAGTCCGGAAAGAAGATAATGGGCCAAGGTATGGCGCCATTGTACACAGGCTGACCCGTTTCTGCAGGTGGCCTTTTACCTATATAGCCGTTGTACGACCGTTTGTACGCACAAAAGATAAAACATTATTTGCTTTATTTGTACACAAAAGCATAATCCTGCGAGCAACTTCCTGACCCATAAGTCAACAAAATGGTCGGACGTCTGCCACACCCTCCCTCGCGAAGCCCCCAAGTGCGTCGGCTCAGGACCAGGCTTCGAACAACAAGAAAGACTTGAGGAGTACTCGCTGTGGAAAGCCGCAAATCCGAAGCACCTACGCTGGATCTCGCCCCACCGCTCGAATCGGGCTGGCTGGAGCGGATTTTCAAACTCAAGCGACACGGCACGACCGTCAGGACCGAACTGATCGCCGGGGTGACCACCTTCATCACCATGGCCTACATCATCTTCGTCAACCCCAACATCATGGCCGACGCCGGTATCGACCACGGCGCGGCGTTCGTCGCCACCTGCATCGCCGCCGCCCTGGGCTGCCTGCTGATGGGCCTGTACGCCAACTGGCCTGTGGGCCTGGCGCCGGGCATGGGGCTCAACGCCTTTTTCACCTACACCGTGGTCGGCACCATGGGCTACAACTGGGAAACGGCGCTGGGGGCGGTATTCGTCTCGGGCGTGCTGTTCATGTTCCTGACGGTTTCGCGGGTGCGCGAGTGGCTACTCAACAGCATCCCGGTAAGCCTGCGCCATGCCATGGGAGCCGGCGTCGGATTGTTCCTCGGGCTGATCGGCCTGAAGACCGCCGGCATCATCGTCGACAGCCCGGCCACCCTGGTCAAGCTGGGCTCGCTGCATGAGCCCGGCCCGCTGCTGGCGGCCGTGTGCTTCCTGTTGATCGCCATCCTCAGCTACAAGCGGGTGTTCGGCGCGATCCTGATCAGCATCATCGGCGTCACCCTGGCCGGCTGGGGCCTGGGCTTGGTCAAGTTCGGCGGGGTAATGTCGATGCCGCCGAGCCTGGCGCCGACCTGGATGGCCATGGACGTGGCCGGGGTGTTCAACGTCAGCATGATCAGCGTGGTGCTGGCGTTCCTGTTCGTGCACATGTTCGACACCGCCGGCACGCTGATGGGCGTGGCCCAGCGCGCCAACCTGGTGGCGCCGGACGGACGCATCGAGAACCTGTCACGGGCGCTCAAGGCCGACAGCACCTCCAGCGTGTTCGGCGCGGTGGTCGGCGTGCCGCCGGTGACCAGCTACGTGGAAAGTGCCGCGGGTGTGGCGGCGGGTGGGCGTACCGGCCTGACGGCCGTGGTGGTCGGCGCGCTGTTCGTTGCCGCGATGTTCTTCGCCCCGCTGGCCGGGATGATTCCGGCCTATGCCACCGCCGGCGCGTTGATCTACGTGGCGATGCTGATGATGGGCAGCATGGCGCATATCGAGTGGGACGAAGCCACCGACAGCATTCCGGCGATCGTCACGGTGATCATGATGCCGCTGACCTTCTCGGTGGCGGACGGCATCGCCCTGGGCTTCATCAGCTACGTGGCGCTGAAGGCGGGTACCGGCA
The DNA here is from genome assembly GCF_019823065.1 of Pseudomonas mosselii. Lineage (NCBI taxonomy): Bacteria > Pseudomonadati > Pseudomonadota > Gammaproteobacteria > Pseudomonadales > Pseudomonadaceae > Pseudomonas > Pseudomonas mosselii. The sequence continues at coordinate 4,350,430 of NZ_CP081966.1, forward strand.
AGTACAAGGAAATTTCGGCCAGCCTGTGGGTGCTGTGCGCCATCTTCATTGCGAAGTTTGTGTTCCTCTGATCAGCGAGATTCATTCGACTCACCTCGGGCAGCCGCAGCGGCCCGAGGTGCCACGTTCGGCTGTGCCCTTCTGACATTTTTGATAGGTGTAAATCCGCTGCAAGCACGCTACTACTAGCGGGAAAAGCCCTCCTCGCAGGAGTATCAAAAATCATGTTTATTCACATATTGGCAACAGACTGGGCCCACTCAGTCATGCAAGCCCAGTCCATCCCAAACGCCTATACACCCTATGGAAGCAAGGTACACAGGCCAGGCGTACGGACCGGCTTCAGTGGGCAGATTCCAGACCCCAGCACCGGCCATTATCATCTGGGCAACGGTCACCGTCTGCTCCACCCCCACCTCATGCGCTTCATTAGCCCAGATCCGCTAAGTCCCTTCGGAGAAGGTGGCAGCAATAGTTACACCTATTGCGCAGGCGACCCGATCAATAAACATGACCCTACTGGCGGTGTCACTGCTTTCATCAAGGAGATGCATCAACAATTCACGACTTCGTTTATACGCAATACCGTGCCCGGCGCCACACCGGGACGCGTCTTGGCCACGCCGGAAGCCAAGCAGATCGTCAATGCCCCAAACAAATCGTTTTTTGGAGAACGTGTCGCCGGCGCCTACATTGCAAAAGACAGTAATGGGGCCCCGCCCTTGCCCCAACATCTCCAGACTCGTTACGCAGAAACCGTGCAACAGGCGAATAGGGGGGAAATCCCCTCTGTCGTCGCCCATCTGGAGATGGCAAACACCTGGCTGAAATTCAACGGTACTCCAGAAGCGGTTGCCGCAAAAATCACACCCGGAACCATAGCAACCGCTGTAGTCGGCCACCTGCTGGGCGCAGCGACGGCTGGAGGCGCGGACATAGCTGCCTTGAAAACCGGAAGAGCATTGAATCTTTCCAGCACCGTAGAGAAAGTCAGGGAGTAAGGCTCCAGACGAAAAAAAGCCCGCCAGTGTGAGAGCGGGCCAAGGACCTACGAAGATTCTTCTAGCGACCAACTAGCTTCCACGATAGGTCGAATAGCTGTACGGCGAAATCAACAGCGGCACGTGGTAGTGCTCCTGCTGCTCGTCGATACCGAAGCGCAGCACGACCACGTCGAGGAACGCGGTGTCCGGCAGCTTCACGCCCTTGGCGCGGTAGTAGTCACCGGCGCTGAACTGCAATTGATAGACGCCGGTGCGATAGTCGTCGCCCTGCAGCAGCGGCGCGTCGACACGGCCATCACTGTTGGTCAGGGCGGTGTTCACCAGCTCCAGCTGCTGGCCTTCGACGCGGTACAGCTCGACCTTGATCGAGCTGCCCGGGCAGCCGTGCGCGGCGTCCAGTACGTGTGTGGTCAAACGTCCCATTTGCTTGTCGCCTCTTGTCGTATGCGTGGGCAAAAAATACACGGCAATCACCGGGCACGGGGCCTGCGGCGTGCGGGAATGAAGTCATTAAGACAGTTTATCGGTAAATTGTACACAATTTTTTATCCCATCCTGCGCAACCTCTACAAAACAAGCCACCAGTCGCGAAGACAAGCGCCATGCTGCCGCTCTCACCATTTACTGACCAATCGGGCAGGTTTCTTGCAAGCCATTCTCACGCGACAAATGGGAAGAAATGCGGAAAAACAGGCTTACAAAAGATTTCAGAAGTTGTATACAATCAGCCCATCCGGTGGTGCGACATCCCGACGCGGCCCGCCCCACCCACCGCATTAACGAACAAGAAGGAAGACTGCAGTGAGCGCTGACTACCCACGCGACCTGATCGGTTACGGCAACAACCCACCTCATCCGCAATGGCCGGGGAATGCCCGCATTGCGCTGTCCTTCGTGCTCAACTACGAAGAAGGTGGCGAGCGCAACATCCTGCACGGCGACAAGGAGTCCGAAGCGTTCCTTTCCGAAATGGTCGCCGCCCAGCCGCTGCAGGGCGTGCGCAACATGAGCATGGAGTCGCTCTACGAATACGGCAGCCGCGCCGGCGTCTGGCGCCTGCTCAAGCTGTTCAAGGACAGCGGCGTGCCGCTGACCATCTTCGCCGTGGCCATGGCCGCCCAGCGCCACCCTGACGTGATCCGCGCCATGGCCGAGGCCGGCCATGAGATCTGCAGCCACGGCTACCGCTGGATCGACTACCAGTACATGGATGAAGCGCAAGAGCGCGAGCACATGCTCGAGGCCATCCGCATCCTCACCGAGATCACCGGCGAGCGCCCCGTGGGCTGGTACACCGGCCGCACCGGCCCGAACACCCGGCGCCTGGTGATGGAGGAAGGCGGCTTCCTCTACGACAGCGACACCTACGACGACGACCTGCCCTACTGGGAACCGAACAACCCGACCGACAAGCCGCACCTGGTGATCCCCTACACCCTGGACACCAACGACATGCGCTTCACCCAGGTCCAGGGCTTCAACTGCGGCGAGCAGTTCTTCCAGTACCTGAAGGACGCCTTCGACGTGCTCTACGCCGAGGGCGCCGAAGCACCGAAGATGCTCTCGATCGGCCTGCACTGCCGCCTGGTCGGCCGTCCGGCGCGCCTGGCCGCGCTCAAGCGCTTCGTCGACTACGCCAAGAGCCACGAACAGGTCTGGTTCGCCCGGCGCGCGGACATCGCCCGCCACTGGCACGCCACCCACCCGTACAAGAAAGAGAACGCCTGATGACCGCCTTCAAGACCCTCAAGCCTTCCACCCTCGAGCGCGCCGCCTTCGTCGCCGCCTTCGCCGACATCTACGAGCACTCGCCGTGGGTCGCCGAGAAAGCCTACGACCTGGGCCAGCTGGCCGAGCTGGACGAGATCGAGGCGCTGCATCAGCGCATGAGCGACATCCTGCTCAGCGCCAGCCATGCCGAGCAACTGGCACTGATCAACGCTCACCCGGACTTGGCCGGCAAGGCCGCCATCCAGGGCGAGCTGACCGAGTCGAGCACCAATGAACAGGCCGGCGCCGGCATCCACCAGTGCACCGCCGAGGAGTTCGCCCGCTTCACCGAACTGAACGACGCCTACAAGGCCAAGTTCCAGTTCCCGTTCATCATGGCGGTCAAGGGCAGCAACCGGCACCAGATCCTCGCTGCCTTCGAAAAACGCATCCACAACGACCAGGATGCCGAATTCAAGGAAGCCCTGGCACAAATCAACCTGATCGCCCTGTTCCGCCTGCTGCAGCTTTGAGGACTGCGTGCCCGCCTCGCCCGAGTGCGTGACGCGTCCGCACCCAGGGCCCGGCAGGCCGGTCCACCAGAATCCAGAACAACGAACATACAAGAGAGACCCGCATGCGCACCCTGATGATCGAGCCCCTGACCAAAGAAGCCTTCGCCCCCTTCGGTGACGTGATCGAAACCGACGGCAGCGACCACTTCATGATCAACAACGGCTCGACCATGCGCTTCCACAAGCTCGCCACGGTCGAGACCGCCGAGCCCGAGGACAAGGCGATCATCAGTATCTTCCGCGCCGACGCGCTGGAGATGCCGCTGACCGTACGCATGCTGGAACGCCATCCGCTGGGCAGCCAGGCTTTCATCCCGCTGCTCGGCAACCCCTTTCTGATCGTGGTCGCGCCAGTTGGCGATGCACCTGTATCAGGCTTGGTCCGAGCCTTCCGCAGCAATGGCAGGCAGGGCGTTAATTACCATCGCGGCGTCTGGCACCACCCGGTGCTGACGATCGAAAAGCGGGATGACTTCCTGGTGGTTGATCGCAGTGGTTCTGGCAACAACTGCGATGAGCATTACTTCCCCGAGGAACAGATGTTGATCCTCAATCCCCACCAATAAGAAAGGGTCGGTCATCGAGATGGTGACTGGCGAGAGGTACATACTGTGGAAGCACACCTTCACGAATGGCTGAACCTGAGCATTCGCTGGGTTCACATGATCACCGGCGTGGCCTGGATCGGTGCATCGTTCTACTTTGTCTGGCTGGAGAACCACCTGAACCGAAGCAACCCGCGCGATGGGTTGTCGGGTGACCTCTGGGCCATCCACGGCGGTGGTATCTATCACCTGGAGAAATACAAGCTCGCGCCGCCGAAAATGCCCGAGAACCTGCACTGGTTCAAATGGGAAGCCTACTTCACCTGGATGTCCGGGATCGCCTTGCTGTGCGTGGTGTTCTATTGGAACCCGAGCCTCTACCTGCTGGCGCCCGGCAGCACCCTGAGCGGCGCCGAAGGGGTGGCCATCGGTATCGGTTCGCTGGTTGCCGGCTGGTTCATCTACGACTTCCTGTGCGACTCGCCCCTGGGCAAGCAGCCGGCGCTGCTGGGCGCCGTGCTGTTCGTGCTGATCATCGCCGCCTGCTGGGGCTTCAGCCTGGTGTTCAGCGGCCGTGGCGCCTACCTGCACACCGGCGCGATCATCGGCACCATCATGGTCGGCAACGTGTTCCGCATCATCATGCCGGCCCAGCGCCAGCTGGTGGCGGCGATCGAGAACAACCAGACGCCCGACCCGGTGCTGCCGGCCAAGGGCCTGCTGCGCTCGCGCCACAACAACTATTTCACCCTGCCGGTGCTGTTCATCATGATCAGCAACCACTTCCCGAGCACCTACGGCAGCCAGTACAACTGGTTGATCCTGGCCGGGATCGCGGTGGCCGCCGTATTGATCCGTCACTACTTCAACACCCGCCACGACAGCAACAAGTACGCCTGGACCCTGCCCGTCGGTGCCCTGGCGATGATCTGCCTGGCCTATGTGACCGGTCCCAAGCCGCTGCCAACCGCACCCGAGCAGGCCGCCGCCAAGGTCGAGTACCAGCCGCTGCCGGCCACTGCCGTCGGTGGCAAGACCGCCGCCGAACTGCGCGCAGAAGAGGCCGCCAAGCCTGCCCAGGCACCCGCTGCGGAACCTGCCCAGGCTACGGCCCAGGCGGCCACCGGCAGCTTCGACAAGATCCACACCGTCATCCAGGAACGCTGCACCGTGTGCCACTCGGCCAAGCCGACCAGCCCGCTGTTCAGCGCCGCCCCTGCCGGCGTGATGTTCGACACCCCGCAGCAGATCCAGGCCCAGGCCGCGCGCATCCAGGCGCAGGCCGTCGCCAGCCAGATCATGCCGCTGGGCAACATCACCCAGATGACCGTCGAGGAGCGCAAGCTGGTCGGCGACTGGATCGCCAAAGGCGCGCAGGTCAACTGAGACACCCCACGATTGCGTGGGAGCGGGCTTGCCCCGCGATGAGGCCGGTACTCCCGGCCTCGCTTCCAAGCTCTACGTAACAAGCAAGCATCGAGCGTTCGGCTTCACGTGGGTCCCCAGCCTCCTTCACCGGAGCCTGCCACGTGAAGCCGCCCGCTTGGATCCGAGAATAAAAACAAAACTCGAGGTGCTGCATGTCCGAGTCACCCAAGGCGTACATCCCTGTTGCGCCACCACGACAGCCCCTGCCCTTGTTCCAGCTGATCCTGGTGGGTCTGCAACACGTTCTGCTGATGTACGGGGGCGCCATCGCGGTGCCGCTGATCATCGGCCAGGCGGCGGGCCTGTCCCGCGAAGAAGTCGCCTTCCTGATCAACGCCGACCTGCTGGTCGCCGGCGTTGCCACCATCATCCAATCCTTCGGTATCGGCCCCGTGGGCATCCGCATGCCGGTCATGATGGGCGCCAGCTTCGCCGCCGTCGGCAGCATGGTGGCCATGGCCGGCATGCCCGGCGTCGGCCTGCAGGGAATCTTCGGCGCGACCATCGCCGCCGGGTTCTTCGGCATGCTGATCGCGCCGTTCATGTCCAAGGTCGTGCGCTTCTTCCCGCCGCTGGTGACCGGTACGGTCATCACCTCGATCGGCCTGTCGCTGTTCCCGGTGGCGGTCAACTGGGCCGGCGGCGGCCATGAGGCGCAAGCCTTCGGTGCGCCGATCTACCTGATGGTCGCCGGCCTGGTGCTGGCGGTGATCCTGCTGATCAACCGCTTCATGCGCGGCTTCTGGGTCAATGTGTCGGTACTGGTGGGCATGGGCCTGGGCTATGTGCTCGCCGGCTCCATCGGCATGGTCGACCTGTCGGGCCTGAGCGAGGCGCCGTGGCTGCAGGTGGTCACCCCCCTGCACTTCGGCATGCCGACCTTCAGCCTGGCGCCGATCCTGTCGATGTGCCTGGTGGTGGTGATCATCTTCGTCGAGTCCACGGGCATGTTCCTCGCCCTGGGCAAGGTGACCGACCGTGAAGTCACGCCGGGCATGCTGCGACGCGGCCTGCTGTGCGATGCCGGCGCGTCGTTCATCGCCGGTTTCTTCAACACCTTCACCCACTCTTCGTTCGCCCAGAACATCGGCCTGGTGCAGATGACCGGGGTTCGCTGCCGCTACGTCACGGTGATGGCCGGCGCGCTGCTGATCCTGCTCAGCCTGCTACCCAAGGCGGCCTTCCTGATCGCTTCGATTCCGCCCGCGGTACTGGGGGGCGCGTCCATCGCCATGTTCGGCATGGTCACCGCCACCGGGATCAAGATCCTCCAGGAAGCGGACATCGCCGACCGACGCAACCAGCTGCTGGTCGCGGTCAGCGTCGGTTTCGGCCTGATCCCGGTGGTGCGCCCGGAATTCTTCGCGCAGATGCCGCAGTGGATGGAGCCCATCACCCACAGTGGCATCGCCATGGCCACCCTCAGCGCCCTGGTGCTGAACCTGCTGTTCAACATCCTCGGCGGCGCCGACCGCGCCGCGCACAACGATGCCTGTCACCAGCATTGAGTGACCTGGGGCGGTGCCGTACCGGCCGCCCCGTTCCAACCACGCGGTAACGCTGGACCGTCGGCCCGCCGGAATGGGCCGCCCGGGGCGCTTGCGCGCCGAAAAAGCCCTTACAAAAACAATAAGTCCGGGAATCACAACATGAAGCGCATCACCACGTCCGTCCTGCTGGGCAGCAGCCTGCTGGCCACCCTCCCCGCCCACGCCGGCGAATGGCTGCAATGGCACGGCGAAAGCCTGTCCTACCTGTACGGCAAGGACTTCAAGGTCAACCCCGACATCCAGCAGACCATCACCTTCGAACATGCCAACAAATGGAAGTACGGCGACACCTTCCTGTTCGTCGACAAGATCTTCTACAACGGCAAGGCCGACCCCGGCAAAGGCGTGACCACCTACTACGGCGAGTTCAGCCCGCGCCTGTCGTTCGGCAAGATCTTCGAGCGCAACCTGGCCTTCGGTCCGATCAAGGACGTGCTGCTGGCCATGACCTACGAACGTGGCGAGGGCGACAACGAGGCCTACCTGATCGGCCCCGGCTTCGACCTGAACGTGCCCGGCTTCAACTACTTCACCTTGAATTTCTACGTGCGCAACACCGAAGGCAGCCGCCCCGGCGACAACGTCTGGCAGATCACCCCGGCCTGGTCGTACACCATCCCGGTGGGCAGGTCCGACATCCTGATCGACGGCTACATCGACTGGGTGGTCGACAACGACCAGACCCGTCGCGGCACCTACCACGCCAACCTGCAGTTCAACCCGCAGGTCAAGTACGACCTGGGCAAGGCCCTGAACCTGGGCGCCAAGCAGCTCTACGTCGGCTTCGAATACAGCTACTGGAAGGACAAGTACGGCATCGACAGCCGCGGCAACGTGGACAGCAACCAGAGCGTGGCCAGTGCCCTGGTGAAGGTGCACTTCTGAAAAACTGACCGAACGCCCAAATTTGCACCACCGTGCTCCAGGACGGAGCACTTGAGGCCCGGCGCGCAAGTGAGTAATCTGCGCGCCCCCTCGATCGGGGCGGGAAGGATCCCGCCCGCGTTTGCTGACCGCTCAGTCAATGTTTCCGGGCGGTTGGCCAACGTGTTGCCAGCGTGAAATACCCATTTCATCCGTTCAGAAAGACGTCGAGCAGGATGGTTGTGCCCAACGTGGAAAAGTTGGCGCAGCTCTTGCCAAACAGCTGTGGCCAATTGAAAAAAGCTGACCCAAAAGACAAGAACAGCGCCCGAGCGCTGACAACAGATCCAATCAAGGGAGCGACACTCGCAATGCGTATCATCAATAGCCTGATCCTCGCCGGTGGTCTGCTGGCCTGCGGCGCCAGCCAAGCCGGCGACCTGCTGCAATGGCAGAACAACAGCCTGACCTACTTGTGGGGCAAGAACTTCAAGGTCAACCCCGAGATCCAGCAGACCGTGACCTTCGAGCACGCCGATGCGTGGAAGTACGGCGACAACTTCTTCTTCCTCGACAAGATCTTCTACCAGGGCAAGAAGGACGCCAACAACGGCCCCAACACCTACTACGGCGAGTTCAGCCCACGCCTGTCGTTCGGCAAGATCTTCGACCAGAAGCTCGAGTTCGGCCCGGTGAAGGATGTGCTGCTGGCAATGACCTACGAGTTCGGCGAGGGTGATACCGAGTCCTACCTGATCGGCCCCGGCTTCGACCTGGCCATCCCCGGCTTCGACTACTTCCAGCTGAACTTCTACCAGCGCACCACCGACGGCAGCCGTCCGGGCGACAATGTCTGGCAGATCACCCCGGTGTGGTCCTACACCATTCCCGTGGGCTCGTCCGACATCCTGATCGACGGTTTCATGGATTGGGTGGTCGACAACGACGAGAACCGTCGCGGCACCTACCAGGCCAACCTGCACTTCAACCCGCAGGTCAAGTACGACCTGGGCAAGGCGCTGCACCTGGGCGAGAAGCAGTTGTACGTGGGTATCGAGTACGACTACTGGAAGAACAAGTACGGCATCAAGGACAGCGATGCCTTTACCACCGATCAGAACACCATGAGCTTCCTGGTGAAAGTTCACTTCTGATCTGATGCCAGTTTAAAGCCTGTAAGAGCGGCCTTGCGTCGCGAAAGGGCTGCGCAGCAGCCCCGACGATTTCGCATGATGCCGAGGTCCTGGGGCCGCTTCGCGGCCCTTTCGCGACACAAGGCCGCTCATACAGGAGATCCGAGGCAAGGCCCGGTCGGGCGCCTCAGTTTGCCGGTTTTACCGCCCGCCACACCTTGCCCGCGACAGCAACCGCCGCCAGCACCACCGCCCCGGCGATCACTCCCGCCACACCATTGAGCAGTGCCCCGGTCAACGCCCCGCCCCGCCCTTCGCTGAACGCCTCGATGGCGTGATGCAGCGGCGCGATGCCGTGCACCAGGATGCCGCCGCCGACCAGGAACATGGCAGCGGTACCGACCACCGACAGGCCCTTCATCATGTAGGGCGCCGCGCGCAGGATGCCGTTACCGACCACGCGGGACAGGTTCGATGCCCGCTGCGTCATCCACAGGCCCAAGTCATCGAGCTTGACGATTCCCCCCACCAGGCCATAGACACCGATGGTCATGACCACAGCGATACCCGACAGCACAACGATCTGCTGGCTCAACGGCGCATCGGCGACGATGCCCAGGGTAATGGCGATGATTTCGGCGGACAGGATGAAGTCGGTGCGCACCGCGCCCTTGATCTTGCTCTTCTCATAGGCGACCAGGTCGACATTGGCGTCGGCCAGCGCTTGCTTGCGCGCCTCGTGCTGCGCCTCGTCCTCGGCCTTGCTGTGCAGGAACTTGTGCGCCAGCTTCTCGAAGCCCTCGAAGCACAGGTAGGCGCCGCCGAGCATCAGCAGCGGTGTCACCGCCCAGGGAATGAACGCGCTGATCAGCAACGCCGCCGGCACCAGGATCGCCTTGTTCAGCAGCGAGCCCTTGGCCACCGCCCACACCACCGGTATCTCGCGTTCGGCGCGCACACCGGTGACCTGCTGGGCGTTGAGCGCCAGGTCATCACCCAGCACCCCTGCGGTCTTCTTTGCCGCGACCTTGGTCATCACCGAGACATCGTCGAGCACCGTGGCGATGTCGTCGATCAGTACCAACAAACTACTTCCTGCCATGCACTACTCCATAAAAAGCGATCTATTCATCCTACGCCACGCAGTCCCATTCCCTGCCGTTTGGGAAGATCTGGCCTGCATATCCTATGGCAGGGCATTCCTAGCATAGCGAAGCCACTCCATCGTGCTTCAGACGACAAGGAATACCCATGCTCAAACACGCACTCTCGCTCACTCTGCCTGCGCTGCTCGCAGGCAACGTCATGGCCGCAACCATGGAATTCTGCCCCGCGCCGGCCGAAATCCAGAACACCAACGGCGTACTCACCGCCAGAGCAGAAAGCGGCGATGGCCAATGGCTCGGGCTGCTGAAAGACCAGAACAGCGTCGTGATCTCGTTCGACAGCGCCATATTCTACCCGTCCGATGGCAAGGTCGACGGCGTAGGCAGGCTGCGCGCCTGCACCTACAAGACTTCGGGAAAGCAGAGCATAGACATGCGCTACCGTACTGAAGTCACCCCCGACATCCCAATCCGGCTCGCCAATGCACCAGCCTGGAAGCGACATGAGGGTCCCTTCGGCATCATCTATTTCGAGTGTCGCTCGCAAGACCTGCAGGGCTGTGCATTCCGGGAAGCCAGGTAATGCCATCCATGCCGGCCAGCACGGCTGGCCGGCATGGGCGTGGGATGCTTTGTACAAGGGTTCTTGCTACCATCCGTGCTCGCAGCGTCAAAGGACCGTCCCCCACCATGAGCACCATTCGCGAGCGCAACAAGGAACTGATCCTGCGCGCGGCCAGTGAAGAATTCGCCGACAAGGGCTTCGCCGCCACCAAGACCAGCGACATCGCGGCCAAGGCCGGCCTGCCCAAGCCGAACGTGTACTACTACTTCAAGTCGAAGGAAAACCTCTACCGCGAGGTGCTCGAGAGCATCATCGCGCCGATCATGCAGGCCTCGACGCCGTTCAACGCCGACGGTGATCCGAAAGAGGTGCTCAGCGCGTACATCCGCTCGAAGATCCGCATCTCCCGCGACCTGCCCCACGCCTCCAAGGTGTTCGCCAGCGAGATCATGCATGGCGCGCCGCACCTGTCGCCACGCCAGGTCGAGCAGCTCAACGAGCAGGCCCGCCACAACATCGAATGCATCCAGCGCTGGATCGAGCGCGGTCAGATCGCCCATGTCGACCCGCACCACCTGATGTTCAGCATCTGGGCGGCGACGCAGACCTACGCGGATTTCGACTGGCAGATCGCCGTGGTGACCGGCAAGGCCAAGCTGGCCGACAGCGACTATGACGCGGCGGCGGAGACAATCATCCGCCTGGTGTTGAAGGGCTGCGAGCCCGAGGCGGCCTGATAGGGCCAATGGGGCTGCTGTGCAGCCCGTTCGCGACACAAGGCCGCTCCAGAGGTTACGCATTTCCCTGAGCGGCCTTGTGTCGCGATGGGCCGCAGAGCGGCCCCAAAATGACGAGCCTTACGCAGCAACCCCCGCATCCGCCGTCAGCCCCACCTCTTCGATCGCACTGATCGCGCACTGCTCGTCGATATCCGAGGTATCGCCGCTGATCCCGACGGCCCCCAGCACCTTGCCGTCCCGATCACGGATCAGCACCCCGCCCGGCACCGGCACCACCGGCCGCTCGCCCAGCCCGTTCAGCGCGGCATAGAACGCCGGCCGCTGCTGCGAATCCAGCGCCAGCAGGCGCGAGCCCTTGCCCAGGGCCACCGCGCCCCAGGCCTTGCCGATGGCCACCTGCGGACGCAGCAGGGTGGCGCCATCCTCACGCTGCAGCGCCAGCAGGTGCCCGCCGGCATCCAGCACCGCCACGGTCAGCGGCGCGGCGTTGATCTTGCGGCCCGCGGCCAGCGCGGCGTTCACCACGCCGACAGCGTCTTTGAGGGTCAATGCGTTCATGAAAAGGTCCTCTTCTTGTTGTGAGAAGCCCTGAGGGCAGTTGAAAACCAGTAGACAGAATAGAACACAACGAAGGCACGCTTTGTATACAATTATTTGGCTCAATCTCGCCAAGTGCGACGAAATGCCGCCTCATCGCCCAATGACCACTCAGTCAACGCCGCCGACGAAAATGGATTGACCTTTTGCGCCGAGCATGAATACACTCTGCCGCAACACAAGTTGTATACAATTACAAAATCGATGAGGCACAAACCATGAGCAAAATGAGAGCAATCGATGCAGCCGTTCTGGTCATGCGCCGTGAAGGTGTAGATACCGCGTTCGGCATTCCGGGGGCTGCCATCAACCCGCTGTACTCGGCCCTGAAGAAAGTCGGTGGCATCGATCACGTCCTCGCTCGCCACGTCGAAGGTGCCTCGCACATGGCCGAGGGCTACACCCGCGCCAACCCGGGCAACATCGGTGTGTGCATCGGCACCTCCGGCCCTGCCGGCACCGACATGGTCACCGGCCTGTACAGCGCCTCGGCCGACTCCATCCCGATCCTCTGCATCACCGGCCAGGCACCGCGCGCACGCCTGCACAAGGAAGACTTCCAGGCCGTCGACATCACCAGCATCGTCAAGCCGGTGACCAAGTGGGCAACCACCGTCCTGGAACCAGGTCAGGTGCCCTACGCCTTCCAGAAAGCCTTCTATGAAATGCGCACCGGCCGCCCGGGCCCAGTGCTGATCGACCTGCCGTTCGACGTACAGATGGCCGAGATCGAATTCGACATCGACGCCTACGAGCCGCTGCCAGTACACAAGCCACAAGCCAGCCGCGTACAGGCCGAGAAGGCCCTGGCCCTGCTCAATGACGCCGAGCGCCCGCTGCTGGTAGCCGGTGGCGGCATCATCAACGCCGACGCCAGCGACAAGCTGGTCGAGTTCGCCGAACTGACCGGCGTGCCGGTGATCCCGACCCTGATGGGCTGGGGCACCATCCCGGACGACCACGAACTGATGGTCGGCATGGTCGGCCTGCAGACCTCGCACCGCTACGGCAACGCCACCCTGCTCAAATCCGACCTGGTGTTCGGCATCGGCAACCGCTGGGCCAACCGCCACACCGGCTCCGTCGACGTCTACACCGAAGGCCGCAAGTTCGTGCATGTGGACATCGAGCCGACCCAGATCGGCCGCGTATTCACTCCGGACCTGGGTATCGTTTCCGATGCTGGCAAGGCACTGGACGTGTTCCTGGAAGTAGCCCGCGAGTGGAAAGCCGCCGGCAAGCTCAAGTGCCGCAAGGCCTGGCTGGAAGACTGCCAGCAGCGCAAGGCCACCCTGCAGCGCAAGACCCACTTCGACAACGTGCCGGTCAAGCCGCAGCGCGTGTACGAAGAGATGAACCAGGTGTTCGGCAAGGACACCTGCTACGTCAGCACCATTGGCCTGTCGCAGATCGCCGGCGCGCAGTTCCTGCACGTGTACAAGCCACGCCACTGGATCAACTGCGGCCAGGCCGGCCCGCTGGGCTGGACCATCCCGGCCGCCCTCGGCGTGGTCAAGGCCGATCCGAAGCGCAAGGTCGTCGCGCTCTCCGGTGACTACGACTTCCAGTTCATGATCGAAGAACTGGCGGTGGGCGCGCAGTTCAACCTGCCGTACGTCCACGTGCTGGTGAACAATGCCTACCTCGGCCTGATCCGCCAGGCCCAGCGTGGCTTCGACATGGATTACTGTGTACAACTGGCCTTCGAGAACATCAACGCCACCGACGCCGCCACCTACGGTGTCGACCACGTCGCCGTGGTCGAAGGCCTGGGCTGCAAGGCCCTGCGCGTGTTCGAACCGGCCGACATCGCTCCTGCCCTGCTCAAGGCGCAGAAGATGGCCGAAGAGTTCCGTGTGCCGGTGGTGGTCGAAGTGATTCTCGAGCGCGTGACCAACATTTCCATGGGCACCGAGATCAACGCGGTCAACGAGTTCGAAGACCTCGCCCTGGTCGGCAACGACGCGCCGACCGCCATCTCGCTGCTGGACTGATCGCCTGACGCCCCCGCGCCTTGCGCGGGGGTCTTCAACGCAAGGAGACGACTTATGCCTCGCTTCGCCGCCAACCTGTCCATGCTGTTCACCGAACAGGACTTCCTGGCCCGCTTCAAGGCCGCCGCCGACGCTGGTTTCAGCGGTGTCGAATACCTCTTCCCGTACGATTTCAGCGCCGCCGAGATCAAGCAGCAGCTCGACGCCCACGGCCTGACCCAGGTGCTGTTCAACCTGCCGGCCGGCGACTGGTCCAAGGGTGAGCGCGGCATCACCTGCCACCCCGACCGCGTCGAGGAGTTCCGCGCTGGCGTCGACAAGGCCATCGAGTACGCCAAGGTGCTGGGCAACACCCAGGTCAACGCCCTGGCCGGCATTCGCCCCGAGGGCCTGGACTGCGCCACCGTGCGCAAGACCTTCGTCGACAACCTGCGCTACGCCGCCGACAAGCTCAAGGCCGCCGGGATCCGCCTGGTCATGGAAATGATCAACACCCGCGACATCCCGGGCTTCTACCTGAACACCACGAAACAGGCCCTGGAGATCCAGGCCGAGGTGGGCAGCGACAACCTGTTCCTGCAGTACGACATCTACCACATGCAGATCATGGAAGGTGACCTGGCCCGCACCCTGGAAACCAACCTGAAGCTGATCAACCACGTGCAGCTGGCCGACAACCCGGGCCGCCACGAGCCGGGCACCGGCGAGATCAACTACCGCTTCCTGTTCGAGCACCTGGACCGCATCGGCTACCAGGGCTGGGTGGGCGCGGAGTACAAGCCCAAGACCACCACCGAGGCGGGCCTGGGCTGGCTCAAGACCCACAACGCAATTTAAGACCCACGCGGAACTGTTGTAGGAGCGGCCTTGTGTCGCGAAAGGGCGGCGCAGCAGCCCCCGGCAATCTTCCGGCGTGACTGAGATCGTGGGGCCGCTACGCGCCCCTTTCGCGACACAAGGCCGCTCCTACAGGGGCCTGGTCGCCTGTTCATACAAATACAAAGAGGCAGAACTCTCATGGCTAAAATCGGTTTCCTCGGCACCGGCATCATGGGCAAGCCCATGGCCCAGAACCTGCAAAAGGCAGGTCACAGCATCTTCGTTTCCACCCACCACGACGCGGCACCGGCCGACCTGATCGCCGCCGGCGCCGTGGCCCTGGCCAACCCGAAAGAGGTTGCCCAGGAAGCCGAGTTCATCATCGTCATGGTCCCGGATACCCCGCAAGTCGAGAGCGTCCTGTTCGGTGAGAACGGCGTCGTCGAAGGCGTCGGCCCGAACAAGGTGGTGATCGACATGAGCTCGATCTCCCCCACCGCGACCAAGGCCTTCGCCGAGAAGATCAAGGCCACCGGCGCCGCCTACCTGGACGCCCCGGTGTCCGGCGGCGAAGTCGGCGCCAAGGCCGCGACCCTGAGCATCATGGTCGGCGGCTGCCCGAAGGCCTTCGAGCGTACCCTGCCGCTGTTCGAAGCCATGGGCAAGAACATCACCCGCGTCGGCGGCAACGGCGACGGCCAGACCGCCAAGGTGGCCAACCAGATCATCGTCGCCCTGAACATCCAGGCCGTCGGCGAAGCCCTGCTGTTCGCCGCCAAGAACGGCGCCGACCCGGCCAAGGTGCGCGAAGCACTGATGGGCGGCTTCGCCTCGTCGAAGATCCTCGAAGTACACGCCGAGCGCATGATCAAGGGCACCTTCGATCCGGGCTTCCGCATCAACCTGCACCAGAAGGACCTGAACCTGGCCCTGCAAGGCGCCAAGGAACTGGGCATCAACCTGCCCAACACCTCCAACGCCCAGCAAGTGTTCAGCACCTGCGTGGCGCTGGGCGGCGGCAACTGGGACCACTCGGCGCTGATCAAGGGCCTCGAGCACATGGCCAACTTCTCGATCCGCGACGACAAGTGATTTGAATCCGGGGGCTGCTGTGCAGCCCGCTCTACAGGCGGTACGCAATCCCCTGTAGGAGCGGCCTTGTGTCGCGAAAGGGGCGCAAAGCGCCCCCACGATTCCAGATCCAACACCGCTGAACCTGCAACCACAGGTCCAGTGATGACACCGAGCAACACCCGCCCCTGGTTCGGCCTGCACGGAGGCAGTTCCAGGGGCGTTTTCGATTGTGCAAAACAACAAGAATCTGGGAGCCTGCCATGTCGGTCGATCCACAAAAACTCCTGCGCGAGCTGTTCGACACAGCCATCGCCGCCGCCCACCCCCGTCAGGTCCTCGAACCCCACCTGCCCGCCGACCGTAGCGGCCGGGTCATCGTCATCGGTGCCGGCAAGGCCGCCGCCGCCATGGCCGAAGTGGTCGAAAAGAGCTGGCAAGGCGAAGTCTCTGGCCTGGTGGTCACCCGCTACGGCCATGGCGCCAGCTGCCAGAAGATCGAGGTGGTCGAAGCCGCCCACCCGGTCCCCGATGCCGCAGGCCTGGCCGTGGCCAAGCGCGTGCTCGACCTGGTCAGCAACTTGAGCGAAGACGACCGCGTCATCTTCCTGCTGTCCGGCGGCGGCTCGGCCCTGCTGGCCCTGCCCGCCGAAGGCCTGACCCTGGCCGACAAGCAGCAGATCAACAAGGCCCTGCTCAAATCCGGCGCCACCATCGGCGAGATGAACTGCGTGCGCAAGCACCTCTCGGCGATCAAGGGCGGCCGCCTGGCCAAGGCCTGCTGGCCGGCCACCGTCTACACCTACGCGATTTCCGACGTACCCGGTGACCTCGCCACGGTCATCGCCTCCGGCCCCACCGTGGCCGACCCGAGCACCTCGGCCGACGCCCTGGCGATCATCAAGCGCTACAACATCGACGCGCCCAAGGCCGTCATCGACTGGCTCAACAACCCGGCCTCCGAGACCGTCAAGGCCGATGACCCGGCCCTGGCGCGCAGCCACTTCCAGCTGATCGCCAGGCCCCAGCAGTCGCTGGAGGCCGCCGCGGTGAAAGCCCGCCAGGCCGGCTTCAGCCCGCTGATCCTCGGCGACCTGGAGGGCGAGTCGCGCGAGGTGGCCAAGGTGCATGCCGGCATCGCCCGGCAGATCGTCCTGCACGGCCAACCGCTCAAGGCCCCCTGCGTGATCCTCTCCGGCGGCGAGACCACCGTCACCGTGCGCGGCAACGGTCGTGGCGGGCGCAACGCCGAGTTCCTGCTCAGCCTCACCGAAAGCCTCAAGGGCCTGCCGGGTGTGTACGCCCTGGCCGGCGACACCGACGGCATCGACGGTTCGGAGGACAACGCCGGCGCCTTCATGACCCCGGACAGCTTCGCCCGCGCCGAGGCCCTGGGCCTGTCGGCCAGCGATGAGCTGGACAACAACAACGGCTATGGCTACTTCGCCGCCCTCGACGCGCTGATCGTCACCGAGCCGACCCGCACCAACGTCAACGACTTCCGTGCCATCCTGATCCTCGAGACTCCGCAATCATGACGCCTGATAAAAAAGTCAAAATCCTCGCCACCCTCGGGCCTGCGATCAAAGGCATCGATGACATCCGCCAACTGGTCGAGGCCGGGGTGAACATCTTCCGTCTCAACTTCAGCCACGGCGAGCACGCCGACCACGCCCTGCGCTACCAGTGGATCCGCGAAGTCGAGCAGCAGCTCAACTACCCGCTGGGCATCCTCATGGACCTGCAGGGGCCGAAGCTGCGGGTCGGCCGCTTCGCCGACGGCAAGGTCCAGCTGCAACGCGGCCAGGCCCTGCGCCTGGACCTGGACAAGACCCCGGGCGACAGCCGCCGGGTCAACCTCCCACATCCGGAGATCATCGCCGCGCTGGAGCCGGGCATGGACCTGCTGCTCGATGACGGCAAGCTGCGCCTGCGCGTCACCGCCAAGCACGGCGACGCCATCGACACCGAAGTGCTGGCCGGTGGCGAGTTGTCCGACCGCAAGGGCGTCAACGTGCCCCAGGCGGTGCTGGACCTCTCCCCGCTGACCGAAAAGGACCGCCGCGACCTGGCCTTCGGCCTGGAGCTTGGCGTGGACTGGGTGGCGCTGTCGTTCGTCCAGCGCCCTGAGGACATCGTCGAGGCCCGCCAGCTGATCGGTGAGCGCGCCTACCTGATGGCCAAGATCGAGAAGCCCTCGGCGGTCGAGCAGTTGCAGGCCATTGCCGAGCTGTCCGACGCGATCATGGTCGCCCGTGGCGACCTCGGCGTGGAAGTGCCGGCCGAGAGCGTGCCGCAGATCCAGAAGGGCATCATCAATACCTGCCGTCAGCTGGGCAAGCCGGTGGTGGTGGCCACGCAGATGCTTGAATCGATGCGCTTCTCCCCGGCCCCGACCCGCGCCGAAGTTACCGACGTGGCCAACGCCGTGGCCGAAGGTGCCGATGCTGTGATGTTGTCGGCCGAGACCGCCTCGGGCGACTACCCGCTGGAAGCAGTGCAGATGATGAGCAAGATCATCCGCCAGGTGGAAAACGGCCCGGACTACCAGGCCCAGCTCGACGTCGGCCGGCCCAAGGCCGAAGCCACGGTATCCGATGCCATCAGCTGCGCGATCCGCCGTATCAGCGGCATCCTGCCGGTGGCGGTGCTGGTCAACTACAGCGAGTCGGGGGCCTCGACCCTGCGCGCCGCCCGCGAGCGGCCACGGGCGCCGATCCTCAACCTGACGCCGAACCTCAACACCGCGCGCCGCCTGAGCGTGACCTGGGGCGTGCACTCGGTGGTCAACGACCGCCTGCGCCAGGTCGACGAGGTGGTCTCCACGGCGCTGGAGATCGCCCAGGCGCAAGGCATGGCCAGCCGTGGCGACACGCTGCTGATCACCGCCGGTGTGCCTTTCGGCAAGCCGGGTTCGACTAATACGCTGCGCATCGAGACCTTGGTCTGAGATCGCCGGGGGCGCTGTGCGCCCCTTTCGCGACACAAGGCCGCTCCCACAGGGATCACACCCAGGCCTGAACACACGATCCCTGTGGGAGCGGCCTTGTGTCGCGAAAGGAGGGCGCAGCCCTCCCCGTACACCGATGCAACAGAACTGCGGATAACCCGAGGCCCAAAGAGGCCCACCGCTCCCCCACCCACTTTACCGACTGCCCATGTACACCAAGAATTTCGTCAACCCGTGCCCGGACTGGGCCACGGCCTTGCTCAACGGCTTCAGCCAGGTGCTGCTGCTGCGCAATCCCCTGTGCGGCCTGTGCTGCCTGCTGGCCATCCTGCTGACCGCTCCGAACCTGGTCGGCGGTGCCCTGCTTGGCGCCCTCGCCGGCCTGCTCACCGCCCAGCGCCGCGGCTACGAACGCGCCGACCGCCAGGCCGGGCTGTATTGCTACAACGGCGTGCTGATCGGCATCCTGATCAGCGCCGTGCTGCCCTGGTCGGCGATCCTGCCGCCGCTGATCATCGCCGCCGGCGGCCTGTCGAGCATGCTCACCCACCAGTGGCGCAAGCGAGGCGGCAAGCTGCTGATCGCCTACACCGCGCCCTTCGTGCTGCTAGGCTGGGCCACCCTGCTGCTGGCCGAGCCGTCGGCCAACGGCTATGTCGAGGCAGACCCTGTGTATGCCCTGCTGCGCGGCGTGGGGCAGATCTTTTTGCTCGACAAGCCCATGGCCGGCCTGCTGATCGTCATCGGCATGTACTTCGCCAACCCCTATGCCGCCACCTGGGCGGTGATCGGCTCGGCCATCGGCGGCGGGGTCGCGCTGCTGGCCGGTGAAGCGCAAGGGGCCTGGTTGGGGCTTTATGGCTTCAATGCGGCACTGGCCGCGCTGGCCTTCAGCCGCCAGGGCGAGAAACCCTGGGTGACCTTGCTCGCCATCGCCTGTGCCTTGCTGCTACAGCCACTGTTCAACCTGCTACCGCTCGCCGGGCTGACCGCGCCGTTCGTCACCGCCTGCTGGCTGATGCACCTGGGCAACCATCTGGCCCAGCTCAACCAGCGCCGTAACGCGCCTCGCTTGCACAGCTGAAACACAGCCCCTAGGCTCTGCCCATTCGCACAATGGAACGCGCCCATGGACAACCCTTCGAGCCTGCGCGAGCGGCTCTACGTCATCGTCTTCCAGACCGACACCGTCGCTGGAAGACGCTTCGACAAGATCCTCCTGCTGATCATCCTCGCCAGCCTGGTCACGGTGATCCTCGACAGCATCGACGATGTTCACCAGAACTACGCCGGGCTGCTGGCCGGCATCGAGTGGGGTTTCACGGCGATCTTCCTCGCCGAGTACATCACCCGCCTGTACTGCTCGCCCAAGCCGCTGCGCTATGCCTTCAGCTTCTACGGGCTGGTCGACCTGCTGGCGATCGTGCCGGGGATCATCGCCCTGTACTACAGCGACGCCCAGTACCTGCTGATCATCCGGGTGATCCGCATGCTGCGGATCTTCCGCGTGCTCAAGCTCAGCCCCTATCTGAAGCAGGCCCACTACCTGCTGGCGGCGCTGCAAGGCAGCAAGCAGAAGATCATCGTGTTCCTGGTCAGCGTGTCGACCCTGGTCACGGTGTTCGGCACGCTGATGTACGTGATCGAAGGGCCGGAGCACGGCTTTACCAGCATTCCCAAGGGCATCTACTGGGCCATTGTCACCCTGACCACGGTAGGCTTCGGCGATATCGTGCCGAAGACGCCGCTGGGGCAGGTGCTGTCGTCGCTGGTGATGATCACCGGTTACTCGATCATTGCCGTGCCCACCGGCATCTTCACCGCCGAACTGGCCAATGCCCTGCGTGGCGAGCAGTTGCAGCATGACTGCCCGACCTGCGCCAAGCACCACCACGAGCATGGCGCGGCGTTCTGTTCGCGCTGTGGCAATGCGTTGTTTCCAAAGCAATAGGCAGCGTCCCAAGGCGGGGCAAGCATAAGCAAAGAGCCATTTGATCTTTAGCGACCAAAGCGCCAAACGCTATAGTCGCTGGCATATCGCCAACCCTTTGAATCAGAACAAGGAATGCCCCCAGTGAAAAAACTCTTCAGCGCCTCGCTGCTCGCCGCGGGCCTGGCCCTGGGCAACCTCGCCCAGGCCGCCCCGACCCTGCTCAACGTCTCCTACGACGTGATGCGCGACTTCTACAAGGACTACAACCCGGCGTTCCAGAAGCACTGGGAGGCCGAGCACAAGGAGAAGGTCAATGTGCAGATGTCCTTCGGCGGCTCGAGCAAGCAGGCGCGCGCGGTGATCGATGGCCTGCCGGCCGACGTGATCACCATGAACATGGCCACCGACATCAACGCCCTGGCCGACAACGGCAAGCTGGTGCCGGACAACTGGGTGAGCCGCCTGCCGAACAACAGCGCGCCGTTCACCTCGGCCACCGTGTTCATCGTGCGCAAGGGCAACCCCAAGGCGCTGAAGGACTGGCCGGACCTGCTCAAGGACGGCGTGCAGGTGATCGTGCCCAACCCAAAGACCTCGGGTAACGGCCGCTATACCTACCTCTCGGCCTGGGGCTACGTGCTCAAGCAGGGCGGTGACGAAACCAAGGCCCGCGACTTCGTCGGCAAGCTGTTCAAGCAGGCGCCGGTCCTGGACACCGGTGGCCGCGCCGCCACCACCACCTTCATGACCAACCAGATCGGCGACGTGCTGGTGACCTTCGAGAACGAGGCCGAGATGATCGCCCGCGAGTTCGGCCGCGACCAGTTCGAAGTGATCTACCCGAGTGTGTCGGCCGAGGCCGAGCCGCCGGTGAGCGTGGTGGACAAGGTGGTAGCCAAGAAAGGCACCCAGGCCGTGGCCGAGGAATACCTGAAGTACCTGTGGTCGCCCGAGGCCCAGGAAATCGCCGCCAACAACTACCTGCGCCCGCGTGACGCCACCGTGCTGGCCAAGTACACCGACCGCTTCCCGAAAGTCGACTTCCTGTCCGTTGAAAAAACCTTCGGCGACTGGCGCACCGTGCAGAAGACCCACTTCAATGACGGTGGCGTGTTCGACCAGATCTATACCAACAAGTAACCGCCGTTCGCCGGGTCAGGCCTGCTGGCGGAACACCAGCGCCTTCAGGCCACCCTCCGGATCCGCATCCGGAAACTCCGGCGGATTCTTAAGCCGCTCGACAAACACCAGCCCCGGCGCCTGCTCGGCCATCCCCTCGATGAGAAACTGCGGCCCGATCCCCGGATCGTTGACGCAGGCCAGCACCGTACCGCCTTCAGTCAACAACTCCGGCAAACGCCGAAGGATCTTGGCGTAGTCCTGGGTCAGCACGAAGCTGCCGCGCTGGAAGGTCGGCGGGTCGATGATGATCAGGTCATACGGCCCGTACTTGCGCACCTTGCCCCATGACTTGAACAGCTCATGCCCCAGGTACGCGACCCGCGAGGCGTCATGGCCGTTGAGTCGGTGATTGTCGCGGCCCCGGGACAGCGCCGACTTGGCCATGTCCAGGTTGACCACCTGCTCGGCGCCGCCGGCGATCGCCGCCACCGAAAAGCCGCAGGTGTAGGCGAACAGGTTGAGTACGCGCTTGCCGGCCGCCTGCTCGCGTACCCAGCGTCGGCCATAGCGCATGTCGAGGAACAGGCCGTTGTTCTGGCGCACGCCCAGGTCGAGCAGGTACTTCAGGCCATCCTCGACCACCTCGCGCTGCTGGCACGGCTCGCCCCACAACCACTGGCCAGGGCTGTCCGGCAGGTAGCGGTGCTGCAGCAGGATGGCCTGGCCGGTCCACTGCGGGCGCTCGGCCAGCGCCATCAGCATCGCTTCGAGCTCGGCCAGCTGGCCCTCGGGCGGCTCACGGAACAGCGCCACCAGCAACACGCCGTCGAGCCAGTCGACGGTGATCTGCTCGAGTCCCGACCAGCAACGGCCACGGCCATGGAACAGGCGGCGGGTCTCCAGAGGGGCGGGGTCGAGGGCGGCGAGCAGGTGCTGCTCGAGGGTGGCGATGGCTGGGCTCATGTCGGCTACGGTCAGGCAAAAGCGCCATTCTACCCGCTCAATGCCGGGCCGGGCGGTCATCAATGAAGGGGATGAGAGGGTTTGCGGCACTTTTGTCGCTTTTTTCTTGCCGGGGCGCTGTGGATAGTGCGGCCATCCCTCCCTGAAACCGGATCACTGCCATGTCACCCCTGAAAGTCGAATTCTTCCACGATGTCGTCTGCGGCTGGTGCTTCGTCCTCGCCCCGCGCCTCAAGCAGTTGCAGGACGAACTCAACCTGGACATCCAGCACCGCAGCTTCATCCTGCAGACCAGCCGCGAGGCGATGGTCGAGCGCTTCGGCTCAATGCCCAAGGCCAAGGAAACCATCCTCAGCCACTGGCTGTCGTGCTCGCGCGCCGAGGACATCAAGCGCATCAACATCGAAGCCATGCGCCAGCAGGACTTCGAATACCCCACCGGCCTGCTCTCGGGCCTCGCCTGCCAGACCGCCAAGGCGCTGGGCGGCAACGAAGGCCACGAGCGTATGTTCGACCGCCTGCAGGAAGCCCACCTGGTGCAGGCCCGCAACATCGGCGACCGCGCCACCGTGCTGGCCGTGGCCGCCGAGGCCGGCTTCGACCCGCAGGCCTTCGCCACCGCATTCGACCAGCAGGCCCCGCAGATGCTCGATGAAGAGCTGGCCCTGGGCCGGCGTCTGGGCATCAGTTCGGTGCCCAGCCTGGTGATCGATGGCCGTTACCTCATCCCCGGCGCCCTGAGCCTCGAGCAGCTGCGCCAGACCTTCATCCAGGTCCGTGCCAACCAGAACCAGGCGCAAGGAGCCGCCCAATGAAAAACCGTTACTGGATCGCCGCCGGCACTTCCCTGTCGTTGCTGGCCATGGCCCTGCTGCCCGCCCCGGCAGTGGTGGCCAACGACGCCCCCGCCGCCCAGGCCAACGCCACCCCGGTGGCGGTCGCCCGGGTGCAGTCCGGCCCCATGCCGCAGGTGCTCAGCGCCGTCGGCACCCTGGAGGCGGTGCACCAGGTCAATGTCTCGCCGGAAGTCGGCGGGCGCATCACCGCCCTGGAGTTCACCGCCGGCAAGGCCGTGGCCGCAGGCCAGGTGTTGGTCAAGCTCAACGACGCGCCCGAGCGCGGCGAGCTGGCCAAGCTGCAGGCCCAGGCCAAGAACGCCAAGCTGGCCCTGGAACGCACGCGCAAGGTGCTGCCGCTGGCCTCCACCCAGGCCCAGTTGGACCAGGCCCAGGCCAACTATGACCAGTTGCTCGGCGAGATCGCCCAGGTCCAGGCGCAGATCGCGCAGAAGACCATCCGCGCCCCGTTCGCCGGCGTGCTGGGTATCCGCAAGGTCAACCTCGGCCAGTACGTCAGCCCCGGCGACAGCCTGGTGACCCTCACCGAGCTGTCGCGCCTGCACGTCAACTTCCCGCTCCCCGAGCAGTCCGCCGCCGCCCTGCAGGCCGGCCAGGCCATCACCCTCAAGGTCGACGCCTGGCCGCAGCAGCGCTTTGTCGCAGCGGTGACCACCCTGGAGCCGCAGATCGACCCGGGCGCCCGCTCCATGCAGGTGCAAGCGACCCTCGACAACCCCGGCCAGCAACTCAAGCCGGGCATGTTCGCCAACGTCAGCATCGAGCTGCCGAGCCACGCCGACGTGCTCAGCGTGCCGGAAACGGCGATCAGCTACAGCGCCTACGGCAACTCGCTGTACGTGCTGCGCGAGAAGGACGGCGCGCTGCGCGTGGAGCAGGTGTTCGTCAAGCTCGGCGCCCGTCGCGACGACCGCGTGGTGGTGCTCGACGCACTGACGCCGGGCGACCGCGTGGTGGTGTCCGGGCAGATCCGCTTGAGCAATGGCATGCCGGTGCGGGTCACCGACGACACCCTGGCCGCCAGCACCACGCGCAAGCCGGACCTGGCCCAGCAGTAATGGGTTTGCGTGCCACTGAAAAGGACCTGTAGCACCATGAAATTCACCGACCTGTTCATCCGCCGCCCGGTACTGACCCTGGTGGTCTGCGCGATGATCGTCATGCTTGGCCTGCTGGCGCTGCTGAACCTGCCGATCCGCCAGTACCCGCAGCTGGAAAGCGCGACCATCACCATCACCACCGAATACCCCGGCGCCCGCTCGCAGCTGATGCAGGGCTTCGTCACCCAGCCCATCTCGCAAGCCGTGGCCTCGGTCGACGGCGTCGACTACCTGAGCTCGACCTCGACCCAGGGCAAGAGCGTGATCAGCGTGCGCCTGAAGCTCAACGCCGACTCCAACAAGGCCCTCACCGAGATCATGGCCGCCGTCAACCAGGTCAAGTACCGCCTGCCCGAAGGCGCCTACGACTCGGTGGTGGCCAAGTCCTCCGGTGAAGGCACGGCGGTGATCTACGTCGGCTTCTCGAGCAAGGACATTGGCCTGCCGGCGATCACCGACTATATCTCCCGCGTGGTGCAGCCGCGCCTGGCGGCCATCGACGGCGTGGCCGAAGCGCAGATCCTCGGCGGCCAGAAGCTGGCCATGCGCCTGTGGCTGGACCCGGCGCGCATGGCCGCGCGCAACCTGTCGGCCAGCGACGTGGCCGAGGCCATCCGCCAGAACAACTTCCAGGCCGCCCCCGGCCAGACCAAGGGCCAGTACGTCTCGGCCAACATCAACATCAACACCGACCTGACCAGCGTCGACCAGTTCCGCCAGATGGTGGTGCGCCGCGACGGCGACACGCTGATCCGCCTGAGCGACATCGGCACCGCCGAGCTCGGCGCCACCTCCTATGACACCAGCGGCATCATGGACGGCGAGCCGGCGGTGTTCATCGGCCTGCACGCCACCCCCGCCGGCAACCCGCTGACCATCGTCGGCGCGGTGCAGGAGATGATGCCGCAGATCCGCGAGACCATGCCGCCGGGCATGACCGCCAACATCGTGTTCGAGGTGGCACGCTTTATCCAGGCGTCCATCGATGAAGTGGTCAAGACCCTGATCGAGGCCGTGGTGATCGTCGCCGTGGTGATCTTCCTGTTCCTCGGCTCGCTGCGCAGCGTGCTGATCCCGCTGGTGACCATCCCGCTGTCGCTGATCGGCGCGGCGGCGATCATGAGCCTGTTCGGTTTCAGCATCAACCTGCTGACCCTGCTGTCGATGGTCCTGGCCATCGGCCTGGTGGTGGACGACGCCATCGTCGTGGTGGAGAACGTCCACCGCCATATCGAGGAAGGCAAGTCGCCGTTGCAGGCAGCCTTGGTCGGCGCCCGCGAGATCGCAGGCCCGGTGATCGCCATGACCCTGACCCTGGCCGCGGTGTACGCCCCGATCGGCCTGATGGGCGGGCTGACCGGCGCGCTGTTCAAGGAATTCGCCTTCACCCTCGCCGGCGCCGTGGTGGTGTCCGGCGTGGTGGCGCTGACCCTGTCGCCGGTGATGAGCGCCTTCCTGCTCAACCGCCAGGCCAGCGAAGGGCCGATGGCCCGTGGCGCCGAGCGCTTCTTCCAGTGGCTGGGCAAGGGCTACGGACGCGTGCTGGACGTGTCCCTGCACCACCGCTGGCTGACCCTGGCAATTGCCGCGGCGGTGTTCGTCAGCCTGCCGATCCTCTACCTCGGCGCCCAGCGCGAACTGGCGCCGGTCGAGGACCAGGCCCAGGTGCTGGCGGTGGCCAAGGCGCCGCAGTACGCCAACATCGACTACACCGAGATGTACGCGCACCGCATGGACCGCCTGTTCGCCACCTTCCCGGAAACCGACATCACCTGGGTGGTCAACGGCAACGACGGCCCGCGCACCGCGTTCGGCGGCGCCAACCTGAGCACCTGGGAAAAGCGCCAGCGCAGCGCCGACCAGCTGCAGGCCGAGATCCAGAAAGCCGTCGGCGAGATCGAGGGCGTGGCCATCTTCGCCTTCCAGCTGCCGCCGCTGCCCGGCTCCACCGGCGGCCTGCCGGTGCAGATGGTGATCCAGAGTTCCCAGGACCACCGCGTGGTGTTCGACGCCATGGACAAGATCAAGCAGGCGGCCATGGCCAGCGGCCTGTTCGCCGTGGTCGACAGCGACCTGGACTTCAACAGCCCGCTGGTCAACATCAACATCGACCGCAGCAAGGCCAACGACCTGGGCATCAGCATGCAGGCCATCGGCGACGCCCTGGCGGTGCTGGTGGGCGAGAACTACGTCAACCGCTTCGCCCTCGACGGCCGCTCCTACGACGTGATCCCGCAGGTGGCACGGGCCCAGCGCCTGTCGGCGGAAATGCTGGTCGGCCAGTACGTCAAGGCCGCCAACGGCGCCCAGGTGCCGCTGTCGACCCTGGTCAGCTTCGACATGTCGATCGAGCCCAACAAGCTGACCCAGTTCAACCAGCTCAACTCGGCCACCCTGCAGGCGGTGCCGGCGCCGGGCGTGAGCATCGGCGACGCCGTGCAGTTCCTCGCCGCCCAGGCCAATGCCCTGCCCACCGGCTTCAGCCATGACTGGCTGTCCGATGCGCGCCAGTTCGTCCAGGAAGGCAGCGCCCTGGTGGTGACGTTCATCTTCGCCATCCTGGTCATCTACCTGGTGCTGGCGGCGCAGTTCGAAAGCCTGCGCGACCCGCTGGTGATCCTGGTCAGCGTGCCGATGTCGGTGTGCGGCGCGCTGATCCCGCTGTACCTGGGCTACGCCACGGTAAACATCTACACGCAGATCGGCCTGGTGACCCTGGTCGGCCTGATCAGCAAGCACGGCATCCTCATGGTCGAGTTCGCCAACGAGCTGCAGCAGGCCGACCAGCTCGACCGCCGCACGGCCATCGAGCGCGCCGCGCAGATACGCCTGCGGCCGATCCTGATGACCACCGCGGCCATGGTGGTGGGCCTGGTCCCGCTGCTGCTGGCCAGCGGCGCCGGTGCCCACAGCCGCTTCAGCCTGGGCCTGGTGATCGTCATCGGCATGCTGGTCGGCACGCTGTTCACCCTGTTCATCCTGCCCACCGTGTACTCGCTGCTGGCCAAGGACCACCGCGCCAGCGAAGACCCACGCCTGCAGGAACTGGCCGCCTACACCCAGCCGGCCTGACCCCTTCGCCCGCCCTCCCCTGTGGCAGCCGTGATCGGCTGCCCCTGGGAGCGGCCGGCCCGGATAAAGAGAAACGACATGCTACGTAAGACCCTTCTGTCCCTGCTGTTCCTGGCGCCCCTGGCCCAGGCCGTTGCCGCCGAGCGTGCGACGCTGATGTCGGTGTACGCCCAGGTGGTCGAGCACAACAGCGACATGGCCGCCGCCCGCGAGAACTACCTGGCCCGCCGCGAGGCCGTGCCCCTGGCCCGCGCCCGCCTGCTGCCGCAGGTGGCCCTGGATGCCGAGGCCGGCGACGTGCGCAGCGACCGCCGCCAGGTCGAACAGCGCAGTGGCAGCCTGTACCGCCTGAGCCTCGACCAGCCGCTGTTCGACCTCAGCCGCTGGTTCGACTTCAAGGCCGCGCAGTCCGAGAACGAACAGGCCGAACTGGACTTCTCGGCGTTCCAGCAGCAACTGATCCTCGACACCGCCAGCCGCTACTTCGACACCCTGCTGGCCGAGGACAACCTGGCCACCGCCAAGGCCGAGCTGCGCGCCTTCGACCGCCAGTTGCAGCAGACCCGGCTGAGCTACGAAGCCGGCCTGTCCGACCAGAACGACATGCTCTCGGCCCAGGCCAGCTTCGACCGCGCCAGCGCCAACCTGATCGACAGCCAGCGCCGCAGCGAAGACGCCTACCAGGCGCTGATGCGCCTGACCGGGCAGGCGCAACCGGCATTGGCCGGGATCCGTCACAGCCTGCCGGTGCAAGCGCCGGTGCCCGCGCGCGCCGAGGCCTGGGTCGAACAGGCCATGGCGCAGAACCTGCGCCTGCGCGCCAGCCAGGCCGCCGTCAGCCAGGCCGGCCAGACCCTGCGCAGCAGCAAGGCCGATCACCTGCCGACCTTCAACCTGGCCATGGGCTACGCCGAGGGCGACAGCGACCTGATGGATTCCAGCGCGCACTTCGGCCAGCGCTCCGGCAACCAGCGCGACAGCTCGGTGATGGTGCAGATGAAGCTGCCGCTGTTCAGCGGCGGCGGCACCAGCGCGCGGGTACGCCAGGCCACCCATGAGCTGGCGCGCACCGAGTACGGCCGCACCAGCCTCGAACGCGAGGTGCTGGAAGGGTCGCGCAACGCCTTCCGCGCGGTGGTCAGCGATGTCGAGCAGGTGCGCGCGCGGCGCCAGAGCATCATCTCCAGCCAGGGCTCGTTGCGGGCCACCGAGGCGGGGTATGAGGTGGGCAGCCGCAACATCGTCGATATCCTCGATGCCCAGCGCGACCTGTACAACGCGGTGCGCGACTACAACGTCTCGCGCTATGCGTACATCGTCGACAGCCTGCGCCTGAAGCAACAAGCCGGCAGCCTGAGCCCGGATGACCTGCGTGAGCTGGCGGGGTATCTGAAGCTGGACTACGAGCCGGAGCGGGATTTCCTGCCGAGTGATTTGCGCGGGTAAGGTATTGGCAACACCGGCCCTATCGCGGGGCAAGTCGCAGCGGCGCACCGGCGCTGCGACTTGCCCCGCGATAGGGCCATCGGATCAACAGCGGCGGTTCATACCAAGCTCCATGTCATCGATCAACGCCTTGGCCATGGCGCTCAACATGCGCGCTGCGCTGCCCGCCATCAGGTCGCCTTCCATCTCGGCCTCGCAGGTGAGGTGGCGAATGCAGCCAAGCAGCACCGACAACTCGCTGAAGGCATCCGCGAAGGGAATGCCCGGCTCGACCTTGAACAGGTCCATGCAGCGGGTCCGGCCTGCGGTACGTGCGTTGGTCATGGCTGCACCTCTGGCTTGTGTTCGAGCAAGGCACAGGCCAGCTGGCCGAGGTAGTCGCTGGCGGCGAACAGACGGTCCTGGGCTTCGCCAGGGTCGGTCTTGAAGTAGATATCGAGGACATCGGAAATGGCGGTGGCCACTTCGACGGCGGCAGCCATGGCTTCTTCGCGGGTGAGGGTCGGGCGGATAGCGATGAAGGGGGCTAGACGGGGTGGGTCTGGGACGATCTTTTTCATGGTCAACACTCCTGCGCAGTTCAAGAATGCTGCCCTCCGGCGCCTTTCTCACGGGACAAAGGGTGGCAGCCGTGCACGGGGTGAGAAACCGAGGCGCAAGAGAAACTCGGCCAGACCGAAGTCTGCCCGGGCACGGCTGCCATAACTGGATTGCCGATACTTTACGCCTCGGGTTCTCACACCCGGTCACCTGATATGGCGACCCAGTGAAGTTATCCGTGGGGTATTTCCCCGACAACGCAGCAGCTTCCGGCAAGCGCGTAGGATAGTTCCCAAGCTTTGCCGGCTGAAGCATTTGGTTTCAGGTTCGGAAACATCTGACAGTGTTCGAGATGGCCGGGGCTGCTGCGCAGCCCTTTCACGACACAAGGCCGCTCCCACAGGGACCGCGCCATGGCAGAACCGGCACATATCCTGTGGGAGCGGCCTTGTGTCGCGAAAGGGCCGCGTAGCGGCCCCGGCGAGCTAAAGCCAAACGCTGACTCAGAACACCTTGAACGGCGGGGACCTGGAATCGACACCGCAATGAAGCGCACATCAAGCTGCCCCAACAATCACCCCGGCCGATACTCCCGACACCGCTCCCGCAGTATCTGCGCCAGCAACCGCACCTCGGGACTGTGCCGGTACTCCTCGGGATACCCCATGTACATCGGCACCTCCCGCTCCCGCTGATGCTGCAGGTTGACCCGCACCAACCGCCCTTGCGCCAGCCCCTGCTGCACCCGATGCTCCGGCAACCAGGCAAAGCCCATCCCCCGCTCGACGAAGCTCTCGGCCGCCGCCAGGCTGCTCACCGTCCAGCGCTGCGAGGTCCCCAGCCAGCCACTGTTCTGCGAATTGCGCGTGCCGGAATCGCGGATCACCACCTGCCGGTGGTTCTTCATGTCGTCCAGGCTCAACTCCCCCTGCGCCGCGCTCAGCGGGTGGCTGGCCCCCACCACGCAGACCAGCGAGACATTGAGCAGGAACTCCTGCAGGTAACCGGAAGGCAGGCTGCTGGCGATGCCCAGCTCGACCTTGCCATCCTCCAGCAGCTCGCGGGCCCCGGACAATGCCGTTTCGTACAGGCGGATACGGTGATCCTTGTACTCCAGGGCAAACTCCTGCAATGCCTGTTGCAGCAATTCGATGGGGAACAGCACATCCACCGCCAGCGCCTGCTCGGTAAACAGCCCCGGCTGGTACTGGTTGGCCAGGTGTTCGAGCTTCTGCGCCGCCCCCAGCAGGTGCTTGGCCTGGGGCAGCAGGGCCTTGCCCAGGGAGGTGAGTACGGCCTTGCGGCCTTCGATGATGAACAGCTCCTGGCCCAGGAGCATTTCCATGCGGTTGACCGAGTGGCTGATGGCCGACTGCGACTTGTACATGTGCTCGCCGGCCTGCTGGAAACCGCCGCACTCGACCGTGCAGACGAACGCGCGCCACTGATCGAGACTGATCTTGGAAAACACCATCACCTCCTTGTGTACCCGAAAACCGGGCGACGAATCCTGTGTCCTGCGGCGTTGTACCACAGCTGCGCACGACACATGAAGACCATGCCGCGATGCACGCACTTTTTGTCACTATTCGCCCAGGCCACTTCGTGCGACAACAACGTCCCGGACAGTGTCCGGCACTAATGGATGAATAATGGACAAGGAGCGTCCCCCATGCAGAGATGCACACGCGATACGGCCTAAACCAACAGCCGGAACAACACGGCAAAGTATGCGGCGATAACGCCATAAAATTTTCATATTAATTTAATTGAAAATTTTAATTGCCATATTGTTCAACACCCTCTCCCAAACCTTTATGGAAGCCGCGTGGCAGCACGGGGCCTGCGCCTGCGCGCACTAAAAAACGCATAACTTAATAGCCAAAAAAACCATGAACAGGCGTCATCAATCCCATCGGAATTATTCGCTTTTTTTGGCAAAAGCTTCAGCCGCAATAATTAAATGGCCAGCAGGGACTGGCACCGGAACAACAAGACCGGTTGTGTATTTTGGGATTTTTTCAACAGTGAAAAATAATTGGGCATACACATGAAAATCGGCATTGATGATATTGGGCTGTCTGTACCGCAACACTTTTTCGCACTGGAAGAACTTGCCGAACGGCATGGTATCGATCCGCAGAAGTACCTGGTCGGCATCGGCCAGGAGTTCATGGCCGTGCCGGCCCCTGACGAAGACATCGTGACCCTGGCGGCCAACGCCGCCCTGCCGCTGCTCGATGACGCCACCCGCGCCTCGATCGCCACGGTGATCCTCGCCACCGAGAGCGGCATCGACCAGTCCAAGGCCGCCGGCCTGTTCGTCCACAGCCTGCTCGGCCTGCGCGCCGACTGCCGCGTGGTGGAGTTCAAGCAGGCCTGCTACGGCGCCACCGCCGGCTTGCAGATGGCCCGCGCACTGGTCGCCCAGCGTCCTCACGAAAAGGTGCTGGTGATCGCCACCGACATCGCCCGCTACGAGCAGAACTCCGAGGGCGAATGCACCCAGGGCGCCGGCGCCGTGGCCATGATCGTGGCCGAGAACCCGCGCCTGCTGGAGCTGCACCCGCACCAGGGCCGCTACAGCCTGGACGTCTCGGACTTCTGGCGGCCGAACCTGCGCAGCACCGCGCTGGTCGACGGCAAGCTGTCGATCGAGGTCTACCTGGAGTCGCTGCGCAACGCCTGGCAGAGCTACCGCGCCGACGGCGGCCTGGGCCTGGAAGACATGAGCTTCCTGTGCTTCCACCAGCCGTTCACCAAGATGGCGAAGAAGGCTTTCTCGGTGTTCGAGGCGATCGAGCCTGAAGCAGCCAAGGCCCTGGGCGAGAAGGCCTACTCCACCAGCCAGCTGTACGGCAAGGCCATCGGCAACTGCTACACCGCCTCGCTGTACATCGCCCTGCTGTCGCTGCTGGACAACAGCGACGAGGACCTGACCGGGCGCAACATCGGCCTGTTCAGCTACGGTTCGGGCAGCGTCGGCGAGTTCTTCAGCGCCACCGTGGTGCCGGGCTACCAGGCCCATTCGCGGCGCAAGGCGCATGCGCGCATGCTGGCCAGCCGCACCCGCCTGGGCCATGAGCAGTACAGCAGCTGGTTCTACGGCGACAACCAACCGGCCGTGGCCGACTACAGCACGCCGTACGTCACCGGCGGCGCGTTCCGCTACGGCGGTTGCGAGGGCTATCGCCGTCAGTACGAGAGCACCGCCCTGTCCCTGAAGATGGCGAGCTGACGACCATGAGCGACGTGCTGCTGAGCTGGCCGCAACCCGCGGTCGCCTGCCTGACCCTGAACCGTCCGCATGCCGGCAACGCCCTCGACGAGGCCCTGCTCGGGGCCTTGCACGAGCAGCTGCAGGCCCTCGCCGAGCACCCGGGGCTGCGCGCCCTGGTGCTCGACGGCGCCGGCGAGCACCTGTGCACCGGGGCGGACCTGGAGTGGATGCGCCGCAGCCGCGAGTTCGACCATGCGCGCAACCTGGAGGACGCCAGCCTGCTGGCCAACGTCCTGCAGCGCCTGGACGATTTCCCGGTGCCGGTGCTGATGCTGGCCCGCGGCGCGGTGTTCGGCGGGGCTTTGGGCCTGCTGTGCTGCGCCGACCACGTGCTGGCCGCCGAGGATGCGCGGTTCTGCTTCAGCGAGGCGCGCCTGGGCCTGGCCCCGGCCTTGATCAGCCCCTACGTGGTGCGCGCCATGGGCGTGCGCCAGGCACGGCGCTACATGCTCTCGGCCGAGGTGTTCGGCGCCGAGGACGCGCTGCGCCTGCAGCTGGTCCACCGCCTGGTGCCCGCCGCCGAGCTGGCGCAGGCCCGCGACCGCTGGCTGGCCACCCTGCTGCAGACCGGCCCCCAGGCCAGTCGCGAGATCAAGCAGATGCTGGCGCGCCTGGCAGGCCGCGACCACCTGCTCGACGAGCAGGGTTGCAACCTGCAACTGATCGCCCGCCTGCGCACTTCCAGCGAGGGCCAGCACGGTCTTGCCGCCTTCTTCGAACGCAGCCGCCCCGACTGGGCGCAATGAACCCTGGGTGCGCGGACCACGAAGCCCGCGCCGTTCCGGCGTCGCCGACGACGCCCGACCTATGAGAAAAGGATTTTGCCATGTGTGGTTTCATCGGTGTCTACCAGTCCAAACGCAACAGCATCAGCGACCAGTCGATCCTCGACGCCCTGGCCGCCATCAACCACCGCGGCCCGGACGAGCACAGCCTGTGGCGTGACCCGGGCGAGCGCGCCGTGCTCGGCCACACCCGCCTGAGCATCATCGGCCTGGACAACGGCATGCAGCCGATCGTCGCCGACGAAGGCGACCTGGCGGTGATCGTCAACGGCGAGTTCTACGACCACGAGCGCATCCGTGCCGAACTGCAGGCCGAAGGCGCGATCTTCAAGACCGCCTCGGACAGCGAAATCGCCCTGCACCTGTACCGCCGCTCCGGCATGGCCGGGCTCAAGGAGCTGCGCGGCGAGTTCGCCATGGTCCTGTTCGACCGCCGTCGCCGCCTGATGCTGGCGGTGCGCGACCGCCTGGGCATCAAGCCGCTGTTCTACACCCAGCATGAAGGCAACTGGTACTTCGCCTCCGAGATCAAGGCCCTGCTGGCCGCCGGCGTCAACCCGACCTGGGACGAGAACGCCTACGCCAGTCGCGCCTTCTACCTGCGCGACCACACCCTGTTCGAAGGCGTGCGCAGCGTACAGCCGGGCTGCTGGGTGATGGTCGACCACGGCGGCCTGCACAGCGGCCGCTACTGGGACATGGAATTCGCCCGCCGCGACACCCCGGCGCCGAGCGACGAGGCCGGCATGATCGAATCCGTGCGCGCCGCCATCGAAGAAGCGGTGCGCCTGCGCCTGCGCGCCGACGTGCCGATGGGCGTGTACCTGAGCGGCGGCATCGACTCCTCGGCGATGCTGGGCATGGCCACCGCCCTCAAGGGCGAGCCGCTGGACGCCTTCAACCTGTCGTTCACCGACATGGACGACTACGACGAGAACCGTTTCGCGCGCATGGCCGCCGAGCACAACGGCGCGCGCTTCCACACCATCGAGATCACCCAGGACGACCTGGCGGACAACTTCGAGCAGGCCGTGTGGCACAACGAGACGCCGTTCTTCAATGCCCACGGCGTGGCCAAGTACATCCTCAGCAAGGAAGTGCGCAAGGCCGGCCTGAAGGTGGTGCTGACCGGCGAAGGCGCCGACGAAGTGTTCGCCGGCTACCCGCACTTCCGCCGCGACATGCTGCTGTACAACAACGAACAACAAGACCCGAAAGTCATCGACCTGCTGCGCCAGCGCATCCAGGCCAACGAGCAGGGCTACACCAACGCGCACATGCCCCACGACATCCACTGGATGGTCGACCAGCTCAAGCACGGCGTGTCGTGGCTGGACAACCAGGCCGGCTGGTTCAAGGCCCTGGAGAGCCTGTACCGCGGTGACTTCCGCGACCACTTCACCGGTGTCGACCCGTATCGCCAGTTCTTCGACCGCCTCGACCACGGCAAGCTCGCCGACCGCGACCCGGTGCACAACTCCATGTACCTGTGGGCCAAGTCGTACCTGCCGAACTTCGTCCTCACCACCCTGGGCGACCGCATGGAGATGGCCAACAGCATCGAAGGCCGCGTGCCGCTGCTCGACCACCACGTGGTCGAACTGGCCTGCCAACTGCCGGTGTGGATGAAGGTGCGCGGCGCCACCGAGAAGTACGTGTTCCGCGAAGCCATGCGCCCTTACCTGCCCAAGGCCCTGTACGAGCGCAAGAAGCACTACTTCCGCGCCCCGCCGGCCACCCTGCAGCAGCAAGGCCGCCTGTGGCAACTGGTGCAGGACACCCTGCACAGCCGTGACCTGGACGCCCTGCCGTTCTTCGACGCGGCCAAGGTCCGCACCCTGCTCAAGCAGCTGCCGACCCTCAGCGCCCAGGAACAGGGCCTGCTCGACCCGATGCTGATGGAGCTGACCAGCCTGTGCCTGCTGCAACGCCGCTACCGCATGAGTGGCCAGAGCTGGAACACCTTGAACGAGGTGGCCGCATGAAGATCGCGATCATCGGCGCCGGCCTCAATGGCTTGGCCTGCGCCCTGATTCTCAAGCGCTTCGGCCTCGAGGCCACGGTGTACGAGCGGGCCAATGGCCCGCGCGACTCGGGCACCGGTATCTACGTCTGGCCCCAGGGCGTGCAGGTGCTGCGCTTCCTGTTCAACGACACCGGGTTCATCGGCCGCGGCAAGGCCATCGAGTTCCTCGACACCCATGGCCGCGACGGTCGCCTGATCCACAGCCAGCCGGTGCGCCCGGACGGCCTGGGGATCCCGGCGCCGGCGGTGATGTTCCCGCGTCCCGAGCTGTTCGGCCTGCTGCGCGAACGCCTGGCCCCCGGGCAGATCCGCTACCAGATGGGCTGCGAGAAGGTGGAGAAGGTCGGTGAACAGGCACGGGTCACCTTCAGCAATGGCGAACAGGAAGACTTCGACCTGGTGATCGGCAGCGACGGCGTCGGTTCCACCGTGCGCCAGTGCCTGGAACCGGGCCTGACGCCCTACGACACGGGCCTGGTGGCCAGCCGCGGCATGGTCGAGTTCGACTCGCCGCTGCTGCTGCCCGACCGTTGCCAGATCTTCGCCTCGGAGTTCTCGCGGGTGGTCACCTACCCGCTGGCGGCCGACCGCCCGTACCGCTACTGGTTCGCCGCCTACCAGCACCGCAACCAGCCGCTGCTCGACCGCGACGGCCTGGTGCGGCTGTTCGCCGACCTGCCGCCGGATGTGGTGCGGATGATGGAGGCCACCGAGCACGAGCAGATCCTCACCCACAAGATGATGGCGCTGACCGGCGCCGGCTGCTGGCAGAACGGCCGCGTGGTGATGCTTGGCGACAGCATCCACGCCATGCTGCCGACCCTCGGCTACGGCCTGACCCTGGGCCTGGAGAACGCCTTCATGCTCGCCCAGGCCCTGGTCGGCTGCTGCGACGAGCGCCTCGACAGCGCCCTGCAGCGCTACGAGATCCGCGCCGCCGAGCGCTCGCGGGTGATGCTGGAAGTGATGCGCGACATGACCGACCTGTACTACTTCGAGGAGGACAGCGCCATGACCTCCTCGCGGATCCGGCCGATCGTCGAGCGCTTCCACGACCTGGCCCTGACCACGGTGTTCTGAGGAGATCGCCATGAGTGAAGCATACCGCCAGCGCCTGCAGGCCTTCGTCAGCGAGCGCATCACGCCGAACGTGGCGGCCTGGGAGCAGCTCGGCGCCTACCCGGCCACGCTCAACCGCGAGGCCGGCGCCGCCGGCCTGCTCGGCCTGGGCCACGACCACCGCCAGTTGCCGGACGACCCGCGGGCCGTGGCGGTGCTGATCGAGGAGCTGACCCGCAGCGGCGCCCAGGGCATCACCATGGGCCTGGGCTCGCACTTCGTCAGCCTCAAGGCAGTGCAGGCCACCGGCCACCCGATCGTCCACGACCTGGTGCCGGCGGTGCTCGACGGCCGCCAGAGCATCGCCCTGGCGATCACCGAGCGCCAGGCCGGCTCCGACCTGCGCGCCCTGGAGTGCCGGGCCACGCGCCAGGCCGATGGCTACCGGCTGAACGGGCACAAGGCGTTCATCTGCAACGCCACCCGTGCCGACTGGCTGCTGATGGTCGGCCACTGCGAGGACGGCCTGGCGCTATTCCTGGTCGAAGGCTCCGCCGCCGGCATCCGCCACACCCCGCGCCAGGCCCTGGGCTGGCGCTGCCTGCCGCTGGCCGACCTGGAGCTTGTCGACGTGCCAGCGCTGCGCCTGACCGGCAAGGGCGGCGTCGGCCGCCTGCTGCAGGCCAGCCTGCAGCAGGAGCGGCTGAACCTGGCGGTAATGGCCATCACCAGCGCCGACATGGCCCTGCAGGCCGCCATCGACTGGTGCAAGAGCCGCCAGGTCGGCGGCAAGCCGCTGTTCGACAAGTCGGTGATCCGCCAGCGCCTGGCCGAGCACTACGCGCAGCTGACGGTCAGCCGCCAGTTCGTCGACACCTGCGTGGCCCGCCAGGCCGAAGGCACCCTGGACGCGCACCAGGTGGCCATCGCCAAGAACAGCGCCGTGCAGACCCTGGAAACCCTGGCCCGCGACGCCGTGCAGTTGCATGGCGCCCACGGCTGCGTCGAGCCCTCGCTGGTCGAACGCATCCACCGCGACGCCCGCCTGCTGGCCATCGGCGGCGGCACCCACGAAATCATGCTGGAAATCATTGCCCGGCACCTGTGAAGGATCACACCATGAGCACCATCAGCGACCACGCCGCCGCGCACTCGCGCGCGCTGCTCGAACACGCCTACCAGCGCTACTGCGGGCTGGAAATGCTGGAACAGTCCCCCGGCCAGTGCACCTGCCGGCTGACCGTCACCGATGCCATCGACAACCTGAGCCAGACCCTGCACGGCGGGGTGATCTACTCGATGCTCGACGTCACCAGCATGCTCGCCACCCTGCCCCTGCTGGGGCCGGACGAGTACGCCCTGACCAACAGTTTCAACACCCTGCTGCTGTCGGCCACGCCGCGCGACACCGAGGTGTTGTTCCACGCCAAGGTGATCCGCGACGGCCGCAACCTGATGTTCACCCAGGCCGAGGCCTGGCGGGTCAACGCCGACGGCAGCCAGACACGCATCGCCAGCGCGCAGCTGAGCAAGTTCAGGCTCAAGCGCGAGTGGTAATGGCGTAATCACCCATCACGTTCATCGCGGGGCAAGCCCGCTCCCACGCGAATTGTGGGAGCAGGCTTGCCCCGCGCTCGTTCCAGCCCAGAGCCCCTGGCGATACATGACAACCTTAAGGGTAATACCCTGATTATCTGCGCTTTTCACTCCCGCCCGATTGCTCAAGACTGGCTATCACACACATCACAGAAAGGATTCGCGCAATGAATCACAAGGTCCTGGTCATCCGCTCCTCGATCAAGTCCGATGGCGGCTTCTCCGGCCAACTGGTGGACAACTTCCTCAAGCAGCTCAAAGAGGTCAACCCCGAAGCGTCGGTGGCGGTACGCGACCTGCACGCCCAGCCTATCCCGCACCTCAATGCGGTGACCATGGACGCCCTGTTCGGCGGTGACGCCAGCAGCATCGAGGCGGCCGCGGCGCTGAAGCTGTCCAACGAACTGATCGAAGAGATCCAGGAAGCCGACCGCGTGGTGATCGGCCTGCCACGCTACAACTTCGGCGCACCGTCGATCCTGCACACCTGGGTCGACTACATCGTGCGCGGCGGCGTCACCTTCACCTACGTCGACGGCGCCCCGGTCGGGCTGCTCGACGACAAGCCGGTGCACGTGCTCAACGCCAGCGGTGGCATCTACAGCCAGGGCACCGACACCCTGGCTGGCTGGCTGTCACAGACCCTGGGCTTCGTCGGCCTGAACAGCGTCGAGTTCATCTACGCCGAAGGCCTGGGCATGGGCGAAGAGAGCCTGGCCGCAGGCCTGGCCGCCGCCAACCTGAAGATCCAGCACAGCATCGCCGCCCTCGGCGAACGCCCATGCCCAAGCCTGGCCACCGCCGTAGGAAGGTAAGATGACCCGCAGCCAAGACAACCCGTCGGTCCAGGAGCTGTTCCTCAGCGAACTGGTGGCCGAACCCAACCGCTACCACCTGTACATTTCCCACGCCTGCCCGTTCTCGCACCGGGTGCACCTGGTGCAGAGCCTGCTGGGCCTGGAAGACGCGCTGGACGTCACCTCGGTGGCGGCGCGCCGCCACGACCAGGGCTGGGAGTTCGACGAGCACGACCAGGACCCGCTGCACAAAGACGTGACCCTGCTGTCGAGCCTGTACGAGCGTTCGCGCCCGGGCTTCACCGGCAACCAGTCGGTGCCGGTGCTGTGGGACCGCCAGCAGAACCGTATCGTGCACAACGATTCGGCGGAGCTGGCGCTGCAGATGGCCACCCGCCTGCTGCCCCTGGCCAAGACCCCGATCGACCTGGTGCCCGACCGCTCCAGCTGCGACATCGTCGAGCTCAACCAGTGGCTGCACACCAACATCAACCGCATGGTCTACCACATGGGCTTCGCCCCGGACCAGGAGAGCTACGACCAGGCCTTCCAGCAGTTCTTCGCGGCCATGGACACCCTCGAGCACCGGCTGCGCAAGCAGCCGTACCTGGTGGGCGGCAAGCTGAGCTTGTCGGACCTGTTCCTGCTACCCACGCTGATCCGCTACGAGGCGGTGTACTACGTGCACTTCAAGACCAACCACAAGACCCTGGCCGAGTACCCGGCGCTGTACCAGTACCTGGTGCGCCTGACGCAGATCCCGGCGATCTACCGCACCATCGACATGGCGCATATCAAGCTGCATTACTACTACTCGCACAACCACATCAACCCGACCCGGATCGTGCCCCAGGGGCCGGCGTTGAGCTGGTTGAACTGAGCAGTTGGCGTTTGCGGCGCAGGACCGCTTTGCGGTCCTTTCGCGGCAAAAGGCCGCTCGTACAGGAGGCCGCATCCCCGTGTACGAGCGGCCTTTTGCCGCGAAAGGGCTACAAGGCAGCCCCGGCGGCTTGAACTCGAGAGCAAACTTCAAGCATCTTGAACGCGTAGCTTACAGATGAGTGCGATTAAGCATTGTACGAAAAGTAGAATGGTGTTTTCAGGCCACTTCAAGATCCACCAATCCTCCAGTAGACTGCGCACTTTGGCCGGATTAACCCGCCACGCCATGAGATCTGGAAGTTATGGAAAAAAGTGCACCTCAGGTACGGAACGCCCCACGTCCGATGCTAGTCACGGTTGCGGTAATCTACTGCCTGCTCATCACCAGCAAAATTGCCTATTGGCTAGTCGGTGAAGGATGGGAAATGGCAAGGGTGGGTGATTTCGCAATGATTATGCTGGCGCCTCCAGCACTGTCATGCATTCTACTCGTCACAAGCAGCGTGTTGTTGTACAGGCGCAGCGCGAAGTCCGTATGGTTCCTGCTTGGGGCACTGCTCTTTGGCCTGACGCTGATCCCGCTCATGTTCCCAGAAATTTTCCGCCTTCCGGCGAGCCTTTACCCGCAGGCTTTTTGGTACGTACTCCCGGGCACCCTGCAAGCAATGCTGCTGGTTGCTGTCTGGATCTACAGCTTGCGGATGCGCCAGAACGGCTACCTTAAATAAAATTGCCACGTTCAAAGCCCTGCCTTGTGCGGGGCTTTATCCATCTGGTGCCGCAAGTTGCAATCCAGCCCAGCTAGACTCTAGTGATACAGGGCAGAAAACTAGAACTCGACTATACGATAATTAAATATCCATACCGGAATAGCAGCTGCTAACACTTGACCATCTAAACTCCACATATCCTGAAATCCCTCAGCAAAAAAAGGGCATCTTTTTGAGCACGACACCGAACCCTCTTGAGACTCGAATAGTAGTACGCCATTAAGCTCACCGCATTCGGATACCTACATTTCGCAGCCATCAACTCCTTTACAACCACAGCCGTCTTCATTCGATGTACGAACAACCGCACCACGAACTGCTTTATTTTATTACTTCCACCATCTGCAAGCAGGCTTCTAATCAACTGCACTTGATAATAAACTGGCAAGTGGACTCGAGCTGCAACATCTGCGCCCAGACGAACATTAAAACTGGCCAATGCCTGTACAACCTCCATTCTTTTACTACCTGACAACGGTCGTATTTCTTTGCAGAGGGCGTTCTCAGAACGACTATTCCTATTGACAGAAAGATCAGAAATCAGCTTTTCAATTCTGTCAACCGCTGGTTGCTCTATCAGCTTTTGTTCACTCATTTTTTAAACACCCTACAAAGGAAAAATAAATCTGTCCCCTTTTCCGCTTTTTTCCCTTTTCGGCTTCCTCACGCTCAGGCTTCCTAGCCCTCAAGGTGGTTAGAACAAATTCGACAAACTCGTCGAACCGTTCCTCCTCATTTGGCCAGTTGATTACAACTACAGTTGCCAGAATGTCAGGCAAACCCCATACTCATCGAGAAGATCATCAGCGATCTCAAACTGGAAAACCTTCTCTGGAAAGCAGTCTGACAACGCGCGCTTCCAATACCTAGCGATCTGCTCGGCAAATAAATGACAAAGACGATAATCCTCCTCCGACAGCCCAACCTTAAATACGGGTCGATTCGGCGAATCCTCCCACTTTGAAAAGAACTGATTTATTGAGAAAATGTTTCTGTACCGCTCAACATCTTTACGCGATGTGCTTTGCTCCAACGCACCAGCTTCAGTCTCGACCAGCCCCTTCAAACATTTTTTTTGCGAATCGTATTGCTGTGCATTAGGCAGCCAAAAAACATGACCATCAACCTCAACAAAATCGGGAGAAAGCAAACCCAGAACAGAAATCGCCTGTTCCAATGAAACCAAGCTCCCTACATATGAAAAAAACTCTCCAACGCCAATATCTGAAGCAAATAGATTCAACGAATCTTTAGAAATACAACCTTGATAAGCTTTCATCAATTCAACCCTAAATGTTCAAGAACCGACTGAGGAACATTTCCCTCAAAGGCTTTTGTGTCGTTCCCCTTCTTGGGGAAATATGATCCATTCGGTGCCTGATTCCATTCGACGACCTTAATCCGAGAGTTAGACACATCATACAGGACACCAAAAGGGGACAGATTTATTTTCCCTACTCTAATCTCGTCCTACCTACATGACGGCTAGATCCCTTCGTTGCCAGGAGCTGGAATTAGAGCAGGAAAAATAAATCTGTCCCCTTTTCCACTCTTTTCCACTGCCCTTTCCACTTTTCCGCTTTTCATATCATGAATCTTTTAGCTGCTTAGCTACCTTTCTTGCTGAGTGACGAATTTGTTGAGTCTCTCCGATTTTACTCAACGCATATATTTCCTCTTTCAAAATATCAGACCTCGGAACGAACAATGCCCACTTCAGCGCCAGACCAGACCAGTATTCACTCTGACTCCCAAGACCTTCTATAACAACCTTCTCAAATGGAAGAAAATCCAAAACCCACTCTGAAAGACCATATACTTTAAGCCCATCGATCATCTTGCAGCGTACTACTCCTGGAGAACCCTCTAGTATAGGCAAAAAAACACACACTCAGCTTCATCCCCAAACGTGTACACAAACGACTCTGTTGATCTAGCCCAAAGACCTCCAGAAGTAAGTCCCAATAAAAAACGTCCGCCACACAACTTCGCCACAGGAAGCCAACTCAAGATAGCCCCTTCAGAGCCATACTCTTTTTTGCTCTCCCATGGCCCTTCAAGTCTAGCAAGCTCCATTAATAATTTTTCTTTCAGCTCATCTATCATCTAGATATTCCAGGAGTATGTGTAACATCCACACCATGACTAGTCATAAAGGACTTGAACTATTCACGAAGCTTTGGAGTCCAGTTCATTCCGTAATGCCCGCTCCATTCATAGGTTCGAATAACTCCATTTTCCTTCCAGATCCCGCCACCGACGATAGCGTCAGAGGACGGAATTTTTCCAGCATTTAATATCCCATCATGCCCAAATTGATTCCGCCCCATGATGAACCGCTGACTAACCGGATCATAAATAAAGTCAATAGGTTTTGAGTTACTCAACCCTTGTACAGCTTTGGAGGATAGGAGCTGGAATTAGAGTAGGAAAAATAGATCTGCCCCCTTTTTCTCTTCTTTTTCGCCCCCCTTTTCCGCCCTCTTCTTTTTCTGCTCTTTTTTCTGCTCTTCCCTTCAAATCAAAGGATTGATGACGAAGTAAGTGCCATTCAAACCTGCCCCTTCTTCCTGCAACATCAGACCAAACCAAATTTCACCAAGTAATCAAATACCTCCCTAGCATCCACCAGCATAACCGCCCCATCTTCAAACAATTGACAGAAGCCTCCAACTTTAAAACGAGAGTATACTTCCATAAACTCAGACGCAACATCCCGAGTCAAAGGATCCTCCGCTATAAATTCCAATCCAGCTTTTACAGGAATTATAAACAATGAAACATAGGCAGCCAAGCGAACGCCTTCGTCCTTAGACTGTAAATAGTTATCCATCTCATCATAGGCGTAACCAAAAGCCTGATACAATGTCAGGCGTTGCTCACCGGCCCCTCGCTTAAACATTAGTTCCATCTCGGACCTAATCTCTAAATACTTCATAATCACCTCTACATTAGTCCCGCGCAAATACATTCAACTGAATATTTGGGTACCTTTCCCTAAACTGCAAAACCACTCCCGTACAGCTGGGGCATACAGCTTTTTCGGAAGCTAAGTTTATACGTCCGACAGCAGAATAATTGCTCCCGAAAAAAGGGGACAGATTTATTTCCCCCACTCTAATCTCGGCCTACCTACATGACAGCTAGGCACTGTACGAAAAGTAATGTCGTAAACACCGTCGCCAGCAAGCCAGCGTGACCATTGCAGCAAAGCTTTCCGCCAGCTTGCAGTAGCGTGTACCCAGGCGGCGGTGCTCCTTCAGCCAACCAAATAGCCGTTCGATGGCGTTCCGCTGCCGATACTTGGGCTTGTCAAACAGGCGCGGTAAGCCCGGCTTCGGTCTGCGTTTCATGTCACGCAGCGGAATCACCGGCTGCATCCGATAGCGGTCGCAGTATTGCCGCAAGGATTCTGCGTCATAGCCTTTGTCGGCCAGGAGCCAGCGGCAGCGCTTGCGTGGCCTACCTCGGTTCAAAGGGATGTGGACACCGTCCAGCAGTCGCTGAGCATGGGATATGTCACTGGCGTGACCACCTGAGAGGAAAAAATGGGGACAGATTTATTTCCCCTACTCTAATTTCGGCCCATCTACATGACAGCTAGCTCCCTTCGCTGCCAGGAGCCGGAATTAGAGTAGGAAAAATAGATCTGTCCCCTTTTCCGTCTGTCC
The DNA here is from genome assembly GCF_019823065.1 of Pseudomonas mosselii. Classification (NCBI taxonomy): domain Bacteria; kingdom Pseudomonadati; phylum Pseudomonadota; class Gammaproteobacteria; order Pseudomonadales; family Pseudomonadaceae; genus Pseudomonas; species Pseudomonas mosselii. The sequence goes on from NZ_CP081966.1 coordinate 4,394,980, forward strand.
CCTTTTCCGTCTCCTTTTCCGTCTGTCCCGGATGGAATGCTATTCCTTTTCTTCAAGATAGGGCCAATATCCTGCCCCTTCATCCTTTCTTATCCAAACTCTACCGCATGCAGGACAAGTAATAACATCCTTTCCAACTACATCTATACGATCAAAAAACTCATCAAAAGGAATTCTTCCTTTATCAGCTCGCTCCGCCAATTCACACAACAACTTATTTGGAACGAGAGTGAACTCCTCTGAAACAGGAGAGCTAACCAAGCTAATGACATGAGAGCATCGACATAGAAACTTAGCCATTTTTATCTCCCTAACAAGCTATTAATAGCCTGCCTATCTAGCTGAATAGTTTTCTCGCCCCGCGAGAAAATCACTTGATTCAAAGGAATTGACTGCCCGCCTTTGCTTTTCCCAAAAGCAGCCGCAGCAGACTTATGCGAAAAAAGGGGACAGATTTATTTCCCCCACCCTAATCTCGGCCTACCTACATGACAGCTAGATCCCTTCGCTGCCAGGAGCTGGAGCAAAAAAGGGGACCAAAAAAGGACCAAAAAAGGGGACAGATCTATTTTATCTACTCTAATTTCGGCCTGCCCTGCTTCCTTCGCTCAATACGTTTTCCAGTGATCTGCGCGATCTCATCCACGAACCGGCTGCTACCCGTCAATTGTCCTCGCTGAATAGCGTCTCGAATCAGGCTAAGCTCTTCGTCCGATATCGCCTGCCTCACAAACTCGGCGTAGCGCTTGCGCCGGAGCTCTTCAGTTTCCCCCAATGCTTCAAACAAGGGGTCTTCATCAAGCCAATTCTGCCGTTTCACAGCCCCCATCCTGGCCGAATAACTTGACCAAGGATAGTCCCCAACCTCAGCTACCATCCGCGCCCGGACTGGATTCAATTCGATGTAGCGGCAACAGGCCAACAGGTAGGTGTCAGACTGCACAATGCTGGACTTAAAACGACTCTCCCACAAGGTACCGGAACGGCCCTCCAGTCGATTACGATAGCGCGTCGCTCGCGCCGCCAGCGTCTTCATCAGCTGGCTAAGTCCTGCGCAAGCATCATCAGGAACCAACAATAGATGCACATGGTTGGTCATCAAGCAGTACGCATAGACTTTCACTCCAAAGGCATCCTTCAACTCTCGGAGATCGGCTAAGTAGCGTTGAAAGTCCGTATCTTGCGCAAACACAACCTGTCGATTGTGACCCCGATGGACAATATGATGCGGGCAGTGTGGTAGCAGTACTCGTCCACCTCTAGGCATGACGGCATCCTCCTTGGATCACCTTGACGACTGATGAATCAGGAGAATGACATGGCTGCTCGACCTATTCGACCCCACAAGGGCCGATATTAGAGTAGGAAAAATAGATCTATTGCAGACGTAGCCGGTACTTCAGCTGCACCAGTTGCTTTTGCACCGAGGCTATCGCCCTTATGTCACCGGCCTAAAATCATCAATCGTCTTATTTTTCTCTTTCAATAGAAACGCAACGAAACCGGGATTGAAAACCATCAAAAACTCAATAGCATTATAAATTTTCCAGCGATGTATTTCGGGATGATCAATTATGGCGACAAGGTGCTTTTCAACAAGAGGCACATACTCTGAGTAGTTTTCACTACTCGCGAAATCAAAAATTTTGGCTATTTCAAACGGTTCACTATTCGCCAAAGCAATGATTTTCGATAGGGGGAAATAGATCTGGACTCTCGCAGCCTCGATATCTCCACGATCAGCCACGTTGACAAAATACCGAGTCACAGCCAAGAGTATTTGGTGATAAGTGTCGTCGTATCCGTGCAGTCGATGAAAATAGACTCCTTCAATGCCTCCAGGTTTGTCCATTCTCCCCTCCAAGGCAATCAACCCTTCATGGATGCCCCAACTGGTCAGTAACTTCGCAGCCAAGAAGTGCTCCTCATCGTTATTCGCATGACGAAGCAAATCCAGCACGGCGTCAATTCTATCCTGTGGAATATCCTCTGGATCCAAATCTCCTGCACTCACGGCATAATCCGCATGTTTTGGAATGTGATTCAAAAGTTCGTATATTTTCGGCTCCATAAGAAACCTATTTTTTTACCGCTTTAATATAGTCGACCGGCACACAGCCCTTGATAAAACACTTACCATCGCGAAGCAAAAAATGGGATAGATTTATTTTCCCCACTCTAATCTCGGCCTACCTACATGACAGCTGGACCCCTTCGCTGCCAGGAGCCGAAATTAGAGCAGTAAAAATAAATCTGTCCCCTTTTCCTTCCGCGTCTCGAATCAGGCTAAGCTCTTCGTCCGATATCGCCTGCCTCACAAACTCGGCGTAGTGCTTGCGCCGGAGCTCTTCAGTTTCCCCTAATGCTTCAAACAAGGGATTATCATCAAGCCAATTCTGCCGTTTTGCAGCTCCCATCCTGATCGAATAACTCGACCAAGGATAATCACCAGCCTCAACTGTCATCCGCGCCCGGACTGGATTCAATTCGATGTAGCGGCAACAAGCCAACAGGTAGGTGTCAGACTGCACAATGCTGGACTTAAAACGACTTTCCCACAATGTACCGGTACGACCCTCTACTCGATTACGATAGCGCGTCGCTCGCGCCGCCAGCGTCTTCATCAGCTGGCTAAGTCCTGCGCAAGCATCATCAGGAACCAGCAATAGATGCACATGGTTGGTCATCAAGCAATACGCATAGACTTTCACTCCAAAGGCATCCTTCAACTCTCAGAGATCAGCTAAATAGCGTTGAAAGTCCGTATCTTGCGCAAACACAACCTGTCGATTGTGACCCCGATGGACAATATGATGCGGGCAATGTGGTAGCAGTACTCGTCCACCTCTAGGCATGACGGCATCCTCCTTGGATCACCCTGACGACTGATGAATCAGGAGAATGACATGACTGCTCGATTTCCTCGACCCCACAAGGGCCGAAATTAGAGTAGGAAAAATAGATCTGTCCCCTTTTCCCTATTCTTTAAATTAGATTAGAAAAAGTAGACCTGCCCCCCTTTTCGTTTTTAGCAGACACCTAATCATTTCAGCTCCACCAATAATTTCTTGAGCCCCTCTATAGAACTAGAACCTGCTCCTCCCCCCAAATACAGGCGACCGTCATCATAAACACACTCTCCTTGCCCTTCGACAGATACACCATAGGAAACAGCTAAAGCGAGACGCCTCCCCCGTCCAGTCCCTCCCGAAACATGAGCAATAAATGGCACTCCATTCTCACTCACCTCTAGCAAAGAATCATCCGCGCTCATGAAGGTCAACCAACAGCACGCGTCACCCTCATGATCCATGATGTAAATCATATTATCCAACAAACAATCACTATCCACCAAAGTTACACCAACGGTTATTCTCTGCGTCACATACCCCAGACTAGACAGTTCTTTCCTCAGCCTTACTTTAAGCATTTTTAGCTCAGGAATCTTATTCACTGGAACGAATAAACCATTCGCCATCACTGCCACCCTATATACTGAGCCAGACGACCGGACGAAATATTCAACCAACCACCCTGGATTCTAATATAAACATTGAACGAGACGGAACTGACAAGGGTACAAATTCTTTCTATACTCTAATTTCGGCCTACCCTGCATGACTCCTCGATCCCTTCGCCCCACAGGAACCAAACCTACAGTAGAAAAAATAGACCTGTCCAATTTTCAGCCACTTTCATACTTTTTCACGCCCAAGATCAATAGTAAAATCGAAAAAAGGGGACAGATTTATTTCCCCCACTCTAATCTCGGCCTACCTACATGACAGCTAGATCCCTTCGCTGCCAGGATCTGGAATTAGAGTAGGGAAAATAAATCTGTCCCCTTTTCCCCTATATAGATACATCATATTCGCAAACATGGTCACACAAAATCTCGAAAGCCAGGCTCTCTTCACTATATCCGACATAATCTAATGCTCCCTGAAGCAGCGTAGAATCTAGCCGCCCCTGGAATCGCTCTCCAAATTTGACAATACGATTAGCGTACATAGAGACCTACTTTATGGGCTTATAGGTTGGAATTGGTGCATTGTCGGGAAAGGCCGTGACCACCTTGCCTGTAGCTGGCTGGTAAACAACACGCATACGAACTCCGTCACGCACTTCATAAGCAACCCATTTGGCAGGATCGCCTTTGCTTGTATAAGTCCCGCCAGTTCCTGTTTGGGCGTACCACTTGGTATTAGGAGACGTCGCAATGTCGCCAACCTCGTGAACTATTTTATCTGCCGACCAACTCTGAGGGAAAACTGTCTTCCCTGGTTGACCTGGCCACATATGGCCACTGCGAAAAAAGGGGACAGATTTATTTCCCCCACCCTAATCTCGGCCTACCTACATGACAGCTAGATCCCTTCGCTGCCAGGAGCTGGAATTAGAGTAGGAAAAATAAATCTGTCCCCTTTTCCGGTCCCCTTTTCCGACTCTTAAGTACACCACTGCAAAAATTGGACATGCAATAAGCAGACAGATTTATTTCCCCTACTCTAATCTCGGCCCACCTACATGACAGCTAGCTCCCTTCGCTGCCAGGAGCCGGAATTAGAGTAGGAAAAATAGATCTGTCCCCTTTTCCGCACCCACGCATTTCATGGAAGGTGACCACCGGACCATACTCCTGATCGGAGTTAATCGCCTCTACGTGAAATCTTCTATCAGGGAACTGCGCCTTCAACACCATTCGCCAAGACATGGCCAGCACATTGGAAAGTTGCTCAAATACCACCTCATCCACGGAAGACCCACACCCTGAAAACACATCGTAAAGATGAGTGTGATTCAACATTTTTTCAACTCCGGCTTTATCGCCTGAAAAATGCTGCAGCCAGGTGTGAAACGCGGCCTCATCAAATTTCATGGCTAATATCACCGAATCCTCAAACACAACAAAATCCGGAAATAACCACTTACAAAAAATCAAACTATCCTCTGGACTTACGACATCTTCAACATAAGAAAATATGTCAATAGACTCAGGATCCTGCCAGCCAGCTCGCCAAGCCTCAAATTTTTTTAGCCCTATTATTTCCGCAAAAAATTTAACTATTTTCATGGTATCTCTTCCAGGGTTGCTCGTCTTGGTGGTAGTTTTGAGGAAGGCGACTGAACTCTAATCGACCCATCCGGCAACTTGTTACGCCCATACTCAATAACATGAGGTGTTGGAACATTTGCATGGGCTGCCCCTGTCACATCAACTCGTTTCAAGATCATTCCTTGCGAGTCATAAACCGCATAACTAGTAATATTTCCTCGATTGTCAGCTCTGTAAAGAGTCCCATTAGCTGGCCCGTTTACCTTATCGAAATTCCCACTCACCTTAGTCGCATTCTCTAGAGGTCCACCGATGAGATTGGCAGCATTGCGAGGATTCGGAAGCGGGCATGGACCTGTATTATGAACCCACGTCCTCAGTTGGCCTACATAGAACGTATGTCCCACATCCACCGTCAGGTTAAACGTCTCGCCCACCAGCTTATGCAGCTTCACCGAAGCAACGCGGCTCGACGTGTTGTTTCCCGCCCCGTCAGCCAAGGACTGTAGCAAGTCTCCGGCTTTCAACTCACCCACCGGCACAAAATCATGCCTGGCGGGTACGTAGAATGGGTGGCTAGGGGTAACGAACAAGCTCTCAGTCTGAACCTGGCCATCGTCGTGGGTGCTTTCCAGGTTCAACCGATAGATCGGCTGATCGTTGCGGACATGCGTCGCGGTGATTGCAGCAGCGAAAGGCTCGCCCCCTTGCTCAGGTTTGGTCCAGACGATATCCCCGACCTTGAGCGTTTCAATCGCTCGGTCACCTTCCGGAGTTGCAACCAAGGTCCCTGCTGCAAAGCAGCAAGGGCCGCGCTCCGTTCCACCAACTGCTCCCTTGCGATTTGTGACGGCCTTGACAACAGTTCGCAGCCACATACCAAAGGTGCCGACATCCTCAGCATCGACCTCAACTCCTGCTTGGCCTGCAGCCTCCATAGCTGCATCGGTCATCGCCTTGGTCATGGCGGTGCCGACCAATGTCTGCATCGCCTGATAGTTGCTGAGTATCGTCGCGCCCAGGTTGTACTTATCCCTCCAGCCGACATCCTTCATGCTCTCGGCCAGCAGCTTATGGGTCTTTTGATAATCGTCAGAGAACAGCTTGTACTCATCGTGACAAGCCGCCATGTCGCGGGCACACAGCGACTGTAGCCGTTCCTGGTTCTCGGCATTCAATTCGCCATAGCGCTTACGCACCTCGGCACACGAATTGTTCGCCTCACACGTCTTGAGTTCGGCAAGAAACGCCTCGACCTCCTTGTGACGCAGGAAGTTGTTCTCGGTAGCCTGCTGCGCCACCCAACCCGCGACCTGCTGATCTTTTGCGTCGGCACCCAGACCTGCGGCGACCGTCATACCGACCAGTTGCGAAGTCATGCCCAGAACCCGGTCATGGGCCTCGCCAGGGAAGATCTTGTCCCCGACCAGCTGCACCAAGGCCTCATTCGCGCCTGCCGCCAGTGCCGCCGTGCGGAAGTCACCACCCGCTGCTTCCGCAATCAAACCACCGACAATGGCATGTACCGCCACGCGCTTGGGCAGCCCGCTGCCCATGAGCCGATCACCCACTTCATTGAAAATCGCTCCGCTCAACGCATCAGCAGCGATTTCCAGGCCAGCCTGGACGGCGTTGTCCTTGAGGCTGCCACCATAAACCACAGTGCTCAGCGCTGCCTTGAGTGCGATTCGCGAAACAATGCTGCCACCGCCAGGCGTGAGCGCTGACATGACGTAGCCTTTCATCGCATCGCTGGAGGTCACATCCTTGACGACAGCACCGAGGTTCCCACGATTGTTGATCGTGCTGGTTGCCGCATTGGTTGCGGCGGCACTGACCACCGAGTTAGCAGCAAAACCAATGGTCGAATTGCCCGCAGCACCGACCAGCGATGCTCCAGCGCCCCAGGTCAGATACGTCACGATGATTGCGATCACGAGCGAGGCACCCGTACCCAATCCGGACTGGTCGTACTTGAAGCTGTCGTGAACCTCCTTGACCCGACGCCAGTCCACATCCCCTCTCAGCTCAGCCTCCTTGAGCCATGACAGCTTGGGATCGGCCTTGACCATGGCATCGATACTCTGGCTGACCGTGGCCTGATCGATATGCTTGATGTCGATCTTCAATCCATCAACAGCCTTGATCGTCATGACGCCTTGAGCAACTAGCTGGTTCTGGCGCAAGGTTTCATCAGTCGTGCCCTTACCCTTCGCGCTGTTCCAAGCAAGGTCGCCTTTGGACTTCTCATGACTTTCCTGATGCATGTCCTTGACGGCTTCAAAGGTCACTGCACCACCACTGATGATGGCCAGATCCCCCCCCGCTTCGATTTTGGCGCCTTGGTAGAGCTGATCACCGCCACTCACCAGAGAAGTGCCTCCACCACTGGTGATCTCACTCCCCACCGCCTTCACGTCGGTCACTTCATCACGCTGGGTCTTCTTGCTCCCCCAACCACCCTTCTTGTTCATGTCATACAGCGAGTACTGGCTGTCGTTGGCGGCCAGCAGCTCGAGCTTGTCGCCGGCCACCAGGTAGGCTTCGTCGCCGGCGCTGGCCTTGCTCGCCACCATGCGCAGGTCGCGCCCGGCGTCGATGGTCAGGTCGCCGCCGGCCTTCACTTCGGCCGACTGCTGCTCGACGTCGTCCTCCTGGCGCTCGTACTTGGTCTTGCCTTTCTTGCCCTTGGCGTAGCTGTGCTCCTCGTTCGCCGCAGCGGCCAGGGTCACGTCGCGCCCGGCCTGCAGGGCCAGGTCGCGGCGGGCCTCGATCTCGCTGGCGACGATGCTCAGGTCCTGGCCGGCCGTGGCGGTGAGGTTGCCGCCGGCCTTCACCTCGCTGCCGTACTGGGTGATGCTGGTGTCGTGGCCACTGACGCGGCGACGCTGGTACTCGTGGCTGTCGACACCTTCCTGGCTGGCGATGATCAGGTCACGCCCGGCATCCATGTCGATGTTGCCGCCGGCCTGCACGGCGCCGCCGACAATGCCGATATCCTGCCCCGCCGTGATCGTCAGGTTGTTCGCCGCCTCGATGCGCGCGGCGGTGTCGACCAGGTCCTTGGTCACGTGCTCGCCGCCCGCGCGGCCTTCCAGGCGGGTGACGCTGCGTTCGTTGATCACGTCGCCGGTCAACGCGGTGAGGCTCACTTCACGCCCGGCGATGATCCCGCCCTGGGCGTTGCGGATCGACTCGGTGGCCAGCATGTCCAGGCGCCCGCCCGCCTCCATCAACCCGGCGTTGCCGATGTTGGTGGCGCTGACGGCGAGGTTGTTGGTGGCGCGCAAGGTGCCGACGTTGACCAGTTCGCCGCCGCTGATCAGGTTGACGTCGCGGCCCTGGATCAAGGCGCCGTTGGGGGCCACGCGGCCATTGGCATGGGCCAGGTACAGTACCGGGGCGAGTACCTTCTCGCCGTTGACCTCGACCTGCTCCATCCAGACGATGTCGTGGGTCAGTGCCGCCACCTGCTCGGCGCTGAGCGACACGCCCACGCTCAGCGACAGCTTGTCCTTGCTGGCGATGGCGTTGTCCATCAGGTAGCGGAACAGCATCTCGTCGCTGGTCATGCCGTCGATGTAGCGCTGGCCGGTACGGGCCACCACCGCCTCGCGGATCAGGCGCTGCTCGTAGAGGCCATCGCCCAGGCGCTTGATGGCCTGGTCCGGCTTGATATTGAGCTGGCCGAGCATGTAGTCGGAGCTGAGGAACTGCTTGAGGTCGGTCAGGACCGGATTGGTCTCTACCAGGTACTTGTGCGAGACATTCGGCACGCTGCGCTCAGGCACGCCCTGGACCAGCTTGACCCCGGCGGCCAGGCCGCCCAGCGCCACGCCGGAGCCAGCCACGGCGCCCTGCGCCGCAGCCGCGCCGTTGGCGCCAAGCGTCTGCGCGGCACGGCTGTCGGCACTGGCCGTACTGGCCAGCGGTGCGATGAAGGTGCCGCTACCGGCCTGGGTGCGGTCGCCGGTCGCGCCCAGGGCGTCGCCGCTGATCGCGGCCTGGCCAGCCTGGCTGCTGATGCGGAACAGGCCGTTGCTGCCCTGGGGCAGGCTGAAGCTGGGCAGGGTCACCGGGTTGACCTGGCGTTGGGCCAGGTCCGGCGGCAACTGCGGGTTGAGCGCGCGCACCTGGGTCTGGGCCTGGCGCGCATCGGCCGTGGCATCGCCACGGGCATTGATGGTGCCGGCACCGGCCTGGTTGACGCGTACCACGCTGTTGTCGATTCGCTGGGTGGCGTTGATGGTCACCGCGCCAGCCGACTGCACCACCGCCGGGGCGACCACGGCGCCGGCAATCGGCGTCTTGTTGTCGATGACGTCATAAATGCTGGCATACGGATAACCAGACGCCGCCATGACCTGATCGAGGGTCAGCGAACCCGGGTTCTGGTTGAACTGGTTCTTGGCGTTGATGAACGCGTTGTACTGCCCGCGATCACGGGTGTACATGCTGGCGGTGAGGTTGCGTTGCTCGCCGCCACCGGCGCCCTTGTTCTCGAACACGGCCGTGTTGATGGCGATATCGCCGCCCGCCGAGACACTGCTGTAGTGGTTGCGGAACGCGTTGCCGGCAAAGGTCAGCTTGCCGCCGCTGGTGATGAAGGCCGTGGGGCTGTCCTGGTCGATGACATCCTGCCAGCTTTCCGTGGCCGAGAAGTACAGCTCGCAGCCCTTGCCCTTGCAGCGGTCGTCGGAATACACGTTGACGTAGCCGGCGACCAGCTTCTGCTTCGAGCTCAGGTGTTCCTTGCGGTTGAGCAAGGTGTCCACCGCCAGGGTCATGCTGCCGGCGCTTTCCATGCTGGCGGAGATATTGTCCAGCAACGCGGCGCGGGCGCTGCCGTTGCCGGCCAGGTCCAGGCCGCCGAGGCTGTAGATATCGCCGTAGTAGTTGCTCAGGCTGCCCACGCGCAGGGTCATGTCGTTGCCGCTGAACACCAGGCCGCGCTGGTTGCTCAGGGTGTTGGCGGCAAGTGTCACCGCCGCGGCGCCGCCGAGGGTGCCGCGGTTCTCGAGGCTGGCGGCGTTGACCGTGAGGCCACCGAGGGCGGTCAGGCGACCGTCGTTGCTCAGCAGGTTGCGGGCGGTCACCACGCTGCCGGCGCCACCGGCCAGGCTGGCCGCACTGGACAGGCGGATGTCGGTGGCGCTCAGCCCCAGGCCGCCGAGGCTGCTCAGGCGGCCGTTACCGTCGTAGTTGCCGGTGAGGTCGAGTTGCAGGCTGCCATCGCTGGCCAGCAGGCCATGGTTGGTCCAGTCGCCACCGCGGCCCTTGAAGCTCTCGACCGCCAGCAGCTTGCCGCTGGCGGTCTGCACGAAGCGACCGATGTCCAGCTCCAGGCGCCGGGCCTGCAGCACGCTGTCGTTGGTCCAGCTGGCGGCGCCGATGCTCAGCAGGCCATCGGTATGCAGCACGCCACCGGCCTGGGTGACTTTGTCCGAGGCCAGGCCGAAAGTGCCAAGGCCGGTGTGCAGCAGTTGCCCGCCGCTGTTGCTCAGGCCGCCGATCTGCAGGTCGAGGTCGTGGTTGGCGGTGGCCAGCACGCCGTTGTCGTTGAGCAGGTTGCCCGCGACGATGAAGCGGCTGGTGCCGGTCTTGCCGAGGGCGCGCAGGTTACCCGCGCGGTTGTCGAGCTCGCTGGCGCGCAGCAGCAGGTCGCTTTCGCTTTCCAGCTGGCCGAGGCCGTTGTACAGCGCGCCGCTCAGGTCGAAATCAATGCGCCCGGCGCCGATCTTGCCGCTCTGGTTGAGCAGCTGCTGGCCCTGCAGGTGCAGCAGCCCGGCGGCGTACAGGCCGCCACCGCGGTTGTCGAACTCGGCGGTGTCGAGCTGATTGTCGCCGCCCAGGGCCGAGAGGTAGCCGCCCTGGTTGTTCACCCGGGTGTCGGCCTTGATGTCCACCGACTGCGCCTGGGTGGTGCCGCCGCCGTTGTCGAACAGGCCGGCGAAGACGCCCTTGAACAGGCCTTTGACCGCGCTGAGCATGCCGCTGCCGCCGTTGTCGAGGCTCGCGGCATGCAGCTCGAGGTCACCCGCCTGGCTCTCCAGGCGTCCGCCGTGGTTGTTCAGGGCCTTGTCCAGGCGCACTTCGATGCCGCCCTGGCTCTTCAGGGTACCGGCCTGGTTGTCCAGGGCATTGGCGTGGATGTCGAGCTTGCCGTGTTCGCTGAACAGCAGGCCGTCCTGGCCGTTGAGCAGGTCACCGCTCAGGCGTAGCACCAGGTTCTGCTGGCTGGCCAGGTTGCCGCCGCGGCTGTTGTCCAGCGTCGCCGAATCGACACGCAGCAGGCCATGGCTGATCAGCTTGCCGCCGTTGTTGGCGATGCTGCCGGCCTTGAGCAGCAGGTCGGCGCCACTGACCAGGCGCGCGCCGTCGGTGTTGAGCAGGGCCCCGGTCAAGGTCAGGTCGAGCAGCGCGCGGCTGGTCAGCTGGCCCTTGGCGTTTTCCAGGCGCTTGCCGACGACGGTGATCGCCTGGCCGTTGATCTGCCCGCCCTGGTTGTCGATGACGGTGCCTGCCTGGTCGAACGCCAGGTCGCCGGTGGCGGAAATGAGGCCGCCGCCGCTGTTGTCGAGACGGTCGGTGACGCTGAGGGTGATGGCCTGCTCGGAAGAGATGATGCCCTTGCTGTTATGCAGGTTGGCCGCGGTGATCTGCTGGTTACCCTTGCTGACCAGGGCGCCCAGTTCGCGGTTGTCGAGGGTACCGTCCAGGGTCACGGTGAGGTCGCCGTCCTTGCTGGACAGGGTGCCTTCGCCGCTGTTGTTCAGGTCGGTGCCCTTGGCCAGCAGGCCCTGCGCGCCGGAAATCAGGCCCTTGCCGCTGTTGTCCAGCAGTGGCGCCTCCACGGTCAGCCGGCCATCGCTGAGGATACGGCCCTGCTGGTTGTCGATGCGCTGGGCGAGCAGGCTGTAGGATTGCTGGCTGGTGACTTCGCCGGCGCTGTTGTCGAGCTTGCCCAGGTTCTGGATGTTCAGTGGGCCGTTGGCGCTGATCAGGCCGCCCTGGTTCAGCAGGTCGCCGCCGTTCAGGTCGAGGTCGAGCTTCTGCTCGCCGATCAGCCGCCCCTGGCGCTGGATCAGCTCGCTGACCCGCAGCAGCAGGTCGCCCTTGGCGGAAATTTCACCGCCCTGGCTGGAATCGACCTGCCCCGCCACCAGCGTCAACGCGCCATCGCTGTGGATCCGGCCGCCGCGCAGCAAGGCATCGGCGCCGTTGCGCAGGTCGCCGGTGGTCAGTTTCATGACCTGCTTGCTGCTCAAGGCACCGCCACGGTTGTCGAGGGCGGCGCTGTCGACGGTCATCGCCGCCTGGCTGATGAGCTGGCCGCCCTGGTGGTTGTCCAGCTGGCCGGTGGTGACGGTCACGCCGGTGTTGCCCGACAGCAGGCCGCGCTCGCTGTTGAGCAAGCCGGCGCTGGTCACGGTCAACGCGCCGACGGCGGACAGGATGCCCTGGTCGTGGTTGTCGAGCTGGCCGCCGATCGTGGCCTTGAGGGCCTGGCCGCTGGCCAGGCTGCCGCCGGTGTAGTTGTCGAGGCGGGTGGCCTCGACCGTGAGGTCATGGCTGGCCGACAACACGCCTTGAAGGCTGTTGTCGAGGACGCCGGCGATGCGCAGGGTCAGGTCCTGGGCACTGATCACTCGCCCGCCACGGTTGTCGAGTTTGTTGGCAACCAGGCTGAAACCGTGATTGCTGGAAATCTCGCCCGCCTCGCGGTTGTCCACCACACCGATCTGACGCAACAACAGGCTGCCCGGCGAACGCAGCAGGCCGCCGTTGCGGTTCACCAACTGGCCGTGCTGCAGGTCGAGGTCGATACCGGTTTCGCTGACCAGTTGCCCGTGGTCGTTCTGGTCGAGGCCGGTCAGCGTGGCATCGATCTGACCGGCGGCGCTGATGCGCCCGTAGGCGTTGTTGTCGAGCTGGGTTCCAACCAGCAGCAGGCTGCCGGCACCGATATTGCCCTTGGCACTGTTGTCGATGGCGCCGCTGCGCAACTCGGCGTGGTCCTGGGCGCTGATGACGCCGAGGTGGCTGTTGTCCAGGCGACCGGCCTTGAGCAGCAGCCCGGTGTTGGTCACCAGGGTGCCGCCCTGGTTGTCCAGCAACCCCTGGCTGGTCAGGTCCAGGGCCGCGTTGGCCGAGACCTTGCCGCCCTGGCGGTTGTGCAGCGTGCCGGCATTCAGGGTAACGCTGGCGTCACTGACGATCAGGCCGGCGTCGCTGTTGTCCAGCTTGCCGTCCAGGGTGACGTCGATGTGCTGGCGGCTGCTCAGCTTGCCGCCGTTGTTGAGCAGCTCGGTGCCGTGCAGGCTCAGGCGGTCATGGCCACTGAGCAGGCCCTTGTTCTGGTTGAGCAGGCGCTGCACGGTGAGGGCCAGGCCACGGTCGCCGATGATCTTGCCGCCTTGGTTGTCCAGCAATTCGCTGGCATTCAGTACGACCTTGCCGGCGCTGGAAATCTCGCCCTGCTGGTTGAGGATGCGCGCCGCGCTGATGTCGGCCACGGTGGTCGCGCCAATCTTGCCGCCCTGCTGGTTGTCGATCGTGTCGGCGGTGAGCAGCAGGCTGCCCAGGCTGGTCAACTTGCCGCCTTGATGGTTCAAGGTGCCCAGGTGGGCCTCGAGATCGCCCTTGGCGGTGATGTTGCCCAGGCGCTGGTTGTCGACCGTGCCGGCAATCAGGTCGAGACGGCCATCGCTCTGCAGGTGGCCGGCATCGCTGTTGGACAGGCTGGCGACGTCGATGTGGGCCTGGCCCTTGGTGGTGGCCGCGCCCTTGTCGCGGTTGTCGAAATGCCCGCCGGTGACGGTCAGCGAGCGGTCGGCGAGGACCAGGCCGCCACGGTTGTCGAGACGCTCGCCGTTCAGGTTCAGGTCGCCGAGGCTCGACAGCAGGCCGTTGTCACGGTTGTCCAGGGTCGCCACCTTGACGCCCAGTGTGCCGTCGCTGCGCAGGTTGCCCTTGCCGCTGTTGTCCAGGCCCACGGCCTTGAGGTCGAGCAGGCGCTTGGCCGAAACCAGGCCCAGACGGTTGTCGATGTCGGCGCTGGCGTTGATCAGCACATCGCCGCCAAGCAACTGGCCGCCACCGTTGAGCAGGCCGGCGGTGCTGATGTCCAGGCGATCCGCACTGAGCTTGCCGCCGTCCTGGTTGTCCAGCAGCGCATGGGTGGTCAGCTTGGCCTGTCGGTCGCTGCCGACCAGGCCTTTGTCACGGTTGTCGAGCTGGGTGGCGGTAACCTGCAGGCCACCCTGGCCCACCAGGCGGCCGCCCCGGTTGTCGAGGGTTGCGCTGACATCCACCACAGCCTGGCCCTTGCCTTGCAGCAGGCCCTGGTCACGGTTGTCGATCGCGTGGGCGTTGACCGTCAGGGTGTCGTCGGCCAGTACCTGGCCTTGGCGGTTGTCCAGCTGGCCAGCCGTCAGCGTGGTCGCTCGGCCTTTGAAGGTGCCGCCCTGGTTGTCGAGGGTGGTGCTGCCGGTGGCCTCCAGGGTGCGGTTGGCCACCACGCTGCCACGGTTGCGCAGGGTCTGGCCCGTGAGGGTCACGTCGCCGTGGGCATTACGGGTGTTGTCCAGCTCCACGCCGGCTTCGATAACGCCCTGGTTGTCGATCCGCGCGCCGGCCACGGTGATGCTGTCCCTGGCGGCGAGGCTCTGGCCGACGGTCACATCGTCACGCACGCGCACGGTGGCATTGCCGGCGGCGTAGGTCTTGCCGGTCAGCTCGGCGCTCTGCGCGGCGACCGTCAGGTTGCCGGCACTGGACGTCTGCGCCAGGGTCACCTTGCCGTTGGCGTCCACCTGGATGTCGCCGGTGGTGGCGGCCATGTTGCCGGCCAGCTTGACGCCCACGCCCTGCTCGGTGCCGACCAGGCGAATGGTGTTTGCATACATGCCACCCAGCGCAGAGCTGTCGATGGCCAGCAGCGGCTTGTCGCCGCCCTCGTCGCCACGCGGCGTGGCCTGCAGGGTGTCGGCCTTGACGTCGTTGCGCCCGGTGACGACGTTCAACTGCTTGGCGTGCAGTTCGGTGTTGAGCTTGGCGCTGCGGGTGATCAGGTCGAACTGGTCGAGGTTGGTGGCATTGAGCGCATCGCCTTCGATGGCGATGTCGCCGCCGTCCACCTGGAAGCGGTCAAGGCGCTCGCCGTCCATGATCGGCTTGCCGGTGGTGAGGGTGGCCCGCGGCGTGTTGATGAAGCCGCAGCCCTTGCAGGTGATGCCATGGGGGTTGGCGACGATGACCCGGGCCGCCTGCCCCGCCACCTCGGTGTAGCCCTGCAGGGTACTGCGGTTGCCACCGGTGACCTGGTTGAGGATCACCTGGGCCGCCTGGCCCCTGAGGTTGGGGTTGCCGATGATGATGCCGCCCAGCTGGGTCGACTGGGTCTTGCTGGTGGCGTTGTTGAGGATCAGCCCGTTGCTGCCGACGTTGTAGTCGCGGAAGGTGTTGGTCGACAGGCCGCTGCCATTGGGCGTGGCGATATTGACGATCGGCACCCCGTTGCCGGCCTGCTTGATGCTGGTGTTGGCATTGGCCGCCGCATCGACGGTCAGTTGCGCGGCCGTGGCGACGATGGGGTTGAGGAACAGCACCCCCGCGACGATCAGGGCGATGCATTGGTTCAGTGGGGTGCGGATATCCATGTCGAACAAACTCCAGGCGCGGGCGGCGGTGTCACGGGCAAAGGGTGGGTCGGGACTCAGAAGAACGCGTCGACTCGGAAATAGATCGGGTGTTCGCGGCGGGTGATGACGTCGGGGCGCTCCAGCGAGCGGGCGAAGGTCGCGCTGGCGGCGAAGTACTGGCCGCGCACGTTGAACTCGAAGGCGTTGCCGCTCAGGCGACCATGGTCCTGGCCATTGCCGTGCTGGCCCTTGATCACCCCGGCGTCATAGGCGAAGGCCATGCCGTATTCGCGCAGCCACGGCTGCAGCGGCGCCCAGGTGACCGGGCGGCGCCAGCGCAGCTGGTTGCGCCAGTAGCCGCCACTGTCGCCGGTGAGGGTCTGTTCCTTGAAGCCACGCACCGAGGTCAGCCCGCCGACGCTGATGCGCTGGCCACTGTAGAGGGCGTCTTCGCTGCGCTGGCCGGTGGCCAGGCTGTCGAAGCTGAACTGCTCGCCCCACAGCTGGAACGGCTGCAGGTAACTCAGGGTGAGGGTGTACTTGTTGTAGCGCGCCACCGGTTCGTTGCCGCGCGGATCGCCCGCGCCCTGGGCGTCGAGCGCGCCGATGCCCTGCTGCCAGCCGGCATCGAGGTTGACGAAGGCGTTGCCGATGCGCCGGCCGTGGTTGACGCCCAGCTGGCGTTCGGTGATACGGGTGCTGGAGACGTCGATCAGGGTGTCGTCCAGGTAGTTGCGCGCACGCAGGTGGCTGACGCCGGCATTGACCGCGGTCTTGCTCAGGCTGTCGCGGTGGATCACCCGTTCGGCCTGGAACTGGTGCACGCTGTTGTCGCCGTCGAGCTTGAAGGGGAAACCGCTGGAGGTGTCGCGGGTGCGGTAGTAGTTGTGGTTGTAGCTGTAGTTGAAGGTCCACCAGCCCCACGGCAGGCTGTAGTTCAGGCCGTGGCTGTCGGAATGGCGCCAGTGGTCGCTGACCACGTCGCGCCCGCCACGCAGGCTCAGTTGATCGGCCAGGCCCAGCGGGCTGTCCCACTCCAGGCCGAGGTTCATCTGCTGTTCGCCACTGCTGGCGTCACCGTTGTTGTGCCGGCTGGCAGAGACGCGCCAGGGCTTGTCACGCTGGCCCTTGAGCTGGACGCGGCTGCCGCCGACCTCCTGCCCCGGCACCAACTCCACCTCGACCTGGCGCGAGGGCAGGCGGCCGAGCTGGTCGACCATCTGTTCCATTTCGCGCAGGTTGAGCACCTCGCCGGTATTGCCGGGGAAGGCCATGGCCATTTCCCGAGGGCTGGCCAGGGCGGAGCCGTCCAGCCCTTCCAGGCGGCCTTCGACGATGATGATCTGCAGCACGCCGGAGCCCAGGTCCTGCTGGGGCAGGTAGGCACGGGTGGTCAGGTAGCCACGGTTCAGGTAATGGTCGGTGATGCGCTTGAGCAGGTCATTGAGCTGGCCGACTTGCAGGCACTTGCCTTCGTAGCCTTCGAGCAGCGCCTTGCGCTGTGGCTCGTCGAGCAGGCTGGCACCTTGCAAGTCGATGCGCTGGATCTGGAAGCAGCGCCCTTGCTCGGGGGGCTGGGCGGGCGCCTGCGGTGCCTGCCTTCCCGGCAGTTGCTGAAGCTCCTCGAGACGCTTGCGCTGCTCCTGCAGCAAGTTCTCCTGGCGATCGCGGATCAGGTCACGGTCGCCGGGTGTCTGGAACGGTGCGGCACCGGCGAGCAAAGGCAAGAGTACCAGGCCTGCGGCCAGGAAGCGGGTAGGAAGGGGCATGGGGCGTGTCCATCACTTAAAGCCGAGCGCATCACTGCGAAATAGTCGCGCAGGGTACTAGATGACAGCAGTGCCATCAATAAGCCACCTTCCCCCTGTATTGCCGGATAAGTTCTCTACGCCGGGAAGCCGCTCGTCATTGCTTTACTGTTGTCGCGCAGGCTTGCCGGCAGGCCGGAACCACCACCCCTGCTGCATGCCGGCAGCAGCGAGCAGAATCAGCCCGACTCCCAACCACTGCAATGCTGCCAGGCGATGGTCGAAGGCCAGCCAGTCGACCAGGATCGCGGCGATCGGGTAGATGAACGACAGCGCTCCGGTCAACGCCGTTGGCAGGCGCTGGATGGCGCTGTACAGCAGCACGTACATCAACCCCGTATGCAAGATGCCCAGCGTGACCAGGCTGCCAAGCGCCGGCAGTTCACCCGGCAGCCCGCCCAGTTGCACCCAGGGCGCCAGCAGCAGGACGCCGGTGCTCACCTGGATCAAGGCAATGAGGTGCGGCGGCGTGCCGGCCAGGCGCTTGATGATCAGCGCCGCCACGGCATACAGAAACGCCGCACCCAGTGCCAGGGCGATGCCCTGCAGGTACTCGCCACCACTGGCCTGCCCCGCGCCGTGAGCGCTGACGATAGCCAGCATGCCGAGGAACGCCACGCTCAGCCAGGTCAGCTTGGCCACGGTGATCTTCTCGCCCAGGAACAGCGCCGCCAGCCCCACCAGCATGAACGGCTGGACGTTGTACACCGCGGTGCCGATGGCGATCGATGCCCGCGAGTAGGAGGCGAACAGCAGTACCCAGTTGCCGACGATCGCCACCCCGCTGGCCACCGCCAGCAGGAAGGAGACGCGGGTCAGCACGCCCGGTTTGAGAAAGCCCATGGCCGCGCAGATCAGCAGCAAGGTGCCGGCGCCGAACACGCAACGCCAGAACACCACCTCCAGCACCGGCTGCCCGGACACCAGCACGAACCAGCCAATGGTCCCGGAGATCAGCATGGCGCCGATCATTTCCAGCGAACCACGGCGCAGCGAATTGTCCATCTCACACCTCCTGTCGACGATGGGCACAGTATGCGGAGGGTCGAGGGCGACCTTCCAGCGGATAACCAAGGCATATCGGCGCTCTCGCCTTTACTATCAAGGCATTTATTGAAAATCACCTAACGAGGCTGCCATGACCGATGCCATCGACCAGTTGCTGATCAACGCCCTGATGGAAGACTCGCGCCGCTCGCTCAAGGCCTTGGCGCAGATCAGCGGCCTGTCGGCGCCCAGCGTCAGCGAGCGCCTGCGCCGCCTGGAGGAGCGCGGCGTGCTGCGCGGCTATACGGTGGAGGTTGACCCGCGCTGTTTCGGCTACCAGTTGCAGGCCATCGTGCGCATTCGCCCGCTGCCGGGGCAGTTGCAGGAGGTGGAACGGCAGATCGTGGCCATTCCCGAGTTCACCGAATGCGACAAGGTTACCGGCGAGGATTGTTTCATCGCCCGCCTGCATGTGCGCTCGATGGAGCAGCTGGACACGCTGCTCGACCGCCTCAACGTGCTGGCCGAGACCAATACGGCGATCATCAAGAAGACGCCGGTGAAGCGGCGGTTGCCGCCGATGGCATGAGGCCAAGTACCCGAGAAAAACTTGTACACAAGAATGTCACCATAAGTGCCATTTTTGTGTGCACTCTCCACGGGTAACGCCCCATTAGGTTACACACTTCGTTTAACTAAATTTGACTAAACGATCAGCTAATTGGTTGTGTGAAAAATATAACCTGTTCACTTGGTCAACTTATAGTTCCAATATTTCATCTACTTAACTTTCAAATAGATAGATTCAAAATAGTAGCCGCCTGAAAGCGTATTGATCGCTGGCATGGAACTGGCTTTTGTGTGCTTGTGTTTTGTATACAAGTTTTACGAAACATAAATACACAAGAACCCGCAGCGTCGCCCCGTCGGCGACCGTTGCGCCCAGAACCCAGTGATGCCAACGCCTGCACCGACGAGATGGCGAGCCCGTGCGCCAGCGCCCGCTCATCGCAGTCACGCGCATCAGGAGCCACCGGAATGAGTAGCAGCCTCCCCCTTGCCCCTGAACTTTCCGTTGCCAGCCCCCATCCCTCGACCACGAGCCTCGAAGGCCAACCCGCCGATCTCGAACTGAGCCCACGCCTGCACAACCGCGACCTCGCCCCGACCAAACTGGCAGGCCGCCGCTGGGGCGGCTACAGCATCTTCGCGCTGTGGACCAACGACGTGCACAACATTGCCAACTACTCATTCGCCATGGGGCTGTTCGCCCTGGGCCTGGGCGGCTGGCAGATCCTGCTGTCACTGGCGATCGGCGCGGCGCTGGTGTACTTCTTCATGAACCTGTCCGGTTACATGGGGCAGAAGACCGGCGTGCCGTTCCCGGTGATCAGCCGCATCGCCTTCGGCATCCATGGCGCGCAGATCCCGGCGCTGATCCGCGCGGTGATCGCCATCGCCTGGTTCGGCATCCAGACCTACCTGGCCTCGGTGGTGCTGCGGGTGCTGTTGACCGCCGTGTGGCCGCAGGTGGCCGCCTATGACCACGACAGCATCCTCGGTCTGTCGAGCCTGGGCTGGGTGTGCTTCGTGGCGATCTGGCTGGTGCAGTTGGTGATCCTCGCCTACGGCATGGAGATGGTGCGCCGCTACGAGGCCTTCGCCGGCCCGGTGATCCTGCTGACCGTGGCGAGCCTGGCGGTGTTCATGTACTTCAAGGCCGATGCGCGCATCGCCTGGTCGGTCGCCGAGCCCCTGAGCGGCTACGAGATGTGGCGCAATATCTTCGCCGGCGGCGCGCTGTGGCTGGCGATCTACGGCACCCTGGTGCTCAACTTCTGCGACTTCGCCCGCTCCTCGCCGTGCCGCAGAACCATCCGCGTCGGCAACTTCTGGGGCCTGCCGGTGAACATCCTGGTGTTCGCGGCGATCACCGTGGTGCTGTGCGGCGCACAGTTCCAGATCAACGGCCAGGTCATCGACAGCCCGACACAGATCGTCGCCAGCATCCCCAACACCGCGTTCCTGGTGCTGGGCTGCCTGGCGTTCCTGATCGTCACCGTGGCGGTGAACATCATGGCCAACTTCGTCGCCCCGGCCTTCGTGCTCAGCAACCTGGCGCCGCGCCACCTGAACTTCCGCCGCGCCGGGCTGATCAGCGCCACCCTGGCGGTGCTGATCCTGCCGTGGAACCTGTACAACAGCCCGCTGGTGATCGTGTACTTCCTCTCCGGCCTGGGCGCCCTGCTCGGCCCGCTGTACGGCGTGATCATGGCCGACTACTGGCTGCTGCGTAAGGGCCGTATCAACGTGCCCGAGCTTTACAGCGAGAGTCCCGCCGGCGCCTACCACTACACCCGCGGCATCAACCTGCGCGCCGTGGCCGCGTTTATCCCGGCCGCGCTGCTGGCGATCATCCTGGCCCTGGTACCCAACTTCCACGGTATCGCGCCGTTCTCCTGGCTGATCGGTGCCGGTATCGCCGCCGCCGTCTACCTGCTGATTGCGCCACGCCACCGCCAATACCTCGATGTCAGCGGCGAATGCATCGCCGTCGACCACAGCAGCCACTGAATTTCAGGGATATCCGTCATGCGTATTCTGATCGCCAACGTCAACACCACCGAAGCCATCACCGAAGCCATTGCCGAGCAAGCGCGCAGCGTGGCCGCGCCCGGTACCGAGATCGTCGGCCTGACCCCGTGGTTCGGCGCCGAGTCGGTGGAGGGCAACTTCGAGAGCTACCTGGCCGCCATCGCGGTGATGGACCGGGTGCTGGCCTACGACCAGCCCTTCGATGCCGTGATCCAGGCCGGCTATGGCGAGCATGGCCGGGAAGGCCTACAGGAACTGCTGGACGTGCCGGTGGTGGACATCACCGATGCCGCCGCCAGCACCGCCATGTACCTGGGTCACGCCTACTCGGTGGTGACCACCCTGGACCGCACCGTGCCGTTGATCGAGGACCGCCTGAAACTGTCCGGGCTGTACGAGCGCTGCGCCTCGGTGCGCGCCAGCGGACTGGCGGTGCTGGAGCTGGAAAGCGACCCACGGCGTGCGGTGGAAGCCATCGTCGAGCAGGCCGAACGGGCTGTGCGCGAGGACAAGGCCGAAGTGATCTGCCTGGGTTGCGGCGGCATGGCCGGGCTCGACGAGCAGATCCGCCAGCGCACCGGGGTGCCGGTGGTGGACGGCGTGAGCGCTGCGGTGACCATTGCCGAATCGCTGGTGAGGCTGGGGTTGAGCACCTCCAAGGTGCGCACCTACGCCACGCCGCGGGCGAAGAAGGTGGTGGGCTGGCCGATGCGTTTCGGTCGCTGATTGACCAGTAGCGCCCGTCGCAGGGCAAGCCCACTCCCCTGGCGTCAAAAGCAACCCGTGGGAGCGGCGATGCGGCGACCCGACTTGCCCCGCGATGAGGCCAACAAGGTCAGCGCAACAGCCTCGCCAGCCGCTCGCCACTGCCACACGCCAAGGTGAACCCCAGTGCACCATGCCCCAGGTTCAGCCACAGGTTGCGATACCGTGTGGCACCAATGATCGGCACCCCGGTCGGCGTCGCCGGCCGCATACCCGCCCATTCCACTGCCTGCCCGTAGTCGGCGGCCTCGGGCAAGGTTTCCCGGGCCAGCCTCCGCATGCTCGCGAGCCTGCCGACATCCACCGACTCGTCGTAACCGACGATGTCCACCATAGCCGCCACACGCAGCTGATCCTCCAGCCGGGCATAGACGATCTTGCATTCGTAGTCGGTGATACTTACCTCGGGTGCCCGATGCGCGGCGCCGACCGGCGCGGTCAGGCTATAGCCTTTCAAGGGATAGACCGGCAAATTCAAGCCCGGCAAAGCCAGGCCGGCGCTACGGTGCCCGGCGCTGAGCACCAGGCGCTGCACGTCCAGCTGTTCGTTGCCCATCTCAAGGGCCAGCACCTGATCATCGTGCGCAATCAGCCGTGTCACCGGCCGCCCCAATAGCAACCGGCATTGCCCGGATGCCTCCAGGCGCTCGGCCAGGCGCAGGCAGAAACGGTGGCAATCGGCGACCTCTTCGTCCGGGGTGAACACGCCGCCAACGAACGGTGCCTCGCAAAGCGCCGGGTCGAGCTCGCGCAGTTCGGCGGCATCCAGTGTTCGCTGGCTGTGGGGATCAAGCAGGTGTTGGCGCCCGCGGTCGAATGCACGCTGGGTACGAAATGCAACCAGCTTGCCGTTGCGCCGCCAGGCGAAATCATCAAGGCCGTCCTGCTCGCGCCAGCGCTGTAACGCCGCCTGGCTTTCGAGCGCCAGGCTCAGCAACTGAGCAGCATTACGGCGATTGACGGAGGTGCGGCACGCCATGACGAAAGCCGCCAGCCACCGCCACTGCGCAGGGTCCAGACGCAACCGAAGGCGCAATGGCGAGTCCCCCTGCAACAACCAGCCAAGCGCCTGCCACGGTACTCCGGCATCGGCCAGAGGCGCCACATAACGATACGAAAGCTGTCCACCGTTGGCGAAGCTGGTGGCGCTGGCCAGGCTGTCACGGGCTTCGACCAGGTCGACCTGCCAACCGTCGCGCACCAGCGCATAAGCCGTCGCCAGGCCGACCACCCCGCCGCCGATCACTGTCACCCGCTGGTTCATGCGTCCATTCCCGTCCAGGCCTTATGGCCAGACAGTAACAGCAGGTCAGGTCGGACAGCCAGGCTCACCGTGATCGAGCCCCTGACCCACGCTACGGCTGAGCAGGGTAGCCTTGCCCTCGCGCCAGGTCAGCGTGAGCACGTACAAGGTATCGAAGTCGTCGCGATGCCAGTCTTCGGTGAGCACCCGCTCCTCCCCCAGGGCCTTGCCGGCCACGGTGTTGATCAATTCCGGGAGGTAACCGCGGGACCAGGCGGTGTAGACTGTGGCATTGCGGTACTTGCTACTGAGCAATTCGTCAGCCAGATCGTCGGTGTCGTTGGCGCCATAGTCGATGTTCACCGGCAAGCCGAGGCGAATGGCGCTGGGACTGATGGTCATCAACGGGCGGATATAGCTGTAGCGCTCATCCTGGCTACCTTCTTCGACCCCCCGCGAAGGGTTGGCGGCGAATACGTAATCAGCCTTGCCGAAGCGCTCGGGCAACAAGGTGGCGAGATCCAGGGCGCGATTGAGCCCCTGGCAGTTCAGCTGTCCCAATCCTTCGCCGGGCTTCTCGGCATGGCGCAGGAAGACCAGCGTCTGGGTGCCATCCACGGGTTGCGCACGGCTCTCGACCACGGCCAAGGCCAATGGCACGGCCGCAGCGGCGAGCGTCAGGCTCAACAACAGGTGACGACGACGGCGAAGGAAGGTGGGCAGCTTCATCTGGGGCGGACTCTTGTGGCCAGGGTACTGGGTTGCCACGCCACATGGTCCCGCAGCCTTGGCGGCGGGCCGTCCCTGTTGTGAATGCCATCCGTGGCAGCGAGTGAGGGTCAGAGTGCCCTCGACCCGTTTGGTCCCTCCCTGGGCGCACAGGCCGTTCCATCGACAAAGGCCACGTTAATGCATGTGTGTTGCTGAATTATTGCTCGTGGCTCAATCGTCGCGGGTCAGCACAGTTTCGGTCTATCGCAGGACCGGTGAGCCCCAAAGGCTTGAGTCAAAGCGTTGGGAGAGCAACGTCACGTCGCATCCTTGTAGCGGTCTCTGAATACAATCAGGCATACACCCAGCACGATAGCGAAAGACTTCCACAGCACCACATCAACACCAGTGAGCGTTTCACGGTGCAAGAACAGCATACCGAGCCCCCCATAGTGAGAAGACTCACGCCAAGCCAGGTACGCAGCCGGGGTGACCTCAACCAGCGATCAATGGCAAAGCCTATGAACAGCGACAGGGCGATCTGAACAGGATCCTCGTACATTGGGGGCTCTCACTCTGTGGCATGCGGAGCATCTCCTCCGTAAGGCTCTGGACAACGATCCAAATGAGCTTGGGACGATAGCTCCGGACATGCCTCTCAAGGCACCAATTGACGTCTGACATTCAAGTGGGAAATTTCCCAAATCAAACAATTAGTATCGCGGCGCCAGGTTTTCATGATCCGGTTTCTTTGCATGGCGCACATTGATGGACTGGATGACCTCGATTTTCTGCCATTTGTTCAACGGGTAGAAGCGCATTGACCATACCGAAGGCCGCATCTCAGTCTTCCCGGGTCAGCACTTCCAGCAGCTCGATCTCGAAGGTGAGGTCCGAATTCGGTGGAATCGAACCGACCGAGCGCTCGCCATAGCCCAGGTGCGCCGGGACCAGCAGCTTGCGCTTGCCGCCCACGCGCATGCCCATCAAGCCTTGATCCCAGCCCTTGATCACCCGGCCGGTGCCGATCACGCACTGGAACGGCTTGCCGCGCGACCAGGACGAATCGAACTCGCTGCCATCGGCCAGGGTGCCGCGGTACTGGGTGGTGATCAGCGCGCCCTTGACCACGGCCTTGCCGTCGCCTTCCTGTAGATCGATGACTTGCAACTCACTGCTCATGGCAGGTTCCTCGAGACGGTTTTGGTGGGCGCCCTTTTCTCAGGAATGCGTGGGTTTGGCAAGGCGGGTCGGCTCAGGACGGGGCGAACTGTTCGAAGATCTGTTGGCCGGTGAGGTCCTTGGTTTCGTTCTTGAAGCAGTACCAGGCGGGCTTTTCGTCGATGAAGATCTGCTCGGTGAAGGTCCAGTTTGCCTTACCGTCGAGCAGGCCGACTGGTACGACATAGAGGTTGCTCTCTTTCAGGCGGTAGAACAGGTGCGTGCCGCACTGGCCGCAGAAGCCGCGCTGGGCCCAGGGGGAGGAATCATAGACGCTCGGGGTTGAGCCTTCGAACTGCGGGGGTTCGGCGCAATGGACGGCCAGCAGTGGGCCGCCGGTCCATTTGCGGCACATGCTGCAGTGGCAGGCGCTGACGTGGTTGTTATCGACCTTGACGGTCAGTTTGGTGGCTTGGCATAGGCAGGTGCCTTGGTTTTCCTGGGGCATGGGGGGCTCCTTGCTGTTGTTTTTGGGAGTTGGAGTATAGGTGGTGGGTTCGGGTTCGGGTTCGGGTTCGGGTTCGGGTTCGGGGATGATTGTTTTGGATTTTGTATGCGCATTCATTGGCGATGGCGACGCATAGTCACCTTTTCGCCATTACGGCGACCTACTTTTGCTCTTCAAAAAGGAACTCGCCGTAAAGGCGAAAAGGTAACTATGCGTCGACATCGCAAACGAATGAAATTACAACCATTAAAACCAGCGCCGACCGACTTTGAATTTGAATTTGAATTTGAATTTTAGAGCATGTGTTTTGAAAGCGATATGCGCATTTATTCGCGATGGTGACTATGCGCCAACATCGCGAATAAATGCGCATACAACTTTCAAAACAACCAAACAACCAAACAAACTTAACTGTCCCGCCGCAGATCCTCAGGAATAGGCAAATCCTTCTTCAACGGCTCCGGCGCCTTCCCCCTCCCGGCCCGATACTGCCGAATCTGGAACACATAGGCCAACACCTGCGCCACCGCCAGGTACAACCCCGCCGGAATCTCCTGCTCCATCTCGGTGGAGTAGTAGATCGCACGCGCCAGGGCCGGCGACTCGAGTATCTGCACGTTATGCTCGACCCCGATCTCACGAATCTTCAAGGCAATGAAATCAGTCCCCTTGGCGACCAGCAACGGCGCCGTCCCACCCTTGTCCGGGTTGTACTGCAGGGCCACCGCGTAATGGGTCGGGTTGGTGATGATCACATCCGCGTCAGGCACCGCCGCCATCATCCGTCGCTGCGACATCTCCCGCTGCAACTGCCTGATACGCTGCTTGACCTCAGGCTTGCCTTCGCTGTCCTTGTACTCGTCCTTGACCTCCTGCTTGGTCATCTTCATCTTCTTGTTCGTCTGGAACAGCTGGTATGGCACATCCAGCCCGGCAATCAGCAGCAACCCCGCCGCCATCCACAAGGCGCTCCAGCCCACCACCTGCACCGCATGGATGATCGCCTGCTCCAGCGGCTCGTTGGCGATGGCCAGCAGCGCCTCGCGGTCACTGGCCAGCACCAGCAGCGCCACCAGCAGGATCATGATGAACTTCGCCATGGCCTTGAGCAGCTCGGTCAGCGCGTTCATCGAGAACATGCGCTTGATCCCCGACAATGGGTTCATCCGGCTGAACTTCGGCTGCAGCAGGCTCCCGGAGAACAGGAAGCCGCCCAGGGCAATAGGCGCAACGAAGGAAATCACGAACAGCAGAATCAGGATCGGTTGCACCGACCAGATCGCCATCTTGCCCGAGGCCAGCAGGAACGCGCCCATGCTGCGCTCGTCGACGATCACTTCGCGCGTCAGGCTGAAGTTCATGCGCATCAGGGTCATCAGCGTCTCCGCCAGATAACCGCCGAACGCCAGCAAGCCACCAGCGCCCGCCAGGGTCACCGCGACCGTGTTCAGCTCCTTGGAGCGGGCGACCTCACCTTTCTCCCGCGAGTCGCGTTTGCGCTTCTCGGTGGGTTCTTCTGTCTTGTCCTGACCGCTTTCGCTCTCTGCCATGCTCAGCGCGCCCGTGCCAGCTCACGCAGCCACTGCAGCGCTTCGCTGGCCAGTGCCTGGTAGTGTGGAAGGATATCGGCCAGGCCGACCCAGAAAATCCCCATGCCCAACACCAGGGTCAGCGGGAAACCGATGGAGAAGATGTTCAACTGCGGCGCGGCGCGGGTCATCACGCCGAAGGCGATGTTGACCACTAGCAGCGCGGCGATCGCCGGCAGGATCAACAGCAGCGCAGCACCCAGCACCCAGCTCAGGCGCCCGGCGATCTCCCAGAAATGGTTGACCACCAGGGCACTGCCCACCGGCAACGTGGTGAAACTCTCGGTCAGCACCTCGAACACCACCAGGTGGCCGTTCATCAGCAGGAACAGCACGCTCACCAGCATGGTCATGAACTGGCTGATCACCGCGACGTTGACGCCGTTGGCCGGATCGACCATGGAGGCGAACGCCATGCCCATCTGCACGGCGACGATCTGCCCGGCGATGACGAAGGCCTGGAACAGCAACTGCAGGGAAAAGCCGAACAACGCCCCGACGATGACCTGCTCGGCGCACAGCAGCACGCCGCGCACGCTCAACGGATCGATCTCGGGCAATGGCGGCAACCCCGGCACGATGACCACGGTGATCGCCACGGCGGCATACAGGCGCACCCGCGCCGGCAGCATCTTGGTGCCGAAGATCGGCATGGTCATCAGCACCGCCATCACCCTGAACAGCGGCAGGATGAAGGTGGCGACCCAGGTGCCGATCTGCGTATCGGTCAGCTCCAGCATGGCGGCCTCAACCGATCAGCTGCGGAATGCTGGTGTACAGGCCGATGAAGTACTCCATGAACTTCTGCACCAACCAGGGCCCGGCGACGATCAGCGTGATCAGCATCACCAGCAGGCGCGGCAGGAAGCTCAGGGTCTGTTCGTTGATCTGCGTGGCGGCCTGGAACATCGCCACCACCAGGCCGATCAGCAGGCTCGGCACCACCAGCACGGCGACCATCAAGGTGGTCAGCCACAACGCATCACGGAACAGGTCGACAGCGACTTCAGGTGTCATGCAAGGCTCTCCTTGGCGGCGTCAGACGCCACCGAAACTGCCGGCCAGGGTGCCCATGATCAGCGCCCAGCCATCGACCAGCACGAACAGCATGATCTTGAACGGCAACGAAATGATCAGCGGCGACAGCATCATCATACCCATGGCCATCAGCACGCTGGCGACCACCATGTCGATGATCAGGAACGGGATGAAGATCATGAAACCGATCTGGAACGCGGTCTTGAGCTCGGAGGTGACGAACGCCGGCACCAGGATCGTCAGCGGCACCTGGTCGGGCCCGGCAATGTCGGTGCGCTTGGACAGGCGCATGAACAGGTCGAGGTCGCTCTGTCGGGTCTGCGCCAGCATGAAGTCCTTCAACGGCCCCTGGGCCTTGTCGATGGCCTGCTGGGCGGTCATCTGCTCGGCCAGGTAGGGCTGCAGGGCGTCCTTGTTCACCCGGTCGAACACCGGCGCCATGATGAACATGGTCAGGAACAGCGCCATGCCGGTGAGCACCTGGTTCGATGGCGTCTGCTGCAGGCCCAGGGCCTGGCGCAAGATGGAGAAGACGATGATGATGCGGGTGAAGCTGGTCATCAGGATGACGAACGCCGGGATGAAACTCAGCGCCGTCATGATCAGCAGGATCTGCAGGCTGACCGAATATTCCTGCTGCCCGTCCGCCCCACTGGACAGGGTGATGGCCGGGATCGACAGCGGGTCGGCGGCCAGGGCCAGTGGTGCTGCCAACAGCAGCGCCAGGGTCAACAAAAAGCGCAGCGCGCCGCTCATCACGTCTTGTCCTTCTGATCCTTGCCCATCAGCTCGAGCAGCCGTTGGGCGAATTCCGGCGCGGCCTGGCGCGCCGTAGCGGGCACCTCCACGGGCTCGGCCAGCACATGCAAGGCCTCGATGCTGCCGGGACTGTGACCGATCAGGATCTGCTCCTTGCCCACCTGCACCAGCAGCAACCGGTCGCGCGGGCCGATGGCCCGGCTGCCGACGATCTCGATCACCTGCGCGCCACGCTGAGCATTGCCCTGCATGCGGCGCAGCAACCAGGCCAGGAAGAAGATAAGCCCCACCACCAGCAGCAGACCGAAGACCATCTGAGCCAACTGCGCGCCCAAACCGCCGGGCAACGGCGCGGCAGCCGAGGCGTTGGGCTCGGCCGCGGCGATCACCACTTCACTGACCAGCAATGCACCGAGGGCAATCAGGCCCCGCACCATGCGCTTCACTCAGCGCAGCTTCTTGATACGTTCGCTGGGGCTGATCACGTCGGTCAGGCGGATGCCGAACTTCTCGTTGACCACGACCACTTCGCCATGGGCGATGAGGGTGCCGTTGACCAGCACGTCCAGCGGCTCGCCCGCCAGGCGGTCCAGTTCGATCACCGAACCCTGGTTGAGCTGCAGCAGGTTGCGGATGCTGATCTCGGTGCTGCCCACCTCCATGGAGATGCTCACCGGAATGTCCAGGATCACATCCAGGTTCGGGCCTTCGAGGCTGACGTGCTCGTTGGGCTTGGGCGAACTGGCGAATTCCTCCATCGGCAGGCGATCGCCACCAAGGTGGCCGGCATCGCCACCGAGCAAGGCATCGATGTCGGCCTGCCCGGCATCACCCGTCTCTTCCAGGGCAGCAGCCCATTCGTCGGCCAGGGCCTGTTCCTCGGGAGAGTTGATCTCGTTTTCGTTAGCCATGATTTCCTCGACAGGCATTCAATACGTTGGAGCGATCGGCACGCCGTCAGCGGCGCTCGATCGGGTCGATGATCTGCAGCGACAGGGTGCCCTTGTGCGAGCCCAGCCGCGCCTTGAACGACGGCACGCCGTTGGCGCGCAGCACCAGGTGCTCCGGCAGCTCCACCGGAATCACGTCACCCGGCTGCATGTGCAGGATGTCGCGCAGCTTCAACTGGCGGCGGGCGACCGTGGCCGACACCGGCACATTGACGTCCAGCACGTCTTCGCGCAGGGCCTTGACCCAGCGTTCGTCCTGGTCGTCCAGATCGGACTGGAAACCGGCGTCGAGCATTTCGCGCACCGGCTCGATCATCGAGTACGGCATGGTCACGTGCAGATCGCCGCCACCGCCGTCGAGCTCGATGTGGAAGGTCGAGACCACCACCGCCTCGCTGGGGCCGACGATGTTGGCCATGGCCGGGTTGACCTCGGAGTTGATGTACTCGAAGGTGACCGGCATGATCGCCTGCCAGGCTTCCTTGAGGTCGACGAAGCACTGGTCCAGGACCATGCGCACCACGCGCAGCTCAGTCGGCGTGAACTCACGACCCTCGATCTTGGCGTGACGGCCGTCGCCACCGAAGAAGTTGTCCACCAGCTTGAACACCAGCTTGGCGTCGAGGATGAACAGCGCGGTGCCACGCAACGGCTTGATCTTGACCAAGTTGAGGCTGGTGGGCACGTACAGCGAGTGCACGTACTCGCCGAACTTCATCACCTGCACGCCGCCCACTGCCACGTCGGCGGAGCGACGCAGCAGGTTGAACATGCTGATGCGGGTATAACGGGCGAAACGCTCGTTGATCATTTCCAGGGTCGGCATGCGACCCCGCACGATACGGTCCTGACTGGTCAGGTCGTAGCTCTTGATGCTGCCGGGCTCGCCAGCGCTCTCGGTTTGTACCAGCCCATCGTCCACCCCATGCAACAGGGCATCGATCTCATCCTGGGACAGCAGGTCCTGCACGGCCATCTATGTGCTCCTACTGCAATACGAAATTGGTGAACAGCAACTGGTCGACGACCGGCCTGCCGACTTCCTTCTGCGCCACTTCCTGCACTACCGCGGTGGCCTTCTGACGCAGCATCTCCTGCCCGACCGGGCTGCTGGCGAGGGTGTCGAAGCCCTGGCCGGAGAACATCATCACCAGGTTGTTGCGGATCACCGGCATGTGCACTTTCAGCGCCTCCAGGTCGGCCTGGTTGCGCCCCTGCATGGTAATGCTCACCTGCATGTAGCGCTGGCGGCCGTTCTGGTTGAAGTTGACCACGAAGGCCGGCGCCAGGGGTTCGTAGATCGCCGCCGGCTTTACGTTGCTCTGCGCAGCGTCAGGCGCTGGCGCCGACGCGCTCTTGTGCATGAAGAACCACGTGGCGCCCACCGACAGGCCGACCGCCAGGAGCAGGGCCAGCACCAGCAGCAGGATCAACTTGAGTTTGCCTTTAGTGGCGGGGTCTTTCACTGCGTCACTCTTCGCCATGCCAATAATCCGTCGTCCATCGGGGTTTCAAAGAAGGATGACGTGGCTTGAGCAAGTGTTATGCCAGATTTGACCGAGAAGGAAGGTACCGGCCCTGTCGCCAGACAAGCGCCACCCGAAGGTGGCCGCGCAGGGCCGGCGAATATCAGGCGTAATAGTCGACCATGCTGTCGCCGACCACCACTTGATGCTCGGCAGGACGCGCGCCCTCGGCAGGATTGACGCCCTCCCCAACCGCCTCGGCGCGGCGCGCCGCCACGCCGGACAGGCTCGAGCCGCCCTGCTGCGCCTGCTGCTGTTGCTGGCCGCGGGACTGGTCGGCCACGCTGACGTCCGGCTGCGCCAGCCCCTGCTGGGCGAACAGCTCGCGCAGCCGGTAGACCTGGCTGTCCAGCGCATCGCGCACGCCGGCATGCCCACTGACAAAGTGAATCTGGGTGGGCTGGTCCGCCGCGACATTGACGCGGATGTCCAGGCGCCCCAATTCAGCGGGTTCAAGCTGGATGTCCGCCGACTTGAGGTTCTGGCTCGACAGGTACATGACCCGGTTCACCAGGCCTTCGGCCCAGGCGCCCTGGTTCATCGCCAGCGGCTGCTGCAGCGGGTTCGGGGTCACCGGTACGGCATTGGCGGTCTTGGGCGTCGCCGCCTGCGTCAGGCTGGCCAGACGGTCGGCGAAGTCATCGATCCGCGTGTCGCTGCTGGCGCCCTTGATATCCTTGAGGCCATCGTCGATCAGCCCGGCGAATGCCTTGTCGCCATGCTCGGCGTTCCCCGCTTCCTGCTCGGCCTTGCCAACCACGTTCGCCAAGGTATTGACGGCTGTGGCGGCGGGATCGGCAGGCGCCTGGCTGCTGTCGGAGCGGCTACTGGCCGCATGGGCCGATGTGGTTCCCTTGGCCTGGGCGTCCTGCTCCAGCGCCAGGCGCAAGGTCGGCATGTTGGCCAGAGGGTCCGCCTCCGGATCGAACGCGGCATCCTTGGGCGCTTCCTCGACGACCGCCGCCGCCGACACAGGCTGTGGCGCCTGCGCCGCCGCCTGCAGCACCGGGGCGACCGCTTCGGCCTGGGCCTGGATCAACTGCGCGCCCGGCTGGGCGTCGGTGACCTGGCCAGCCACCAGGCTGGCATCAAAGGACGAGGTAGTGTCGCCTTCGGTGGCTTCATCCGCCTCGGCAACAGGCTTGCTGCCCGGGATGACTGGCAAGTTATTGCCGTCATCGGCAACCGCCGGCTTGCTGGCGTCGTCCGGCTTGCCGCCTGCGGCAGGTGCGGCCTGCTCCTTGGATTTGGCCGGGTCGGCCCCCTTGGCGACCTTGTCGTCACGCGCTGGAACGCTGTCGCGCCCCTGCCGGGCCATGACCTGGTCGAAGCCATCGCCTTGGCTGGCCGGGGCTTGCAGCGGCTTGTCCGCCACACTGGCAGCCGGGCGCGACGTCTTGTTGACGAGGCCGGCTTGCAACAATGGATTGGATGCGACAGGCATTGAGAGGTCTCCGCTGCAGAACTGGTAAAATGCGTCTGTGCGAAGAAAAGCAAAACTCGCGCCAATTTTTACTCGGCGGCGATCCGCTGCCGCTCGGCACGGTAGAAACGCTGGACCTCCACGTACTCCTGGTCGATGCGGTTGATCAGGTCTTCAATACCGTACAAAGGTTGCTGGCGGACCCGCTCCTCCAACTCCCGGCACAGCTCGGCCAGTCCAACGGCGCCCATGTTGCTGCTGCTGCCCTTGAAGCTGTGCGCGGCCAGGCCCAGCTCTTCGGCGTCCTTGGCCTCGTGCAGCTGGCTCAGGCGTCGCTCGGAGTCTTCGAGGAAGGTTTCCAGCAACTGCAGGTAGCCATCTTCCATGACCTCCCGCAAGTCACTCAGCACCCTCTGATCGATATGCATGTCCACCACTTGTTCACTCCCTGATCAAGCCGCGCAAACCGGCTCACCATTGAAACTCCACGCGCGCCAGACGGCCACCTTCCAGCCACTGGGCATTTTCCGCCAGCCGCCGCACCAGGCTCACTCCGCGCCCACTGAACCCGTGCCAACACGGCCTGTCGAGCGGCAAGCGCGCCACATCGAAGCCTGCGCCGCTGTCGCGAACCTCGATGGTCAGACGCCCGCCCGCACCTTGAGGTTCCACCCGCAGGGCAATGCCGACGCTGCCATGCACCTCGCGTCCCAGACGCTCGGCGCGCTGGCGATAGTACTCGGCGAAGCCGTCGGCGTCGCACTTGAGCGCCGAGTCCAACCCCAGCACGCCATGCTCCAGCGCATTGGCATACAGCTCGCTCAGCACACTGTGCAACTTGCCGCTG
This sequence comes from Pseudomonas mosselii, assembly GCF_019823065.1. NCBI lineage: Bacteria > Pseudomonadati > Pseudomonadota > Gammaproteobacteria > Pseudomonadales > Pseudomonadaceae > Pseudomonas > Pseudomonas mosselii. Next base: position 4,428,589 of record NZ_CP081966.1, read on the forward strand.
CTAGGCCTGAGCCCATGAATCTCCTGCAACAGCTGTACCAGATATGGCACCGGGTTGAAGCGACCCAGGCTCTCGCCCCGCAACTCGAACTGCATCGACCAGTCCAGTGGGCTGGAACGACCACTGTCGGAGTACACCACCGCCTGCGGCGCGACAGGCTCGGGGCCCAGCATGCGGATATCGCACAGGCTGATATCGTCACGAGACTGACCACCGAATCCCGCCAGCGCCTGCATAAGCTCGTCGAACAACACCGCCGGATCACGGTTGGCCGCCAGCACCTCGCGCAGGCGCTCCACGCCAAACAGGCAGTCCTGCTCATCAGCCGTATCAACGACGCCGTCTGACAGCAGGAACAACCGCTCTCCCACCGCAAGCGGCATCACCTCGGTAGCATCGTCGAACTGTTCGGGCGAAAGGATTCCCAGCGGCAAGTGGCGCGAAGGGAGGACACCCAGCACCTCGCCTTGCGACGACAAACGATAGCCATCCGGCATGCCACCGTTCCAGAGCTCCACCGTCCCTCGCTGGTAACTCAGGTTGAGCAACAGCGCGCAACAGAACATATCCACGGGCAGGATGCGCTTGAGCTTGGCGTTCATCTCCCGCAGGGTTTCGACCAGGCCATAGCCCTTGGCAGTCATGCCATAGAACACTTCCGCCAATGGCATGGCGCCGACCGCGGCCGGCAAGCCATGACCGGTGAAGTCACCCAGTAGCACATGCATGTCGCCCGAAGGCGTATACGCCGCCAGCAACAGGTCGCCGTTGAACAACGCATAGGGCGACTGCAGGTAACGGATATTCGCAGCACTCAGGCAGCCGGAGTGGGCGACCTTGTCGAACACCGCCTTGGCCACCCGCTGTTCGTTGAGCAGGTGATGGTGATGGCGGGCAATCTGGTCGCGCTGCTCCAGCACCGTTGCCTGCAGGCGACGCAAACGGTCCATGGCGCGGATCTTCGCCGCCAGGATGACGGCACTGTAGGGCTTGGCCATGAAGTCGTCGCCACCGGCCTCCAGGCAACGCACCAGCCCCTGCTCTTCATTGAGCGAGGTCAGGAAGATGATCGGCACCAACGCCTCGCCCGCCAGCGCCTTGATCCGCCGCGCCGCCTCGAAACCATCCATCACCGGCATCAGCGCATCGAGCAGCACCAGCTGCGGTCGTCGCTCGGCGAACAGCGCCACCGCCTGCTCGCCATTCTCGGCGGTGACCACCACGTGCCCCTGGCGGCGGACGATCTGCGCCAGCAACATCCTGTCCGCGGCGCCGTCCTCGGCCACCAGCACGGTCAACGGCTGATCGGCAGCCATGGCCAGGCTCAACTGATGTCGAACAGCTTTTCGAAGTTTGAGATCGCCAGGATCTTGCGCACATCAGGGCTGGCATGGACCACACGGATATCCGAGTCCTCGCCGCCGACATGGTCGCGCAGCAACAGCAACATGCCCAGCGCCGAGCTGTCGAGATACGTGGCTTCCTTCAGATCGACCACCACGGAATCCGGGCGCGGACGCTGATGCTCGTAGGCATTCCTGAATTCCTGATGCTTGCCGAAATCAAAACGCCCCTTGACCTTGATCGTCAGCTTTTTCCCGTCCTGTGAAAAATCAGTTTCGACTGCCATGCGAGCGATTCCTTCGATGATGGCGAATGCGGCTTCTGAAGGTTTAGCAGGCGCTGGCGACGAGCGCCAGTCAGGTCGATCAGGGGTGACCCTGGCGTGGCAGGCGTTGGGACAGCTCGTCGAGCAGCTTCTGCTCGCGCTTGTCCTCGGCACGGCGCGCTTCGTCCAGATAACGCTGGACCAGCTTGCGCAGCCCTTCGACGCGGGCATAAGCCTGCTGCCAGGTGTTGCGGGCGTTGTTCAGGTTGTTCTGGTGCCAGGCCATGCTCTGGCGTTGCTGGGTCATTGCCGTTTCCAGCTGCCCGAGGAAACGCTGGTAGTTGACCAGCCAGTTGCCGTCGACACCCTGGCTGCCGCGATTGATCCATTGCTGCTGATAGGCCTCGCGAAAACTCTCGAGCTCGGCCTGCTTGGCCTGGGCATCGCTGAGCAGCTTCTGGAAATGCCCCAGGCGCTGGGCGGCCTTGCGCTCGGCCTCTTCGGCCATTTCCACCACCGGCACCAGGCGTGCCGCTCGGCTGGGCTGGGCCATGATCTATCAGCCCGCTGGCGGCGCGAACACCGCGGCCAGTTCTTCACGGCTCTGCGCCATGCCGACATTCTCATCCAGACGTTGGCGCAGGAAATCCACCAGTTTGGGTTGCAGGGCGATGGCCAGGTCGGTTTCCGGATCACCACCGGCCACATAGGCGCCGACACTGATCAGGTCGCGGCTCTGCGACAGGCGCGACCACAGCTGCTTGAATTTCTGCGCCTGACGCAGGTGATCGGGATCGACCACCTGGGGCATGACCCGGCTGATCGAGGCCTCGATGTCGATGGCCGGGTAGTGCCCTTCCTCGGCCAAGCGCCGGGACAGCACGAAGTGACCGTCTAGCACGCCCCGCGCCGAGTCGGCGATCGGGTCCTGCTGGTCATCACCCTCGGACAGTACGGTGTAGAACGCGGTGATCGAGCCACCGCCCGGCTCGCCATTACCGGCCCGCTCCACCAGCTTGGGCAGCTTGGCGAACACCGAAGGCGGATAACCCCGGGTGGCGGGCGGCTCGCCGATGGCCAGGGCGATCTCACGCTGGGCCTGGGCGAAACGGGTCAGCGAATCCATCAGCAGCAGGACATTCTTACCCTTGTCGCGGAAATACTCGGCAATGCGCGTGCAGTACATCGCCGCACGCAGACGCATCAACGGCGCGTCGTCCGCTGGCGAGGCCACCACCACCGAGCGCTTGAGCCCTTCCTCGCCGAGGATGTGCTCGATGAACTCCTTCACTTCGCGGCCCCGCTCACCGATCAGGCCGACCACGATGATTTCGGCCTCGGTGAAGCGGGTCATCATGCCCAGCAATACCGACTTACCGACGCCGGTACCGGCGAACAGACCCAGGCGCTGGCCACGACCGACCGTGAGCAAGCCGTTGATGCTGCGGATACCGACATCCAGCGGCTGGCTGATCGGATCACGGTTGAGCGGGTTGATGATAGGGCCGTCCATCGGCACCCAGTCCTCGGCCTTCATCCCGCCCTTGCCGTCCAGCGCGCGACCGGCGCCGTCGAGCACCCGACCGAGCATGCTCATGCCCATCGGCAGGCGACCACTGTCGTCCAGCGGCACCACGCGGGCCCCCGGGGCCAGGCCAACGATGCTGCCGACCGGCATCAGGAACACCTTGCTGCCGGCAAAGCCCATGACTTCGGCCTCGACCTGCCCCGGGTGGTAGCTGTCGTCATTGATCACCAGGCAACGGCTGCCCACCGCCGCGCGTAGACCCTCGGCCTCGAGGGTGAGGCCGACCATGCGCAGCAGGCGCCCTTCGACGATCGGCTGGTCGGGCAGCTTCACCGCATCGGCGTAGCCCTCCAGGCGCTTGCCGAAGCTGGTACGGTCAAGGCGCATCGGTTTCACCCGCCGGCACGTCCAGTTCGACGGAAATATCCGGCGAAGCAGGATGCAGGGACTGGTCGTGGGACTGGTCGAACAGTTGCGCCACAGCCTTCTCGATACGGGTTTCCATGGTCGCGTCGATCCGGCTGTGAGCGGTCTCGATCCGACAGCCACCCGGCAACAGCGACTCGTCCTCGAGCAGCTTCCAGCTCTCCTCGTGACGCTCGCGCAAGGCCTTTGCCAGCTCGAAGTCCTGCGGGTTGAGGTGGATACGGATGTTGTCGGCGCCCATCGGCAGCAGCTTCAACGCCTCACGAAGCACGTGGGTGATCTGGCTCGAGTCGCTGCGCAGCTCACGACCAATGACCTGGCGGGTCATGCCGGCGACCAGCTGCACCAGGGCTTTCTCGATCTGCGTATCCTGCTCGGCAATGGGCTCGAGCAGGTGGCTCATGATTTGTTCCAGGCTGGCCAGCTTGGCCGCCAGGGCCACTTCGGCTTCCTGTCGAACCTTCAGCTGGGTGCTGTGGAAGCCTTCGCGCTCGCCGGTGGCGAAGCCTTCGTTGTAGGCCTCCTGACGGATGGCCTCGAGTTCCTCGAGGGTCAGTGGCTGGACTTCCTCCAGCGGCACTTCTTCGACTTCCTCCTCGATGACTTCCGGCTCAGGCTCGGGTTCCGGCTCAGGCTCGGGATCGAAGCTGGGCAGCGCCCACACGTCCACACCCTCGAGGTCGCGGGCACGGATCAGGTCGCTGGGGTGTTCGGTGGTGGACATGTTTTCAGGTACTCAAAAGCCATCTGCAACCAATGCGCCCCTGTAGGAGCGGCCTTGTGTCGCGAAAGGGCTGCAAAGCAGCCCCACGATCTCGATGTCACCGCAAGCTGTCGGGGCAGCCTTGCTGCCCTTTCGCGACACAAGGTCGATCCTACAGTAGAACGCGCGCGCCCCACCGATCAGATCATTTCCTCGGCGCCCTTGCCGCCCAGCACGATCTCGCCGGCTTCGGCCATACGGCGGGCGATGGTGAGGATTTCCTTCTGCGCCGTCTCCACGTCGCTGACCCGCACCGGCCCCTTGGCCTCCAGGTCGTCGCGCAGCAGCTCCGACGCACGCTTGGACATGTTCTTGAAGATCTTGTCCTTGACCCGCTCGTCGGCACCCTTGAGCGACACCACCAGCACATCGGAGGACACCTCGCGCAGCAGCGCCTGGATGCCACGGTCGTCGACGTCGGCCAAGTTGTTGAAGACGAACATCAGGTCTTCGATCTGCTCCGACAGGTCGCTGTCGATCTCGCGGATCGCGTCCATGAGCGCGCCTTCCACGGAGCTGTCGAGGAAGTTCATGATGTCGGCGGCGCGCTTGATGCCGCCCAGGGTGGTGCGCGCGGCATTGGAGTTGCCGGAGAACTGCTTCTCGAGGATCTGGTTGAGTTCCTTGAGCGCCGCCGGCTGCACGGTGTTGAGCGACGATACGCGCAGGACGATGTCCAGGCGCACCTTGTGGTCGAAGTTGCTCAGCACTTCGCCGGCCTGGTCGGGGTCGAGGTAAGCGACCACGATGGCCTGGATCTGCGGGTGCTCGTAGCGGATGACGTCGGCCACGGCGCGCGGCTCCATCCACTTGAGGCTGTCCAGGCCGCTGGTGTTGCCACCGAGCAGGATACGGTCGATCAGGCCGTTGGCCTTGTCCTCGCCGAGGGCCTGGTTGAGCATCTTGCGGATGTAGCCGTCGGAACCGACGCCCAGGCTGGTCTGGTCGCCGACGATCTCGACGAACTCGCTCATCACCTGCTCGACCTGCTCGCGATGGACGTTGCCCATCTGCGCCATGGCCACACCGACCCGCTGCACTTCCTTGGGGCCCATGTGGCGCAGGACCTGCGCGGCATCGGTCTCGCCGAGCGAGAGCAGGAGGATGGCCGCCTTGTCGACGCGGCTCAGCTTGGCGGTAATGGCTCGATTGTCACTCATCGGCGTTGATCCACTCTTTCACGACCTGGGCCACGCGGCCCGGGTCTTCGGCCACCAGGCCCTTGATTGCGTTGAGCTGTGCCTCGTAACCCTCGCTCGGGCTCGGCAACAGAATGCTTGTCGGGCCACCCAGGCTGACGCGGTCGTTGGCCAGTTCGCCATCCAGACCGATCATGCCGCCCAGCTCCATGTCGCTGTCCGTGGCAGCCTGCTTGCCGCCACCTGTGATGTTGTTGAGCACCGGACGCAGCACGCCGAACACCAGCACCAGGATGAACAGCACGCCCAGCACCTGCTTGACGATGTCCCAGAACCACGGCTGCGAGTAGAACGGAATGTCGACCAGTTCGTCGCCACGGTCGGCGGCGAACGGCACGTTGATCACGGTGACGCTGTCGCCACGGCTGGCATCGAAGCCCACCGCGTCCTGCACCAGGCGGGTGAAGCGCGCCAGGTCCTCGGCGCCCCACGGGGTGCGGGTGGCTTCGCCAGTGGCGGCGTCGAGCTTGACCTGGTCATCCACCACCACGGCCACCGACAGACGGGTCAGGCGACCTTGCTGCTGACGGGTGTGGCTGATGGAGCGGTCGAGCTCGAAGTTCTTGGTACTCTGCTGACGCTTGTCGCTCGGGTACGGCGCGAGCATCGGCTGGCCGGTGGCCGGATCCATGATCTGCTGGCCGTTGGCGTCCACCAGCGGCTGGCCGGGCTGGATGGCACCGGCCGGCGTGGCGGCGGCCTTGGCGTTTTCGGGCGCGGAGGCGCCGGCCGGCGGCTGGTTGCTCAGGGCCCCCGGCACACCTTGCGGCCCCTGGCTGCTGGCACGCTGTTCGTTGACCGACTGCTCGCTGCGCAGCGCAGGCTGGTCAGGGTTGAACTGCTCGGAGGTAGACTCGACGGCGCTGAAGTCGACGTCGGTCGACACTTCGGCCTTGTAGCGGTCGTTGCCCAGCACCGGCTGCAGGATATTGTGCACGCGCTGGGTAAGCATGCCTTCCATGCGGCGGCTGTAGTCGAACTGCTTGCCCGCCATGGTCAGGGCGGTGTCCTGCAACTGATCGGAAAGCAGATTGCCCTTCTGGTCGACCACGGTCACCTGGGACTTGTCCAGCTCCGGAACGCTGGTGGCCACGAGGTTGACGATGGCCATGACCTGGCCGGCTTCCAGGCTGCGGCCCGGGTACAGCTCGACCAGCACCGAGGCGCTGGGCTTGCGCTCGTCACGCACGAACACCGAGCTTTTCGGGATCGCCAGGTGCACGCGGGCGGCCTTGACGTTGTTCAGGCTCGACACGGTGCGCGCCAGCTCGCCTTCAAGGCCGCGGCGGTAGCGGGTGGCTTCCATGAACTGGCTGGTGCCCAGGCCCTGCTCCTTGTCGAGCAGCTCGAAACCGACATTACCGTCGCTTGGCGCCACACCGGCGGCGGCCAGTTTCAGGCGCGCACGGGAGAGGTCGTCGGCCTTGACCAGCAGGGCGCCGGAGTTCGGCTCAACCTTATAGGGAATATCGGCTGAAGCCAGCGCGTCCACCACCTGCTTGGTGTCCATGCCCGCCAAGCTGCCGTACAGCGGCCGGTAGTCCGGCTGCTGCGACCAGAGCACCACGGCAAAGCCGATGGCCACGCTGGCGGCCAGCCCGACCAGCAGGCCGACCTGACGCAGCATGGGCATCTGCGAGATGTTTTCCAGAAATGCCATGCCGAACAGCGGCGGCTTGGCTGCTGGCGGGCCACTCTTGGCGGGGGCGTTATCGACGACTGCTTCGGCCATGACTCACTCTCGCCCTTATACCGGCATCTGCATGATGTCCTGGTACGCCTGTACCAGTTTATTGCGTACCTGGGTCAGGGCCTGGAACGACACCGAAGCCTTCTGCGAGGCGATCATCACATCGGTCAGGTCGACACCGCTCTTGCCGATCTCGAAGGCGTTGGCCAGCTGGGAGGAAGCCTGTTGCGTTTCATGCACCTTGCCAATGGCCTGGCCGAGCATGTCGGCGAAGCTGCTCTGGCCGGGCGCCAGCTCAGGCGCGGCGGCAACCTTGGGCTGGGACATGGCTTCGGCCTGCATGGCGCGCATGTCCAACATCAGACGATTGAATTCAACACCTTGGGTCATGGACTTCTCTCTCCGGCTGCCGCACTTTTTTTGACACTCATGCAGCGAATGGGTTGGTGCTAGCAAGAGGAGTGCCAGCCAACCCGAAAAACATTCAAAACGACGTATCAACCAAACAGGCTGGCCTCGACATCCAGACCAGCGTCACGCATCTGCGCCAGCTTGTAGCGCAAGGTGCGTGGACTGATCCCGAGACGCTCGGCAGCCTCCTTGCGACGCCCGCGCTCGGCGCGCAGGGTGTCGATGATCATCTGGAACTCGTGACGACGCATGTCGTCGCCCAGCCCCCCGACCTCGGCAGCCGGCTCGACAGATAATGGCTCAATAGTGGCCATTTTCGGCACCGACAATGGAATGGCGCCAGCCAGACAGAAATCCGCCGCCTCGATGACGCCCCCCTGCTGGAGGATCAGCGCCCGCTGTATGGCGTTATCCAGTTCACGCACATTGCCCGGCCAGGCGTAGGCTTGCAGGCACGCCCGCGCTTCGGCGGACAAGCGCACCTGGGCATGGCGCATTTTCTGCGCATGGCGCGCCAGCAAACGCTCGGCCAACGGCACGATATCGGCTGGACGCTCACGCAGCGCCCGCCAAGCCATGGGGAAAACCGAAAGACGGTAGTACAGGTCTTCTCGGAAGCGCCCGGCCGCCACTTCACCCGCCAGGTCGCGGTTGGTCGTGGCGAGAATGCGGATATCCAGGGCGATGGGCTTGCGCCCACCGACGCGCTCGACCTCACGCTCCTGCAGCACGCGCAGCAGCTTGGCCTGCAGGCCCAGCGGCATTTCGGAAATCTCGTCGAGCAGCAGGGTGCCGCCGTCGGCCTGCTCGAACTTGCCGGCCTGGGCGGCGATGGCGCCGGTGAACGCCCCCTTCTCGTGACCGAACAGTGTCGCCTCAAGCATGTTGTCCGGGATCGCCGCGCAGTTGATCGCCACGAACGGCTGGTCCACGCGCCGCGACTGCTGATGGATATAGCGCGCCAGCACCTCCTTGCCAGTCCCCGACTCACCGGAAATCAACACCGTTGAATCGCTTTGCGCGACCCTGGCTGCCAATTCCAGCAATTGCCGACTTGCAGGCTCGCAAGCCACCGGCCCCTCCTCGCCCGCTGACGCACCGGCACCGACGGCATGCCGCGCCACCAGGCTGATCAACGCCTTGGGCTCGAAGGGCTTGACCAGATAGTCGACAGCCCCTTGGCGCATGGCCTCAACGGCCCGCTCAACCGCCGCATGGGCGGTCATCAGCAGCACCGGGAGTTGCGGGTGGTTGCGGCGCAGCTGCGCCAACAGCTGGTGACCATCCATGCCCGGCATGTTCACGTCGCTGACCACCAGACTGAACGACTCCTCGGTCACCGCCAGCAAGGCGTCTTCGGCGCTGCCGACGGCGCGCAGGCAGAAGCCGCCGATTTCCAAGGTATCGGCCAGCGCCTGGCGCAGGACCCGATCGTCCTCCACCAGCAGAACCTTGACACTCATTGACCTGCCTCCAGCCGGCTGTCGATCAGCGGCAACACCACGGTGACACAGGTGCCACGCCCAGGCTTGGAGCGCAGGCCCAGCGTGCCACGGTGCGCCCGCACCACGGCCTGAACCACTGCCAGCCCCAGGCCGGTGCCGGTAGCCTTGGTGGTCAGGAACGGCTCGCCAAGACGCGTCAGCAGTTGCGCGTCGATGCCGCTGCCGGCATCACTCACGCAGATGCGCAGGCTATCGTCGCGACGGGACAGATGGACCTTGATTCGCGCCGGCTCATGACTGGCCTGCAGGGCGTTTTCGATCAGGTTGAGCAGCGCGCCAACCAGGGTGTCGCGGTTGCACAGCAAATCGCCAAGATGACTGTCGCACTGCCAGCGCACGGCATGCCCCTGGACATGGGCATGGGCCGCCTGCTGCAACGCCTGGAACAGCGCTTTCGGGCTGATGCGGTCGCTCAGGGGCAACTCGCCGCGGGCGAACACCAGCATGTCGCGCACCTGATGCTCCAGTTCGTGCAGGCGCTCCTTGAGGTTGCCGGCGAAACGCTGACGGGTCTCCTCCGCCAGCGCCTGCTGCGGGTCGGCCAGGTGACCGGCATACAGCATCGCCGCCGAGAGTGGCGTACGGATCTGGTGGGCCAGGGACGCGACCATGCGCCCCAGTGACGACAGGCGCTCGTGGCGCGCCAACTGGTCCTGCAGGCGCCGGGTTTCGGTCAGGTCATTGAGCAGCACCAACTGGCCGGGCTCGGCATCGAGGGAACGCGTGGCAATGGACAGACGGCGTCCGTCACGCAGCGAGACCTCGTGGCCGTCATCCTCACGCGGCGCGAAACTGCGGGCGATCACATGCCGCCAGAGCACACCGACCAGCGGCTCGCCCAGCAACTCGCAAGCCGCCGGATTGGCCTCGCGCACATAGCCCTCGCCATCGATCACGATCACCCCGCCCGGCAGCAGGTCCAGCAGGTTCTGCAGGCGGTTGGCCAGGCGCTCCTTTTCGTCCAGTTCGGCCATGCGCTGGGCGCTGACCACTGCCAGTTCGCCCTTGAGCTCGCTGACGCGCGTCTCAAGCATGTTGTAGGACTGGCTGAGCTGGCTGGAAACCTGGTCGAACAGGGCGAACGCCTGCTCGAGACCCTGCCGGCTTTCCTGCTCGAGCGGGGTGTGTCCTCGCGGATCGGAGGAATGGGAACGGTGGGCGGCCTGGGGCATCGTGCTCTCTCGCATGGCTGACCGTCATAAAAACGGTATGTTGCCAGCGGTGTAGCAATAGCCGTGCCGGAGATGGGGGCAATCAGCTGTGGGCTTGTTGACCGAGCGCAATGACCGGGGTTGTCAAGCACCCGGCCATTGCGCCAAAACCCGGCGGGATCAGTCGTCCGCCTGCTCCTCGCCACCCTGGCGGCTCATGCCGTACTTGCGCATCTTCTCCACCAGCGTGGTGCGGCGGATGCGCAGGCGCTCGGCGGCCCGGGCGACGATGCCATTGGCATCGTCCAGCGCCTGCTGGATCAGCCCCTGCTCCAGGCTGCCAAGATAGTCCTTCAAATCCAACCCTTCGGGCGGCAGCATGGCATGGCTGGCGAAGTTCGGCGCATGCCCGTTGATCGCCACGCGCTCCTCGAGATCGGAACGCAGGCTGTCGACCAGTTGCTCGTCTTCGTCATCCACGTAGCGGAACTTCTTCGGCAGTTCCGCCACGCCGATCACCCCGTACGGATGCATGATCGCCATGCGCTCCACCAGGTTGGCCAGCTCACGGACGTTGCCCGGCCAGCCGTGACGGCACAGCGACATGATCGATGCGGAGTTGAAGCGGATCGAGCCGCGTTTCTCGTGCTCCATGCGCGAGATCAGCTCGTTCATCAGCAACGGGATGTCTTCCACCCGCTCACGCAATGGCGCCATCTCGATGGGGAACACGTTCAGCCGGTAATACAAGTCTTCGCGGAAGGTCCCGTCCTCGATCATGGTCTCGAGGTTCTTGTGCGTCGCGGCGATGATGCGCACGTCGATACTTTGGGTCTTGTTGCTGCCGACCCGCTCGAAAGTGCGCTCCTGCAGCACACGCAGCAGCTTGACCTGCATCGGCAGCGGCATGTCGCCGATCTCGTCGAGGAACAGCGTGCCGCCGTTGGCCAGCTCGAAACGCCCGGCACGACTGGTGATCGCCCCGGTGAAGGCGCCCTTCTCATGACCGAACAATTCGCTCTCGAGCAATTCCGCCGGAATCGCCCCGCAGTTGACCGGCACGAACGGCGCCTCGCGGCGCTTGGAGTGGTAGTGCAGGTTGCGCGCCACCACCTCCTTGCCGGTGCCGGACTCGCCGAGGATCAGCACGCTGGCGTCGGTGTCGGCGACCTGCTGCATCATCTGCCGCACATGCTGGATGGCACGGCTGGTGCCCACCAGGCTACGGAACAGGTTGGGCTCGCGCTGACGACCACGCTCACGGGCCTGGTCATACATCTCGCGGTAGACCTGGGCACGGTGCAGGGAGTCGAGCAACTGGCTGTAGCTCGGCGGCATCTCGAGATTGGAGAGCACGCGCCGACGCAGGTCCTCAGGGAACTCCGCGGAAGAAATTTCACCCAAAAGCAGAACCGGAAGGAACTCATCCCACCCGACCACTGTCTTAAGGAGCCCCAGCACGCTGGCCGGAGCATTCACGGTCCCGATCAGGACGCACAGCACTTCGCGACTGGAAGACAAACCCTCGACCACCTGCTGCCAGTCGCCGCTGGAACAGGAGAGGTTATCTTCGCCGAGAAAATTCAGGACCACCGCCAGATCGCGGCGGCGTTCGCTGTCGTCATCGATCAGGAGAATCTTGGTTTCACGCCACATGCAATAGCAACTTCCCTAGTCATATCGGCGCCCGGAGGGCGTGCACGACATCATTCCGACTGAATGGTCAGTGTTCGGACGTCTGAATTTCGAAAACAGCCACTAGTAAAGTCAAAAAGGCCTGCACAGTCAAATTTATGGCGCCTTTTGCTCAGTCCGGTGCATATTAACTGAACAAATGGTAAACCTTCGACGCATTCTTTGCTTGATTGATCTGGGTCATTTCATCGGCGATGGCCTGGCGCTCGCCGATGGTCGCGTCGAGCAGTTCGCGATAGACCTGCAACAACCCTTCCAAGCGCTCCTTGACCAGCTCTTCATCCAGCGCTGGCGCGCCGAGCATGTCGTCGATGCAGGTGCGGCAGCTCTCGTCGAGCCTGCCGATGGCATCCCAGTCCTTGGCACTCAGAGCGTTCAGCAGTGCGTCGCGGGTCTCGTCGAATCGTTGCAGTTCGCTGCTCACCTTGCTCTCCCTGTCCGGCTCAGCCGGCTTGTTGCGCTTCGGCGATCGCGTCCCAGCCGCTTTTGACGGTGATCAGCAATTGCGCGACCTCGTCGATGATCGCCGGGTCGTTGTCGATATTGGCCTGCATCAGGCGATTGGTCATGTAGGCGTAGAGGCTCGACAGCTGCTCGATATAGGCAGGGTCCGCGCTCTTCTGCGCATCCAGGCCGTCGTTCAGGCCGATGATGATGTCGATGGCCTTGCCCAGCATCAGGCCTTTTTCAGCGATGTCGCCGCGGGCCAGCGCACCTTTGGCCTGGGCCATGCGATCGAGCCCACCCTCCATCAGCATCTGCACCAGGCGATGGGGCGTTGCTTCGGAAATCTGGGCATGGGAATTGACCTTCTGGTACTGCCGAAGGGCTCTCATGGGATTCATCTTGCGACCTCGTAGCGGGCAAAAACGACTGGTTTCATAGTCCTTCTATCGGGCCGGCGACGGAAAACTTTACCTGCCGCCGAGGCGAAGCCGGACATCATGCCCGGACTTCACGGGACCTTCACGGATTATTTATCGTTCTTTGCATTGTTCAGTGCGTTGAGCGTGCCCAGCACGTTGTTCTGCTGCTGGCGCAACTGGGAGACCAGGGTATCCATGCTGTTGTACTTGTCCTGCAGGCTGACGCGCAGGGCTTCCATACGCGTATCCAGCGTGTCCTGCTCGGTCTTGAGCTTGGTCAGGCTTTCGGACAAGGCCTTGGAGCGCTCGGCCAGGGTGCCGGTGCTGGCCTTGGCATAGGGCTCGGTGGCCTTCTGCAGACGCGCCAGCAGGCCATCCTTGCCATTGAAGATGCTGGTCAGGTCGGCGGCGTTGGTGGCCGCGGCCTTGTCCCACTTCTTGTCGTCCAGGGTGAGCGTACCGCCATCCTGGGATGAGGTGACGCCAAAGGCGGCGAGCGACTTCAGTGTGCCGTTACCGGCAAGCATGTTCATCTCTTGGCGAATCGAAGACATCAATGCACGCATGGACGCATCGCCAGTGAGCGCGGCGGCAGTCACGGTACCGTCGGCGTTCTTGGTCACCTTGGTCTCGGCGTTGACGGCCTTGATCAGCGCGTTGTAAGTGTCGATAAAGCCTTTCAGGCCCGACTTCAACGCAGTGGCGCTGGTGGTCAGCGACAGGTTGGTCTTGATGAAATTGCCTGTGCCCTTGTCCTTTTCGGAAACCCCCACCAGCTTGATATTCAGGCCACTGATCGCATCGCTGATGTCATTGCTCTTGGACTCCATGGAGATACCATCGAGCGTGTACTTGGCATTCTTGGGCTCCTCCACAACGGTCGACCCAATTTCGAGCCCCGAATTCCCCGACAGGGTGATATCGGACCCCACCCCCATCTTGGTGGACGTGATAACCAGACGCGAACCCGAGGCATCGGTCATGACGTTGGCACTCAGACCCGCAGTCCCGAACTGGCTATTGATCGCCTCGCGCACTTGCTGCAGCGTGGCGCCCGGCGGGACGCTGATATCGTGATTCTTGCCATTCTGGGTAATGGTCAGCTTGGTGCTGGTGGTACCGGGATTGACCACGGCATTCGAACCACCGGCATACACCTTGGTGGCCACTTTGGATGCAGACGCCAACTGCTCCACATGCAGGTTGAACGAACCATTGGCCGCGCCTGCGCCCGCGGTGATGGTAGCGACCTTCTCATCCGAGGACTTCAGCACCAGACCGCCGAAGCTGTTGTCGTTAGTCATAGTGGTCAACGCGCCACGGAAAGCATCCAGGGCCGCCTGGATCTTGCCGATCGAGGACAATGTGGTGGTTGCCTTCAGTGTCTGGGTATTGATCTGTGCCTGCTTCGGCGCCTTTTGCGCGTCCACCAGGGACTTCACAATCGCCTGGGTATCGATGCCCGATCCGATACCGCTGATTGTTGAACCTGCCATCATTGCTCTCCTTGTTCGGTAGCTGCCGGGTCCTTGACGACTACACGCCGTAAATGACCGACAGCAACAAAAATCATGCCAGCTTACGCCTTGCCGTCAAACAGCAGGCTGCCAGCTTCGCTGAGGCTTTGTGCCAGCTTCAGCGCCGTTTCCGACGGGAGTTGGCGGATCACATCACCAGATTCGGTGGCGATCACCTTGACCACGACCCGGCCGGTGGAATCATCGATTGAAAAATCCAGCTTGCGCTGGCTCGACTGGACGAAATCACGGATATCGCCAACCGCCTTCTCCAGGTCCTCGCGGGTGTGCGGCTTGTCATCGACGGCCCCGGCTTCCGGCACCTTGGCAGGCACCTGTGAGTCCTTGGCAGTCGTCACTGCCTGAGGCAGCACCGGAGGATACACCTGGTTCAGCTTGACACTCATGTCCATGCTTCGAACTCCTCATGTCAAAAAAGCGAAAGGGCACGTAAACGCGCCCTTCCACCTCTTACTCAGGCGCCTGAATTACTGGAGCAGTTTCAGGACCGAGGATGGCAGCTGGTTAGCCTGCGACAGGATCGCGGTGGAAGCCTGCTGCAGGGTCTGCTGCTTGGTCAGCTCTGCAGTTTCCGAAGCGAAGTCCACGTCCTGCACGGTCGAACGGGCAGCGGTGGAGTTCTTCTGGATGTTCTGCAGGTTGTCGACGGTGGTGGTCAGACGGTTCTGGGTAGCACCCAGACCCGAACGGACGCTGTCGATCGAACCGATAGCCTTGTCGATAACGGCCAGGGCGTTCTGAGCCTTGGTGGCGTCGGTGACGTCGGTGTTGGAGATGGTGGTCTTGACCGAAGAAGCTGCGGTACCTGCACCGAACAGACCAGTTACGCCAGCACCGTTCAGAGCGTAGCCCTTGGCGGAGTCCAGCGATACCGCGCCAGTTGCGATCAAGTCAGCACCAGCGGCAACCAGAGCGGTACCAGCAGCGGCGTAGGTGCCATCGCCGGCACGGGTGTTGGCAGTGATGCCTGCCACAGCGCCAGCGTCAGCGGCATTGAACTTGATGTTCTCACCGGTATCGGACTTGATCGACAGCGAGCCTTTGCCCTCGTCGTAGTTGACGCTGATACCCAGCTTGGCGGCGTTGGACTTCAGCTGTTCAGCCAGGTTGGCAGTATTGGTAACACCGATGATCTTGACGGTTTGGCCGCCCACGGTGAGGTCAAAGTTAGCCTGAGCGCCAGCAGCACCAGCGATAGCCGTGGCATCAACGCCCAGCTGAACTTCAGTGCTGGCAGTGGCAGTCAGACCACCGATTGCACCGTTCATGTTTGCAGCGATGGTTTTTGCCGAGTCACCCGCAGCTACAGCTACGTTGGCGGTCTGACCGTTACCGGTCACGGTGATAGCACCAGCGGCAACGCCAGTGGCGTTAGGAGTGATAGCAACGCTCTTGATTTGCTGGGAGCCGATGTTGCTGGCAGCAACGTTTTCCAGAGTCAGGTTGATGGTTTCGTTGGCGTTCGCGCCGACCTGGATGGCCTTGGTGCCGTAGGAGCCGTCCAGCAGCTTCTGGCCACCGAAGGTGGTGGTGGCGGAGATACGGTTCAGCTCGGAGGTCAGAGCCTGGTATTCGTCGTTATTCGACTTACGGTCGTCGGCGCTCAGGGAGCCGGTGGCCGAGGACAGGGCCAGGGTACGCATTTTCTGCAGGATTTCGGTCGAAGCCTGCATTGCGCCTTCGGCGGTCTGGGCGATCGAGATACCGTCGTTGGCGTTCTTCACTGCCTGGCCCAGGCCGTTGATCTGGCTGGTCAGACGGTTGGCGATCTGCAGGCCGGCAGCGTCGTCTTTGGCGCTGTTGATGCGCAGGCCGGAAGACAGGCGCTGCATCGAAGTGGTCTGGGCAGTGCTGGCCTTGTTCAGGTTAACCTGAGTAGTAACCGAAGCAATGTTGGTGTTTACAGTTAAAGCCATGACGAAATCCTCGTTGGATGGGTACTGCGGCTTCCGGCCCTGGCATCCGCCGGGTATGGCCTAGAGAACCTTCGTAATGGTTATCGTCGTCTGCGTGGGTTGCTTGAGGGCATTTTCGAAAAAAAAATGCCATCACCCCGCCACCCCCATGAAATCAGGGGGTTATTGATTTGGCGGTTGCCGATCAGGGGCTGCTTTGCAGCCCCTCACGGGGCAAGCACGCTCCTACAGGGCGATCTTCCACGCATAAAAAAACGCCTGGCGGGGCACGCCAGGCGTTTTTTCGAGGCCTTCGCGAATCAGCCGCGATAGAGAATCGCCGAACCCCACGACAGGCCCACGCCAAAGCCGCTGATGGCCACGCGCTTCCAGCTACTGTCGAACATGTGCTTCTGCAGCAGCAGCGGCACGCTGGAGGACACGGTGTTGCCAGTCTCGAGCATGTCCTTGACGAACTTCTCCGGATGCTGCTCCTCGAAGCGCCGCGCCACGGCATCGACGATCGCCGCGCTGCCCTGGTGAATGCAGAACGCATCGATGTCCGAAGACTGCAAACCGCTGGCCGCCAGCAGCTCATGCAGGTGCGCCGGCACCTTGACCAGGGCGAAGTTGAACACCTGGCGACCGTTCATGAAGAAGGTGCCATCGCTGACTTTGAGGTGCTCGGCACCCGAGCCATCGGTGCCGAAACGCGCCTCGCCCAGCTGCCAGACAGCGTTCTCGCCCATCCAGGTGGCCGTGGCGGCGTCACCGAACAGCATGGTGGTGTTGCGGTCTTCCGGATCGACGATCTTCGAATACGGGTCGGCAGTGATCAGCAGGCCGTTTTTCAACCCCGCCGCCTGCATGAAGCCCTTGATGGCGTACAGGCCATAGACATAACCCGAGCAGCCCAGCGACACGTCGAAGGCCGCCACGCGGGTCGACAGGCCCAGCTTGTTCTGGACGATCGCCGCGGTGTGCGGCAGGCCTTCTTCGTCACCGTTCTGGGTGACCACGATCAGTACATCGATCGACTGCGGATCGAGCTCGGGGTTGTTGGCGAACAGCGCCCGGGCAGCCTCCACGCACAGGTCGGACGTTTCCTGCTCCTCGGCCTTGCGCGGCAGGAAGGAGGCGCCGATCTTGCCGAACATGAACTCTTCGTCCTTGCCGAACTTCGCACCCTGGACGTAGTTGTCCAGGCCAGCGGTGGGCACGTAACTCGCGATGCTTTTGATGCCAATCATTCTGGCTTCCCAATGAAAACAGCCAAAGACCGCCCCCCGGTGTCAGGATAGTTGTCGCCTCTCCGATTTTTCCTAAAAAAGCATATCGGGGGCGGAAAGAGACTGGTCGTGCCGTACTATTCACCTGAACGCAGAGCCGCATTACTTAAAATGCTGCTTCCCCCGCTGAACCTGTCGATGGCCGAGGTTTCCCGGCGCGAAGGGGTCAGCGAAATGTCTTTGTCCAACTGGCGCAAGCAGCTCAGTTCTGAAGGAAATGCAGTGTCCGAAAACAAGCCGTTGACCGAGAACTGGTCAGCCGAAACCAAGTTTGCTGTCGTGCTTGAAGCCGCCGGTTTGTCCGAGATCGACCTCGGCGAGTATTGCCGCCGCAAAGGTCTTTACCCCGAACAAATCACGGCTTGGCGACAAGCTTTTATCACCGGCCAGAAATCGACAAAGGCTCAGCAAAAAGAAGATCGCGAGCAATCTCGCAAGGACAAGAAACGCATCCAGGAACTTGAGCGCGAACTGCGCCGCAAAGACAAGGCGCTCGCTGAAACAGCCGCGTTGTTGGTGCTGCGAAAAAAGCTCAACGACTACTGGGGGACGAACGACAACGAGGACAACTAACATCTTTGCCAGAGCGCCAGTTAATCGTTGCCTGGCTGGGTAGCGCGGTGGCGGCAGGAGCCAGAAAAATCAGGGCGTGCCAGGAAATCGGTCTATCGCTGCGGACTTTGCAACGTTGGACTGAAACAGAGGTTATCCAGGCCGATGCCCGAACGATTGTCACACGGCCAACACCGCGAAATGCACTGAGCGAAGTCGAGCGTCAGACCATTGTGACGCTGTGTAACAGCCCGGAGTACGCCCACTTGCCGCCGAGCCAGATCGTGCCGCGGCTGGCCGATCAAGGGCGTTATGTGGCGTCGGAGGCGACGTTTTATCGCGTTCTACGTGCGGCAGGCCAACAACAACATCGAGGCCGCAGCCAGCGGCCCAGAAGGCACGCAGCACCGACAACGCATGCGGCCAAAGCGCCCAATCAGGTGTGGTCGTGGGACATCACGTATCTGCCCTCGCCGATACGCGGAAAGTATTACTACCTCTATCTGATCGAGGATATTTACAGCCGCAAGGCCGTGGGCTGGGAGGTCTACGACGCGGAAAGCGGTGAAAAAGCCGCCGCGCTGCTGCAACGCAGCGTGATCGGTGAGCAGTGTTTACACGAACCGCTGGTGCTGCACTCGGACAACGGAGCGCCGATGAAATCGGTGACGCTGCTGAGCAAGATGTACGACCTGGGCATCACGCCTTCGCGGGGCCGACCGCGTGTGAGCAACGACAATCCCTACTCGGAGTCGCTGTTTAGAACGCTGAAATACTGCCCGCAATGGCCGCTGGATGGTTTTGCCAGTCTGGATGCTGCTCGGGCTTGGGTGAGGAATTTTATGCGGTGGTACAACAACGAGCACCGACATAGCCGCATCCGGTTCGTCACACCGGCTGAGCGGCATCGAGGGCTGGACCATCAGGTCTTGGCCCGGCGACATGAGTTGTACGAACGAGCCAAGGAAAACAAACCGGAGCGGTGGTCAGGCCGGACGCGTAACTGGGAACCGATCGGCACCGTGTTGTTGAACCCGGATCGAGAGCAACAGAACGAGAAAATGGCGGCATAGTTAGACGGTTGACGCGACAACTACCTTGAAAAATGCCGCCGCCACTCGATGAATTGAGGGCGCCGACTACCGGGTCGAGGGCAATGCGCCCCGGACAGGCCGACACCAGGCTTGCCCTTTGCGCACCGGTAACAAAATGCTGCAGCAACTGCCGCATAGAATACAGGGAAGATGCACGATTTGACTCATTAGTCACAGTCAATTATCGCCAAACCCCTGCCACCACCGCGCGCCAGACACGAAAAAGCCCCGGCAGCATGGCGCTGGCCGGGGCTTTCCTGACGCGGATCGCGATCAGAGCTTGTTGAACAGGCTCAGTTGCGAAATACGCGAGAAGGCCAGCTGGGAAGCTTCGAGCATGGCCTGCTGCAGGGTCAGCATGATCGAGGCGTCGGCCATGTCGGTGTTGCCGATGGCATCCTGGGTGACCTTGTTGGCCGTGCTCAGGCTGGTGTTTTCCTGGCGCTGGATATCGAGCGAGTTGCCACGAGCACCGATCGAACCACGGGTGATATCCACCTGCTCGCGGGCACTGGCCAGGTTGGCCACAGCCGAGGCTACGGCGTTCTTGATGGCGGTATTGTCGCCCGAGGTGCCTGGCGGCGCATCCAACGCCGCACGCAGCTGGCTGATGGTCTCCAGCACGCTCTGGTTCTGGTGGTTGTTGGCATTGACCGCGAACTGGTCACCCGTCTGCGGCGTACCGGATACCTGGTAGGTCACCCCCGCCACCGTCAGCGACGGCGCGGTGAAGGTACCGCTGGCAACGGGTTTGCTGTCCGCAGTCAAAGGCTGGGCATAGAACTCGTAGGTGTTGGCACCGGTGAACTTGATCACCGCCCCATCACTCGGGAAGGTACTGCTGTAGGCGGCCGGGTCGGTCACGGCGCCGCTGGTGACCTGCGCACTGGACGGGTTGCCGGCACCACGCACGGTCGTGAGCGTATCGGGGCGGGCCTGCACGCTGAACTCGCGGCCAGCGAAGACGGCATTGGCATCATCGCCTTCTTTCAGCGAGGCGGTGATCTCGAACTCGACGCCGCGCAGCGCGATACGATTGCCACCCTCGGCCTTACTGTCGAAGGTGCCATTGGTGGGCGTCTCGGCAGTGATGTCGTTACCCAGAGCATCGGTCACCGTGTACTGGGTGGCGCTGGTGAAGGTGATCTTGTACGGCTGGCCAGCGGTGAAGCTGCTGTTGTAGGTGTTGTTCGAGGTCAGCAGGCCCGGCGAGAGCGCGACCTTGCCGTCATCGACCGGCGGCGTCACCAGGGTGGACTGGGTACGGCTCTTGTTCTTGGCCGAATCGAAGATGCTGAAGCCGGTGTCGTTGGTCGCCAGGCTCAGGGTGTCGGACACCTGCAGGCTCAGCTGGGTCTGGTCGCCCTGGTAGCTGTAGGTGCCATCGGCATTGCGCACATAGGGTGGCGACGAGGTCTTGGTGCCACCGAACATGTAGTCGCCGTTGGCATCGCGCGAATTGAGCAGGCCGAAGATGTTGGCCTCGATCTCCTTGAGCTCGCTGCTGATGGAGACGCGATCAGCATCGGTCACGCCAGCGCCACCGGCACGCAGGGCCAGCTCGCTGGCGCGCTGCATGGCATCGTTGATGGTGCTCAGCACGCTCTCTTCCTGCAGCAGCGAGTTGTTCACCGTGGTCATATTGCCGTCGTACTGCTTGAGCAGCGCTTGCTGCTGTTGCAGCAGGAGCAGGCGCGCGGCGCCGACCGGATCGTCGGCAGCGGTCTGGATGCGCACGCCGCTGTCGATCTGCGTCTTGCTCTTCATCAGGTCGGCGAAGTTCTTGGTGTAGCTACTGGCGCTCGACTCATAGAACTGAGCGGTGGAAATACGCACGATGGCTACTCCTTACAATGCGTTGATCAGGATGCTGAAGGTTTCCTGCGCCGCCTTGATGATCTGCGACGACGCGGTGTAGTAGTGCTGGAACTTGATCAGGTTGGCTGCCTCATCGTCCAGGTTGACACCGGAAACCCCGTTGCGGCTTTCCTTGGCCGCATCGAGCACGGCCTTGGTCGCAACGGTATCGATTTTGGCCTGGTTGGCCTTGGCCCCGACCCGCTCGACCAGCGAGGCGTAGGCCGAAGTGAAGCTGGAGCCGCCGCCGGAGGTCACGCCGACGGTGGATTTGGTCTGCAGCCCCAGCAGCGCCTGGGCGTTGCGGTTATCGGACTTGCCGTCGGCATTGAAGCCAAAGGTAAAGCTGTCGTTGGTCGCCGGGCTGCCGCCGACGGTGGTCTCGACGCTGAAGGTCCGCGGGTTGCCGCTACCATCGAGGATCGGCGCACCGCTGGCATCGCGCATCGGCACATTGATGGTCAGCTTGTTATCCTGACCAGGCACGATGGTGCCTGTGCCGATGGAGTTACCCTTGGAGTCGTACAGGGTGTAGCCCTGCGTACCTCCGCTGGCGGCCTGGAACACCATGCGTACCGGCATGGAATGCTTGATCGAATCTTGGATCAGCGCAGTGTCGGCGCCACCATAGATATCCAGCTTGGCTCCCAGGTTTGGCTGGGTGATGGTGCCGGAGCCGGTATTGCCACTACCCACAATGCCATTGATCGGCCCGGCGAAGGCGAGCTTGTTGGCATCGGTGAGCACGGTAT
The DNA here is from genome assembly GCF_019823065.1 of Pseudomonas mosselii. Lineage (NCBI taxonomy): Bacteria > Pseudomonadati > Pseudomonadota > Gammaproteobacteria > Pseudomonadales > Pseudomonadaceae > Pseudomonas > Pseudomonas mosselii. The sequence goes on from NZ_CP081966.1 coordinate 4,450,409, forward strand.
TGATGGAGCCTGCCGCCGAACGGGTCGGGCTCACCTTGAAGGTGTCGCCAGCGGCCAGGCCGCCACCGTTCAGTTTCAAGGTGAAACCGTCGATCACCGGCGGCGGCGTGGTGGTCAGGTCGAAGTTGCCCATGTCGGTGCCGTCGGAACGGCGCACGCTGTACTGGTTCGGGCCCGTGAACTTGACCTCGTAGTCGTAGGTGGTGAGCGCACCGCTGTTGGCGATGGTCACATCCAGGTTGCCGGAGCCTGCACTGTTGTTCGTGGAGGCCAGGCTGCGCTGGCTGATCGCCAGGGCACTGTTGATGCTGGAGAACAGCGCGCTGCCGAACTGCGCGTTGGCATCCAGGCCCTGCCCCAGCTGGCTGTTGATGCTGTCGGCCACCACCAGGGCGACACGTCCCAGCTCGTTCATCGACGGGGTGAGCACGTCGTTGCGGTAGCGCAGCAAGCCACCGATCTGCCCGCCGGTGACCACCGAGGTGACATCCGAGGAGAAGGTCGGGTAGTTGATCTGCAGGCTGTACTGGCTCTGGTCCGCGGCGCTCGGCACGGCGGTCAGGGTGTTGGCGCGGTTGCCGGTGACCAGCGACTGGCCGTTGCCCAGGTACACGTCGTAGTTGCCGTCACGCTCCTGCACGGTGACGCCGACCAGTTCGTTGAGCTGGCGAACCGCTTCGCTGCGGGCGTCGAGCAGGTTGTTCGGTGAGGCACCGGAGGCCGACAGCTGGGTGATCTGCTTGTTGAGATCGGCGATGCTCGAGGTCAGCTTGTTGACCTGGCCCGACAGGGTGTCCAGCTGGCTGTTGATGCTGTCGTTCTGCTTGCTCATCTGGCTGGAGATGGCATTGAAGCGGTTGCTCAGGGTCTGCGCCTGGGTCAGCAGCAGCTGGCGCGAGGCGACGTCGCTGGGCTTGGCCGAGGCGGTCTGCAGGGCCGAGAAGAACGCGGTCAGCACCGAGCTGATACCGGTGTCGCTTTCGGCCAGCAGCTTGTCGATGCCGGTGATCTGATCCTGGAACGCCGCCGCATCGGTATTCAACGAGGTGGAGGTCTGCAGCTGGTTGTCCAGGTAGGCGTTGTAGATACGACGCACATCCGACAACGTGGTACCAGTGCCGACGAAGCCCGTGCCGATATTGTGCGACGGCCCCGTGGTCTGGATGGTCTGCTGACGCGAGTAACCCGAGACGGCCGCGTTGGCGATGTTGTTACCGGTGATGGACAGCGCGGTCTGGCTGGCATTCAGGCCGGAAAGCCCGATCGAGATCAGAGACATGCTTCAATCCTTATAGATTCGTGTTAGTGCCGGCCATGGCGTATTCCTGGGTTGGCCGCAGCTGCCGGGCAATGCTGATGATCTTGCGGGCGTAGTCCGGATCGGTCGCGTAGCCAGCCTTCTGCAGCTCTCTTGCAAACTGTTCCGGGTTATCGGCGGCGCCGACGGCATCTTTATAGCGGTTGTTGTTCTGCAACAGGCTGACCAGATCGTGGAAGCTGTCCTGGTAGGAGTCGTAGGAACGGAACGCCGCCGTCTCCTTGACGAACTGCCCACCACGGAACTCGCTGGTGATCGCCCGGGCCTCGCCACCCTGCCAGTTACCGGTGGCCTTGATGCCGAACAGGTTGTGGCTGCTACTGCCGTCGGGATTGCGCATGACCGACTTGCCCCAACCAGTTTCCAGCGCAGCCTGGGCCACGAGGTAGCGCGGGTCGATACCGATGCGCTTGGCCGCCTGCTCGGCCATCGGCAGCATGGTGGCGACGAAGGCATCGCTGTCGCTGAACGCCTTGCTCGGCGCCAGCGGCGGCTGGGCCACGGCCCGGCCCAGAATGCGCACACCCTCGCGCGGCGCGGCGAACGCCTGCGCCGGTTGCCAGTCGCCCCGGGCGACGCCGGCGAGCGTGGGGCCACTGCGACTGGGCAGGGCCGTGTCGCTGCCCGCGGCGCCGGCACTGGCGGCGGACGGCACGATCCCAGCCAGCAATCGGTCGGTCAGCTTGCCCGGCAAGGCCAGGCGCCGCGAATTGAGGGCAGCGACGTCGTTGCGCCCGGCAGCGGGCTGCTCGCCGTGCACCGGCGCGGCCACGCGACTGCCCCAGAGCACCGGAGCGGCACCGTCGGTGCGCGGGAATGGGCTGGAGTTCACGCTGTGCTTCTGCTTGCTCAGCTGACGCACCAGCACATCCTGCAGGCCAATGCCGCCACCCTGGCGGGACATGCTCACCGCCAGTTGCTGGTCATACATGTCACGGTACTGCTTGACCGTGTCGCTGTTCATCGGGCTGTCTTCGTCGGCCATCACATCGGTGGCCTTGCGCGACGCCTTGAGCATCTCGCTGACGAACAACGACTCGAATTCCTGGGCCACCTTGCGGATGTTGCCCTCGCTGTCGCGATCGCCAGCTTTGAGCGAACTCAACCGATTGAGGTCGGTGAAGGCCCCACTGTCGGACGCGCCGGAGATCAGGCTTTTCGGATTCATCCCTGGCGTCCTCAGATCACGATCAGGTCGGCTTGCAACGCACCGGCCTGCTTCAGGGCTTCGAGGATCGCCATCAGGTCGCTCGGCGCTGCGCCGACCTGGTTCACCGCGCGGACGATCTCATCCAGCGTGGTGCCCGGGCCGAACTTGAACATCGGCTTGGCTTCCTGCTCGGCATTGACCCGCGAGCGTGGCACCACGGCGGTCTGGCCGTTGGAGAACGGCCCCGGCTGGCTGACGATCGGGTCTTCGGTGATGGTCACGGTCAGGCTGCCGTGGGTCACCGCCGCCGGCGAGACCTTGACGTTCTGGCCGATGACGATGGTACCGGTGCGCGAGTTGATGATGACCTTGGCCACAGCCTGCCCCGGATCGATCTCCAGGTTCTCGAGAATGGACAGGTAGTCCACTCGCTGGCTCGGGTCCATCGGCGCGGTGACCCGCACCGAACCACCATCGACGGCCTGGGCCACGCCCGGGCCAAGCAGCTCGTTGACCTTGTCGACGATGCGCTTGGCGGTGGTGAAGTCCGGGCGATTGAGGTTCAGGGTGAGACTGTTGCCCTGGTTGAAGCCACTTGGCACCGCGCGCTCGACCGACGCGCCACCGGGAATACGACCGGCCGACGGGACGTTGACGGTGATCTTCGAGCCATCACGGCCTTCGGCGTCGAATCCACCGACCACCAGGTTGCCCTGGGCGATGGCGTAGACGTTGCCGTCGATACCCTTGAGCGGCGTCATCAACAGGCTGCCGCCGCGCAGGCTCTTGGAGTTGCCGATCGATGACACCGTGATGTCGATCACCTGGCCCGGCTTGGCGAAGGCCGGCAGGTCGGCATGCACCGACACCGCGGCAACGTTTTTCAACTGCACGTTGCCCGATCCTGGCGGCACCTTGATGCCGAACTGTGACAGCATATTGTTGAAGGTCTGCAGGGTGAACGGGGTCTGGGTGGTCTGGTCACCGGTACCGTTCAGGCCCACCACCAAGCCGTAGCCGATCAGCTGGTTGGCCCGCACGCCGGAAATGCTGGCGATATCCTTCAAGCGCTCGGCGTGGGCGCCGAACGCACAGGACAGAAGTAGTGTCGCGGCAATCAACCGCCTAGCGTTGAACATGGTCATCCGTACTCAGAAAGGCCAGAGCGGGCTGATGAAGAAGCGGTCCAGCCAACCGGGCTGGCTGGCATCGGCAAACGAGCCGGTGCCCGAATAGGTGATGCGCGCGTCGGCCACGCGGGTGGACGGCACGGTGTTGTCGGTGGCGATGTCGTCGGCACGCACCAGGCCAGCAATGCGCACCAGCTCTTCGCCGGTGTTCAGGGTCATCCACTTCTCGCCACGCACGGCGATAATGCCGTTGGGCAGCACCTCGGCCACGGTGACGGTGATCGAGCCGGTCAGGGTGTTGCCCTGGGTGGCCTTGCTGTCACCTTTGGTGGAACGGTCACCGCTGTAGCCGGCCTCCAGGGTGAGGTCGCCACTGCCCAACGGGTTGTTGGTGTTCGGCACGGTACCGAACAGCGAGGTCAGACCGAGGTTGGCCTTGCTGTTCTTCTGGATCTGGGAACCTGCGTTCTTGCTCGCCGAGGTGCGCTCGTTGAGGGTGATGGTGATGATGTCACCGACCCGAAACGCCTTGCGATCGGTATACAGGCCCTGCTCGAAACCGGCCTGGTAGATCGAGCCGTTGTTGGCCGCTGCCGGCAACGGGGTGCGCGGCAGGACCGGCGCGTAGTACGGATCGTTGGGCTTGGGCGTCGGCGCGACGCAACCGGCCAACGATACCGCCCCCCCCAGGGCGAACACGGACAACAGACGTTTCATGACGCTTACCTCTAGGCAAAACAGGCGCTGCAACAGCGAGCGAATGGTCAGCGGCCCGCACCCGGCGGGCCGCCAGGGGTTACAGCTGCTGGGTGACGAACGACAGCATCTTGTCGGCGGCGGAGATGACCTTGGAGTTCATCTCGTAGGCGCGCTGGGTGGTGATCATGTTCACCAGCTCTTCGACGGTGCTGACGTTGGACGCTTCCAGGGTCTGCTGCTCGGTGGTGCCGAAGCCGTTCAGGCCTGGGGTGCCGACCTGCGGCGCGCCGCTGGCAGCGGTCTCCAGGAACAGGTTGCCACCGATCGCCTGCAGACCGGCCGGGTTGATGAAGTCGGCGGTCTGGATGTTGCCGATGACCTGCGCGGCCGGGTTGCCGACGGTGGTGATCGACACGGTGCCGTCCTTGCCGACGGTGAACGTCTGCGCGTCTGGCGGCACGACGATGGCCGGTTCCAGGGCAAAGCCGTTGGCGGTGACGATCTGGCCGTCGGAGTTCAGGTGGAAGGTACCGTCGCGCGTGTACGACACGGTGCCGTCGGGCTGCAGGATCTGGAAGAAACCGCGACCGTTGACCGCCATGTCCAGCGGGTTTTCAGTGGTCTGCAGGCTGCCGGCATTGAAGCTCTTCTGGGTGCCGACGATGCGCACACCGGTACCGACCTGCAGGCCCGAAGGCAGCTCGCTGTCCTGGGTGGACTGCGCGCCAGGCTGGCGCTTGATCTGGTAGAGCAGGTCCTGGAACTCGGCACGATCACGCTTGAAGCCGGTGGTCGAGACGTTGGCCAAGTTGTTGGAGATGACCGCGAGGTTGGTGTCCTGGGCGGACAGGCCGGTTTTAGCGACCCAAAGAGCCGGAAGCATTTAATGTTCTCCTCGTGCGCCTGTTTTACGGCACCCGTTCAAATGTAATTAGCCGATTTGCAAAACCCGAGCCATGGCTTCATCGCCTTCCTTGGCCGCGTTCATCATCTTGACGTGCAGTTCGAACTGACGGGACAGCGCCAGCACCGAGGTCATTTCCTCGACGGCATTGACGTTGCTCGACTCCAGGAAACCCGAGACCACCCGCACGTTGACATCGGCGTCAGCCGGCTGGCCACTGGTGGTGTGGATCATGCCGTCCAGGCCCTTGGTAAGCCCCTTGATATCCGGATTGACCAGCTTGATCCGGTCGACCTCGGCCATCACCCGCGGATCCTCGCCCATGGCGCGGATGCTGATGGTGCCGTCGTCGCCGACCTCGACCTTCTGCTCCGGCGGAATGGCGATGGGACCGCCATTGCCGATCACCGGCATGCCGTTGCCAGCACGCAGCACGCCCAGGGCGTCGATGTTCAGGCTGCCGGTGCGCACGTAGGCTTCGCTACCGTCTGGTGCCTGCACGGCGATGAAACCCTTGCCGGCAACCGCCACATCCAGCTCCCGACCGGTCTCGACCAGCGCACCCTCGCTGAAATCGGTGGCCGGGCGCTCGGTCATGGCGAAGGCGCGTGCCGGAAAGCTGTCGCCGAACACCGGCATCGAACGCGCCTGCTCCAGGTCACGCTGGAAGCCGTTGGTGGAAACGTTCGCCAGGTTGTTGGCATGGGCCTTCTGCGCCAGCGCGTTCTGGCTGGCGCCGGTCATGGCCACGTAAAGCATCTTGTCCACAGCATCTCCTCTACGCGAACCTCGCCGCGCTATCGTTGGCAAGGGTAAAGCAAATATCGAACCAAGCTGACGCAACCCTTTGAGTACGGGGCATTCAGGGCCACGCCAAGACAAAAAGCGTCAGTTTGTCGGCGAATGTTTGCCGCAGGCGGCAACACCCCGTCAGTTGTTCCGACACGCGCCATTGTTGTAGGGCCCGGAATGACGCTTCCAGCCCTCGCCAGGATCGGTGGCCGAGCACATGTAGCGCCCGGTCGCCAGGCTTTGCCACTGATACCAGGGCGCCGGCGCGGCGCGCAGCGAGAGCGCGATCAACAGTGCGCCCGTCACCGCCACGAGCATCGACAGTTTCTTCATGGCTATGCCCTCCGCTGTGCCAGACGTGAAAAAGCCCCCGCAAGCAGGGGCTTTTTCACGCCACGATCATCAGGTCATCTGGATGATGGTCTGCATGATGGTGCTTTCGGTGGAAATGGTCTTGGCGTTGGCCTGGTAGTTGCTCTGCGCCTTGATCAGGCTGACCAACTCGCCGGTCAGGTCGACGTTGGAGTCTTCCAGGGAACTGCCCGCGATACGACCCAGGGTACCGGTGTCCGGCTCGCCGATGATCGGCACGCCCGAAGCGTAGGACTCTTTCCAGGCGGTGGCGCCGACCGGGGTCAGCCCCTGCAGGTTGGCGAAGTTGGCGATCACCACCTGACCGATGACCTTGTTCTGGCCGTTGGTGAAGTTGGCGAACAGGTTGCCGCTCTGATCCACGGTCAGGCCGGCGAGCTCACCGGTGGCATAGCCATCCTGGTCCTTGGCAGTGGTGGCCGAGGCCGCGTTGTACTGAGTGGTGGCCAGCATGTCCAGGGTCACACCACCGGTGCGTGCGGTGGCACCATTGCCTACCCAGGCGCCTGCGGCGTTCTTCTCGGCCGGCACCCAGTTGGCCAGCTGGAAGGTCTTGTCGGCAGCGACGGTCAAGCCACCTGCGACCGGCCCGGCAGCCATTGCGGCGGTATCCAGCTTGCCTGCCGAGGTGAACGGCAGCTTGTTGACCAGCGGAGTGGACAAGGTGGGGTCGGCCGGATTGCGACCATCGATGGTGGTGTACATGGTCCAGGAGTTGGTACCGGCATCCTTGACGAAATACTGGTTCATCTGGTGTTCGTTGCCCTGGCTGTCGTAGACCGGGGTATTGAAGGTGTAGTTGTAGCTTTTGACATTGGTCGGATCGAACGGCGCAACTGTCGGCGCTGCGTCGCTGGAGTTCAGGTTGACCGTTTCGGAAATGCGACCCGTCGGCTTCGGCGACAGGTTCGAGGTATCGATCTTCAGGTTGGTCAGCGACCCCTGGATGACCTTGCCGTTTTCATCCACCGGATAACCCTGCAGGTTGGCGCCGTTGGCGTTGACCACGTAGCCTTCCTTGTCGCTGTAGAAGGCGCCGGAGCGGGTGTAAATCCGCGAGCCGTTGTCATTCAGGGCAAAGAAGCCGTTGCCGTCGATGGCCATGTCCAGCGCCTGGCCGGTGCCATTGATGTTGCCCGGGTTGAACATCTGCGAGACCGCCATGGTCTTCACGCCGCTGCCCACCTGGGTCTTGCCGCCGGCGGTGCCACGGATGGACTGCGAATACTGGTCGCCGAACTCGGCGCGCGACGATTTGAAACCGGTGGTGGCGACGTTGGCAATGTTGTTGCCGGTAACGTTCAGAGCCTTGTTCGCCGCGTAGAGACCGCTAAGGCCGATATTGAAAGACATTTACTCGCTCCTTGTGCCGATGCTGCGGCGTTAGATTCCGATGGTGGTTACTTTGGAGATGCCGACTTTGCCGATACCGGCCAGGTCGAGCATCATCTCGCTGCCGTTCTGGAAGCTGACACTGTTGACCTTGGCCGGCAGCAGCGTGGCCAGCGTCTTGGCCTTGCCGTCGACCTTGGTCTCGGCACTGAAGGTATAGGTGCCCGGCTCGACCGCCTCGCCCTTCTCGTTCTTGCCGTCCCAGATGAAGTCTGCGGTACCGGCCTTGCGCGCCCCCAGGTCGATGGTCTTGACCACGTTGCCATCCTTGTCCTTGATGCTGACCTTGCCCTCGGTGATGTTCGACGGCACCACGACCTGGCCATTGAAGCTCTTGGTGGTGTCGACCACCGCCTTGTCGCTCGCCACGATCACCGAGCGACCGACCAGCGAAGTGGCCTGCAGCGCCTGGGACGAACCAATGCCGGTGAGGATGCCGTCGACCGACTCCTTCAGCGACTGGATGCCCTCGAGGCTGCTGAACTGGGCCAACTGCGCGACGAATTCGCCGTTGTCCTGGGGATCCAGCGGGTTCTGGTTCTTCATCTGCGTCACCAGCAACTGCAGGAACGCATCCTTGCCCAGCGCGCTGCCGGCCTGCCCGGTGTTGCTCTTGCTGGCAGGCTTCTGCAGCGAATCCAGATAGCCGCTGCCGACCTTGGTATCGGTATTGGTGGTAGTCATTACGGCTCCCTGCTTACTGACCCAGGGTCAGCACTTTCTGCATCATGTTCTTGGCGGTGTTCATCAGTTCGGCGTTGGTCTGGAACGCGCGACTGGCGGAGATCATGTCGGCCATCTCCTCGACCACGTTGACGTTCGGGTAGTAGACGTAGCCGTCCTTGTTCGCCGCCGGGTGGTTCGGCTCGTAGCGGGCCTCGAGGTTGCTCTGGTCCTCGATGATGCCCTTGACCTGAACGCCCTGCCCCGCCTCGCCCTGATCCTCGAACAGCGACTGGCCCGCGCCGCTCTGGGCCTGCTGGAAGGTGGTGGCGAATACCGGGTGGCGAGCGCGGTAGGTCTGGTCGATGCTCGAGGACACCGTCTCGGCGTTGGCGATGTTCGAAGCGACGGTGTTCAGGCGCGTATTCTGCGCGCTCATGCCGCTACCGGCGATGTTGAAGACACTGGCAAGGGACATGGTCACTCTCCGCGCAGGGCCGATACCAGCCCTTTGAATTTACTGTTGAGCAGGGTGAAGCTGGCCTGGAAGCCAACGGCGTTTTCGGTGTAGTTCGATTGCTCGATCTGCGCGTCCACGGTGTTCTGGTCGATCGACGGCTGCATCGGGGTGCGGTACTGCAACGTGTCGTCCATCATCGCCAGGCCTTCGGCCTCGATGTGACGGCTGTTGGTGCGGTCCAGGGCGATACGTCCGTTCTGCTGTTTGTCGGCCTCGGCGGCGAGCACCGAAGAGAAGTCCATGTCACGCGCCTTGTAGTTGGGCGTGTCGGCGTTGGCGATGTTGTTGGCCAGCACCTCGGCACGCTGGGCGCGAAAGCCCAGCGCCTTTTCGTGGATGCCGAGCGCTTTGTCGAAGCTGATGCTCATATCGGGGAAACCTTCGGAGGTTGACCAGAGTTTCGTTGGCTTAGGCTTTAGCAAGGGCTGTGCCAACCATCAAAACCCTCGTAAATAGGGGGCCAGCCGATCAAATAGGCGATGGCGCTGCCAGAAAAGCGGCAAGGCGCTTCCGCTTTGCGCGCATCAAGCGGCAATTGCCAGGCGGCAAAAGCGGCAAAACAAAAAATTGACGTCAAGGGCTATCCCCCGCCGACCGGCAACCTCAAACTCAAGACCACGCCCTGACAACAGGAACAAAAAAGGCCGCTGTCGCAAGACACCGGCCTTTTTTGCCCGACCTTACTTGGCCTGGTAAATGATCCCTGGACTGCACTGGACCATCTGATAGTGGTCCGGCAACCCGTTGAGCGCCTCGGACGCGCCAAGGAACAGGTAGCCACCAGGCTTGAGCGTGCTGTGAATGCGCATGAGGATGTCCTTCTTGACCTGAGCCGAGAAGTAGATCAGCACGTTGCGACAGAACACGATGTCGAATTTGCCCAGCGGCGCATAGCTGTCGAGCAGGTTGTACGAACGGAACTCAACGCGACTGCGGATCGGCGGCTTGACCGCCCAGCGCCCCGGCCCCTTGGGGTCGAAGTAGCGCTGCAGGCGCTCCTGGGACAGGCCACGGGCAATGGCCAGACTGTCGTACTCGCCAGTCTTGCAGTTGTTGAGCATGGCGCCGGACAGGTCGGTGGCAACAATCTGCGCGCCCATCTTCAACTGGCCGAGGTTGGTGCGCTCGAACTCGTCGATCGACATCGAGATCGAATACGGCTCCTGCCCCGACGAACAGGCCGCCGACCAGATGCGCAGCCGCTGGCCCGGATTGTTCTTGATGAACTCCGGGATCACCTTGCTCTTGAGCACTTCGAACGGGTAGGTGTCGCGAAACCACAGCGTCTCGTTGGTGGTCATGGCATCGACCACCTGCTCGCGCAAACCACTGCGTGGCTGGGTCTGGATGCGCTGCACCAATTCGCCCAGCGACTTGATGCCCTGTTGCTCCATCAGCTTGTTGAGACGGCTGGAGACCAGGTACTGCTTATTCTCGCCCAGCAGGATGCCACAGGCTTTCTCCAGGAAGACCCGGAACTGTTCGAAATCCAAATTACCCGTAGACAATGCTGCCGCCTCTTCTTAAATCGCTAGCGCCGGGGACGAGCCCCGGCCGTTTCAATGACTCGCCTTGATCCGATCGACCACGCGCTGGGCAAGATCGTCCGGCCTGAACTTGGCCAGGAAGTCATCAGCACCGACCTTCTTGACCATCGCCTGGTTGAATACCCCGGACAGCGAAGTATGCAGGCAGATGTGCAGCTTTTGCATACGCGGATCGCTGCGGATCTCCGCCGTGAGGGTATAGCCGTCCATTTCCGGCATTTCAATATCCGAGATCATCATGAGGAACTCTTCCTCCGGACGCTTGCCCTCGTCCACCAGCTTACGCAGGTAGTCCAGGGCCTGGCGACCGTCGTTGAGCGCCACCACCTCGACCCCCACGGTCTGCAGGCAACGGCTCACCTGCTTGCGCGCCACCGACGAATCATCGACCGTCAGCACCCGCAACATCACCGCCTTGTCCTGCACCTCGGCATCGATCACCCCCTCGGACACCGACTCGGACGACGGCGCCACTTCGGCCAGCACCTTCTCGACATCGATGATCTCGACCATGCGATTGTCGACCCGGGTCACGGCGGTCAGGTAGTGATCGCGCCCGGTGCCCTTGGGTGGCGGATGGATCTCTTCCCAGTTCATGTTGACGATGCGCTCGACCGAGTGCACCAGGAAGCCCTGGGTCTTGGTGTTGTACTCGGTGATGATCACGAAACTGTTGCGCGTTTCTTCCTTCAACTGCGGAAGGCCAGTGGCCATCGACAGGTCAAGGATCGGGATGGTCGCCCCCCGAATGTTGGCCACACCGCGCACCACCGGATGGGATCTGGGCAGAAGCGTCAGGTCCGGGCACTGCAGCACCTCCCGCACCTTGAACACATTGATGCCGTAGAGCTGATCGCCATTGAGGCGAAACAAAAGCAGCTCCAGGCGGTTCTGCCCCACCAGTTGCGTGCGCTGGTTGACCGAATCCATCACTCCAGCCATGCCAGACTCCTTCAACGATTGCCTAAGTACCGAATCGGCACGGGCTTTGCTTTTTTGAACGCCATGTACACGAAAACGACAAATTTCCGACGACTGACGCGCCTGCTGACCGGCTCACTGGCCGCCCTGTGCCTGCTGGCACCCGGCATTCGTACGCTGGCGGACTCTTTTACCTTGCCTGAACAGCTTATCGGTGTCACTCAGGGGTTTCTTGAGTTCACCGTAGAGGATTATCTGGCGACGACCCAAACCCCGGGCCGCTACGAAATCCAGGTCAATACCCTGGACCCGCGCCTGCGCATGCCCCAATGCAGCCAGCAATTGGATGCCTCGCTGGAAAGTTCGACGCCGCTCGGGCGGGTCACGGTACGGGTACGCTGCGACAGTGCCGCGCCCTGGACGGTGTTCGTCCCGGCACAGGTCCGCCTGCTGCGCGATGTGGTGGTCATGACGCGCCCCCTGAAGCGCGAAAGCGTGGTGACCGAAGGCGATGTGGCCATGCGCGAGCGCGATGTCGGCAGCCTCGGCCCAGGCTACCTGACCCAGCTCGACCAGGCCGTGGGCATGAAGCTGCTGCGCCCCACTGTGCTCGACCAGGTACTGACGCAACAGCACCTGGAACAGGCCGAGGTGGTTCGCAAGGGCGACCATGTGGTGATCATCGCCCGCAGCGGCAGCCTGAGCGTGCGCATGCCGGGCGAGGCACTGGACAAGGGCGGCCTGCAGACGCAGATCCGCGTGCGCAACCTGAATTCCAGGCGCGTGGTCAAGGCGCGGGTCACAGGCCCCGGCCAGGTCGAGGTGGCCATGTAACACACCGTGTCGGGATAATGACAGAACGCTGGCGATGTGGAACCGCGCGCCCTAAACTGTGTCACAAATCGGGTTGCGCACCTGTACCTGGAGGCACTGATGCATTCACACCTAAAGTTTTGCTCAGGCTGGCCGAAAACCAGGCATGCGTCCTAATTCCCAGGGGTTCTGAACATGGTCATCGACTTCAGTCGTCTCAACAACTCTCCGTCCGTCACGGGCGGCGTTCGCGGCAATGCCGCGCCAGGCAACGCCGAAAAAGCCGGCGAAGCCAGTGAAGCGCCAAAGCGCGCCAATGCCAGCGGAGAAGCGGTACACCTGAGCCCAGAGGCCCAGCAATTGCAGAAGATCAGCGACAAGCTGCGCGATCAGCCGACCGTCAACAGCGCCCGCGTGGCCGAGTTGAAGCAGGCCATCGCAGACGGCAGCTACAAGGTCGATGCCGACCGGGTCGCCAGCAAACTGCTTGATTTCGAAGCCCAGCGCTGACCTTCAGGCGCGCTGACTTCAAGGACGCAACACGCCAAGAGTTAGCCATGCACGACACTACCCTGCTGCAACTGATTGAAAACGACATAGCGCCGACGCAGGAACTGCTCGAGCTTCTGCAGAACGAAGCGATAGCCCTGCACGGTCGGGACATGATGGCCCTGGAGCAAATCCTGGCCCGCAAGCAGTCGTTGATCATCTTGCTCGAGCAGCAGGGCAAGCGGCGCAGTCAGCTGCTCCTCGAACTCGGCCTGAGTGCCGACCGCGAGGGGGCCCAGGCACTGGCCGCACAGTCGAGCAATGGCGAGGCCATCATGAGCCGGCTCGATGCACTGGGCGAGCTGATGGATGCCTGCCGGCAGGTCAACGAGACCAATGGCCGGATCATCCAGGTGCAACAACAGACCACGGCGAACCAGATCAGAATCCTTCAGGGTGGCGATTCCCCGTCGCTCTACGACAGCCGTGGCGGCACCTCGCCAATGGCCAAGCCCCGCGCACTCAGCCAAGTGTGATTAGTTCTATCTTATTTGTACCAAGACACGGAACATACTGGCAAAATGCCGTAACTTGCGTGTGCCGTTTTGCCTGGAGATTGATAACCCGTGTTCAATGAATCCGATGCGCCCCAGCCACCAAAGGTGCTCACCACCCCTTTGGAGATCACGGCCAACTTGCGCCAGTTGCTGGATAGCCACGACCCGCTGATCATCAGCTTCCACGAGCGCAGCCAGCGATTCCAGAGCTATGTGGTGCACGTCGACCGGGACAACGGCGTCCTGGCACTGGATGAAATGATCCCCCGCGATGGCGAAAAGTACATCGAGAACGGCGAGTCGTTCCGCGTCGAAGGCTTCCATGACGGCGTGCGCATCGCCTGGGAGTCCAGCACACCACTGACCATCACCGAGATCGACGGCCATCGCTGCTACCGCGGCCCACTGCCTGAGGAAGTGACCTATCACCAGCGTCGCAACGCCTTCCGCGCCGCGCTGAAGCTATCGCAACTGGTCGACATCACCCTCGACGGCGCCCACCTCAAGGGCAACGGCGCCCTGCGCGGCAAACTGCTGGACATCTCCGCCACCGGCTGCAAGCTGCGCTTCGACGGCAACGTCGAGGACCGCCTGCAACTGGGCCAGGTCTACGAGCGCTTCAAGGCCGGCAACCCGCTGGGCCTGACCGACACCCTGGTAGAACTGCGTCACCTGCACTTCGAGGAACGCATCAACACCACCTTCGCCGGGGTGCGCTTCCATAACCTCAACGGTCAGGCTCAGCGCAAGATCGAGAGTTTCGTCTATCAACTGCAGCGCGAGGCACGGCGGTTCGACAAAGACGACTATTGAGCGTCGCCAGGACATGATAAACGCCACCCCATGGGTGGCGTTTTGCATTCAGCGAGTAGCTGATTTGCTCGTCTCGCTTTCCCGCTCCATGCCGGCCTCCTCTTCGGTATCTTCCGCCGCCACCGGCGCCTGCATAACCTCCTGCACGGTCTGCTCATCGACCCGAGGGTCAAGGGCTGCCGACAAGGGCGAGCCGGCCGCCGGCATGGCCACGTGCCCAAGCGGCGCATCCTGGACCTGGTGCAGCCCGGTGACTGCCTTGGGCCGGATACGCCAGACCAGTACCAGGGCGAAGAATACGAAGAAGGCATACAGCATCTGCGCGCCCAGCAGCTTCATCAGCACCCCGGCCGCCAGCGGCCCGATGCAGGCGCCCACGCCATAAGTGACCAGCAGCATGGCGGTCAACGAGACCCGCCGCTCGCTTTCCACATGGTCGTTGGAGAACGCCACCGCCAGCGGATACAGGCAGAACTGCAGCAGCGATATGACGAAACCGATGCCGAACAACAGCGCCAACGGCACGCCTGGCAGGATCGCCAGCGGCGCCGAGGCCAGGGCCAGGCCGATCGCCACGCCACGTATCAGCACGGCGCGATCATAGCGGTCGGACAACCAGCCCAACGGCCACTGCACGAGCAGGCCGGCGAAAATACAACTGCCCATGAACAGGCCGATCTGCTCGGTGGTAAGCCCCTGGCTGGACGCATACAACGGCGCCAAGCCATAGAACGAACCGACGATCAGACCCGAGCCAAGTACCGTGGACAGCGACTGGGGCACACGCTTGATGAAAAACTTCGGCTCCATCGGCGCCGGCCGCAATGGCGCGGGGTGGATACGTCGGGTCATGGCCACGGGCACCAGGCACAGGGCAAAGCACATCGCCACGAGCATCAGCAACTCAGGCCCAAGCTGCGGATGCACCACCAGGATCAACTGGCCAAGCACCAGCCCCAAATAGGAAGCGATCATGTAGCCGCTGAACACCGCGCCGCGATGCTTGGCATCGGCCTGCTCGTTGAGCCAGCTCTCGATGACCATGTACTGGCACATCATCCCCAGGCCGACGATCATGCGCAGCCCGACCCAGGCCGGCAGCCAGCTGGTCAGCCCGTGCCCGAGCACCGCCGCGCCGACAATGCCGGCACAGGTGGCGTAGGCGCGGATATGCCCGACCCGGCCAATCAGCCGGTGCCCGACCTTGCCGCCTACCGCCAGGCCGAAGTAGTTGGCCGCCATCAGCGCACCGATCCACAGGCTGTCGACATGGTCGGCGGCCAGACGCAGGGCCAGGTAGGTACTGAGCAGACCCGAACCGATCAGCATCATCAGGGCGGCGAAGTACAACGACTGAAACGGCTTCCAGATATTTCGCATACGTCCCGTCAAGCTCCTTGATCTGGTGGCGCGAGGTTGCCGCCAAGCATAAAAGCAAATTCACTGCAGCGCAGGCCCCCGGCGGCTAAATCGGCCGCCGGGGGCGCATCCAGTAGCGGTCGTGTCGCGCTCAGGCTTGCGCGGCCAGCACGCGGCGCTCCCAGGGCGTGATCTCATCGAAGAAATCGCTCAGCTCCAGGGTCTTGGTGGCGATGTAGCCTTCGATGAACTCCCTGCCGAACAGTTCCCGCGCCAGGTTGCTGCGCTTGAGGCGTTCCAGCGCGGCGTGCAGCGTACAGGGCAGGCTCAGGTGCTCGGGCACCTCGAACTCGCCCTGGATCGCCGGCGTTGGCGCGATCTGGCGCTCGATGCCATGCAGGCCGGCGGCAAGGCTCGCGGCGATGGCCAGGTAGGGGTTGGCGTCGGCGCCCGGCAGGCGGTTCTCCACCCGCCGGGCCGCAGGTGAGCTGGCCGGGATGCGCAGGCCCGCGGCGCGATTGTCCTCGGACCAGCAGGCGTTGTTCGGCGACGCATAGGGGTGGCACAGCCGCTGGTAGGAATTGACGTTAGGCGCGAACAGCAGGGTGAAGTCAGCCAGGCAAGCCTGCAGGCCACCGATGAAATGGTGGAAGGTGTCGGTCGCCCTGCCCTGCTCGTCGCTAAATACATTGCGCCCGCTGGCGCTGTCGACCAGGCTCTGGTGGATATGCATCGAGCTACCGGGCGTGTGCGCCAGTGGTTTGGCCATGCACACCACGGTCAGGCCGTGCTTGAGCGCGACCTCCTTGAGCAGGTGCTTGAACAGGAAGGTCTGGTCGGCCAGCAGCAACGGGTCACCGTGCAGCAGGTTGATCTCGAACTGGCTTACGCCCATCTCGTGCATGAAGGTGTCACGCGGCAGGCCCAACGCCGCCATGCAGCGGTACACCTCGTTGAAGAACGGACGCAGACCGTTGTTGGAGCTGACGCTGAAGGCCGAGTGCCCCATTTCCCGACGCCCGTCCTTGCCCAGCGGCGGCTGGAACGGCAGGGTCGGGTCGCTGTTGGCGGCAAACACGAAAAACTCAAGCTCTGTCGCCACCACCGGCGCCAGCCCGCGCTCGGCATAGCGGGCAATCACCGCCTTGAGCTGGCCACGACTGGACAGCCCCGAGGGCGTGCCATCGAGTTCCACCGCGTCGCAGATCGCCAGGGCCCGAGGCTCGTCGCTCCAGGGCAGACGGTGGATCTGCGAAGGCGCCGCCACCAGCGCCAGATCGCCGTCGTCGCTGCCATAGTATTTGGCCGCCGGGTAACCGCCCATGATGCACTGCAGCAGGACCCCACGGGCCATCTGCAGGCGGCGGCCTTCGAGGAAACCCTCTGCGGTCATCACCTTGCCGCGAGGCACGCCGTTAAGGTCGGGGGTGACGCATTCGATTTCATCGATGCCCTTGAAGTGCGCTGCCTGGGCGCGCGGGCCTTCGGTCGTCATGACGCTGTCCTTCTTGTTGTGTTCGCATGCCGGGAATGGCGACACACACAACATAGGCCGGGGGTGTTTAAAATATCAAGCACCCCAGGCAACTTGCCCGGATCATTGCTCGCGCAGGGTCATGCCATTGGCCGGCAACGGCAGCGCGGTCTTGTAGCGCACCTGCTTCAGCGCAAAGCTGGAGCGAATGTTCGCCACTCCGGGCAAGCGCGTGAGGTAATCGAGGAAGCGCTCCAGCGCCTGGATGCTCGGCAGCAGCACCCGCAGCAGGTAATCCGGATCCCCGGTCATCAGGTAGCACTCCATGACCTCAGGCCGTTCGGCAATCTCCTCCTCGAAACGGTGCAGCGACTGCTCCACCTGCTTCTCCAGGCTGACGTGGATGAACACATTCACATCCAGCCCCAGCGCCTCGGGCGATAGCAACGTGACCTGCTGGCGGATCACCCCCAACTCCTCCATGGCCTTGACCCGGTTGAAGCACGGCGTGGGCGACAGGTTGACCGAGCGCGCAAGCTCGGCGTTGGTGATGCGGGCATTTTCCTGCAGGCTGTTGAGGATGCCGATATCCGTTCGATCCAGTTTACGCATGAGAGAAATTGACCTGGTTTTTGTGTTTGTACGGAATGTTTATCTGCGCCGCCGGACAAAGGCAATGAACTTGAGAGAAAAATTCTTTTGCCGTCCCCCTATGATGTAAAAAGACGCTGACCTGCCAGTCACAAGCAGGCAGTCAGCAGCGGCCGCTTCAAAGCTCACAAAAACAACATTCGAGCGAGCGTAAAAAGCATGAACGAGTACGCCCCCCTGCGTCTGCATGTGCCCGAGCCTACAGGCCGGCCAGGCTGCCAGACCGATTTCTCCTACCTGCGCCTGAATGACGCCGGTCAAGTCCGTAAACCCCCTATCGATGTGGAGCCTGCCGACACGGCAGACCTCTCCTACAGCCTCGTGCGCGTGCTCAACGAGCATGGCGACGCCGTCGGCCCCTGGGCCGAGGGTATCGACCCGAAGGTGCTGCGCCAGGGCATGCGCGCCATGCTCAAGACCCGCATCTTCGACAGCCGCATGGTGGTCGCCCAGCGCCAGAAGAAGATGTCGTTCTACATGCAGAGCCTGGGCGAGGAAGCCATCGGCAGCGGCCAGGCCCTGGCCCTCAACCGCACCGACATGTGCTTCCCCACCTACCGCCAGCAGAGCATCCTGATGGCCCGCGAGGTGTCGCTGGTGGACATGATCTGCCAGCTGCTGTCCAACACCCGCGACCCGCTCAAGGGTCGCCAGCTGCCGATCATGTACTCGGTGCGCGAAGCCGGCTTCTTCACCATCAGCGGCAACCTGGCCACCCAGTTCGTCCAGGCAGTCGGCTGGGCCATGGCCTCGGCGATCAAGGGCGATACCAAGATCGCCTCGGCATGGATCGGCGACGGCGCCACCGCCGAATCGGACTTCCACACCGCCCTGACCTTCGCCCACGTCTACCGCGCCCCGGTGATCCTCAACGTGGTCAACAACCAATGGGCGATCTCGACCTTCCAGGCCATCGCCGGCGGCGAGTCGACCACCTTCGCCGGTCGTGGCGTAGGTTGCGGCATCGCCTCGCTGCGGGTCGACGGCAACGACTTCATCGCCGTCTACGCCGCCTCGCGCTGGGCCGCCGAACGCGCGCGCCGCGGCATGGGCCCAACGCTGATCGAATGGGTCACCTACCGCGCCGGCCCGCACTCGACCTCGGACGACCCGTCCAAGTATCGCCCGGCTGACGACTGGAGCCATTTCCCGCTGGGCGACCCGATCGCTCGCCTCAAGCAGCACCTGATCAAGCTCGGCCAGTGGTCCGAGCAAGAGCACCAAGCGGTCACCGCGGAGCTTGAGGCCGAGGTGATCAAGGCGCAGAAGGATGCCGAGCAGTTCGGCACCCTGAGCAATGGCCATATCCCCAGCGCCGCCTCGATGTTCGAGGACGTGTACAAGGAAATGCCCGACCACCTGCGCCGTCAGCGCCAGGAACTGGGGGTCTGAGATGAACGATCACAACAACAGCATCCATCTGGAAAACGCCATGTCCACCACCACCATGACCATGATCCAGGCCCTGCGCTCGGCCATGGATGTCATGCTCGAGCGCGATGACAACGTGGTGGTCTACGGCCAGGACGTTGGCTACTTCGGCGGCGTGTTCCGCTGCACCGAAGGACTGCAGACCAAGTACGGCAAGTCCCGCGTGTTCGACGCGCCGATCTCCGAGAGCGGCATCGTCGGCACCGCCGTGGGCATGGGCGCCTATGGTCTGCGTCCGGTGGTCGAAATCCAGTTCGCAGACTACTTCTACCCCGCCTCCGACCAGATCGTCTCGGAGATGGCCCGCCTGCGCTATCGTTCGGCCGGCGAGTTCATCTCGCCGCTGACCCTGCGCATGCCCTGCGGCGGTGGCATCTACGGCGGCCAGACCCACAGCCAGAGCCCCGAGGCGATGTTCACCCAAGTCTGCGGTCTGCGCACCGTGATGCCATCCAATCCCTACGACGCCAAGGGCCTGCTGATCGCCTCGATCGAATGCGACGACCCGGTGATCTTCCTCGAGCCCAAGCGCCTGTACAACGGCCCGTTCGACGGCCACCACGACCGCCCTGTAACCCCGTGGTCCAAGCACCCGCACAGCGCGGTGCCGGATGGCTACTACACGGTGCCGTTGGACAAGGCGGTGATCACCCGCCCGGGCAACGACGTCACCGTGCTGACCTACGGCACCACCGTGTATGTCTCGCAGGTGGCCGCCGAGGAGAGCGGCGTCGACGCTGAGGTCATTGATCTGCGCAGCCTGTGGCCGCTGGACCTGGAAACCATCGTCGCGTCGGTGAAGAAGACCGGTCGCTGCGTGGTCGTGCACGAGGCCACCCGTACCTGCGGCTTCGGCGCCGAACTGGTGTCGCTGGTCCAGGAGCATTGCTTCCATCACCTCGAGGCGCCGATCGAGCGCGTCACCGGCTGGGACACCCCCTACCCCCACGCACAGGAATGGGCCTACTTCCCCGGCCCTTCGCGGGTAGGCGCGGCACTGAAACGGGTCATGGAGGTCTGAATGGGCACGCACGTCATCAAGATGCCGGACATTGGCGAAGGCATCGCGCAGGTCGAGTTGGTGGAATGGTTCGTCAAGGTCGGCGACATGATCGCCGAGGACCAGGTGGTGGCCGATGTCATGACCGACAAGGCCACCGTGGAAATCCCCTCGCCGGTCAGCGGCAAGGTATTGGCCCTGGGTGGCCAGCCGGGTGAAGTGATGGCGGTCGGCAGCGAGCTGATCCGCATCGAGGTCGAAGGCAGCGGCAACCATGTCGACGCGCCCCAGGCCAAGCCGGCGGAACCGGAACCGGCGCAGGTCAAGGCCGCGGCCCAACCCGAGCCACGCATCGAAGCACAACCCCAGGTTGCCGCGACCCACGCCGCCGCGCCTATCGTGCCGCGCGAAGCCCACGACAAGCCACTGGCCTCCCCGGCCGTGCGCAAACGCGCCCTGGACGCCGGGATCGAGCTGCGCTACGTGCATGGCAGCGGCCCGGCCGGGCGCATCTTGCATGAAGACCTCGACGCCTTCATCAGTAAACCGCAGAGCAGCGCCGGCCAGGCGCCGAGCGGCTACGGCAAGCGCACTGACAGCGAGCAGGTGCCGGTTATCGGCCTGCGCCGCAAGATCGCCCAACGCATGCAGGACGCCAAGCGCCGTGTCGCCCACTTCAGCTACGTCGAGGAAATCGACGTCACCAACCTGGAAGCCTTGCGCCAGCAGCTCAACGCCAAGTACGGCGACAGCCGCGGCAAGCTGACCCTGCTGCCGTTCCTGGTGCGCGCCATGGTCGTCGCCCTGCGCGACTTCCCGCAGATCAACGCCACCTACGACGACGAGGCCCAGGTCATCACCCGCCACGGCGCGGTGCATGTCGGCATCGCCACCCAGGGCGACAACGGCCTGATGGTGCCGGTACTGCGCCACGCCGAGGCCGGCAACCTGTGGAGCAACGCCGGCGAAATCGCCCGCGTGGCCCACGCCGCGCGCAACAACAAGGCCAGCCGCGAGGAGCTGTCCGGCTCGACCATCACCCTGACCAGCCTCGGCGCCTTGGGCGGCATCGTCAGCACCCCGGTGGTCAACACCCCGGAAGTGGCGATCGTCGGCGTCAACCGCATGGTCGAACGGCCGGTGGTGATCGATGGCCAGATCGTTGTGCGCAAGATGATGAACCTGTCCAGCTCGTTCGACCACCGCGTGGTCGACGGCATGGATGCCGCCCTGTTCATCCAGGCCGTGCGCGGCCTGCTGGAACAGCCCGCCTGCCTGTTTGTGGAGTGATCATGCAAGCGCTCATCAATACCACCCTGCTGATCATCGGCGGCGGCCCCGGCGGCTATGTGGCCGCCATCCGCGCCGGGCAACTGGGCATCCCCACCGTGCTGGTCGAAGGCCAGGCCCTGGGCGGTACCTGCTTGAACATCGGCTGCATTCCCTCGAAGGCGCTGATTCACGTGGCCGAGCAGTTCCACCAGGCCAGCCGTTACACCGAGCCTTCGCCGCTGGGCATCAGCGTGGCCTCGCCGCGGCTGGACATCACGCGCAGCGTCGAGTGGAAGGACGGCATCGTTGATCGCCTCACCAGCGGCGTCGCCGCCCTGCTGAAAAAGCACGGCGTGAAGGTGATCCATGGCTGGGCGAAGATCCTCGACGGCAAGAATGTCGAGGTCGATGGCCAGCGCATCCAGTGCGAGCACCTGCTGCTGGCCACCGGCTCGAACAGCGTCGAACTGCCGATGCTGCCGGTCGGCGGGCCAATCATCTCGTCCACCGAGGCCCTGGCGCCCAAGGCGCTGCCCCAGCACCTGGTGGTGGTCGGCGGCGGCTACATTGGCCTGGAACTGGGCATCGCCTACCGCAAGCTTGGCGCCAAGGTCAGCGTGGTGGAGGCCCGCGAACGCATCCTGCCGACCTACGACGCCGAACTCACCGCGCCGGTGGCCGACTCGATCAGGAAACTCGGCATCGCCCTGTACCTGGGCCACAGTGTCGAAGGCTATGCCGACGGCTGCCTGCTGGCCAGCGACGGCCAGGGTGGCCAGCTGCGCCTTGAGGCTGACCAGGTGCTGGTGGCCGTGGGCCGTCGCCCTCGTATCAAGGGCTTCGGCCTGGAAAGCCTGGACCTGAAGATGAACGGCGCGGCCATCGCCATCGACGAACGCTGCCAGACCAGCATGCGCAACGTCTGGGCCATCGGCGACGTGGCCGGCGAGCCGATGCTGGCGCACCGGGCCATGGCCCAGGGCGAGATGGTCGCCGAGATCATCGCCGGCAACAGCCGACGCTTCGAGCCGAGCGCGATCGCCGCGGTGTGCTTCACCGATCCGGAAGTGGTGGTGGTCGGCCAGACCCCGGAACACGCCAGCCAGCAGGGCGTAGACTGCATCGTCGCGCAGTTCCCCTTCGCCGCCAACGGCCGGGCCATGAGCCTGGAATCGAAGACCGGCTTCGTGCGCGTGGTGGCCCGTCGCGACAACCACCTGATCCTCGGCTGGCAGGCCGTGGGCGCGGCGGTGTCGGAACTGTCGACCGCCTTCGCCCAGTCGCTGGAGATGGGCGCTCGCCTGGAAGACATCGCCGGCACCATCCACGCCCACCCAACCCTGGGCGAGGCGGTGCAGGAAGCGGCGCTGCGCGCCCTGGGGCACGCCCTGCACATCTGACCTGACACTGAAGCGGCAATCGCCGATTTGGCCCGCTGCGCCCCTGGCGCCGCGGGTCTTTTTTCATTCGGCGACAACGTTCTTGCCGGCCGCCTTGGCCCGGTACAGCGCCTTGTCGGCACGGGCCAGCAGATCATGCCAGTCCTCCCCTTCCCGCCACTGCACCACGCCATAGCTCATGGTCAGCTGGCACTGACCAATTGGCGCCACCTTGGCCAGTGCCTCGCGGATTCGCTGGGCCGCTTCGCGCGCCTGCGCCAGTGAAGTCCGCGGCAAGACCACGACGAACTCATCACCGCCCCAGCGCGCCAGCAGGTCCTGCTCTTCCAGACACTGGCGGATCCGCTCGGTGACCTCGACCAGCGCCGCATCGCCACGGGCATGGCCGTGCAGGTCGTTGATCGGCTTGAAGTCGTCCAGATCCATGGCGATCAACGCCAGCGGTTCGCGGAAGCGCCGGGCACGCTCGCACGCCTGCTCCAAGGTCTTTTCCAGGCGATAACGATTGGCGGTGCGGGTCAGGGCGTCACGCTCGGCCAACTCACGATTTTCGTCGAGCTGGCGCTGCAACTGCTGGTTGACCCAGGACAGTTCGCGGGTGCGCTCGGCCACCTGGCTTTCCAGGGACAGGTTACGCTGCTCAAGTTCCGCCACCAACCGCTTGCCCGGGTCGATATTGCGGTGAGCACCCAGCATGCGCGCCACCGAACCATCGGCGTTGCGGGCGATGATATGGCCACTGTCCTCGATCCACAGGTAGCTGCCGTCCTGGCAGCGGCAACGGTACTCGATGCGATAGCGCTCATTGCGTTGGTTGATATATGCCTCGAAATGCGCCATCACCCGCGGGTAATCCTCGGGGTGGATCACGCTTTCCCAGGTCAACACGGAATTGTCCAGCGAATGGCTGGCGTAGCCGAGCATCGCGTACCAGCCAGGATTGCGGTAAACGTAGCCGTTGTTGGCATCCCAATCCCAGATGC
This sequence comes from Pseudomonas mosselii, assembly GCF_019823065.1. Lineage (NCBI taxonomy): Bacteria > Pseudomonadati > Pseudomonadota > Gammaproteobacteria > Pseudomonadales > Pseudomonadaceae > Pseudomonas > Pseudomonas mosselii. The sequence goes on from NZ_CP081966.1 coordinate 4,474,059, forward strand.
CGTCGCTGATCAAATCGAACAAGGTGTGCAATTGCTGCTCGGTGAAGCCAGCCGGTAGTGGCTTTGCTGCCTGACTCATGGACGCGCTCCCTGTTGTCCAGCAACTGCGCCCCGTACCCGGTGCTGCCGACACATGATTGTGTTTGCCGCAAGCGGCAATCCTGTTCCTCTGCCGGGCAAGCATATTCCGAGGAACAGGCTGTCGGAATAGTCCTAACAGCCTATTTCGCCCCGGTCTCACTGCTGGCACAGCTTTTGCCACTTTCGTCGCGTTCTCACGATCCATTCATGGAGGAAACATGCTTATTACAGCGAACGGCCTGGGTTGGCAGGCCGTGCAACAGCAGCGCAGCGGTAACGAACAGTCCGCGGTTCAACCGTTCCCGTTCCAACTGGTCTCAGCCAGCGGCAAAGCTTCGGCGCAGCAGAACAGCCAGGGCAGCACCTCGCAACAGCATGCCGAGGACAACCGCAAGGAAGCTTTCTCCAAGCTCATGGTCATGCTGCACAACCCCGACGCGGCGAAGCAGGAGCAGACCAGCGTGGGCAAACAGGAAGCATCCGGCGCCCTGCAGGAGTTTCGCGACTACATGAGCAAGTCACCGGCGCAGAAGATCAAGGAAAAGCTGCTCGCGGAGCTTGGCCTGACCAAGGAAGAATACGACGCGCTGCCGCCCGAAAGGAAAATGATGATCGACCAACAGATCGCCCAACGCATGCAGGAAGAGGCCGAGATGAAGGTCCAGGCCAAACTTGAGCAGCAGGCACAGGCCGCCAGCCAGCCGCATGGCAGCCTGAGTTCGACAGATGCCCGCGACATCGAAAAACGTTACAGCACCCAGCTCTGACTCAGTAGAAGCGCTTCGGATCCCCTGACTCGAGCAGGCTGGCCAGCTGGGTCAGGGCGAAGCGCAGCTCCTCCCGGCTGGTCGGCGACATCAGCACGACCCGCACGCCACGCGGATCGCCCGTGCGCTCCACCTGGAACTGGCTGGCGCTCATCACCACCACGCCATTGGCCCGCGCCAGCAGGGCAAACTCGTCACTGCGCCATGGCTCGGGCAGGTTGAGCCAGAGGTGATAGCTGTGCGGTTGGCTTTGCAGCGATGCCTCGGTGAAGACTTCGCGGGCGATGGCCTGGCGCGCCGCCGCCTCGGCCCGATGCATTCGAATCAGTTGGCTGTCCAACCCTTCGCCGATCACATGGCTGGCCAGTTGCGCGGTCAACGGCGAAGGCATCCACACCGTGCTGCGCACCATGGCGGTCAGGCGCGACAGCAATTTCGGCGGGCTGTACAGGTAGCCGATGCGCAGCGCCGGCATGACTGACTTGGACAGGCTGGTGAGGTAGATCGAACGCTCCGGGGCAAAAGTCGCCAGCGGCCGGGTCTGTGGGTCGGTGGCGAGGAAGCCGTAGATGTCATCGTCCAGCAGCAGGAAGTCGAACTCCTCCGCCAGCGCCGCGATCTGGGCACGGCGCTGGTTGGACATGATTGCCGTGGTTGGGTTCTGGCAGGTCGCCACGCACACCAGCATCGTGGGCCGCTCGCGCTGGCAGATCTCGCGCAAGGCCTCGGGAATGATGCCCTGCTCGTCCATCGGCACGCCCCGCAGGCGGCGGCCCAGGCCGTGGGCCACGGAAATGATGCCCGGATAGCACAGCGACTCGCATAGCACCAGGTCGCCCGCCCCGGTCAGGGCGCTGATCGCCACCATCAGCCCGTGCTGTGCACCACTGGTGATGACCACCTGCTGCCACTGCGCGCCTGGCAGCCACTGGCGCAACCATTGCGCGCCCGCCTCGCGATGCGCCGGGTGGCCCCCGTCGGGGGCGTAGTCCAGCACCTGCTCCAGTCGCGTGGTATTGGCCAGTTCGGTCAACGCGTTGCGCAACCAGTACTGCAGGGTTTCGCCGTAGGGCTTGATGATCGACAGGTCGAGTGCTTCGCCGCGGGCAGCGGGCGCCGCGCGGGTAACGACAGGGGCCTCGCCGGTGTCGGCGATCCGGTCGAGGACGTAGGTGCCACGCCCCACCTCGCCCTGGGTCAGGCCACGCCGTGACGCCTCGGTGTAGGCGCGGCTGATGGTGCCCGGGGTGACATCCAGCGCCTGTGCCAGTTCGCGCAGCGTCGGCAAGCGCTCGCCACGGCGCAGCGCGCCGCTGGCGATGTCATGCGCCAAGGCATCGGCAATGGACAGGTAGACAGGCTGATTGCTTTCGCTGATCCGTGGAACCCACATGAGACGGCTACCGGGCTGAAAATGATTGAAATTTGAACATACAGGTCGACTTGAGTCGATCCTTCGAGCGATTCAAGTTGTTAGCAGCATCCGCGTGAGAGTCGCCCCACTTGAATTCAGGTCTCGTTACCGTATAGATTCAATTTGAATCGAATCAATCGAATCAATTAACTCAAATGGACTCGCCATGGATAACCTCAGAAAGGATTTTTCCGTCTCCGCCCTGGTCGCCGGCCTGATCGCCGTGATCATTTCCTACGCCGGCCCCTTGATTATCGTGTTCCAGGCCGCTGACCAGGCGGGCCTCGGCAACGAAGCGACTGCTTCGTGGATCTGGGCCATCTCCATCGGCAGCGGCCTGACCGGCCTGCTGCTGAGCTGGAAACTGCGGGTGCCGGTGATCACTGCCTGGTCCACGCCTGGCGCGGCGTTATTGGTGTCGATGCTGCCGGGCGTGTCACTGGCCCAGGCGGTGGGCGCCTACATCGTCGCCTCGCTGCTGATTGGCGTGATCGCCCTGAGCGGAGCCTTCGACAAGCTGATGAATCGCCTGCCCAAGGCCATTGCCGCAGCGATGCTGGCCGGCATCCTGTTCCGCTTCGGCGCCGAGCTGTTCAGCTCGATCCGCCTGCAGCCCGTGCTGGTGCTGTCGATGCTGGCGAGCTATCTGCTGTTCAAGCGCCTGTCGCCGCGCTACGCGATTCTTTCGGTGCTGATCGTCGGTTGCGGCCTCGCCGCCGGCCTGGGCCAATTGGACACCCAGGCCCTGGTGCTGGAAATGACCATGCCGACCTGGACCAGCCCACAGTGGAGTTGGCAGGCCATCGTCAATATCGGCCTGCCTCTGGCCCTGGTGTCGCTCACCGGCCAGTCGGTGCCCGGCATTGCCGTGCTGCGCACCTCCGGCTACCAGGTACCGGCACGCCCGATCGTCTCGGTCACCGCCCTGGGTTCGCTGCTGCTGGCGCCATTCGGCTGCCACGGCGTCAACCTGGCGGCGATCACCGCTGCCATCTGCACCGGCCGCGAGGCCCACGAGAATCCGGACAAACGCTACATCGCCGGCATGGCCTGCGGCGCCTTCTACCTGCTGATGGGCAGCTTCGGCGCGACCTTGGCCTCGGTGTTCGCCGCCTTGCCGAGGGAACTGATCGCCGCCCTCGCCGGCCTCGCGCTGTTCGGCGCCATCGCCAACGGCCTGGCCGGCGCCATGAATGACGAGAAACAGCGGGAGCCGGCGCTGATCACCTTCCTGGTCACCGCATCCGGCATGAGCCTGCTCGGCCTTGGCGCCGCGTTCTGGGGGCTGATCTTCGGGCTGGCGGCACACTTCGCCCTGAGCTACAGCCGTACGACGCGACAGCCGCAGACAAGCGTTCAGGTTCGTTGAACGAAGACAAGGGGAATGGGGGATAAATGGCGTCCCAGGGCAGGTTCGAACTGCCAACCTTCCCCTTAGGAGGGGGATGCTCTATCCAATTGAGCTACTGAGACACTGGAGCCGACAACAGACGCTGTGCGGCGGGGACGGCGAGCATGTTAACCAGCGTGTGGGCATTTGTCATGTATCAATCGGGCATTTTGCACGTCGGCTTTTTCCCCGCCGCGTCGGCGATCACGCCTTCGCAGCGCAACAGCGCAAGCAACGCCTCGACCGCGCTGACCAGAGAAGCAGAGTTGTCCACGACATGCACGCTGGGATCATAGGCCTGCAACCTGAAGTTGCGGGCCAGGCGCTGCTCGATCTCTTCGTTGCTCTCCCGCCCCCTGGCCAGCAATCGCTGCCGTAGCGCCTGCTGGGAAACCGTCAGCCCCACGGCCACCAGGTCGGGATAACGCTGCCGGGCGTTGGTCAGGTAGGCACGAGAGCCATTGACCAGCACCGACCGCCCTGCGGCGAGCCACGCGTCCAGCTGTACGGGAATGCCATAGCTCAGGCCGTTCGCCTGCCAATTCAGGGCAAACGCCCCCGCCTCGCGCATCGTCTCGAAGCGCTCGACACTCACCCCCAGCGCGTCTTCACCCTTGGCCTCGGCCGAGCGCGTGATGACCCGGCGGGCGATTTCGATGCCGTGGGCAATCAATCGCTGACGCGCCGCTTCGATCAGGGAATCTTTTCCCGAACCAGACGGTCCCATGAGGAATATCAAGCGCCCTCTTGAGGCCGCACCACCGCTTGCGTCATATTGCATAGCCACTATGCTCAATGTGTGGGAAACCAGCGAATTCCTGGATTTTCCCTAGGCCTTTGCCGTCTTTTACCAGATTTTGACGGCATTTGTCTGACGCCGGTGCAATTCGATGAATGTGAAACTTTTCAAACCAGTGCTCATTTCTGATAATTGGTACTGGCAAAAAGCCTTTATCGAGATCACTATTTGTCACAGAATTGACGCCAAGGAAACGGCGACCATGAGGCAAGATGAAGAACCAAAATCACATCACGGTTGAACATTTTGTCGTCGCCGCGGTCGTACTTCCACCGTGCGGCCAATTTGCGAACCGCTCCCCCTGAACCAGAACAACCGGTCAATTTATATGCGCCCAATGAAACAGGCTATCTATTCGAGCCGCACCGCCGACAAGTTTGTCGTCCGCCTGCCAGACGGGATGCGCGAGCGCATTGCCGAGGTAGCGCGCAACCATCACCGCAGCATGAACTCCGAAATCATCGCACGTCTGGAGCAGAGCCTTATCCAGGAAGGTGCCTTGGGTGACGAACTGAGCATGCGCCTGGACAGCCCAGAGCTCAGCCTCCATGAACGTGAACTGCTGCAGCGCTTCCGCCAGTTGTCCCATCGCCAGCAGAATGCGCTGGTCGCCCTCATCGCTCACGATGTGGAAATGGCCGCCGACGCGTCCTGATCCAGGCAAGCGACAACCGCACACAAAAAAGCCAGCGCAAGCTGGCTTTTTTGCATCTGATGATTGCAGAGTTGCGACGGGGTCACGCACGCCCCTGTAGGAGCGGCCCTATCGCGACACAAGGCCGCTCCTACAGGGGTTGGCATGGCCTGAGCACCACGCTTACAGCAGGAACAGCGTGGCCAGGCCGAGGAAGATGAAGAAACCGCCGCTGTCGGTGACCGCCGTGATCATCACGCTCGACCCCATCGCCGGATCTCGCCCCAGGCGCGTCAACGTCATCGGGATCAGCACGCCCATCAAGGCGGCCAGCAACAGGTTCAGGGTCATCGCAGCGGTCATTACCAGGCCCAGCGACCAACTGCCATAGAGCCAGAACGCCACGGCACCGATCACGCCCCCCCAGATCAGGCCATTGAGCAGCGACACCGCCAGCTCCTTGCGCATCAGACGGCTGGTATTGCCCGGCGACACTTGGTCGAGGGCCATGGCGCGCACGATCATGGTGATGGTCTGGTTACCCGAGTTGCCGCCGATACCCGCCACGATCGGCATCAGCGCCGCCAGCGCCACCAGCTTCTCGATGGAGCCTTCGAACAGGCCGATCACCCGCGAGGCGACAAATGCGGTGATCAGGTTGATGGCCAACCACGCCCAACGGTTGCGCAACGAGCGCCAGACCGAAGCGAAGATGTCTTCTTCCTCGCGCAGACCGGCCATGTTGAGCACTTCGCTCTCGCTCTCTTCACGAATCAGGTCGACCATTTCATCGATGGTCAGACGACCAATCAGACGCTCGTTCTTGTCCACCACAGGGGCGGACACCAGGTCGTAGCGTTCGAAGGCCAGGGCGGCGTCGTAGGCATCTTCCTCGGGATGGAAGCTCACCGGGTCATTGGCCATGACCTCCGCGACTTTCTTGTCCGGGTCGTTGACCAGCAACCGCTTGATCGGCAGCACACCCTTGAGAATGCCATCGTAATCGACGACGAAGAGCTTGTCGGTGTGCCCCGGCAGCTCCTTGAGCCGGCGCAGGTAGCGCAACACCACCTCGAGGCTGACGTCTTCGCGAATGGTGACCATCTCGAAGTCCATCAGCGCGCCGACCTGCTCTTCGTCGTAGCTCAGGGCCGAGCGCACACGCTCGCGCTGCTGGGCATCAAGGCTTTCCATGAGCTCGTGAACGACGTCGCGGGGCAGTTCCGGCGCCAGGTCGGCGAGTTCGTCGGCGTCCATTTCCTTGGCGGCAGCCAGCAGCTCGTGATCGTCCATGTCGGCGATCAGGGTCTGGCGTACGGCGTCGGAGACTTCGAGCAGAATGTCGCCGTCGCGATCCGAGCGCACCAGTTGCCAGACCGTCAGGCGGTCGTCCAGCGGCAAGGCTTCAAGGATGTAGGCGATGTCGGCGGGGTGCAGGTCGTCGAGCTTGCGCTGCAACTCGACAAGGTTCTGACGGTGGACGAGGTTTTCCACCAGGTCATGGTGATGACCTTCCTGACGGTGCGTCAGGTCCTCGACCACCCGCTGGCGCTGCAGCAGTTCGATCACCTGGGCCAGGCGATCCTGCAGGCTGTCTTGGGCTTTCTTTACTTCGATTTCGGTCATAGGCGAACTCCACTCCCAGCAGCGGAGCACGCCGGGAGAATCAATCGGTCAGATCTGGCTGCATGAAGCGTGTTAGCGAGTAACTACTGGGTAAGTCCATGGTGGGATTCCACAAGCCCCGGCGGGGCTGACGGGCGCAATCATACACTGTGTAAGCTGTCGGATCGCTTAAATTTTTGGCCAGAACAATCGTTTGCGCGCTAAAGCTGTGACAACGCTCGAAGCCATCAGTGCGACGGTCACTCTGGCGTGAAAAGCACATTCGTCGTGTGCCAACTCGATGTGCATCGCCGATCCCTGCAGGGACCTCCTACAGAACAGCGTAGATGGACATCCATGACAATTCAGCGCGCCAGAAAAACAAAAAGCCCGCTCTAATGAGCGGGCTTCTTGATGTATGGCGGACTCAGGAGGATTCGAACCTCCGACCGCTCGGTTCGTAGCCGAGTACTCTATCCAGCTGAGCTATGAGTCCGTGGTGGTAGTTTTAGGCCAGATTACCACTGGCTTGTTGAAGCGTCTTTGCAAGCAGAGCCACTTCAAAAGTGGCGGACTCAGCAGGATTCGAACCTGCGACCGCTCGGTTCGTAGCCGAGTACTCTATCCAGCTGAGCTATGAGTCCGTCGTTGGTAGTTTTAGGCCAGATTACCACTGGCTTGTTGAAGCGTCTTTGCAAGCGAAGCCACTTCAAAAATGGCGGACTCAGCAGGATTCGAACCTGCGACCGCTCGGTTCGTAGCCGAGTACTCTATCCAGCTGAGCTATGAGTCCGTGGGGTAGTTTTAGACCAGATTACCACTGGTGGATTGAAGCAGCCTTGCAGGCAAAGCCACTTCAAAAGTGGCGGACTCAGGAGGATTCGAACCTCCGACCGCTCGGTTCGTAGCCGAGTACTCTATCCAGCTGAGCTATGAGTCCGTGTCTTGCTGCGCCATTCGGATCGCTTTAAGCGCTCCAGGCAAATAATGGCGGTGAAGGGGGGATTCGAACCCCCGATACCCTTATGAGGTATACTCCCTTAGCAGGGGAGCGCCTTCGGCCACTCGGCCACCTCACCGCAACACGAGGCGAATATTAAACACACCCTTCCTCGTTTGCAACCCTTTTTTTGAAAAAAACTTCAAAAAAATTAAAGGCTTGGCTCCTCGTCCTTCTCTTTCTTGATCCGCAGGTAGATTTCCTCGCGGTGAACAGCCACTTCCTTGGGCGCGCTAACGCCAATACGCACCTGGTTGCCTTTGACACCCAGGACCGTCACGGTGATCTCACCGTCACCAATGATCAGGCTCTCGGCGCACCGACGAGTCAGAATCAGCATAGTTTTCTCCTCACATGAATCTTCAGGGACAACAGTCTTTGAAAAGCAGGGCCTGGCCGGGGACAACGGCACTGGCCCGGATCGACCGCCACGACTGCCTGGACAGGGACAGCCGCAGCGACCAGAAACGCGAAGGGCGCGGCAAGCCGCGCCCCTCCAAGCAGCGTGTCACTCACCCTGTCGGGCAGGCGCGTCAAGCTCGAACGCGGTGTGCAGCGCGCGCACGGCCAGCTCCAGGTACTTCTCTTCGATCACTACCGAGACCTTGATCTCGGAGGTGGAGATCATCTGGATGTTGATGCTCTCCTTGGCCAGGGCCTCGAACATGCGACTGGCAACGCCCGCGTGGGAGCGCATGCCGACGCCGACGATCGACACCTTGGCGATCTTGGTATCGCCGATCACTTCACGCGCGCCAATTTCGCGGGCGGTATTCTCCAGCACGCTCAACGCCTTCTCGTACTCGTTGCGGTGCACAGTGAAGGTGAAGTCGGTGGTGTTATCGTGCGAGACGTTCTGCACGATCATGTCGACTTCGATGTTGGCAGCGCTGATCGGACCGAGGATCTTGAAGGCAACGCCCGGGGTATCCGGGACGCCACGAATGGTCAGCTTGGCCTCATCACGGTTGAAGGCGATACCGGAAATGATCGGCTGTTCCATGGATTCCTCTTCATCGATGGTAATGAGGGTACCCGGACCCTCCTTGAAGCTGTGCAGCACGCGCAGCGGGACGTTGTACTTGCCGGCGAACTCCACCGAGCGGATCTGCAGCACCTTGGAGCCGAGGCTGGCCATTTCCAGCATCTCCTCGAAGGTGATCTTCTCCAGGCGCTGGGCCTGGGGCACGACACGCGGGTCGGTGGTATAGACGCCATCGACATCGGTGTAGATCTGGCACTCGTCGGCCTTCAGCGCCGCCGCCAGGGCCACGCCGGTGGTATCGGAGCCGCCACGACCGAGGGTGGTGATGTTGCCGTGCTCGTCGACACCTTGGAAACCGGCGACCACCACGACACGGCCGGCCTTGAGGTCGGCGCGGATCTTCTGGTCGTCGATCTGCAGGATGCGCGCCTTGTTGTGCGCACTGTCGGTGAGGATGCGCACCTGGTTGCCGGTGTAGGACACCGCCGGCACGCCGCGCTTCATCAGGGCCATGGACAACAGGGCGATGGTGACCTGCTCGCCGGTCGAGACGATCACATCCAGCTCCCGGGGTTCGGGCTTGTCGGTGATCTGCTTCGCCAAGTCGATCAGGCGATTGGTTTCCCCGCTCATCGCCGACAGCACAACCACCAGGTCGGTGCCTTGCTCGCGGAATTTCTTGACCTTGTCGGCAACCTGCTCGATCCGCTCGATGGAACCGACAGAGGTACCGCCAAATTTCTGTACGATCAACGCCATTTCAAAGGTGCCTCAGCCCTCAAGGGCCCCAAAAAACAATCCAACATGGCGGAGACGCCGACCAGACCGACGCCCCCGCCATCTCAAAGTCCCTGCTCGGCGAACGGCACGGCCAGGGCCAGCGCCTGGTCCAGCGCGGCGACGTCGACGCCACCGCCCTGGGCCATGTCAGGACGACCGCCGCCCTTGCCACCGACCGCTGCAGCAGCTTGTTTCATCAGGTCGCCAGCCTTGAGTTGGCTGGAGAGGTCCTTGGTCACGCCAGCCACCAGCACGACCTTGCCCTCATGCTCGCTGCCCAGCAGGATCACTGCGTGGCCGAGCTTGTTTTTCAGTTGATCGACGAGCGCCAGCAGCGCCTTGCCATCCTGCCCATCCAGGCGGGCGGCGAGGACCTTGGCACCCTTGACCTCAACGGCCGCGTTGGAGAGATCATCCCCGGCGGCGCTGGCGGCCTTGGCCTGCAGCTGCTCAAGCTGCTTTTCCAGCTGGCGGTTGCGCTCGAGCACAGCCGACAGCTTGTCGATCAGGTTGTCGCGATTGCCCTTGACCAGTTGCGCGGCTTCCTTGACCTGCTCTTCGGCAGTGTTCAGGTAGGCCAGCGCAGCAGCGCCGGTGATCGCTTCGATACGGCGCACGCCAGAGGCCACGCCGCCTTCGCTGATGATCTTGAACAGGCTGATGTCGCCAGTGCGTTTGGCGTGGATGCCGCCGCACAGCTCGACGGAGAAGTCACCGCCCATGCTCAGCACGCGCACGGTGTCGCCGTACTTCTCACCGAACAGCGCCATGGCGCCCTTGGCCTTGGCGGTCTCGATGTCGGTCAGCTCGGTCTGCACCTCGGTGTTGCGACGCACCTCGCGGTTGACAATGTCTTCCAGGGCCTTGATCTGCTCCGGTTTGACCGCCTCGAAGTGGCTGAAGTCGAAACGCAGGCGCTGGCTGTCTACCAGCGAGCCTTTCTGCTGCACGTGTTCACCCAGCACCTGGCGCAGGGCTTCGTGCAGCAGGTGAGTGGCGGAGTGGTTCAACGAGGTGGCGTGCTGCACTTCGGCATCGACGCGAGCATCAACCACGGCGCCGACAGTCAGCGCACCACTGGCGACCACGCCGTGGTGCAGGAAGGCACCGCCGGTCTTGGTGGTGTCGCGCACGTCGAAGCGCACGGCGCCGGCCTGCAGATAGCCGCTGTCACCGACCTGACCACCGGACTCTGCGTAGAACGGGGTGCGATCAAGGACAACAACGCCCTCCTCGCCTTCTGCCAGTTGCTCAACGGCCTGGCCGTCCTTGTACAGAGCGATGACCTTGCCCTGACCTTCGGTAGCGTCGTAGCCGAGGAAGTCGGTGGCAGTGTCGACCTTGACCAGGCTGTTGTAGTCCATGCCGAAGGCGCTGGCGGAGCGGGCACGCTCACGCTGGGCCTCCATCTCGCGCTCGAAGCCGGCTTCGTCGATGGTCAGCTCGCGCTCGCGGGCGATGTCGGCGGTCAGGTCCATGGGGAAGCCGTAGGTGTCGTACAGCTTGAACACCACGTCGCCCGGCACGACCTTGCCCTGCAGTTGTGCCAGGTCCTGCTCGAGGATGCGCAGGCCCTGCTCGAGGGTCTTGGCGAACTGCTCTTCCTCGGTCTTGAGCACGCGCTCGATGTGTGCCTGCTGGCTCTTGAGCTCAGGGAATGCTTCGCCCATCTCGGCCACCAGCGCGGCGACGATCTTGTGGAAGAAGCTACCCTTGGCGCCCAGCTTGTTGCCGTGGCGGCAGGCACGACGAATGATGCGGCGCAGCACGTAGCCGCGGCCTTCGTTGGACGGCAACACGCCGTCGGCGATCAGGAAGCCGCAGGAACGGATGTGGTCGGCGACCACTTTCAGCGACGGCTGATCGTCATTGGCGCAACCGATGGCTTTGGCGGCAGCAGCCAGCAGGCTCTGGAACAGGTCGATCTCGTAATTCGAGTGCACGTGCTGCATGACCGCACTGATGCGCTCCAGGCCCATGCCGGTGTCCACCGACGGGGCGGGCAACGGGTGCAGGACACCGTCGGCGGTGCGGTTGAACTGCATGAAGACGTTGTTCCAGATCTCGATGTAGCGGTCGCCGTCTTCTTCCGGCGAGCCGGGTGGGCCGCCCCAGATGTCGGCGCCGTGGTCGTAGAAGATCTCGGTGCATGGGCCGCACGGGCCGGTGTCGCCCATGGTCCAGAAGTTGTCGGAAGCGTACGGGGCGCCCTTGTTGTCACCGATGCGCACCATGCGCTCGGCCGGCACGCCGACTTCCTTGGTCCAGATATCGTAGGCTTCGTCGTCACTGGCGTAGACGGTGACCCACAGTTTTTCCTTCGGCAGGTTCAGCCACTTGTCCGAAGTCAGGAAGGTCCAGGCGAAGGTGATGGCATCGCGCTTGAAATAGTCGCCGAAGCTGAAGTTGCCCAGCATCTCGAAGAAGGTGTGATGACGGGCGGTGTAGCCGACGTTTTCCAGGTCGTTGTGCTTGCCGCCGGCGCGTACGCACTTCTGGCTGCTCACGGCGCGGGTATAGGCGCGCTTTTCCTGGCCGAGGAAGCAGTCCTTGAACTGGTTCATGCCGGCGTTGGTGAACAGCAGGGTCGGGTCATTGCCCGGGATCAGGGAGCTGGAGGCAACGCGAGTATGTCCCTGCTCTTCGAAGAAGCGGAGGAAGGCTTCACGGATTTCTGCGCTTTTCATAGGTTCTTCCACGGAAACGGCGGCCACGCGTCGAATCGACGAAACGACGGCAAAGGGCCGCATTATATCGGTCCTGCAGTCTCGGTGCAGTGTGTTTATGCGATAGAAACCGTCGAATGGACGGTTTGTCGGACTACAGCAATTGAAAACGGCATGACCGCGATGCTAAAGCCAGCGTTTCGCTACTGGCAAGCCAATTACGGTCCCGGGGCGGGGAAAATTAACAGCTTGGTGAATTAAAAGAATTTCATCACCGAAAGGATCCAAAACCAGCCAGGCGCGCAGCACTCCTGCAGGAGCGGCCTTGTGTCGCGAAAGGGCTGCGTAGCAGCCCCGGGGATCTCAGTAGCGAAGCTGATATTGCCGGGGTCGCGCAAGGCTTAAGCCAGCCGCTGCCCCGAATCCGGCACGATGAGGATGCCGGCGCGCAGCCCGTTTTTCACCTTGGGGTTGGGGAAGATGATCCGCGCGCCCTCCTCCTCCACCACCCAGCGCGTCTCTGCCAGGTCCTCGGCCAGCAGGTAACCCTTGCTCAGCTCGGAGAAGTTCTCGATGTCCGCCGGCAGGTGCAGGTGGAAGCTGTCGCTGTGCTTGATGATCTCGCGGGCGACGCTGAACAGCTTGAGGCCATCCAGGGACTGCTCGGTTTGCGGCTCGGTATCCTCGATGAGCTGGATCAGGCGCGCCTCGAGCCGGTCGAGGTTGACCTCTTCGTTCTGCCCGAACGGGCGGGCCTTGCCGAGTTCCAGGGTGAAGGCCTCGGCGTCGAGCTGCTCGTAGGTGAATGCGCTGAAGGTGATCGACGACTTGCTCTGCAGCAGCACCGCCTCCATGCCGGCCGCAGCCAGACGGGCCAGCTCGCGTCGGGAATGCCGGCGACCTTCCTTGTAGGGATACAGGGCAAACTGCTCGATCTTCGACCCGCGAATGGCAGTATGCAGGTCGTAATGCAGGCGGGTGCGCTCGGGCTTGCTGAAGAACACCCGGGCGAACTGTTCGAGCTCGGCGGCACGCAGCGCCTCGAAGCCACTGGAGAGTTCATGACGGCCATTGAACAGGCGGTTGATGTCCTGTTCGATGAAGCGCTCGCCCTTGCGGATCGCCGCTGGGTTGCCGAACAGGAACAGCACCCGCGCGCGCGGCTTGATCTTGCCGTTTGCAACACCGTGCAGCAGCCTTTCGAGCAGCTCGATCGGCGCCGTCTCGTTGCCATGGATACCGGCCGACAACAGCAGGTCGAGACCGCAATCCTCACCTTCGGGCGGACGCACTTCCAGCGCACCCTCCCCCAGCCAGCGCAAACGCACGCCCCGGGTGGTCACTTGGGTCTTCTCGGCCGGTTCGTGATCGGTCAGGGTCAGCTCAAGCAGTTTGCCAAGGGCGAGCATAGGCGCTTCCTTAGTGGTGGTGGCCGCAGTCCGGGCCGTGGACGTGGTCGTCGTCACCGGCGACATCGGCCGGTTCCATTTCCAGTTGCAGGCTGACCAGGTTGGTGGCCATCGGGCGCAGCAGCAGATTGGCGTACTCGGTGTCGTCTTCCTCGACATCGACGCCGATCAGCAGCTGGCCGCGGCCGTCCTGCTGGATCCACACTTCCTTGCCTTGCCAGACCACGGCAAAACGGGTGCAGGAGGTTTCCAGCTGGGTGCCGTCTTCATCTTCCAGGATCAGGCGCAGGGCGTCGGACATTGCAATTTCTCTCTATCAAGGTTGGCGTTGGAACGGATACACCGAACCCAGCTTGAGGATCTGGGTCAGTTCATCCAGGGCCGTGCGGCATTCCACCAGCAACTGCGGGTCGGCCAGGTCCGCTTCGCCGAGGCGATCGCGGTAATGCTTGTCGATCCACTGCACCAGGGTGTCGTACAGCGAGGCGGTCATGATAACGCCTGGATTGACCGCCGCCAGTTCGTTTTCCTTCAGTGCCACACGCAGACGCAGGCAAGCCGGGCCGCCACCGTTCTGCATGCTCTGCTTGAGGTCGAACACCTTGACCTCCTTCACCGGACCGCCCCGGCTGGTCAATTGACTCAGGTAAGCCCAGACGCGCTCGTTGTTGCGGCACTCTTCCGGCACCACCAGCAGCATCGAACCGTCCTCGCGGCTGAGCAACTGGCTGTTGAACAGGTAGGAACGCACCGCGTCCTCCACCGTCACTGCCGCGCGCGGCACGCAGATACCCTGGAAGTTGCCACCCTTGCTGGCCAGTTTAGCCTGCAACTGGCCGAGCACCGCGTGGGTCTCGAGGAAGGCGTCTTCGTGGTAGAACAGCACCTCGCCGTTGCCCACCGAGATCACGTCGTTGTGGAACACGCCCTGGTCGATCACCGCCGGATTCTGTTGAGCGTAGACCACGCCATCATCGCTCAGCCCGTGCAGGCGAGCGACAGCCTGGGAGGCTTCCAGGGTCTGGCGCGCCGGATACTTCTGCGGCGCGGGATAGCGGCTGTCGAAGGCGCTGCGGCCATAGACGAAGAACTCGACGCCGGCCTCGCCATAGGCGCGGCAGAAGCGGGTGTGGTTGGCCGCGCCCTCGTCACCGAACTGGGCCACCGCTGGCAGCGCCTCATGGTGGGCGAAGACCTTGTCATCGCTGAACATGGCGCCCAGCACACGGCTGGTGGTCGGGTGCTCGATGCTGCGGTGGTACTTGCAGTTGAGGTTGGCGGCGGTGAAGTGCACGCGGCCATCGGCAGTGTCGGCGCTGGGGCTGACGGTGGCGGCGTTGGCCACCCACATGCTCGAGGCCGAGCAACTGGCGACCAGCAGCGGCATGGCTTCCTTCGCGGCGCGCTGGATCACTTCGCCGTCGCTGCCGGTGAAGCCCAGGCGGCGCAAGGCGGCCACGTCCGGGCGCTCCTGCGGGGCCAGCACGCCCTGCTTGAAGCCCATTTCCATCAGCGCCTTCATCTTCGCCAGGCCCTGGCGCGCCGCCTCGCGCGGGTTGGAACCCTGCTGGCTGTTGCTCTGCGAGGCCACGTTGCCGTAGGACAGGCCGCCGTAGTTGTGGGTCGGCCCCACCAGGCCATCAAAATTCACTTCAAAGGATTTCATCGGCAAGGCTCCGAGACCGGTTGTTATAGGGTGACGCCCGGCGTCAGGGTCGCCGGCAGTGCAAGGCTCGCGGTCTCCAGCGAAGCCACGGGGTAGGCGCAGTAGTCCGCCGCGTAGTAGGCGCTGGCGCGGTGGTTGCCACTGGCGCCGACGCCACCGAACGGCGCGCTGCTGGCGGCGCCGGTCAGCTGCTTGTTCCAGTTGACGATGCCGGCGCGGCTGCGCAGCCAGAAGTGCTGGTAGCGGGCATTGGAGTCCGACAGCAGGCCGGCGGCCAGGCCGTACTGGGTGTTGTTGGCCTCCTCGATCGCCGCATCGAAGTCGGCGTAGCGGATCACCTGCAGCAGCGGGCCGAAGAACTCTTCGTCCGGGCGCTCGGCCACGGCGCTGACATCGATGATGCCCGGCGTGAGCAAGGCCGCGTCGGCCTGCGGCTGGGTCATCTCCAGCAGCGTCACCGCGCCCTTGGCGAGCAGGTCGGCCTGGGCCGCCAGCAGCGCGCGGGCCGCCTGCAGCGATATCACCGAGCCCATGAATGGCGCGGGTTGCTGATCGAAGGCACCCACACTGATGTTGCGGCTCACTTCGACCAGGCGCTGGATCAGCGCGTCACCCCAGGCGCCCTGCGGCACCAGCAGGCGGCGGGCGCAGGTGCAGCGCTGGCCGGCGGAGATGAACGCCGACTGGATGATGGTGTACACCGCAGCGTCCAGGTCCTTGACCTCATCGACAACCAGCGGGTTGTTGCCGCCCATTTCCAGGGCGAGGATCTTGTCCGGGCGGCCGGCGAACTGCTGGTGCAGCAGGTTGCCGGTGCGACTGGAACCGGTGAAGAACAAGCCATCGATACCCGGGTTAGCGGCCAGCGCGACGCCGGTATCGCGAGCGCCCTGGACCAGGTTGAGCACGCCGGCCGGCAAGCCAGCCTCGATCCAGCACTGCACCGTCAGCTCGGCGACCTTCGGGGTCAGCTCGCTGGGCTTGAACACCACGCAGTTGCCGGCCAGCAGCGCCGGAACAATGTGCCCGTTGGGCAAATGGCCGGGGAAGTTGTACGGGCCGAACACCGCCACCACGCCATGGGGCTTGTGCCGCAGCACGGCGGTGGCGTCGGCCAGCGGGCCGCTCTTCTCGCCGGTGCGCTCGCGATAGCTTTGCACCGAGATGGCGACCTTGTTGACCATGCTGGTCACTTCGGTAGCCGACTCCCACAGAGGCTTGCCGGTTTCCTCACCAATGCAGCGCGACAACGCCTCGGCATTGGCCTTGAGCTTGTCGGCGAAGGCCTCCAGCACGCTGATACGCGCTTCCAGGCTCAGCGAAGCCCAGGCCGGGAACGCCTGGCGGGCGGCCTGCACGGCAGCTTCGACCTGGGTGGCGTCGGCGCCCTGCCCTTGCCATATCACCGCCTGGGTGACGGGATTGAGCGACTGCAGGGTTTCACCCTGGCCGGCCAGCCAGTGGCCGGCGATGTAATGCGTGTTCATTTACTGGGCCTCCCGACCGGCGGACAGCGGCACGGCGCGGACATTGTCGCCGGCGCCCAGGCGCAGGCGCTTGGCAGTCTGCGGATCGACCACCAGGGTGCCTGCCGCCAGGCGCGCCGGTGCGGCGGTGATGCGGCAATCTTCGCGCTTGCGGTTGTGAATGATGTAAGGGGTGGCGTCGTCACCCGGGGTGCCGACGGCCAGTACCAGGGTCTCGCTGTCACGCACAGCGCGGATCTTCGAGGTCTCGCACTCGATGGCGGGACCTGCGTCGAAGATGTCGACGTAACCCTGGTAGTTGAAGCCTTCGCGCTTGAGCATGGCCAGCGCCGGCTCCGTGTCGGTGTGCACGCGACCGATGACGTTGCGCGCCGCTTCCGAGAGGAAGCAGGTGTACAGTGGGAACTTGGGCATCAGCTCGGCGATGAACGACTTGTTGCCCACGCCGGTCAGGTAGTCGGCCTGGCTGAACTCCATCCTGAAGAAGTGCCGGCCCAGGCTCTCCCAGAAGGGCGAACGGCCTGCCTCGTCGGACATGCCGCGCATCTCGGCGATGATCTTGTTGCCGAACAGCTGCGGGAACTCGGCGATGAACAGCATCCGCGCCTTGGACAGCAGACGACCATTGAGACCGCTGCGGTAGTCGCTGCGCAGGAACAGCGAGCACAGCTCGGAGTTGCCGGTCAGGTCGTTGGCCAGGAACAGCGTGGGAATCTCGCGGTAGATGTTCAGTTCCTGCGAGGCGCTGACGGTCAGCCCGACCCGATAGTTGTACCAGGGCTCACGCAGGCCGACGGCACCGGCGATGGCGCTGATGCCGACCACCAGGCCTTCATCGTTCTCCAGCACGAACAGGTAGTCGGTGTCGCCGCGCTCGGCTTCGCCGCGAAAGCTCTTCTCGGCCCAGCCGACGCGCTGGCCGAGGCGCTCCTCGTTGGCGGGCAGCGTGGTCAGCCCGGTGGTGCCGGTGCTGCGGGCCAATTCGATCAGCGCGGGTAAATCGCTGCTGCGTACAGGACGAACGATCATGCTATCTCCTTGTGCGGCGGTCTGTGCCTGCCGCGAAACTCTCTGTTGCGGCGGTTCAGACCGCGACCAGGCGCACGCTGGCGCCTTCGCCGACCCCCAGGGCCTCGGCGGCTTCGCCGCTCAGGCTGACCGGCTTGCCCGGCACCCAGTCCAACTCGAGCAGCACGGCGCGGTAATCCTGCAACTGGCCATTGCACACCAGGTACGGACGGCCACCCTTGACCGGCGTCTGGTCGAGCTTGACCGGCACCACCCGGCTCTGGGCGATGGAGCGGATACCCGAGGCGCGGGCGTGCAGGGTCGGGCCGCCGTCGAAGATGTCGATGTAGTGCTCGGTCTCGAAGCCTTCGCGCATGAGGATGTCGAAGGTGATCTGCGCCCGCGGGTGCACCTGGCCCATGGCTTCCTGTGCCTGGTCGGCCAACAGCGGCACATAGATCGGGTAGTGCGGCATCAGTTCGGCGAGGAAAGTGCGGCTCTTGAGGCCGCAGAGGCGCTCGGCGTCGGCGTAGTTGAGGTCGAAGAAGTTGCGGCCGATGGCGTCCCAGAACGGCGACTCGCCCTGCTCGTCGCTGTAGCCGACAATCTCGGTCACCACCGAGTCGGCGAAGCGCTCAGGGTGCGCGGCCATGAACAGCAGGCGGCCGCGGGAGTTGAGCTCGGCGAAGGCGCTGCTCACCAGCTCCGGCACCACGTAGAAACTGGTCAGCAAGCTGTTGCCGGTGAGGTCGTGGCACAGCGACAGGACGTGGATCTTGTTGTGGATCTTCAGCTCGCGGGAGGCGTGCACGAAGGTCTCGTTGCGAAAGCTGTAGAACGGCTCGGAGTAGCCGGCCGAGGCGACAATGGCCGAGCAGCCGACCAGTTTGCCGGTGGCGCTGTCCTCGAGCACGAAGAAGTAGCTCTCCTCGCCATTGAAGCTGACCTCGGCGGCGAAGGAGGTTTCCGAGGCGGCGATCTTGTCGCCCAGGCGGCCGGCGTCATCCGGCAGCGAGGTGACACCAATGGGGCTGTCGGCAGCCATGCGCTGCACTTCGTTCAGATCAGCCATTTGCGCGGGGCGCATCACCAGCATGGTGTCACTCCTTTCGGGAAAGCGCGCCGATCACATCGACACGGAAAAACGGCGGGCACGCGCCACCACCTGCAAGCAGGTGCCCGCACTGGAATTCAGGTATCGCCGGCCCCGTCTGGAGGCCGGCGAAGGGCGATCAGCCCTTGGTCAGTTTTGCCACGGCACGTTCGAAACGATCCAGGCCTTCGTCGATGTCGGCATCCTCGACCACAAGGCTCGGGGCGAAGCGCACCACGTCGGGACCGGCCTGCAGAACCATCACGCCCTCCTTCTCGGCGGCGTTTAGAATGTCCTTGGCCTTGCCTTTCCAGGCCTCGCTCAACACGCAGCCGATCAGCAGGCCGACGCCACGCACCAGGGTGAACAAGCCGGTTTCCTGGCCGATCTTCTCCAGACGGGCCTTGAAGCGCTCATGCTTGGCCTTGATGCCTGCCAGGGTTTGCGGGGTGTTGACCACATCCAGCACGGCGCAGGCGACGGCACAGGCCAGCGGGTTGCCGCCGTAGGTAGTGCCGTGGGTGCCGACGGCCAGGTGCTTGGCCAGGTCACTGGTGGTCAGCATAGCGCCGATCGGGAAGCCGCCACCCAGGCTCTTGGCGCTGGTCAGGATGTCCGGGGTCACGCCGTAGTGCTGGTAGGCATACAGCGAGCCGGTACGGCCAACGCCGGTCTGCACTTCGTCGAAGATCAGCAATGCGTTGTGCTCATCGCACAGCTTGCGCGCGCCTTCCAGGTAGGCCTTGTCGGCCGGGACCACGCCGCTCTCGCCCTGGATCGGCTCGATGACCACAGCGCAGGTCTTGTCGGAAATCTGTGCCTTCAGCGCTTCCAGGTCGTTGTATGGCACATGGCTGATGCCGGTGATCTTCGGACCGAAGCCGTCGGAGTACTTGGGCTGGCCACCGACGCTGACGGTGAACAGGGTACGACCGTGGAAGCTGTTCACGGTCGCGATGATCTCGTGCTTCTCCGGGCCAAAGCGGTCGTGGGCGACGCGACGGGCCAGCTTGAAGGCGGCCTCGTTGGACTCGGCGCCGGAGTTGCAGAAGAACGCGCGCTCGGCAAAGGTCGCGTCCACCAGCTTGTGCGCCAGGCGCAGGGCCGGCTCGTTGGTGAACACGTTGGAGACGTGCCAGAGGGTGTTGGCCTGCTCGGTGAGCGCCTTGACCAGCGCCGGGTGGCAGTGGCCCAGGGCATTCACGGCGATGCCGCCGGCGAAGTCGATCAGCTCGCGACCGGTCTGGTCCCAGACTCGGGAACCCTCGCCTCGTACAGGAATGAACGCCGCCGGGGAGTAGTTGGGAACCATGACCTGGTCGAAATCGGCACGTTGCACCGGGGCTTGCTCAACGGACATCTGAGTCTCCTGAAGAGGAACGCTGGCCTGGAAGTGGCGAGCGATGAGGGGATTGTAAGGACTGATTGGCGCCTGTCCTTGCTGCCAGGCGACAACTTGTTACAGCGCCAAACCGTGTTTTCACGCGGTTTTCGGCAATGCGACAAACAGTGTCGCAATCGCGCAGTGTAACGGGAGGACGGGGTGTCGGGGAGATGCCCGGCGAGAATTGGGTGAACGGGTGTTCACATATATAAACCCCATCGCGGGGCAAACCCTCTCCCACACACAGCGCAAGCCGTGGGAGCGGGCCTGCCCCGCGATAGCGCCTTCGCAGGAAGGAAGGTCTTCAGCCCCGCTCGGCCGGCGCCGAACTCAGCTCGAATGGGCTGCTGCTGCGCCGCTGGTTACGGTCTTCACGCGGCGTGGCGCCAAAGAAGTTGCGGTACGCACTGGAGAAATGCGGCCCCGAGGAGAACCCGCAGGACAGCCCGATCTGGATGATCGACTTGCTGGTCTGCATCAGCATCTGCCGTGCCTTGTTCAGGCGCAGCTCCAGGTAATACTGACTGGGCACTCGATTGAGGTACTGCTTGAAAATCCGCTCCAGCTGGCGACGGGACACGCACACATGCTGGGCGATCTCGTCGGTGGTCAGCGGCTCCTCGATATTGGCCTCCATCAGCAGCACCGCCTGGGTGAGCTTGGGATGACTGGAGCCCAGGCGATTCTGCAGCGGAATGCGCTGGCGCTCGCCGCCTTCACGGATACGCTCGACCACCAGCTCTTCGGACACCGCGCCCGCCAGCTCCGCGCCATGATCGCGCGCCAGCACCGCCAGCAACAGGTCGGTCACTGCCATGCCACCGCAGGCCGTCAGGCGGTCACGGTCCCAGTCGAACAGATGACTGGTGGCGATCACCTTGGGGTAGCGCTCGGCGAAATCATCCTGCCAACGCCAGTGCACCGCGGCGCGGTAGCCATCGAGCAGGCCCAGCGCCGCCAGTGGGTACACGCCGGCGGACAGGCCACCGATCATGCAGCCGCTGCGCGCCAGTTGCTTGAGCGCGGCGGACAGCGACGATCCGATTGTCACCGGCGGCTCATCGGCCAGCAGGAACAGTTTGTGGCAACCCTCGAGACGACCGTTCCATGCCTCGCCCGGCAAGCGCCAGGGGCCCTCCTGCCCGGCTTCGGCCTGCAGATAGCTCAACTCGTAGACCACGTCCGGATGCACCCGCTGGGCCACCTGCAGCACCTCTTCAGCCAACGCCAGGGTCAGCGGCTTGGTACTTGGCCAGATGAGAAATCCGATTCGCTGGGTGGTCATAGGGCGTGGTCCGAAACCTGGAAGGAAGGGTTCGCGCTTGTGGCGCCAGGGCATGCCGCGCGGATGGCGCAGCATGCCCCATTAGGGTGCAAATGTGCAGCGATTACTTCAAGCTGCCGGAAAGGAACTGCTTGAGGCGCTCGGACTGCGGATTGACCAGCACCTCGCGCGGGCAGCCGCGCTCCTCCACCAACCCCTTGTGCAGGAACACCAGCTGGTTGGACACCTCGCGGGCAAAGCCCATCTCGTGAGTGACCACGACCATGGTGCGGCCTTCCTGGGCCAGCGACTGCATGACCTTGAGCACATCGCCCACCAGCTCCGGGTCGAGCGCCGAGGTCGGTTCGTCAAACAGCATCACCTCAGGCTCCATGGCCAGGGCGCGGGCGATGGCCACGCGCTGCTGCTCGCCGCCGGACATGTGGCCAGGGAAGGCATCCTTGCGATGGGACACGCCGACCTTCGCCAGGTAGTGCTCGGCCTTCTCCAGCGCTTCCTTCTTGTTCACCCCCAGCACGTGCACCGGCGCTTCGATGACGTTCTCAAGCGCGGTCATGTGCGACCAGAGGTTGAAATGCTGAAACACCATCGACAGCCGGGAGCGCATGCGCTGCAGTTGTTTCGGGTCGGCGGCCTTGAGCGCGCCGTCCTTGCCGGCCACCAGCTTGAGCTCTTCGTTGTTGAGCAGGATCTTGCCCGCGTGCGGCTGCTCCAGCAGGTTGATGCAGCGCAGGAAGGTCGATTTGCCCGAACCGCTGGAGCCGATGATGCTGATGACGTCGCCTGCCTTGGCTTCGAGGGAGACGCCCTTGAGCACCTCATGGCTGCCGTAGCGCTTGTGCAGGTCTTGGATTTGGAGTTTGTACATGCTGTCGGATCTCACAGAGCGGTCAGTGCTTGCGCGGCGCCAGGTAGCCGAGCCAGCGGCGTTCGGCCATCTTGAACAGGCGCACGAGGATGAAGGTCAGGCACAGGTAGAACACGCCCGCCGTGATGTAGGCCTCGAAAGGCAGGTAGTACTGGGCGTTGACCGTGCGCGCGGCACCGGTGATGTCGATCAGGGTGACGATCGACGCCAGGCTGGTGGTCTGCAGCATCATGATCACTTCGTTGCTGTACTGCGGCAGCGCCCGGCGCAGCGCCGAAGGCAGGAGGATGCGGCGGTACATCTTCATGCGCGACATGCCGATGGCCTTGGCCGCCTCGATCTCGCCGTGAGGCGTGGCCTTGAGGCTGCCAGCGATGATCTCGGCGGTGTAGGCGCTGGTGTTGATGGCAAAAGCCAGGCAGGCGCAGAAGGTCGCGCTGGACAGCCACGGCCACAGGAAGCTTTCGCGCACCGCCTCGAACTGGGCCAGGCCGTAGTAGATCAAAAACAGCTGCACCAGCATCGGCGTGCCGCGGATCACGTAGGTGTACAGCCAGGCGCTCATGTTCACCAGCGGCTGCCTGGAGACGCGCATCAGGCCCAGCGGAACAGCCGCCAGCAGACCGAACAGCAGCGACAGCGCCAGCAGCTTGAGGGTGGTCAGCAGGCCGCCCAGATAAAGCGGCATGGCCTCCCAGATGACGTTGTAGTCGAAGATCATAGTTCAGCCGCCTTGACGCCCACCGAGTAGCGCTTCTCGAGATACTTCAGCGCCAGCAGCGAGACACTGGTCAGCACCAGGTACAACGCCGCCACCGCGAGGAAGAAGGTGAAGGGTTCGCGGGTGGCGTCCGCCGCCTGCTTGGCCTTGAACATCATGTCCTGCAGGCCGACCACCGAAATCAGCGCGGTCGCCTTGGTCAGCACCAGCCAGTTGTTGGTGAAGCCAGGGATCGCCAGACGGATCATCTGCGGCACCATGATGCGGAAGAACACCTGGACACCGCTCATGCCATAGGCCGCGCCCGCCTCGGCCTGCCCCTTGGGAATACCCAGGAAAGCGCCGCGGAAGGTTTCCGAGAGGTAGGCACCAAAGATGAAGCCCAGGGTGCCGATGCCGGCGACCAGCGGGTTCAGGTCGATGTAGTCGTCATAGCCGAGCAGCGGCGCCACCCGGTTGATGATGTCCTGGCCGCCATAGAAGATCAGCAGGATCAGGACCAGGTCAGGGATGCCACGGATCACCGTGGAATACAGATCCCCCAGCCAGGCCAGCCAGCGCACCGGCGACAAGCGCAGCGCCACGCCGATCAGGCCGAGGACGATGGCCAGGGCCATCGACGACAGGGCGAGCTGCAGCGTCAGCCACGCCCCATCGAGGATGACTGCCCCATAGCCTTTCAACATGATTCGAATTCCTCAGGGCTTGGGAATGAAAAATGGTGCAAACCTCAGAGATTCTGCTGTTTGCACCATTGCACAGGTGAAACTCGAGGGCTTACTTCGAGTCTGGACCGTAGATATCGAAGTTGAAGTACTTCTTCTCGATTTCTTTGTATTTGCCGTTGGCGCGGATAGCGTCGATGGCCGCGTTAATGCGCTCGGCGTTGGCGGTGTCGCCCTTGCGCACGGCAATGCCGACACCGTCACCGAAGTACTTGGTATCGGTGAAGGCCGGGCCTACGAAGGCGAAGCCCTTGCCGGCGTCGGTTTTCAGGAAACCGTCTTCGAGCAGGGTGGCGTCGGCCACGGTACCGTCCAGGCGACCGGCGGCGACGTCCAGGTAGATTTCGTTCTGGGTGCCGTAAGGCACGACGGTAGCGCCTTGCGCGCCCAGGACTTCCTTGGCGAAGCGATCATGGATGGAGCCGCGCTGCACGCCGATCTTCTTCCCCTTGAGCTCAACCAGGCTGTCGCTGACGGCAGTGCCTTCCTTCATGACCAGACGCGCCGGGGTGAGGTAGTAGCGCTTGGTGAAGTCGACCGACTTCTTGCGATCATCAGTGATCGACATGGACGAGAGGATGGCGTCGATCTTGCGCACTTTCAGCGCAGGAATCAGGCCGTCGAACTCCTGCTCGACCCAGGTGCACTTGGCTTTCATCTGTTCGCACAGGGCGTTGCCGATGTCGTAGTCGAAGCCGGCGAGGCTGCCATCGGGTTGCTTGAAGGCGAAGGGTGGGTAGGCGGCCTCGATACCGATCTTCAACGGCTTCTCATCGGCCTGCGATACCAGGGAAAACACGGAAAGCGCCAGGGCGCCAAGCAGTGCGAGCTTCTTCATCAGGTAACTCCATCGGTACGGGGCAATACAAGGCAGTTGTAACGGCTGCCCGATATGCGAATGGGTACAGCGCGAGCCGCGCAGGTTTCGACCAAGGTCGCAGACCACGAGCGAGTGAGTGGCATTCTAGCGACAGCCCGGTGGTCGATATTTCTTCAAAGCGACAACTAATTACAGAAGCGCCAGGAACCGCGGCGGGCGATATTGACAGCTCCTGCGAGATATGCAAGAGCAAAAGAGAAATAACCTATACCCAAAGCAATAAGCGGGCCCATTATTGGCAAAGCCTTGTATTCCGGCAAGTGCAGCGTGCGACCCCGCACAAAATGCTCGCAGCAATGCACTCAAATGGCACGCGAATGTTTCCACAAGCCCCGCATTTGGGCGAAATCGGTGACAGCCAGGGTTACCGATGGATGTCGGAGTAACAGTCGGTATCAGTAAAGCAAAAACCCCGCCGGGCATGGGCGGGGTTTTTGCTGATGACCGTATCGCGGGAAAGGTCCACCCCCACGATTGCGATGCTTCAACTCAAGCGGTGGCCAGGCTCATCGCCTTGTGGGTGTCGATCAGGTGCTGCACCACCCCTGGGTCGGCCAGGGTGGAGATATCACCCAGCGCATCGTACTCGCCGGTGGCGATCTTGCGCAGGATGCGGCGCATGATCTTGCCCGAGCGGGTCTTCGGCAGCCCCGGCGCCCACTGAATCACATCCGGCGAGGCGATCGGGCCGATCTCCTTGCGCACCCAGTTCTTCAGCTCCTGGCGCAGTTGCTCGCTCGACTCCTCGCCGGCGTTGAGGGTGACATAGACGTAGATACCCTGCCCCTTGATGTCGTGCGGCACGCCCACCACGGCCGCCTCGGCGACCTTCGGATGCGCCACCATCGCGCTCTCGATCTCGGCAGTGCCCATGCGGTGCCCGGAGACGTTGAGCACGTCGTCGACGCGACCGGTGATCCAGTAATAGCCGTCCTCATCGCGACGGGCACCGTCACCGGTGAAGTACATGCCGCGGAAGGTCTTGAAGTAGGTGTCGACGAAACGGTCGTGGTCGCCGTACAGCGAACGCGACTGACCCGGCCAGGAGTCGAGGATCACCAGGTTGCCCTCGGCGGCGCCTTCGATCAGGTTGCCCAGGTTATCCACCAGCGCTGGCACCACGCCGAAGAACGGACGCGTCGCCGAGCCCGGCTTCAGCGCGGTGGCGCCCGGCAGCGGGCTGATCAGTACACCGCCGGTCTCGGTCTGCCACCAGGTATCGACAATCGGGCAACGTTCCTTGCCGACGGTCTTGTAGTACCAGTTCCAGGCCTCGGGGTTGATCGGCTCACCCACCGAGCCCAGCAGGCGCAGACTGGAGCCATCAGCACCGGCCACCGCCGCCTCGCCCTCGGCCATCATGGCGCGAATGGCGGTCGGCGCGGTGTAGAGGATATTGACCTTGTGCTTGTCGACGATCTTCGACACCCGGGTGATGTCCGGGTAGTTCGGCACGCCCTCGAACAGCAGTGTGGTGGCGCCATTGGCCAGCGGGCCGTAGACGATGTAGCTGTGGCCGGTGACCCAGCCCACATCGGCGGTGCACCAGTAGACCTCGCCCGGACGGTAGTCGAACACGCGCTCGTGGGTCAGCGCGGCATACACCAGGTAACCGCCGGTGGTGTGCAGCACGCCCTTGGGCTTGCCGGTGGAGCCGGAGGTATAGAGGATGAACAGCGCCTCCTCGGCGCCCATCTCTTTCGGCGCGCAGTGGCTGGAAGCAACCTTCATCAGGTCTTCGTACCAGATGTCGCGGTGCTGGTGCCAAGCGATGTCGCCACCGGTGCGCTTGCACACGATGATCTTCTGTACGCTGTTGGTTTCAGGGTTGGTCAGGGCCAGGTCGACATTGGCCTTGAGCGGGGTGCGACGGCCACCGCGCAGGCCTTCGTCGGCGGTGATCACCACTTTCGACTTGCAGTCGATGATGCGCCCGGCCAGCGCCTCCGGCGAGAAGCCGCCGAACACCACCGAGTGGATCGCGCCAATGCGGGCACAGGCCAGCATGGCGACCACGGCCTCGGGGATCATCGGCATGTAGATGGTCACCACGTCACCACGGTGCACGTCCTGGCCACGCAGGGCGTTGGCGAACTTGCAGACCTGCTCGTGGAGCTCGCGATAGGTAATGTTGCGGTGTTCGGAAGGGTCGTCGCCTTCCCAGATGATCGCCAGCTGGTCGCCGCGCTCGGCGAGATGGCGGTCCAGGCAATTGTAGGAAACGTTCAGAGTGCCGTCGGCGAACCACTTGATGTCGACATGGTGGTCGTCGAACGAGGTCTGCTTGACCTTGGTGAAAGGCTTGATCCAGTCCAGACGCTGGGCCTGCTCGCGCCAGAAGCCGTCCGGGTTGATCACCGATTGCTGGTACATGGCCTTGTAGGTGGCCTCGTCGGTCAGGGTACTGGCCGCAACCTCGGGACGAACGGGATACAGTGGAGCCGCACTCATCTGTGTTACCTCGGTGTAATAGTTGTTTTTGTATGGAACCGTTTGTAACTGTACCAGAGCGGCCAAGACCATTCGACGTTGGTAGTAACACGACGGGTCGTCGACCTACCGATCGGGCGCGACCGCTCTAGTACATGGCATGCAGCCATCGTCGAGAGGAAAAGACAGGGTTTCGACGGGGATTGTTACAGATTCTGTCAAAAGACTTTATCAAAACCCCCTCTGTTTCAGCCGTGGGCGCCCCCCCTAAAATTCATCTCGCCAGCAACGGCAACGCGATTAACTTGGTAACAGCCCCCACGCAGGCAGCGTTAATCCGTATCTCATCCCGATAGTTGAAACTTGCTGTACTCGCGGCGCCATAAGCGCCGCGTGCCCCCTCACGACCTTAGACAGGTAACTTGAAAATGAAAGCTTTACTGGTATTGGTACTTGGCGGTTTTTGCGGCGCGGCATTGGCCGGCGAAGCAAAAGATGTCGAGCAGATTCCGGTTGAACAGTACAGTTATTCGCAGCACCTGGACATCGCCCGCGTCATCTCCATGAGCGAAGTGCCAAATGTCTGCGAAGTGGTGCCGGCCCGTATGACCTACGAGGACTCCCAGGGCCAGAAGCATATTCTCGAATACCGCGTGATGGGGAACGGTTGTTCCAACGGCTGAGGCGACCGCGCCAATCTCAAGCCTTGCGCGATCCCTGTAGGAGCGGCCTTTTGTCGCGAAAGGGCCGCAAAGCGGCCCCGGCGATCTTTGCATGCTGCTAAAACCCCGGGGCTGCTACGCAGCCCTTTCGCGACACAAGTCCGCGCCCACAAGACCAAGTGTAACTTTCAAGGCAATTAGCCACGCTCACTCCCCTGACTTGCTCAACGAATAATCCCGCAACTTGTTGGCAATGGTCGTATGGGAAACCCCCAATCTTTTCCCCAGCGCCCGGCTACTTGGAAATTCACTCATCAAACTTTCCAATACCGCCTTTTCAAACCGCCCGACAATTTGCGAAAGATCGCCATCCAGGGAAAACTCGCCCAATGGCTGGCGTGCGCCATAATCCGGCAAACGGATATGTTCGCTCTTCACCACCCCGCCCTCGCACAACGACACCGCCTGGAACAGCACGTTCTCCAACTGGCGCACGTTGCCCGGCCAATGATATTGAGCAAGCTTGTCCATCGCCGCCGGTGCCAAGCGCGGCATCGGGCAACCGATCTGCCGGCTGGCCTGGTCAAGGAAGTGCTGCACCAGCCCCTCCAGGCCATCCATGCATTCGCGCAGCGGCGGAATATGCAGCGACAGCACGTTGAGGCGATGGTAGAGGTCCTGGCGGAACTCGCCCCGGGCACATAGCTCGGACAGGTCGACCTGGGTCGCGCAGATCACCCGCACATCCAGGTACACCTCTTCGTCACTGCCGACCCGGCGGAAACAGCCATCCTGCAGAAAGCGCAGCAGCTTGACCTGCAAGCGCGGGCTCATCTCCCCGACGCCATCGAGGAACAGCGTGCCACCGGCGGTAAGCTCCAGCAGCCCCAGCTTGCCTTCGGCACGCGCGCCTTCGAACGCCCCCGGGCCGTAGCCGAACAGCTCGGTTTCGGCCATCGACTCCGGCAGGCCGGCGCAGTTGAGCGCCATCAGCGGCGCCTGGCCACGGGGGCTGGCCAAGTGGCAGGCGCGCGCCAGCAATTCCTTGCCGGTACCGGTCTCGCCCTCGATCAGCAGCGGCGCATCCAGCGGCGCCATGCGCCGCGCCTCGCGCACCACCGCAGCCATCACCCGCGAGCTCTGGAAGATGCTGTCGAAGCCTCGCAGCTCCTGCTTGCGCACGTTGTAGATACGCTCGCCGATGCGATCGGCGCGATGCAGGGTGATCACCGCACCCGCCAGGGCCTCGCTGTCATCGTGCTCCGACTGCAATGGCGCGATATCAGCGAGGAACACATCGCCCTTGACCTTGATGCGCAGGCCGTTGATGCGCGAC
The DNA here is from genome assembly GCF_019823065.1 of Pseudomonas mosselii. Classification (NCBI taxonomy): domain Bacteria; kingdom Pseudomonadati; phylum Pseudomonadota; class Gammaproteobacteria; order Pseudomonadales; family Pseudomonadaceae; genus Pseudomonas; species Pseudomonas mosselii. Next base: position 4,503,134 of record NZ_CP081966.1, read on the forward strand.
TTGTTGGCGCGGATCAGCTCCGGCAGGTCGAAGTCCTCGACATAGCGCGACAACGGAATGCCCGGCACCTCGTCCACCCGCACCCCGAGCAACTGTGCCGCGCCACGGTTGGCGGCAACGATGCTGCCACCCATGTCGATCGACAGCACCGGGAAATCCAGCGCGCCCAGCAAAGCGTTCAGTTCCATGTGTCGGCGCTCGCTGGGCATCAGGCCGACGCGCTTGACCCCGAACACCCCGGCGATCGACTCGAACTTCGGCCGCAGCGCCTGGAACTGCAAGTTGATCAGGTTTGGGCAGTGCAGGTAGATGGCGTTGCCATGATCGCCGCCCACCTCGCCGCGCAACACGTTGATGCCGTACTCCACCAGCAGGTTGAGGATATCCCGCAGGATGCCGATGCGGTTCTGGCAGTGCACTTTGATACGCATGAAAGGTCTCGAAGCGGCCAAGGTTTTTACTCGGCACGCGGAAAATTCGTAAAGATAAACTGACAGAATTACCCTTCTGCCCAGCTCGATACCCGTGATTTTCCGGCACAAGGGCATTTTTGTAAAATTATCGTTACGATTTCAGGACCAGCGGATAGCCATAACTGGCCTCAACCCCGGTGCAAAGCCGCGTTTGTAGGGATATTCCTAAGGTATGTCCTGTACATAACAAGAACGCCCTCACCAGGAGAGCCACATGAAACAGACGCAATACGTGGCACGCGAGCCCGATGCGCATGGTTTTATCGACTACCCGCAGCAAGAGCATGCGGTGTGGAACACCCTGATCACTCGCCAACTGAAAGTGATCGAAGGCCGGGCATGCCAGGAATACCTGGACGGCATCGAGCAGCTCAAGCTGCCCCATGACCGCATCCCCCAACTCGGCGAAATCAACAAGGTGCTGGGCGCCACCACCGGCTGGCAGGTTGCCCGCGTGCCGGCGCTGATCCCTTTCCAGACCTTCTTCGAGCTGCTGGCCAGCAAGCGCTTCCCGGTCGCCACCTTCATCCGCACACCCGAAGAGCTGGACTACCTGCAGGAGCCCGACATCTTCCACGAGATCTTCGGTCACTGCCCGCTGCTGACCAACCCCTTCTTCGCCGAATTCACCCACACCTACGGCAAACTCGGCCTGGCGGCGACCAAGGAACAGCGTGTGTACCTGGCGCGCCTTTACTGGATGACCATCGAGTTCGGCCTGATGGAAACCGCGCAGGGTCGCAAGATCTACGGCGGCGGTATCCTCTCCTCGCCGAAGGAGACCGTCTACAGCCTGTCAGGCGAGCCGGAGCACCAGACCTTCGACCCGATCGAGGCCATGCGCACGCCGTATCGCATCGATATCCTGCAGCCCCTGTACTTCGTCCTGCCGAACATGAAGCGCCTGTTCGACCTGGCCCACGAAGACATCATGGCCATGGTCCACCAAGCCATGCAGCTGGGCCTGCACGCACCGAAGTTTCCACCCAAGGTCGCCGCCTGAGCGCCCCTGTCGATAACAACTCAAACCGGAAAACACCCATGAATGCCTTGAACCAAGCCCACTGCGAAGCCTGCCGCGCCGATGCGCCGAAAGTCACCGACGAGGAACTGGCGGAACTGATCCGCGAGATCCCGGACTGGAACATCGAAGTCCGCGACGGCCACATGGAGCTCGAGCGCGTGTTCCTGTTCAAGAACTTCAAGCACGCCCTGGCTTTCACCAATGCCATTGGCGAAATCGCTGAAGCCGAAGGCCATCACCCGGGCCTGCTGACCGAATGGGGCAAGGTCACCGTGACCTGGTGGAGCCACTCGATCAAGGGCCTGCACCGCAACGACTTCATCATGTGCGCGCGCACCGACGAAGTCGCCAAGACCGCCGAAGGGCGCAAGTGATGCACTTCGCAGCCATCGGCCGGGTCCCTGGCGACCCGATCCTCGGGCTGATGGAGGCCTACGCCCGCGACGCCAACCCGGCCAAGTTTGACCTGGGAGTCGGCGTGTTCAAGGACGCCCAGGGTCTGACGCCGATTCCCGCGGCGGTCAAACAGGCCGAGCAGCGCCTGGTCGAACGCCAGGCCACCAAAAGCTACATCGGCGGCCATGGCGACGCGGCGTTTGGCCGCCTGGTCAGCGAACTGGTGCTGGGCAGCGACTCGCCGCTGCTGGCCAGCCAGCGCGTCGGCGCGACCCAAACCCCGGGCGGCACCGGTGCCCTGCGCCTGGCCGCGGAGTTCATCGCCCATTGCCTGCCGGGGCGTGGTATCTGGCTAAGCGACCCGACCTGGCCGATCCACGAGACGATCTTCGCCGGCGCCGGGCTCACGGTGTCACACTACCCCTACGTGGGCAAGGACAACCGCCTGAACGTCGACGGCATGCTCGCCGCGCTGGAACAGGCAGCGCAAGGCGATGTGGTGCTGCTGCACGCCTGCTGCCACAACCCGACCGGCTTCGACCTGGGCCAGGACGACTGGCGCGCGGTGCTCGACATCGTCAAGCGCCGCAACCTGCTGCCGTTGATCGACTTCGCCTACCAAGGCTTCGGTGACGGCCTGGAAGAAGACGCATGGGCGGTGCGCCTATTCGCCGCCGAACTGCCAGAACTGCTGGTCACCAGCTCCTGCTCGAAGAACTTCGGCCTGTACCGCGATCGCACCGGCGCCCTGCTGGTGTGCAGCCACGATGCCGAGAAACTGCTGGATGTGCGCAGCCAATTGGCGTTCATTGCGCGCAACCTGTGGTCGACGCCACCGGACCATGGCGCCGCGGTGGTCGCCGAGATCCTCGGTGATCCAGCGCTCAAGGCGCTGTGGGTCGAGGAAGTGAACGCCATGCGCCAGCGCATCGCCGAGCTTCGTCTAGGCCTGGTGCAGGCGCTGGCCCCACATGGCCTGGCCGAGCGTTTCGCGCACATCGCCGCGCAACGCGGGATGTTCTCTTACACCGGGCTGAACCCCGAGCAAGTGCGCCTGCTGCGTGAGCGGCACAGTGTGTACATGGTCGGTACCGGCCGGGCGAACATCGCCGGGGCGGATGCACGACGCCTGGAGCAATTGGCGGCGGCCATCGCCGACGTCTGTCGCTGATATCTGGCCGATGTGGCGTGGGAGCGGGCTTGCCCCGCGATAGTGCTATCGCGGGGCAAGCCCGCTCCCACGCGCCCTCCTGAAGCTCCCCTTGACCGATAGCCGACCGCTTGAACCGACCAGCGCCCGGCAAAAATCTCAAACTGTCACCCAGACTGCTGTATCCTGCCCCAGCTTTTCGAAGCCACACATGCGCCCTGGCGCCGCCTTTTCACTCACACTTGCGAGGAACGACGAGATGCATGAAATCCCGAATCTTCCCTTCCCAAGCCTGAACCCCGAAGAGCAATCCGTTGCCGCCCACGCCGAACCGACGCCCGCCGTCGACCAGGACGGCGATGATCAATCCAGCGCCGACCAGGAATAACCCGCGCACCGTTCGACAGTGTGAAAACGGCTGACCTGCGGGAGCTTCCCCATCATCACGTTTTCACACCGTCAAGACACCTTTCACGCCACGCCATATCCTCTTACCGCACCGACCTGCCCCACTCCGACAAACTGCGGCCTTCCAAAACGGAGGCTCCCGCATGTTTCGCCGCTCTCATCTCAACGCCGCCGAAAAGGCAAAAATCCTCGCCCTGACTCCCGCCGATGTCATCGTCGTAAGCGAGCTCTCCGGACCTCAGGACATCGCCACCTCGCTTAACGACCATTTCGACCAAGCCTTCGGCGTGGACGCTCTCTATCCGAGAATGCTCATGGATCTGGAGCTCGAGACAGCCCTGGAGACAGCGCTGGGTAGCGAGCACGCCAGGCTGTACCTTAATCGCTTTCTGGGACGCGAGCGCTCTCAGCCAGCGAACCACAACGACTGTGCACTCTTCTACGGCACCTTGGCCGGGCAACTGATCAAGGTTGCCGACACCGGCAGATTTCCTGAGCTGCTACCTGACTCACACCTTGACACACCTTACGCAGTCGCCAGCTTCGCCCAGGCGCTCTGGCACACCTATCCACGCCTGACACGCGCCGTCACCTACCTTGCGGCAACGCTGTTACTCCGCGGCAAACTGAGCGTGAAGCCCCTGCGCCCGCAGCAGCCCAGACTGGAACTCGACGAGCACCTTGACCTTCCCATCCTGGCCACTCACCTGTTCAAAGCGACACCCGGTCAGCATCTCTTCGAGAAACTGCTCAATGAACTGCAGGCCGCATTCTTTTACCAAGGCTTGCACTATCGTTTCGCCACTGCGCGGGAGCGCAAGACAGACAAGCCGGTCAACCAGTATGGGCGCATCACGCTGGATGGCTCCGCCCTGAACGCCCCGGCAGGCCAGGTACTGGATGCCTTGCTGGGCGCTATCACCTTCGACCGCCTGGGCCAACGCCTGGCGGCAGCAGTGCAGTGGGACAGCACGCCGGCAAACGCCCCCGCGTACCGCGCCCTGGTCGAACAGACCTTGATCGATGCACTCTATCCTGCGACCAAGTACCGTCCAGGCCATATCCTCGATTTCGCGCTGTTCAACGCACACAACAAATACCAGCATTTGAGCGAAATTCGCCTCGACCTGATCAACAGCCTGCACAGTCATCTTGGCGGCGTGCCCGCCATGGCAGAACTGGCTGCCGAACTGCTGTTACGCCGCTTCGCACCTGAGCTGCTTATCGACGACGCTCCCGACGACTATCTCTACGATCACGATGTGCGCTGGGCCAACCTGCGCCAAGGTGCCTATCTGCTGCTGGCCCAGCGCAAGCCCGTGACCTTCGCCGCTGCAGAACAAGCTACCGACCTGCCCGACAAGCAGGCTACCCCGGCGTTCGAGGGGGCCTTGGCAGCGACCGTCGCCGAGTGGGTTCAGTTGCAGGGCCTGCTCAAGCAACCTCCACCCTGGTCTAAAGCACAATGGCAACTGGCCTATGACCATTACCTCACCGCCTGGGACCGGGAGAGCCTTCGCGATGTCCCTGATCGCTTCGAGCTGGCTCGGCATGAGCTGCGCCAGGCAGGCATCGATCCGCAGGGCAGCAACGTGGACAACCAACTGCACGTCAATGCCTACCTGGATCACGGAGCAGGCTATCGGCACAGCCAACTGCCGGACGCCACGGCACGTTACGACCACGAGTTCCAGGCATGGCGCCAACGTGCCCGGATGATCTACGCCGATGCAATGCAGCGCTTATTGCGCCATCTGCCCCAAACAGACCAGGACCGACTGAAGAACAGTGATTGGCATTGCCATGCCGTCACATGGCCGACGTACATAGGCCCTATCAAAGGCAGCGTTCCCAGCTACGGAGACTCACCCATCGCGGACTGGAGAATGGAAATCGGCACCCAAGGCATCATCGTCCATCTCTACGGCGACACTGTCGACACCTTCTATGAGCTGTTTCCAGAGAAGCTGACCTGGCGTCGCCATGTCGTTACCAGGACACAACGCGAACGATGGATCGAGACCCTGCCTCTGGACTACACCGACTACAACGAAACCACTATTCCCTGGCAGGTCGCGCCATGGCCAACAATTGTGGAATTGGGCAAAGCGCCGATTGAACATCGCCTGGAAGTATTGATCCGCTATTACGCAGAATCCATCGCTTTGGGCAACTGCGACGCACTGTATGGCATCTGCAAAGGTACGACATCACACGAACAGTTCCTCGCCGAACAGCGCAAGGACAGTATCGGACGCTACCTGTTCAAGCTGCTGTCCAACCTGGTGCCCGGGCTAAGCTGCTTCGGCGTGCGCAATGGTACAGAAGCATTGGGCTGCGGCCTGGACGTACTTGGCACCGCGGGCAGTGCCTTCGTCTTGGGCGGACGCCTCATCAAACCCCTGGCGCGGCTCCATGGCGCAGCTGGCAAAAACGCCAAGGCCCTGCGCCTTGGCATGTTGCGAGCCGCCAGGCACTGGAAGGGCCAGCCACTGCCCACCAGGCTGCATCGCCGCGGCGCAGGCCCCAGCGACTGGCCGGGCGGCACCGACGCACGCACACGGGCCAGCCTCGCCGCAGCGATTCCCCAGCAAAAGCTGCTGCCCGGCCACAAGCCCAATGCCATCAGACTGCTGCTGGGCGAGGGCGACGATATCACCAGAGCGTGGGAAAAAGCCTCCAACCCGGTCGTCTACCCGGTGTTCATCATCCGCGACCCAGACCATGTCGACGCGATCATCAACGGAGTCCCCTATCGCCACCGCATCGGTCAGCCTGCCGGCGTGGCCGAGCGTGTGCGCAATACGCCCCTGCTGTGGGCACAAGACCCTGTACGCCAAGCACCGCCCTATCCGGATGCTCCCGCACAGGGTATCGCGCTTCAGCTGGCGCCACCCGCCAACCAGGCCGGCACGCCCGCCTACGGCCAACAAGTGAGCCACGCCTTCGAGACCATCCGTATCGAACCGCAGCCGATCACCTACCGCGCCAACGGCGCACACGGCGACAGCGTGGCGCAGGTCATGGTGCGCGAGAATCGCCTGGTGCAATACACGCAGGAAATCATTCCCGGCAGAGGACGCCAACCTGCCAGCAGTCGAAGGGCCCTCACCCCCCTGAGCGACGACGAGGCCGATGCCATGGGCCTGCTTAATCCGCCGCACTACTACGAGGACGGCGTACTGGGTTACCCGGTAAGCGAACACTGGTTCGGCCTGCCGGCCGACATGACAGTCGATCAGGTCGCGCTGTTCAGCGGCCACTGCCCACCGGTCCGGCTAGGCCGGTTGATCCGAGGCCTTGCCGACCGTCGCACCTTGCGCGGTGCGCGCGTGCAGTACCTGGACAGCGACTGGTTGTTGGTCGAAGCCGATACCGGCGTATTCTACGGCGCCCCGTTCGACTTCGAAGCCTGGCAGCGCAGCCAGACCGCCGCCTTGCGCCAGGGCACGCTGACCCCCAGCCAGTACCCCATCCCGGCACAGGACACCCGCCTGACCTTTACCCGAGTCACCGACTTGAACGCCATCGCCCAATACCTCGATGTCAGCGAAACCTATCGCATCGTGGCCACCAGGCCGAACCTGCAACAGGACATCGACAACCTCGCCGGCCTGCTGCGCGACTGGGTACGCCACAATCGACGCAGCAATCCACCCAGCGCACCGACCGCCCTGCAGAGCGCACTCGACCAGCTGGAAGAGGCGCAATACCCGGAATTTGCCCGCAACATCCTGACCTCGTCCCGGGCGCAGGATCAACTGGCCGGTTTTTCGCTGAACGATGTAACGGGACTGAACAAAATGATCATCCCCGAATTTCATAACCTGGCCAGCTTCGATGCCGTGGAGCAATTGCATGTCAACGGCGTGCTCAACCTGCTGCTACCCGCCTCGGGCGCACGCAGCGCCTACACCCCACTGAGCGTTGCCCAGATGCTGACCGACGGTGGCATGAGGCAATTGCGCCAACACCTGTCGGGGGCCAATTTCGCTTTTGCCACCGTCACCTTGAGGGACGGCAGCCGCCGCGTGTACTTCGCGTTGTCCGGTGGCCGGGCGAAACGGGGGATCGGTCTCCATCCTCCCGCGCCGGGCCAACAGCCGCCCATCGACTACATTGACGCCCGCGCCCGCATGCAGGGACTGGACCCGGATCCACGCTTCACCCACCTCCCCGTCCTGCGCCGCGCCAACTGGCTGATCATCAAGAACCACTGGCGCCATCTGGATTCCGAGCGCCTGGTCGCCTCGACGATCAACCAGGACTTGCTCGCCCGCAGTGACGAGATCGCCAGCATCAAGGTCTTCACCCTGATGGATACCTGCCGCTCGTGCGGCGGCTTCGTACTGCCGCGCCTGCGTCTTGACTATCCGAACGCTGATTTCAGCGTCAGTTGGCTGTTGCCATACAGCAACTACTGACGCTCCCCACCACCGCGACAGTGGCCCCGCTGGCCACCGTCACCTGCCCCTGCAACCTTAATCCACAGCCCTGCGCCACCAGGCTATGATGACCGCGCCTTGGTCTTATCGTTTCCGGAATCCTTCATGCTTGAGCAGCGCCCCTCCTCCCTCAGGACCACCGCCCAGGTCGTCGCCATTGTCATCTTCACCTTCATCGGCTACCTGAACATCGGCATCCCGCTGGCTGTACTGCCCAGCTACGTGCACAACGACCTTGGCTTCAGCGCCGTGGTTGCCGGCCTGGTCATCAGCGTGCAGTACCTGGCCACCCTGCTCAGCCGCCCCACTGCGAGCCGCATCATCGACAACCTGGGTAGCAAGCGGGCCGTGATGTGGGGCCTGGCCGGCTGTGGCCTGAGCGGAGTGTTCATGCTGGCCTGCCACTTCCTCACACCCTGGCCCTGGCTGAGCCTTGCCTGCTTGCTGGTCGGACGCCTGGTGCTGGGTAGCGCCGAAAGCCTGGTGGGCTCGGGCTCGATCGGCTGGGGCATCGGCCGGGTCGGCTCGCAGAATACCGCCAAGGTGATTTCCTGGAACGGCATCGCCAGCTATGGCGCCCTGGCGATCGGTGCACCCCTGGGAGTCCTGATGGCCAAGAGCCTTGGCCTGTGGAGTATCGGCGCCAGCATCATCCTGCTCGGCGTGCTCGGCCTGCTGCTGGCCTGGCCCAAGCGCGCCGCGCCGGTGGTCGCCGGCGTGCGCCTGCCGTTCATGCGAGTGCTGGGCAAGGTGTTCCCCCATGGTTCGGGGCTGGCCCTGGGTTCGATCGGCTTCGGCACCATCGCCACCTTCATCACGCTGTTCTATGCCAGCCGTGACTGGCCCAATGCCGCGCTGACCCTGAGCCTGTTCGGTGCCAGCTTCATCTGCGCGCGCCTGCTTTTCGGCAACCTGATCAATCGCATCGGCGGCTTCCGCGTGGCGATCGCCTGCCTGTCGATTGAGACCCTGGGGTTGCTGATGCTGTGGCTCGCCTCCAGCGCCGAGATGGCCCTGGCCGGTGCGGCGCTGAGCGGTTTCGGATTCTCACTGGTATTTCCCGCGTTAGGGGTGGAAGCCGTGAACCAGGTGTCGCCAGCCAACCGCGGCGCGGCGGTGGGGGCCTATTCCCTGTTCATCGACCTGTCGCTGGGGATCACCGGGCCGCTGGTGGGCGCAGTGGCGGCGGGGTTCGGATTTGCCTCGATGTTCCTGTTCGCGGCGGCAGCAGCGGGATGCGGGTTGTTGTTGAGTTGTTATCTGTACCGACAAGCTCGACTGCAACGGGAGCGATAAACCGGGGGCGCTATGCGCCCCCAGCAATTGACTAGCGCTGCGCGTACTGCAACACCACCTCCAATGGATGACGCAACTGCTTCTCGGTCATGCGCTTGACCTGGCTGCGGCACGAGTAGCCGGTCGCCAATGCCTCACCCTGCTTGTCCAGCTTGGTCGCCCAGGACTGCTCGAAGATGGTCTTCGAGGTTTCCTGGTTGCGCGCTTCATGCCCATAGGTACCGGACATGCCGCAGCAACCGGTGACCTCGGTGACCAGCTTCAGCCCCAGGCGGGCGAACACCTGCTCCCACTGCTTGGTACTGGCTGGCACATTGGTTTTCTCGGTGCAGTGGGCCATCAGGCGGAAGCTGTCGCCCTTGGCCGGCGCCTGCTCGGGCAGCACGTTCATCAGCCACTCCTGGGGCAGCAGCACCGACGGGCACTCCACGCCATCGACCTTCTGGTACTCCTGGCGGTAGACCAGGGTCATCGCCGGATCCAGCCCCACCAACGGCACGCCGCAGTCGGCCAGGGCCTTGAGCTGGGTGGCGTTGCGCAACGCCGCCTTGGCGAAGGCACCGAGGAAACCCTGCACGTGCAACGGCTTGCCGTTGGCGCTATAGGGCGCGAGGAACACCTTGTGCCCCAGGCGGTGGGCCAGCTCGATGAACGAGGCCAACAGTGGCGTCTCGAAATAGCGGGTGAAGGCATCCTGCACCAGCACGATGCTGCGCTCGCGCTGGGCCGGGGTCAGCTCACGCAGGGCCGGCACGCTCGCCACCTGGACCCGGCAACGGGTCAGGGTGGCCTGGAAGTTGAAACGGCTGATCAGCGGGCTGTCGACCATGCCGACCTTGTCCGCCAGCAGCCTGCTCACCCACTTCGAGCCCATCACCGCGTTGTACAGGCCCGGCGCATGGGCCAGGTACGGGATGGTGAACTCCAGCGAGCCGATCAGGTAATCGCGCAACGGGCGCTGGTAGCGGCCGTGGTACAGCTCGAGGAAGCGCGAGCGGAAGTCCGGCACGTTGACCTTGATCGGGCACTGCCCGGCGCAGGACTTGCACGCCAGGCAGCCGGCCATGGCGTCGTATACCTCGTGGGAGAAGTCTTCCTGTCCCTGCTGGCGCGCACGGCTGTTGCGCAGGCGCGCCGGCAGCCCCATGAACCAGGCCCCCTTGCGTTGGGCGGCGGCGAGCACATCGATGTTCGCCTCGCCCTGCAGACGCAGCCATTCGCGAATCAGCGAAGCACGCCCCTTGGGTGAGTGCTGGCGTTCACGGGTGGCCTTCCACGACGGGCACATGGCGTCGTTGGGGTCGTAGTTGTAGCAGGCGCCGTTGCCGTTGCAGTGCACGGCGCTGCCGAAGCTTTGCCAGACGCGCTCGTCGATACTGCGGTCCAGGTCACCGCGCAGGGTCACGCCATCCACGGGGGTCAGGCCTTCGGCGCTGTCAGGCGGGGTGCAGATCTTGCCTGGGTTGAGCTGGTTGTGCGGGTCGAAGGCGCCCTTGAGACGCTGCAGCGCCGGGTACAGTTCGCCGAAGTATTCCGGTACGTACTCCGAGCGCAGGCCTTTGCCATGCTCGCCCCAGAGCAGGCCGCCATAGCGCTGGGTCAGCGCCGCCACGGCATCGGAGATCGGCTTGACCAGCGCGGCCTGGGCCGGGTCCTTCATGTCCAGCGCCGGACGCACGTGCAGCACGCCGGCATCGACATGGCCAAACATGCCGTAGGCAAGGCCGTAACCGTCAAGCAGCGCGCGGAAGTCGGCGATGTAGTCAGCCAGCTGCTCCGGCGGCACGGCGGTGTCCTCGACGAACGGCTGTGGCCGCACTTCGCCCTCGACGTTGCCCAGCAGCCCCACCGAACGCTTGCGCATGGTGTAGACCCGGGTGACCGCCTCGGCGCCCTCCGCCAGGGTATGCCCCAGGCGCTCGACGCTGGTGTCGCGCTGCAGGTGGGCAACGAACGCCTCGACCCGGGCATTGACCTCGGCCGGCTCGTCGCCACAGAACTCCACCAGGTTGATACCCAGCGTCGGGCGCTCGGCGTCGGCCGGGAAATACTCGGCGACGCTGTGCCAGACGATGTCCTTCATCGCCAGCATCAGCACCTTGGAGTCAACGGTCTCGATCGACAGCGGCTTGTGCGCCATCAGCGCATTGGCGTCGCGCAGGGCGTCCATGAAGCTGGTGTAGCGCACGTTGACCAGCACCGCGTACTTCGGGATCGGCAGCACATTGAGCTTGGCCTCGACCACATAGCCCAGCGAGCCTTCGGCGCCGCACAGTACGCTGTTGAGGTTGAAGCGACCCTGCTCGTCGCGCAGGTGCGCCAGGTCGTAGCCGGTCAGGCAGCGGTTGAGCTTGGGGAAGGTGCTTTCGATCAGCCCGGCCTGGGTTTGCTGGATCTCGCGGGCCATGCGGTACACCTCGCCGACCCGGCCGGGCGCGGCGCAGGCCTGCTCCAGCGTCGCGTCGTCGATCGGCAGGCTGTGCAGACGCTCGCCACCGAGCAGCACACTGTGCAGCTCGAGCACGTGGTCGCGGGTCTTGCCATAGGTGCAACTGCCCTGGCCGCTGGCGTCGGTGTTGATCATGCCGCCGACGGTGGCGCGGTTGGAGGTCGACAACTCTGGCGCGAAGAACAGCCCATGGGGCTTGAGCGCGGCGTTGAGCTGGTCCTTGACGACGCCCGCCTGGACCCGCACCCAGCGCTGCTCGACGTTGATCTCGAGAATGCTGTTCATGTGCCGCGACAGGTCGACGACGATGCCGTCGGTCAGCGACTGGCCGTTGGTGCCGGTGCCACCGCCACGCGGGGTCAGCTTGATATCGCGAAAGCGCGGCTCGGCCATGAGCGTGGCGACCCGCGCCACATCGTCGGCATCCAATGGGAACACCGCCGCCTGGGGCAGGCGCTGGTAGATGGAGTTGTCGGTGGCCAGCACGGTGCGGGTGCCGTAGTCGGCACTGATCTGGCCACGGAAGCCACTGCTCTTGAGGGCTTCGAGAAACTCGGGATAGTGGGCGGCGGGCGCACGGGGCGGCAGCTGGGCGATCATCGAAGGATGCCTCTTTGATATCGGGCTAATTCACGGAAATCTTGTCACTCCTGCATGAATGACTCATGGGAGGATATCGAACAGGCCAATGTTCCTGTAGTTTCGCGCCAGGGGCAAATGGATATTCCTGCCGCTATCAATGAGCTTTATGAATGAATTACCGCCACCTCACGCCGTCCATGTCGCTGCTGCTGGCCTTTGAGGCGGCCGCGCGGCATGAAAGCTATACCCGCGCCGCCGCCGAGCTTTCGCTGACCCAGAGCGCGGTGAGCCGCCAGGTGCAGGCGCTGGAGCAACAGTTGGGGCTCACCCTGTTCCGTCGCGAGGGGCGCCAGGTGCAGCTGACCGATGTCGGCCGCCTGTACCAGCGCGAGCTCAGCGAGGCCCTCGGCCGAATCCGCAGCGCCACCTTGCAGGCCCTGGCCTACCAGTCCGGGGTCGGCACCCTGCGCCTGGCGACCCTGCCGACCTTCGGCTCGAAATGGCTGCTGCCGCGCCTGCATGCGTTCTACAGCGCCCACCCCGGCATGCTGGTACACATTCATTCCCGTATCGAAGCCATCAACTTCGACACCAGCGAGATCGACGCGGCCATCGGCGTGGCCACCCACGACCTGCCCGGACTGGTCTGCCATCGCCTGCACGCCGAGGAACTGGTGGTGATCCTGCCACCCGAAGCCAAGGTGGACGGGCATTGGAACCCGCAAAGGATGAGCGAGGAGGTACTGCTCAACGTCGCCAACAACCCCCATGCCTGGGGAGAGTGGTTTTCCCACCATGCCCTGCCCCACCGGACGATGCGCCTTGGGCCAAGTTTCGAGCTGACCTCGCATTTGATTCAAGCGGTTCGGGCAGGCATAGGCATTGGCCTGGTGCCCAGAATCCTGGTGCAGGAGGAACTGGCCAGCGGCGAACTTTTCAGCCCGGGCACACCGTTTGCCAGCCAACGCAGCTACTACCTGATCTATCCGCCCAGGAATGAGGCATTGCCTTCGCTGCGGGCGTTTCGCGGCTGGTTGCTCGAACAAATCTGAGGCCGGCACAGGCAACAAAAAACCCGATGCCCGTTACCCGGCATCGGGTTCTTTGTTGGTGCGCCTCAGTGCTTACTTGGCGATGCTGCCAGCAGCGCCATTGGCCTGGGAGCCACGCTTGCTCTTCAGTTGGTAGGCCACATACATCACCACCAGCCATACCGGCATGGCGTACACCGATACCTGGATGCCCGGGATCTGCAGCATGATGCCGAGGATCAGCACCACGAAGGCCAGCACCAGGTAGTTGCCGTACGGGTACCACAGCGCCTTGAACAGCGGCTTCTGGCCGGTGCGGTTGAGGTGCTGGCGGAACTTCAGGTGCGAGTAGCTGATCATCGCCCAGTTGATCACCAGGGTCGCCACCACCAGCGACATCAGCAGCTCCAGGGCATTCTGCGGCATCAGGTAGTTGAGCAGCACCGCGATCAGGGTCACGGCCGCCGACACCAGGATCGAGCGTACCGGCACGCCGCGACGGTCGACCTTGGCCAGCGCCGCCGGGGCATCGCCCTGCTCGGCCATGCCCAGCAGCATGCGGGCATTGCAGTAGGTGCCGCTGTTGTACACCGACAGCGCCGCGGTCAGGACCACGAAGTTCAGCAGGTGCGCGGCCACGTCGCTACCCAGCAGCGAGAAGACCTGGACGAACGGGCTGCTGCCGTAGCTGCCGCCGGAAGCGTCGATGCTCGCCACCAGGCTGTCCCACGGGGTCAGCGACAGCAGCACCACCAGGGCGCCCACGTAGAAAATCAGGATGCGGTAGATGACCTGGTTGATCGCCTTGGGGATCACGGTCTTCGGCTTGTCGGCCTCGGCTGCGGTGAAGCCGAGCATTTCCAGGCCACCGAAGGAGAACATGATGAAGGCCAGGGCCATCACCAGGCCGCTGACGCCATGCGGGAAGAAGCCGCCATGGGCCCACAGGTTGGTCACCGACGCTTCCGGGCCGCCACTGCCACTGGTCAGCAGGTAGGCGCCGAGGCCGATCATGCCGACGATAGCGGCGACCTTGATGATCGCGAACCAGAACTCGGCCTCGCCGAAGAACTTCACGTTCATCAGGTTGATGGCGTTGATCAGCAGGAAGAACGCCGCCGCGGTCACCCAGGTCGGGATCTCCGGCCACCAGTAATGGACGTACTTGCCCACTGCCGACAGCTCCGACATGCCCACCAGGATGTACAGCACCCAGCAGTTCCAGCCCGACAAGAAGCCGGCGAAACCACCCCAGTACTTGTGTGCAAAGTGGCTGAACGAGCCGGCCACCGGCTCTTCGACGATCATCTCGCCGAGCTGGCGCATGATCATGAAGGCGATGAAGCCGCAGATCGCATAGCCGAGGATCATCGACGGACCGGCGGACTTCATCACGCCGGCCGAGCCCAGGAACAATCCGGTGCCGATCGCGCCACCCAGGGCGATCAGTTGGATATGGCGGTTCTTCAAGCCACGCTTGAGCTCGCCAGACTGTGAATTATGTCCACTCATGAACGAAGTCACCTGCTTGTTTTTATCTGTGACGGAATCGGACCCACCGCACTCGTGGCGCAGCGGAATGGGCAAGGTGGTTACCTTGGGTTCTTGGACGGGACTGTCCTGACGGGCGAGGTGCCCGGACGGATCAACCGGGTGTCAGCAAGAGTGCGCGGTACGCAAGGGGGTCACAGGTAAAACGCGGCGCATTGTATACCCCTGCAAACGCGCAGGCGTCAACGCGTTGCATCGTTTCCTGTGGAAAAAACGCACCGGTCCTGGGGTGAAGGCCTGAAAAGGCGGAGTGATCGGCGTACATGGCGCCTCCATTTTGTTGTTTTCGATGCCTGGCTATCCTGCCTGGCTCTGCACACGGCAATGGCGCTATCTCAGCGTTTGGGCAGGGGTTTGGGAAGGGGGGAAAGGGTGTCGGGGAGGCTCTGGCGCGCAAGTCTTGGAAAGATTTTGTGACGAAGAGCGGTAAATCACTGGCAAGCCGAGGAAAAGGCCTCGAATCGTATAATTTTCTTTACATAGTGGTTTGAAAATTTGCCACTGGCCGGGAAAATTTCTGTCTGTTCAGGTACTTGGGGCCGATTTGCCCCGTGCCATAAACCGCAGCCACAAAAAAGCCAGCCCGAAGGCTGGCTCTTTCGCTACCGAGGCGAATCAGCCACGCGGCTTGCCGCGGCCACGGCCGGCAGGCTTGTCGCCCTCGGGACGGGCCGGACGCTTGCGCATCTCGCTCGGGCGCTCGGCCACCGTGCTGCCACGACCACTCTTGCGCGGCGCAGACTCTTCACGCGGCGCGCGCGCCGGGCGCTCGGCCTTACCTTCGGCAGCCGGACGCAAAGTGCGCACACGCTCGCCACGCCCCAGCGGACGGGTCGACTTGCGCTGCAGACGCTCGAGCTTGTCCTTGGCCTTGAGCTTCATCTCCGGCAGCGCCACTGGCTGCAGGCCGACTTCGGCGGCCAGGATGTCGATCTCGCCCTGGCTCATTTCGCGCCAGCGGCCCATCGGCAGGTCGGAGTTGAGGAACACCGGGCCGAAACGCACACGCTTCAGGCGGCTGACCACCACGCCCTGGGATTCCCACAGGCGGCGCACTTCACGGTTGCGGCCTTCCATCACCACGCAGTGGTACCAGTGGTTGAAGCCTTCGCCGCCCGGTGCCTTCTGGATGTCAGTGAACTTGGCCGGGCCGTCCTCGAGCACCACGCCGGCCTTGAGGCGATCGATCATGTCGTCGTCGACCTCACCGCGCACACGCACGGCGTACTCGCGGTCCATTTCATAGGACGGGTGCATCAGGCGGTTGGCCAGCTCGCCGTCGGTGGTGAACAGCAGCAGGCCGGTGGTGTTGATGTCCAAACGGCCGATATTGATCCAGCGGCCCTCTTTCGGGCGCGGCAGGCGGTCGAACACGGTCGGGCGGCCTTCCGGGTCGTCACGGGTGCAGATTTCGCCGTCGGGCTTGTTGTACATGATCACGCGGCGGGTCGCCTCGGCGGCCTCGACACGCTTGATCAGCTTGCCGTCTACGGTGATGGCGTCGTGCAGGTCGACGCGCAGGCCCAGGGTGGCCTCGACGCCGTTGACCTTGATACGGCCCTGGCCGATCCAGGCCTCGACGTCACGACGCGAGCCGACGCCGATGCGCGCCAGCACTTTCTGCAGCTTTTCGCCGGACGGCGGGGTAGGTTGTTGGTCTTGCAGGTCTTTGTCACTCATCTGGGCACCTCCCGGTGTAGTAGTGAAAGCGGGCGCGCATCATACGCGGTTCGGCGGGGGAACGCACTGGAGGGTAGAAGGTTTTTGATGATAGCTCTGTAGGTTCCGCCCAAAGGTATGCGTTGGCGATGCCAGCCTCATCGCGGGGCAAGCCCGCTCCCACAAAGCCGGCAGTCAGGCCTTTGGTTCATCCTCGGGCTCGATGGACGCCTCATCGCGCAAATCATCGAAATCGGTCTTGAGCCCCTCTTCCATCGCATCCAGCTCAACCAGCAGCGAGCGAAAACTGGTCTCCTCCTTGGACTCCACCTCTTCGCCCTCCTCGTCCAGGCTGGCATCGGCCATGGCTTGCAGATGCGCTGGCACCGGCGCCTCGTCCGGATCGAGCATCGGTTCAGGCTCCAACTCGCGCAACTCGGCCAATGCCGGCAGCTCGTCGAGGCTCTTGAGGTTGAAGTGATCGAGAAACGCCTTGGTGGTGGCGAACATCGCCGGCCGGCCAGGCACCTCGCGGTAGCCGACGATACGGATCCACTCGCGCTCCATCAGGGTCTTGATGATGTTGCTGTTGACCGCCACGCCGCGCACGTCCTCGATCTCGCCACGGGTGATGGGCTGGCGATAGGCGATCAGCGCCATGGTTTCCAGCAGCGCGCGGGAATAGCGCTGCGGGCGCTCCTCCCACAGGCGACCGACCCAGGGCGCATAGTCTTCGCGAATCTGCAGGCGATAGCCGCTGGCCACCTCCTTGAGCTCGAAGGCACGGCCGCTGCAGGACTTGCCCAGCACCTCCAGGGCCTTCTTGAAAACAGCGGGGGCCGGGCGCTCGGCCTCCTCGAACAACTCGTGAAGGCGTTCGAGGGATTGCGGCTTGCCCGAGGCAAGCAGGAAGGCCTCGATCAGCGACGCCAGTTCGCGGGGTTCGTTCAGGTTCATCGGTAGTCGTCAGGTCACTCTGCCCGGGCACGGACGTGGATCGGGGCGAAAGGCTCATTTTGCACGAGTTCGATCAGCGATTCCTTCACCAGTTCGAGAATCGCCATGAAGGTCACCACCACGCCGAGCTTGCCCTCCTCGCGGGTGAACAGTTCGACGAAAGGCACGAAGCCACCGCCCTTGAGGCGTTCGAGCACCTCGCTCATGCGCTCGCGGGTCGACAAGGTCTCGCGGGTGATCTGGTGGCTCTCGAACAGGTCGTTGCGGCGCATGACCTCGGCCATGGACAGCAGGATCTCCTCCAGCGCCACCTCCGGCAGCAGCTTGCGCACCTTGGCCTGGGGCGCCTCGAGGCGCGGCACGACGACGTCGCGGCCAACCCGCGGCAGTTCATCGATGCCTTCGGCGGCAGCCTTGAAGCGCTCGTACTCCTGCAGGCGGCGGATCAGTTCGGCGCGCGGGTCGCCCTCCTCTTCCTCGATCTCGCTGGAGCGCGGCAGCAACATGCGCGACTTGATCTCGGCGAGCATGGCGGCCATCACCAGGTACTCGGCGGCCAGTTCCAGGCGCACGCTCTTCATCAGTTCGACATAGCCCATGTACTGGCGAGTGATCTCGGCCACCGGAATGTCGAGGATGTCGATGTTCTGCTTGCGGATCAGGTACAGCAGCAGATCCAGCGGGCCTTCGAAGGCCTCAAGGATCACTTCCAGCGCGTCCGGCGGGATGTACAGGTCAACCGGCAGCTCGGTCAGGGCTTCGCCGTAGACCAGGGCCAATTGCAACTGCTGCGGCGCTTCAGCCTCCAGGGCCGGCGCCTCGGGCGCTTCCAGCTGGCTCACACGTTGACCAGGAACGGCGTGGGGTCGCCGCAGCCTTCACGGATCAGCTCCGGCTCGTCACCGGACAGGTCGATGACGGTCGAAGCCTTCAGGTCGCCGAAGCCACCGTCGATGATCAGGTCGACATGGTGCTCCAGGCGCTGGCGGATCTCGTAGGGATCGGTCATCGGCTCATCGTCACCCGGCAGGATGAGGCTGACGCTCATCAGCGGCTCGCCAAGCTCTTCGAGCAGGGCCAGGACGATGGGGTTGGACGGCACGCGCAAGCCGATGGTACGGCGCTTGTCGTGCAACAACAGGCGCGGCACTTCACGGGTGGCGTTGAGGATGAAGGTATAGGGCCCCGGAATGTGCGCCTTGAGCAGGCGGAACGTCGCCGTGTCGATCTTGGCGAAAGTGCCCATCTCGGACAGGTCGCAGCACAGCAGGGTGAAGTTGTGGTTCTTGTCCAACTGGCGCAGGCGGCGCACCCGCTCGATGGCACCTTTGTCGCCGATCTGGCAGCCCATCGCATAGGCCGAGTCGGTCGGGTAGACCACGACCCCACCCTTGCGGATAATCTCGACCGCCTGCTTGATCAGGCGCGCCTGCGGATTTTCCGCGTGGATCTGGAAAAATTGGCTCACGTAGTCGTCCTGTTCATACCGCCATAGGCTGTTCATGTCGGAATCGGCGCCACAGGGGTGGCAGGTCCTCGGGCAATGGCCGGTAGGCACCGATCTCGCCCCAGGTGCCAGGGCCGTGGAAGTCACTGCCGGCGCTTGCCAGCAAGCCGAACTCACGGGTAAGGATCGACATGGTCCCCACCTGCTCGGGCGGCATCATCCCATTGACCACCTCCAGCGCCTGCCCTCCTGCCTGAATATAGTCGGCAATCAGCCGTCTGCGCTTGCTGCGGGTCAGTTCGTAGTGCATGGGATGGGCCAGGCTCACCCAGGCATTGGACTGGCGCAACGTGGCGACAGTTTCCTCCAGCGTCGGCCAGTGCAGCTTGACGTCCCCCAACTTGCCGGCGCCCAGCCACTTGCGAAAGGCCTCGCCACGGTCCTTGACGAAACCTGCGCGCACCAGGAATTCGGCGAAGTGCGGGCGCGCCGGAGCGTTGCCGCTGTCACCCAGCTCCTGCTGCACGGCGCGCGCGCCGTCCAGCGCGCCGGGCATGCCCTTGGCCGCCAGCTTGCGGTCGATTTCCTCGGCGCGCAGCCAGCGGCCACGGTGCAGGTTGTCGATGGCCTCGAGCAAGGGCGGGGCACCGAGCGGAAAATCGTAACCCAGCACATGGATGGTGGCGCCGCCCCAGGTGCACGACAACTCCACCCCGCTGATCCACTGCATGCCGTTGTCCAGGCAGGCCTGGCGGGCCTCGGGCAGGCCTTCGAGGGTGTCGTGGTCGGTGAGAGACAGCATCCGCACCCCGTGCTCATGGGCCCGGGCGACCAGTGCCGTGGGCGACATGGCGCCGTCGGAGGCCGTGCTGTGACAGTGCAGATCAACATTCATGGAGGAGCGCTTTCGCAGGAATCGATGTTTGTTATTATGCCGTCACATCCCGCTTCTGGCTGCCACTGTGAAACAATTCATCGATTTCATCCCGCTGCTGCTGTTCTTCATTGTCTACAAACTGGACCCGCGCCCGGTCGAATTCGCCGGCCACGGCTTCGAGTTTGGCGGGATCTACAGCGCCACCGCCATGCTGATCGCCAGCTCCGTGGTGGTCTACGGCGCGCTGTTCCTGCGCCACGGCAAGCTGGAAAAGGGCCAGTTGCTGACCCTGGTTGCCTGCCTGGTGTTCGGCGGCCTGACCCTGGCCTTCCACAGCGAGACCTTCCTCAAATGGAAGGCGCCGGTGGTCAACTGGCTGTTCGCCCTGGCCTTCGCCGGCAGCCACTTCATCGGTGACCGGGTGCTGATCAAGCGCATCATGGGCCACGCCCTGACACTCCCTGAAACAGTCTGGACCCGCCTGAACCTGGCGTGGATCGGCTTCTTCCTGGTGTGCGGCGCCGCCAACCTGTTCGTCGCCTTCACCTTCCAGGACATCTGGGTCGACTTCAAGGTGTTCGGCAGCCTGGGCATGACCGTGCTGTTCCTGGTGGCCCAGGGTGTCTACCTGTCGCGTCACCTGCACGATACCGACCCTTCCACCTCCAAACCCAAGGACTGACATGCTCTACGCCATCATCGCCAGCGACGTCGAAAACTCCCTGGAAAAACGCCTGGCCGCACGCCCCGCCCATATTGAGCGCCTGCAACAGCTCAAGGCCGAGGGCCGTGTAGTGCTTGCCGGCCCGCACCCTGCCATCGACAGCAACGACCCGGGAGCCGCCGGTTTCAGCGGCAGCCTGATCGTCGCCGAGTTCGATTCGCTGGCGTCGGCCCAGGCCTGGGCCGACGCCGACCCGTACATCGCCGCGGGCGTCTACGACAAGGTCGTGGTCAAGCCATTCAAGCAAGTCCTGCCATAAACGGGCTGTTGAGCACAGGCCTTGTGGTAGCAGGCCAAGGCCGCGCCGACAAAGCCTGCTTCTTGCCACACCCCGCGCTGCGCTATTCATAAATTCCGACAACCGGCCGACAACCTCCTGAATCGATACGAATCAGGAGTTCCAATGCGTCAAGGTCCGATGTCCCTGCTGCTTTGCCTGTTGCTGTCGTCCCCTTTCGCCGCGGCCGAACAGCCGCTGTCGCTGGAAGCCGGGGCGCGGATCACCGAGCTGCAGCAGCGCCTGGAAGAAAGCGAGAAACAGCGCGACGCGCTGACCCTGCAACTGCAGAACCAGGACAACGCGCGCGAAAGCGCCCAACTCTCGCGCCTGCGCCAGGACAACCAGCGTCTGAAGCTGGCGGTCAAGGAGCTGCAGGCCGCCAGCAGCGCGCCCCAGCGCCTGCTCACCGACCAGCAGCAGTGGTTCCTGATCGGTTCGGTCGTTGCACTGTTGTCGGCAGTCTGCGGTATCTTAGCCAGCGGCGGACACAGAAGACGCCGGCAATGGTTGAATTGAGTGAGACATGAGCGAGCTGTTACTGATTGATGATGACCAGGAACTGTGCGAGCTGCTCGGCAGCTGGCTGACCCAGGAAGGGTTTGCGGTGCGCGCCTGCCACGATGGCCAGAGTGCGCGCCAGGCCTTGGCCACCCACGCCCCGGCGGCGGTGGTGCTGGATGTCATGCTGCCCGATGGCAGCGGCCTGGAACTGCTCAAACAGTTGCGCAGCGAGCACACCGACCTGCCGGTGCTGATGCTCTCGGCCCGGGGCGAGCCGCTGGACCGCATCCTCGGCCTGGAGCTGGGCGCCGACGACTACCTGGCCAAGCCCTGCGACCCCCGCGAGCTCACCGCCCGCCTGCGCGCCGTGCTGCGCCGCAGCCACCCCAGCGCGCCCAGCAGCCAGGTCGAGATCGGCGACCTGACCTTCAGCCCGGTGCGTGGCGTGGTCAGCATCGACGAGCGCGAGATGACCCTTACGCTGTCCGAGAGCCGCATCCTCGAGGCGCTGCTGCGCCAGCCCGGCGAGCCGCTGGACAAGCAGGAACTGGCGCAGATCGGCCTGGGTCGCAAGCTCACGCTTTATGACCGCAGCCTGGACATGCACGTCAGCAACCTGCGCAAGAAGATCGGCCCGCACCCGGATGGCCGCCCGCGCATCGTTGCCCTGCGCAGCCGCGGCTACTACTACAGCTTGTAGGCGTTGGGGGGCCGCTTCGCGCCCCCGCTCATCTTTACCCAGCCTTTACCCTCGCCTGACCGCCCTTGACCTTGATCTCCCTAGACTGGGCTCATCCGGTAACCGCCGGCCCCTGAAAGGAGAGACACCATGCGCAAGACCCTGATCGCCCTGATGTTCGCCGCCGCCCTGCCGACCGTGGCCATGGCCATGCCTGACGGCGGCCCGCGCCACGACGGCCCCCATCATCGCGGTGACGCGCCTTTCGCCCAGCTGGACCTGAGCCGCGACCAGCGCCAGCAGATCGGCAAGCTGATGGGCGAGCAGATGCAGCAGCGCCGCGACATCACCGAGCGCTACATGGCCAAGCTGCCGGCCGCCGAGCAGAAAGCGATGAAGGACGAACTCAAGGCCAGCCACGACAAGACCGACGGCCAGATTCGCGCCCTGCTCAAGCCCGAGCAGCAGAAGAAGTTCGACGAATTGCAGAAGGAACGCGCCGCGCGCAAGGCCGAATGGAAGGAGTTCCAGGCCTGGAAGGCTGAAAAAGCCGGCAAGGCCCAGTAAGCTGTCAGCCCGATGCCCGGCCCGCGCCCCGCGGGCCGGGCTTTCGCCCTTTCTCGGAGGTGCTCGTCTTGCGTTCACTGTTCTGGCGCATCCTGGCCAGCTTCTGGCTGGCCATCGCCCTGGTCGCCGGGCTGTCGATCCTGCTCGGGCACATGCTCAACCAGGACACCTGGATCCTCAGCCGCCATCCGGGCCTGAACAACTTGGCCAGTCACTGGGCCCAACACTATGAACAGGACGGCCTGGAGTCGTCACAGCGCTTCCTGGAGCGACGCAAGCAGCGCTACAAGATCGACGTGCAGGTGCTCGACGACAGCGGCGATGCCGTGGTGCCCGGTACCTTCCCGCGCCGCGCCGCCGCCTTCGAGGCGCGCCAGCACAACGACGAGCGCCGCCTGCCCTGGCGCCGCCTGACCGAGGAATACACCAGCCCCACCAGCGGCGAGACCTATCTGCTGATCTACCGCATTCCCCACCCCGAACTGGCCGCCTGGCACCGCGAGAGCCTGATCTGGCCGCTCAGCGCCCTGGGGATCGCCCTGGTGGTACTGACCCTGTTCAGCCTGCTGGTCACCCTGTCGATCACCCGACCGCTCAGCCGCCTGCGCGGCGCGGTGCACGACCTTGGACAAACCAGTTACCAGCAGAACAGCCTGGCGCGGCTGGCAGTGCGCCGCGACGAGTTCGGCGTGCTGGCCAACGATTTCAACAAGATGGGCGCGCGCCTGCAGAGCCTGATCGGCAGCCAGCGCCAGCTGCTGCGCGATGTATCCCACGAATTGCGCTCGCCGCTGGCGCGGCTGCGCATCGCCCTGGCCCTGGCCGAACGCGCCGAACCGCAGCAGCGCCAGGCCCTGTGGCCGCGGCTGACCCGCGAGTGCGATCGTCTGGAAGACCTGATCAGCGAGATCCTGGTGCTGGCCCGGGTCGATGCCGACCAGGCCCATGCCGAGCCCGTTGACCTCAATGCCTTGCTGGGCGGCGTGCGCAAGGACGCCCAACTGTCAGCGCCGGAACAGGACGTGCGACTGGAGGCGCAGGCAGGCCTGACCTTGCACGGCTGGCCGACCTTGATCGAACGGGCGGTGGACAATTTATTGCGCAATGCCCTGCGCTTCAATCCGGCCGGGCAGCCAATCGAGGTGCATGCCCGCCGCGAACAGGATCGCATCGTGCTGAGCGTGCGCGATCATGGGCCGGGGGTGGCGGCAGAGCACCTGGCGCAGTTGGGCGAGCCGTTCTTCCGGGCGCCGGGGCAGGAGGCGCCGGGGCATGGCCTGGGGCTGGCGATTGCGCGCAAGGCGGCTGAGCGCCATGGCGGAAGCCTGGTGCTGGGCAATCATCCGCAGGGTGGGTTCATTGCGACGCTGGCGCTTCCCTGCAACCTCAGTGCTGGCTGACAAATCGCGGGGCCGCAGAGCGGCCCCAATGCTCACTCGCCCCAGGCGCTGACGTACCGCGCCGTCTCCAGGACCGGCGCCGTGCGCGGCTCGCCCATCGGCGTGCCGACATACAGGTAGCCGACCACCTCTTCACTCGCCTCAAGGCCCAAGCCCTCGTGCACATGGGCGTCGTACGCCATGTCGCCGGTGCGCCACACGGCGCCGATACCCTGGGCGTGGGCGGAAACGAGGATGCCGTGGGCGGCGCAGCCGGCGGCCAGGCGCTGCTCGATCTTCGGCACCTTGAAATGATCCTGCAAGCGGGCGATCACCACGATCAGCAACGGCGCCCGCAGCGGCATCGCCCGGGCCTTGTCCAGCGCGGCCGGAGTGGCATCGCCCTTGGCCTGCACCGCCTCGGCGAACAGCTCGCCGAGCTTCTCGCGGCCCTGCCCCTCGATAGTCAGGAAGCGCCAGGGACGCAACTGGCCATGGTCCGGCGCACGTAGCGCGGCCTGGAACAGGGCCTCGCGCTGGGCGGCATTGGGCGCCGGTTCAGT
This sequence comes from Pseudomonas mosselii, assembly GCF_019823065.1. Classification (NCBI taxonomy): domain Bacteria; kingdom Pseudomonadati; phylum Pseudomonadota; class Gammaproteobacteria; order Pseudomonadales; family Pseudomonadaceae; genus Pseudomonas; species Pseudomonas mosselii. Next base: position 4,527,572 of record NZ_CP081966.1, read on the forward strand.
CAGGCGTGGCACGGAAACACGGTTGAGCAATGCGTCGAGAGCCTCCACGGGCTACCCTCCTGGCAGATTGGAAGTGCGGCCATTCTGCACCATAGCGCCGCCCTTGTGGGAGCGGGATTGCCCTGTCGCAGGAGCAGCAGCGCTTCCACGACACGCTCAATCGTACGTTTACATCACCTCCCCCACAGGTAGAATGACGCCCTTTCCGTAGCGAGTCAGAGCAGATCACATGGCGTTGCCGACCTTAAGGATCATTGGTTTCATCATCGGCATCTTCCTGATCACCCTGGCAGTGAGCATGGTGGTGCCCATGGCGACCCTGGTGGTCTTCGAGCGCACCGGCGACATGCCGTCGTTCCTCTGGTCGAGCCTGATCACCTTCCTCGCCGGGCTCGGCCTGGTCATCCCCGGCCGCCCCGAGCACGTGCACCTGCGTCCCCGCGACATGTACCTGCTGACCGTCAGCAGCTGGCTGGTGGTCTGCGTGTTCGCCGCCCTGCCGTTCCTGCTGACGCAACACATCAGCTACACCGACGCCTTCTTCGAAAGCATGTCTGGCATCACCGCCACCGGCGCCACCGTGCTCAGCGGCCTGGACACCATGTCGCCGGGTATCCTGATGTGGCGCTCGATGCTGCACTGGCTGGGCGGCATCGGCTTCATCGGCATGGCGGTGGCGATCCTGCCGCTGCTGCGCATCGGTGGCATGCGCCTGTTCCAGACCGAGTCCTCGGACCGTTCGGAAAAGGTCATGCCGCGCTCGCACATGGTCGCCAAGTCGATCGTCGCGGTGTATGTCGGCATCACCGTGCTCGGCAGCCTGGCGTTCTGGTGGGCGGGGATGAGCCCATTCGACGCGATCAACCACGCCATGTCGGCGATCTCCACCGGCGGGTTCTCCACCTCCGACCAGTCCCTGGCCAAATGGGACATCCCTGCGGTGCACTGGGTCGCGGTGGTGGTGATGATTCTCGGCAGCGTGCCGTTCACCCTGTACGTGGCCACCCTGCGCGGCCACCGCAAGGCACTGATCAAGGACCAGCAGGTGCAGGGCCTGCTGGCCATGCTGGTGGCCACCTGGCTGGTGCTCGGCACCTGGTACTGGGCCACCACCGACCTGCACTGGCTCGACGCCCTGCGTCACGTGGCGCTGAACGTCACCTCGGTGGTCACCACCACCGGCTTCGCCCTGGGCGACTACAGCATGTGGGGCAACTTCTCGCTGATGCTGTTCTTCTACCTGGGCTTCGTCGGCGGTTGCTCGGGCTCCACCGCCGGCGGCATCAAGATCTTCCGCTTCCAGGTCGCCTACATCCTGCTCAAGGCCAACCTCAACCAGCTGATCCACCCGCGGGCGGTGATCAAGCAGAAGTACAATGGCCATCGCCTCGACGAAGAGATCGTGCGTTCGATCCTGACCTTCTCGTTCTTCTTCGCCATCACCATCTGCATCATCGCCCTGCTGCTGTCACTGCTGGGCGTGGACTGGATGACCGCGCTGACCGGCGCCGCCGGCACGGTGTCGGGTGTAGGCCCCGGGTTGGGCGAGGTGATCGGCCCGGCCGGCAACTACGCCAGCCTGCCGGACGCGGCCAAGTGGATCCTCTCCGGCGGCATGCTGCTGGGCCGCCTGGAGATCATCACGGTGCTGGTGTTGTGCATGCCGGCGTTCTGGCGTCACTGACCGACAACCGCGTGCGGTACTCGCTCGGGGTGGTGTCGAACCAGCGGCGGAACGCCCGGTAGAAGTTGCTCGGATCGGCGAAACCCAGCAGGTAGGCGGTCTCCAGCAAGGTGGTGCCGGGCTGGGCCAGGTACTGCTCGGCCAGTTCGCGGCGGGTGTCGTCGAGCAGGGTCTGGAAGCTGGTGCCCTCGTCCTGCAGACGTCTTTGCAAGGTGCGCTGCGACAGGTGCAGGGCCTGGGCCACGGTCTCGCGCTTGGGCTCGCCCTGGGGCAGGATGCGGCACAGCACCTGGCGCACGCGGTGGGTCACGCGGCTTTCCGAGAAGCGCGCCAGGTATTCCCCGGCAAAGCGATCATGCAGCACCGCCATCGCCTCGTTGGCGGTCGGCAGCGGCGCCTCCATGTCGGCACGCTCGAGCACCAGCGCGTCATGGGGCGCGCCAAACACCAGCGGTGCATGGAACGCCACCTTGTACGGCTCGACATTCTTCGGCTGGCCGCCCTGGATCAGCACCCGCCGCGGCTGGATCGGCCGCCCGCTGAGCCAGGTGCACAGGGCCAGGGCACAGGCCAGGGAGGCCTCGGCGCTGTGCCGGGTCGGTGGCAGGTGATCGCCATGCACGGTCAGCACCAGGGCGTAGCCGTCCGGCTCGAGGCGAAAGCTCAGGTCCGAGCTCTCGGCGATGATCCGCTGGTAGCGCACCAGGCGCTCGAAACCCTCGGCCAGGGTGCGGCTGGACATCAGCGCATAACCCACCACATGGAACGAGGCCGGTCGCACCACCCGGGCCATGTTCAGGCCGATGGCCTCATTGCCCGACAACTCGACCGCCAGCTGCCACAGCCGGGTCATCGAATCCTGGGTGAATCGCGCATCGGGGTCGTCGAGGGCGGAAAAGTCGAGCCCTAGTTGCTTGAACATGGCCGGACAATCGAGCCCTTCCAGCTCGAGTGCCTTGACGATCCCTGATGCCCAGCTGGCTGACGTGGTTCTCTCACTCATGACAGGCTCTTGTGCTGACCGCTCCTGCGGTGAACCGAAAGGATACTCAATTGGCGCCTATTGTCACTGGCCACTGCCCCCAATGACTCTAGACTCGATTCAGGCTCCACGCCGTGTATCCTGTAAGCACGACCCGCAGATCCGGAAACCCGCCATGACCCGCACAGCGCAGTTCCGCAGTTTTGCCGAGTTCTATCCCTACTACCTGGGCGAGCACAGCAACGCCACCTGCCGTCGCCTGCACTTCGTCGGCACCAGCCTGGTGATCGCCCTGCTCGCCTACAGCATCGGCAGCGGCCAGTGGCTGTTGCTGCTGACCGTGCCGCTGGCCGGCTACGGCTTCGCCTGGGCCGGGCATTTCTTCTTCGAGAAGAACCGGCCGGCCACCTTCACCCATCCCTGGTATAGCCTGGTCGGCGACTTCGCCATGTTCCGCGACATCCTGCTGGGCCGGCTCAGCCTCTGAATCGGCCCGCAAGGCCAGGTTCGCGTCCCGGCCGGCCACTGCCAAAGCCCGCGCCCTGGCCAACACTGCCAGGCATGCCCCCGACACGAGTGGCCCGCGGCGATGAACAAGCAAGCGAATTTCAGCCACATGCGCGACGGCACCGCCCAGGACTGGGCAATCATTGCCGACGACTTTCGCGCCTATGCCCAGCAGTTGCCCCAGCGCATCCTCGCCCACCTGCGCCTGCTCGATGGCGACTTCGGCGGTTTTCCCATCGATCGCCTGAGCCACTCGCTGCAGACCGCCACCCGCGCCTACCGTGACGGCCGCGACGAGGAGTACGTGGTCTGCGCCCTGCTGCATGACATTGGCGACACCCTCGGCAGCTACAATCACCCGGATATCGCCGCAGCGATTCTCAAGCCCTTTGTCAGCGCCGAGAACCTGTGGATGGTCGAGAAGCACGGGATCTTCCAGGGCTACTATTTCTTTCACCACCTAGGCATGGATCGCCACCTGCGCGAGCAGTTCAGCGATCACCCGCAATACCAACGGACCATCGAGTTCTGCGCGCGCTACGACGCGGCGGCATTCGACCCCGAGTACCCGAGCCTGCCGCTGTCGTTCTTCGAGCCGATGATGGAGCGGCTGTTCGCCCGGCCCAGGCAGTCGATCTACAAGACAGCCCTGAAAGCGTCGGCCTGACCGGCAGGGACGGCGATCAAGCCGGTTCACCAAGCTCCGCCAGGCGCGACGCGGCTTCCCGCGCCTGCGCCTCGGCGAACCGGTACAGCTCGATCCGCCCGTCCCAGTGCTCGATCAGCGCCGTGCACGACTCCACCCAATCACCGCAGTTGAGGTACTCCACCTCGCCCACCCGACGAATCTCGGCATGGTGGATATGCCCGCACACCACGCCCTGGAAGCCACGCCGGGTGCACTCGTGGGCGATGGCGTCTTCAAAATCGCTGATGAAGTTCACCGCCCCCTTGACCTTGTGCTTGAGGTACGCCGACAACGACCAATAACCGTAGCCATAACGGGCGCGCCAGTGGTTGAGCCAGCGGTTGAGCACCAGGGTGAATTCGTAGGCCCGGTCGCCGAGAAACGCCAGCCAGCGGTGGTAGCGGGTGATCACGTCGAACTGGTCGCCGTGGATCACCAACAGCCGCCGGCCATCGACGGTGAGGTGCTCGGCCTCGTCCACCAGCTGGATATTGCCCAGGATCAGTTTCGAGTAGCGGCGCAGGAACTCGTCATGGTTACCGGTGACGTAGATCACTTCGGTACCGCGCTTGCTCAGGGTCAGCAGGCGGCGGATGACGTTGGTGTGAGCCTGGGGCCAGTAGATGCCGCCGCGCAGTTTCCAGCCGTCGATGATATCGCCGACCAGGTAGATGCGCTCGGCCTGGTAGCCCTTGAGAAAATGCGCGAGGTGTTCGGCCTGGCAATCCCGGGTGCCCAGGTGCACATCGGAAATCCACAGGGTGCGGACACGCAGCTTGCGTGACGGGCGAAGGGGTTCGGCGTGGGTCATGGGCAGGCTCCGGCGCTGTTTGCTGGAGACTGGCAGGCACCGGTGACAGATTGGTGGCAGGTGCATGACCATCCTGCGTCCGCCTTGAGGTGTACACTCTTCACCTGCTTCGTGAGGACTCACCATGACCGCCGCCCCCCTGCTTTCGCTGCGCCATTATCGCCACGACCTGATCGCCCACAGCCACGACCACTCGCAACTGGTGTTCGGCCTGGGCGGACGCCTGGATTTCGAGGTGGATGGCCGCGGCGGCAGGGTCGGTCGCCAGGACCTGATGGTGGTGCCTGCCGGTGCCCACCACACCTGCGGCAGCCCCGAGGGTAGCCACTGCCTGGTGCTGGACGTGCCAGGCGGGCACTGGCTTGGCGAGCACCTGGGCGAGCACGCCGACAACAGCCGCCGCCTGCTCGACCGCCCCGGCCCCCTGGGCCTGGACAGCCGCCAGCAGCAGTTGGTGGACTGGCTGGCGGCAAGCCCGGTGGACGACCCGCTGATTGCCCGCCAAGGCGCGGTGCTGTTGCTGGCCAGCCTCAACCCGCAGGTCGGTGCCCCGGTACTGGCCAGCAGGCGCCTGCCCTATGCCGCCTTCGACCGGCATATCGAGCAGCACGCCGCCTATCCATTGCAGGTCGCCGATCTGGCGCGGCTGGCCGGGCTTTCCAGCGCGCGACTGCATGCGCGTTTTGCCAGCGAGCGCGGTATGACGCCGATGGACTATATCCGTGAGCGGCGGTTGGCGATGGCCCGGCGACTGTTGCGTGAAACGCTGTTGCCGGTGGGCGAGGTCGCGGCGCGGGTGGGGTATGGCTCGCAGAGTGCCTTCAGCGCGGCGGTGATGCGGGCGTTCGGCTGCACGCCGCTGGCGTTGCGGCGCGAGTCTGGCGACAACGGGCGCGAGGTGGGCGACAGACACAGCTAGACCGGGCTCTTACACTGAGCGCCAGGATCTTCTCTCCCTGCGAATGCAAAGGACCACCATGAACCACCGCACCGCCCTCGGCGCCCTGCATATCGGCGCGCTGTTCTTCGGCCTGACCGGCGTCTTCGGCAAGCTGGCCGCCAGCGCCAGCCCCTCGATCATCGTCTTCGGCCGCGCCCTGTTCGCGGTGCTGGCCCTGACCCTGTTCGCCGGCCTGGCGCGCCAGGCCTGGCAGCCGCTGCGCGGCCAGGACCTGCGCCGCCTGCTACTGGGCGGCGCGCTGCTGGCCGGGCACTGGGTGAGCTTCTTCATCGCGGTCAAGGTCGGCGGCGTGGCCATCGCCACTCTCGGTTTCGCCAGCTTCCCGGCCTTCACCGTGATCCTTGAGGGCCTGCTGTTCCGTGAACGCATCCGCCGCAACGAAGCGCTGCTGGTGCTGCTGGTGAGCATTGGCCTGGTGCTGGTCACCCCGGCCTTCGACCTGGCCAGCGAAGCCACCGGCGGGCTGCTCTGGGCGCTGCTCTCGGGCCTGCTGTTCTCGCTGCTGTCGCTGACCAACCGCGCCGGTTCCGGGCGCCTGCCCGCCGTGCAGGCAGCGCTGTGGCAGAACCTGGTGGTGAGCCTGTGCCTGCTGCCGTTCGCCGCGCCCGGCCTGGACGCGGTGACGCCGCTGGACTGGCTGTGGATCGCCCTGCTCGGCGTTTTCTGCACCGGCGTCGCCCACAGCCTGTTCGTCGCCAGCTTGGCGGTGATCAAGGCGCGCACAGCCGCGGTAGTGTTCGGCATGGAGCCGGTGTACGGCATCGCCGTGGCCTGGGTGGTGTTCGCCGAACAGCCGACCCTGCGCATGCTCGCCGGCGGCGCCTTGATCATCTTCGCCATCGTGCTGTCCAGCCGCCTGGCCGCCGAGCAACCCGCCCGCCAGCCACAGCCCGAAAGCGCCTGATCAGCGATCGTTGTGGCCCAGGTCGCGCTGCGGATCGATCTGGTCGCGCACCCGCTGCTTGAGCACCTTGGCCTCGGGGAAGCCGCCGTCGGCCTTGCGTTCCCAGATCTGCACGCCGTCGCAGGTGATGCGGAACACCCCGCCGGTTCCAGGCTCCAGCGCCACCCGGCCGAGGTCGTCGGCAAAGGTGCTGAGCAGTTCCTGGGCCAGCCAGGCGGCGCGCAGCAGCCACTGGCACTGGGTGCAATAGGTAATGACGATTTGTGGCTTGCTGTCTGCCATGTAGGGAAACTCAGTAGGAAGGGCCGCTTATACTAGCGGTCTTTATCCTCTGGTTTGAGACTCACGATGCGCCGCCTGCTGTACTGCCTCCTGCTGATGCTCACCTCCTTCGCTGTGCTTGCCGCCGAGACGGCACGGCCGAAGATCGGCCTGGTACTGTCGGGCGGCGCCGCCCGCGGCCTGGCCCATATCGGCGTGCTCAAGGCCCTGGAGGAACAGGGCGTGCGCATCGACGCCATCGCCGGCACCAGCATGGGCGCGGTGGTCGGCGGGTTGTACGCCTCGGGCTACAGCATCGCCGAGCTGGAAAACCTGGCCACCACGCTGGACTGGCAGCAGGCACTGTCCGATGCGCCGCCGCGCAAGGATGTGCCGTTCCGACGCAAGCAGGACGACCGCGACTTCCTGGTCAAGCAGAAGCTGAGCTTTCGCGACGATGGCAGCCTGGGCCTGCCGCTGGGGGTGATCCAGGGCCAGAACCTGGCCCTGCTGCTGGAAAGCAAGCTGGCCCACACCGCCGACATTCGCGACTTCGACAAGCTGCCAATCCCCTTCCGCGCCGTGGCCACCGACATCACCAGCGGCGAGAAGGTGATCTTCCGCCGCGGCCACCTGCCCCAGGTGATCCGTGCCAGCATGTCGATCCCGGCGGTGTTCGCCCCGGTGGAGTTGGACGGCCGGCTGCTGGTGGATGGCGGCATGACCGACAACATCCCGGTGGATGTGGTGCGCGAAATGGGCGTGGACCTGGCCATCGTCGTCGACATCGGCACCCCGCTGCGCAACCGCAAGCAACTGGCCACGGTGGTGGACGTGCTCAACCAGTCGATCACCCTGATGACCCGGCGCAACTCCGAGGAACAACTGGCCAGCCTGCGCCGCGAAGACATCCTGGTACAGCCACCGCTGTCGGCCTTCGGCGTTACCGATTTCGGCCGCGCCCGGGACATGATCGACGCCGGCTACCGCGCCACCCGTGCCCTCGACCCGCGCCTGGCGGCGCTGCGCCAGCCCGAGGGCGACAGCAACCTGGCGGTGGCGCGCTCGCCGAAACAGCGCACGCCGATCATCACCGCCATCCGCGTGGAGAACGACTCCAAGGTCAGCGACGACGTGATCCGCTACTACATTCGCCAGCCCGTCGGCGAGCCGCTGGATCTCGGCCGCCTGCAGACCGACATGGGCACCCTCTACGGCCTGGACTACTTCGACCAGGTGCAATACCGCGTGGCGCACAAGGGCGACGAGCATACCCTGGTGATCAACGCCCGTGGCCGGCGTGGCGGCACCGACTACCTGCGCCTGGGCCTGAACCTGTCGGACGACTTGCGTGGCGACAGTGCCTTCAACCTCGGCGCCAGCTACCGGGTCAATGGCATCAACCGGCTCGGCGGCGAATGGCTGACCCGCGCGCAGATCGGCGACGAGCAGGAACTGTACAGCGAGTTCTACCAGCCCCTGGACGTGGGCTCGCGCTACTTCGTCGCCCCTTACCTGGCCTTGGGCTCGCAGAACGTCGAGGCGACCCTGGACAACGACCCGGTGGCCGAGTACCGCCTGGAACGCTATGGCTTCGGGCTCAATCTCGGCCGGCAGATCGGCACTTACGGCGAGGTGCGCCTGGGCGTGGGCAAGGCCTGGGGCAACGCCGAGGTGCGCATCGGCGACCAGGACCTGCCCAAGGTCAGCTTCAACGAGGGGTTCTACGAGCTCAAGTACTCGTTCGACACCTTCGACAACGTCTACTTCCCCCACAGTGGCGAGGACATCGGCCTGACCGTGCGCAAGTACGACAAGTCACTGGACTCGGACCAGAACTACCGGCAGTGGCTGTTCAACCTGGACAAGGCCTTCAGCAGCGGGCCGAACACCCTGGTGCTGGGCGGCAGGTATGGACGTACGCTGGATGACGCCGAGGTGGTCACTTCAAGCTTCGTGTTCGGCGGCGCCCGACAGCTGTCGGGCTTTCGCCAGGACTCGATCTCGGGGCAGAACATGAGCCTGCTGCGCATGGTCTATTACCGCCGCCTGACGCCACGGGCCTACCTGCCCCTGGACTTCCCGTTGTACCTGGGTGGCTCGCTGGAGCGTGGGCGGGCGTGGAACAACGACAATGAGTTCGACAGTGGCTATATCAATGCGGCGAGCATCTTCCTGGGGCTGGAAACGCCGCTGGGGCCGTTGAACCTGAGTTATGGGGCCAACGATGCCCATGAGAAGGCGGTGTACCTGAACCTGGGGCACACCTTCTAGAACGATCGCGGGGCAAGCCCGCTCCCACAAGTCATGCAGACAATTGCGCAAGCAGACTCGTGGGAGCGGGCTTGCCCCGCGATTGATGAAGGGTTCAGGACTTCTCGAGATTATCGAGAATCTTCGCATGCACGCGCATGCACACTTCCATGTCGGCCTCGTCTATGCCGGTGAACAGCTCGAGGCGCAAGGCGTTGGCGATGGTCTCGATCTGATCGATCAGCGGCTTGGCCGGCGGGCACAGCAGGATCTTCTTGGCCCGGCGGTCTTCCATCACCGCCTGGCGGCGTACCAGCCCCTGGCTCTCGAGGCTGTCGAGCAAGCGCGCCAGGGTCGGGCCTTCGACGCCCACGCTCTGGGCCAGCTCACGCTGGGTCGGCGCCTCGTCGAACCTGGCCAGGTGCAACAGCACCAGCCAACGGGCTTGCGACAGGTTGAGCCCGGCCAGGCGTCGGTCCAGTTCGGCACGCCAGCCCCGAGACATCTGGGCCAGCTGCATGCCGAAGCGGTGTTGGTTGTCGGTCAGGGGCATAAGCAACTCAATGAATAGAACTAATTATTAGCCAGCTAATCATGGCCCGGCCAATCAGGCAAGGTTCGATGCCTCGGAAATTGCTGATAATCATGTAAGGGTATGACAAAGGTCAGCAATTGGCGCAAATGCCGGCAATCACAAGCCGAACTCCACCGCCAGCGCCGCCCGTACGCAATGCAGGACGCCTTCCGGCACCCGCTGGCCAAACAGCGGCGCCACGCCGGACACCGGCGGCAACTCGCCCTCGCCGTCGAGGAAGGCGTCCTGCACCTCCATCATCAGCTCCTCCGGCAGGTCCAGGGCCTGCTCCAGGCTCAGTTCCTGGCGGCCGATGGCCTCGGCCAGCAAGCTGTAGACGTTCTTCTCGGTGCAGTTCAGTTGCCCGGCGATCTGCGCCGGGGTCATGCCGGCGCGGGCCAGGCTGACCAGTTCGTGGCGCAGGTCGAGCACCACCTTCGGCGCCTCCTCGGTGCCGCCGGCGCCGTTGAGCACCTCGAGGAAGGCCTGGCCGTAGCGCTCCAGCTTGCGCGCGCCGACACCGCTGACCTGGGCCATGTCGCTGAGGCTGGTGGGCATGCTGCGCAGCATCTCCAGCAGCGTCGAGTCGGGGAAGATGACGTAGGGCGGCACGCTGTGCTCTTCGGCCAACTTGCGCCGCAAGGTACGCAGCGCTTCCCATAGTTCGCGCTCCTCGGCGCGCACCAGTTGGCTGGCCGGGCTGCCGCCACTGCCGCCGGAGGCCTTGGCCGCGATCTGCGGCTTGAGGTCGCGGCGCAGTTGCAGGTTCACCTCGCCGCGCAGCAACGGCCGGCAGCTGTCGGACAGGCGCAGGCCGCCATAGCCTTCCAGGTCGATATCCACCAGGCCACGGGCCACCAGCTGGCGGAACAGCGAGCGCCATTCGGCCTCGGCCAAGGCCTTGCCGACGCCGAACACCGAGAGTTTCTCGTGGCCGAAATTACGTACTTTTTCGGTGTCCTTGCCCAGCAGCACATCGACCAGGTGGCCGACGCCGTAGCGCTGGCCGGTGCGGAACACCGCCGACAGCGCCTGACGGGCAGGTTCGGTGGCGTCCCAGGTCTGCACATTGTCGACACAGTTGTCGCAATGCCCGCACGGCTGATCGAGCACTTCGTCGAAGTAGGCCAGCAACGACTGGCGACGGCAGCGGGTCTCCTCGCACAGCGCCAGCATGGCGTCGAGCTTGTGCTGCTCGATACGCTTGTGGCGCTCGTCGCCCTCGGAGTTCTGCAGCATCTGCTTGAGCATCACCATGTCCTGCAGGCCGTAGGCCATCCAGGCATCCGAGGGCAGACCGTCACGGCCAGCGCGGCCGGTCTCCTGGTAATAGGCCTCGAGTGACTTGGGCAGGTCAAGGTGGGCGACGAAGCGCACGTTGGGCTTGTCGATGCCCATGCCGAAGGCGATGGTCGCGACCATGATCAGCCCTTCCTCGTTGAGGAAGCGGTGCTGGTTGGCGGCGCGGGTCTCGGCGGCCAGGCCTGCGTGGTACGGCAGCGCCGGGAAGCCCTGGTCGCACAGGAAGGCGGCGGTCTCGTCGACCTTCTTGCGCGACAGGCAATAGACAATGCCGGCGTTGCCGCGGCGCTCGCCGAGGAACGCCATCAACTGCTTGCGCGGCGATTCCTTGGGCACGATGCGGTAGAAGATGTTCGGCCGGTCGAAGCTCGACAGGAAGCGCTCGGCGCCCTGCAGGTGCAGGCGCTGGACGATCTCCTCGCGGGTGCGCATGTCGGCGGTGGCGGTCAAGGCGATGCGCGGTACATGCGGGAATAGCTCGGCGAGCTGGCCCAGTTGCAGGTACTCGGGACGGAAGTCATGACCCCACTGCGACACGCAGTGAGCCTCGTCGATGGCGAACAGGGCAATATCCAGGCCGCGCAGGAAATCCAGCATGCGCGGCTGGACCAGACGCTCAGGGGCCAGGTAGAGCATCTTCACCTCGCCACGGCGCAGGCGCCCGGCCAGGTCGCGCTGCTGCTCGGCGCTGAGGGTGGAGTTCAGCGCCGCGGCGGCCACGCCCAGCTCGTCGAGGGTGGCGACCTGATCGTCCATCAGCGCGATCAGCGGCGACACCACCACGGTCAGGCCCGGGCGCAGCAGGCCAGGTACCTGGAAGCACAACGACTTGCCACCACCGGTGGGCATCAGCACCAGGGCGTCGCCGCCGCCTGCCACACATTCGATGATCGCTGCCTGGCGCCCGCGGAAACTGTCGTAACCGAAGACATCCTTGAGGACGCGCTGAGCCTGTTCGAGCATTTGCCACTCCAAAATCGCCGTACCATCCTGGACTCAGGCTGGACGATAAATCCGCCGCGCACACATCGAATGCGTAAGCGGTTTTTGCCAGATGGCAGGAAAACGCCACCAGAGCACGAAAAACTGCGGAGTATACCCGACTGCCCCCCCCCAGGCATGCCCCGCGGACAGACGTTCCCTTTGCCCCGCAGCCGCCGCAAGGTGCTAGAATTCACTATCGTTTATTCCCCAAGGTAGCCCTGTAATGTCCTTCGCCGAGCAACTGACCCGCCTGCAAGCCTTCCTCGACGCCGATGAGCTGCACGAAGAAGCGCTGGACTACGTCGCCGCCCACGGCTACCTGACCGCGCTGTCGATCTGCTCCGAGGAAGTTCCAGAACGCGAATGGATCGACGCGCTGTTCGCCGAAGAACCGCACTATGCCAGCGATGCCCAGCGCACCGAGATCGAGGCCACCCTGGTCGCGCTCAAGGCGCACATCGCCCGCCAACTGGCCAGCGACGAAGAATTCGACCTGCCCTGCGAGCTGGACCTGACCGACGAGCCGGACGATTCCGACCTGCGCGGCTGGTGCATCGGTTTCATGGAGGGCGTGTTCCTGCGTGAAGAGGCCTGGTTCGAGAACGCCGAGGAAGAAGTCAGCGAAATGCTGCTGCCGATCATGGTCGGCTCGGGCCTGTTCGACGAGCAGCCGGAGTTCGCCGACATCGCCGGTAACGCCAACCTGCAGGACGACATGATCGTGCAGATCCCCGAGGCGCTGAGCGCCCTGTTCCTGCTGCTGCACGCCCCCGAAGAGAAACCTGCCCTGCTCAAGCCGCGCCACCACTGATCGACGTGGTGCGCTACCTGCTGCTGGCCGCCGGCTGGCTCAGTGTCGCGCTCGGGGTGGCGGGGATCTTCCTGCCGGTACTGCCCACCACCCCGTTCCTGCTGCTGGCGGCGGCCTGTTTCGCCCGCAGCTCGCCGCGCTTTCACCACTGGCTGGTGAATCATCCGAAACTCGGGCCATGGATCCGCGACTACCTCAGCGGCGAGGGAATTCCGCTGCGGGGCAAGGTTTATGCGATCGGCCTGATGTGGGCCAGCATCGGACTGTCCTGCTACCTGGTGCCGTTGTTCTGGGCACGGGTGTTCATGCTGACCAGCGCGGTGCTGGTCAGTACCTGGATCCTCAGGCAGAAGACCCTGCAGCGACCGTAGCGAGCACAATACTCACCCTGTGGGAGCGGCCTTGCGTCGCGATAGGGCCGCGAAACGGCCCCACCGAACTTTGCATCAACGCTGAAATCCTGGGGCCGCTCTGCGGCCCTTTCGCTACGCAAGGCCGCTCCCACAGGGAAACGCGCAACGCCCTATCGTCAGCAAGACAGCCGCTTACACCGTATCCACCTTCAACGAATGGTCATTAAGCATGCCGGTGATGATGGTCGCCGTGTCATGCCCCGCCGCGATCACCCCGCCTGCTCCGGCCGCGACCCCGTAGTGCTGCGCCAGGTCCACCCCGGCCAGGTCGATGGTCTGGGTCGGCGCCGCGCCGGCAACGCTGCTGACTTCGATGGTCGACACCACGTTGACGCCGCTGCCACTGACCTTGAAGTGCAGGTAGTCATCCAGCGACGCGCTGGTGGCGTTCTCGCCCTGCAGCAGTTGCGACAGGTCCAGCCGATCGCTGCCCGGGGTGAAGTCGGTCACGGTGTCGTGCCCGGTATCGCCCTTCTGCCAGACGAAGGTATCGTTGCCGCTGCCACCGGTGAGGGTGTCATCGCCGCGCCCGCCGATCAGGATGTCATTGCCGGCACCGCCCCTGAGCACATCGTTGCCCGCACCACCGTTGAGCAGGTTGTCGCCGTCGTTGCCGGTCAGGGTGTCGTTGTAGTCCGAACCGATCAGGTTCTCGATGCCGTTAAGGGTATCCAGCCCCGCGCCGACGGTGTTCTGCTGGCCGACATGGCTCAGGTCGACGGTCACGCCACTGGTTGCCCTGGCATAGCTGGCGGTGTCGTTGCCGGCGCCGCCGTCGAGCAGATCATTGCCCGGACCGCCGATCAGCAGGTCGTCGCCATCGCCGCCATACAGGCTGTTGTTGCCTGCGCCGGCCACCAGCACATCGTTGCCGGCGCCGCCGTGCAGGATGGTGTCACCCGCCCCGGCCAGCAGCACATCGTCCCCTGAGGTACCGGTGAGGGTATTGCCGGCCTGGTAGGTGATATCCACCGCTCCAGTGGCCGTGCCGCCATGGTTGTCACTGACGGTGTAACTGCCGTGGTAGTCGTCGTTGCTGGCGTTGCTGTAGTCCACCACCAGGCTCAGCTTGTAGTTCTCGGCGGCCTTGCTGTTGCCCGAGGTGTTCTCGGTGTTGATCACATGGATGCTGTACACCCCGTCATGGCTAGCCGTGAAGCTGCCGCCATCGGCAATGGTCTGGTAACTGCCGCCGGCGTCCTTCCACTCCATCAGCAGGTTGCCGGCGGGCCGGTCATGGTCGAGGGTCAGGGTCTCGCCCTTGCGCAGGGTGACCGTCAGGGTGTCCTCGTCGTTGGCGTTGGCGCTGCTGATCGAGCCCAGGTAACCGGCCACCACCAGGGCGGCGGTCATGCTGCCATTGAGGCTGGTGAACTCGCTGCGGGCCAGGTCGCGCAACTGGTTCTCGGCCTTGTTGGCGGTGGCGTTGAAGGTGATGGTCTGGGCCTGCGTGCCCGCCGTGAAGCCCGCGCCCTTGTCGGCGAAGTTGGTGTTGAACGTAGTTGGCGCGGCACTCAGGGTATCGTGGTCCGGATCGCTGTCATTGGCCAGCAAGGCCTCGGCCGGCACGCTCAGGGTGGCGCCCTTGATGTTGGTGATGATGTGGTCGGCGCCGGCGACCGGCGCGCCATTGCCATTGATGTTCACCGTCAGGCTAGCGCTGCGGGTATCGCCGTCGTTGTCGCTGGCGGTAAAGCCGAACTTCTCTACCTGGCCGCTGCCGTTGTCCTTCGGCGGTGTGTAGGTGAACTCGCCGCTGTCCATGTTCACCACCAGGGTACCGCCCAGGCCGGTCTTGATATTCAGGCTGTTGCTCACGGTGTCGAACGAGGCCTTGTCCACCCCGCCACTGACCGCATAGCCGCCCTGCCCGCCATTGGCCTTCGGATCATAGGTGTAGGTAGTGCCGTCCACCAGCAGCGCCTTGATGAAGCCGCCGTCGGCCCCGAAGTCGCCGCCGCTCATCAGGCTGCCGGTGATCGGCGCGCCCTGCACCGTGCCGGAGAGCACCGCACTCAGCTGGCTGAGGTCGGTGACCACCACCGAGTTGGTGTCGGTATGGCTGCTGCCGTCGTAGGCCAGCGGATTGAGGTTGCCTTCGTTGACGCCGCTGCCCATGCCGATGGCGTAGGACTTGATGCCGTTGTTGTCGAGGAAGGTTTCCCAGGCAGCCTCGCGCGGCGCTGTCATGGCGTGGCCGTTGGTGGGCTCGCCGTCGGAGAAGAAGTAGCTGATGTTCTGCGCACCCACCAGCTTGCCGGTGGTGGCGAAGGCTTCCTGGGCCTTGGTGGCCGCCGAGTCGTAGTAGGTCGAGCCGCCGGGATTGAGCCCGGCGATCAGGCTCTTGGCCCCGCTGATGGAGACCCACACGGGTGTCTTGATCTCGGCGCCGGTGCCGAAAGTGACGATCTGCACCTTGATGTCGCCCATCTCGTCGTACTTGTCGAGCAAGGCGTTGATGGCCTGCTTGGCCAGCTCCAGGCGGGTCAGCCCCGGCACGCCGGAGCTTGCGGCCATGCTGCTGGAAACGTCCACCACCAGCAGGATGTTGGAGTCCACCTGGCCGGGCGTGATACTGCGCACCGCGAACTGCACCGTCGGCACATCGTCGACGATGTTGATGGCGATGGTGCTGGTGACAGTATTGCCCAGTGCGTCGGTGGCCTTGTAGGTGAAGTACTCGTTGACGGTGTTGGCCCCGTCGTTGGCGCCACCCGGGGTCTTCGGCGCCGAGGTCAGGGTGTAGGTATAGGAGCCGTCGCCGTTGAGCTGGATCTGGCCGTACTGGCCCACGGCATTGCCGACCAGGCTGTAGGTCAGGGCGCCGACGCCACCATGCACCGAGCCGACCAGGCTGCCGGAGGCCGTCTCGCCGGTGGAGTTCGGATCGCTGCCGGTCACGCTGCCGGCGGCCAGGTCGTTGCCATCCTTGTGCAGGTCCAGGGCTTTTTCGTAGACGGTGACGTCGTTGTCCTCGCACGCCACCAGCTTGCTGTCCTGGACATTGATGCGGATGGTCGTGGTGCTCTCGTCGCCATCGGCGTCGCGGATGGTGTAGACGAAGCTGTCGGTTGCCCCGGTGGGCGGCACGCTATTGGGATTGGCGTGGTAGGTGGCGTTGCCCTGGCTGTCCAGGGTCAGGTAGCCATACTGGCCGACGATCGTATCGCCGACATGGCCGATGGCTGACGTCGAGGTGTCGGAGCCTGCTCGCACGCCGACCACGTATTGTCCGTCGGCACGTACATCGGCGCCGACCACATCGTTATCCAGCACGTTGCCGCTGACACTGGCGCCTTCCGTGACCGAAGCCACATCGCAATGGGCCTTGGGCACATCGTCGACGATGCTGACCACGATGGTGCTGGTGGTGGTGTTGCCGAGCGAGTCCTTGACTTGGTAGGTGAAGCTCTCGGTGACCACATTCGGGCCGTCGTTGGCATGGTTGGGCGAGTTCGGCGCCGAGGTCAGGGTGTACGTGTAAGTGCCATCGCCGTTCAGCTGGATCTGGCCGTACTGCCCGGTGGCGTTGCCCACCAGGGTGAAGGTCAGGGCGCCGATGCCGCCACTGACCGAGCCGGCCAGCGAGCCGCTGGTGGTTTCCGTGGTGGCATGCGGATCGCTGCCGGTGACCGTGCCGGCGGCCAAGTCGTTGCCATCCTTGGTCAGGTCCAGGGCTTTCTCGTAGACCTTGGCCGTGTCGTCCGGGCAGGCGACCAGCGAGATATCGTGCACGTCGATGGTGATGGTCGTCGTGCTCTCGTCGCCATCGGCATCGCGGATGGTATAGACAAATACATCGGTGGCACCGGGCGGCGCCACGCTGTCGGGGTTGGCGTGGTAGGTGGCGTTGCCCTGGGCGTCGAGGGTCAGGTAGCCGTACTGCCCAACCACATTGCTGCCCAGCTGGCCGATGGCCGAGGTCGAGGTGTCGGCGCCTGCGCGCACGCCGACCACGTACTTGCCATCGGCCGGCACATCCGCGCCGATCACATCGTTGACCAGCACGTTGCCGCTGACCGTGCCGCCTTCATAGACGTTGGCGAAGTCGCTGTGGGCCTTGGGTACGTCGTCGACGATGCTGATCACGATGGTACTGGTGGTGGTGTTGCCCAGCGAATCCTTCACCTGGTAGGTGAAGGTTTCCGTCAGCACGTTCGGCCCATCGTTGACATGATTCGGCGAATTTGGCGCCGAGGTCAGGGTGTAGGTGTAGGAGCCATCGGCGTTCAGAAGGATCTGGCCGTACTGGCCGGTGGCGTTGCCGACCAGGGAAAAGGTCAAGGCGCCCACTCCGCCACTGATGGAGCCGGCCAGCGATCCGCTGGCCGTCTCGCCTGTGGCGCCAGGATCGCTGCCGGTGACATTGCCACCGGCCAGGTCATGGCCGTCCTTGATGAGATCGAGCGCCTTCTCATAGACGGTCACGCCGCTGTTGGGACCCGCAATGAGCGAACAGTCGTGCACGCTGATGGTGATGGTGGTGGTGCTCTCATCGCCATCGGCATCGCGGATGGTGTAGACAAACACATCCGTGGCACCGGCCGGCGCCACGCTGTCGGGGTTGGCGTGGTAGGTGGCATTGCCTTGGGCGTCGAGGGTCAGGTAGCCATACTGCCCAACCACATTGCTGCCCAACTGGCCGATGGCCGATGAGGACGTGTCGCTGCCCGCGCGCACGCCCACCACATACTTGCCGTCGGCCACCGTATCGGCACCACTCACATCGTTGACCAGCACGTTGCCACTGACCGTACCGCCTTCATAGACGTTGGCGAAGTCGCTGTCGGCCTTGGGCAGGTCATCGACGATATTGACGTCCAGCGAGCCACTGGCCGTGCTGCCGTCGGTATCCGTGGCCGTGACGGTGAAGTGCTCCGTGAGGCTGTTGGCGCCGTCGCCGTTGGCGTGGCTCTCGTTGTCCAGCAAGGTGTAGCTGTAGCTGATCACGCCCGTGGTGGGGTTGTAGCCGGTGATGGTCAGGGTATTGCCCAGGGCCGTGGTGATCGACTGCGGGAAGCTCGCCGCCACGCCACCGCTGACCACGCTGATGCCGCCGACGCTCAAGGATTGCAGGCCATCCGGCGCGCTGACCGTGAAAGTGCCGCTCTGGGTCAGGGCGCCCGGGTTCGGCGCGCTGCCATCGGCCAGGTTCTTCTCGTAGACGGTCAGTTCGCCACCGTTCACGTCCAGCCCGCCCAGGGTCACCGGGTCGTTGAGGTTGCTGACATTGAGGGTCAGGGTCGCGGTGCTGGTGTCGCCGTCGGCATCCTTCAGGGTGTAGGTGAAGGTCTCCACCCCATTGCCACCGCCGTGCAGGTTCTTGAAGTCCGGGTCGTTGGTGTTGAGGGTGTAGGTGTAGGAACCGTCCGCCGCCAGCACCAGGGTGCCGTAGGTGCCAACGAAGGTACCGGCCACCACCGGACCGCTTGGGATACGGTCCGCTCCCTGGATGTCATTGCTCAGCACATTGCCGCTGAGTTCCACCTGCTGCTCGGTGGCGGCGGTGGGATTGCTGTCGTTTACGGCCCGTGGCACATCGTCGCGGATGATCACGTCCAGGGACCCGCTGGCCACGTCGCCATCCGTATCGCTGACCAGCACCGGGAAATGCTCGCCCAGCGTGTTGGTACCCGTGCCGTCAGGGTGATGCTCGGCGCCGGTCAGGGTGTAGCTGTAGCTCACCACGCCGGTGGCCGGGTTGTAGCCGGTAATGGTCAGCACATTGCCGAGCCCGGTGACGATGGACTGCCCGACGCCCGTGACCACGCCCGCCGTGACCACATTGATGCCACCGACACTGAGGTTGAACACGCCGTCGGCAGCCACCACCGTGAAACTGCCGGCCTGTGTCAGCGCCGCAGGGTTGCTGGCCGAGCCCTGTGGCAGGTTGGCCTCGTCCAGGGTCAATTCGGCCGGGCTGACCTCCAGGCCAGTGAGGCTGACCGGATTGTCGACCACCGGCGTATTGGCTGGGAGCGGCCCGTCATCGTTGCCATCGAGGCCGCCAAGCTCGAGGTTGGCCAGCAGGGGGAAGCCATTGAATCCCGCGGTGGGGAAACCGATGGTGGGATCCACACGGGCGCCCACTTCAGTCAGTATCACGAAACTGTGGCCTCCGCCGAGCGCCCCCGAAACGCCTGAGGGGTTGCCACCCGCCGCCGTCGCTTCAGCGTCCTGCGTGGGGTCGGCACCTGCGGCAATGGCTTTTTGCAACTGCTCGACATCGCTGAGTTGGGCCTCGCTGGGCTGAGCATCAGGCGCCTGCACATGGGGAGCGCGATTGGCCAGCAGGTCGGTGGTCATCTCCAGGCTGCTGCCGCGCCCCAGGGTCAGCTCCGCGCCATTGTGCAAACGGACCGCCACGGCGCCCTCGCTGCCGGTCTCGAGTTGTTCGCCGGCGAACAAGCGGTCGCCTTCCACCAACAGGCGGCGATGACCATCGTCGCCCACCGCGAATACCTGGCCGATCACCTTGCCGACTACACCGACTAATTTAGCCATGAGCGTACGCCTCCCCTGCCGATGGGCTTTTCGCAGATCAAGGCGTGCCGGGTAATGTGCGCAACGTTCCGAGTGCCATGGCTGGTGGATCGCTGCTGTCACGTTCGTGAGAAACCACGCTCCTTGTGACGACTGCCGCGATAGCGAAGAGGGCGAATGGCCATTATTAAGTGCCATTTTTTTGTCGCCAAATTCCGCTTTCGCCTTCCTCCCCTGTCTCCTTAGCTGCAAAAAATCTGGAACTTTCACAAAGGCCCGAAAATCGCCTGTCCCAGCCAATTCCCGTAACCACCTGAATGAAACAATGTCCCGGATTCCTTAGACCGCATAAGTTTTTTTTCGCATATATCTTATGAAAAAATCTTCTTAGCTCGCCCGATAAATGTTCTTAGCTCTGTTGTTACAAACCTGAAACGGTTTGATTCTAATTTTTCGTCATTTTTTTGGCGAACAGCAGGACATTATTCAAGACCAGGGAGATGTACCCCATGCGCGCTTTAACCCCCATCACCAGTGCGATTTTGTTGGCCATGGCGTGTGCCAACAGTCAGGCGATGTCGATCACCGAGGCTGTCCAGAACGCCGTGGACCAGCATCCCGAGATCAGCGCCAGCCGCAACAGCAGGCTGTCGGCCGACGAGGATGTGAAGTTCGCCCGCGGGGGGTACTACCCAACCGTCGATCTGGTCGCAGGCTACGGCCGGCAACGCTCGGACAACACCAACACCCGCGGCTTCAACCCCGACGGCACGCGTAACCACAACAAGGAAACCCTCAACTACACCCAGTCCGAACTGCGCCTGAGGCAGATGCTGTTCGACGGCTTCAACACCTCCAACGAGGTCGCCCGCACCGAAGCGGTGGCCACCTCGCGCGCCTACTACACCCAGGCCACCGCCGAGACCGTCGCCCTGCGCGCCATCGAGGTCTACCTCGAAGTGCTCAAGCGCCGCGAGCTGGTGACACTGGCCAAGAACAACCTGCAGGCGCACCTGCGGGTCAACGACCAGATCGGCCTGCGCAGCGAGCGTGGCGTGGGCAGCACCGCCGACCTCGACCAGTCCCGCGCCCGTCGCGCCCTGGCCGAGAACAACCTGGACACCGCCGAGGTCGACCTGGCCGACGCCGAGGCCAACTTCTACAGCGTAGTCGGGCGCATGCCGGACGAGCTGGAAACACCGGTCACGATCAAGGGCGAAGTACCGGCCGACCTGCTCAACGCCCGCCAGGGCATGCTGGAGAACAACCCCTACCTGAAGTCGGCCCAGGCTGACGTACGCTCCGCCGAGCAGCAATACGAAGTGGCCAAGTCGCCCTTCTACCCGCGCCTGGACGCGGTGCTGGCCACCGGCGCCAACAACAACATCGGCGGCCAGAAGGGCCACGACAACAACGACTGGCAGGCCGGCGTCGAGCTCAGCTACAACCTGTTCCGCGGCGGCAGCGACAAGGCCCGCCTGCAGTCCGACGCGCACAAGATCAACCAGGCGATGGACATCCGCAACAACGCCCTGCGCGAGCTGAATGAAAACCTCAGCCTGGCCTGGAACGCGATGAACAACGCCCGCAAGCAGACCCCGAGCGCCCGCGAGTACGCCGAAACCACCCAGCGCGTACGCGCCGCCTACCAGGACCAGTTCGGCCTGGGCCAGCGTACCCTGCTCGACGTGCTCGATAGCGAGAACGAGCTGTACAACGCCAACCGACGCTATACCGAAGTGCGCTACACCGAAGAGTTCTCCATGTACCGAGTCCTGGCGACCATGGGTGAGTTGCTGAGCAAGCAGCACATCTCGCTGCCGCCCGAGGCCATCGCCAAGACCGAAGTACGCAACGAGGCGAAACTGCCAGACATGCGCTAGGTTCTGACGAGACAAGAGATTTTTCGCCAGCGCCCGTTTCCCGTCCACCGCGGCAGGAGTAGGCCATCGTGACCAGTATGCAAAGCGCGCAACCGCGCCTGGATGTTGATGATCCGTTGCTCGATGGCCTGTTGATCCTGTGCAAGTTGCACGGCTGCCCTGCCAGCCGCGCCAGCCTGTGCAGCGGCCTGCCGCTGGCCGCGCAGCGCCTGCCCCTGGCCCTGCTGCCCCGCGCCGCCGCGCGGGCGGGGTTGCAGGCGCGGGTGCTGCAGCGTGAGCTGGACGCCATCTCGGCACTCAACCTGCCGGTCTTGCTGATCCTCAACGACGGCCGCAGCGCCGTGCTGCAGCGCTGGGGGGACAACGGCCGGGGCCTGCTGCTGCCGTGCGAAGCCGAAGGCGGCGAGCAGTGGGTCGAACGCGATGCCTTGGCCGAAGCCTACAGCGGCCAGGCCCTGTTCGCCCGTCCCCGTCATACCTTGGAAGAGGTGCGCGCCCCACTGATCCCGCGGGTCAACGCCTGGTTCCGCGACACCCTGCGCCACTCCCGATGGCTGTATGGCGATGCCCTGCTGGCCAGCCTGCTGATCAACCTGCTGGGGTTGATGGTGCCGCTGTTCGTCATGCAGACCTACGACCGCGTGGTGCCCAACCAGGCGCTGTCCACCCTCTGGGTGCTGGTGGCCGGCCTGTTCATCGGCACAGCCTTCGAGCTGGTGCTGCGCATGGTTCGTGCGCACCTGCTGGACCAGGCTGGCAAGAAGACCGACCTGATTCTCTCGGCCACTTTGTTCGAACGCATTACCGGCATGAGCATGAAGGCGCGGCCGGCCACCATCGGCGGCTTCGCCCAGAGCATCCATGACTTCCAGGGACTGCGTGAATTCCTCACCGCGGTCACCCTGACCAGCATCATCGACCTGCCATTCGTGGCGCTGATGCTGCTGGTGATCGGCCTGCTCGGTGGCTGGCTGGTGGTGATCCCGCTGATCGCCTTCCCGCTGGCCGTGGGCCTGGCGCTGTTCATCCAGGTGCGCCTGCGTGACACGGTACAGAAGAGTCTGAGCCTCGGCGCGGTGCGCCAGGCGCTGCTGATCGAGACCCTCGGCGGACTGGAAACCCTCAAGGCCTGCGGCGCCGAAAGCGAACGCCAGTACCAGTGGGAGCACACCAACGGCGCCATCGCCCGCCTCGACGCCCATGCCCGCAACCTGTCCTCGTTGGCCAGCAACGGCACGCTCTTCATCCAACAGTTCTGCGGCATGGCCACCATCGTCGCCGGGGTCTACAGCATCATCGCCGGCAACCTCAGCGTCGGCGCGCTGGTGGCCAGCTACATGCTCGGCAGCCGGGTCCTCGCGCCGCTGGGCCAGATCGCCGGGCTGATCACCCGCTACCAGCAGGCGCAGTTGACCATGCGCAGCACCGACGCGCTGATGAGCCTGCCCCAGGAACGCGAAGCCGAGCACCAGGCCCTGGAACACACCGCGCTGCAGGGTGGCATCAGCATCAACCACGCCACGTTTCGCTATGCCGGGCAAACGGCCCCGGCGCTCAATGATGTCAGCGTCACACTCAAGCCGGGCGAGCGCATCGGTATCATCGGCCGCAGCGGCTCGGGCAAGAGTACCCTCACCCGCCTGCTGATGGGCTTCCATCACCCCGAAGATGGCCAGGTGTTGCTGGACAACCTCGACCTGCGCCAGCTGGACATCGCCGACCTGCGCAGCCAGGTCGGCTACGTGGCCCACGACCTGCCCCTGCTGGCCGGCAGCCTGCGCGACAACCTCACCCTCGGCGCCCGCCACGTCAGCGATGCGCGCATGCTCGAGGTGGCCGAGCTGACCGGGGTCAGCGAACTGGCCCGCCAGCACCCGCAAGGCTTCGACCGCCCGGTGGGCGAGCGCGGCCAGCTGCTGTCCGGCGGCCAACGCCAGGCCGTGCTGCTGGCCCGGGCCCTGCTGCTGGAGCCGCCGATCCTGATCCTCGACGAACCCACCAGCCACATGGACAACAGCAGCGAGGAGCAACTGCGCCAGCGCCTGCTGAACTGGGTGCAGGGCAAAACCCTGCTGCTGGTCACACACCGCACCTCGATGCTCAGCCTGGTGGACCGGCTGCTGGTGCTGGACAACGGCAAGATCGTCGCCGACGGGCCGAAGGACGCGGTCATCGACGCGCTGCGCAAGGGCCGTATCGGCGCGGCGCTGTGAACCAACAACCTGGGATTCCACAACGGCCTCGGTCTGCACCGGAGGTAGAACATGCCCCTCAGCCACAGCGTGCGCAGCTACCTCCAGGGCGCCGACAAACGCGCCGAGCGCGACTACATGCCGGAGCTGGCCGGTGCCACCTTGCAGGAATCGCCCAGCCTGTCGCGCCTGACCGTGTGGCTGGCCGCGATCCTGCTGTTGGTAGCCTTGGTCTGGGCCAATTTCGCGGTGCTCGACGAGGTCACCGTCGGCGAGGGCAAGGCCATTCCGTCTAGCAAGGTGCAGGTGGTGCAGAACCTTGAGGGCGGCATCGTCACCGAGATCTTCGTGCGTGAAGGGCAGATGGTCGACAAGGGCGCGACCCTGCTGCGCCTGGACGACACGCGCTTCAAGTCGAACAAGGGCGAGAGTGAAGCCGACCGCTACGCGCTCACCGCCCAGGTCGAGCGCCTGTCGGCCGAGTCCGAAGGCCGTCCCTTCGTGTTGTCGAGCGAAGTCCGCGCCAAGGCACCGCAGGTGGCCGAGGACGAAGCCGCTCTGTATGACTCGCGCCAGCGCCGCTTGGCCAGCGAAAAGCAGACCCTCAACGAACAATTGCGGCAAAAGACCCAGGAGCTTGCCGAGTTCCGCTCCAAGGTCGATCAATACCGCTCGGCGGTCGGCCTGCTGCAACAGGAACTGGACATGTCCTCGCCACTGGTGAGCAAGGGTGCCATATCCCCCGTGGAAATCCTGCGCTTGAAGCAGCGCAGCGTCGAGGCGCGCGGCCAGCTCAATGCCACCAACCTGGCCATTCCCCGCGCCGAAGCGGCGATCGCGGAGATCCGCAGCAAGATCCAGGAATCCGACGCCAGCTTCCGCTCCGACGCCGCCAAGGAACTCAACGACAAGCGCACGGAGCTGTCGAAGATCACCGCCACCAGCATCGCCATCGACGACCGGGTCAACCGCACCACCGTGGTGTCGCCGGTGCGCGGCATCGTCAAGCTGCTGAAGGTCAACACCATCGGCGGCGTGGTCCAGCCCGGCAGCGACCTGGTGGAGATCGTGCCGATCGAGGACAACCTGCTGATCGAGGCCAAGGTAAGGCCCCAGGACGTGGCGTTCCTGCACCCGGGGCAGACCGCGATGGTCAAGTTCAGCGCCTACGACTACACCATCTACGGCGGGCTCAAGGCCAAGCTGGAGCTGATCGGCGCGGACACCGTCACCGACGACAAGGGCAATGCGTTCTACCTGATCCAGGTGCGCACGGACAAGAACCACCTGGGCGGGGACAACAAGCCGCTGCTGATCATTCCGGGGATGGTGGCCACGGTGGATATCATCACCGGGCAGAAGAGCGTGCTGGACTATTTGCTCAAACCCGTCCTCAAGGCCAGGACCGAAGCGTTACGAGAGCGGTGAATGCCGATCGAGGCGCCTTCACGGACAAGCCCGCTCAGACAGGGATATCAGCACAGCAGGATCGGTGGTGCGCCCCTATCCCCGACAAACGCCCTCAGCGGATATAAGCCTCCGGCGGCTCCGGCAACGCGGCGAGCAGATCCCGCAGACCATCGGCCCATTGCGCCTGGATCCGCAGAAAATAGGGATCGTGGGTGCCGATCCGGTGACAGTTGCTGGCAGCCAGGCTGTCCTTGCGATACACCAGCACATCCAGTGGCATGCCCACCGACAGGTTGCTGCGCATGGTCGAATCGAACGAGATCAGGCCACAGCGCAATCCCTCGCCCAGGGGTGTGTGATACAGCAGGTTGCGATCAAGGATCGGCCTGCCGTACTTGCTCTCGCCCAGTTGCATGAACGGCGTGTCTTCCGTGGCCTGGATGAAATTACCCTGAGGATAGATGTTGTACACCCCCATGGGCTGCTCGGCGATCTGCCCGCCCACCAGGAACGAGCAGCTCAGGTCGACCTTGCCTGCCAGTTTGGTGCAGTCGCGGGCGATCACCTCGCGGATGGTCTCGGCCACCAGCGCCGTGGCGTCATACAGCGTCGGCACGTTCAACAGGTGCGCGCCGTCCTGGTTGCAGCGCTGACGGAGCAGGCTCACCACTGATTGCGACGTGGCCAGGTTGCCGGCGGTCTGCAGCACAATCACACGCTCGCCCGAGCGGTTGAAAACGAACAGCTTGCGAAACGTCGATATCTGGTCGATCCCCGCATTGGTCCGTGAGTCCGAAATGAACACCAGCCCATCGGCCAGGTGCATCGCAACGCAGTACGTCATGGTGCTAACTCATGCAGAGGTAGGAAGTGTCGCTATTGCTGCTGAAGCTGTGGCTTGGAGCTGACCAGAACCTGTGCCTGCATCGACTCGGTCCCTCCGCCACGGCGCATGCCGCGTACCGGGCAAGCGTCCAGGTAATCATGCCCCACCGCCAGTTTCAGGTGGCGCTCGGGCCGAGCCAGGCGGTTGGTCACATCGAAGCTGTACCAGCCATCGTCAAGCCAGGCCTCGGCCCAGGCGTGACTGGCCAGATGGTTCTCGTCCTCGGTGCACAGGTAACCTGACACATAGCGCGCCGGCACGCCCAGGCTGCGGGCACAGGCGAGAAAAGCGTGGGTATGGTCCTGGCAGACTCCGGCGCGGTTGGCGAACGCCTCGGCGGCCACGGTATCGACCGCCGTCGAACCAGGCCTGTAGGCCATGTGATCGGCCAATCCGTTCATCAACTCGATCAGCGCCGTCCGATCACGACGATCGCCACAGTGGCGCACGGCGAAATCGCGCAACGCCTCGTCGGGGCTGCTGAGCTTGCTCGAGCGCAGGAAGGGCAAGGCCGATCGAGAGTCGTGCTCCACCTCCAGGGTCTGGTCGATCTCCACCTCGCCGTGGGCGCTCAGCATCAACGCACCATGGGGTTCGTCGAGCGTCAGCACGTGCAGGACGTTGCCATAAGGGTCAAGTTGGCTGCCTACCGGGCGCGGCAATTCCAGCTGCCATTGCAGGACGCGCTGGCGCTCGCTGCTCTGGGGCGTCAGTCGCAGCAGCTGAATGCTCATGCAGACATCGTCGGAATAGTGATAGGTGGTGTCGTGACGAATGGACAGTCTCATACTACCTCCAGATAGGAATCGTGAACGCTCTGCCCCAGATGATTGATCTGGCCGATGTGATGGTTCAGCCACTGATGCAATCCGGACGCGAGAATTTCCTCGATACCGGTAAAGCGCAACCGCGCACTCAGCTCTGCCGCCAGGCGTTGCGCCGGGCGCCCGTTGTCGCCCGGCAGGCCGGCCAGCAACTGGGCCAGCTCCTCGACACAGGCATGCAGCGAACGCGGTACGTCCGCGCGTAGCAACAACATCTCCGACACCTGCTCGGCACCGGGAGCCGTGCGGTAGATTTCATTGAACGCCTCGAAGGAGGACAGTGCCCGCAGCAAGGCACTCCACTGGTAATAGCCACGGGCCGAATTGTCACTGACCTCCTCGGACTCCTCACCAAACATTTCGTAGCGCGCATCCAACAGGCGCAGCGTGTTGTCGGCCCGTTCGAGGAAGGTGCCCAGCCGGATGAAGCCATAGGCGTCATTGCGCATGATGGTGCCGGCGGTGGCTCCGCGGAACAGATGCGAACGCTCCTTGACCCATTCGCAGAAAGAGTTGATGCCGTAGCGTGCCAGGCCCTTGTCGGCGATGTTGCGCATCTCGAGCCATGTAGCGTTGATGTTCTCCCACATGTCAGCAGTGATCCGCCCGCGCACGGCATGCGCATTGCTGCGAGCCGCGCGCAGGCAACAATAGATGCTGCCGGGATTGCGTTCGTCCAGGGCGAAAAAATGCAGCATGTACTCGACGTTGAGTTCACCATGGCGACGGTGATAATCGTCCAGCGTCCCCGCCGCCAGCAGCGACATCGCCAGCTCGGCTCGGCCATCGCTACGCCCCGCCTGCGGCATCAGCGAAAGCGAATAGCTGACTTCGAGCATGCGTGCGAGGTTCTCCGCGCGCTCAAGGTAACGGGACATCCAATACAGGTCGGCAGCCGTTCTTGAAAGCATGATTCAGTCCTCCACCACCCAGGTGTCCTTGGTGCCGCCGCCCTGGGAAGAATTGACCACCAGCGAGCCTTCACGCAGCGCCACGCGGGTCAGGCCACCTGGCACCAGGCGGGTTTCCTTGCCTGACAGCACAAAGGGGCGCAGGTCGATATGCCTGGGCGATATGCCACTTTCGACAAAGGTCGGGCAAGTGGATAGGCACAGCGTGGGCTGTGCGATGTACGCATGGGGTCGCGCCTTGATACGGGCACGGAACGCTTCGATTTCCGCCGTGCTGGCGGCCGGCCCGACCAACATGCCGTAGCCACCAGACCCTTGGGTTTCCTTGACCACCAGGTCCGCCAGATTGGCCAGCACATGGGACAACTCCGCAGGCTTGCGACATTGCCAGGTGGGCACGTTCTTGAGAATCGGCTCTTCGCTCAGGTAGAAGCGGATCATGTCGTCGACATACGGGTAGATCGACTTGTCGTCAGCCACTCCGGTGCCCACGGCGTTGGCCAGCACAACGTTGCCGGCCCGGTAGGCCGTGATCAGTCCTGGCACGCCCAGCAACGAGTCCGGATTGAACGTCAGCGGATCGAGGAAGGCATCGTCCAGCCGGCGGTAGATCACATCGACCGCCTGCGGGCCTGACGTGGTACGCATGAACACCCGGTTGTCACGCACGAACAGGTCAGCGCCCTCCACCAGTTCCACACCCATTTCCCGCGCCAGGAAGGCATGCTCGAAATAGGCACTGTTGAAGCGGCCCGGAGTCAGCACCACGGTGGTGGGGTTGTCCAGCGGGCTTGAGCGCTTGAGGGTGTCCAGCAACAGATTGGGATAGTGGTCGATGGGCGCCACCCGCTGGGCGGCGAACAGCTCCGGGAACAGCCGCATCATCATCTTGCGATCTTCGAGCATGTAGCTCACGCCGCTCGGTGTGCGCAGGTTGTCTTCCAGGACGTAGTAGCTGCCGTCGCCATCGCGCACCAGATCGACACCGGCGATGTGCGCATAGATGCCTCGGTGCAGGTCCAGCCCCTGCATGGCCACCTGGTAACCGTCGTTGGCCAGTACCTGCTCCGGTGGGATGATGCCTTGCTTGAGGATCCGCTGGTCGTGGTAGATGTCCTCGAGGAACAGGTTCAGCGCCTGCACCCGCTGGATGCAGCCACGCTCCACGACCTGCCACTCGCTGGCCTTGATGCTGCGCGGAATGATATCGAAGGGGATCAGCCGCTCGGTACCCTGCTCATCGCCGTACAAGGTGAACGTGATGCCTGCCCGGTGAAACAGCAGGTCCGCCTCGCGACGCCGCTGTTCGAGCAGCTCCAACGGCGTATCGGCCAGCCAGCGTGCGAACGCCTGATAATGAGGCCGGCAATCACCCGCCGCATCGTACATCTCATTGAAAAAGGCCCGAGGCATAATCAGTTCCTCACCACGCAATGCTTGTCCGTTATCGATGCATGGTTGACCTAGCAATAGCAGTGCCGGAAACACGGCACCTCAGGCGGGACGAGGTGTGCACGAGTCGCAGCAGGCGGCGGCCATGCCCCAGATCAGGGCCTCACCGGCGAACGCGCCCCTGTCGGTGAACCAAAACAGGGTGCTGGTGATCGGCGTAGTCCTCACTTTTCGCCATGATTACGTTCGAACGTCTCCTGCCCCATCGCGCTGATCTGCCCCTCGATCAGCGCTTCGAAAGGCCTCAACAAAGCAGCGAAGCCGCTCGGCGCCTCCAACACATTCAACGCCTGCACCACCGCCTCCAGGGTCGACAAGGCCCCTGGTTCCGGTGCCTTGCGCAGCCGATAGCGCGAGGGTGGGACGTTGCCCAGGGCCACTCGCGGCAGCGCCTCGAGCTGCGGGTTCAGGTACAGCATCTTGCGCGCCTTGCGCCAGGTGCCATCCGGCACGATCAGCATCAGCGGCAGGTCGACGTCTTGACCATAGCCTTGCAGAACCTCGGCTTCATCACCGGGGAACAGCAACGCGGGTCGATAGCCCGGCGTGGCCAGCAGCGTGTGCAGGTCGTCGAACACCTCGCCGATCCGCAGCTCGGCGTTGACCAGCCCAAGGACCGCCAGGCGTGCGGTGTTCAGGGCGTGGGCGGTTTCACTGGGGTGCTGCAGCACGACCACGCGGGTGCGGCTGTCCAGGTGCGGGATCAGTGGGCAAAGGCAATGGGCGAGCGGGCGCTGACAACGCTCGCAGCGGGGTCTGGGCATGGGGGGCTCCTTGGGGCGGGTAGTTTGCCACAGGGCTGCCATCCTCGGGTTGCTGCGAGGCGTTCGTGGGAGCGGGCTTGCCCCGCGATAAAGCCAGCACCGCAATCGCGGGGCAAGCCCGCTCCCACGCACCGCTCACACAGTCCAACTTCAGCGGTTGAACCGCTCCGCCAGGCTGTGCAGGTACTCCGCCATGCGCTCCAGGTCCTGGCTGATCTCGGCCCCCTGCCTGGCCTGCCCCGCGCTTTCGTCGCACAAATGGGCGATGCGCACGATCTGCTGGTTGATGTCCTCGGCGACATGGCTCTGCTGCTCGGACGCCGTGGCCATCTGTTGGCTCATGCCAGTGATGCGACTGACCGCCTGGGCGATCCCCGACAACGCCGCCTGCACCGCCTCGACACTGTGCACGCTGTCGCTGGAGATCTGCTGGCCGCGGCTGGCGCTGGCCACCGCGCGGTCGGCACCGGAGCGCAGGGTGGAGATGATGTGGTGGATCTCCTCGGTCGAGGCGCGGGTCCGCTGCGCCAGCGAGCGCACTTCATCCGCCACCACGGCGAAACCCCGGCCCTGCTCGCCGGCCCGCGCCGCCTCGATGGCGGCATTGAGCGCCAGCAGGTTGGTCTGCTCGGCAATCGAGGTGATCACATCCACCACGCTACCGATCGACTGCGTCTGCTCGGCCAGGGCGTTGACCGCCTGGCCGATGTCGCTCACCGCCTCGCTCATGCTGCCCATGGCGCGCAGGCTCTGCTGCGCCAGGTCGCTGCCCTGCTGGGCCAGCTGGTCGGCGTCGCTGGCGGCATGGGCGGTGCTCTGCACGTTATGGGTGACCTGCTGGATGGTCGCCGCCATCTGCGCGATGGCGGTGGCCGACTGGTCGGTCTCGCTGCGCTGGCGGTCGAGCATCTGCGCCTGGGCATCGGACAGGTCGGCGGACTGCGCGGCTCGCGACTTGACCCCGACACCGGCATCCACCAAGCGGGTCAGCGCGGTCTGCAGGCGCGCCTCCTCGCTGATGATCGCCAGGTCGAGCTGGCCCTGCAGCCCGGGGTTGTCGCTGTAGGTCAGCGCCACCAGCGGGCTGGTGAAGGCCTTGGGGTGCTCCTGCAGGGTGCGCCGGATCGACTGGTTCTGCCGGTGCTCGACCACGTACCAGGCCGCCAGCAGGCTGGCCATCAGCACACCCAGTGCCGCGTAGGGGGGCAGCCACAGGTAGGCGGCGGCCGACAGCAAGCCTGCACCGATCAGCGGCCAGCCATGGCCGATCCCATGCCCCAGGCGCGCCGCCAGCGGTACCGGCGAGCGCCCCGCCCGCAGGCGGGCATACAAATTCTCGGCCCGGCGGATCTGCTCCCGGGTCGGCACCGAGCGCACCGACTCGTAGCCGCTGATGCGACCGTTCTCGTAGACCGCCGTGACGTAGGCGCTGACCCAGTAGAAGTCGCCGTTCTTGGCGCGGTTCTTGACCACGCCCATCCAGGGTTTGCCTTGCTTGATGGTGTCCCACATATGCCCGAAGACCGCCGGCGGCATGTCAGGATGACGCACCAGATTGTGCGGCTGGCCGACCAGTTCGTCGTAGGTGAAACCGCTGATGGCCACGAAGGCGTCGTTGCAATAGGTAATGCGACTGTTCAGGTCGGTGGTGGAGATCAGCCGCTGGTCTTGGGGAAAGGTTCTTTCGTGCTCGGTGACGGGCAAATTCATGCGCATCGTTGGCGATCCCTTGCTTATCCAGATGAGTGGGAAAATCATCAAAGCAAGTAGATATTTAGCAGAAGGCCATCAGGTGAGCGGTCAAGTTTTGTAGGAAATTTTCCCGGCCTGACGGAATGTGCTGAAAACGACCTGGATCAACCCACGTTGAGCTGACTCTTGAGCAGATCACGGAACGTCTGGATCAAGGGTTCCCGGCTCCGGCCACGGCGGATGATCAGGGAAAACGGCGCCTGGTAGCCGAAGGTCGCCGGCGACAGCACGCGCAGGTCGCCCTTGTCGACCCAGGCCTGGGCGTAGTGCTCGGGCAGGTAGCCAATGTAGGCGCCGGAGAGAATCAGAATCAGCTGCGCTTCCATGCTCTCCACGGTGGCGGCGCTGTGCTTGAAACCGTGCCGGGCCAACTCCGCCTGGCTCCAGTAGCCACGCCCGACCATGCGCTGCTGGGTAATCACCGGTTCCGGGATCCGCCGCTCGCCGAACAGCGCATGGCGGCTGCTGCAATACAGCCAGTGCTGCTCGCGGTACAACGGCTGGTAGACCAGGCCACTCATGCGCGATGAAAACGCGCCGATGGCCAGGTCCAGGCGGTTGTCCTGCACGCCCAATTGCAGTTCGTAAGGGCTGGACACCGACAGGTGCAGGTGTACCGCCGGGTGTTCCTGGCTATAGGCGCCGATGGCCTCCGCCAGCGGCAGGGCGCGGTCGCCCACGGTGGAGTCGATCACCCCGAGGTTGAGGGTGCCGCGCAATTCGCCCTTGAGCGCCGCCGCATACTGCTCGAAGCCATCCAGTTCCCCCAGCAGGCGCAGGGTCTCCTGATGAAACAGCTCGCCCTTGCTGGTCAGGCTGAAACCGCCACGGCCTCGGTGGCAGAGCACGATGCCCAGGGCGCTTTCCAGCTGGCTCATGTAGGTGCTGATGGCCGAGGTCGACAGGTTGAGGTCGCGCTGGGCGTTGGCGAAGCCCTGGTGACGCACCACGCTGGCAAAGATGCGCAGCAGTTTCAGGTCGGGCAGCGATGAGGCCATGGGGCAACGGGTCCGTGGGCTGGAAATGGCCTGAGTCTAACCCGGCCGCGCACCGATAGTTCAGAAATTCCTGAAGTAAGTTTTTGTCGGTAGCGATTCTTCCCGGGCACTACCTTGCGCAGACTGCGGCGAAATGTCCCTGCCCGCCAGCACAACCAGAGCAACGAGGCGCGCGGCGGCACAGGTTCGAACAAACAGAACAATCGACCGACTGATGAGGCCCACCGTGGACAAGATTCTCCACCAACCACTGGGCGGCAACGAAATGCCGCGTTTCGGCGGCATCGCCACCATGCTCCGACTCCCCCACCTGCAGAGCGCCGAAGGGCTCGACGCCGCGTTCATCGGCGTGCCCCTGGACATCGGCACCTCGCTGCGCTCGGGTACCCGCTTCGGCCCACGGCAGATCCGTGCCGAGTCGGTGATGATCCGCCCGTACAACATGGCCACCGGCGCCGCCCCGTTCGACTCGCTGTCGGTGGCCGACATCGGTGACGTGGCGATCAACACCTTCAACCTGCTGGACGCCGTGCGCATCATCGAAGAGGCCTACGACGAGATCGTCGAGCACAATGTCATCCCGCTGACCCTCGGTGGCGACCACACCATCACCCTGCCGATCCTGCGCGCCCTGCACAAGAAGCACGGCAAGATCGGCCTGGTGCACATCGATGCCCACGCCGACGTCAACGACCACATGTTCGGCGAGAAGATCGCCCACGGCACCACCTTCCGCCGCGCCGTGGAAGAAGGCCTGCTCGATTGCGAGCGCGTGGTGCAGATCGGCCTGCGCGCCCAGGGCTACACCGCCGACGACTTCAACTGGAGCCGTCGCCAGGGCTTCCGTGTGGTCCAGGCCGAAGAATGCTGGCACAAGTCGCTGGAGCCGCTGATGGCCGAAGTACGCGAGAAAGTCGGTGGCGGCCCGGTGTACCTGTCGTTCGACATCGACGGCATCGACCCGGCCTGGGCGCCAGGCACCGGTACCCCGGAGATCGGCGGCTTGACCACCATCCAGGCGATGGAGATCATCCGCGGCTGCCACGGCCTGGACCTGATCGGCTGCGACCTGGTCGAAGTCTCCCCACCGTACGACACCACCGGCAACACCTCGCTGCTGGGCGCCAACCTGCTGTTCGAAATGCTCTGCGTGCTGCCGGGCGTGGTACGCCGCTAACCGCCGAGTACCGCCCGTTTACAGGGGCTTGCTTGACCCCGGCAGGAGCCATTCGGGAGGGCCATTGAGGCCCGCCAACACATGACAGGACCGCCGGGCGCCTTGCAGCGTCCGGACGGCCGATCTCGCCATAATAAAGATAATCGGGAGACCCCCAATGGCCTTGGACATCATCGTTGTACTGATCTATGCCGCCGGCATGCTCGGCCTCGGCTGGTACGGCATGCGGCGCGCGAAGACCCACGAAGACTACCTGGTGGCCGGGCGCAACCTCGGCCCGACCCTGTACATGGGCACCATGGCCACCACCGTGCTCGGTGGCGCCTCCACCGTCGGCACCGTGCGCCTGGGCTACGTCCATGGCATTTCCGGCTTCTGGCTGTGCGCCGCCCTGGGCCTGGGGATCATCGCCCTCAACCTGTTCCTGGCCAAGCCGCTGCTGCGCCTGAAGATCTTCACCGTCACCCAGGTACTGGAGCGCCGCTACAACCCGATGGCCCGCCAGGCCAGCGCGGCGATCATGCTCGCCTACGCGCTGATGATCGCGGTGACCTCGACCCTGGCCATGGGCACCGTGCTGCAGGTGCTGCTTGACGTGCCGTTCTGGATGGCGCTGCTGTTCGGCGGCGGCGTGGTGGTGGTGTACTCGACCATCGGCGGCATGTGGTCGCTGACCCTGACCGACATCGTCCAGTTCATCATCAAGACCGTTGGCCTGATGTTCATCCTGCTGCCGGTGTGCCTGTACAAGGCCGGCGGCTGGGACGCCCTGGTGGCCAAGCTGCCGGCGGCCAGCTTCAGCTGGACCACCATCGGCTGGGACACCATCATCACCTACTTCCTGATCTACTTCTTCGGCATCCTGATCGGCCAGGATATCTGGCAGCGCGTGTTCACCGCCCGTGACGAGAAGGTCTGCCAGCGCGCCGGCACCACCGCCGGTATCTACTGCGTGCTGTACGGCCTGGCCTGCGCCCTGATCGGCATGGCCGCCCACGTGCTGATGCCGGACCTGGCCAACCCGAACAACGCCTTCGCCGAGATGATCAAGGGCCAGTTGCCCGAGGGCATCCGTGGCCTGCTGATGGCCGCCGCCCTGGCCGCGATGATGTCCACCGCCAGCGCGGGCCTGCTGGCCGCCTCGACCACCCTGACCGAAGACCTGCTGCCCAAGTTGCGCGGTGGCAAGCAGTCGAGCCTGGGCATCAACCGCCTGTTCACCCTGCTCACCGGCCTGGTGGTGCTGGGTATCGCCCTGGCAGTGAACGATGTGATCAGCGCCCTGACCCTGGCCTACAACCTGCTGGTGGGCGGCATGCTGATCCCGCTGATCGGCGCGATCTTCTGGAAACGCGCGACCACCGCCGGGGCCATCGCCAGCATGTCGCTGGGCTTCGGCACCGCGCTGTTGTTCATGTTCAAGGACGGCCTGGAAGCCAACTCGCCGATCTACTACAGCCTGGCCATCGGCCTGGTGAGCTTCGTGGTGGTCAGCCTGGCTTCGCGCAAGCCGGTGGCGACGGTGAACCTGGCCTGAGGCCAGATCCCGGGGCAACAACGCAAAAGGCCGCCGCATCGATAAGATGCGGCGGCCTTTTTGTCAGGGGTCAGCGCCGACGCGGCTGGCGCTTGCGCTGTTCTTCGTCGGTCGGGATCGGCACCGGCTGCAGCGGTGGCGGGAGCAGCCCCAGGGCGACGGCGAGGTCATGGAGCCAGTTGTACATGCGTTCGTTCATAGTGCCCCCTTGACGGGTCAGCCTCACGGTCAATCAAACTTGCGATGCGTCATACAGATCATAGACCTATGTCCTGTATTGCGCATGCCTCTGTTCCTACACATAGGGGCGATTTTGACCCGGATCAAGCGCTGATGGCAGCTTCCGACGGTCGGTCAATCGTTTCGCTTTGTTGCAGGTCGATCCAGGCCTGCAGATTCGCCCCGCGTTTGCCCTGGCGCCACATCAGCCAGGTCATCGCTTGGTCGAACGGCGCCTGCAGCCGATGCGCCCGCACCTGCTCGCGGCCCGGCAGGCTGTCGAGCATGGACTGCGCCATCAACGCCACGCCGGCCCCGGCGATCACACAGGCCAGCATGCTCTGGTACGACTCGATCTCCATGACCCGCCCCATGGGCGTGTGGGCATGGGCGTACCAGGCTTCCAGGCGCATGCGGTACGAGCAGCCCTGGCGGAAGGTGAACACCGCCTTGCCGGCGACATCCCTGGCACTGTGTACCACCGGGTGCTCGGGGCTGGTGATCAGCACCAGGGTTTCCTCGCACAACGGCACGCCATCGAGCCCTGCCAGGTTGAGCGGGCCGTCCACCAGCGCCGCGTCCAGCCGATGGCTGAGCACCCCCTCCAGCAGCTCGGCACTGGGCGCCGCCTGCACTTGCAGGTTCACCGCCGGGTAGGCCTGGTGGTAGCGCGCCAGCAGCGCCGGCAAATGAATGGCTGCCGTGCTGTACATGGTGCCCAGCACGAAATCCCCCGCCGGCTGGCCGCCCTGCACCGCGGCCAGCGCTTCGTCGCGCAGGCTGGTCAGCCTATGTGCATAGTCCAGCAACACCTTGCCGGCCGGCGACAGCTGCAAGCGCTGGCGCTCGCGCAGGAACAGCTCCACCCCCAGTTGCTCCTCGAGCTGGCGCAGGCGCGTCGACAGGTTCGACGGCACCCGGTGCAATCGCTCGGCGGCGCGGGTCACCGAGCCCTCCTCGGCCACGGCCTGGAAGATGCGCAGTTGGCTGAACTCCATGAGATTCTCCAAAACAGAACAACTTGATCATCATTATTCAATTTTATTGAAAGCCAATGAACCCTACCCTGCCATCCATCGCATCCCTCCGTGCAGGAGACTTTCCATGTCACCCATCGTGCAATTGCTGGCCAGCGCCGTGGCGCTGATGATGGCCATGGGCATCGGCCGCTTCGCCCTCACGCCGCAACTGCCCCGACTGATCGCCGAGGGCCAGTTCGACCTGACCGCTGGCGGCCTGGTCGCCGCCGCCAACTACCTGGGCTACTTCCTCGGCGCCGTGGACGCCATGTTCGCCCGCCAGCCCGCCCAGGTGCGTTTGCGCCTGCATGGAGGCCTGTGGCTATGCGTGCTGCTGACCCTGATCTCGTGGGCCGCCGACGGTTTCTGGAGCCACCTGTTGCTGCGTTTCGGCACTGGCGTGGCCAGCGCCTGGGTGCTGGTGATGATCGCCAGCCTCAGCCAGCAACTGGCCAGCGCCCATGGCCGCCAGCGCCTCGGTGCGCTGGTGTTCGCCGGGCCCGGCGTCGGCATCGCGGTGACGGGCGTGCTGGCCCTGGGTGCGCACCTGCTGGGGCTGGATTCTGCCGCCCTGTGGCTGGTCTATGGCGTCGCCGCGCTGGTCATGCTGCTAGCGGTGCTACCGTGGCTGCCACGGGCGCTGGAGCCCGCCGCCACGCCTGCGGCCGTCAACGAACAAGGCCATGGCACCGGCATCGGACGGCTGGGACTGGTCTATGCGCTCTACGGGATCGGCTACATCCTGCCGGCCACCTTCCTGTCGCAGATGGCCAGCCAGCAGTTCCATGGGCAGTGGCAAGCCGACCTGTTCTGGCCCGCGTTCGGATTGGCATCGGCGCTCGGCGTGGCCATCGTCAGCCTGCGCCGCCCTGGGCGGACCTCTGCCTGGCTGACCACCACCCTGTGGCTGCAAGGGCTCGGCGTACTGGCCTGCCTGCTCGGTGGCGGTATCGGCCTGGCATTGGGCGTGCTGCTGTGCGGCGGGCCGTTCCTGGCCTGCATGCAACTGGTGATGCAGCGCTCACGGGAGCTGGCGCCCCATGCCACACAGCGCAATGCCGGGTTGCTGACCGCATGCTTTGCCCTGGGGCAGTTGAGCGGGCCGTTGCTGGCGGCGTTGAGCAGTCATTTCAGTGGTGGATTACAGCCAGCGTTGGTGTTGGCGGCGGCAGGGATGGGATTGGCCGGGATCTTGGCCAAGGGCTCCTCACGCTCACAAGCCTGTGCCAGCCTGCGTCCGGCAGGCTGAAGGAATACAGGCCCTATGGCGGGGCAAGCACCTACAGTCCTCGTGGGAGCGGGCTTGCCCCGCGATAGGGCCGGCCCCGTCTAACGCCTACCCCACCAGCTTGCGCAACTGCTGCCGCACCCACGCCTCGGCGCTGACCATGACCACCCCGAGCAGTACCATCACCGCACCGATAACGAAGTTCAGGCTCAGCGGCTCATCCAGCAGCAGCACGCCGAAGGTCACCCCGAACAGCGGCGTGATGAAGGAAAACACCGCCAGGTTCGAGGCCAGGTATTTGCGCAGCAACCAGAACCAGGTCAGGTAACTGACGAACGACACCACGATCCCCTGGAACAGCACACTGCCCACCGCCAGCGGGGTCAGCGAGAAATCGGCGATCTGCCCACTCACCAGGGCAATCAGCACCAGCCCGACAAACCCCACCGCCAGCTGGTAGAACAGCGTCAGGGTCGCCGGCGCCTCGGACAGGCGCGAGCCGCGCACCACCACCGTGGTCGCGCCCCAGGCCAGGCCTGCCAGGATCGCCAGGGCATCGCCCAGCAATATGCGTCCATCGAGGTGCTCTAGGGAAACGCCACCAGCAAAGGCCAGGGCAATCCCCCCGAAGGCCAGCAGGATGCCCAGCCACTGCAACAGCCGCAGCCGTTCACTGGGCATCATGAAATGCAGCCCCAGGGCGGTGAAGATAGGCGCGGTGTAGAGAAACACCGACATATGCGCCGCCGAGGTCAGCTTCAGCCCCTCGGCGATGAACAGGAACTCCAGGCCGAACAGCGCGCCGGCCAGCAACCCGGCACGCCAGGTGCTGCCCACCTGGCTCCAGCCTCCCCGCCAGCAGACCAGCAGCCCCACCAGCAGCGCGGCGATACCATTGCGAAACGCCGCCTGCATGACCGGTGCGATATCCACGGCAGCGGATTTGATCAGCACCTGCTGGCAGCCCCAGATCAGGCACAGCCCCAGCATGACCTGGAAGGCGAAGGCGTCGGGGTTCTTGCGGACCGCAGTCATGGGCGGCCCCTCAGCGGGTTGAACGGCATGGCAAGGCTCGGCAGTGAGAATGGATCCCGATTATCGGGGGACCGGCCTCGGCGATGCCAGTCTAAATTGATCCGCCAGCGATCTGTGCCTTGGCCGAGACGTGCTCGAAGGTGGCTTCGTCCAGCGCATCAGCCTGTTCATCGAGCACCTGGCGTGGGTGTTCGAAGCCCGGAATGCTGCTGTCGATCAGGCTGAGCAGGCGCGAGCCACGCGGACTGAGGACGAAATTCTCGCCGTTGCCGCCTTCCGCTTCAGGCCGGCTCTCGATGAAACCCCGTTCCAAGAGGATCTTTTCGTACTCGCAGGCCTGGGCCTTGAGCTGGTTCAGATCGCCCGGCGCCTCGCCATCGGCGGCCAGCGCGGCGGCATGCTGCTCGGCATAGGGGCGTGGCGTGAAACTGTGACCGGCGCCGTTCTGCACTTCGTGCAGCAAGCGTTCGATCAAGTCCCAGTCGTATGTGCTCATGGGGTAAGCCTCCTGCTGTGGACAAGTAGGTACACAGCGTGGGACTGACAGAGGTTGCCAGGTGTTCAATCAGAAACCGAGGCCACCCCATTGCTCCTCGACGGCTAAAAGTCGTTCAGCATTTCACGTATGTACTCGGAAAAACTGTCCGCCACTTGATGCGCTTCACGGCTTACCGGGTCGATATCGACAACCACCCAGCCATTGTTCGTATCGAACCCCGAGCAGTACCCCTGCATGTCATCCCCGAACAGGAGGATGCCGTCCAGGGGGAGTTCATCATCTTCATCGTAGATCTGGTCTGGCGTCAGCAGGCCCTCATACAACATGTAGGCAGCCTTACCCACTTCACCCCAGCCAAGCTCCTTCATGAAGGCAACATAATCGGCCGGCACTTGCGAATGATCGGCAGTCAGTGCCGCGAGCACCTGCGCATTGACTGTCTTCAGTTTTGCAAGCAGGCCGGATGCCTTGTCCGGCTGCAGATCTTCATACCTGTCCACGACCGCTCCTTCCATATCACGAATCAGCCGAAACTCGATCACGACAACGCCGGGGTGGCGAACATGCTTTCTGCCCCGGGCTTAGCACCTATACAAATCGTAAAAATACTCGTTGATACATTTCCCACTCAACACTTGTTTCGAATTGAAATCCAAGGTTTGAGAGACGACAATTCCTGCTCTCAGGAAACTCCGAGCAAGTTTCTCATCAGCCGGAAGTGGGCGGTTGAGGGATGCCGAAAAGCCCGATTTTCAGCCGCTGATTATTGGATAACCAAGGCAAAGCCTTGGTTTTCTGCCCTCACGGGCGCACCTCTCCCGCAGCAGGCAATCATTGCCGGCGCACCATCCACAGATTCGACAGGGCAAACAGCGTGGTCAGTTGCGCCGTGTTCTTGGCCAAGCCACGGAAGCGGGTTTTCACATAGCCGAACTGACGCTTGATCACACGAAATGGATGTTCGACTTTCGCTCGCGTCTGCGCTTTGACCTTCTCGATCTTGCGTCTGGCTTTGTAGAGCACGCTGCGTTTGCTCAAGTGCTTGTAGGTACTGCGGCGGGCTGCGACCTGCCAGACCACCGGCCGCCCTTCATGCTCCGGTCGCTTCTCTACGCCGGTATAGCCCGCATCGGCACAGATAACATTTTCGTCGCCATGCAGCAGGTGAGCGACCTCCGTTACATCAGCCACATTCGCAGCTGTGCCGTGGACGTGGTGCACCAGGCCCGATTCAGCATCGGCACCGATATGCGCCTTCATGCCAAAGAAGTACTGGTTGCCTTTCTTCGTCTGATGCATCTCGGGATCGCGCTTGCCGTCCCTGTTCTTGGTCGAACTGGGCGCGTGAATGATGGTGGCATCGACAATGGTGCCCTGGCGCAACGACAGGCCCTTGTCTCGCAGGTAATGGTTGATGGTTTCCAGAATGCCCGCCGCCAGTTCGTGCTTCTCCAGCAGGTGCCGGAAATTCATGATGGTCGTGTCTTCGGGGATCGGAGCGCTGAGCGTCAGCCGAGCAAACTGGCGCATCGAAGTGATCTCGTACAGCGCCTCTTCCATGGCTGGGTCGCTCAGCGAGAACCAGTTCTGCAGCAGGTGAACACGCAGCATGGTTTCCAGTGGATACGGCTTGCGGCCACCGCCAGCCTTTGGATAGTGCGGCTCGATCAACGCCACTAACCCACTCCACGGAACCACCTGCTCCATCTCGGCCAGGAAACGCTCGCGACGGGTTTGCTTGCGCTTACCGGCGTACTCGAAATCGGAAAAGCTCATCTGACTCATGGAATGGCGGGCTTGTAGAGGGCAGTTGGACGGAGGGCTATTTCAGCACAGGTCAGATGGCCTGTGCTGACTTGATCGGAGAATCCCTAGCTCCTTTGGCATCATCAGGTTTCTATGCGCCTCAAAAACTCGGCCATCGCTTGCGGATCGCGCTCCGCAAGTTCTTCAATCAGATCTTCGGCTGCCCAGTGCAGAATCATGTCTCCCCCATCCCCTGCTTTGCAGATGATGAGATCACCTGATAAGGTAGAGTCAACAACATTGACCTCTCTATCACTAAGTGCCATAAGACCACCGTAACCTTCATAGGGAATAACCCAGTAAAAGCGCTCATTCCCTACCCAGTAAATCCCAAATACCTGCACAGGCTCAGCCCGCCCAATTTCTCGAACAATCATATCCACATCACTCAATAGTTCTTCCAGGTTGCAGCACAGGTGGAAGCTGCTGCGGCGTTGTGATTTTCATATCATATGCCTTGTCGGTCACAGAGTTATATTGGTAGTGAATAGTAACATTCTCCCCATTAGGTAGACGATGACTAACTTCCATTTTTCTCCACCCTTCACTTCGCGGAAAATCTTTATCACCTGCCAATTTAGTATCACGACCCGCTGAAGGATTATCTATCACTCTATTCCACAAAATCTGCTCATTCAGGTCTCTAGGCCCCTTGGACTGATAGCTCTTAGCTGTTGAATGAGTTGCATAGTTTGGAAGACCAGCAGAAAACTCATCCGCCGCATTATCCCGACCATAGTGTTCTCTATTAAGCTTAGACCTTTCAGCAACAGAATGTGGACTGTATGGATCATCCAATACACTGGGCTTACCACCACTGAATCCAGCTGTACCTCCATCTTTCGCACCATTAATGACACCCCTCCCGCCCCCTGGCAACTCCACAGGAGTAGTCGTTGGCTTTTTGGCCTCATGCCCACCACTCCCTTTGCGCCCCGAGGCAACACCCAGAATCATGCTGCTGATGGGCGAAAAAGGGGACAGATTTATTTTCTATACTCTAGATTCGACCTGCCCTGCATGACTGTTCGACCCCTTCTCCACTACAGGATCGAAACTAGAGCAGGAAAAATAAATCTGTCCCCTTTTTCGCCACACGGTGGCACGGACAATCTGCTCACGGTCCTTTTCATACTCCCAGCCACTGAGGTTGCCATGGGTTTCGGACTTGCCGCCGCTTGTCTGCGACCAACTGCCGCCGACGTTGAGGTAATAACCGTGCTCCTTGTCCTTGCCGGCGATATCGCTGTAACCCAGCGTGCCGGTGTCGAGCTTGAGGTTGCCGTTTTCGGCGGCGATCAACGCGCCATCGAGCTGGGTGTGGTGCTCGGTGCGAATGTCGACCTTGTTCCCAGCGGTGATGCGTGTCTGGTCCTGGACCCAGTTGGTCTTGCCGGTCGTCTGTCCATAGCCCACCGAACCGCTGACACTGGCGCCGACACCCACGGATACCGTTGCACTCAGGTCGAACTCCTTGCCCTCGACCTTGCCGGTATCCGCTACGGAGGCAACCTTGAGATCGCCTCCCACACGGCCGATCACCTCGTCGCCACGCATCTGCGCGCCGGCGATGGTGGTGTCCTTGCCGCTGCTGAACTTCAGCTGGTCCCCGGCATACAGGAACGCCTGTTGCTGCTGCTCGGCCTCGCGCTTCAGGTCGCCCTTGCCGATATCGACACTGGCGTAGAAACCAACCTTGCCCTCGCCAAACGCCAACCCCGCCTCTCCGCCACCGTTATGACGGGTGTTCTGGCTGTTGCTGTCGTTCTGTGCCGAACGGATGTTGATGTCATTGACCGCGGCAATATCGATATCGCGCCCCAGTAAAGGGGACAGATTTATTTTCCCCACTCTAATTTTTACTGCCCCTGCATGACTACCAGGACCGAAAT
This sequence comes from Pseudomonas mosselii, assembly GCF_019823065.1. Lineage (NCBI taxonomy): Bacteria > Pseudomonadati > Pseudomonadota > Gammaproteobacteria > Pseudomonadales > Pseudomonadaceae > Pseudomonas > Pseudomonas mosselii. The sequence goes on from NZ_CP081966.1 coordinate 4,570,674, forward strand.
TAGAGCAGGGAAAATAAATCCGTCCCCTTTTTCCTTGCCGTTTTCCTTTTTACACCATTAAATCATGCCAATATTTCGCAACACTCCCTCACTTACAAATTCTAACCCACCAGCGTCCACCTTGGATCCGTCTATGTAATGGGAATGACCACAGACGTCACATTGGTAAGCCAGTAACCCGTTATGCCTACCTATAAAGACGCGCAGCCCAGTAGACTCACACCTAGGGCATTGTTTATCAACTTCAACAGTTATCAAGGCCTCGATTGTATCGCGTAGAAACCGCGCTATAGACTCAACGTCCTTAGCCTGATGTCCCAGAATGACCTTTTTGAAACGTGTTATATCACTAGGTAAAAATGACGAATAATCAACAGGCATCAAACTTTCATTTACATCTGAAAGCTCATCGACCCCATAACTCAAAAACGGCTCAACAGTAAAATACTTATAATTACCTCTGACCCACAAAAGAATAACCCCAAGAACATCTCTTAACGATGACTCTTTACTAAGCAGCATCACAGCCAACTGAAGCTCACGCCACACATGCACAGGGAGAGACCTCATTAGTTCATCACCTTAACCGGGAAGGTACTTATCAAGTTACCGGCTTTATCAGAGAACACCTTTATCACTAAAGTAGCGCAAAGGGGACAGGTTTATTTTCTATACTCTAGACTCCACCTTCCCTGCATGACTGCTCGCCCCCTTCTCTACTACAGAATCGAAACAAGAGCAGGAAAAATAAATCTGTCCCCTTTTTCGTTCGTTAGCACACCTAAAAGCATTCGTATCGGGAAATCCCCAACACGCAGCAGCGGCAATCTAAATTTGCTCACACCTGTGCCGGGACAGGTATATAAACAGCCTCCACCATTGCACTTTTGCCATTCTCCAAATCTGGAACATAGAGCCCTATTTCGAGACCATCTGTCAGTAATTTCAAACCGGAGCCATCGTCCTCGAACTCATAATTGGCATGGATCCGTTGGAGAAATTGCTCCAGCAAATCGACCGAAACCCCGAGAAGTGCCTGCCCCTTAAAGTTCAACGATGCTTCAGGATAGTAAAGTTGCACTCCGCTCAAGCTATCGTGCTGGTCATACCATGACTTCATCAGGACGTCACCAAAGACATCCGTCGAGTTTTCGGAGAAAGCAGTCTTGGCAAACACCTTGTAGGGGAGCTGTAACTTGGCCCTGACTTTATCACGCCCTCGCACCCCAGCAAATATATCAAGCCCATCTTTTGAACTATACGTAAAATTCAAGCCATCACCTTTCGATGAAACCATTTGAGTCTAGTGCGCCCGCACACTTTAACATCCGCTCGATCACCGCATCTTATTTGCTGCCAAAACGAGAGCGAATGTCACCCACCTCCATCTGCAACAAAAGGGAATAGGTTTATTCTCTCGACTCTAACTTTTACCGACCCTGCATGACTACCAGCCCCTTCATCCAAAGACACCGAAATTAGAGCAGGAAAAAAAATCAGTCCCCTTTTCCCCGCCCCTCCCCCTTTGCGCCATCAAGTTTTTACTAGAACGAATTCCAAAAAAACATCAGAACCTGAAATCGTGTCAAGAAAATATCTGGCTGACTTTCTCGACGCAGCAGGAAATCTCTTTCCGGCGGATACCGCCAAGGAAGAAAAGTCTGCAATACAATCTAAGTCAGGAATTCTTTTATATCCCACAACTTTAAACCCATCAATTCCGAGTACAGCCGCATCGTGCACCTCACAAAAATCCAGCAACTTACGTCCATCTTCTAAATTGAATAGAGGTGTATCACCCCACATCCTAGTAGGCTCTGGCCCCACCCACACAAACACGAACTCCTGCATCTCTAATCCCACACAAAAGCGCAAAAGATGACAGATTTATTTTCTATACTCTAGTTTCGACCTGCCCTGCATGACTGTTCGACCCCTCCGCCACTACAGAATCGAAACTAGAGCAGGGAAAATAAATCTGTCCCCTTTTTCCTTGGCCAGTGCCCGCCGCTTGTCCCAGGCTGCAAAGTCCAGGCTGTTGCGGATCAGGTGCACGATGCACGTCTGCAGCGTCGTCTCTGGAAACACGGCGCTGAGAGCCTCTGGCATGCCTTTGAGGCCATCGGTCACGGCAATCAGCACATCCTCGACACCACGTGTCTTGAGATCGTTAAAGACCTTCATCCAGAACTTCGCACCCTCGGTGTTCTCGATCCAGATGCCCAAGATATCGCGCGTCCCGTCGGGTAGAACGCCCAGCGCCAAGTAAATGGCCTTGTTGCGCACCAAGCCTTCTTCGCGGATCTTCACCCGCAGTGCATCGAAGAAAATGACCGGGTACATGGGCTCCAGTGGCCGCTGCTGCCACGCGCCAATTTCTTCCATGACCTCGTCTGTCACAGAGCTGATGAAGTCGGGTGAGACCTCTGTTCCATACTGCTCGGACAGAAAGGCTCGGATCTCTCTGACCGTCATGCCACGGGCGTACATGGCGATGATCTTGTCATCGAAACCGGTGTACCGCCGCTCATGCTTGGGGATGAGAATGGGCGCAAAACTGCCGTCTCGGTCACGAGGAATTTCCAGCCGCAGCGGGCCATCGCCGGTCAAAACCGTCTTGCCACTCTTGCCGTTACGCTGGTTGGTTTCATCCTCTGGGCGCTGCGCGCCCGGCGGATAACCCAGGTGGTGGCCAAGTTCAGCGTGCAGAGCGCGTTCGATCAAGGCCTTCTTGAACGCCGCAGAGGCATCCTCGATAGCCTCTGCGGTCATCAGGCCCTCACCGAACTGCTCCAGCAGCTCTTTGGGGATTTTGGGCAGGTCACGCAAGGGTTTCTTTTTGGTTGGCATACATGCACCTCTTACTCATGTTATGCCCGAACACAAAATTTCTGACACCCTCCGCGGATCAGGTCCTGGTCGCCAGGCGAGGCAGCACGGGCCGTACTCATGGCCGTGCAGGCCAACAAGGCGGCAAGCACGCAAGCTCGCCCCCGGTTAAAACGCATAGACATCATCCAGTCCCTGGACCACGGAAAAAGAGCGCGAGATATTATTTAGCCACTATCATGACGTCAAATTAATATCGCCAAAAAACCGTGAAATCTTCAAGGAACCCTTCCAGCAATCACCTCGACTGAACTTCCAGGCAGACCGGCGCCTCCACCGGACTGAATCCACTGGTAACAAGGAGTCGAGGGATGAAACCGTTGCCATGCCTTATCTGCGCGGCCACCCTGCTCTGTGCACAGCCCATCTTGGCCTGCACACCGGAAGAGGCCACGCAAAAAAGAGAAGAACTGGCAGGGCTGGTCAGTCAGTTGACCGAACAGAACCCGCGCAAGGCCAAGGAGATAAACGACGAGCTCCAGCACATGGAGCTCGGAACGGCCAGCAAGGACTTGCCGGACAAATGCCAGTTGATCGACAAGCGCATCCAGGAACTTAAAGAAGCGGAAAGGAAAACCTGACCGCGCCAGTGTCAGCGTCGCTGCTGGGCCTGCATGTACTGGCGAAGCAACTGGTTGATGCGGGTCTGGTAGCCGGCGCCCTGTTCCTTGAACCAGGCCAGCACGTCGGCGTCCAGGCGGATGGTCACCGTTTGCTTGGCCGGCACTCGCAGCTCGGCGCGGCGGAAGAAGTCATCGTCGAGTTCGGGGATGTCCGAGGTATCGACCGGGGCTTGGTCTTGCTCACAGTTTATGGACGGTTTCGACATAGCGCGTTACCTCACGTCGGGTGGCTCTTCTGGCGGAAATGATGCGGATCACATCACCCTGCCGTTCGGTGTAGGCGACCAGGCTGACCCAGGCATTGATCCAGCCCATGCCGATCCAGCGTGCCTCCGGGTACTCGAATCGCTCATCGCGCAACGCCAGCATCGGCTGGCGGAACATCTCGGGCACGTCGTTGAAGTCGATACCGTGCTTGCGGATGTTGAGCAGGTTCTTTTCCTCGTCCCATTCAAATCGTACGGGACAATCGTATTTACAGCTGTACATACGCTACTCCTCCTTGACTGCACATGCCAGAGGAGTGTGGCGGGTAGGCGACAAAATGCCCGGGCTTGAACAGGGTTTGGGAAATGGGCTACGCGCCCTGGGGAAGGAGGTGAAGCAACCCGCCACCGTTGCAGTGGCGGGCTCATTGCCGGTGATATTTACTCAGCGGCTGGCTTGCGCTTTTTCAGTGGTGCCAGGCCGTCGGAGCTGGCCAGAGGCGCATTGGCCTTGGGCTTGGCGGTAGGCCTCTTCTTGGCGGCACCCTTCTTGTCGCCACCGGCCTTCTTCTCGACCTTTTTCTTCTTGCTGCCGGCTGCCTTGCCCGAGGCCTTGACCTTCTTCGGCCCGCTGTAGGTACCCTTGACCTCCTTGATGACGCGGCGCTCGAACTGCTGCTTGAGGTAGCGTTCGATGCTGGACATCAGGTTCCAGTCGTTGTGGGTGATCAGCGAGATCGCCAGGCCTTCGCCACCGGCACGGCCGGTGCGACCGATACGGTGCACGTACTCGTCACCGCTGCGAGGCATGTCGAAGTTGATCACCAGGTCCAGGCCGTCGATGTCCAGGCCGCGAGCCGCGACGTCAGTGGCCACCAAGACCTTGGAGCCGCCATCCTTGAAGCGGTCGATGGCCAGCTTGCGGTCCTTCTGGTCCTTCTCGCCGTGCAGGACGAAAGCCTTGACCTCCTTGGCCACCAGGTGTCCGTAGATACGGTCGGCCAGGGCACGGGTGTTGGTGAAGATGATTGCCTTCTGGTAGGTCTCATTGGCCAGCAGCCACTGCACGATCTGCTCTTTGTGCTGGTCGTGGTCGGCGGTGATGATCTGCTGGCGGGTGCCTTCGGCCAGTTGCGAGACACTGTTGAGCATCAGGTGCTCGGGGTCCTTGAGCACTTTACCGATGATATCGCGAAGGGCCGCCCCGCCGGTGGTGGCCGAGAACAGCAGGGTCTGTTTGCGATTCTCGCACTCCTTGCACAGGCGCTCCATGTCTTCGGCGAAGCCCATGTCGAGCATGCGGTCGGCTTCGTCGAGGATCAGCACCTCCACGTGCGACAGGTCCAGGTTGCCAGCATTGAGCTGCTCGAGCAGACGGCCAGGGGTGCCGATCAGCACATCCGGCACCTTGCGCAGCATGGCGGCCTGTTCCTTGAAGTCTTCACCGCCGGTGACCAGGCCCGACTTGATGTAGGTGAACTGCGAGAACAGTTTCACTTGCTTGAGGGTTTGCTGGGCCAGCTCGCGGGTCGGCAGCAGGATCAGCGCACGGATCTCCACGCTCGGGCCGCTGCGGTCGACCAGGCGGTTGAGCAGCGGCAGCACGAAGGCGGCGGTCTTGCCGCTGCCGGTTTGCGCCGTCACCCGCAGGTCACGCCCTTGCAGGGCCAGGGGAATGGCCGCTGCCTGCACCGGCGTCGGCTCGACAAATTTCAGCTCGGCCACGGCTTTGAGCAGGCGTTCGTGCAGGGCGAATTGGGAAAACACGGGGTAACCTCGGGCAAGTGCGAAAAATTCAGTTGCATAGGGTAACGTTTTCCGTGGCCAGAACCGAATTTCTTTTGGCAACTTTGCGCCGATCCACGCTCTAATACCCCTTCATACCGCAACACAGACCGCTTTCACGCCCATGGACATCCAACGCTTCTGGCGCGACGCCCTCGACCTCTGGGGCACGCTCGACCAACATCCGCTGCTGCATGCCGCCCTCGGCCTGATCGTGCTGCTGCTGGTCTCGCTGCTGATCGGCCGCCTCGCCCGCTTCCTGATCCTGCACTCCACCCGCCTGCTCGGCCGCCAACAGGCGCTCAGGTGGCTGGACGACCTGCGCCACAACAAAGTGTTCCACCGCCTGGCGCAGACCACCCCGTCGCTGGTGGTGCAGTTCGGCCTGAAGCTGGTGCCGGAGCTGTCGGCCACCACCCAGCACTTCCTCGGCAACGTCGCCCTGGCGGTGACCCTGCTGTTCATGACCCGCGCCCTGTCCTGCCTGCTCGACGCGCTGCTGGACATCTACGCACGCACCGAGCACGCCCGCACCCGCTCGATCAAGGGATACATGCAGCTGGCCAAGATGATGCTGTGGATCTTCGCCGCCATCGTCATCGTCGCCACCCTGATCGACCGCTCGCCGCTGTTGCTGCTGTCGGGCCTGGGCGCCATGTCGGCGGTGCTGCTGTTGGTATACAAGGACACCCTGTTGTCGTTCGTCGCCAGCGTGCAACTGACCAGCAACGACATGCTGCACGTCGGCGACTGGATCGAGATGCCCCAGGCCGGCGCCGATGGCGACGTGGTGGACATCACCCTGCACACGGTCAAGGTACAGAACTTCGACAAGACCATCGTCTCGATCCCCACCTGGCGCCTGATGAGCGAGTCGTTCCGCAACTACCGCGGCATGCAGCAGTCCGGCGGGCGTCGGATCAAGCGCAGCCTGTTCATCGACGCCGCCGGCGTGCGCTTCCTCAGCCCGGACGAAGAACAGCGCCTGGGCCAGGTACGCCTGCTGGGCGACTACCTGGCGCAGAAGCGCCAGGAACTGCATCACTGGAACGAGGCCCTGGGCCCGGTGGCGGAGCTTTCGGCCAACCGCCGCAAGCTGACCAACATCGGTACCTTCCGCGCCTTCGCCCTGGCCTACCTGAAGAACCACCCCAACGTGCACCCGAACATGACCTGCATGGTCCGCCAGATGCAGACCACCGCCGAAGGCGTGCCGCTGGAGATCTACTGCTTCACCACCACAACGGTATGGGCCGAATACGAGCGCATCCAGGGCGATATCTTCGACTACCTGCTGGCGGTGCTGCCGGAGTTCGGGCTGAGCCTGTATCAACAGCCGAGTGGCAATGACATGCGCGCGGGGCTGGCGGCCAGGCCGCCTTTGGTGACCTCGATGCGGGAGTTCGACGAAGCCTGATCTTGGGTGTGCATGGGAGCGGGCTTGTCCCGCGAAAAGGCTGGCACGGCCATCGCGGGGCAAGCCCGCTCCCATGGATCGCTGACGAACGGAAAGTTTTTTCAGCTGCGCACAATGGCCTTGTGTTCTCACAAAGCGCAAAGAAACAATTAGTTACAAGTATTTCAGAATTATTAAACGCCGGCCTTCGAGAAATACGAATACCCGCCTCTCCCCGCTTCTCCTAACCTGCAGCGAACAGGTCGCCTCCAATGACAGGCGGCACGGTATCGGACAAAGGACTGCGAGCAAGCGATGCGTCAGGACATCTCCCTGGAAAAACCACTCGACGAACCGGACCGCAGCGATCCGGCCAACCGCCGCAAGGCACTGGCCGCCGGCAGCCTGGCCCATGGCGTGCACGATGGCCTCACCGACGTTATCTATGTGCTGCTGCCTATCTGGCAGGCCGCCTTCGGCCTGAGCTATGCCCAGGTCGGCCTGCTGCGCGGCGCCTACGCCGGGATGATGGCCGGTTTCCAGTTGCTGGCCAGCCGCGGCGCGCGCAAATGGGGGCGCGAAACCCTGCTTGTCAGGGGCACCGCCCTGGCGGGCTTCGCCTACCTGCTGGCAGCCCAGGCCACGGACATCAATCTGCTGTTGCTGGCGCTGATGATCGGTGGCCTCGGCGCCAGCACCCAACACCCGCTGGCTTCGGCGCTGGTGTCCGACGCCTACGAGGGCAGCGGGCGGGTCAAGCAGGCGCTGGCCCAGTACAACTTCGCCGGGGATATCGGCAAAGCGATCATCCCTGGCCTGACCGGGCTGGTGCTGGTCTACATCTCCTGGCAGACCAACGCCACCCTGCTCGGCGTGCTCGGCATCGCCGCCGCCTTCGCCTTGTGGTGGCTGATGCCGAAGAACCAGGCCCACGAAACCGCCAGCAAGAAGACCAAGGTCGCCGACGCGACCGGCACGCCAGCCGGCCTGATGGCGCTGATCGCCACCGGCAGCATCGACAGCGGCGTGCGCATGGGCTTTTTGACCTTCCTGCCGTTCCTGCTGCAGAGCAAGGGCGCCAACACCGAGCACATCGGCCTGGCCCTGGCCCTGCTGTTCATCGGCGGCGCCTTCGGCAAGCTGTTCTGCGGCTACCTGGGCGCACGCCTGGGGCCGGTGCGCACGGTGATCTGCACGGAAGTGCTGACCGCGCTGCTGATCCTGCTGGCACTGGTATTACCCTTTGGCGCCCTGATGCTGGTGATGCCGCTGATCGGCGTGGCGCTGAACGGCACCTCGTCGGTACTTGGCGGCCTGGTTCCGGATTTCGCCCCACGGGACCGGCGCGACCGGGTATTCGCCTGGTTCTACACCGGCACAGTGGGTGGCGGCGCCCTCGCCCCGGTGCTGATCGGCGCGATATCCGACCAGGCCGGCGTCACCGAGGGCCTGGTGGTGCTGGCCTGCGTGCTGCTGCTGACCTTGCCGCTGTGCCTGGTGATCTACAACGGCATGAAGGGCCTGCCACGCCGCTGATCCGCAATATCGGTCCAGATCAAGAACAACAAGGACGTCAACCATGAGCAACGGACTGTCGCAACGATCCGCGCGTATCAGCGCGCCCGGCACCTCGAGCATGCGCAGCAAGGCCAACGCCCTGCGTGACGCCGGCATCAAGGTCATCAACTTCGCCGCCGGCGAGCTGTCCAGCGACGCCGCTCCGGACATGCGCCACGGCGCCATCGCGGCGGTCCACGAACAGTGGAACCGCTACACCCCGCCCCTGGGCAATCCGCGGCTGCGCCAAGCCCTGGCCAGCAGCGTCAGCCAGCGCCTGGGCGTCGACTACGGCGCCGATGAGATCGCCGTGTCCAGCGGTGCCAAGCAAGCCCTGTTCAACAGCGCCATGGTGCTGTTCGACCCGGGTGATGAAGTGATCATACCGCGTCCTTACTGGGAAACCTTCCCCACCCAGGTCGAACTGGCCGGCGCCCGTCCGGTATTCGTCGACACCAAGGGCGACAACCACAGCCTGCGCGCCGTGGCGGTCAAGGCCGCCCTGTCGCCGCGCAGCAAGGCGATCATCATCAACACCCCCAACAACCCCACTGGGGTGGTCTATGACCCGCGGGAACTGCTCGCCATCGGTGAACTGGCCCTGGAACACAAGCTCTGGGTGATCTTCGACGAGTGCTATCGCAGCCTGCTGCGCAATGGCCAGCAGCACCACAACCTGGTCGCGCTGCTGCCCGAGCTCAAGGCCTCGACCATCATCATCGACTCGTTCTCCAAGAGCCAGGCAGTGACGGGCTGGCGCCTGGGCTATGCCTGTGCGCCGAAGGCAGTGGTCACGGCCATGCACAACCTGCAGGCCCACACCACCTCCAATCCCAGCAGCCTGGCCCAGTACGCGGCGCTCAACGCCCTGGATGGCGACGGCGCGCGGCAGTTCGGTGCCGAAGTCAATGCCCAGCTCGATCGGCAGCTGGCTGTCGCCACGGCGCTGCTCGGCAAGCTTGAGTCCATCCGTTTTTCGCCACCCCAGGGCGCGTTCTACCTCTACCTGGATATCGCCCGCCTGCTCGGCATGCGCTACCGGGGCGAGGCGATCCGCGACGCCAGCCACCTCTGCGAGCTGTTGCTGACCGAGGCGCGCATCGCCCTGGTGCCCGGCTGCAGCAATGGCGACCCGTGCGCCGTGCGGCTGTCCTATTCGGTAAGCCCGCAGGACCTCGAGGAGGGCCTGGGCCGCTTCACCGACTTTATCGCAACGCTTGCCTGACCCCGGACTTTCCACCACCCGCGAGAACATGACATGAAGAAAACGGATTTCATGCTGTCATTCGTCGACCAGGCCCTGACCGATGTGCAGGACAAACGGCTGGCCAGCGCCCTGAAAAAAGGCTTCGAGGTACACGCCGACCTGCTGGAGGACTACCTCGATACCTACCAGCGCATCACCGCCAAACCCTGGTCACGGGAAAGCCTGTGCACCTTCTTCTGTGGCTGGCGCAGCCCGGACGGTGCCGCCCATGCGGTATCAAGCATCATCGTGCGCTTGCTGCAGGAGTCCGAGGCCATCGACGATCCCCAGGCCCGGCTGCTATTGCTGGACGCCGCCCGTCACTGCGGCGAGATCATCGTCGAGGACATCGGCCTGGGCGAAATGCACGGCCACCCGCACCATTCCAAGCTGTATGCGCGCATGGCCACCGCCATCTGCGGCTCGGAGGACTGGCGCCTGCAGGACCGCTACCTGAACCCGGTGACCAAGGAATTCTCCACCTGGGTGGGCAGCAAGCGTCCGCTCGCCCCGCAACTGGTCGAGGCCATCGAGATGATGGCGATGACCGAGTTGTTCAATACCGGGGAGTACAACGTGATGACGCCCCTGTGGAAGGACTGGCTCAAGGAGGCGCAAGGCAAGACGCCGGGCGAGGCGCATCGCATCGCTTCGTTCCTCAGCGTGCATTGCGGCGCGGTCGAGGCGCAGCATTTCTTCCATGCCACCAGCGCCCTCGAACTCTACTGCCGCGCCACCCGCCAGGCACTGGACCACGCACGCATCGAGGCACTGTCCTACGAATACGTGAAAAGAGCCTGCGAGCACCTGAACAAGATGGAGTCGGTGCTCGCCGCCTGACGAACACCTCACAACAGGGATGAGGCATATGAACGTGATCAAGCGTGACGCACGCATCGACCTGCGCCAGTTGTTCAGTGAAAAAGCCTGCCTGCGGGTACTCGAGGCACACAGCCCGATCTCGGCCATGCTGGCCAAGAGCGTGCGCCTCGGCGCCGGCGACACCAGCCTGGGCTACGATGCCATCTGGTCCAGCTCGCTGACCGACTCGACCCAGCGCTGCCTGCCGGACATCGAGATCCTCTCGCCCAGCGACCGCCTGGAACGGCTGAACGAAATTCTCGCGGTCTGCGACCTGCCGCTGATCTACGACGCCGACACCGGCGGCAAGATCGAGCATTTCGCCATCCATGTGCAGTGGCTGGCCCGCGCCGGGGTGTCGGCGATTGTCATCGAAGACAAATGCGGGCTGAAGAAAAACTCGCTGCTGGGCCTGAGCGTGCATCAGGAGCAGGAAACCGTCGAACTCTTCTGCGACAAGATCAGGGTCGGCACCCAGCATCGCCTGGAGGGTTCGATGATGATCTTCGCCCGCTGCGAGAGCCTGATCCTGGAAAAAGGCCTGGATGACGCCCTCGCACGCTGTCGCGCCTACACCGAGGCCGGCGCCGACGGCATCATGATCCACAGCCGCAAGAGCACGGGCGAGGAAATCCTCGAATTCGCCCGCCGCTTCAAGCAGACCCACCCGCACACACCCCTGGTCTGCGTGCCGACCAGCTACCCGCAACTGACCTTCTCGTGCCTGGCTGATGCCGGTTTCAATGCGGTGATCTACGCCAACCACATGCTGCGCGGCGCCTACTCGGCCATGCGCCAGGTCGCCACCAGCATCCTCGAGCACGACCGGGCCTATGAGATCGAGCCGGCCTGCATGCCCATCGATGAAATCCTCAGCCTGGTGCCCGGCACACGATGACCACCCCATCGGGGCCGCAGCGCGGCCCCTTTGCCAAGCTTGCTCAGGCGGCACTCAGGTAGGAAACCAGCTCGGTGACATGCCGTGGCATGCGCTCGAAATGCCTGACCAGCATCATGTGCTGCTGGCGCGCCCAGGTTTCGTCGAGGCGTCGGGCCACCAGGCCACAGCCATCGAGATAAGGCTGCACCGCCGCATCCGATGCGATACCGATACCGACTCCTTCGGCAATCATCCGGCATAGCGACTCGGCGCCGGACACCTTGATCCTGAACTGGGCCGCGAGGCCATCGATATCGGCCTGCTGCTCGATCAGTCGGCACAGTGCACTGTCACTCGCCAACCCGACCTGGGGGTGGCGCAGCACGTCGCCCAGGCGCAATGAGGCGCTGACGGCCAATGCGTGATGCCTGGGCAGCACCGCCACATAGTTGAGCACCGGCAGGGCGATCGAGGCACAACCCTCCACAGGGTCGCTGCCGAGCACCACGCCCATGTCGACGGCGCCCTCGCGAATGCCGCGAACGATATCCCCGGTCGTGCGTTGCTGCAGGTCGATGGCGACATTGGCGTGATCGGCGAGATAGCGCACCAGCCGGCGCTGGGTCGACTCGAATGCGCTGAAGCCTGCGACATACATGCGCATGCTTGCTCCGTCAGGCTCTTCGCGGTGGTCGAATTCGGCCTTGAGCACTTCCAGCTGGCGCAGGATCTTGCGGGCATGGATCAACAACCGCTGACCTGCCAGGGTCAGCACCAGCCCTTTGTGCTGGCGATGAAAAAGCCCCTCGCCAAGCTCGGTTTCCATCGACTTGATGCGCATGCTGGCGGCCCCAGGCGAGAGGCATGCACGCTTGGCGCCCTGGGTCAGGCTGGGGGACTCGGCGATCTTGATGAACAGTTTCAGGTCGGTCAGGTCAAGGTTCACGGTCTCTTCCTTGTAGTGTCAGGCAAATCCATTGTCGGAACGGGCGATCTTGAGCCGCCTGCGTCCATCTTGCCTGCCACCGTCGGCCGGGCAAAGCCTGCCTTGGTATTGCCCCCGTGAATGACAAAGGCGCCGGGCGCCTTCGTCTCGTGCAGATACCTCAGCGCGACGAGGCGGCCCCTGGCAGCCCTGCACGCGGACCACCCAAGCGGCTCAGCCATACCGATGCCAGGATCACCGAACCGCCAATGGCCAGGCGCCCAAGCGGTTCGTCCTGGTTCCAGATCAGCAGGTTGAGCAGCAGGCCCACCGGCACATGCAGGTTGTTCATGACCGCCAGGGTGCCGCCAGAGACCAGGCAAGCGCCCTTGTTCCACCAGTACAGCCCTAGCGCCGTCGGACACAGGCCCAGGAACAGCAGCACCAGCCACTGGGTGTCGGTGCTCGGCAGGTGCTGGGCATTGCCGAACAGTAGGAAGGCCGGCAACACCACCAGCAACGCGCCCAGGTAGAAATAGCCGAACCGGCGATAGTGCGGCAGGTCGCTGGGGTGGCGGGCCACCAAGTGGCGGTACAGCACCTGGCCGGCGGCGTAGGTGAAGTTGGCCAGTTGCAGCAACAGGAAACCGATGAAGAACTCACCGGTGACCGTGTCGAAGCGGATCACCGCCGCGCCGGCCACCGCCACCAGGGCAGCAAGCAGCGCCCAGGGGTTGAAGCGCCGGTTCAGGGCATCCTCGATCAAGGTGACATGCAGCGGGGTAAGGATGGTGAACAACAGTACTTCCGGCACCGTCAGCACGCGGAAGCTGAGGTACAGGCAGACATAGGTGATGCCGTACTGCAGCGCGCCGATCAGCAGCATCGCGCGCATGAAACGCGGCTCGACCTGGCGCCAGCGGGTCAGTGGCAGGAACACCAGCCCGGCCAGCAGCACCCGGACCAGCACGGCGAAGTAACTGTCGACGTGGCCGGCCAGGTATTCGCCGATCAGGTTGAAGGAGTACGCCTGGATCAGCGCGACGATTATCAGGTAGCCCATGGTTGGCCCTCGTGGATCAAGGCGGGGACCTTAGCGGGTTGGGCCTGGGCAGTTCAACCATGGGGGTTGTGGGGGCAGTAAAAGCCTCTTCGCTGGCAAGCCCACTATCACAGGCCTTGAAAGCAGTGTTTTCTCTGTGAGAGCAACTGCCTTGCAGAACATTCATGGTTTGCATTTGCCCTTGTGGGAGCGCAAGGCATGAGGTCGGCATAAAAAAGCCCGGCCATGAACTGGCCGGGCAGGCACACCCAAAGGAGCAACAAGGTGTCAGGGTTGGGAATTCGTCGCGGCTCAGGCCACCGCGGCCAGTCTTGCCTTGGCCTGGTTCAGGCCCTTCTCGTGGAACTCGCCGCTCATGTTCAGGCCTTCGGCGTGGATGAAGTCCACATCGTGGATACCGATGAAGGCCATCACCTGGCGCAGGTAGGGTTCCTGGTGGTCGCTGCTGGCACCGGCATGGATGCCGCCGCGGGCGGTCAGGACGATGGCGCGCTTGCCGTTGAGCAGGCCCTGCGGCCCGGTCGGGGTGTACTTGAAGGTGATGCCGGCGCGCAGCACGTGGTCCAGCCAGGCTTTCAAGGTACTGGGGATGGTGAAGTTGTACATCGGCGCGGCCATCACCAGCACGTCGGCGGCCAGCAGTTCGTCGGTCAGCACGTTGGAACGCGCCAGCGCCTCACGCTCGGCGGCGCTGCGCTGTTCCTCAGGCTTCATCCAGCCGCCAAGCAGGTTGGCGTCCAGGTGCGGCACGGGGTTCACCGCCAGGTCGCGCACCTTGATCTCGTCGGCCGGATGCGCCGCTTGCCATTGCTGGATGAAGTCCAGGGTCAGTTGACGGGAAACGGAATCCTGCTGGCGGGCGCTGCTTTCGATGATCAGTACGCGGGACATGGGCTGCCTCCATCGGCGGTAAAGGGTGGCGATTCGATGGAGGTGAGATTAGTGGTTGACCTATCGATAAAAAAGCGTAAAAAGTGGGATCAACCTATCGATTAATCTGTTTATTCGGCTTTGCAGTCGAGCACGATGCGCAGCTTGATGATCTGCCGGTTGAACTTGGCGGTGACATCCACGCTCCTGCCGGCGGGCACATTGACCCGACGCACCCGTGGCGCCTCAGGGCCGTTGCGGAAGGTGACCTTGCACGCCGCCGGCACCTGCCCATAGTTGTTGAGGCTGATCGAGCCGATGTCATAGGCCGTGTCGTAGACGGTGTAATCGACCTTGACCCCGGTCAGGTCCTTTTCCACGTCGATCGGGTATGCCATGGCCCCGAGGGGTAGGCACAACAGCAAAGCCGCACAACATTTCTTCATACGGGCGCTCTCCTTGGGAAGAGCGCAGCTTAGGACAACAGGAGCCCTGGATGAAAGCACCGCGCGTTACCCTGGATCAGTGGCGGACCCTGCAGGCAGTGGTCGACCACGGCGGGTTCGCCCAGGCCGCCGAGGCCCTGCACCGTTCGCAGTCGTCGGTGAGCTATACCGTGGCGCGGATGCAGGAGCAGTTGGGCGTGCCGCTGCTGCGCATCGATGGGCGCAAGGCGGTGCTGACCGAGGCTGGCAGCGTGCTGCTGCGCCGTTCGCGGCAACTGGTCAAGCAGGCCAGCCAGCTGGAAGACCTGGCCCACCACATGGAACAGGGCTGGGAGGCCGAAGTGCGCCTGGTGGTCGACGCCGCCTACCCCAGCGCCCGCCTGGTACGCGCCCTGGCCGCCTTCATGCCGCAGAGCCGCGGCTGCCGGGTACGCCTGCGCGAAGAAGTGTTGTCCGGGGTCGAGGAAGTGCTGCACGAAGGCATCGCCGACCTTGCCATCAGCAGCTTCAACATCGGCGGCTACCTGGGCACCGAACTGAGCCCGGTGGAGTTCATCGCCGTCGCCCACCCCGAGCACGCCCTGCACCGCATGGGCCGCGAAATTACCTTCCAGGATCTGGAAAGCCAGTTGCAGGTGGTGATCCGCGACTCCGGCCGGGCCCAGCCGCGCGATGTCGGCTGGCTCGGCGCCGAGCAGCGCTGGACGGTCGGCAGCCTGGGCACCGCGGCGACCTTCGTCGGCAGCGGCCTGGGTTTTGCCTGGCTGCCCCGGCACATGATCGAGCGCGAGCTGCGCGAAGGCGTGCTCAAGCCCCTGCCGCTGGATCAGGGTGGCAGCCGCCATCCGCTGTTCTACCTTTACTCCAGCAAGGAAAAGACCCTGGGCCCGGCCACGCAGATCCTCATCGAACTGCTGCGCAACTTCGACACCGCGCCGCTGGACGTGCCCTTCGCAGCCCCCCCGCAAGCCTGAGAGGACCGCGCCCATGGCCTGTTTCGAACATGACGGATGCCTGCTGCATTACGAGGAACATGGCCAGGGCGAGCCCCTGGTGCTGCTGCACGGGCTGGGTTCGAGCAGCCAGGACTGGGAACTGCAGGTGCCCGAGCTCGGCCGCCAGTATCGGGTGATCCTCATGGACATCCGCGGCCACGGGCAATCCTCCAAGCCGCGCAAGGGCTACCAGATAAAGACTTTCAGCGCTGATCTGCTGGCCCTGCTGCGCCATCTGGACACCGGCCCGGTGCACTTCGTCGGCCTGTCCATGGGCGGCATGGTCGGTTTCCAGTTTGCCGTCGACCACCCCGACTGGCTGCGCAGCCTGTGCATCGTCAACAGCGCCCCCGAGGTCAAGCGACGCACCCGCAGCGACTGGATCTGGTGGCTCAAGCGCTGGGGCCTGGCACGCCTGCTCAGCGTCGAGACCGTCGGCAAGGGCCTGGCTGCGCGGCTGTTTCCCAAGCCGGAGCAGACCGAACTGCGGCGCAAGATGGCCGAGCGCTGGGCGCGCAACGACAAGCGTGCCTATTTGAAAAGCTTCGACGCCATCGTCGACTGGGGCGTGCAGGAACGCATCGGCCAGATCCGCTGTCCCACCCTGGTGATCGCCGCCGACCACGATTACACACCGATACAACTGAAGGAGCGTTACGTCGCCCTGATGCCCAACGCCAGGCTGGCGGTCATCGACGATTCGCGGCACGCTACGCCCCTGGATCAACCCGAAGTCTTCAACCGTACCGTGCTGCAGTTCCTCGCAGCCGCTTCCACCTCTCAAGGATCTTTGAGCCCATGCTGAAAAAACTTCTGCTCACCGCCTGCTCGGTCGCCTTCGCCACCAGCGTCATGGCCTCCGACAAGACCCCGCACGTTGAGCTGGTCACCAGCTTCGGCAAGATCGAGATCGAGCTGAACGCAGAAAAAGCACCGATCAGTACCAAGAACTTCCTCCAGTACGTGGACAGCGGCTTCTACAACAACACCATCTTCCACCGCGTGATCCCGGGCTTCATGGTCCAGGGCGGTGGCTTTACCGACCAGATGGTGCAGAAGAGCACCAAGGACCCGATCCGCAACGAAGCGAGCAACGGCCTGCAGAACACCCGCGGCACCCTGTCCATGGCCCGCACCTCCGACCCGAACTCGGCCACCAGCCAGTTCTTCATCAACGTCGCCGACAACGACTTCCTCAACCCGGGCCGCGACCGTGGCTACGCGGTGTTCGGCAAGGTCACCAAGGGCATGGAGGTGGTCGACCAGATCGTCAACTCGCCGACCACCATCAAGAAAGGCATGCGCGATGTGCCGGCCGATCCGGTCTACATCAAGTCGGCCAAACGCATCGACTGATCCCGCGCCGCACAGGGACGTGAGTCGGGTCGAACAGGAGTGTCGTCACCCATGCTGTACCGTCGTTTCGAGCAGTTGATCGACATTTTCCGCGAGGCGCCCAGCGAGGCGCCTCCCGGCAAGGTCTGGCCCTTCTATCTCTACTACCTGCGCCAGGTGTGGCCGAGCTTCCTCGCCCTGCTGATCGTCGGCCTGATCGCCTCGCTGATCGAAGTGGCGCTGTTCAGCTACCTGAGCCGGATTATCGACCTGGCCCAGGGCACGCCCAACGCCAATTTCTTCAGCGAGCACAGCGGCGAGCTGATCTGGATGCTGGTGGTGGTGCTGTTGCTGCGGCCGGTGTTTTTCGGCCTGCATGACCTGCTGGTGCACCAGACCATCAGCCCGGGCATGACCAGCCTGATCCGCTGGCAAAACCACACCTACGTGCTCAAGCAGAGCCTGAACTTCTTCCAGAGCGACTTCGCCGGGCGCATCGCCCAGCGCATCATGCAGACCGGCAACTCCCTGCGCGATTCGGCGGTGCAGGCGGTGGACGCGCTGTGGCACGTGCTGATCTACGCCATCAGTTCGCTGGTGCTGTTCGCTGAGGCCGACTGGCGGCTGATGCTGCCGCTGCTGGTGTGGATCGCCTGCTATATCGGTGCGCTGTACTACTTCGTGCCACGGGTGAAGGAGCGCTCGGTGATTTCCTCCGACGCCCGCTCCAAGCTGATGGGGCGCATCGTCGACGGCTACACCAACATCGCCACGCTCAAGCTGTTCGCCCATACCGACTACGAGCAGCAGTACGCCCGCGAGGCGATCAGCGAGCAGACCGAGAAGACCCAGCTGGCCTCGCGGGTGATCACCAGCATGGACGTGGTCATTACCTCGCTGAACGGCCTGCTGGTGGTCACCACCACCGGCCTTGCCCTGTGGCTGTGGAGCCAGTCGCTGATCAGCGTCGGCGCCATCGCCCTGGCCACAGGCCTGGTGATCCGCATCGTCAACATGTCCGGCTGGATCATGTGGGTGGTCAACGGCATCTTCGAGAACATCGGCATGGTCCAGGACGGCCTGCAGACCATTGCCCAGCCGGTCACCGTCAGCGACAGGCCCAACGCCGCGGCACTCAAGGTCAGCCGCGGGGCGGTGCGCTTCGACCATGTCGACTTCCACTACGGCAAGGGCGGCAAGGTGATCGACGCGCTGAACCTGGACATCCGCCCCGGCGAGAAGATCGGCCTGATCGGTCCGTCCGGCGCCGGCAAGTCGACCCTGGTCAACCTGCTGCTGCGCCTGTACGACATCGACAGCGGGCGCATCCTCATCGACGGCCAGGACATCGCCGAGGTCAACCAGGCCAGCTTGCGCGCGCAGATCGGCATGATCACCCAGGACACCTCGCTGCTGCACCGCTCGATCCGCGACAACCTGCTGTACGGCCGGCCGGATGCCAGTGACGAGGAAGTCTGGGAAGCAGTGCGCCGGGCCCGGGCCGACGAGTTCATCCCGCAGCTGTCCGATGCCCAGGGCCGCACCGGCTTCGACGCCCATGTCGGCGAGCGCGGCGTCAAGCTCTCCGGCGGCCAGCGCCAGCGCATCGCCATTGCCCGGGTATTGCTGAAGAACGCGCCGATCCTGATCATGGACGAGGCCACCTCGGCACTGGACTCAGAGGTCGAGGCGGCGATCCAGGAGAGCCTGGAGACGCTGATGCAGGGCAAGACGGTGATCGCCATCGCCCACCGCCTGTCGACCATCGCCCGCATGGACCGGCTGATCGTGCTGGACAAGGGGCATATCGTCGAAAGCGGCAGCCATGCCGAGCTGCTGGCACAGCGCGGGTTGTATGCGCGGTTGTGGCATCACCAGACCGGGGGATTTGTCGGCGTCGACTGAGTTAGACGCGGCCCCTGTAGGAGCGGCCTTGTGTCGCGAAAGGGCCGCAACGCGGCCCCGGCGATCTTTGCATCAACGCTGAAATCCTGGGGCCGCTTTGCGGCCCTTTCGCGACACAAGGCCGCTCCTACAGGGATAGCGTGTGGCCAGGCACTTCAAACCTGGCGATACGGCAACATCCCCCGCGCCTCCTCGGCGTAGGCCAGTACTCCTTCGCGCTCCTGACGCAAAAAGTCTGAGACCGCCCGGCGCAACCCCGGGTGCAGCAGGTAATGCCACGACCGTGTGATCACCGGCTCAAACCCGCGAATCAGCTTGTGCTCGCCCTGGGCCCCGGCATCGAAGCGCTGCAGGCCTTCGCCGATCGCGAAGTCCATGCCCTGGTAGAAACAAGTCTCGAAATGCAGGCGGTCGAATTCGTCCAGGCAACCCCAGTAGCGGCCGTACAGGCTGTCGCCCCCCACCAGGCTGAAGGCCATCGCCACCTCGCGCCCTTGCTGCCGGGCAATCACCACGCGAATCGCCTCGGGCATGCGCTCGGCCACCAGGCTGAAGAACTCGCGAGTCAGGTACGGTGCTCGTCGCCGTACGGCATAGGTGTTGGCATAGCAGCGGTAGACGAAGTCCCACTGTGCCTCGCTCAGTTCATCGCCGCGGTACCAGGCGAAATCGATCCCGTGCCCCGCCACCTGTTCACGCTCCTTGCGCATCTGCTTGCGCTTGCGTGAGCTGAGGGTGTCGAGAAAGTCCTGGAAGTCCCGGTAACCCCGGTTACGCCAGTGGAACTGGCAGCCCAGGCGCTCCAACCAGCCCGGCTGGCCGGCAATGGCCGCGTCCAGCACACTGTCGGTGAAGTTGATGTGCGCCCCCGACAGCCCACCCTTGCCCAGGTACTCGGGAATCGCCTGCAACAGCAGCAGGCCATCGGCTGGATCGGCGGCCAGCAGACGCGGCCCCGCGACCGGACTGAACGGCACCGCGCCGAGCAGCTTGGGGTAGTAGGCAATGCCCGCGCGCTCACAGGCATCGGCCCAGCCATGATCGAACACGTACTCGCCGAACGAATGCCACTTGCGGTAGGCCGGCAGCAGCGCCCGTACCTCGCCATCGCGCTCCAGCACCAGGTGTTCGGCGGCCCAGCCGGTGTCGGGCACCACGCTACCACTGTCTTCCATGGCACTGAGAAAGGCGTGGCGCAGGAACGGCTGACCGTCGGGCACCAGCGCGTCCCAAGTGGTCGCCGGCAGGTCGCGCAGGTGGGCAAGGCTGTGAAGGCTGATCACGGTTGCAACTCGCTATGGACAGGGCGCCAGTATTGCCAAAGCCGCCGTGACACACAAATGACGGCCTGTTTACTTAACAACAGTGCCACTATTCAGACATTATTCTGTCATTCCCCCCCGCAATACTTGCGCCTGTTTTCCGGAACCCCAGAACCTGTCTATTCAGGCCCTTTCCGAAGACATGCCAACTCGGGGGCGGGCGCTTGAGCCTCCCCACTTTTTCCAACAGGGAGAACCTTATGCGTCTTGTTTCTACACTTACTGGAGTGAGCCTCACCGGCATGATGCTGGCTCTGAGTACTCCGGCCAGTGCTGCTGTCGACGCCAAGCTGCTCGAAATACTCCGCGCCAACGGCTCGATCAACCAGGCGCAGTACACCGAACTGCAGGGCGACCTGGCAAAGGAAACCAAGGAAAAGGCCGACCAGAAAGCCCAGTCCGAGCGCCTGAGCTCCTTCGAGCAGAAAGTGGCATGGGCCGCCAAGACCCAGATCAAGGGTGATGTGCGCCTGCGCTACGAAGACGTCAACGTCGACAACCCCAACAGCCGCAGTGGCAACCAGGACCGCGAGCGTGTGCGTGCCCGCGTCGGTTTCTACAGCGAGATCAACCCGCAGGTCGACGCTGGCATTCGCGTGGCCACCGGCAGCAGCTCGGACGCCCGCTCGACCAACCAGAGCCTGGACAACTACTTCGACAAGAAATCGCTGTGGGTGGACCTGGCCTACCTCGACTGGCACCCGACCGCCGTGCCGAACCTGCACCTGATCGGCGGCAAGATGCTGCAGCCGTGGGTGAGCATGGGCGACATCATCTGGGACAGCGACATCAACCCGGAAGGCGTGGCCGTCACCTACAAGACCAACCTGGGCGGCGCCGAAGTGTTCGGCAGCGCCGGTCACTACACCCTCAAGGACAACGTCGACGGCGACGGCGTGCAGTTCAAGCACGACGCACAGCTGTACCACGGCCAATTGGGCACCAAGTTCAACCTGGCTGACAGCGTCAAGGTCACCGTCGGCGGCAGCCTCTACGGTTTCGACAACGACAAGAAGTCGGCCGTGCTGCGCAGCTTCGGCAACACCACCACCGAGTTCAACCTGGCCGAAGGCTTCGGCCAGGTGGACTTCACCGGCTTCGCCATCCCGCTGTCGGCCTATGGCCAGTTCGTCAAGAACACCGACAGCACCGACGGCGAGGACAAGGCCTGGCTGGCCGGTTTGAAGACCAAGGTGGGCGCCTGGAGCCTGGACTACAACTACCGCGACGTGCAGCGCAACGCCGTGGTCAGCCTGTTCACCGACTCCGACTTCGGCGCAGGCTTCACGGGTTCGCGTGGTCACAAGTTCAAGGTCGGCTACGAGATCGACAAGAACTTCTCCCTGGGCGCGGCCTACCTGATGGCCAAGACCGACCTGTCGCAGTTGCCGAACAACAACGCCGACGTCGACACCCTGCAGGTCGACCTGGAAGCCAAGTTCTAAGCGCTACGCACCCTTGCTCCACCCTGAAGCGGGAAATGCTGACCCCATCCAGCGTTTCCCGCTTTTTTTGCCTGTCAGAAAGCCGGGGCTGCTTTGCAGCCCCGATAGAGAAGTAAAAGTAGGTATCAGCGTTTACGCAGAACCACACTACCAATCGAATAGCCAGCACCGAATGAACTCAGTACCCCCAGCGAACCCTTGGCCAGGTCATCCTGATACAGGTGGAAGGCAATCACCGAACCCGCCGAACTGGTGTTGGCATAGCGATCCAGGATCACCGGCGCATCTTCCTCGGCCACTTCACGCCCCAGCAGCTTCTTGACGATCAGGTGGTTCATGCTCAGGTTGGCCTGGTGCAGCCAGAAGCGCTTGACGTCCGACGGCTGCAGGTCGTTCTCGGCCAGGTGCTGGCCGATCAGCTCGGCAACCATCGGGCAGACTTCCTTGAACACCTTGCGGCCTTCCTGCACGAACAGTTTGTCGCGGGCACCGATGCCCTCTTCCGCGGCGCGGTTGAGGAAACCGAAGTTGTTGCGGATGTTGTTGGAGAACGCCGTCAGCAGCTTGGTGCTGACGATGTCGAACTGATGTTCGGAGGTCGCCAGGTCGGCACGCTCGACCAGCACGGCGGTGGCGGCGTCGCCGAAGATGAAGTGGCTGTCGCGGTCACGGAAGTTCAGGTGGCCGGTGCAGATCTCCGGGTTGACCACCAGCACCGCGCGCGACTGGCCCAGTTGCACGCTGTTGGCGGCGGTCTGGATACCGAAGGTGGCCGACGAGCAGGCCACGTTCATGTCAAAAGCGAAGCCCTGGATGCCCAGTGCCTGCTGCACTTCGATGGCGATGGCCGGGTACGGGCGCTGCAGGTTGGAACAGGCGACGATCACCCCGTCGACATCGGCGGCGGTGCGCCCGGCACGCTCCAGGGCCTGGCGGGCGGCGGCCACGCCCATCTCGCAGAGGATCGATTGCTCGTCGTTGCCGCGCTCGGGCAGACGCGGCTTCATGCGCTGCGGATCGAGAATACCGGCCTTGTCCATGACGAAGCGGCTCTTGATACCCGAGGCCTTCTCGATGAAGGCGGCGTCGGACAGCGGCGCCGCCTCGACCTCGCCACGCTCGATGGCGGCGGCGTTGTCACGGTTGAAACGCTGTGCCCAGGCGTTGAAAGATTCCACCAGTTCTTCGTTGGAAATGCTTTGGGCCGGGGTGTACAGGCCGGTGCCGCTGATGACGACGTTGTGCACGGTCGTTCCTCTGGTCTGGGGCCATCGCCACAAGGCGCTGGCCGGAATAAGGGCAACTTAATGGCACCTTGGTACCAATTTTGAGGCGAGGGCTGCGCCCTCGTTTGCGGCACAAGTCCGCTCCTACAGAAGAACGCCGATGCTGTAGGAGCGGACTTGTGCCGCGATCGGCCGCACAGCGGCCGTAAATTCCACCAAGTTTGCCACAACTTGGGGAGTTTAGGCTTCCACCTGACTCCACTGTTTGCTCAGTCGCTTGTCGGAAACCGGCACCTTCGTCCCCAGTTGCTGGGCAAACAACGACACCCGGTATTCCTCCAGCAGCCAGCGGTACAGGGTCAGCTGCTCATCGCGCTTGCCTTCCTGGGCATGCTTGTCGGCGCGGGCCCGGTACTGCGCCCAGCAATTGGCCAGCTCGGCGCTCCACACCCGGTCCTTCTGCACCTGAGACCCCAGTTTCTCCAGACGCAACTCCACCGCCTTGAGATAACGTGGCAGCTCCTTGAACCAGGCACCCGGTATCTCCCGCACGAAGCCCGGGTACACCAGGTTGGCCAACTGCTGCTTGATGTCGTTGAGCGCCACCGCCTGGCTCAGGTCGATCTTGCCCTTGAAGCGCTTCTGCAGGCCATGCCACAGCTTCAGTACCTCCAGGGTAAGGCGGGCCAGGCGTTCGGCGTGCTCGGTCCAGTTGCCGCGCTTGCGTTCGGCCAGCGAGGCCAGGCCCGCGCCATCACGCGGCAGCGGGTCTTCGCCTTCCAGCACACAGCTGTCGAGGCTGGCCAGGAGGATATCCTCGACCAGCGCCTCGACCCGGCCCAGTTCACGGTACAGCAGCCCCAGCTCAGTCAGCCCCGGCAGCTTGCCGCGCAGGAACTTGGCCGGCTCCGCCAGCTGTTGCAGCAACAGGCGCTGCAAGGCGCGACGGTGCTGGAACTCGGCTTCGGCCTGGGTCGAGAAGCGCCCCTCGCGCACCGTGCCGTTGTCCTCGACCAGCGCCGGATAGACCGTCATCGACAGCCCGGCGATCTTCTGCTGGGCGGTCTGCGCCACCTGCGCGAAGGCCTTGGCCTGTACCGGCTGCTCGGCCTTCTCGCTGCGCGGCAGGGCCAGCGCCGCCTGGCTGGCGGCGGCGAAGCGGGCGGTCAGCTCGGCGAGGTCGCGACCTTCGCCGAGGAACTTGCCCTGGGCGTCGACCACTTCGATGTTCATGCGCAGATGGCCTTCCACCAGCCCGGCCGCCTCCGCCCAGGCCTCGTCCGACACCCGCGCTCCGGTCATGCGCAGCAACTCCTGGCCCAGCGCCTGCGGCAATGCCCCTTGGCCGAACGCCATACGCGACAGGGCCGCCTTGACGAAGTCGGGCACCGGCACGAAGTTCTTGCGCAGGGCCTTGGGCAGGTTGCGCACCAGTGCGATGCACTTGGCCTCAAGCAGACCGGGCACCAGCCATTCCAGGCGTTCGCCCGGCAGGTTCGGCAACAGCGGCGCCGGCACCCGCACGGTCACGCCGTCACGCGGGTGGTTCGGTTCGAAGTGATAGCTCAGCGACAGGCGCAGATCGCCCACCTGCAGGTGGTCCGGATACTGCGCGGCGGTGACCTCGCTGGCCTCGCGGGCGAGCACGTCCTCTTCGCGCATGATCAGCAGGTTCGGATCCTTCTGGCTGTTCATCCGGTACCAGCTGTCGAAGGTCGCCGTCTGGTGGATCTCTTCGGGCAGGCGCGCCTCGTAGAAGGCGTACAGTGTCTCCTCGTCGGCCAGAATATCGCGCCGGCGGGCCTTGGCCTCCAACTCGTCGAGCTGCTCGAGCAGGCGCTTGTTGGCCGCCAGGCACTTGGCCCGGGACTGGATCTCGCCACCGACCAGGCCGTCGCGGATGAACAGCTCGCGGGAAGTGACCGGATCGATCGGGCCGAAATGCACCGGTCGACGGCCGACCAGGATCAGCCCATAGAGAGTAATCTGCTCGTAGGCCACCACCTGGCCGCGCTTCTTCTCCCAGTGCGGTTCGAAGTGGTTCTTCTTGATCAGGTGGGTGGCCAGCGGCTCGATCCAGTCCGGCTCGATCTTGGCCACCATGCGCGCATACAGCTTGGTGGTCTCCACCAGTTCCGCGGCCATCACCCACTGCGGTCGCTTGCGGCCGATGCCCGACGACGGGTGAACCCAGAAACGCCGCTGACGCGCGCCCTGATAGTCGCCCTCCTCGGTCTTCTGGCCGATCTGGCTGAGCAGGCCGCTGAGAATCGCCTTGTGCAGGGGCTGGTAGTCGCAGGCGTCCTTGTTCACCGCCAATTGCAGGTCGCGGCAGATCAGCGCCAGCTGGCGATGGGCGTCACGCCACTCGCGCAGGCGCAGGTAGTTGAGGAAGTTCTTGCGGCACCAGTTGCGCAGCGGGCTGGCGGTCAGCGCCTGGCGCTGCTCCTCGAAAGCACGCCACAGGTTGACCAGCGCGGCGAAGTCGGAATCGACATCCTTCCACTGCGCATGGGCCTGGTCAGCGGCCTGCTGGCGCTCCGGCGGGCGCTCGCGCGGGTCCTGCACCGACAGCGCGCTGGCGACGATCAGCACTTCCTGCAGGCTGCCCTGGCGGGCGCCTTCGAGCAGCATGCGGCCCAAACGCGGATCGATCGGCAGGCGCGCCAGCTGGCGGCCCAGCGGCGTCAGCTGGTTCTCGCGGTTGACCGCCGACAGTTCCTGCAACAGGTTGAAGCCGTCGCTGATGGCTTTGCCATCCGGCGGCTCGATGAACGGGAAGGCGTCGATCGCGCCCAGGCGCAGGTGCAGCATCTGCAGGATCACCGCGGCCAGGTTGGTGCGCAGGATCTCCGGGTCGGTGAACGCCGGCCGGCCGTTGAAATCGTCCTCGCTGTACAGGCGGATGCAGATGCCCGGCTCGACCCGGCCGCAGCGGCCTTTACGCTGGTTGGCGCTGGCCTGGGACACCGCCTCGATGGGCAGGCGCTGGACCTTGGCGCGGTAGCTGTAGCGGCTGATGCGCGCGGTGCCGCTGTCGATCACGTAGCGGATGCCCGGCACCGTCAGCGAGGTTTCGGCGACGTTGGTCGCCAGCACCACGCGCCGGCCGCTGTGGGACTGGAAGATCCGCTGCTGCTCGGCCGGCGACAGCCGCGCATACAGCGGCAGGATCTCGGTGTGGCGCAGCTGCGCCTTGCGCAGGATCTCGGCGGCGTCGCGAATCTCGCGCTCGCCGGGCAGGAACACCAGCACATCGCCCGGGCCCTTGCCCTGGCTGCGCTCGTGCTGGGCGATCTCGTCGAGGCTGGCGAGGATCGCCTGGTCGACGGAAAGGTCCTCCTCGACCTGGTTGCCCTCCTCGTCGTGCTCGCTGGTCAGCGGTCGGTACCAGGTTTCCACCGGGTAGGTACGCCCGGACACCTCGATGATCGGCGCGCCGTCGAAGTGCTTGGAGAAGCGCTCCAGGTCGATGGTCGCCGAGGTGATGATCAGCTTCAGGTCCGGGCGGCGGTGCAGCAGGGTCTTGAGATAGCCGAGCAGGAAGTCGATATTCAGGCTGCGCTCATGGGCCTCATCGACGATGATCGTGTCGTAGCGCTCGAGGAAGCGGTCGTGCTGGGTCTCGGCCAGCAGGATACCGTCAGTCATCAGCTTGACCAGGGTGTTCGAATCGCTCTGGTCCTCGAAGCGCACCTGGTAGCCGACCAGCGCCCCCAACGGCGTGCCCAGCTCCTCCGCGACCCGCGCCGCCACGCTGCGCGCGGCGATCCGCCGGGGCTGGGTGTGGGCAATCAGGCCATGGCTGCCGCGGCCCAGCTCCAGGCAGATCTTCGGCAGCTGGGTGGTCTTGCCGGAACCGGTCTCGCCGGCGATCACCAGCACCTGGTGCTCGGCCAGGGCCTTCTTGATCTCGTCGCGCTTGGCGGCGATGGGCAGGTTGTCGTCGTAACGAATGCTCGGCACGCTCTGCTGGCGCGCGGTGACCTGGGCGCAGGAGGCCTGGACCTTTTCCACCCACTGCGCGAGCTTGCCCTCGTCGGGGCGCTTGCGCAGCTCGTGCAATTGCCGGCGCAACCGATGGCGGTCGGCGATCATGGCGTGGTCGAGGTTCTTCAGCAGTTGGTCGATGGCGTGATCTGTCATGGGGCTTTTTAATGATGCAGGCGAGTGCTGCTTTTTCATGATCGGCAGGCGTAAGAGGCGCGATTGTCGCAGATTTGCGAAATCGATGCTGCCTGTGCCCGCCGTTCAGTCGCGATCACGCTCGAAATAACGGGAGCGCTTGAACAACAACGGGGTAGCAATTGCGACGAAAAAAGCTGACCAGCCACCTGCCAACTAGCCTAAAACTGTGGGAAGCGTCCTAAGCTGCTGCAGCGCGGGGGGCAGACTTGCCAATGTTTAGCTCTCACCGGAATGAACGTCGCCATTCACTGCTTTAATCAACCTTACAGGCCATGTGAGTATCCAGGGATGCTTCCCGACCCGATGAACGCCCGCCCGCTGCCCTACCCTTCGCTGCCGAAGGCCAGGGCCCGTGCCGGTGAAAATCCGCTGGTCCATATCATTCTGGCGTTCTGGGCCCTGTGGCATTGCCGCCACGCGCGCCCACCGGACACGTCGCTCACGCACTCCTGACCCGACCCGGCCGCCCTACTGGCCGATTGACTCAGCCTGACCGCCCACCTGCGCGGCGGTCCTGCGTGCCCCAGAGCGAATCCACCATGCACTTTGCCCCCGCAGAGCAAGCCAGGCGTTTCCTGGCCGACAACCCCGATATCGACCTGATCGAACTGTTCATCCTCGATGCCAACGGCGTGCCACGCGGCAAGCTGCTGCACCGCGAGGAGCTGCTGGCAGTGTTCGAAAGCGGCCGCCCGCTGCCCAGCACCATCCTCGGCCTGACCCTAAACGGCGACGATGTCGAAGATTCGGGCCTGGTCTGGGACGTCGGCGACATCGACTGCCGTGCCTATCCGCTGGACGGCAGCCTGGTACGCCTACCCTGGCGCCGGGTGCCGACCGCCGCCGTGCAGGTCAGCATGCACCCCAGCGAAGGCCTGCCGGCCAGCGTGGCCGATCCGCGCCATGTGCTGCTGCGGGTGATCGACGCGCTCAAGGCCGATGGTTTCCACCCGGTGATGGCCTGCGAGCTGGAGTTCTACCTGCTCGACCAGCAGCGCGACGCCCAAGGCCGGCCGCAGCCAGCGCTGGACAGCGACGGAGGACGTCCGCGCGGGACCCAGGTGTATGGCCTGCGCGAGCTGGAGCAGATCGAACCCTTCCTCGCCGACCTCTATGCCGCCTGCAAGGCCCAGGGCATCCCGGCCCGCACGGCGATCTCCGAATACGCGCCCGGCCAGGTGGAGATCACCCTGGAACACGGCGACGCACTCGAGGCGATGGACCAGGCCGTGCGCTACAAGCGCCTGGTCAAGGGCGTCGCCAACGCCCACGGCATGCAGGCCTGCTTCATGGCCAAGCCGTTTGCCCAGCTGGCCGGCACCGGCATGCACATGCACCTGAGCCTGGCTGACGCCGCCGGCAACAACCTGTTCGCCAGCGAGGACAAGGCGGGCACCCCGCTGCTGCGCCAGGCGGTGGCCGGCATGCTGCGTCACCTGCGCGAATCGTTGCTGATGTTCTGCCCCAACGCCAACTCGTTCCGCCGCTTCCAGGCCAACAGCTATGCACCGCTGGCACCGACCTGGGGCGTGGACAACCGCACCGTCAGCCTGCGCGTACCCGGTGGCCCGGCCAACAGCCGGCATATCGAGCACCGTATCTGCGGCGCCGACGCCAACCCCTACCTGGCCGCCGCCGCGATTCTCGCCGCCACCCACCAGGGCATCCGTGAACAACTCGATCCCGGCGCACCGGTCGAGGGCAACGGCTATGCCCAGGCCGGCGAACACCTGCCCACCGACTGGCTCACCGTCCTCGAGGCCCTGGAAAATTCGAGCTGGGCCCGAGAGGCGCTGGGCGAGGCCTTCCTCGGCGTCTACCTCAAGGTCAAGCTCGCCGAGTACCGCCAGTTCATGGCCGAGGTCGGCGAGCAGGACTGGCGCTGGTACCTGCACCAGGCCTGATGCCCACGAGATTACAAGAAGGAACAAGCATGAACGCAGCAGTGAACAACGGCCCGGCCCAGCGCGCGCCGTCCTATTACAGCGCCACCCTCAACGACACGACCGAATACCCCACGCTCAAGGGCACGGTGCAGGTGGACGTGGCGATCATCGGCGGCGGCTTCACCGGCGTGGCCACCGCGGTGGAACTGGCCGAGCGTGGCCTGAAGGTGGCCATCGTCGAGACCAACCGCATCGGCTGGGGCGCCAGCGGGCGCAACGGCGGCCAGGTCACCGGCAGCCTGTCGGGCGACGAGGCCATGCGCACGCAGATGCGCGACCGGCTGGGCGCCGAGGTGGACGATTTCATCTGGCACCTGCGCTGGCGCGGCCACCAGATCATCGAGCAGCGCGTCGAGCGCTACGGCATCCAGTGCGACCTCAAGCACGGCCACCTGCACGCGGCGATGAAACCGTCGCACATGAACGAGCTGCGCGCCTTCGAGGCCGAGGCCCAACGCCGCGGCATGGGCGACCAGGTGCAACTGCTCGACCGCAGCGCCATGCAGCGCCACCTGCAAAGCCCGCTGTACCTCGGCGCGCTGAAGAACCGCCGCAACCTGCACCTGCACCCGCTCAACCTGTGCCTGGGCGAGGCCCGCGCCGCCCACGGGCTGGGTGCGCTGGTGTTCGAAAACTCCGAGGTGCTGGAGATCGTCCACGGCCCGCGCCCGGCGGTGGTCACCGCCCAGGGACGGATCGAGGCACGCCAGGTGATGCTGGCAGGCGACGTGTATCACAAGCTGGAAAAGCGCCAACTCAAGGGCAAGATCTTCCCGGCCATGGGCGGCATCGTCACCACCGCGCCGCTGGGCGATCTGGCCGAGCAGATCAACCCGCAGGACCTGGCGGTGTACGACTGCCGTTTCGTCCTCGACTACTACCGCCTGACCGCCGACAAGCGCCTGCTGTTCGGCGGCGGCGCCAACTACTCCGGGCGTGATTCACGGGACATCGAAGGCGAACTGCGCCCGTGCATCGAGCGCACCTTCCCGGCGCTAAAGGGCGTGCCGATCGAGTTCCAGTGGAGCTGCGCCATGGGCATCGTGGTCAACCGCATCCCGCAGCTGGGCAAGCTGTCGGACAACGTCTGGTACTGCCAGGGGTATTCCGGGCACGGCATCGCCACCAGCCATATCATGGGCGAGATCATGGCCGAGGCATTGACCGGGACACTGGAGAAGTTCGATACGTTCGCGGGCTGCCGGCACATCAAGGTGCCGATGGGCGACTTGCTGGGCAATCCGCTGCTGGCGGCGGGGATGTGGTACTACCAGATGCTGGAAAAGCTGCGCTGAGTTTCCTGTATCGCAAACGTGGGAGCGGGCTTGACCCGCGATGGCTTCGACTCGGGCAACAACGTTACCTGAGCTGACGCTATCGCGGGGCAAGCCCGCTCCCACGTTTCAATCCCAAAGCGCGCTGCGGCTCAGGCGATCTTCTTCAGGCCCTGCTTCTTCAGCTCTTCGTCGCGCAGCTCGCGGCGCAGGATCTTGCCGACGTTGGTGGTCGGCAGCGCATCGCGGAACTCGATGGCCTTGGGCACCTTGTAGCCAGTGACGTTGGCGCGCATGTGCTCCATCACCTGCTCCTTGGTCAGGGTCATGCCCGGCTTGACCACGATGAACACCTTGATCACCTCGCCGGACTTCTCGTCCGGGATGCCGATGGCCGCGCACTGCAGCACGCCCGGCAGCGCGGCGAGCACGTCTTCGAGCTCGTTGGGGTACACGTTGAAGCCGGACACCAGGATCATGTCCTTCTTGCGATCGACGATGCGCATGTAGCCGTCCGGCTGGATCAGGGCGATGTCGCCGGTCTTCAGCCAGCCGTTGCTGTCGATGATCTCGGCGGTGGCGTCTTCACGCTGCCAGTAGCCCTTCATCACCTGCGGCCCCTTGATGCACAGCTCGCCCACCTCGCCCAGGGGCAACTCCTGGCCGTTGTCGTCGATGATCTTGCACAGGGTGGACGGCACCGGGATGCCGATGGTCCCCAGCTGGTTGGCCGAAGTCGGGTTGACCGCCGCCACCGGGCTGGTCTCGGTCATGCCGTAGCCTTCGCAGATAGCGCAGCCGGTCACCGTCTTCCAGCGCTCGGCCACACTCTGTTGCAGGGCCATGCCGCCGGACAGGGTGATCTTCAGCGCCGAGAAGTCGAGGTTGCGGAACGTCTCGTTGTTGCACAGGGCGACGAACAGCGTGTTGAGGCCAACGAAACCGCTGAACTTCCACTTGCCCAGTTCCTTGACCATGGCCGGCAGGTCGCGTGGGTTGCTGATCAGCACGTTGTGGTTGCCGATGAGCATCATGGCCATGCAATGGAAGGTGAAGGCGTAGATGTGGTACAGCGGCAGCGGGGTGATGAGGATCTCGCAGCCTTCGTGCAGGTTCGAACCCATCAGCGCGCGACACTGCAGCATGTTGGCGACCAGGTTGCGGTGGGTGAGCATCGCGCCCTTGGCCACGCCGGTGGTACCGCCGGTGTACTGCAGCACGGCGACATCGCCGGACTGCGGGTTGGCCTCGGTCACCGCACCGCCTTTGCCCAGCGCCAGGGCGTCGTTGAAGCGCACGGCGCCCGGCAGGTGGTAGGCCGGCACCATTTTCTTCACGTACTTGATGACGCTGTTGATCAGCAAACGCTTGAGAGGTGGCAACAGGTCGGCCACTTCGGTGACAATGACATGTTTGACCTGGGTCTTGGGCACCACCTTTTCCGCCAGGTGCGCCATGTTGGCCAGGCATACCAGGGCCTTGGCCCCGGAATCGTTGAACTGGTGCTCCAGCTCCCGCGCGGTGTACAGCGGGTTGGTGTTGACCACGATCAGGCCGGCACGCATGGCGCCGAACACGGCAACGGGATACTGCAGGACGTTGGGCAGCTGGACAGCGATGCGATCACCAGGCTTGAGGTCGGTGTGCTGCTGCAACCAGGCGGCGAAGGCGCCGGACAGGGTGTACAGCTCGCCGTAGGTGATGGTCTTGCCCAGGTTGCTAAAGGCAGGTTTGTCGGCAAAGCGTTGGCAGGATTGCTTGAGTACCGCCTGGATATTGGGGAATTCGTCAGGATTGATGTCCGCCGTGACCCCGGCTGGGTACTTATCCTTCCAAAAATGTTCGATCATGGAAGCCCGCTCCTTCAGCAACAGCGAATTCGGTACGCGTCGATGCGCTTATTATTGATATGAGAGGCCGGCTCATTGCAAACCGGATCCTCTGAAAGCGCGCCGAGAGTAACAGCTTTGCAAGGGGTCGACTAGAGGCCGAAATGGGCCGGCGGGTCACGAAAATGACTCAATGAACTATACAGGTCATTTTTAGAGTAATTATACAAAATGTCGCAAATCCGCCTGAAAGCCCTGCCCTAGATAGGCCTTGCGATTGCGTCAGCCTGGGCGACGACGCTGTCAGAGATGAGACAATCGCGGGCCTACCATCAGGCGATGTCGCGCAACTCCCTACGAAGGATCTTGCCCACCGGCGTCATCGGCAGCGATTCGCGCAGCACGATGTGCTTGGGCACCTTGTAGCCGGTGAAGTTGGTCTTGCAGAACGCCTTGAGTTCATCGACGCTCACCCCGCCCGCACGCGGCACCACGAACAGCTTCACCGCCTCGCCGGTGCGCTCGTCCGGCACGCCGATCACCGCGCAGCTGGCCACCTGCGGATGGCCCATCACTACGTCCTCGATCTCGTTGGGATACACGTTGAAGCCCGAGACGATGATCATGTCCTTCTTGCGGTCGACGATGCGGGTGAAACCGTCCG
Organism: Pseudomonas mosselii; assembly: GCF_019823065.1. Taxonomy (NCBI): domain Bacteria; kingdom Pseudomonadati; phylum Pseudomonadota; class Gammaproteobacteria; order Pseudomonadales; family Pseudomonadaceae; genus Pseudomonas; species Pseudomonas mosselii. The sequence continues at coordinate 4,603,550 of NZ_CP081966.1, forward strand.
GGTCGATGACGGCGATGTCGCCGGTCTTCAGCCAGCCTTCGGCATCCAGGACCTGGTTGGTGGCCTCAACCTGCTGCCAGTAGCCTTTCATGACCTGCGGTCCCTTGATGCACAACTCACCACGCTCACCCAGCGGCTGCTCGTGACCTTCGTCGTCGATCACCTTGAACGCCGTGCCAGGCACCGGGAGCCCCACGGTCCCCAGGCGCGCCAACTGGCCATAGGGATTGGTGCTGGCCGCCGGCGAGGTTTCGGTCAGGCCGTAGCCTTCGACAATGCGGCAACCGGTGAGGGCCTCCCAGCGCTCCGCGGTGGCCTTGACCAGCGCGGTGCCGCCGGAGTTGGTGATCTTCAGCGCGGAGAAATCCAGCGACTTGAAACCGGGGTTGTCCATCAGCGCGACGAACAGCGTGTTCAAGCCCACCAGCGCCGAGAATCGCCACTTGCCCAGCTCCTTGATGAAGCCGGGGATATCCCGGGGGTTGGTGATCAGCACGTTATGGTTACCGGTTACCATCATGCACATGCAGTTCGCGGTGAAGGCATAGATGTGGTAAAGCGGCAGCGGCGCGATCATCACTTCCTGCCCTTCCTTGATCAGCGGCTGGCCATCGGGGCCGTGCTGACCGAAGCAGGCCAGTACCTGGAGCATGTTGGCCACCAGGTTGCCATGGGTGAGCATGGCGCCCTTGGCCAGCCCGGTGGTGCCGCCGGTGTACTGCAGCACCGCGATGTTCTCCAGGGTTTGCGCCACCGGCCTGTGAGGGAGCTCGCGCCCCTGGCGCAGCACCTGCTTGAACGACACGGCCTGGGGCAACTGGTAGGCCGGCACCATCTTTTTCAGCTTGTCGACCACGGTGTTGACCAGCCAGCCCTTGGCCGTCGGCAGCAAGTCGCCCATCTTCGCCTCGATCAGGTACTCGATGCCGGTGTCGGGCAGCACCTCCTGCACACGCTTGCCGAACATGTTCAGGTACACCAGGGCGCGGGCGCCGGAGTCCTTGAACTGATGGCGCATCTCGCGCTCGGTGTACAACGGGTTGGTGTTGACCACGATCAGGCCCGCGCGCATGGCGCCGAACACCGCGATGGGGTATTGCAGGACATTGGGCATCTGCACCGCGATGCGGTCGCCCGGCACCAGTTCGGTGTGCTGCTGCAGCCAGGCGGCGAAGGCCGCCGAATGACGCTCGAGATCGGCATAGCTCAGGGTGACGCCGAGGTTGCTGTACGCCGGACGGTCGGCGAAGCGCTTGCAGCAGCGCTCGAAGACGTCGACGACGGATGTGTAGGCCTTCATGTCAATGGTGGAAGGTACGCCCGCCGGGCGCTTGTCGTTCCAGAAGTCGGCTTGCATTTATTGTTGTTCCTCTAACGGGACATCCCTGACCTGATCGCCTGCTGGCAAAAAGGTGTTCAGCCGACGTTAGCAGCTCTGTTGAGGGTGGCAAATACGCCAAGTGCCGCCATTAACATTGTGAATCTCTTTTCTGCCCTTCCTGCAATTGACGGCTTTGCGCATACACTGTTGGGCAACCTCCGCGCGCAAGGACCCGCCATGCCCCACGACGCCTTCTGGCTCCCCGCCAGCGAGCATTGCAGCCTTTATGTCCACCAATGGCTGCCGGCCACACCGGTCAAGGCCGTGGTGTTGCTGGCCCATGGCATGGCCGAGCACGCCGGGCGCTACCAGCGCCTGGGCCATGCGCTCAACGCCGCCGGCTACGGGCTGCTCGCCCCCGACCTGCGCGGCCACGGCCGCACCGCCGAGCTGGGCAGCCTGGGCCTGTTCGCCCGGCAAAATGGCTGGAATGCCGTACTCAACGACCTGGGCCTGCTGGCCCAGCACATCGGCCAGCAGTTTCCAGGAACCCCGCTGTTCCTGTTCGGCCACAGCATGGGCAGCTACATCGCCCAGGCCTACCTGCTGCACCACAGTGCCAGCCTGCAGGGCGCGATCCTCAGCGGCTCGAACTTCCAGCCGGTGGCGCTGTACCGCGCGGCGCGCCTGATCGCCCGTCTCGAGGCCTGGCGCCAGGGCCCTCTGGGCAAGAGCGCGCTGATCGACTGGCTGTCGTTCGGCTCGTTCAACAAGGCATTCAAGCCCAACCGCACCGCCTTCGACTGGTTAAGCCGCGATGACGCGGAGGTGGACAAGTACATCGCCGACCCGCTGTGCGGCTTTCGCTGCAGCAACCAGCTATGGCTCGACCTGCTGCAGGGCCTGGCGCAGATCAGTCAGAAAAAGAACCTGGCGCAGATCGATCCGAACCTGCCGATCTTCGTGGTGGGCGGCGAATGTGATCCGGTGAGTGCCGGCAAGCGTCTCACCCACCTGGCCGACGCCCTGCGCGCGACCGGCAACCGTCATGTACAGTTGCGCATCTACCCCGGCGCACGCCACGAAGTGCTCAACGAAACCCATCGCGACGAGGTCACCGCCGAGATCATCGGCTGGCTGGAGCAGGCGCTGGCCCTTGGCCGCCCCGCCCGCAGTGAATGATCGGCAGCCTCGCCCCCCACAAGGAAGCCCCTGATGACCCAGGTCACCAACACGCCTTACGAAGCCCTCGAAGTCGGCCAGAAAGCTGAATACAAGAAGTCCGTGGCAGAACGCGATATCCAGCTGTTCGCCGCCATGTCCGGTGACCACAACCCGGTGCATCTGGATGCCGAGTTCGCCGCCAAGAGCATGTTCAAGGAGCGCATTGCCCACGGCATGTTCAGCGGCGCGCTGATCAGCGCCGCGGTGGCCTGCACCTTGCCTGGCCCTGGCACCATCTATCTGGGTCAGCAAATGAGCTTCCAGAAGCCGGTGAAGATCGGTGACGAACTGACCGTGCGCCTGGAAATCCTCGAGAAGCTGCCCAAGTTCAAGGTGCGTATCGCCACCAACGTATACAACCAGAACGACGAGCTGGTGGTCGCCGGCGAAGCCGAGATCCTCGCGCCGCGCAAACAGCAGACCGTCGAGCTGGTGAGCCCGCCGGAATTCGTTGCCAGCTGAAAGTACAGCGGCTCCTACAGGTCTTGCACTCGGCCTGAGCGCTTACCCCAGCTCGCGTAAGCGTCGCTCGATATGACGACGCTCCGGCCCCTGCCGGGTCAGCGTCAGCGCCTGCTGCCAGGCCTTGCGGGCCTGTTCGGTATTGCCCAGTTGACGATGCAGTTCGGCGCGCGCGGCGTGGGCCAGGTGGTAGTCGCCCAATTCGCCCCGCTCGAGAATTGCTTCAACCGCGCGCAACCCGACCTGTGCGCCATCACGCCGGGCCAGGGCTGCGGCCCGGTTCAGCTCCACCACTGGTGACGGCCAGTGGCGCTGCAGCACATCATACAGGCCGACGATCTCGTCCCAGTCGGTGGCCTCGGCGCTGGGCGCTTCGGCATGCAGCGCGGCAATCGCCGCCTGCACGCTGTAGGGGCCGAACTCCCGACTGCCCAGTGCCTGGCGCACCAACTGGCTGCCCTCCTCTATCTGTGCCCGGTCCCACAGACCGCGGTCCTGCTCATCAAGCAGCACCAGCTCGCCGTGGGCGTCGCTGCGCGCGTTCTGCCGCGAGGCCTGCAACAGCATCAACGCCAGCAGCCCCAGCACTTCGGCATCCGGCAGCAATTGCGCCAGCAACCGGCCCAGGCGGATGGCTTCGTCAGTCAGCGCACGCGTGGTCACATCCTCGCCCGAAGATGCCGAATAGCCCTCGTTGAACACCAGGTAGATCACCCGCAGCACGCTCTCCAGCCGCTCCGGCAATTCGCCCAGCTCCGGTACCTGGTAGGGGATCTTCGCATCGCGGATCTTGGCCTTGGCCCGCACGATGCGCTGGGCGATGGTCGCCGGGCTCTGCAGGAAGGCGCGGGCGATCTGCTCGGTGGTCAGGTCGCAGACCTCACGCAATGTCAGCGGCACCTGGGCATCGAAGGCCAGGGCCGGGTGGCAGCAGGTAAAGATCAGGCGCAGCCGATCATCGACCAGCAGTTCCTGCTCGCCCGGATCCTGGGCCTCGCCTTCCAGCAGCATGATCAGGTCCGCCTGGGAGCGGTCGAAGCGGGCACGCCGGCGCAAGGCGTCGATGGCCTTGAAACGGCCGGCGGAGACCAGCCAGGCCCGCGGATTGTCCGGGATGCCATCGCGCTGCCAACGTTCGACGGCAATGAAGAACGCGTCATGCAAGGCCTCCTCGGCCAGGTCGAAGTCTCCCAGCAGGCGGATCAGGGTGGCCAGGATGCGCCGGGAGTCGCGGCGGTAGACCGCCGCCACTTCATCACGGATTTGCCCTTCGCTGTTCATCAGCCCGGCGATACCTGGTTCATTGTGGTTCTCCATTCACGTCAGGGTTGCAGCTCTCGCACCGGGCGCACTTCGACGCTGCCGACCCGCGCCGCGGGAATACCCTTGGCGATGTTCAACGCTTCATTGAGGTCGCGGGCATCGACCAGGTAGAAACCGGCCAACTGCTCCTTGGTCTCGGCGAACGGGCCATCGGTCAGGCTCATCCGACCGGCGCGCACGCGTACCGTTGTGGCCGTCTGCACGGGCTTGAGTGCCTCGGCGGCGATCATCCGCCCGGAGCCCTGGATGGACTCGGCGTAAGCCATGCATTCGGCGTCCTCGGGGCTGTCGGGCAGGCTGTGCAACAGCGCTTCATCACAATAGACCAGGCACAGGTATTTCATGATCGTCTCCGGGGCAAGGTGGCGATAGGCGGTCGAGGGCATTCAGGGTTTGAGATCGAACAGCGCTTTTTGCGTTTCCATGTCGAACGGCGCCGACCAGTGTTCGTGGATGACCTGCCATTGGCCGGCGCTGCGTCGGTAGCCGACGGTGGCGCGCATGAAACCGCACTGGCTCTCATCGTCGCCCGGGCCACAGCGGTTGAGCCAGTGGGCCAGGCCCAGGTCGCCGTCGGCGTGCACGGTCAGTTGCGCCAGTTCGAACACCATTGGCCCGGTGCACATGCCCATGCACATTTCCCAATGGGCGCGGTAGGCGGCCTTGCCTTTGAATTGCAGGGCCTGGATGGCGTCGAAGGCAAGAATGTCGTCGGCGTAGGGGGCGACGATACGGTCCACGTCACGCTCGCGCACGGCTTGCATCCACTGCTCGATCAGTTGCTCCAGTTCACGCTCGGCTTCAGTGTTCATCGGTGTTTGCTCCGAAGATTCATCAGGGTTGGTGGTGACGCTTTCAACACTGGTCGAACGGGAAAACGGCAAATCGACAACTGCCCGGAAATTTTCAGTCGAGGGGCGCGACTGGCTTGAGGAAGTACACGACACGCTCGGTCTCGGCAAAGCCCAGGGCCGCGTGCATGCGCTGGCTGCCAAGGTTGTCCAGCGCGGCGTCCGAGGCCAGCTCGCGGCAACCTTTGCCATCGGCCCACCGTTCGACAGCCGCGATCAGCTGGCGGGCGACACCCTGGCCGCGTGAAGCCTGTTCGACAAAGACGCCTTCAAGGTACGCCACCGGCGAAGTGTTGCTGCCATTGACATAGTCATGACGCACCGACGCCTCGGCCAGCCCTTGCGCCCTGCCCTGCTCGTCATACGCCAGCAGGGCCACGAAGGTTGCGGGGCGGCCGGCGATATCAACCATTTCCGCCAGGTGGTCAGTCGCCGCACTGTCGGGCCACAAGGCGCTGCGCAAGTGCAGCCAGGCCGGACTGCCCGGGTCAGTGCAGGGTTGGATCATTGCCACTTCTGGGAACTCCATGACTCAAACAGGTGTAGACAAGATGAACTCACGATAACCGGAGAGAATCACATACACAGCGAAATAACAGAAAATGGCCGCCGACAGCAGGTAGGACCACGTCAGCAGCCGATCCCCAAGCAGACGCCCACCATGGCTGGCGATGCCGCAGAGCGACACGCACCAGACCAACCCGGCGGCGAAGAAGCCCCCGAGGAACAGTCCCGCATCGAGCAGACTGCCGCCACCGGACCTTGAGATCAGCACCCCACCCACCGCCGCGAACCAGAGGATCGCACTGGGCGATGACATGGCCAGGAAGATCCCACGCAGGAACTCGCGCCAGCCCGACTCCACCACCACCTCGCCCCGCGACTCCAGATGCCCGCCGCGCCAGGCCGCCAGCAACATCTTCACGGCAAACCACACCAGCAGCGCCGAGCCGCCCAGCCACAAGGTCCAGCGCACGCTTTCGAACTGCAACAGCACGGTCATCCCGGCCAAAGCAGCAATTGCATAGACCAGGTCGCCGACGCAGGTACCCAGGCCCAGCCAGAACCCCTGGAGAAACCCGCGCTGCATGGCCAGGGTGATCATGGCGATATTGGCCACCCCGATATCCAGGCAAAGGGAAAGACTGAGCAGAAAACCGTTGGAGAAAGGCATGGCGCACTCTGGGCATATTCAGGGGTGCACATTGAACCCGAGGGGACGCTTGCCGTACAGAAAGAAAGCTCACTCGCTCAGACAGGCCCCGCCAACACCTGCGCATAGCGCCCGCGATCCACATTAGCGCCACTGAGCACCACAGCGACACGCTTGCCGGCCTGGCGCCCACGCTCCTGCATCAATGCGGCCAGGGCAGCGGCACCGGCACCTTCGGCGGTATTGTGGGTGGTCTCGTGATAGAGGCGCATGGCCTCGGCGATCTCGTCATCGCTCACCCGCACGATACGTGCGGCATGCTCGCGCACCAGGGCGAAGGCGTCGGGGTGCGGCACGCGGCAGGCCATCCCGTCGGCGAAAGTGTCGGCGCTGGCGGTGGTGACGATGCGCCCCCGCTCGAAGCTCTGGGCATAGGCATCCGCAGCACTGGAGACCACGCCGACGATCTCGGTGGCCAGCCCCAGCAGGTTGCGCGCCTGGATCAGCCCGCAGATGCCCGAACCCATGCCGATCGGCACGTACACGCAATCCAGGCCAGCCACCGCCTCGAACAGCTCCAGCGCATAAGTGGCCACGCCACGCACCAGTTCCGGGTGGAACGACGGGACCATCGCGTAGCCGCGCGCCTCGGCCACGCGCGCCGCCTCTTCACGGGCGACGTCGAAGTCCACGCCGTGCTCCACCAGTTCCGCGCCCAGGGCACGCATGGCGGCGTTCTTCTCTCGCGAGTTGCCTTCAGGCACCACGATCACCAGCGGCAAGCCCGCCTGGCGCGCGGCCAGGGCCATGCTCTGGCCATGGTTGCCGCGGGTGGCGGTGACCAGCCCGCGCGGGACGTCGCCGCCGGCCAGCAGGGAACGCACGTAGACCAGCCCGCCACGCACCTTGAAGGCACCGGTGGGGGCATGGTTCTCGTGCTTGACCCAGAGTTGGCAACCCAACCGCTCGGCCAGCAGCGGCCAGGCATGCTGCGGGGTCGGTGGCACGTGCTGGTGAACAAAATCGGCGGCTTCACGCAGGGCGGGCAAGTCGAACATGGCGATCTTCCTTCATCGGTAGGGCTTGATCCGATCCTAAGCGCCGGTCATTGTATGGGTCCAAATATATATTGCATGGGTAGCAATTTCGTGTGGATTCCCGCCCTGCCAGACAACGACCAGCCGCGCTACCTGGCGCTGGTCGAGGCCATTGCCAGCGCCATCGAACAGGGTGAGCTGAAAGCTGGTGAACGCCTGCCGCCCCAGCGTCGCCTGGCGTGGGCATTGGGCCTGAACCCGAGCACCACGCAACAGGCTTACCGCGAAGCCGCGGCGCGGCACCTGGTGTCCGGGGAGGTGGGGCGCGGCACCTATGTGCTGGCCAGCAGCAAGGAGGCGACGCTGTTTCGCCTCAAGCAGCCCGACCGCCAGCATCAGGTGATCGACCTGTCGACCAACGTGCCGGTGGCCGACCCGCACAATCTTGACCTCGAGTACAGCCTGCGCAGGTTGCTCGAACAGGGTGAAACCGCCCTGCTCGACCATTACCTGGGGCCGGAGCAACTGCTGCTGGGGCGGATCCAGGGCACTCGCTGGTTGGCCAGTCGTGGCCTGGCCCTGAGGCCAGAAGAGGTGCTGCTCTGCGGTGGCGCCCAACAGGCCTTGCTCCTGGTACTGCAGTCGCTGTGCCAGGCAGGCGAGCCGGTAATGGTTGAAGCGCTGACCGCTCCGGGCATCAAGGCGGCCTGTCGCCAGCTGCGCCTGCCGGTGCAGGGGGTGGCTCTGGATGAACAGGGTTTGCGCCCTGACGAACTGGACCGCGTCGTGCGGGCCAGTGGCGCGCGAGTACTGGTGACCACCCCGACCCTGCATAACCCGACCGGGGCCTGCATGGGCGAGGCCCGGCGTCAGGCGCTGGCGGAAGTCGCCAAGCGCCACGACTTGCTGGTGATCGAGGATGACGTGTACGGCGCCTTGACTGATCGGCCACCGCTCTACCCTTTGCTCGAAGGCCGCGGCGTGCTGATCAGTAGCATGTCCAAGACCGTGGCCGCCGGCCTGCGCCTGGGCTGGATCGTGGCGCGGCCAGCGTTGCTGGAGCAGATCGATCCTTATGCCCAGGCCACCCACTGGTCGGTTTCGCCGTTGAATCTGGACATCGCTTGCCAGTGGATTTCGGACGGGACCGCCGCACGGCGACTGGCCTGGCAGCGGGAGGAACTGGCCGAGCGTTGGCGCCTGGCGCGGGCGTTGCTGGGTAATGCATTGCCGGTGGATGGCGTGCCTTCGCCCCATGTCTGGCTGGCCACGCCTGGAGAGGCCGAGGCGCTGGTTGCCCGGTGTCGGGCGCAAGGGGTGGAGATCGTGCCGGCCAGCGTGTTCGCGGTGGGCACGGAGCGTGTGCGGGCAGTGCGGGTCAGCCTGTCGGCGGCGCACAGCCGGGCGCAGTTGAAGCAGGGGCTGGAGCTTGTGGGGGCGGGCTTGACCCGCGATTGCAACTGATCGCCATCGCGGGGCAAGCCCGCTCCCACAGGCCCTGACGGGGCCAACAGGCTCAATTCAGCCGGCAACCCTCGCCCAAGGCACGGTACTGAAGGGTGTGCACCTGTCCTTGATGGTCCTCGTAGGTCATGGTGGCGGGCACCACTTCACAGACGTTGGGGATCGTCGACAGGCTGATCACGCGCTTGATGTCGAGGTTGGTGGAATAGTCATACTGCTCGACCACGGGTTGGGTGTCTGCGGTCTTGACCTGGTCCGCGAAGGCGAGCGAGGACATACCGACCAATGCAAGAATCAGTAAGGCTTTCATGGATAACGACCTTGATGGCTATCAAGCTGATCGCGTGACTTCTGATGCCGTCAATGGCGCGGAGAAGTTGTCATCGACTGCGAAGATGACACGAAGTACCGATCCCGCTTTATCGTACTGCCGGGGGGATGAGTGAAAGTCTACTCCGCAGTCGGAATAGTTGAACCCCGGAGTCGGATATTCACCCTTGCCGGATTTGCAACAATCTGCGACAAAGCACCGTCATTTTTCCTGCTTCTTGCAGCGCCCTACGAGCCACGCATGCCGCCCCTGACCTGTACCCGCCTGCCTCCGATCCAACGCCGCCTGCTGGAGCAATTCTATCGCCAGCATGGTTCACGCATGCGCGCCGCCGGTGATGGCGAACAATGGGTGGCACGCAGCGGTGAAATCATTGGCGGGATGAATCTGTCCCCTGTCGAGGACGGCTACTGGCTGACCGGACTGTTCGTCGCCCCGCAATGGCGTGGACAGCAGGTCGCTTCACAGCTGCTGCAAACCGCGCTGGGCGCTGCCACCACCCCGACTTGGCTGTTCTGCCATCCGGACCTGACGCCCTTCTACCAACGCCTGGCCTTCACCTCGGCCACCACGCTGCCCGAAGCCCTGGCCTCGCGCCTGGCCCGCTACCAGCGCAGCAAGCCCCTGGTGGCGCTGGTGCGGGATCAGTCGTCGGCCACGTCGAGCCCAGGGAACAGCACATCGGTATAACCGAACTTGCTGAAGTCCTGAATGCGCGAAGGGTATAGCCGGCCGATCAGGTGATCGCACTCATGCTGCACCACCCGCGCATGAAAACCATCGGCAAAGCGGTTGATCGGGTTGCCCTGCGGGTCGATGCCCGAATAGCTGATGTGCTTGTAGCGCGGCACCACGCCACGCAGGCCCGGCACCGACAAACAGCCCTCCCAGCCATCCTCGAGCTCCGTGGCCAGCGGCGTGATCACCGGGTTGAGCAAGATGGTCCGCGGCACTGGCTCGGCGTCCGGATAGCGCTCGCTGCGCTCGAAGCCGAAGATCACCAGTTGCAGGTCGATGCCGATCTGCGGCGCGGCCAGGCCGACGCCTCCGACATGGGCCATGGTCTCGAACATGTCGTCGATCAGTTGCTCGAGCTCGGGGCTACCGAGCATGTGCTCCGGCACGGGCGGGGCGATGCGCAGCAGGCGTTCATCACCCATTTTGAGAATGTCGCGGATCATCAGGTATTCGGCTCGCGGGTCTGGGGTTCGGGGGGCACCGGGTGCTCATGCCCAAGCACGGTAATACTCTGTTGCGGATTGTCTTCGGCGAACGCTTTCTCACCGGGGTTCTTGCCCTCGGCGGACATGTGCTCGATCACCGCGTTCATCTCGGCCCCGAGCAGCAGTACGGCGGCTGAGATGTAGAAGTACAGCAGCAACACGATGATCGCCCCGATACTGCCATACATGGCGTTGTAGTCGGCAAAGGTCTTCACGTAGTAGGCAAAGCCCAGCGACGCAACGATCCACACCACCACCGCCAGCACCGAGCCTGGGGTGATGAAGCGGAATTTCTGCTTCACATCGGGCATCACGTAGTAGATCAGCGCCACCGCCACCATCATCAGGATGATGATCGCCGGCCAACGCAGGATGGTCCAGACGACCACCACCGCCTCCTCCAGCCCCACCTGGGAGGCGATCCACTCCATGACCTGCGGCCCCAGCACCATCAACGCGGCGGCCGCCAGGAGCATGCCGGCGATGCCGACGGTGTAGATGATCGACAGTGGGATGCGCTTCCACACCGGCCGCCCTTCAGGCACGTCGTAGGCGGCGTTCATCGCGCTCATCATCAGGCGCACCCCCGCCGAGGCGGTCCACAGGGCGATTACGATACCCACCGACAGCAATCCGCCCTTGGACTGCTGCAACTGGTCGATCACCGGGTTGACCTGCTCCAGGGCCTGGGGCGGCAGCACCAGCTCGGACTGCAGGCGCAGCCAGGAGAAGAAGTCAGGCAGGTGCAGGAAACCGATCAGGGCGATCAGGAACAGCAGGAACGGGAACAGCGAAAACAGCATCTGGTAGGCCAGCGCGGAAGCATAGGTGGACATCTCGTCGTCAATGAATTCCTTGACGGTGCGCACCAGCACGCGGTGCAGGGGCAGACCGCGCAGGTCGGGGAAAATCATAGCGTCTCCTTTCGCCGCTTGATCGGGGTGGCATAGCACCAAGTCTAATAGACCAGGCGGCGGGCGTGCTGTTCGCTGGCGCGTTGCCGAACGCACAAAGCAATCGCGGGGCAAGTGCGCTCCCACCGGATGAGCGCGCACTGCCCCGCGACATTACCACTGCGATCAAGGCTTCTTCACGGCATCCTTGACCTTGCCCACGGCCTGCTGCGCCTCGCCCTTCAGCTCCTGGGCCTTGCCCTCGGCGCGCAGCTTGTCGTTGTCGGTCACCTTGCCGACGCCCTGCTTGATGTTGCCCACGGCCTCATTGGCCAGGCCTTTCGCTTTATCCTTGGTGCCACTCATGGGATGTCTCCTTGCCGAAAAGACACGGAAAATCGTGTCGACACCTGATCGACCCTAGGTCATCGGCAAGAGTTTCAATTAGTTCGCCTGGACCCGGCCCAACGGTTCAAAGCGTTCCCCGCGGGCGCGGCGGCATGCCGATGCGACTTGCCCCGCGATGAGCCCACCCGCACAATACCAGGCCAATCTAGCGTCAACCCGCAGGAACCTGCATGAAACTCGACAAACCCACCGCCATCGCTCGGCGCAACGAAGCGCTGAACCGGCCGGTGCTCAACCGCGACAACACCCTGTTTGCCATCCTCGACAAAAAGCGCAACCTGTGGTGGTTCGAGGTGCCTGTGGCGCTGCTGCGCAAAGGTCAGCCCGACTGGGTCAACCTGCTGCTGCATACCCCGGAGACCGATGAACTGCAGCACCTGAAAGTGCCGACCAACTTCCTGCGCGCTCACCAGGAGCAGATGGAAGTGCGCAACGCCGGCAAGCGCCGCTCGACCATCAGCCTGGCCCTGAGCGCCGACCGCGACTCGCTGCTGCGCGACAGCCGCCCGGGTGGCGAGCAGCTGGACTTCAGCACCTTCGTGCAGGCCTGATCAGGCCCGCTCGATGCGATCGTCATGGATGACGATCCGGCCCTGCTTGAACAGTGCGCCGATGGCTTTCTTGAAGTTGCCCTTGCTGACATTGAACATCTGGCTGATCAGCGCCGGATCGCTCTTGTCGCACACCGCCAGCACACCGCCATTGGCCTCCAGACGCTGCATGATCTGCTCGGGCAAGCCGTCGGCCAGGGCCTGGCCCACCGGCTGCAGGCTCAGGGCGATCTTGCCGTCGGCGCGCACTTCCTTGATGAAGCCCTTCTCGTGCATGCCTGAACGCAGGAACTTGAACACTTCGTTCTTGTGGATCAGGCCCCAGTGGCGATTGTTGATGATCGCCTTGAAGCCCATCGGCGTCTCGCCGGCCACCAGCAGCTCCACCGGCTGGCCGACCTGGTAGTCCACCGGGGTGCGGTCGAGGTAGCGGTCCAGCTTGGCGGTGGCGGTGATGCGCCGGGTGCGCTTGTCCAGATAGGCGTGGACCACGCAGTAGTCACCGATCTTCAGTGGCCGGGACTCCTCCGAGTAGGGCATCAGCAGGTCCTTGGACAGGCCCCAGTCGAGGAAGATGCCCGCGCCGTTGATGTCCTTGACCTTGAGGCTGGCGAACTCGCCCACCTGCATCTTCGGCTTTTCGGTGGTGGCGATCAGCTGGTCCTCGCTGTCGAGGTAGATGAACACGTTGAGCCAGTCGTCCAGTTCGAGCTCGGCATCCTTGGGGAAGTAGCGCCTTGGCAGGAGGATTTCGCCGTCGGCGCCGCCGTCCAGGTACAGGCCAAATTCCACGTGTTTCACGATTTGCAAACTGTTGTAACGCCCAAGCAGAGCCATTTCCGAAGATCCTCAAGACAAGGCGGCTATTCTAACACTTGACCCGCCCGTCCGCCCGAGCGCGCATGCGCCGGAACCCTCGGGCCCACCTTGCGTCCACCGCCTGTCCAGCCTGTGCAAGGATTCGCTCATGCCCCGACGCCTGATCCACGCCCTACTGCTCGTCATTGGCTTCGCCCTGGCCCTTGTGGCTTGCAGCCGCATCGACCTGGCCTACCGCAACCTCGACCGCCTGGTGCCCTGGTCGCTTGGCGATTACCTGGACATGAACCGCGAGCAGAAACAGTTGCTCGACGAACGGCTTAAGCAACAACTGGCCTGGCACTGCAAAACACAGCTGCCCGGCTACCTCGACTGGCTCGACCGGGTGCGGCTGATGGTGGCCGACGACGCGGTCACCGACCAGGCCCTGGAACAACGCACCCTCGAAGCCCGCCAGGCCATCGGCCGGGTGGCCACGGCGATCACCCCCTCAGCCAGCGAACTGCTGCGCGGGATGAGCGACGACCAGGTCGCCGAAATGCGCCAGGCGTTTCGTGCCGACATCAGCAAGCGTCGCAAGACCTATGACGAAACCCCGCTGCCCAAACAGATCGAACAGCGCGCCGCGCGCATGCAGAAACGCCTGGAACCCTGGCTGGGTGAGCTCAGCGCCCAGCAACGCTTGCGGGTGATGAGCTGGTCCCAGGCCCTGGGCGACCAGAACCGCCAGTCGATCGCCAATCGCGCGCACTGGCAGCAGCAACTGGTGCTGACAATGGACCAGCGCGCCACACCGGGCTTCGAAGCGCGCCTGGCGCAACTGCTGCAACGCAAGGAGAGCCTGTGGACGGCGGAGTACCGCCAGGCCTATGAGAACAGCGAACAGCAGGCGCGCAGCCTGCTGATCGACCTGATGAGGCAGAGCAGCCCTGCGCAGAAACAGTTCCTGCAGCAGCGCCTGAGCAAGGTGCGGGCGGATTTCAGTGAGCTCAAGTGCCTGAAAGGTTAAAGCTGGCCGGACTGCTCGAGCCATACGCATTTCCCGCGTAGGCGCGCCAGTCAGCGCCCCTTGCGTCGATACGGGAACACATCGATCACCTTCCCCGCCCGGATCGTCTCCTGCAGGTCCTTCCAGTAGTCGGCGTCATACAGCTCGCCGTGCAGACGACTGAACAAACGGCGCTGACCCATATCGGCGAACAGGAACGGCGGAAACTCCTCGGGGAACACGTCATGCGGCCCGATCGAGTACCACGGCTCGCCCGACATCTCGTCTTCGGGGTAGCGCGGCGGTGGAATATGGCGGAAGTTGACCTCGGTAAGGAAGCTGATCTCGTCGTAGTCATAGAACACTACCCGGCCATGGCGGGTGACGCCGAAGTTCTTCAGCAGCATGTCGCCGGGGAAGATGTTCGCCGCCGCCAGCTGCTTGATCGCCAGCCCATAGTCTTCCAGCGCCTCCAGCACCTGGGCTTCGCTGGCCTGTTCGAGGTAGAGGTTGAGCGGGGTCATGCGCCGTTCGGTCCAGCAGTGGCGGATCAGTACCGTGTCCCCTTCCAGCGCCACGGTGGAGGGCGCCACTTCCAGCAGCTCGGCGAGGCAGTCGGGATCGAACTTGACGCGGGGGAAGCGAAAATCGGCGAACTCCTGGGTGTCAGCCATTCGCCCGACACGGTCCACGCTCTTCACCAGGCGGTACTTCTCGATCACCGTGGCACGGTCGACGGTCTTGGACGGCGAAAAGCGGTCCTTGATGATCTTGAACACCGTGTTGAAGCCCGGCAGGGTAAACACACTCATCACCATCCCGCGCACCCCCGGCGCCATGATGAAGCGGTCGTCGCTGTTGGCCAGGTGGTTGATCAGTGCGCGGTAGAACTCTGACTTGCCGTGCTTGTAGAAGCCGATCGAGGTGTACAGCTCGGCGATATGCTTGCCCGGCAGGATGCGCTTGAGAAAGTTGACGAACTCCGCCGGCACCGGCACATCGACCATGAAGTACGAGCGGGTGAAGGAAAAGATGATCGACACCTCCGCCTCGTCGGTGATCAGCGTATCGGCCTCGATGCCGTGGTCTTCACGGTGCAGCAGCGGGATCACCAGCGGCCACTGTTCGTCGGGGGTGTACAGGCGCCCGACCAGGTAGGCCCCCTTGTTGCGGTAGAGCACCGGCGTGAACAGCTCCGCCGCCAGCGCCGGGTCCTTGCACACCCAGTCGGGCAGGCATTCACGCAGTTGGTCCTGCAACCGCGACAGGTCGCCCTCCAGGTTTGCGTAGGGCACGTCAAAACCGTAATCGGCGAAGATGGCCCGCAGCAATCCCTTCAATCCACCGTCCAGCGCATAGGTGCGGGTCTGCGCCGCGCGTTCGTGGCCACGCATGGACGGGCGGGTGGTGTGGATGAACATGCAGCCGTCGCTGATCTGCTCATGGCTGAACAGGCTGCAGAACAGCGAGTTGTACCAGGTCTCGGACAGTTCATCGTCCAGCCGTGGGTCGATCAGGCGGATGTAGGCGCTCTTCACCAACGGCCACTGCTCCACGTCCAGCAGCTGGGAGGCTTCGAAGCCCTGGCGCAGCCAGCCGTTGACCTCGGCGACCTTCTCTTCGTAGAGGTTGATCCGCGCCGCCGCTGCACGCTGGATGTCCTGCCAGCGTGCCTGCTCGAAGCGTTCGCGGGCACCGAGGGTTATCCGGCGAAAATGCTCTCGGTAGTCGTCGAAGCCATCGAGGATCATCCGGGCGATGTCAGCGGCGGGCCAGGGTTGGGTCATGCGCGGGATCTCAAGGTGGGTGGCGTTAGACAGCTTAGTCGTCCGCAAGCGGCTCACACAGCAAGAAAGCACAAGAATCCCGGTTGCCCACTGACGTAGACTCGCGCACTGCCCCCAACGCCGGAGACCCCCCGTGAGCCCCATCGCCCTTGCCCGCCTGCTGACCCTTGCCGCCGTCTGGGGCGCCAGTTTTCTGTTCATGCGCATCATCGCCCCGGAGCTTGGCACCGTGCCGACCGCCTTCTTTCGCGTGTCGATCGCCTGCCTGGGGTTGATGGCCATACTCGCCGCCGCCCGCGTGCGCTGGAACTTCGAAGGCAAGCTGGGCGCCTGCCTGGTGCTGGGCATGATCAATTCCGGTATTCCAGCGACGTTCTACTCGGTGGCGGCGCAGGTGCTGCCGGCCGGCTACTCGGCGATCTTCAACGCCACCACGCCGCTGATGGGCGTGCTGATCGGCACCTTGTTCTTCCGCGAGGCGATGACCCTGCCCAAGCTCTGCGGGATCTTCCTCGGCCTGTTCGGCGTCGGCATTCTCAGCGGCGCCGGACCGGTGGCGCTGGACATGGCCCTGGTGCAAGGCGCCCTGGCGTGCCTGGCGGCGACCACCTGCTACGGTTTCGCGGGATTCCTGGCACGACGCTGGGTGGGAACGCTGGACAGTCGCCTGTCAGCCCTGGGCAGCATGCTCGGCGCCACCCTGCTGTTGAGCCCGCTGTTCGCCTGGAGCGCGCTGACCCAACCGCCGGCCAGTTGGGGCGGCTGGCAGGTGTGGCTGTCGCTGCTGGGCCTGGGGCTGCTGTGTACGGCGTTCGCCTACATCCTGTACTTCCGCTTGCTGAACGAAATCGGGCCGGTCAAGGCCAGTACCGTGACCTTCCTGATCCCGGTGTTCGGCGTGCTGTGGGGGGCGTGGCTGCTGGATGAGCCGCTGTCGATGGCGCACCTGTACGGCGGCCTGCTGATCGGCGCGGCACTCTGGCTGGTGCTGCGTCCTGTGGGAGCAGCCTTGCGTCGCGAAGGGGCCGCATAGCAGCCCCCCTTTGGCTCAGGCTTCAGCCGCACGCAACGCCGGCTTGCGGAACACGAACAGCAGCCCGATCACGATCAACCCCATTCCCAGCAGGCTGAGCGGCGCCAGGCGGTTACCGAAGATGGCGAAATCCATCACCGCCGTCACCGCCGGCACCAGGTAGAACAGGCTGGTGACATTGACCAGGTTGCCACGGGCGATCAGCCGGTACAGCAGCAGCGTGGCCAGCAGCGAAACCACCAGCCCCATCCACAGCAGCGCGCCGACGAAGTTGGCGTTCCACTCGACATGCAACGGCTGGAACGGGGCAAACAGCGCGCACAGGGCAAATCCGGCCAGATACTGCAGCGGCAATGTGCCCATCGGGTTGTCGGTGATGCGCTTCTGCAGGATAGAGCCGAAGGTCATGCTGGCCAGCGCCAGCAAGGCGAACAGCATGCCCGCCAGGGACACCCCGCCAAGGTTGATGCCTTGGTAGACCACCATCACCAGGCCGCCAAGCCCCAGGCCCAGGCCGAACAGCCGGCTCCAGGAACGCTGGTGCTCCATCAGCACCACGGTAAGGATCGGCTGCACGCCCATGACCGTGGCCATGACGCCGGGGGTGACATGGGTATCAAGCGCCAGCAGGTAGAAGATCTGGTAGGCGCCCAGCAGCACGCAGCCAGTCCCCAGGGCGCGGACAATGCCGCCCCGAGTACCTGGCCAGCGCAAGCCGAGTAAAGGACCGATCAGCAACAGACCAAAAAGCGCCAAGGCCGAACGCAGCAGCAGGAAGGCGAAAGGACTGGCCTGGGCCAGGCCGAGCTTGGAAACGATCGCCCCGCTGCTCCACAGCAGGACGAACAGGCTGGTAGTGGCCGCCGAGGCCACGGATGCTTTGTTGAAAACAGACATGTATTGCCACCTGTATACGGGCAAATGAACCGTACGGAGGACCTATCGCGTCTTGCGGGGATAGCCGACCGTGTTCAGTAGGTTGCGAGTGCGGTGGGGAGCGGCCAGCGGCCGATCAGCCCAGCACCACGACTGCGCAAGGAGGCGGAGCTACGCCGCCTACGACGCCACTGACAGGTGGTGGGGAGTGACTGATCATGGCCGGCTGCTGGCTGCCACGCACGACCACGCCCGCGACAGGCGCGAGAACGTAAGCGATGGTGGCAGCAATGGCGGGCATGAACAGGTCTTCTGGGAAGAGAGTTTTTCGGAATATAGCGGGGGAATCATCACGGGGCAAGCCCGCTCCGTTGAGGAGCGAGCCTGCCCAGGCGAATCAGAACAGCCAGCGGTAAAGCGCGTAGGCGACGACAACCGCCAGCACCGGCCGCAGCACGCGGTAGGCCTTGGGGTTGGCGCGCTTGAACTGCTTGACCCGGGTGCTGATGACATTGCTGAAGCGCTTGCTCCAGGCGTAGGCCTGGTTGATCCCGCCGACGCGCTCGTCATCGGTGTTCTGCGGCGCGGTGGCGCGGCCGAGGAAGGCGCTGACCTTGCGGTTGATGCGGGTCATCAGCGGGCTGTTGAGCGGGCGCTCGACGTCGCAGAACAGGATCACCCGGGTGACGTCGGTCTCGTTCTTGACCCAGTGCACGAATGTTTCGTCGAACATAACGTCCTCGCCATCACGCCAGGCGTAGGGCTGGCCGTCGACGTAGATGCGGCAGTTGTCCGAGTTCGGCGTGGACAGGCCCAGGTGATAGCGCAGGGAGCCGGCGAACGGGTCGCGGTGCGGGTTCAGGTGGCTGCCGCCGGGCAACAGGGCGAACATCGCGCCCTTGACGTTGGGGATGCCGCTGACCAGCTCGACGGTCTTCGGGCACAGCGCCTCGGCCGAAGGCAGCGGCTTGTCGTACCACTTCAGGTAGAAACGCTTCCAGCCCTTCTTGAAGAACGAACCGAAGCCGGCGTCGTTGTCCTTCTCGGCAGCACGGATGTAGCCCTCGTCGAACAGGCGCATGGCTTCTTCGCGGATCACCTCCCAATTGTCCTTGAGCACATCCAGTTCGGGGAAGCGCTGGCGGTCCAGGTAGGGCTTGGAAGGCACGCCGGAGAACAGGTACATCAGGCTGTTGTAGGGGGCGAACAGCGCCGAATGGTTGACGAACTGGCGCAGCACCGGCAGGCGCGCCTTGCCGCGCAGGTGCACGAACAGCACGCTGCCGAAAAACACCAGCAGGACACCTGCCTTGGCGACGAAGGAAAAGGTCATGCAACACTCCTTGGAGGGGAAATCAGGCCATCCCCAGATAGCCGGACATCATAAACCCATCCGGGCCGGGTAAAAACAACCGGTGCCGGATCGCAGTGTTAAGGATTGTGCAATAAACGAAAGCGGCCGACATTGCGCCGGATCAGCGGTGGTGCGGATATCCCGGGGCCGCTGCTCGCCCCATCGCCGGCAAGCCGGCTCCCACAAGGCAACACAAGCGATGTGGGAGCCGGCTCGCCGGCGAAAGGCTTGCACAGCAGGCCCGGGTTTACTGCTGGTTCTCCTGCTCGCTGAACATGTCGCTGAACAACATGCTCGACAGGTAGCGCTCACCGGAGTCCGGCAGGATCACCACGATGGTCTTGCCCTGCATCTCGGGCTTCTCGGCCAGGCGCACCGCCGCCGCCATCGCCGCGCCACAGGAGATACCACAGAGGATGCCCTCCTCCTGCATCAGACGGATGGCCATGGCCTTGGACTCGTCATCGGTCACCGTCTCGACCTGGTCGACAATCGACAGGTCGAGGTTCTTCGGCACGAAACCAGCGCCGATGCCCTGGATCTTGTGCGGACTGGGTTTGAGCTCCTCGCCCGCCAGGGTCTGGCTGATCAACGGCGAGCTCACCGGCTCCACCGCCACCGACAGGATCGACTTGCCCTGGGTGTGCTTGATGTAGCGTGACACGCCGGTGATGGTGCCACCGGTGCCGACGCCCGCCACCAGTACATCCACCGCGCCGTCGGTGTCGTTCCAGATCTCGGGGCCGGTGGTCTTCTCGTGGATGGCCGGGTTGGCCGGATTGTCGAACTGACCAGGCAGGAAGTAGTGGGCCGGATCGGAGGCGACAATTTCATTGGCCTTCTCGATGGCGCCCTTCATGCCCTTGGCCGGCTCGGTGAGCACCAGCTCGGCCCCCAGGGCCTTGAGCACCTTGCGCCGCTCAAGACTCATGGACGCCGGCATGGTCAGGAGCAGCTTGTAGCCGCGGGCGGCGGCGACGAACGCCAGGCCGATACCGGTGTTGCCCGAGGTCGGCTCGACGATGGTCATGCCCGGTTTGAGCTTGCCGCTGCTCTCGGCGTCCCAGACCATGTTCGCGCCAATCCGGCACTTCACCGAGTAACCCGGGTTGCGCCCTTCGATCTTGGCCAGGATGGTCACCCCACGCGGGGCGATGCGGTTGATCTGCACCAGCGGCGTGTTGCCGATGGAATGGGCGTTGTCGGCGTAGATACGGCTCATGGCAGGTGTCCTTGAACATGAAAAAGCAGGGAAAACCATGAGGGTAAGCCCGCAATGCAGGAGCGTAAAGCCCGTTCGAACTCGGCGAAGCGGCCTGCGGTCAACCGCAAAAGCCGGTGCGGAGAACCACGATGAAAGCACGTTATCGCTGGCCATTGGTCGGCCTTGCCAGCCTGGTTGGGTTGCTTGTGGCCCTGCACCTGGCCCTGCCCTACCTGGTTCGCGATTACCTGAACGACAAGCTGGCCGACATGGGCGACTACCGTGGCCAGGTCACCGACGTCGATCTGGCCTGGTGGCGCGGCGCTTATCAGATCAATGGCCTGAAGATCGCCAAGGTCAGCGGCAAGGTGCCGGTACCGCTGCTCGACGCACCGCTGATCGACCTGTCGGTGAGCTGGCATGCGCTCTGGTACGACCATGCAGTGGTTGGCGAAGTGACCTTCCTGCACCCCGAACTGAACTTCGTCGATGGCGGCACCAGGCAGAGCTCACAGACCGGCCAGGGTACTGACTGGCGCCAGCAACTGGAGAAACTGCTGCCCATCACGCTCAACGATGTGCGCATCGAACAGGGCACCCTGAGCTTTCGCAACTTCAACTCCCAACCGCCGGTCGACCTCAAGGCCACACAGCTCGACGCCAGCATTCGCAACCTGACCAACGTGCGCGATGAAAAGGGCCGGCGGGACGCCAGTTTCGAAGGGACGGCGTTGCTGACGGGCGACGCCAGGGTCGAGAGCAAGGCCACCTTCGACCCGTTCAGCGACTTTGACGACTTTCAGTTCCGCCTGCGCGCCAAGGGCATCGAACTGCGCCGACTCAACGACTTTGCCAGCGCCTATGGAAAGTTCGACTTCAATGCCGGACACGGCGACGTGGTGATCGAGGCCGAGGCCGCGAATGGCCGACTGCATGGCTACATCAAGCCACTGCTGCGCGATGTCGACGTGTTCAACTGGCGGCAGGATGTGCAAGACAAGGACAAAGGTTTCCTGCGCTCAATCTGGGAGGCGCTGGTAGGCGCCACCGAGACCGTGCTGAAGAACCAGCCGAAGAACCAGTTCGCCACCCGCGTGGAACTGAGCGGCAGTGTGCACCAGCAGGATATCAGCGCATTCGAGGCGTTCCTGCAGATACTGCGCAACGGGTTCATCCAGGCATTCAACGCACGTTACGAACAACCCCCGCCCCAATCCGACTAAGCCGACAGTGACGGACCATTCAGGGACTGAATACCCGGTCTGCGTTTGCAGGCGGCGGGTGCGGGGTTATAGTCGCTGGCACATCAATAAACATGCGTCGGCTGCCCCGCAATGAGGCGAGCCCAGCCACCCAGAGGATCGGTTCATGAAGTTCGAAGGCACCCGCGACTACGTCGCCACAGACGACCTGAAGCTGGCGGTCAACGCGGCCATCACCCTGGAGCGCCCGCTGCTGGTCAAGGGCGAGCCGGGCACCGGCAAGACCATGCTCGCCGAACAGCTCGCCGCCTCCTTCGGCGCCCGCCTGATCACCTGGCACATCAAGTCCACCACCAAGGCCCACCAGGGCCTGTACGAGTACGACGCGGTCAGCCGCCTGCGCGACTCGCAGCTGGGCGTGGACAAGGTCCACGACGTGCGCAACTACCTGAAGAAAGGCAAGCTGTGGGAGGCCTTCGAGGCCGACGAGCGGGTGATCCTGCTGATCGACGAGATCGACAAGGCCGACATCGAGTTCCCCAACGACCTGCTGCAAGAGCTCGACAAGATGGAGTTCTACGTCTACGAGATCGACGAGACCATCAAGGCCAAGCAGCGCCCGATCATCATCATCACCTCCAACAACGAGAAGGAACTGCCCGACGCCTTCCTGCGCCGCTGCTTCTTCCACTACATCGCCTTCCCAGATCGCGCCACCCTGCAGCAGATCGTCGACGTGCACTACCCCAACATCAGCCAGTCGCTGGTCAGCGAGGCGCTGGATGTGTTCTTCGACGTGCGCAAGGTCCCGGGCCTGAAGAAGAAGCCCTCCACCTCCGAGCTGGTCGACTGGCTCAAGCTGCTGATGGCCGACAACATCGGCGAAGCCGTGCTGCGTGAACGCGACCCGACCAAAGCCATTCCGCCGCTGGCCGGGGCCCTGGTCAAGAACGAGCAGGATGTGCAACTGCTCGAGCGCCTGGCCTTCATGAGCCGGCGCGGCAACCGCTGACAGGAGCCGGGCCATGCTGCTCAACCTGTTCAATGAAATGCGCGCGGCCAAGGTACCGGTGTCGGTGCGCGAGCTGCTCGACCTGCATCACGCCCTGCAAAAGGGCGTGGTGTTCGCCGACATGGACGCGTTCTACTACCTGGCCCGGGCCATCCTGGTGAAGGACGAGCGCCATTTCGACAAGTTCGACCGTGCGTTCGCCGCCTACTTCAAGGGCCTGGAAAACCTCGACCGGCATATCGAGGCGTTGATCCCCGACGACTGGCTGCGCAAGGAGTTCGAGCGTTCGCTGACCGACGAGGAACGGGCGCAGATCCAATCCCTGGGCGGCCTGGACAAACTGATCGAAGAGTTCAAGAAGCGCCTGGAAGAACAGAAGGAGCGCCACGCCGGCGGCAACAAGTGGATCGGCACCGGCGGCACCAGCCCGTTCGGCTCCGGCGGCTTCAACCCCGAAGGCATCCGCGTCGGCGAGGCCGGCAAGCGCCAGGGCAAGGCGGTGAAGGTGTGGGACCAGCGCGAGTACAAGAACCTCGACGACCAGGTCGAGTTGGGCACGCGCAACATCAAGCTGGCCCTGCGCCGCTTGCGCAAGTTCGCCCGCGAAGGCGCCGCCGAGGAGCTGGACATCGACGGCACCATCGACCACACCGCCCGTGACGCAGGCCTCTTGAACATCCAGATGCGCCCCGAGCGGCGCAACACGGTCAAGCTGCTGTTGCTGTTCGACATCGGCGGCTCGATGGACGCCCACGTGAAGGTCTGCGAGGAATTGTTCTCGGCCTGCAAGACCGAGTTCAAGCACCTGGAGTACTACTACTTCCACAACTTCATCTACGAGTCGGTGTGGAAGAACAACCTGCGCCGCACCTCGGAGCGCTTTTCCACCTTCGACCTGTTGCACAAGTACGGCGACGACTACAAGGTGGTGTTCGTCGGCGACGCGGCCATGGCGCCCTACGAGATCACCCAGCCCGGCGGCAGCGTCGAGCACTGGAACGAAGAGGCCGGGTATGTGTGGATGCAACGCTTCATGGAGAAGTTCAGGAAGATCATCTGGATCAACCCTTATCCGAAGCACGCCTGGGAGTACACCGCTTCGACCCATCTGGTGCGGGACCTGATCGAGGACAGGATGTTTCCGCTGACCTTGCAGGGGTTGGAAGACGGGATGCGTTACCTGTCCAAGTAATGTTTTCAGGGCCGGCCCTGTCGCGGGGCCGGCACCTTCATCCCCAACGGCTCATATAAGCCTGCTGCTCCCGCCACGCTTCGTCCTGCACCACCGCCCGAAACCGCACCGCGGTCCCCGGCATGCACTGCGCCAGCTGCGCCAGCGCCAACGGCGTCAACGCCCCCAGCCGCGGATATCCACCTATGGTCTGCCGGTCATTGAGCAACACGATCGGCTGCCCATCCGGCGGCACCTGCACGGCGCCGAGGGGAATCCCCTCGGAGATCATCGGCGCACCCTGGTAGACCAGTTGCGGCCCGAGCAGGCGAATGCCCATGCGGTCGGCACGGCTGTCCAGCGTCCAGTCACGGTTGAACGCCTCGAACAAGCTGGTGCCGCCAAAGTCACCGATCTGCGCGCCCATCACCAGATCCAATACCGGTTTCTCGGCATACTCCGGCCGCAGCGCTTCGGGCACGTCGGAGCGGCGGTTCGGCGCCCCGATTTGCCCCGCGATGGCCCCGGCAGCATGCAGTACCTCCCCTTTCAGCAGCGCCCGGCCTTGGCCGTCTACTCCACCCAGTTCTTCCCGTACCACGGTGGAACAACTCCCCAGCACCGACTCGCCCACGAACCCGCCCGGCACCGCCAGATAAGCACGTACCCCTTGGCGAGGCTGACGCAGCGTCAGGCGCTGGCCCTTGCCCAGGTTGAAACTGGTCCAGGGCGCCACGGCCTGTCCGTCGGCCTGCGCATCCAGGTCGGCCCCGGCTAGCGCCATCACGCAGTCCTGCTCGGCAACCACGCTGAAGCCGCCAAGCGCAATCTCCACCACGGCGCTGTCCAGGGCATTGCCCAGCAGCCAGTTGGCCCAGCGCATCGCCACCCAGTCCAGCGCGCCGCCCTGGGTCACGCCCAGGTGCCGCACACCGAAACGTCCGGCATCCTGCAACAGGCACAGCGCGGTGCTGGCCTCGATTCTCAATTGGCTCATGCCTGGGCCTCCAGCGGGCTGTCGTCACCGCCCAGGTTGATGAATTCGGCCCGTTCGACGGCCACGAAACGCACCCGATCACCAGGCTGCAGCAGGCTGTAGCCCTCGCGCTCGCGGTCGAACAAGCGCACCGGCGTGCGACCGATCAGGTTCCAGCCGCCCGGCGACACGGCCGGATAGGCGGCAGTCTGGCGGTCGGCGATGCCGACGCTGCCCGCCGCCACGCGCTTGCGCGGGGTGCTCAGACGCGGCGTGGCCAGGCGTTCATCGACCAGGCCCATGAAGCCGAAGCCCGGCGCGAACCCCAGGGCGAACACCGGGTAGTCGCGGCCACAATGCAGACGGATCACCTCGGCCTCGCTCATCCCGCCGCGCGCGGCCAGCACCGGCAGCTCGGGGCCGACGCTGGCGTGGTACCACACCGCGATTTCGTGCCGGCGCCCGGCCTGGCCGGCATCCGGCCGCAGGCCCTCCAGCGCCTGCAGGATGCGCTGGCGCGCCTCGCCCGGCGCCAAGTCGAACTGCACCATCAGCGTGGTATAGGACGGCACCAGGTCGATCAGCTGCTGGCCAAAAGCATCCCGCAAGCGCTGGCTGGCGGCGAGGATCCACGGCATGTTGCCTTCATCGATGGCATCGAACAGCCGCACCATCAGGCTGTCGATGGCCACCACCTCGATACGTGGCGTCATGCTTGCTCCAGTGCATCCAGGGCCTGGCGGATCTGGCGCACGGCGGCCACTGAGCCGTCGTTGTCGCCGTGCACGCACAGGGTGCTGGCGTTCAAGCGCACATCGCTGCCGTCGTCAGCCACCAGGGCCTCGCCCTTGGCCAGGCGCAAGGCCTGTTCGACCACCAGCGCCGGGTCGTGGTGCACAGCGTTCGGCAGGCGCCGCGACATCAGGTGCCCGCTGGCGGTGTAGCCACGGTCGGCGAAGGCCTCGAACCACAGTGGCACGCCGACTTCATCGCCCAGGGCCTGGGCGGCGCTGTCGTCGGCGGTGGCCATGAGCATCAGCGGCAGGCCGCTGTCGAACGCCGCCACCGCTTCGAGCACGGTGCGCAGGATGTCCGGGTTGGCCATCATGTCGTTGTACAGCGCGCCGTGGGGCTTGACGTAGGCCACCCGACCGCCGAGCACCTTGCAGATGCCGTCCAGGGCGCCGATCTGGTAGTGCAGCAGGTCACGGATCTCGTCGCTGCTGCAGGCCATGGAACGGCGGCCGAAGCCCATCAGATCCGGATAGGCCGGGTGCGCGCCGATGGCCACCCGGTGTTCCAGGGCCAGGGCCACGGTGCGGCGCATGGTGCCCGGGTCGCCAGCGTGGTAGCCGCAGGCGATATTGGCGCAGTCGATGAATGGCATCACCTTGGCGTCCTGGCCCATGCGCCAGTTGCCGAAGCTCTCGCCCATGTCGCAATTGAGTAGCAGGCGTTTCACCTGGCGGACCTCCGTATCAATGTTCATGGTGCCTACCTTAGCGCGCCTGGAGCGCTTTGCCGCGGGTTTCCGGCAGGCTCAGGGCCGCCAGAATCACCACACCGTAGGACACCGCGGCGAAGGCGCCAATCCCCAGGCCCAACGGCACTTTCTCGCCAAGCAGGCCGATCAGCAACGGGAACATCGCCGCGACCACCTTGCCGATGTTGTAGCAGAAGCCCTGCCCCGATCCGCGTATCCGGGTCGGGAACAGTTCGGTGAGGAACGAACCCATGCCACTGAAGATGCCCGAGGCGAAGAAGCCCAGGGGGAAGCCCAGCCACAGCATCACGCCGTCGCTGACCGGCATCTGCGTGTAGAGCAGGA
The DNA here is from genome assembly GCF_019823065.1 of Pseudomonas mosselii. Lineage (NCBI taxonomy): Bacteria > Pseudomonadati > Pseudomonadota > Gammaproteobacteria > Pseudomonadales > Pseudomonadaceae > Pseudomonas > Pseudomonas mosselii. The sequence goes on from NZ_CP081966.1 coordinate 4,630,041, forward strand.
CGATGACGAACGAGCCCACGGCGAACAGGATGAAGTTCTTCCTGCGCCCCAGCAGGTCGCACAGGTAGGCGCTGACCACGTAGCCGATGTAGGAGCCGACGATGACCATCGCCAGGTAGCCGCCGGTGCCCAGCACGCTCAGGCCGCGCTCGTTCTTGAGGAAGGTCGGCAGCCACGAGGTGATGGCGTAGTAGCCGCCCAGGGCGCCGGTGGTCAGCAGCGAAGCGCGGATCGTGGTCCAGAGCATGCCGGGGGCGAAGATCTCGTAGAACTGCGCAGGCGCCTCGGCCTGTTCCACGGCCTTGGCCTGACGGTAGATCTCCGGGTCCTTGACCAGGCGCCGGACGAAAATCACGAAGATCGCCGGCAGCAGGCCCAGCAGGAACAGCGCGCGCCAGGCCTGCTCGGCCGGCAGCCAGGAGAACAACAGGGCATAGAGGATCGCCGTCAGGCCCCAGCCGATGGCCCAGCCCGATTGCACCATGCCCACCGCCTTGCCGCGGTCCTGGGCACGGATCACCTCGCCGATCAACACCGCGCCGGCGGTCCATTCGCCGCCGAAGCCGAAGCCCATCAGGGTGCGGGCGATCAGCAGTTGTTCGTAGCTCTGGGCGAAGCCGCAGAGGAAGGTGAAAAAGGCGAACCACAATACCGTCAGTTGCAAGGTGCGCACCCGCCCGATGCGGTCGGACAGAATGCCGGCGATCCAGCCGCCCAGGGCCGAGGCGATCAAGGTGCTGGTGTGGATCAACCCGGCCTCGGCGGTGCTGATGCCCCACACCAAGATCAGGGTGGGGATGACGAAACTCAGCATCTGGGTGTCCATGCCGTCCAGGCCGTAGCCGATCTTGCAGCTCCAGAAGGTGCGTCGTTGCTGGGAGTCGATGTCGCGGTACCAGGCGAAGGGGCCGCTCGAGGTTCGGGCGGGGGCCTGCTGCTGCACGCCGGTCGGGTTCATGGTTGCCTCGGCTTGTTGGTATTGTTCTATGGGCGACGTCGGGCGTCGCGGCCTGGGCTTCATGTTCAGAGGCCGCGCCGCCTGCGTCCAACGAGAAAAACCTCCGGTCTGGAACAAGAAAAACTGATCATGAACCTCCGTTTCCTCGAAACCTTCGTCTGGGTCGCCCGGCTCAGGAGCTTCCGCCTCACCGCCGAGAAGCTGTTCACCACCCAGGCCTCGGTGTCCAGCCGCATCGCCGCGCTGGAGGCCGACCTGGGCGTGAAACTGCTGCTGCGCGACTCCCGCGGGGTCAGCCTGACGCCGGAAGGCGCCAAGGTGCTGGAGTACGCCGAGCGCATGCTCGACACCGCCAAGGCCATGAAGCAGTCACTGGACAGCGACCGGGCCAAGACCGGACGCATCCGCCTGGGGGTGATGGACACGGTCATCCACACCTGGATGAGCGCCCTGGTGGCGGAGCTGGGCGAGCGCTACCCGCAGGTGGAGATCGAGCTGGTGGCCGATACCGCGCTGAACCTGCGCGAGCAGCTGCAGAAGGGTTTTCTCGACGTGATCCTGCAGACCGACCTGCTGCGCGAGCAGTCGATCCGCAGCCACGACCTGGCGCGCTACCCGATGGGCTGGATCGTCGCCGCAGGCTCCCCGCACCACCGCACCTACGCCTCGCTGGCGGAACTGGCCCGCGAGCGCATCGTCACCTTCTCGAAGAACTCGCGACCGCACCAGGAGGTGCTCGGCCTGTTGCAGGCCGCCGGGGCCGAGACGCCGCGCCTGAACTGCGTGAACTCGGTGGCGGCCATCACCCGCCTGCTGCGCGACGGCTTCGGCATCGGCGCACTGCCGCCGGCGCTGGTGGATGGCGAACTGAGCCGCGGCGAGCTGGTGTTGCTGGAGGGCTTGCAGCCACCGCCGAGCCTGGAGCTGGTGGTGGCCTGGCAGACCGGCGTGGCGCTGGTGGACGAGGTGGTCGGCGTGTGCCGGCAGGTGCTGGAGCGCTATGCGCGGGATGTGGGCGGGCAGCGGATCGTGCTGGTCTGAGCTGCCGCAGGGCCGGAAAAGCTAGCGCCAGCTTTCCTTCACCGCCTTGCGCCGTCCACCAAGAATCACCCAGCCAATCACCAACAACAGGCTCTCGACCACAAACGCCAGCACGAACCCGCTGCCGATCCCCCAGCCGATCGCCTCGGGCACCAGCAGGATCTGATAGCTGTAGCCCTTGAGCGTCTCCTCGCGCAGTGCCGGCTCCGGCTGCACCAGCACATGCCAGGTGCGGCTCACCCACGAGCCCTGCAGGGCTTGCCATTCATGCTCGAGCAACTGGTTGCGGATCAGCAGGCTCTCGATGCTGTTGGCATCGCTGTTGAACACCGGATCGTCGCTGCCCCGGTAATGCCGCACCAGCGCCTGCAGGTCACCGTTGAAGAAGCGCTGCGCGGTCTGGCGGAAGCCGTCGAGCGCCTGGCGCGATTCGAGCAGGTGCGCCTCGACGCGCTGGCTGTAGTCCTTGACCAACCCCGGCACCTGGAGACCGGCCAGCAGGCCGAAGGTGAACAACAGCAAACGCAGGTAACTTCTGAACATGCAGCTTCCTTAACTCTGGCCGTGGGCAATGCACTCGCCATGCCGCCACAAGCCCCACTCACCCGGCCCGTAGCGGTTCCAGGTCTCATTCTCGGTCAGCGGCTCGGTGGCGATCACCGTGACCACGTCGTTGGGGGTGGTTTGCGTGTGGAAATCGACGATCAGGTCGACATCCTTCAGCCGCGCCGCGCCGAACGGTGCGCGGCGGGTGATGTGCACCAGTTTGGTCGAGCAGAAGCAGAACAGCCAGTCGCCGTCGCTGAGCAGGCAGTTGAACACGCCTTGGCCACGGTACCCGGCGCAGGCTTCGACCAGCACTGGCAGCAGTTGCTCGACCTCGACCGGCTCGGGGAAGGCTTCGCGCACGCGGTTGAGCAGGTCGCAGAAGGCCGCTTCGCTGTCGGTGTCGCCGATCGGCCGGTAGAACGTGCGCTGGCCGGTGAAATCGCCCAGCTGGCCGTTGTGCGCGAAGCACCAGTTGCGCCCCCACAGCTCACGCACGAATGGGTGGGTGTTGGACAGGCAGACCTTGCCGACGTTGGCCTGGCGGATATGGCCGATGACCACTTCGCTCTTGATCGGGTAACGCTGCACCAGGTTGGCCACTTCCGACTCGCTGCTCGCCGCCGGATCCTGGAACAGGCGCAGGCCGCGCCCTTCATAGAAACCGATGCCCCAGCCATCGCGGTGCGGGCCGGTGCGCCCGCCGCGCTGCATCAGGCCGGTGAAGCTGAAGACGATGTCGGTGGGGACGTTGGCGCTCATGCCCAGCAGTTCGCACATGTTGCGGCTCCTGGCTTAAAGTCGGGGTTCGACGCGGCCCTGCCCGGGCCCGGAGCGGCGCACGGGGGCGGGGGGCGGATCGTCGCGGTAGCGGTCTTGACGGTTGGCGGCCAGGGACGCTTCGGCCACGACCTCGTCTTCTTCCTTGGCCTGGCGCTGGGCGGCGGCCTCACACTGGGCGCGGCGCTCGCGGGCACGCTTTTCCAGCGGCCAGCGGATCAGCACGAAGACGATGTACAGGGCAAAGGCGAGCATGCCGTACATGGCCAGGTCGGAGGCGGCGCGCCAGGCGTTGTTGCCGACCTTGAAGGCGACGTCCAGCGCGGTGATGGCAATGGCCGGGGCGAAGCTTTCCTTGACCGGGTCGACGATGGTCGGCGAGAACAGCAATACGGCGATGATCACCCGCAGCGGCTCGCGCAACCAGCGCCACATCCAGCCGGTCAGCTTGAAGCCCACCAGCAGGCAGCCCAGGGCGGCAACGGCGTACAGGCCCCAGGCGAGGGTATAGTCGTGTTCGGTCATGGTGTGGGTGCAAGCCAGGCAAAGAGATGCCTATGATAAACACTTTTCCCGGCGCAGGCTGCCCCCGCCCCGCAAGGGACCTGCAGCGGCCCTTCGCGGGGCAAGCCCGCTCCCACGTCCAGACCTCGATCAGGCGTGGGAGCGGGCTTGCCCCGCGATGGGGTCCACAATCGATGAGATCACCCATGCCCCTACCCCTTCCCGCCCCGATCGCCCATCAAGCCGAAGGCCAAGACCCCTACGCCTGGCTGCAGCAGCGCGACACCCCCGAGGTCCTGGCCTACCTGGAAGCGGAAAACGCCTACCAGCAAGCCGTCCTCGCCGACCAGGCGCCGCTGCGTGAACAGCTGTTCGAAGAGATCAAGGGCCGCATCCTCGAGACCGACCTGTCGCTGCCCTCGCCCTGGGGCCCGTACCTCTACTACACCCGTACCACCGCGGGCGACGAATACCCGCGCCATTACCGCTGCCCGCGCCCGGCCGACGACAGCAACACCGTCGATGAAAACCGCGAGGAGCTGCTGCTCGATCCCAACGCCCTGGCCAATGGCGGCTTTCTTTCCCTCGGCGCCTTCAGCGTCAGCCCCGACCACCGCCTGCTGGCCTACAGCCTGGACACCAGCGGCGACGAGATCTACACCCTGTACGTCAAGGACCTGGCCAACGGCGCGCTGACCGCCCTGCCCTTCGACGACTGCGACGGCAGCATGACCTGGGCCAACGACAGCCAGACGTTGTTCTTCGCCGAACTGGACGACACCCACCGCCCCTGGCGCCTGCGCCGCCACACCCTGGGCGAGACCGACGCCGCCACGGTCTTCGAGGAGCCCGACGGGCGCTTCTTCCTGCACTGCTACCGCGCCAGCTCCGAGCGCCAACTGGTGCTGCTGCTCAACAGCAAGACCACCAGCGAGGCCTGGGTGCTCGATGCCGCCACGCCACAGGCTGATTACACCTGCCTGACGCCGCGGGTCGAAGGCCATGAGTACTTCCCCGACCACGGCCAGCTCGACGGTCAGTGGCGCTGGTTCGTGCGCAGCAACCAGGACGGCATCAACTTCGCCCTGTTCCACGCGCCGGCCGACAGCGTGCCGACCCGCGCGCAGTGGCAGGTGCTGGTGCCGCACCGTGACGACGTCATGCTCGAAGGGCTCAGCCTCAATGCCACGGCGTTGTCCCTGAGCCTGCGCGAAGGCGGCCTGCCGATCATCGAAGTGCACCCGCAAGGCCTGCCGGCTTACCGCGTCGAGCTGCCGGACGCCGCCTACAGCCTCTACGTGCAGGACAGCCTGGAATTCGCCAGCACACGCATCCGCCTGCGCTATGAAGCCCTCAACCGCCCGGCCCAGGTGCGCCAGCTGGACCTGGCCACGGGCGCCCAGCAGGTGCTCAAGCAGACTCCGGTGCTCGGCGCCTTCGACGCCGACGACTACATCAGCCAGCGTCTGTGGACGGTGGCCAAGGACGGCACTCGGGTACCGATCAGCCTGGTGCGCCGTCGCGCTGACGAAGGCAAGACGGTGCCGCTCTATCTCTACGGCTACGGCGCCTACGGCGAGAGCCTCGACCCGTGGTTCTCCCATGCCCGCCTGAGCCTGCTGGAGCGCGGCGTGGCCTTCGCCATCGCCCATGTACGCGGCGGCGGCGAGCTGGGCGAGGCCTGGTACCGGGCCGGCAAGCAGGAGCACAAGCACAACAGCTTCGACGACTTCATCGCTTGCGCCGAGCACCTGATCGCCGAAGGCGTGACCACCCGCGAACGCCTGGCGATCAGCGGTGGCAGTGCCGGTGGTCTGCTCATGGGCGCGGTGCTCAACCTGCGCCCCGAGCTATTCCGTTGCGCCATCGCCGAAGTGCCGTTCGTCGATGTGCTCAACACCATGCTAGACCCCGAGCTGCCGCTGACCGTCACCGAGTACGACGAATGGGGCAACCCCGAGGAGCCCGAGGTGTACGAGCGGATCAAGGCCTACGCGCCCTACGAGAACGTCAAGGCGCAGGCCTACCCGGCGCTGCTGGTGGTCGCCGGCTACAACGACAGCCGCGTGCAGTACTGGGAGGCGGCCAAGTGGGTGGCGCGCCTGCGCACGCGCAAGACCGACGACAACCTGCTGCTGCTCAAGACCGAGATGGGCGCGGGCCACGGCGGCATGAGCGGGCGCTACCAGGGGCTGCGCGATGTGGCGCTGGAGTATGCGTTCGTCTTCAATGAACTGGGCGTGGCGTAAAACGCGATTTTCGTTGTCATAGCGTCAAGCTGACGTGGGAGCGGGCTTGCCCCGCGATGAGGACAGACCAGGCAGCGTCATCGCCTGGTCGAACCTGATCGCGGGTCAAGCCCGCTCCCACGATGCCTCACTACTTACCCAGCAGTTTGTGGCGCTTTCCAGACATTCGAAGAAGAACAACACATGCCCGACACCCAGCACCTGAACGCCGAAATCCGCGACATGCTCATGGACTGCGGCCTGTTCGACACCCTGCAGCCCGGTGACTTCCTCGCCGCCGCCGGCTACTTCAGCCTCGCCGCCGTGGCCCAGGGCCAGACCCTGTTCAGCGAAGGCGACGCCGGCACCTTCATGTGCATCCTCCATCGCGGCGTGGTCTCGGTGCGCAAGACCGACGGCAACGGCGCCCAGGTGGAGATCGCCACCCTGCGCAAGGGCCGGGCCTTCGGCGAGATGGCCGTGCTCGACGGCGAACGCCGCTCGGCCACCTGCGTGGCCGCCAGCGACTGCCAGCTGCTGACCCTGGGCAAGGACGCGCTGGAAAAGATGCTCAACGAAGCGCCGCGCATCGCCGCACGGATCATCCGCGCCCTCGCCGTGGCCTTGTCAAAACGCCTGCGCATGCAGGATGGCCAGCGCCTGGCGCAGCAAGTCTAGCGGCCCTTGTCAGGCGGTTTCGGCGGGTCCTGGCTCAGCCCGGGCAACGGCTGGTCCTTGGGTGGCCCCGGCAGCGGCATTGGCGGCAACAGCGGCGCGCCCGGCCGGTTGGCACCGGCCTTGGGCGGCGTGCTCGGGGTGATCTGCGGGTAAGGGGTCGGCGTCGCGGTCCCGGGCGCCCCGGGAACCGTCGTGAGCGGCCGTTGCTGGCCCGCGGCGTCGGCCGTGGATACAGCGCCAAGCAACAACGCGGCGAGGATCGCATGCAACATCGGCAGCCTCCTGTCAGAAACCTCCCTACAGGCTACGCCCAATGGCGCGATTTTGCCTGTCCGCCCGGCCCACAGGCGCGCTAGACTCAACGGCATAACCGTCATTGCCCTGATCAGAAAAAAGGTAACACCATGAGCTCCACCTCCGACGCCACCGCCCGTCTCGACCGCATCCTCGCCGACGCCAAGCGCGACAAGGAAATGGGCTACCGCGACAAGGCGCTGAAGATGTATCCCCACGTCTGCGGCCGTTGCACCCGCGAGTTCTCCGGCAAACGCCTGTCGGAACTGACCGTGCACCACCGCGACCATAACCACGACAACAACCCCCAGGACGGCTCCAACTGGGAGTTGCTGTGCCTGTACTGCCACGACAACGAGCACGCCCGCTACACCGACCAGCAGTATTTCAGCGAAGGTTCGCTGAGCACGCCGAAAGTCGCCGTGGCCACCCACAACCCGTTCGCCGGCCTGGCCGCGCTGATGAAGAAGGACTGAACGTCGATTCGCGCCCCCGGCGTGCCGGCAAGCCCGTATAATCGCGCTCTTTTTTTACGAAGGGCCCCGACACGTGGCGAACAAACGGTACAGCTGCATCGGCCTGTTCAACCCCAAATCCGCGGAAAACGTAGGCTCGGTGATGCGCGCCGCGGGCTGCTATGGCGTCAACTCGGTGTTCTACACCGGCAAGCGTTATGAGCGCGCCCGCGACTTCGTCACCGATACCAAGCGCGTGCACTACGACATCCCGCTGATCGGCATCGACGACCTGCAGCGCATCATTCCCCTGGGCTGCACCCCGGTGGCCGTGGAGCTGGTGGAAGGCGCACGGCCATTGCCTGAGTACACCCACCCGGACCGGGCGATCTACATCTTCGGGCCAGAGGATGGCTCGTTGAGCGAAGACGTGCGCGGCTGGTGCGAAGAGACGATCTACATCCCGACAGAAGGCTGCATGAACCTGGCGGCGACGGTGAATGTGGTGCTGTACGACCGCATGGCCAAAGGCTTGAACACCCGCTCGGGGCCGAAGTTCAAGTAGCCCTCACGCCTTGCGCCCCCCCAATCCGGCTCCCGTGCAAGCCTGGCGTCTACGCGGCGAAATAAACGCTACCGTAGGCCGTTGCTGTTGTGCTTTTGCTTCTGAGCGCGCGGTAGATCAGCCACGGCAGCCAAACCATGTCACGACTGAATACGCTGATCAAAAGTTTCATTACAACCAACATGCTCGCCAACGGCACCCACACCCAAGTGTTATAAACCCACCTTGCTCAGGATAGCCTCGAAGTTGGGCGGGGCAGCCACGCGGCAAATTACACTGAACGCTTGCACGCTGGTCAAAGTCTGCTGGATATCACCAACCTGAGGAGACCAGGCGATGCACGATATCCATTGGACAACGGACGCACCGAAACATAATGTCCACGGCCTGGAGCGCGTCAGCTCCCTGGCTGGGGGCGCGTTGATGATCAGCAAGGGGCTGCGCCACGGTGGCCTGCTGGGGATGTTGCAGGTTGCCGTAGGCGGCTTGGCGCTGGCCCGTGGCGTGAGCGGGCATTGCTCGACCAAGGCATGGTGGTTGCGGCATCGCGCCGAGTACCTGCGCCTGCATCGCGACATAGAACGAGGCGCTGCCGAGCTCAAGGCGCTGAAGGCCAGCGCCGAGGCGGCAACCCGTACCGCGACGGTGACTGGCGGTTGAAAGCATCGCGGGCAAGCCCGCTTCCACGAGCCCGCGTTCAAAATGATGTCCGGGGCCGTGGGAACGGGCTTGCCGCGATAGATCCTGCGCTTAGCGCAATACCTTGCTTTGCAATACTTCGGACTGCCGCCCCAGCACGTTCTCGCTGATCTGCACGAACTCCTCGGTGCTGACGCTCGACAGGCGCATCAGCGCACGGGCGACGTCGTCCAGCGAGCGCTTGTCGTGGTGGTGCAGGCGGATCTCGCGATCCAGCGCCTGCAGCAGCAGCACGCCACGGGCCACCTGCGCGGCATCGGCCTTGGCGCCCTTGAGGTGGTTCACCTTGGCAGCCAGCTTGTGCTGACGGGCCTGCAGCGCCTCGTAGCGATCATCGCTCATGCCACCAGCGCGGCGCAGCAGCTCGGTGGCGTAATAGTCGGCCAGGCTCTCGCCCAGCCAGTCGCTGCCGTCGCGGTCGTTGATCTGGGCGAACAGCTGCACCAATTCACGCAGCACCGGGCTGGTGCCGTTCTCGCTGACCAGCGGGCGCGTGCTGTGCAGATAGAGCGAGTTGTTGCCGGCCAGCACGCCGCGCCACATCTCGTCACGGGCACCGACCAGCAGCAGCTTCGGAGGGTTGCGCGGGAACACCGCCTGCAACTGCGGCCAGATAAAGGTCAGCAGGGTCAGCGTGTCCATGCGCCGCATGCCCTGGCCTTGCGGCGCGGCCACGGTCACCTCTGTGACGCCCAGGCGCGCCCGACGACTGCCCAGGTTGCCGGCGAGCATCCAGCCGGTGGGCCGGTCGAACAGCCGCGACACATCGTCGATGCGAAATTTCTGCCGGCCGATACGTGGCCAGGCGGTTTCGACGCTTTTCCAGCCCGTCGGCAGGTCGAAGGTCAGGCGCGAGACCAGCTCGGTGCCATCCTGCTGGTCGAGGCGCGCCGGCGGCACCAGCTGGTCACCACGGAACAGCGCCCAGTGCGGCGTGATGCGCGCCTCATGGGCGCCGCCACGGGGTTGCTGGTCGAGCAGCACGCGGTAGCTGAGGCTGGTCTTGCCCGCCGCCGGGTGCCAGACGCCACGTCCGTTCTGCACCTGCCACTGGCCATCGGCGAGAAAGTCGCTGTAGGCACCAGGCTTGCCCAAGTCGAAGTCCAGGCTGCGCACCGCACTGCCGTCGGCCAGGGTCAGGCGCACCTCGGCCTGGCCGCTCTGCGGCAGCAGGCGCACCTGGTAATCGAGGTCGACCTTCTTCGCCAGGACCTGCGAACTGGCCAGCAGGCCGACAACCAGCAACAACAGGCGACGCATAAAAACTCCTTGTTTCCCGGACACTCAACCTGCGCGGAAGATCAGATGGTCTTCCCAGTCGTCTTCATCCACGTCGTTCTCGCTGAGCATGCGCCCCGACCGGGAAATGCGCTGCTCGTGCACCTGCTGGCGATCACCGCTGACCAGGTGGTGCCAGGCCGGCAGGTCCTGTCCCTCGCTGACCAGGCGGTAACCGCAGGTGGGCGGCAGCCACTTGAACTGGTCGGCCTTGCCGGGGGTCAGCTGGATGCAGTCGGGGACGTGCTCGAAGCGATTGGGGTAGTCGCTGCACTGGCACGTCTGCAGGTCCAGCAGCTTGCAGGCGATACTCGTGTAATAGACGCTGTTGTCTTCCTCGTCCTCGAGTTTCTGCAGACAGCACAGGCCGCAGCCGTCGCAGAGCGACTCCCATTCCTGGTCATCGAGCTGGTCGAGGGTCTTGCGCCGCCAGAAGGGCGCGGTATCGGCGATCATCACACGGTTTCCTGCAGTCAACGTCAAGCCGCGGCGCGCGGCGGCGCCAGTCTAGAGGCAGTCCGGCGGCAACGCCAGACCGCTTGTCAGTGCTCACCGGACGCAGTAGCGTGCGGTATTTTCCCCCGCCCTTGCAGGAGCACCCATGAGCGCCACCCCACGCATCGCCGACTATGCCATCAACGAGCAGTTCATCAATCGCTGGTCGCCCCGCGCCTTCACCGCCGAGCCGATCAGCCAGGAAACCTTGCTGAGCTTCCTCGAGGCCGCGCGCTGGGCTCCGTCGGCCTACAACTCGCAGCCGTGGCGCTTCCTCTACGCCCGCCGCGACACGCCGAGCTGGGAACGCTACCTGGGCATCCTCAACGAGTTCAACCGCAGCTGGGCGCAGCACGCTTCGGCGCTGGTGCTGATCATCTCCAAGACCACCTTCGCAGCGCCCGGCTCCGATGAAGAAAAGCCTGCGCTGTGGCACACCTTCGACACCGGCTCAGCCTGGGGCCATCTGGCGCTGCAGGCGAGCATCAGCGGCTGGCACAGCCATGGCATGGCCGGCTTCGACCAGGACCTGGCGCGCAGCGAGCTGAAGATCCCCGAGGGCTACGCGCTGCATGCGATGGTGGCGATCGGCAAGCTGGGCGACAAGGCGACCCTGGCCGAAGGCCTGCAGGCCCGCGAAGTGCCGAGCCCGCGCCGACCGCTGAGCGAGCTGGCGGCCGAAGGTGAGTTCAGCCTCTAAGGTTGTGATCGCCTTATCGCGAGGCAGGTGCCCGTGGAAACGGGCTTGCCCCGCGATGAGGTCGCATCAGGCAAACCTCTTTCAGTAACCCCTCGCGAAATCCACCTCGCCCCGCAGGGCCTGCTCCACCGCATAGGCCCGCGCATTCTCCACGAACAACCGCACCATCGCCGCCGGCGAGGTCGGCGCCGAGCTGTGCCCGGTCAGCAGCAGTCCCCAGGCGGTCCAGAACGGATGGCGCTGGGGCAATGGTTCCTGGCGGCAGACATCGATCACCGCGCCAGCCAGATGGCCCTGCTTGAGCGCTTCGACCAGATCGGCATCGACTACCGCCACGCCACGCCCGGCATTGATGAACAAGGCACTGGGCCGGAAGCACTTGAACAGCGCCGCATCGTACAGGTCATGGGTGGCCGGGGTATCGGGCAGCAGGTTGAGCACGTAGTCGGCCTGGCCGACCAGGCGCGGCAGCTGGTCGAGGCCCGCCACTTCGACGAAGGGCGCCTGCTTGCGGGCGCTGCTGGCCACACCGTGCAGGATGACACCGAACGGCACGAGGAACTCGGCCACCCGCTGGCCGATATCGCCGGTACCGACGATCAGCACCCGCCGCCCTTCCAGGGTCCGCCCCGGGCGGTCATCCCAGCGCCGCTCGACCTGGCTGACCAGTCGCGACAGCACATCGCGCTCATGGCCGAGCATGTAGGTGAGCATGTACTCGGCCATCACCTGGCCGAAGATGCCCACCGCCCGGGTCAGGCGGTAGTCGCGTGGCAGGCCGTCGGCCAGCAACGGGGTGATCCCGGCCCAGGTCGACTGCATCCAGCGAGGCTTGTGGCCCTGGCGCAACAGACTGGCCAGCAGGTCCGGCTGGCCCAGCCACACCGGGCAATCGGGGGCCAGGCGTGCCAGTTCGGCGGAGTCGCCGCTGGTCAGGACTTCCAGGTCCGGTGCCGCTTCGCCCAGCAGGCGAGCATAGTTGGCATGATCCTGTTCAGCGATCAGAACGCGCATGTGACACACAACCTTGGCAAACAACGGAAGCGGCCCGCCAGGCGGGCCGCAGGTAAAAAGGGAACCGCGCCTGGGTCAGGCCGGGTCGTTGCGACGCAGCAGCTCTTCGGGCAAGTGCTCGATGTAGTCGTCTTCCGGCGGTGGCATCTGCAGGTGGTAGCCCTGCTTGTCGAGGTTCTCCAGCACCTTGGCGATGTCCTCGCGGGCCAGTGTGCGCTCAGGCGTCAGCACCAGGTCGAAAGCATGCACCGGCTTGCCGAAGAATGGCAGCAGCGCCTCCGGCACACGCTCCAGGCCCTCGGCCTTGAGCACGTAGAGGTACATTTCATTCTTGCGTGGGCTCTTGTAGATCGAGCAGATACGTTTCATCGGGAATCTCCGGCGCCCGCCAGGTCGTCCAGCAGGGCCTGGCCCATGCGTTCGCGACGCCAGCCGCGCAGCGAATCGGGCAGTTGATAGGGACCGTCGGGGTAGCCGCTCTTGAGCAGGGCTTCGAGGGCTTTCTTGCGCAGCATCAGTTCCGGGGCGATGCCCAGCCGCTCACCCTCGGCCTGGCCGATGGCGCGCAGGCGCTTGAGGATGCCGGCGGCTTCGATCGGCAGCGGCTCGGGCAGCGGCTCTGGCCATTGCTCCTGCGGCTGGCTGGCGGCACGCTTGATCAGCTGGATCAGCTGCTCACCGTCCTGGCGGATGGTGCGCGGGTGCATCTCTTCGATTTTCGCCAGTGCCGACGGGCTGTCAGGCTGGCTCCTGGCCATGGGCCACAGCGAGTGTTCCTTGAGGATGCGGTTACGCGGCACATCGCGGCTGCGGGCCTCACGTTCGCGCCAGGCGCACAGTTCACGGAGCACCGCCAGTTGCTGGCGACCGAGCTTCCAGGCCAGCTTGACGTCGCGGTACAGGGTTTCGGGCTCGACTTCACGGCGCAGCGCGGCGACCAGTTCGGCGCCGTCTTCCAGCACCCAGGCGTACTTGTCATCCGACAGGCGCGGGCGCAGGGCATCGAACAGCTCGGCCAGGTGCACGGCGTCCTCGGCGGCGTAGCTCACCTGAGTGTCGGACAGCGGGCGCTGCAGCCAGTCGGAGCGGGTCTCGCCCTTGGGCAGCTCGAGCCCCAGCACCTCTTGCACCAGGCGCGAATAGCCCATGGAGAAACCGATGTTCAGGTAGCCGGCGGCCAGCTGGGTGTCGAACAACGGCTGGGGTAGCTTGCCGGTCAGGCGTAGCAGCACTTCCAGGTCTTCGCTGCAGGCATGCAGCACCTTGACCACGCCGCTGTCCTCGAGCAGCCCGGCCAGCGGCTGCCAGTCGCGGATCAGCAGGGGGTCGATGAGGTAGGCGCACTGGCCGACACCGATCTGGATCAGGCCGGCCTTTGGGTAGAAGGTGTCGACCCGCATGAATTCGGTGTCGAGGGCCACGAAGGGCTGTTCGCGCCAGCTTCGGCAGTGTTCGGCCAGGTTCTGGTCGTCACGGATCCAGTGTATTTCGATGGCCACGAGGCTCTCCCACTAACATTGGCGCGCAGTATATACGGCGCGGCCCCTGGGGGTGAAACCTCGCGCCATCCATGGTGCCGGGCGGTCGACCGCTCAGCGTTTGGCCGCCAGCCACGGCCGGCAGCTGGCGAACATGTCCAGCGATCGCTGGTAGACCTCGGTGCGCACCTGCAACAGCCCGAGCATCGAGTGGAACAGGTTGTCCTGGGACAGCGGCGCATCACGCAGCTTGCCCAGGCATTCGGTGTCCAGGCCGAAATCCTGGCGGTAGCTGTCGGAGAACCAGGCCAGCAGCGGCACGTGCTTTTGCTGGTCCGGCGCGATCATGTAGGGCGTGCCGTGCAGGAACAGGTTGTACTCGCCCAGCGATTCGCCATGGTCTGAAAGATAGATCATCGCGGTGTCGACCTTGTCCTGTCGACTGCGCAAGGTGTCGATCAGGGTGGCCAGCACCTTGTCGGTGTAGGCCACGGTGTTGTCGTAGCCGTTGACGATCGCCTGCTGGCTGCACTGGTTCAGGGCGTTGCTGCGGCACACCGGGGTGAAGGCTTCGTTGCCCGCGGGGTAGCGCTTGAAGTACTCGGGGCCATGGCTGCCCATCTGGTGCAGCACCAGCACGGTGTCCTGGTCGAGGTTGTCCAGCAGCTCGGCCAAGCCCTGCAGCAGGATCTCGTCATGGCACTCGCCACTGGCGCACAGCGCCGGGTCCTTGAGGTTGCTCACATCGATAAATTGCACCCGGTCGCAGGTGCCCTTGCAGCCGGACTGGTTATCACGCCACTGCACCGCCAACCCTGCGCGCTGGAGGATGTCGAGCAACCCTTCACGGTTCTTGGCCACGCGTGCGTCGTAGTCCTTGCGCGGCATGCCGGAGAACATGCAGGGCACCGACACGGCGGTCTCGGTGCCGCAGGAATGGACATCGGTGAAGCTCAGCAGGCCCTGCTCCTTGGCCAGCCGTGGCGTGGTGTCGCGGGCATAGCCGAGCAGGCCGAAGTTATCCGCCCGGGCACTTTCACCGACCACCAGCACGGTCAGTGACTTGCGTGCGTGCTGCTGCCAGGCGCTGTCGCGACGGGCATCTTCGCCATATGGCTGGAACGGCCGGGTGGCGCTGCCCACTTGCTCGCTGACATAGCCGATGGAAGCCCCGACGATATTGCTCGGCGTGAGCATCAGGCGCAGTTCATGGTGATTGCGAAACAGCGACGCCAACCCCTGATAGTTGACCAGCGCTACCGAACCCAAGGCTGCGACGCAGGCACCGCTGACCACCAGCTTGCCCAGCAGCTCGCGGTGCCAGGGGCGATAGTCGATCCTGGCCTTCCATACCAGCAGCGACGGCAGCACACCCAGCAGCAGGATATAAACGGCAAACTTCAGCGAGAGCAGGTCGCGCACTTCCGCGACATTGGTTTCAGCGACATTGCGGAACATGCCGGCATCAATAAGCACACCATATTGATTCATGAAGTAAGCGACACTTGCGCCACTGATGAACAACACGATCAATACCGGCTTCAGTACATAACGAAACGCCAGCAAGGTGAGTATGAGATTGAAGGCGAACAGCATCAGCACGGCGAATGCCAGGCTCAGCCACAACCCCACCATGCCCGGCGGCACGATGGACTCCAGGTGTTGCCAAAGCAAGGTGTTGAAGCCGATCAACAGGTACAGGCTGGCCAGCAGCGTGACCCATTCGGTCCGCAGGGATTTGAGTTTCAGCATGGCGTTCGCAATAAGAGTTCATCAGCGGCCAACGCGCCCGGACGGGCAGGTTGGAAAGTTGGCCGAACTCTAGAAAGCCTAGCATCAATTTTTTGTGAAAAAGACGCCAACAATTAGTCTGTCGACATCTTTCATCGGTTAAACAACTTTCATTCAGCTGCCATTCAGCCAGGCAGGCGAAGCTTGGCGTACGGCTCGCGATCGATGTCCAGGACCTCCACGCACAGCTGGATGTCCAGACCGGGCTGGCCGGGGATCGCTTCGCGCAGTACCTCGAGCAGGCTGTTGGACAACTGCTGTTTCACTTGCGGCGTGCGTCCGCTGAGGATCGCCAGGCGCACATGGGCGAAGGCCCGCTCGCTCGGCGCGGTACCGATCCGATACTGGGCGAAGGCCTGGGCACGGCTCTTGATGTCCAGCTCTTCGGCGAACTGGCCGCTGCCGACCAGGGCGTGATTCAGTCGCAGCAGCAGCACGTCGACGTTGAGTTCGCGCAGGTTGTCGCTGTATTCCAGGTTCAGGTGAGGCATGGCGCAGGTTCCGGTTACGCAGGGATGGGCGACAGCCTAACCCAGTCCCGCAATGCGGCAAAGGCGACTATCCTCTTGGTTCAGGCTCGTTTACCAACCCTGAGAGAGGTGAAGAAATGCCAGTTCCGCATGATTTGCTCGCAGACCTGCACGTGACCGCCGACCAGTTCCAGGCCCTCATCGACAAGAACCAGGACCTGCACAAGCTGCACAAGGAATACAACGCCAAGGACAAGGAAGTGGTGGCCGCCGAAGGCAACGCCACCAACGACGACACCGTCAACCTGCTGCGCAGGGAACGCCTGCTGCTCAAGGACAAGATCGAACGGATCGTCCATCCGCCCAAATCCTGATTCCCCTCACTGACGCCATCGCGGGGCAAACCCGCGATAGCGTCGGCGGTCGTTACGCGGACGCCTTCAACGCCGCATCCAGGTCCTCGATCAGATCCCGGTAGTCCTCGATCCCGATCGACAACCGCACCAGGTTCTCGCTGATCCCCATCACGCCCTTCTGCTCCGGGCTCAGGGAGTTGTGCGACATGCTCCAGGAGTGGTTGATCATGCTCTCCACCCCGCCCAGCGAATCGGCCAGGACAAAGATCGACAGCGCCTCGACCAGGCGGTTGACCGCGGCCCGATCTCCCTTGATGCGCAACGCCACCACCGCACCGCCGGTGCGCATCTGACGCTTGCTCAGTTCATGCTGCGGATGGCTTTCCAGCCCCGGGTAGTAGACCTGCTCGACCTGCGGATGCTGTTCGAGGAACTGCGCCACGCGCAGGGCATTGGCGCTCTGGCGCTCCATGCGTACATCGAGGGTCTTCAGCCCGCGCAGCGCCAGGTAGCAGTCGAACGGCCCCTGGATCGCGCCGACCGCCATGCTGATCTTGCGCAAACGGCCCAGCAGCTCGTGATTGGCCGCCACCACCACGCCGCCGGTCAGGTCGGAGTGGCCGCCGATGTACTTGCTCGCCGAATGCATCACCAGGTCCACGCCCTGGGTGATCGGCTGCTGGTTCCAGGGCGAGCAGAAGGTGTTGTCGATGCAGGTCATCACCCCACGGGCGCGGGCCAGGTCGCAGACCGCCTTGATGTCCACCAGGTGCAGCAGCGGGTTGGTCGGCGACTCGATCCAGATCAGTTGCGTGTCCGGGCGGATCGCCGCGGCCACGGCCTCGACGTCGTTGAGGTCGACATAGGTGGTGGTCAGGCCCGAGGTGCGTCCACGGTAGTCTTCCAGCAGGCGGAAGGTGCCGCCATAGACACCGTTCATCACCACCACATGGGCGTCCTTGGACAGCAGTTCGAGCACCGTGGCGGTGGCGCTGACGCCCGAGGCGCAGGCGACCGCGCCGACGCCCTCCTCCAGTGCGGCCACGCAGGTCTCGTAGGCATGCCGGGTCGGGTTGCTGACCCGGCTGTAGGCGTATTCGGGGTTGTCGTCCAGGCCGCGCTTGATGAACGAGCTGGAAGTGACGATGGCCGGGAAGATGGCGTTGTCGGCGACGCTGGACTGCTCGCCGGCGTGGATGGTGCGGGTGGCAAAATTGCGCGGTTTGTCGGACATGGTCGGGTCCATTGACTGAGGATGGAAAACCGCCACTATCTCATATCCGCCGGGCCCCGGCGCCAACGGAACGTTGCTGTCGACGAAGCGCCTGAAAGGGTTTCAACGTTCTCAGCATGCGGCTAACCTTGGAAAACTTTCCTCCACCCCACCTGACGACATCATGGACAGTTTCGACCAGCATATCCTCACCCTGCTCCAGCGCGACGCGTCGCTGTCACTCAAGGACCTGGCCGAGTCGGTCAACCTGTCCACCACGCCGTGCTGGAAGCGGGTCAAGCGATTGGAAGAGGAAGGCTACATCCGCGGCCGCGTCGCCCTGCTCGACCCCGAGCGCCTGGGCCTGGGCCTGACGGTGTTCGTCCAGCTCAAGACGCAGCGCCACGACAGCGCCTGGCTGGCGCAGTTCGCCGCCACGGTGACGGCGTTCGAGGAGGTGATGGAGGTCTACCGCATGTCTGGCGACTGGGACTACATGCTGCGGGTGGTGGTGGGCGACATTGCCGCCTACGACCGCTTCTACAAGAAGTTGATCACCAGCACCGACGGGCTGTCGAACATCACCTCGAGCTTTGCCATGGAGCAGATGAAGTACACCACGGCGTATCCGGTGGGGCGCTAGGAGCGGGCGGAGGCGCCGCTCCCACGCCATCGCCCACGCCCTGTCAGTCGGGGGTGATCGTCGCCTCGATCCGGTTACCAGGCTTGGCCTTCTCCAGCTTGATCGCCACGAACTTCGAGGTCGGCGTGTAGGTCCCCTCGCCATAGCTCTCCAGCGGCACCAGCGGGTTGGTCTCTGGATAGTAGGCCGCCGCCTGGCCTTGCGGCACGTCATAGGCCACCAGGCGGAACCCCGAGACCCGCCGCTCGCGACCATCCTCCCAGAGCGACACCAGGTCCACCTCCTCGCCCGGTTCGAAGCCCAGTCGACGGATATCCGCCTCATTGACGAACACCACCTCGCGCAGGCCGAACACGCCACGGTAGCGGTCATCCAGCCCGTACAGCGTGGTGTTGTATTGGTCGTGGGAACGCAGGGTCTGCAGGATCAGGTCGGGCTTGTCACCACGGGCCAGCACCTGGGCGTTGACCAGCTGCTCCGGCAGCGGGCTGGGGGTGAAGCGCGCCTTGCCGGTGGCCGTGCGGAAGTTGCGCTCGGCGGCGTTGTTGCCCAGGTGGAAGCCACCGGGATGCTGCAGGCGCGCGTTGAATTCGCTGAAGCCCGGGATGACATCGGCGATCATGCCGCGGATGCGGCCGTAGTCGGCAATCGCGTAGTCCCAGTCGATCGGTTTGTTGCCCAGGGTGGCCTTGGCCATCCCGGCGACGATGGCCGGTTCCGAGCGCAGCAGCGGCGAGCGCGGCTTCAGCTGGCCATGGGAGATGTGCACCATGCTGAAGGTGTCTTCCACGGTGACGCCCTGCGGCCCTTCGGCCTGGATGTCGATCTCGGTGCGGCCCAGGCACGGCAGGATCAACGCATCGCGCCCGGTGACCAGGTGCGAGCGGTTGAGCTTGGTGGAAATCTGCACGGTCAGTTCGCAGTTGCGCAGCGCCGCGTGGGTACGCGGGGTGTCCGGAGTCGCCTGGGCGAAGTTGCCGCCCAGGGCGACGAACACCTTGGCCCGCCCCTCTTCCATGGCCTGGATCGCCAGCACGGCGTTATGGCCGTGCTCGCGGGGCACCTTGAACTGGAAGCGTTTCTCGATGGCGTCGAGCAGCGCCGCCTTGGGCTTCTCGTCGATGCCCATGGTGCGGTCGCCCTGCACGTTGCTGTGTCCGCGCACCGGCGACAGGCCGGCGCCGGGCTTGCCGACGTTGCCGCGCAGCAACTGCAGGTTGACGATCTCCTGCACGGTCGGCACCGAGTGGCGGTGCTGGGTCACGCCCATGGCCCAGCACATGATCACCCGCTCGGCCTTGCGGTACATGCGCGCGGCCAGCTCGATCTCGGCCTTGCTCAAGCCCGACTGCTCGACGATATGCTCCCAGGGCGTGGCGTCCACCACGGCCAGGTAGGCCTCGACGCCACTGGTGTGCTCGGCGATGAAGGCATGGTCGAACACCGGCGGCTCATCATTGAGCTGCGCCTCGCGCTCCCACTGCAGGAGGAACTTGGCGATCCCGCGCATGGCCGCCATGTCGCCGCCCAGCGCCGGGCGGAAATAGGCAGTGTTGGTCGGTTCGGAGCCGTTGCTGAGCATCTCGAACGGGTGCTGCGGATGCTGGAATCGCTCCAGGCCCCGCTCCTTGAGCGGATTGAAGCAAACCACCTGGGCGCCGCGCTTGACCGCCTCGCGCAGCGGTTCGAGCATGCGCGGGTGGTTGGTGCCGGGGTTCTGGCCGATGACAAAGATCGCATCGGCCAGCTCCAGGTCATGGAACACCACGGTGCCCTTGCCCACGCCGAGGGTTTCGGCCATGCCCACGCCACTGGCCTCGTGGCACATGTTCGAGCAGTCGGGGAAGTTGTTGGTGCCATAGGCGCGCACGAACAGCTGGTAGAGGAACGCCGCCTCGTTGCTGGCCCGGCCCGAGGTGTAGAACTCGGCCTGGTCCGGCGATTCGAGGCCGTTGAGGTGCCGGGCGATCAGGGCGAACGCCTCGTCCCAGCTGGTTTCGACGTAATGGTCGGTGGCCGCGTCATAGCGCATCGGGTGAGTGATGCGGCCTTGGTATTCGAGCCAGTAGTCGGTCTGCTCGAGCAGGGCGCTGACGCTGTAGCGGGCGAAGAACGCCGGATCCACCGAGCGGCCGGTGGCCTCCCAGTTGACCGCCTTGGCGCCGTTCTCGCAGAACTTGACCATGTCGCTTTCCGGCGACTCGCCCCAGGCACAACCCGGGCAGTCGAAACCGCCGTTCTGGTTGGTCTTGAGCATGGCCCGCAGGTTCTTGAAGGCGTTCTCGCTGCCCAGCCAGCTCTTGGTCACGCTCTTGAGCGCGCCCCAGCCGGCGGCCGGCCCCTTGTAGTCCCTGATGTGTTCGTCCTGGCTCATGCTGCGCTTCTCCGCACGGTGTTTTTTCCAGCCTAAGAAGCCGCTCCCAGTGCGTCCAATCGAAATAAACGACAGCGTGATAAACCGTCTCGATCACCCGGCAGAGCCCTTGTGCTGCGTGGCCTGCGGTGGTGATAGAGGAGACTTATCGAGCGGTCGGGGAAAGCAATTTGACGTCACTGGGCGCAGGTTATAGCTTGAACCTTGTCTGCGGCCTTTCGCCGCCCCCAGCCACTGCACAGGTCGAGCGTGAACGTGGAAAAGAACCCCCAGGCCCTGATCGACGGTTTCAACCGCAAAGTCGATTACCTGCGGATGTCGGTCACCGACCGCTGCGATTTTCGCTGCGTCTATTGCATGGCCGAAGACATGCAGTTCCTGCCGCGCCAGCAGATTCTCAGCCTCGAGGAGCTGTACCTGGTCGCCGAGCGCTTTGTCGCCCTGGGCACCCGCAAGATCCGCCTGACCGGTGGCGAGCCCCTGGTGCGCCAGGGCATCGTCGGGCTGTGCGCGCGCATCGCCGCCCTGCCCGGCCTGCGCGAACTGTGCCTGACCAGCAATGGCTCGCAGCTCGGCCGCCTGGCCCAGCCGCTGTTCGATGCCGGCGTCTCGCGCCTGAACATCAGCCTCGACAGCCTTGACCCCGAGCGCTTCCGCGCCCTGACCCGTACCGGCGACCTCACGCAGGTGATCGCGGGCATCGACGCCGCGCGCGCCGCGGGCTTTCGCCGCACCAAGCTCAACGCGGTGGTGCTCAAGGGCCGCAACGACCACGAAATCGTCGACCTGGTGCGCTTCGCCATCGACCGCGAGCTGGACATCTCGTTCATCGAAGAAATGCCCCTGGGCGTCATCAGCGAGCACGAGCGCGGCGAGTCCTTCTGCTCCAGCGACGACGTGCGCGCCCGCCTGGCCGAGCACTTCACCCTGGTCGAGTCGGCCGAGTCCTCCCAGGGCCCGGCGCGCTACTGGCGCCTGGCCGAAGCGCCCGACACCCGGGTCGGCTTCATCTCGCCGCACAGCCACAACTTCTGCGCCACCTGCAACCGCGTGCGCCTGACCGTCGAAGGCCGCCTGCTGCTGTGCCTGGGTAACGAGCACTCGGTGGACCTCAAGCAGGTCCTGCGCCAGCACCCCGGCGACAGCGCCCGCCTGGAAAAGACCCTGCGCGACGCCATGCAGCTCAAGCCCTACCGCCACCACTTCGAAGTGGGCGGCGAGGTGCAGATCCTGCGCTTCATGAACATGACCGGCGGCTGATCGCCCGCCTCTGGAACCGTCTTGATCGTCCACTCACGCCCCGACATGCTGCGCGTGCTGTTCACCCTCAAGGGCTCGATCGTCCAGCGCATCGCCTTGCGCTGCCTGGCGGTGACCTTGCTGGCGGCACTGATCGTGCTGATCGAGCGGCACTACCCGGCGCTGTTCTACCCGGTCAGCGCCACGCCCTTCACCCTGCTGGGGCTGTCGCTGTCGATCTTCATGAGTTTTCGCAACAACGCCTGCTACGACCGCTGGTGGGAGGGCCGCAAGGCCTGGGGACGGATGATCATCGAGGTGCGCTCGTTCGTGCGTGAAAGCGTGGCGATCGAGGATCAGCAGCTGCGCGCGCAGATGCTGCGTGGCCTGTGCGGCTTCGCCCATGCCCTCAATGCCCGGCTGCGCAATGAAGACGAGCTGCCCCTGGCGCGCACCTGGCTGGCCGAGGGCGCGCCGATCACCGCGCACAACGTGTGCGACGGCATCCTGCGCGATATCGGTGCCCAGTGCTCACGCTTGGCGAAGGACGGCGCGATCAGCGAGTTCCGCTACACGCTCCTGGAGCAGCGCCTGGCCGGCCTGTCAGACGTGCAGGCCACCTGCGAACGGATCAAGGGCACGCCGCTGCCGTTCCCCTACACCCTGCTGCTGCACCGCACCATCTACATCTTCTGCCTGCTGCTGCCGTTTGCCCTGGCAGAACCGCTGGGCTGGCTGGCACCGCTGTTCACCACCATCGTCAGCTACACCTTCTTCGGCCTGGATGCGATCGGCAACGAGCTGGAGGACCCGTTCGGCCGGGACGAGAACGATCTGCCGACCGATGCGCTGGTGCGCACCATAGAACGCGATGTGCTGTCGGCGCTGGGGCATGAGCCGCTGCCACCGGCGTTGGTGCCGGTGGATCATGTGCTGAGCTGAACAGTCGGTACAGGAAAGCACTAGCCTCGGCTTTCGCAGGCCCCGTTTGGTTTGAGGTGCGCGACGAAATTGCACGGCCGGTGCCGCGCATCCAGTTGCTCGGCCAGGATGCCTTCCCAGGCCGTGCGGCAGGCGCCGGTCGAACCCGGCAGGCAACACACCAGGGTGCCGTTGGCCAGGCCGGCCAGGGCCCGGCTCTGCACGGTCGAGGTGCCGATATCAAGGATCGACAGGGCGCGGAACAGCTCGCCAAACCCGTCGATGCGCTTGTCCAGCAGGCAGTCCACCGCCTCCGGCGTGCTGTCGCGCCCGGTGAAGCCGGTGCCACCAGTGATCAGCACCACCTGCACCTGGTCGTCGGCGATCCAGGTGGCGACCTGGGCGCGGATCTTGTACAGGTCGTCCTTGAGCAGCTCCCGCGCCACCAGGCGGTGGCCCACGCCGACGGCGCGGCTGGCCAGCAGCTCGCCGGAGGTGTCGGTGTCGTAGGTGCGGGTGTCGCTGACGGTCAGCACCGCGATGTTCAGCGGTACGAACACCGCGTCCGGTTTCACGCTCATGGCCTTTGCTCCAGGATTGGCTTAGCGGCCACGTTAGAGACAAGCCCCGGCAGCGTCCAATCTATAGGGCGTACCGGATGATCGACGCTTTCTATCGTTGCTGCAGGACCGGCTGACTGTTCATCAAGGATTAGCCAGGTGCTTCACTCTTGGTTAAGGTCTACCCACCCCGCAACCCCAGGCCGCACCATGGACATCAAACAACTCAAGTTTCTCATCGCCCTCGACCAGACCCGCCACTTCGGCCAGGCCGCGGCGCTGTGCCACATCACCCAGCCGACCCTGTCCATGCGCCTGCGCAACCTCGAGGACGAACTGGACCTGGTGCTGGTCAAGCGCGGCCAGCGCTTCGAAGGGTTCACCGAAGCCGGCGAACGCATCCTGGCCTGGGCCCGCACCCTGCTCGCCGCCCATGACGGCCTGCAGGCCGAGGCCGCCAGCTGCCGCGGCCAGGTGGTCGGCAGCCTGCGCCTGGGCACCGTGCCGCTGGCCAGCTTCAACCCCATGCAACTGCTGATGCCACTGCGTGAGAAGTACCCCGAGCTGCACTTCCAGCTGTCGTCATTGAGCTCCGAGCAGGTGATCGATGGCCTGAGCCGCAACCAGCTCGACCTGGGCATCTGCTACCTCGACCAGGTCAACACCAGCTTCTTCGAAGTGATCGAGCTGAGCACCACCACCATGGGCCTGCTGCATGACACCCGGCACTTCCAGTTCGAGGCCGACAGCCTGCGCTGGGAAGACCTCGGCGAGCTGCCGCTGGGCCTGCTTAGCAAGGGCATGCACTACCGCCAGTCCCTCGACCTGAGCTTGCGCAGCCGGGGCCTTGCGCCCAATGCCGTGCTCGAGAGCGACTCGACCTTCCAGCTGATCCAGGCGATCAGCACCGGCGTGTGCTGCGCGATCATGCCACTGGACTGCGGCCTGGAAGACCTCAGCCAGCACATGCGTATCATCCCGGTGCAGGAAGCCAGCATCCACAGCCCGGTCGGCCTGCTGCTGCGCCGCAGCGAGCCGCGCTCGGCCATCGCCGAGCAGTGTTTCGACGAGGCCCGCGCCCTGTTTCAACCCTCCTGAGCCGTCGCCTGGCGGTACTGTCGCGGGGTGAAACCGGTCAGCTGCCTGAACTGCCGGCTGAAGGCGCTGTGGTCGGTGTAGCCACAGCGCAGGGCCACCTCGATGATCGGCAGGTCGCTGTGCAGCAGTTGATGTGCATGCTCCAGGCGGGCCTTGTGAATCATCTGCCGGGGCGTGAGGTGGAACACCCGTTTGCAGTAACGCTCCAGCTGCGCCACCGAAATCCCGGCGATGCGGGTCAGCTCGCCCATGCTGATCGGCTGGTGGAAATGCGCGCGGATATGCGCATCCACCGCCGCCAGACGCTGGTAGGCGGGGTGGGTGTCGGCGGCTGACTGCAGGTCGACCGAAATGCCCACCAGGCCGATGATTCTCCCCGCCGGCTCGTACAACGGACGCTTGTGGGTCAGGCACCAGCCCGGTTCGCGGCTGCCGTACAGGTGCAGCTCCAGCTGGTCTTCCAGCACCAGGCCCTGCTCCAGCACCCGGCGGTCCTGCTCGGTATAGCCGGGGCCCAGGCGCGCCGGGAACACCTCGGCGCTGGTCTTGCCCAGCAAGGGTGCCAGGTGCTTCAGGCCACAGCGCTGGACCAGTGTGCGGTTGGCCAGGACATAGCGAGCCTGGTCGTCCTTGATGAAGATCGCCGCGTTGGCAAGGACGTCGAGCATCGGCAGCAGCCAGACCACGCCGGCCAGCAAGGCTTCGAGGGATTCAGGGCGATGCTGGTCAAGGTGCTGGTACAGCGCAGTCAATGGTTGCTCGGGCATGCGGTTATCCCTCGTGGCTCTCGCGGCCCTGCAAGCCTAGTCAGCAGCCCCCGCCGGGCGCCAGCACTCGCGCCCGACTATGCCGATTTCGTCACCCACCTTGCAGAAAACCATCAAGAACGCCGGCCTCGATCGGTCCACTCTATGCCCCACGCAAGCCGCCCCACGACCTACAAGAGCGCGGCCGACCAAGCCGCATCGTGACATCAGACCTGCCTATCCAAAACCTACAAAAAGGCGCAACCATGTCAGGCAAATTCAAGAAACAGCTGTCCCTGCTGGACCTCACCTTCATCGGCCTGGGCGCCATCTTCGGCTCCGGCTGGCTATTCGCCGCCAGCCACGTCTCGGCCATCGCCGGCCCGGCCGGCATCCTCTCCTGGTTCCTCGGCGGCTTCGCCGTGCTGCTGCTGGGCATCGTCTACTGCGAGCTCGGCGCCGCCCTGCCGCGGGCCGGTGGCGTGGTGCGCTACCCGGTGTACTCCCATGGCCCGCTGCTGGGCTACCTGATGGGCTTCATCACCCTGATCGCCTTCTCCAGCCTGATCGCCATCGAGGTGGTTGCCTCGCGCCAGTATGCCGCGGCCTGGTTTCCGGCCTTGACCAAGACCGGCTCCAGCGACCCGACGGTGCTCGGCTGGCTGGTGCAGTTCGCCCTGCTCGGGCTGTTCTTCCTGCTCAACTACCGCAGCGTGAAGACCTTCGCCAAGGCCAACAACCTGGTCAGCGTGTTCAAGTTCATCGTGCCGCTGCTGGTGATCGGCGTGCTGTTCACCTTCTTCAAGCCGGAGAACTTCGAGGTCCAGGGCTTCGCGCCGTTCGGCCTGTCCGGCGTGGAAATGGCGGTGTCGGCCGGCGGCATCATCTTCGCCTACCTGGGGCTCACGCCGATCATCTCGGTGGCCAGCGAGGTGAAGAACCCGCAGCGCACCATCCCCATCGCGCTGATTCTCTCGGTGCTGCTGTCCACCGCGATCTACGCCCTGCTGCAACTGGCGTTCCTCGGCAGCGTGCCGACCGAGATGATTGCCAACGGCTGGGCCGGAGTGACCAAGGAGCTGGCCCTGCCCTACCGTGACATCGCCCTGGCCCTGGGCGTCGGCTGGCTGGCCTACCTGGTGGTGGCCGACGCGGTGATCTCGCCCAGCGGCTGCGGCAACATCTACATGAATGCCACCCCACGAGTGATTTATGGCTGGGCGCAGACCGGCACCTTCTTCAAGTACTTCACCCGCATCGACGAGCAATCCGGCATCCCGCGCCCGGCGCTGTGGCTGACCTTCGGCCTGGCGGTGTTCTGGACCCTGCCGTTCCCGTCCTGGGAAGCGCTCATCAACGTGGTCTCTGCCGCCCTGGTGCTCAGCTACGCGGTGGCCCCGGTTTCGGTCGCCGCCCTGCGCCGCAGCGCCCCCGACATGGCCCGGCCGTTCCGGGTCAAAGGCATGGGCGTGCTCGGCCCGCTGTCGTTCATCATCGCCGCGCTGATCGTCTACTGGTCGGGCTGGAACACCGTGTCCTGGCTGCTGGCGCTGCAGATCGTGATGTTCGTGCTGTACCTGCTGTGCCGCCGCTTCGTGCCCACCGAACACCTGTCGCTGGGCCAGCAGGTGCGCTCGTCGGCCTGGCTGATCGGCTTCTACGCCGTGACCATTTTCCTTTCCTGGCTGGGCAGCTTCGGCGGTCTGGGCGTGATCGGCCATCCGCTGGACACCCTGATCGTCGCCGCCACTGCCCTGGGCATCTACTACTGGGGCGCGGCCACTGGCGTGCCGGCCCGGCTGGTGCGGCTCGATGGCGACGATGAAAGCGAAGCCGGCAGCGAACCCCATGCCGGCCAGCACCCCGCCGCCGTCGCCTCCTGACCCACTACCGAATGGACACGCTGATGAAACAGGTTCATGTAATCGACTCCCATACCGGCGGCGAACCGACCCGCTTGGTGATGAAGGGCTTCCCGCCCCTGCACGGCCGCAGCATGGCCGAGCAGCGCGACGAACTGCGCGAGCTGCACGACCACTGGCGCCGCGCCTGCCTGCTGGAGCCACGTGGCAACGATGTGCTGGTGGGCGCGCTGTACTGCCCGCCGGTCTCTGCCGATGCCACCTGCGGGGTGATCTTCTTCAACAACGCCGGCTACCTGAACATGTGCGGCCACGGCACCATCGGCCTGATTGCCTCGCTACGCCACCTGGGCCTGATCGAGCCGGGCGTGCACAAGATCGATACACCGGTCGGCCAGGTCAGCGCCACCCTGCATGACGATGGATCCGTCACCGTCGGCAACGTGCCGTCCTACCGCTACCGCCGGCAGGTTGCCGTGGACGTGCCGGGGCACGGCCTGGTGCGCGGCGACATCGCCTGGGGCGGCAACTGGTTCTTCCTGGTTTCCGACCACGGCCAGCGCATCGCGCTGGACAACCGCGAAACCCTCACCGACTACGCCTGGACCCTGCTCAAGACCCTCGAGGCCCAAGGCATAACCGGCGAACACGGCGCCCCGATCGACCATGTCGAACTGTTCGCCGACGACGCCAACGCCGACAGCCGCAACTTCGTCATGTGCCCCGGCAAGGCCTACGACCGCTCGCCCTGCGGCACCGGCACCAGCGCCAAGCTGGCGTGCCTGGCCGCCGACGGCAAGCTCGCCGAAGGCCAGACCTGGGTCCAGGCCAGCATCACCGGCAGCCAGTTCCATGGCCGCTACGAGCGCGACGGCGAACGCATTCGCCCGTTCATCACCGGCCGTGCCCACATGACCGCCGACAGCACCCTGCTGATCGACGAGCAGGACCCGTTCGCCTGGGGCATCTGACCCCGTTCATTTCCCACTGAATACCGCCAGGAGTGACAACCATGACCGACAACATCTTCACCGGCACCATGCCCGCCCTGATGACCCCCTGCACCGCCGAGCGCAAACCGGACTTCGACGCCCTGGTGCGCAAGGGCCGCGAACTGATCGACGCCGGCATGAGCGCCGTGGTGTACTGCGGCTCGATGGGCGACTGGCCGCTGCTGAACGAGGCCGAACGCCAGGAGGGCGTGGCGCGCCTGGTCGCCGCCGGCATCCCGACCATCGTCGGCACCGGTGCGGTGAACACCCGCGAGGCTGTGTCCCACGCATCCCACGCCGCCAAGGTCGGCGCCGCCGGCCTGATGGTCATCCCCCGGGTGCTGTCCCGTGGCGCATCGCTGACCGCCCAGCAACACCACTTCTCGGCGATCCTCGCCGCCGCGCCGAAGCTGCCAGCGGTGATCTACAACAGCCCCTACTACGGTTTCGCCACCCGCGCCGACCTGTTCTTCGCCCTGCGTCGCGAGTACCCCAACCTGATCGGCTTCAAGGAGTTCGGCGGCGCCGCCGACCTGCGCTACGCCGCCGAGCACATCACCTCCCAGGACGATGATGTGACCCTGATGGTCGGCGTCGACACCCAAGTGGTGCACGGTTTCGTCAACTGCAACGCCACCGGCGCCATCACCGGCATCGGCAACGCGCTGCCCCGTGAAGTGCTGCAACTGGTCAGCTTGAGCAAGCGCGCCGCCAAGGGCGATGCCAAGGCCCGGCGCCAGGCTCGGGAGCTGGAGTCGGCGCTGGCGGTGTTGTCGTCGCTCGATGAAGGCTGCGACCTGGTGCTGTACTACAAGCACCTGATGGTGCTCAACGGCGACAGCGAGTACCGCCTGCATTTCAACGAAACCGACGCCCTCACCGACGCCCAGCGGCACTACGCCGAACAGCAGTACGCGCTGTTCCGCACCTGGTACGCCAGCTGGTCGGCCGAGCAGAACATCGCCTGATCACCGCAACTCCTGTGGGAGCGGCCTTGTGTCGCGAAAGGGGCGCATGGCGCCCCCAACAGGTCCAGACCTTATCCAGATTCTCCAGGACGCCCCATGACCCTCACCGGCAATCTACTGATCGGCCAGCGCGCCGTCACAGGCACCCAGGCCGCGATCCATGCCATCGACCCGGCCACCGACACCCCGCTCGCCCCACCCTACGCCGGCGCCAGCGCCGAACAGCTAACCCAGGCCTGCGACCTGGCCTGGGCGGCATTCGATGCCTACCGCGAAACCACCTCCGAACAACGCGCCCACTTTCTCGAAACCATCGCCGAGCAGATCGAAGCCCTGGGCGATGCCCTGATCGACCGCGCCAACGCCGAGACCGGCCTGCCCAAGGCGCGTCTGCTGGGCGAGCGCGGCCGCACCTGCGCGCAACTGCGCACCTTCGCTCGCGTGGTGCGGGCCGGTGAATGGCTGGATGTACGGGTGGACAACGCCCTGCCCGAGCGCCAGCCACTGCCACGTCCCGACCTGCGCCAACGACAGGTTGCCCTGGGCCCGGTGGCGGTGTTCGGCGCCAGCAATTTCCCGCTGGCCTTCTCGGTGGCCGGCGGCGACACCGCCTCGGCACTGGCCGCCGGTTGCCCGGTGGTGGTCAAGGCCCATGGCGCCCACCCCGGCACCAGCGAGCTGGTCGGCCAGGCCGTGGCCCGGGCAGTCGCGAAGTGCGAGCTGCCCGAAGGCGTGTTCTCGCTGCTGTACGGCGCCGGCCGCGAGGTCGGTATCGGTCTGGTCAGCGACCCGCGCATCAAGGCCGTCGGCTTCACCGGCTCGCGCAGTGGCGGCCTCGCGCTGTGCCAGGCCGCCCAGGCACGTCCCGAGCCAATCCCCGTCTATGCCGAAATGAGCTCGATCAACCCGGTGTTCCTCTTCGACGCCGCCCTGCAGGACCGAGCGGAATCTCTGGCCCAAACCTTCGTCGCTTCGCTGACCCAGGGTGCCGGCCAGTTCTGTACCAACCCCGGGCTGTTGATCGCCCGCCAGGGTCCAGCACTCGAACGTT
Organism: Pseudomonas mosselii; assembly: GCF_019823065.1. Lineage (NCBI taxonomy): Bacteria > Pseudomonadati > Pseudomonadota > Gammaproteobacteria > Pseudomonadales > Pseudomonadaceae > Pseudomonas > Pseudomonas mosselii. Next base: position 4,660,038 of record NZ_CP081966.1, read on the forward strand.
TCATCAGCACCGCCGCCGAGCATGTCCGGCAAGCCGCGGCACAGACCATGCTCACCCCGGGCATTGCCAGCGCCTATGCCAATGGCGTCGCCGCGCTGGGTGAGAACGGCAATGCCCGCCAGATCGCCAGCGGCCAGCCCCATCACGGCCCGAACCAGTGCCAAGCGCACCTGTTCGTCACCTCGGCCCAGGCGTTTCTCGCCGATCCGGCGCTGAAGGCCGAAGTGTTCGGCGCCACCTCGCTGGTGGTCGCCTGCGACAGCGACGAGCAAGTCCGTCAGGTTGCCGAGCATCTGGAAGGGCAACTGACCGCCACCCTGCACCTGGACGCCGCCGACCTCGACTGCGCCCGCCAACTGCTGCCCACCCTCGAACGCAAGGCCGGGCGGATCCTGATCAACGGTTGGCCGACCGGCGTCGAGGTGTGCGACGCGATGGTCCACGGCGGCCCGTTCCCGGCCACCTCCGACACCCGCGGCACCTCGGTGGGCACCGCGGCGATCCTGCGTTTCCTGCGCCCGGTGTGCTACCAGGACTTCCCCGATGCTCTGCTGCCCACTGCGCTGCAACAGGGCAACCCGCTGCACCTGCGCCGCTTGCTCGATGGCCGGCGGGAAGGCTGAACCATGACCGCCACTGACACGGACATCGCCGTGGTCGGCGCCGGCATTGTCGGCGTCGCCTGCGCCCTGCAGCTGGCCCGCCAGGGCCACCGGGTGCTGCTGATCGATCGCCAGGCACCGGGCCACGGTGCGTCTTTTGGCAATGCCGGGCACCTGGCCACCGAGCAGGTGTTTCCCATCGCCGACCTGTCGATTCTCAAGCGCCTGCCGGCCATGCTGCTGGACCCGATGGGCCCGCTGCGCCTGGACTGGAAGTACCTGCCACGGGCCCTTCCCTGGTTCACCCGCCTGCTGCTCAACCTGCGACCGGCGCCGTTCCAGCGCAGCGTCGCGGGCCTTCGTGCGCTGAACGAAAGCAGCCTCGGCGCTTGGCAACGGCTGCTCGCCTCCATCGAGCGCAGCCACCTGCTCAAGGAGGACGGTTCACTGCTGGTGTTCGAACGCCACGCATCGCGCCAGGCGCTCGCGGCGTTGCGCGCCCGCCTGCAGGCACAGGCCGTGCCCGTGGACCTGTGGTCGGCTGAGGCGGTAAGCGAAGCGGCACCGCAGTTGAGTCCGTCGATCCTGGGTGGCCTGTTCTTCCCGCGCACCGGTCACTTCCTCGACCCCTACCAGGTGGTCTGCGAACTGTTCAGCGCCGCCAGGGCCAGTGGCGTACGCTTCCTGCGCGCCGAGGTCGATGGCGGCCAGGTGCATGGCCAGGGCATCAGCCTCGCCAGCGACCAGGGCACCCTCGAGGCCCGCCAGGTGTTGATCAGTGCCGGGGCACATTCGGCGAGACTCACGGCCGCCCTGACCGGTCGGCGGGTACCGCTGGATACCGAGCGCGGCTACCACCTGATGCTGCCGGCGGAGCACCAGCGCCTGCCGTTCGCCGTCACCTCGCTGGAGCGCAAGTTCATCATGACGCCCATGGCCGACGGCCTGCGCCTGGCCGGCACGGTGGAATTCGCCGGACTCGAGGCGCCGCCGAGCATGCAGCGGGCGTGGCAACTGCATCGGTTGAGCAAGGGCTTGTTCCGGCGCGAGCTGGATGCCGAGGGGGCTACGCCGTGGATGGGGTTCCGGCCTTCGTTGCCGGATTCGCTGCCGGTGATCGACCGAGTGGCCGATGGCAAGGTGCTGCTAGCGTTCGGGCATCAGCACCTGGGGTTGACCCAGGCGGCGGTGACGGCGGAGTGGGTGGGGCGGTTGGCTGCGGGGGCCGAAGTGGAACAAGCATACCAGTTGGATCGGTTCTGAGATTGCCGGGGCCTTGCGCCTCTTTCGCGGTGCAAGGCCTGCGCGTTCCCTGTGGGAGCGGCCTTGGGTCGCGAAAGGGCCGCAAAGCGGCCCCAGCCTCACTCAGCGATACCGCTCAAGCCAATGCGCATAAGGCGCCGGCAGCGTCCACGCCGCCTTGTCCACGCCCAGGGCCTTGGCGGCGGCATACGGCCAGTGCGGATCAGCCAGGTGCGCACGCCCCACCGACACCAGGTCGAGCTGATTGGCCTGCAACGCGCCCTCGGCCAGCTCCGGCGTGCCAAAGCCCCAGGCCGAGGTCACCGGCAGCTTCGCCTCGCGGCGCACCCGCTCGGCGATCGGCCCCAGGAATGCCGGGCCCCACGGGATGTTGGTCTGGGGAATGGTGAAGCCGACGCTGACGCTCAGCAGATCGAGGCCGCCAGCCTTGAAGCGACGGGCCAGTTCAATGGACTCCAGCAGGGTCTGCTCGTCACGCCCATCGTACTCCACCACGCCAAAGCGAGCGGTCAGCGGCAGGTGCTCCGGCCACACCTCACGTACCGCGGCCAGGGTTTCCAGGAGGAAGCGCGTGCGGTTGTCGAAGCTGCCGCCATAGGCGTCGGTACGCTGGTTGGAGTGCTCGGAGAAGAAGCTCTGGCCCAGGTAGCCGTGGGCGAAGTGCAGCTCGATCCACTCGAAGCCGGCATCGCGGGCACGGCGCGCGGCATCGACGAAGTCCTGCTTGACCCGGGCGATATCGTCCAGGGTCATGGCCTTGGGCACTTTCGGCAGGTGGCCGCCAAAGGCGATGGCAGACGGGGCAATGGTGTCCCAACCACGGGCATCGTCGGCGGCGATATGGTCATCACCTTCCCAGGGGCGGTTGGCACTGGCCTTGCGACCGGCGTGGGCGATCTGGATGCCCGGCACGGAACCGGCGGCCTTGATCGCCTTGACCACAGGCACGAAGGCCTGGGCCTGGGCGTCGTTCCAGATGCCGGCGCAGCCGGGGGTGATGCGCCCTTCCGGCGACACCGCAGTGGCCTCGACCACCACCAGGCCGGCGCCGCCACGGGCCAGGCCCGCGTAATGCACCTGGTGCCAGTCATTGATCAGGCCATCCTCGGCCATGTACTGGCACATCGGCGGAATGGCAATGCGGTTGCGCAGGGTGACGTCTTTGAGGGTGTAGGGTTCGAACAAGGCGGCCATGAGGTCACTCCAGGGACGGGGGTTGGATACGATTGTTCGATCATATTCGAACTATGGCAATTTGTGAAACCCCCGTTATCATGTCGTCCATGCGAGCCTATACCCACCCCAATCCCGAAGACCTGACACTGGAGCGCCTGCTCTACGCCCTGAGCGACCCTGTGCGCATGGAAATCGTCCGCCATCTGGCCGGTGTTGCCGAAGCCAGCTGCGGTGAGCTGGACGGCGGCCGGCCCAAGTCGAGCATGTCCCATCACTTTCGCGTCTTGCGCGATTCAGGGCTGGTGCACACTCGCAACGTTGGTACCACGCACATGAATTCGCTGCGCAGCGAAGAACTCGAAAGCCGCTTTCCGGGGTTGCTGGGCAGTATCCTCGAGCAGCGTTGAGCTTCTAGGCAACGCGGCGGCTTAGCTTGGCCCTGTGGGAGCGGCCTTGCGTCGCGAAAGGGCTGCGCAGCAGCCCCAGCAATTTCGATTGTCGCTCGGAACCTGGGGCCGCTGCGCGCCCCTTTCGCGACGCAAGGCCGCTCCCACAGGGGCATGCTTCCCTGCATGAATGCGCAGCCCGAAGGGCTGGGCGGCCTCCTACCGGCCCCTGGCTCGGGCAAAACTCAGGCACAAAAAACCACGAGGCCGCCAGGGGCGATCCTCGTGGTGGGTGTTGCCGGGCAAGCCCGGCAAGCAGGGGCCTTACAGCGCCATGTCGTTCGCAGGCTTGCTCTCGACCGGTGCGGCTGGCGCCACGCTGGTCTTGACGCTCTGGTCGATCACCGGCGGCTTATCCAGCTGCAGGACTTCGGCGGTGTAGTCCCACTCTTTCTGGGTGGCGGCGGCCGAATCGTTCAGCTTGGTACCGTAGCTCGGGACGATCTCCTTGATCTTGGCCTGCCACTCAGGGGTAGCGACCTTCTCCTTGAACACGGTTTCCAGCACGTTGAGCATGATCGGCGCGGCGGTCGAGGCACCTGGCGAGGCGCCCAGCAGGCCGGCGATGGTGCGGTCTTCGGAAGCCACGACCTCGGTGCCCAGCTTCAGCACGCCGCCCTTGTCGGCATCACGCTTGATGATCTGCACGCGCTGACCGGCCTGCCACAGTTTCCAGTCTTCCTTCTTGGCGTTCGGGAAGTAGGTCTGCAGGGCGGCGAAACGGTCGTCGTCGGACTGCATCAGCTGGCCGGCGAGGTACTCGACCAGCGGGTACTGATCGATGCCGACGCGGGCCATCGGCCAGACGTTGTGGGTGGTGGTGCTGCTCAGCAGGTCCAGGTACGAGCCGTTCTTCAGGAACTTGGTCGAGAAGGTGGCGAATGGCCCGAACAGGATCACGCGCTTGCCGTCCAGCACGCGGGTGTCCAGGTGCGGAACCGACATGGGTGGCGCGCCGGTCGAGGCGATGCCGTAGGCCTTGGCCATGTGCTGCATGGCAACGGTCGGGTTCTCGGTCACCAGGAACGAGCCGCCCACCGGGAAGCCTGCGTACTCCTTGGCTTCCGGGATGCCCGACTTCTGCAGCAGCTTCAGCGCGCCGCCGCCAGCACCGATGAACAGGAACTTGGCGTCGGTGGCGTGCTCGGTGCCATCCTTCAGGTTCTTGTACTCGACGTGCCAGGAGCCGTCTTCGTTGCGGGTGATGTCCTGCACTTCGCTGGACAGCTTCAGGTCGAAGTTTTCCTTGGTCTTCAGGTGACCGACGAACTGACGGGTGATCTCACCGAAGTTGACGTCGGTGCCGATCGGCGTCCAGGTCACGGCCAGCTTCTGGTTCGGGTCACGGCCTTCCATCATCAGCGGGACCCACTTGGCGATCTGCGCGTGGTCTTCCGAGTACTGCATCGGACGGAACAGCGGGCTGGCCTGCAGGGCGTCGTAGCGCTTCTTCAGGAACTTGATGTTGTCATCGCCCCAGACGAAGCTCATGTGCGGGGTGGTGTTGATGAACGAGTGCGGGTTCTTCAGCACTCCCTGGCGTACCTGCCAGGCCCAGAACTGACGGGAGATCTGGAACGACTCGTTGATCTCGATGGCCTTGGTGATGTTGACCTTGCCGTCTTTGTCTTCCGGGGTGTAATTCAGCTCGGCCAGCGCGGAGTGGCCAGTACCGGCGTTGTTCCAGCCGTTGGAGCTTTCTTCGGCGACGCCGTCCAGGCGCTCGACCATTTCCATCGACCAGCTCGGCTCCAGCTCGTTGAGCCAGACCGCCAGGGTGGAACTCATGATGCCGCCGCCAACCAGCAGCACGTCGACTTTCTTGGTGTCTTCGGCGTGCGCTTGCATGAAGCTCGCCGCGACTGCCAGACCCAGCAAGGTCTTGCCAGCTTTCTTGAACATTGATCGATTCCAGTCAGTAGAACGGAGGGTGGGCCTGTGGCTGGCCCAGGTATTCCATGTTCTTCAGCGCAGGCTTGTTGTGATCATTGTTCAGCAGCCAGAGAGACATTGGACGCGCCAGCCTTTGGTCGGATTGACCGACAAGGCTGAAACGATTTACGGATTGTAACCGAATTGCCAGCACAAACAAACGCGGCCCACCCTGTCAATGCGGCACTTCGCATCAGGGTGGGCCGCGCCGCTTTGTACTACCTCAGGCCTCCGGGAACACACCGTCCTCGAACGGCTCCTCGGTGCCGCCCTCGGTTTCCTCGGCAGTGTCGTTGACCTCTTCGGACAGCTCGGTCGCCTCGGCCTGCACCTCCACGGCCTCCTTCACCTGCTCCGCGAGTTCTTCACTCACCGCGTTGCCCATGTCTTCGACGATTTGCGGCAGTTGCTCATTGACCGTGGTGACGTTGGTGTTGGCCCCCGAGATATCACCGGCCTCGAGCTGGCCCTTGGCCTCGAGCAGGTTGTCGTTAGCCTCTTCCAACTGATCAGTCACCTCGATCTGGGCCAGGTCACTCACCTGTTCGGCGGCACTGTCGATCGCCCCGCCGGTATTGTCGCTGGCCACCGACTTGTACGCCGAACTGCCGCTGGCGCGCACTTCGGACACCGAGGAAGAGAAGTCCGCCTCGCTCGGCACCTCGGCCTGCACGTCGCCCGAAGCGTTGTCGAGCTGCGCCTGGTTGTCGGCACGGGCCTGGTCGCCAACCTGCTGGCCGTCGTTCTGCGCCTCCTGCACCTGCTCGGAAGTCGGGTCCTTGCCATCGTTCTCGTTGGCCTTGTCCTCGGCCAGCTTGTCATTCTTGGCAGTCAGTTTCTGCTTGAGGAAGTCCAGCGCCATCCACAATCCCATGGCTTCCATGAAGTACTTGAACACGGTGCCGAAGGTCAGGTTCGACCAGAACTTGTCCCAGCCAGACTCCGGCGCCAGCGGGATGGCGATCACCGACTTGCCCAGCATCGTGCCGGCCAGCAGGGTCAGGGCCGTGGTGTCCGAATCCTTGCCAGTGAAAGTGCCCTTGTAGCCAAAGGTGCAGTTCAGGGTAATGGCACCGCCGCTGCTGTCGATCAGCTGACCATTGGAGAACTGCAGCGTCTTGCTGCTGCCCTGGGACGTAAGGGTGATGGTATAGGCGCTCTGGCGGTCGCTGGGGTCGGCCGGCGACGGCGCGTTGGGTTTGCGGGTAAAGGTGATGGTGCCCTCGGAAGTCGCACCCTTGGCATTCTGCCCGGTGGCTGCCGAGTACACATAGAAGGTCGCGCCCGGCTTGCCCTGGTCGTTCATTCCCCACAGATAGGCGAAGCCGCGCATCCAGGTGCTGACCGCGACATAGCTGGGGAAGTCCAGGCCGGCAAATGTCGGATACTGGTTGAAGAACGCCGCCATCTTGGCATTGCCATCGGCGACCGAACCGCTGCTGAAGGCATCTTTCATGGCCGACTGGAAGTTGGCCGACATCTGCGACGAAGGCGAGGTCATGATGTTCTGGCAGAACGTCAGGGCGGTCTGCATATTCTTCGCCGCCGCTGCGGTGATATTGATGTCGGGGTAGGTCTCGGTGTTGAAGTCGAGTTGCTCGCCCACGGTCATCACCGGAAACAACGAGTCGGTCCTGGACACCAGCAGGTTGTAGAGATGCGAAACGGCGGTCTGATGCTGGCTGTTGACGTAGGTGTCATGCAGCGTGGCGGTGGTGCTGGCACCGTTTTTCAGCACGTTGCCGCTGGCCATCGACAGGAACTTGAGGTCCTGCAGATAGCCCTGTTCGCTGGTGCCGCTGGCGGCATGGGCATCGAGCACCACGACATCGACACCGGACTGGTTGCTCAGCTTCACGGTCTCGTTGATTTGCGTGGCGGTGCTCAGTTTGGCGGTATTGGCAGTGTTCACGTTGCTCTCCTTGCTGGTTGCGGTGAATGACACATCAATACGCAATGCACGCCGTGGTGCTGCGCACCCCGGCCTGGTAGTGGGTGGACAGGATGCTGCCGCCGACCGGCAGGCCACGGCTGTCGAACTGCGCCCCGGCATAGTCCACATCGGTCACACGGATCACCCGCTGGCCGTCGCGGGCATACAGGGTCACCAGGGTGCGGCGAGGCGTGCCGCTGCTGCCCGGCTGGGTGAACCAGTCTTCGCGCCGCTGCAACAGGCTGCCGTCCTGGCGCCGCTGCACACTGCAGCGATCAGCGGCACGGTTGGGTGTCCAGGGGGCGCAGGAGCAGAGCAACGGCGCAGGCCTGACCCGCGTCATGACGCCTTCCAAATCCAACCGCTGCCGGCCCACCAGTTGCCCCTGGCGATAGCGCAGGGCCGTGGCGCTACGGGGTTTGCCGCAGGCGGCATAGGTGCGTACCACCAGTTCGCCGCCATGGACCTGGCGGCGGGCGTCGAACAGCACGCCGCCGTAGTCGGAGTTGATGTGCTCCAGCACGGCATTGCCGCCTTCGATGTAGCGTGTGCCGATCACCTGGTAAGGCACCCCAGTGGAACCCAAGTAGGACTTGGCGCTGTAGGTCCGTGTGCCTCGGCCATCGGAATGACTTACGGCAAGCATGCCCCCGGTCAGTCGGGTCCCGGCCATCTGCGCCTGTCCATAGGACACGCAGGTGCGCCCCAACAGACGGCCATCGGCATCGAACTGTCGGGTGCTGTAGCTGGCATAGCACTCCTCGTCATAGGCCATCTGCGCCTGGTGGACGAGACGCCCCTGGCCATCGTTTACCGACAGCGTGGCCAGGCCGTGGGATGGCGTGCCGGCGGCAGTGAGGTGCAGGGCATCGTACTGGCCGAACACCGAGCGCCGCACCTGGCCCTGGTCATCGAGCAGACGGGTGATCGAGGAACGCGCCCGCCCCTGGGCATCAATCAGCAGATGGCTGTCAGCATGGGGGACGCCCCCGCCGTCCACCGAGCGGTAGCGCACCTCCAGGCCGCCATCGGCCTGGCCGTGGTATTCGGCCCGGCCCCGGGTGGCGACGTTCACCCCGTCCGGGCCGTAGTGCACCAGCGACACCGCCTTGGGCGGCCGGGTGGCGTAGCCGGGATCGACCAGACCATCGAGCAGGCCCTGCAAGGCTTGGTTGTTCATGTCGGTACTCCTTCACTGACACTGTCAGGCGCGAGGATCCCGGCCAGGTGGTCGAGCAAGGCGACCCCTTCGGCGCGGGTGGTGGCTTTCTTGTAGGAGAAGCGCATGTCCAGGCTCACCCGGGTACGCTCGCTGTCGTTGCGCATCGAGCCATGCCCCAGGTAGCCGCCATCGAAGATCAACACCTGGCCGTAGCGCAGGCTGACCGGGCTGTAGTCGGCACTGCCATAGTCGCTTTCCAGCCACAGGGCGGCGCCTGCCTCGACATCGGTGAACGGCATCCAGAAGTTGACCTGGTCGATGCGCTCGGTAACACAGATATCGTGGTGGAACGAACTCACGCTTGGCGTGCCGGCCAGGTGCACGCGCAGCTTCGGATGGCTGGTATAGGAAATGCCACGCCCCACCAATGGCGCCAGCACCTGGAGCATGAAGGCATGGTAGAGGGTCCAGAAATCGGCCGTGGCAGGCTGACGCTCCATCATGTCGCTGAGCAGCAGGTTGTCCCTTGGGCGCAGCCGCGCCGGGCGGCCACGCTCGAGGTAGTGCTGGCGCAGATACAGGTGCAGCCGGTCCAGGCGCTGCACCTTGTACACGTCCCGTGTCAGCGCCGCGGCGAAGGGAAAGCGCCGGGTGTCGTAATCCAGGACCAGACGGTTGCGCCGTGGCCGGGCACCGGCCTCGGCCATCAGCCAGGCACGATCCACCCCGGCCAGCAACGGCTGCACGCGCATGTTCATCCGGCATCCTCCATTTCATCCTGGCGCAACCGCGCCAGCGCCTCGCGCAACAGGCGCAGGTTGCCGCGCGCGCGGTCATAGCCATGCCAGAGGAAGATCCCGCCCTTGTCGCTGGCCGCCACCATCACCGCCACCAGGTGCCGCCAGGCCCATTCGGGCAAGCCCAGCCGTGGCTGCTCGAGCAGTTGGTCTATCCACAGTGGCTCGATCAGGGCCATGCCGCGCAGTTGCACCTTGTTGCCCGCGGCGCTGCGACCCTGGCCATGCAACAGCGGCTTGAGCGTGATCGGGTCGAGGGTCACGTCCAACTGGCCGGACTCCACGGCCGGCGGGCCCCCCTGCCACTGGATGCGTCCCTCGCGAAATTCGGCGGTTACCGGCTTGCCGGCGATCTCCAGCCCGTAGGGTCCCAGGCGCAACGCCAGCAACTCAGCCAGGCGACCATGCACCAGGCGCAGGCGGTAAGCGCCCTGGGCCCACTGCGCCAGGTCCTCGAAACGACGCGTCGACAATGCCAGGCGTCGATCACCGATGCGTGTGTCACGTCCGTTGAACAGTACTTCGCCGGGCAATGCCACGCCCTCGCGCAACACATCCACCCCTTGGCTCGCCGAGGCCGATGGCACGATGCGCAGCGCCTCCCCGGCGACTCGATAATCCCCTACCGCCAGGCAGGCCGGACGCGCCAGCGATTGCCCGCGCAAGGCCACCTTGTAACCGCTCCCGGCCTGCTCCCCGGCGGGCCACACCAGCCCGATCCAGCTACGCCCGCCCTGCACCGAGAGATCCGATTGCAGGTAACCGGAACTGCCATTGCCGGCCTCGGCGCTCCAGGTCAGCACGCCCGACTGGTAGCGCACGCCCACCAGCGGTTGGCCATCGAGGTCGACACGCAGACCGGCGTTCTTCATGCGGCTGAACAACGAGAGGCTCATGCGCCGACTGCTGTCGAGATAGAAGCCGCTCCAGGGCGCCAGGCTCGACTGCAGCAGCGCATTGAGCTCGGCATTCATGCCCGGCCAGTCGATGCTCAGGCCAGCCTTGCGCGACCAGGCCGCGGCGGCAGCGCGCAGTTCGCCCGGCGCGGCGGCGCTGAGCGCCCGGTGCAAGGCGCTGCTGGCCGAGGTATAGGTCAACAGGTGCTCGACCCCTTCCCGATTGCCCGGATGACGCTGGGCATCGGCGCCCTTGGCCGCCAGTTGCACCGCGCCCGGGTCGCGTTGCCCCAGCAGATGCCGTTCGCGGGCATCCAGCCCGCCCCAGGCCTGCACCGCGGCCTGGGGGTCGTCGCGGTACTGCCGGCGCAACTCGGCATCGTCGGATAAAGCAAGAATGAAGCGCCCGGCACCGGTGTCGGCCTGCCACTGGTAGCTGGCCGGCACATCGAAGCGGGCGAAATCGCTGAAGGCACGACGTTCACGCTTGTCGTAGCGGTCGATCACCCGCAACGGATCACTGGCGGCGCGCACCGGTTGGCCGGGGCGGATCAATCCCAGCCGCTCGAGCATCTGCGGATCAGACTGCCCGGCGGTGCGCGGCGGCAGGTAGAAGGTGGAGATACCAGTCACCCATGATTGCGCCAGCGGATCGCGCAGGCTGGCCAGGGTCTGCCGGTCGATCAGCGGATCGATCCCCGGGTAGCGCGAACCGACATAGTTGATCACCGGATGCTCCGGGCCGTAGAGATCCTCCAGGTAGTCGAGCAGCACGGCAAAGTTGCTGTTCAGGTATCCCTGGCGTCGGTAGCCCAGTTCACCGATCAGGCCGACCTGCCAGAGCACCAGGTGCAGCCCCGGGTCCGGCTGGCGGCGACGGATCAGCATGTCGGTGGCTTCGTACATCTGCATGCCGGGTTGGCTGGGGTCCACGCCCAGGTCGGCACACAGGGTGTCGAGGGCGCTGACTGCCGCGCGCATGCTGGCGTGGTGCCCTTCACGGCGGGCGATGGTCACGGCGCGATGGGTCGACAGCACGAAGACGCCGGGGTGGCCATAAAAGATCGCCACTACATGCTCGCCGTTGCGTACGTGATGCAGCATGGCCTCGGTCATCTGCATGTAGGTCAGGTAACGCGGCTTGCTGTCGTCGTAGAGCACATACAGGTCATAGGCGTCCGGACGCTGCGAGAGGATCCAGATCTTGGTGGCCGGGTCGGCGACGCAATAGAACACATGGTCGGCGACGAGGATCCGTGCCTCGTCGCTGCGGCTGAAGTCCGAAGCCTCGATGCCCGAGCCGAGGATCTCGAGGGTGCCGGGGCGCTGCGGCGCAACCAGCAGCGCCGGGTCGTCGCTGATACTCGCGGCCCTGGCCGCGATGGCCTGGGCCAGCCGCCGCCAGCGACGACGGTGCTCCTCGGCACTCGGGTAATGGGTAGCTTGCGCGTGTTCGCGGTTGTTGCGGGTCGTCATGCTCATGCGGTTCGCTCCTCAGGCGCCTTGCGCGGCCAGGTACTTCATCGCAACACTCGCCCCCACCTTCACCGGCAGTGGCTTGCCCTGGTAGGTAGCGTTGCCGAGTATCACGAAGGCCTTGCAGGCCTGGTCACCGGTGTAGGGCGCCATGCTGGCCACCACCTGGTTCTCGTCGTCACTGGACCAGCGCCAGTTGGCCGCATCGTTGTCGGCCTTGGTGTTGCCGGTCTGCAACAGCGTGGAAATCGTCACCCCGACGGTCTTCGGATCACCCTGCACTTCGGCCACGTACTGGCTGAAGGTCTGCCAGCGAGCCGCCACCGGCTTGTCGTCCTGCAGCATGTAGTTGACCAGCACGCCCACCCCGGTGCTCTGGCGTGGTTGCAGGTTCTCGATGTCCTTCTCGTCCTGGTTCTTCCAGGCCTGGAAGATCGCGCCCACGCTCTGGAAGGCGACGTAGATCACCGCCCCTTCGATCAGGGTCGGCAAGGCCTTGGTCATGATCCAGTTGCCGACGCCGTTGACCACCTTCATCAGCGCGCCGGGCTCGACGTTCACATCGGTGTCGATGTCCACGTCGACGTCGATGTCGATATCCGTCTCGGTGTCGGTCACCACATCGATGTCCACGTCGATGTCCACATCCACGTCCACATCGACCACGGCGATGAAATCGACGTCCACATCGATGTCGATATCCACGTCGACGTCCACATCGATGTCGATGTCGATATCCACGTCCACATCGACGTCGATATCCACGTCGATGTCCACGTCGACGTTGACAGGATCCGCCGCGTCGCCCACGCCACTCCCGGCGCCGGCGGTGTCACCGGTGCTGTTGAGGCTGTCCTGGATGCGGCTGATCAGCTTGCCGGTGTTCTGCGCCAGCCACTGCATGCCGTTGGCCACGGTGCCCAGCAGGTTGATCGCGGCGTCGAGGGTCATCGCCAGCTGCACGGTGAACAGCGCGCCATAGGCCATGTCGTAGGCCACCGCGTACCAGGGTAGTTGCGGACTCTGGTAGGACTGGGCGATGAACTGCTGGCCGTCATAGGTACCGACGAAGGCCCAGGTGATCACGTCGGGTTTGCCCTCCCACGTGAGGTCGCGGATGAACCCGGTGGTGTTGAAGCCGTGCTTGTCGTCGGCGCCAGGGCTGGTCAACTGGCCGTACTGGAACTGCAGCGCAGTGCTGCCGCCCGTGCTGGGGCTGTAGTTGGCCTTGCCGCCGGCGATGGTCAGCGTGCCCACAGAGGTGGTGGGCAGGATGAAACCCATGGAGTTGCCGCTGGGCGGCTCGTAGCAGTAGTAGGTACCCGGATAGGCGTACAGCTGGTTGTTGGCCCAGTAGCCCAAGGCCGAGAACAGCGCGAAACTCACCCCGGGGTAGCCATTGGCGGCGAAGAAAGAGGCAGCCTTGTCGTTGAGGGCGTTGGCCGGGGTTTCACTGACCAGCTCGGAGAATTCCAGGGCGGTGGGGGTGAAGGGCTGGCTGATGAACGACTGGTAGAACGCCCAACCGGAGTTGGCCGTGGTCACATCCTGATTGCCGACCTGAACCTGCTCCGAATCCGGCAGCAAGGCATTGGCCACCTGCACCAGCAAGGGAAACTGGTCGCTCTGGCGCACGATCACCAGTCGCGCCAGGCTCTCGGTAAGTGGCAGCGTGGTGCTCTGGTTGGCGCCCACCGAGCCTTGCAGGGTATACACGGCGGTATAGTCCGCCGGATTGGTGGAAGGCGGATCGGTCGCTGGGTTCTTGTTGAGGGTGGTGTAGATGTCCAGCGCCAGGTTGGTGTTGTTGGTGATCTGGACGGGGTAGGTGGCCATCTCGATGCATCTCCCTTGCCTTCGAACAGCGCCAGGGCGCCGGGTTGAGACTCGACGGGCCAAGGAAGAGGAAAGGAGCGCGAGCGCGCAGGCGTGCAGACGGCATACGCAGTGGGATGCGAGCCGTATGCCGTCCATGGTCGGGGATCCAGACTCGTCCTGAGGCTGTCAGTCAGGGTGTCATGCACTATAGCGAGCGGCCGAGTACGGCAATGGAACAGTTGGCGATATGCCAGCAGCGTTCAATTGCCAATGCGTACCCAGGGCGGAATTGTCAGGAAAGGCGGCCCAGACAAACAAAAACCCCCGGCCACATCCATGGTCGGGGGTTTTGGATCAGGCTGTGAACAACCCGATCAGGGTATTTCCAAGATTACTGCTGCTGAGGCAGTTTATCGATCGGGCCGCAGCCGCCGATGATCTTGGAGATGGAAACCGATGGGTGGAACAGGTAGTCGTACGAGCAGTTCTTAGGCTGGTTGTAGACTTGGCCAGTGCAACCGGACAGCAGGGCAACGCCCGAAACGACAGCAACAGCGACAGTAGCTTTGATCAGCTTTTTCATAAAAATCCTTTAAGTCCATGATCCACCATCAAACGGATGGCGCGCGGATCATACGGGAAAGGGCGGTGAGAATGAAAGGCGTTAGAACAGGTGCACTAGTTGACGGGGGTCAACTAACAAGTTGTTGGTACGGAAGCTAGCGGGTTGAACTACTTGCTAAAACGTTACAGGCTGGTAGTTCCTTTCAGCTTCCTACAGATTTTCATCTGACATTCCTGATTCCATGTAGTCCATTTTCCAAGCACACTTTTTCCCCATTCAAGCCATTTCAGCTGCTCGATGCGAGGCCTAGTCTCGACCGGTCGTTGCCAACTCAATGGCCGGCTTTGGCAGGCCGAATCTTACTCCGAGCACGTGCGCCCCTTATGGCGGCAGTACGTGGGGCACCTTGTGTGCGCCGGGTCTCGGAGTCCTCGGTCTGTCAACCCACGTACCGCTGCCCCCTTGTTTGACAGCAAGCTTGTTGCAGCACCACCGACTCCGCAGATGCATATGTGCAAGATGGTTCCAGATCCGCCAAACAGCTTTGACGACGCTCCACATCAGATTGAAGATTTACTCGTTCATATCGCCGAGTACCTCGTCTGTGCCCTCACCGCCGCCCAGCACGCCGCCATGATCCACACCAAGCCGCCGGGCCAGGTCATGGGCCTGAGCCGTGTACAGGCAAGGCATTGATCGCGCCCTGAGCGATATCGCGCTGACTCAGGACCTGAAGAACGCACCTACTTTCTTAGCCGCCGCCCACTATCTCACCGGCATGGCCAAAGCACTGTCGCAAGATGTCTCTCACGCAGTGACGAACTGCCCCGCTGGTTGATGCAAAAAGCCCCGTAGCGCGAACTACGGGGCTTTCAGCAAAGATATCGGTAGAGACCTTTATCGCATCAACCAAGCTGTTCGAATCGCCGCCGCCTGACGAACAGGCCCACGCCCAACCCCGTGGCAAGGACCGACAGCAATCCCAGGTCCAACCCGAACAAACGGGCTTGGCTAACAATGATGCAACCGACGACACCAATCACCACCAGCGCCACCCCCAGCCACTTGCGCAACGGGTAAGGCCTGAGGAACCGATCCAGCAGGCCATAAAGCAACAGGCCGATGACCGCATAGGTAATTTCGGACACAGGCGCCTCCCTCAGGTCTTGATGATCAGGGTCGAAGTGGAGTGCTGCGGACCGATGCCGCCATTGACCTGCGCCTCGATGCTGACCAGCACATCGCCAGCATGGTAGGTAGGCAAGACGTCATTGGCATAGGCACGCACCCCCGCGCCCACCGGCACGCCAACGTAAGGAGAGGCTACAGAGCTGGCAGCGGCGGCGAACGCCGAGGCGGCAAGGTTGGCAACCTTGGTGCGCTGGGCATTGAGGGTATCGCCCTGCTGGCGGGTCAACGGCTTGGAGATACCGATCTTCATCACGCACGGCAGCCCTTTGGCCAGCATCCTGTCGTACGTCTCGACGACCTTGCTGTTGACCTCGTAGTGGGCACTCTTCGCTTCGCCAAAATGCAGCTCGCGCAAACGCCCGCGCTCGCTGTCGGTCAGGGTGATCTGCGAGACGTTGAAGACGATCCCGTGATTACCCATGTATTGAAAAGTACCCTCGAACTTCATTGCACGCGTCCTTACGAAACAAAGGTCGCGATTCTCTACGAGAGCAGCGCCGCTGCAAATCGTGGCAGGTTGCCAGCAAGCGCCGAAGGCCCGCGGTTTTCCTGCTGCCGGTATTCCTTTTTTCAGGACCGCGGACCCGATGCTGACGCACGCTATCAGCAAGTTGCCATAAAAAACACGGGCAATGAAAAAAGCCCCGAGACATTAATCTCGGGGCTTTTCCATGTATGGCGGAGAGATAGGGATTTGAACCCTAGGTACTGTTGCCAGTACAACGGATTTCGAATCCGTCCCGTTCGACCACTCCGGCATCTCTCCAATGGCGCGCATCATACCAGCGATTTCGTTTCTGGCAAACCTTTTTTGAAAAAAATTCGCGTGGTATCAGGCGCTTGCGTGAACGCGCCGCTTACAGCGGCACGCCCAGGCGTTTGGCAACTTCTTCGTAGGCTTCGATCACGTCGCCCAGGCCCTGACGGAAGCGGTCCTTGTCCATCTTCTTGCGGGTCTCTTTGTCCCACAGGCGGCAGCCGTCCGGGCTGAATTCGTCGCCCAGGACGATCTGGCCGTGGAACACGCCAAACTCCAGCTTGAAGTCGACCAGCAGCAGGCCTGCGTCGTCGAACAGCTTGCTCAGCACTTCGTTGACCTTCAGCGACAGCTTCTTCATCTCGGCCAGCTGCTCGGCGGTGCCCCAGCCGAAAGCGACAACGTGGGATTCGTTGATGAAGGGGTCGCCCTTTTCGTCGTTCTTCAGGAACAGCTCGAAGGTGGACGGCTCCAGCTTGATGCCCTCCTCCACGCCCAGGCGCTTGACCAGGCTGCCGGCGGCGTAGTTGCGCACCACGCACTCGACCGGGATCATGTCGAGCTTCTTCACCAGGCACTCGTTGTCGCCCAGCAGCTTGTCGAACTGGGTCGGCACGCCGGCTTCTTCGAGCTTCTGCATGATGAAGGCATTGAACTTGTTGTTCACCATGCCCTTACGATCCAGTTGTTCGATGCGCTTGCCGTCGAACGCCGAGGTGTCGTTACGGAACAGCAGGATCAAGCGGTCGGCGTCGTCGGTCTTGTAAACCGATTTGGCCTTGCCGCGGTAGAGTTCGTCGCGTTTTTCCATGATGGGCTCCGCTTGCTTGAGTGGGTGGGCTAGGCGATTTGACGCCAGTCGAGCCCATGATCCTGATTCGCCACCTGGAGCCAGTCCGGGTCGCACCCGAGGGCGTCGACGAAGCACTGACGGGCCAGATGTGGCAGGTTGTTCTTGCTGCTGAGGTGGGCCAGCACCAGGTGCTGCAGGTTCTGCCAGCCCAACTCGGCCACCAGGCTCGCGGCCTGGTGGTTGTTCAAATGTCCCTGGCTGCCGCCGACCCGCAGCTTGAGAAAGTGCGGGTAGTGCCCACGGGCCAGCAGGTCGCGGCAGTGGTTGGCCTCGATCAGCAGGGCATCGAGCCCCTGATAGCGCTCCAACAGCCGCGCGTCGTAACTACCCAGGTCGGTGAGCATGCCAAAGCGCCGACGACCATCGCTGATCACGTACTGCAGCGGCTCGTAGGCATCATGCTCGACCCGTGCCGCGCTGACCTGCAGATCGCCGATCTGCAGCACATCGCCACAACCGAGAAAACCGGAGACCTCGACCGGCTTGCGCATGCCGCGCAATGTGCCCTGGCTGAGGTAGACCGGTACATTGTAGCGGCGCGAGAGCAACCCCACCCCATGCACGTGGTCGGCATGTTCGTGGGTCACCAGCACCGCGCTCAACTGCGTGGCCGCCACCCCGAGCAGCGCCAGGCGCCGCTCGGTCTCGCGAAGGGAAAAGCCGCAATCGACCAGGATGAAGGTATCACCACTGGCGACGAGCGTGCCGTTTCCCTGGCTACCGCTTCCTAGAACCGCGAAGCGCACTTAGCCCAGGTGGTCCTGGATCGCGCTCAGCACGCGGCGGGCGACATCGGCCGGGGCCACGGTGTTGATGTTCTTCTCGACGGTCACCTGGACGTTTTCGCCGACCTTGCTCAGGCGCACCTGGTAGCGCTCGGCACGGGCTTCACGCTCTTCCTTGCTCGGCTCGCTGCCGAACAGGCGGCTGAAGAAGCCAGGCTCCTTCTGCTTGTCGTCGGGCTTCTCGGACAGGTTGATGTAGTACAGGCCCAGGCTGCGGTTGATGTCCTCGACACGCCACTCGCCCTGCTCCAGGGCGCGGCCGACGCCAGACCAGGCGCGGTCCAGGTCGGAACCCAGGAACAGCACCGGGTTGCCGCTGCCGTCCTCGCTCAGGCTGACCTGGCTCGGGGCATCGAAGTCGCGCGCGGCCAGCAGCGAGACCGAACCGCCCTTCTCGGCGCTGCGGTTCATGCTGGCGAGCATTTCGTCGACCAGCAGCGCGTCGGTGCCGGTGTTACTGGAGGCGGACGGAAAATCAGGCTCGGCAGTGCTGCCGGCCGGACGCTCGACGCTGACCACATACACCTCGGAGGTGTTGCGCTGCACGCCGGGCTCCATGCGCACCCGCACGCGGACTTCGCTGTCCGGGCTGCTGGAGGTACTGGCCAAGCGCTGGCCGAGGGAGGCCGACAGCTCGTCGAAGCGCTGCCAGGTGGTGTTGAATTCACCGGTCTGCGGGCGCTCTTCAGCGATGCGGAAACCGTTGTCCTCGAAGAACTGGCGGGTCACCGGCCAGACTTCGGCGGGCGAGCGCTGGGCCAGCACCCAACGGCTGTTGCCGCTGCGCTGCAGGCTGAAATCGCTGATGTCGGCGGTGGCCGACAGCGGCTGTGGACGGGGTACCTCGAACTCGCCGGTGGCGCGATCGTCGGCCACGTTGCGCGGGATCGGCAGCAGCGGATCCAGGCGCTTGACGTTGCTGGCGTCCGGCGGCAGCTGCATCGGCGCGGTCGGTTGCGCCTGCAGGTAGTCGCTGCCACGGTCGCGGAAATAGCCATCCTCGCCCCACAGCCAGCCGCACCCGCTGGTGCTGGAGATGATCAGGGCGAGAGCGGAAAGACCAGCCAGTCGCTTCATGCGGTGTACTTCCTCGATTAAACCAGTACGCCGGACTGGCGCAAGGCAGTACGGACTTTTTCGTGACAGCCTTCGCTCAGCCAGGTCAGTGGCAGGCGGATGCCCTGCTGCATCAGGCCCATTTCCACCAGCGCCCATTTCACCGGAATCGGGTTGGCTTCGCAGAACAGGTCTTTGTGCAACGGCATGAGTTTTTCGTTGATCGCGCGGGCCTTCTCGGCATTGCCCTCAAGGGCGGCCTCGCACAGATCGGCCATTTCGCGCGGGGCGACGTTGGCGGTGACGGAGATGTTGCCCTTGCCGCCCATCAGGATCAGCTCGACGGCGGTCGGATCGTCGCCGGACAGGACGATGAAGTCCTTGTCGACGCCGTCCAGGATGGCCTTGGCACGGACCAGGTCGCCGGTGGCTTCCTTGATGCCGATGATGTTCTTGACCTTCGACAGGCGGATCACGGTGTCGGCCTGCATGTCGCAGGAGGTGCGACCGGGGACGTTGTAGAGGATCTGCGGGATGTCGACGGCTTCGGCGATGTGCTTGAAGTGCTGGTACAGGCCTTCCTGGGTCGGCTTGTTGTAGTACGGGACCACCAGCAGGCAGGCGTCGGCGCCGGCATTCTTGGCGTTCTTGGTCAGGTGCACGGCTTCGGCAGTGGAGTTGGCACCGGTACCGGCGATTACCGGGATCCGCTTGTTGCTGTGCTTGACCCGCTCGACCACGTGCTTGATGACCAGGATGTGCTCTTCGACATCCAGCGTGGCGGACTCGCCGGTGGTGCCGACAGCTACGATCGCGTGGGTGCCGTTTTCCAGGTGGAAGTCTACAAGCTTGTCGAGGCTGTCCCAGTCCAGACGCCCTTGTGCATCCATGGGAGTGACCAATGCCACCATACTGCCCGCAATCATGTAACTGCTCCTGCCGGAAAAAGAGAGCGGTAATGGTACTGGCGCCATCGGCCTTGCACAAGCGAAGCAGGCGGGCGGAGCATTCCCCTTCGCGCCGCTTTTCGCTACCCTTGATCCTTTGATCGGTGCAGCACGGCCCGCCGGGCCGTCGACAGTGCTACCGGCCTGCGTCCACAGCCGCCAAAACCGGCCCGGGCCCTGCTGATGCAGGAGGCTTGCCCCCGTCCTGCACCGACCGCTCATCGCTTTAGGAATGCTGCATGTCCACCCCCACCGTTCGCGAACAATTTCTCGTCATCAGCGCCTTGGGCCCCAACCCCATGGAGCTGGCCAACGTTCTCAGCCGCGCGGCCTTCGACAACCGCTGCGCGGTAGTCACCTCGCGTCTGTCGCGCCACGGCGAGACCAGCGCCCTGGTGCTGCAGGTCGGCGGCAGCTGGGATGCCCTGGCCCGCCTCGAAGCCACCCTGCCGGGCCTGGGCAAGAAGCACGGCCTGACCCTGGACGTGGTGCGCAGCGCCGACCAGGAAGTACGCCCGCAGGCCCTGCCTTATGTGGCCTACGTCAGCGCCGCCTATCGCCCGGACATCATCAACGAGCTGTGCCAGTTCTTCCTCGACCACCGCGTCGAGCTCGAAGCGATGACCTGCGACACCTACCTCGCGCCGCAGACCGGCAGCAGCATGCTCAACGCCCAGTTCACCGTAATCCTGCCGGCCGGCACCCAGATCAGCTGGCTGCGCGATCAGTTCCTCGACTTCGCCGACGCCCTGAACCTGGACGCGCTGATCGAACCGTGGCGCCCACAGAACCCCATGTAAGGAAGCTCCCATGGCCGTAGCACTCGACCAACCCGTCGCCGATTTCCAGGTCCAGGCCACCAGCGGCCAGACCGTCAGCCTTGCCGACCTGAAGGGCCAGCAGGTGGTGTTGTACTTCTATCCCAAGGACAGCACCCCGGGCTGCACCACCGAAGGCCAGGGCTTCCGCGACCAATACGCGGCGTTCCAGGCGGCCAACACCGTGGTGTTCGGCGTGTCGCGCGATGGCATCAAGTCGCACGAGAACTTCAAGGCCAAGCAGGCGTTTCCCTTCGAGCTGATCAGCGACAAGGACGAAGCACTGTGCCAGCTGTTCGACGTGATCAAGCTGAAGAAGCTGTACGGCAAGGAGTATCTGGGCGTGGACCGCAGCACCTTCCTGATCGACAAGGACGGTGTGCTGCGCCAGGAATGGCGCGCAGTGAAGGTGCCGGGGCATGTGGATGCCGTATTGGTGGCGGCGCAGAACCTCAACAAGGCTTGAGAT
Source organism: Pseudomonas mosselii (assembly GCF_019823065.1). Taxonomy (NCBI): domain Bacteria; kingdom Pseudomonadati; phylum Pseudomonadota; class Gammaproteobacteria; order Pseudomonadales; family Pseudomonadaceae; genus Pseudomonas; species Pseudomonas mosselii. The sequence continues at coordinate 4,680,980 of NZ_CP081966.1, forward strand.
CGTTGGGGCTGCAAAGCAGCCCCAGACCTACAGCATCGGCGCCACAGACCTGTCCTGCCGCGGCCAGGCATCCAGCACCGCCTTGAACAGCGTCGCCAGCGGGATCGCGAAGAAGATCCCCCAGAACCCCCACAGCCCGCCGAACAGCAGCACCGCGCAGATGATCGCCACCGGGTGCAGGCTCACTGCCTCGGAGAACAGCAGCGGCACCAGCACGTTGCCATCGAGTGCCTGGATGATCGCGTACACCGCCATCAGGTAGATGAACTGATCGCCCCAACCCCACTGGAACAGCGCGATCAGCGTCACCGGCACCGTTACCACCACCGCGCCGACATACGGCACCACCACCGACAGGCCCACCAGCAGCGCCAGCAAGGCGGCATAGTTGAGGCCAAGGCTGATGAAGGCGATATAGGTGGCAATCCCGCAGATCAGGATCTCGATGCCCTTGCCGCGAATGTAGTTGGCGATCTGCCGGTTCATCTCGTCGCCCACCCGGTTTAGCAGCGTACGCTCGCGCGGCAGGTAGCCGCTGACCCAGCGCCCGATCAGCTCGCGGTCCTTGAGGAAGAAGAACACCAGGATCGGCACCAGCACCAGGTAGATCATCGCATTGACTAGCAACGGCAGGCTCGACAGCGAGAAGGTCAGCGCCCACTGGCCGAACTTGCCGATCTCGCCGCGCACCGATTCGATGGCACGCAGCACCTGCTCATCCGACACCAGGTGCGGATAGCGCTCGGGCAACAGCAGCAACAACGACTGCCACTTGCCGAGCATCCCCGGCAACTCGTTGAACAAGGTGATCAGCTGATGCCAGAGCAGCGGCACCAGCACCAGCATGAACACTGCCAGCGCACCCATGAACAGGGCGAACACCAGCCAGACCGCCAGCCTGGACGGCACCTTCAAGCGCTCCAGGGCATTGACCAGGCCCTGCATGAGAAACGCCAGGACCATGCCCGCCAGCACCGGCGCGAGCATGCCGCCCAGGGTCAGCACCACGGTGAAGGCCAGGAACAGCAGGACCGCCAGCACCACAGCCTCCTCGTCGGAGAAGTAGCGCTGCATCCAGTCGCGAAGCACTTTGAACATTGACGATCCTTGGAAAAGACTCAGGCCTTGCGCAGCCAGTAGGTGTAAACGCCGGCCTCGGCCGTTTCATGCAGCAGCGTATGGCCGGCCAGTTGGGCGAAAGTGCGGAAGTCGCGCTGGGAGCCGCCGTCGGTGGCGATCACCTTGAGCACCGCGCCACTGGCCAGGCGATTGAGTTCCATCTTGGCCTTGAGCAGCGGCAACGGGCAGTTCAGCCCGCTGGCGTCAAGCTCGGCGTCGCTGGTCGGGGTATCACTCATCGGGCGCGTCTCCGGGGTATGGACAGAAAGGTCCGGTAGGATACCGCCACTGGTCGGCATCGCGCGACCCGGCTACAGTAAGGCTTTTGACCGACGCGAGCTTCTGCATGAATCTACTGCGCCCCACCCTGTTGACGCTGGCCTGCCTGATGGCCCTTCCCGGCCACGCCGACGACCTGCCGTCACTGGGCGACGCCAGCTCCGCGATCGTCTCGCCGCAACAGGAACACCAGCTCGGCCGCGCCTGGCTGAGCCTGTTGCGCGGCCAGGTCAACCAGCTGAACGACCCGCAGCTCAAGGACTACGTCGAGACCACCGTGTACAAGCTGGCCGAGACCAGCCAGCTGCAGGACAGGCGCCTGGAGTTCATCCTCATCGACAGCAAGGAGCTCAACGCCTTCGCTGCCCCGGGCGGTATCGTCGGCGTCAACGGCGGATTGTTCCTCAATGCGCAATCGGAGGGTGAGTACGCCTCGGTACTGGCTCACGAACTGGCGCACTTGTCGCAACGCCACTTCGCCCGCGGCGTCGAGGCCCAGCAGCGCATGCAGTTGCCGATGATGGCGGCCCTGCTGGCCGGTATCGTCCTGGCCGCGGGTGGTGGTGGCGATGCCGGCATCGGCGTGATCGCTGGCACCCAGGCCGCCGCGATCCAGGAGCAGCGGCGCTTCTCACGGCAAAACGAGCAGGAGGCCGACCGCATCGGCATCCTCAACCTGGAGAAGGCCGGCTACGATCCGCGCAACATGCCCAGCATGTTCGAACGCCTGGCCCGCCAGTACCGCTACGATGCCAAGCCGCCGGAGTTCCTGCTGACTCACCCGGTCACCGAATCACGTATTGCCGACACCCGCAACCGCGCCGAGCAGGCGCCCAAAGGTGGCGTCGAGGATAGCCTGCGCTACCAGCTGATCCGTGCGCGGGTACAGCTCACCTACGAAGGCACCCCGGGCCTGGCCGCCAAGCGCTTCCGCGCCCAGCTCGACGAGAATCCACAGATGGACGCCGCGCGCTATGGCCTGGCGCTGGCGCAGATCAAGGGTGGCCAGCTCAACGAAGCGCGGGAGAACCTCAAGCCGCTGCTGGCCAAGGCGCCCAACGACATTACCTACAACCTCGCGCAGATCGACCTGGACATCACCAACAACCGCCTGGCCGATGCCCAGCAACGCGCCCAGCGCATGCAGGCGCTGTACCCAGCCAACTATCCGTTGAAACAGGTGCGCGCCGACCTGCTGATCAAGCAGAACAAGCCGGCCGAAGCGGAAAAGGTGCTGGACGACCTGGTCAAGAATCGACCCGACGACCCGGACGTGTGGTACGACGTTGCCGAAGTGCGCGGGTTGTCGGGCAACACCATCGGCCTGCACCGTGCCCGCGCCGAGTACTTCACCCTGGTCGGCGATTTCGACCAGGCGATCCAGCAGCTCGACTACGCCAAGCGCCGCTCGGGCAGCAACTTCCCGCTGGCCTCGCAGATCGACCAGCGCCAGCGCGAGATCATGGAGCAGCAGCGAATGGTCAAGGAGATGATGGGGCGCTAGGCCTGGCACTGATCACGCTGTAGGAGCGGTCTTGTGTCGCGAAAGGGCCGCGAAGCGGCCCGTGTTTCCTGCGTGAACCTGAACATCTTGTGGCCGCTGTGCGGCCCTTTCGCGACACAAGGCCGCTCCCACAGGATGATGCTCACCTTGCTTCAGGCGTTGCCCGACAACTTCAACCGCGCCGCCTGGGTGAAATCGAGCATGCGGTTCAGCGGCTTGATCGCCTTGGGAATCAGCGCAGGCTCGACGAAGATCTCGTTGCTGCCCTTGCGCAGGCAGTCCAACGTGCGCTCCAGGGTGTTCATCGCCATCCACGGGCAATGCGCGCAGCTGCGACAGGCCGCGCCATTGCCGGCGGTCGGCGCCTCGACGAACTCCTTGTCCGGGCACAGCTGTTGCATCTTGTAGAAGATGCCGCGGTCGGTGGCGACGATGAAGGTCTTGTTCGGCAGGGTCTGCGCCGCCTTGATCAGCTGGCTGGTGGAGCCCACCGCGTCGGCCAGCTCGATCACCGCTTCCGGGGACTCCGGATGGACCAGGATCGCCGCGTCCGGGTACAGCGCCTTCATGTCGGCCAGCTGGCGCGACTTGAACTCTTCGTGAACGATGCAGGCACCGTCCCACAGCAGCATGTCGGCACCGGTCTGCTTCTGGATGTAGCGGCCCAGGTGCTGGTCAGGGCCCCAGATGATGGTCTCGCCGTTGTCCATCAGGCTTTCGACGATCTCCAACGCGCAACTGGAGGTCACCACCCAGTCGGCACGGGCCTTCACCGCAGCGGAGGTGTTGGCATAGACCACCACGGTACGCTCGGGATGCTGGTCGCAAAACGCCGAAAACGCCTCGACCGGGCAACCGAGGTCGAGGGAGCAGGTCGCCTCGAGGGTAGGCATCAGCACGCGTTTTTCCGGGGTGAGGATCTTCGCGGTTTCGCCCATGAAACGCACACCCGCCACCACCACGGTCTCGGCCGGGTGGTTCTTGCCGAAGCGCGCCATCTCCAGCGAGTCGGACACACAGCCGCCGGTTTCCTCGGCCAGGGCCTGGATCACCGGGTCGCAATAGTAGTGGGCCACCAGCACGGCATTCTGCTTTTTCAGCTCGGAGGCGATGGCCGCACGGTATTCGGCCTCCTGCGCGGGCGTCAGCGGGTTGGGCTGCTTGGCATCGAGGTGGGCCTGGACCAACAGGCGTTCGGAAATCTGGGTCATGATCGCTGGACCTGCGGGGCGCTTGAGCGCGTCAGTCGAGTGTATCACCCGGCCCTGGCAGATCGGCTAATGGTGCCGGACGGCCAGCGTCTCGGCCCCTCTGCGGGCGCGGATTCTTATCGGACGCGAAGGCTACAGGCAATCGGAGGGATGCAAAAGGGGTTTTTGCGGGGAGGGCCCATCGCGGGGCAAGCCCGCTCCCACGAAGACGACGGGAGCGGGTCTGCCTGAGGGATCAGCCCTGCGGCTGGAGCGCGGCCAGGTGGCCGCTGATCAGCATGGCGAACTCTTCGACAGTCATCTTCTTGCCGTTGAAGTCGACCATGCCGTCGGCGTATTGCAGGCTCGACACCACGTCGCTGCCCTGCACCGTGGCCATGCCGCTCTGCAGCGCCATCATGCCGACCATTTCACCGGCCTGGCTGGACTGCTGGGCGATGGCCTGGGCATCGGTCTCACCCTCAAGCAGCGCCTGCAAGGTGGCCAGGTCGGCGACCATCGGCTTGGAAACGCTGAGCTTGGCCTTCAGTTGCGTCAGCAACTGCTTGCCCAACTGATCAGGCGGCAGGTCGAACGAGCTCGGGCTGGCAAAGTCCATCGCCAGGTTGAAGCGGCTCTCGCCATTGGCGGTCTTGAACGCCAGCTTCTCCACCGCCACCTGCGGCTTGGCCACCAGCAGCTTCTGCAGGTCACCCTGAACCTTGGCCTGCTCCTCGGGGGTCATTTCCAGCGACGGCGCCTCGCCATCGGCGGCGGCCTGCTGCATCTGCGGCAGCTGGGTCTGGTACCACTCCATCAACGCCTGCATGGCCGGGATGTCGATGGATTTCATGGTCAGGACCATTTCCGCGCTGCCCACCTTGCGACCGGCGTAGCTGATCTCATCGACCTTGTATTCCAGGCGCCCGGCCAGCTTGTCCTTGGCCTCGCCCTCGGCGTTGTACAGGTTGTTCTGCTGCAGGCCCTTGAGTACCAGCACTTCCTGCTTCGGCCCGAAGGTCACCTGGGTGTCGGCCAGGGCCAGATCGAAGTTGCCGACATAGACCATGTCATGGGCGGTCTCGCTGAGCTTGCCACCGGCCTTGAAACCGTTGAGCAGGATCTTCACTGGCGCCTGCTGCTCGTCGACGAAGTTCAGCTCGAGGTGCTCGGCGCTGCTGTGGATCTCCACCGCCTTGCCTTCACGGTCGCCGCGCAGCTTGAGCTGCAGGCCGGAGAAGTCCAGGACATTGCCGCCGTCTTCCTTGAGCGTGACCGGCGCCAGGCGAATGTCGCTGTCGACGCTGCCGCCGTAACCGAGGCTGACCTGGGCGGTGACCGGCGACTTGTCGCCGGCGGCGGTGAACCAGCCGCTGGTGAAGTCATCCTTGTCCAGCGCGCTGTTGCTGGTGGCCATGACCGGCATCAGCTTGAAGGCCTTGACCCGCGACCAGGGGAACGGGCCGTGCTCGATCTGGTCGGTCACGCCCACCTGGAAGTTCAATGCCTCGGCTTCGCCGAGCTGGACGTTCTCGGCCTTCAGGCGGTAGTGCGCGGTACTGGTAAAGAAGTGCTGGTCCAGCGAGACCAGTTCGATGGTCATGCTGCCGCCGTTGCCGGCCAGGGCTTTCTTCAGCTCTTCGTTGCCGCGGGCGACGGAGCGTTCCAGCTCCGCGGGCAGCTGCTTGCCGGTGTACCAGGCGCCAGCGGTGGTTGCGACGGCGATGGCCACGGCCAGACCGGAAAGGATGCCTACTGATTTCTTCATGAATAGAACCGATTGCTGTCCATAGGGAGATCGTTGGAGCGGTCCACGGAAACGAGGCCGCGCTGGAGATGGCAAGAATACCACTGGCACCCGGCTCACGCGGTAATGCGTGAGGCATTTTGTCTGTCGCCACACAGCCGGGCACGGAGTTCACCGGAACAAGGCTTGTAAATTTTTACGAACATCAAAATCGACTTACGATCTGCTCAATCGGCCAAAAGCACTGCATAACGGCCAAATAAACCGATTAACTTCCCATCCGCTTGGCACTCTGTCATGTTTAACTTGACACTCAAACGACCATCGTTGTTTATTTCGCGCACCCCGCAGCTCCAACATAAAAGGTGAACAACATGGAGCCCATCCGCTCGACCTTGTCGTGCCCGTCATCTGCCGTGCCCGTTGTTTCGATCAAGGAGCAGCGCCCGCATGCAGCCTGACCACAGCGCCCCCGGCAACACCCAGTTCCGCAAGTCCCTGCGCCTCTGGCATGTGGTGATCATCGGCCTGGCCTACCTCACCCCGATGACCGTGTTCGACACCTTCGGCATCGTCTCCGGCATCACCGCCGGACATGTACCCAGCGCCTACCTCCTGGCCCTGGCCGGTATCCTGTTCACCGCCGTGAGCTACGGCACCCTGGTGCGGCGCTTCCCACAGTCGGGCTCGGCCTATACCTACACCCAACGCGCCATCAACCCGCACGTGGGCTTCCTGGTGGGCTGGTCGTCGCTGCTGGACTACCTGCTGCTGCCCATGGTCAACGCGCTGCTGGCCAAGCTCTACCTATCGGCAATGTTCCCCGAGGTACCGGCCTGGGTATGGGTGGCCGGGTTCGTCACCCTGATCAGCCTGATCAACATGCGCAGCGTCAACCTGGTGGCGCACTTCAACCTGCTGTTCGTCGCCGTGCAGGTGGCGATCATCGGCGTGTTCATCTACCTGTGCTGGCGTGGACTGGGCCACGGCGAGGGGCTGGGCACCGCCTGGAGCCTGGTGCCGTTCGCCGACGACCAGACCCAGTTCGCCGCCCTCGCCGCCGGTGCGACCATCCTGTGCTTCTCGTTCCTGGGCTTCGACGCGGTGACCTGCCTGTCGGAAGAGACTCGCGACCCGGGCAAGACCATCCCACGGGCGATCTTCCTCACCGCGCTGATCGGCGGCGTGGTGTTCATCGGCGTGTCCTACTTCATCCAGGCCTACTTCCCGACCATGGCACGCTTCCACGACCAGGAGGCGGCCCTGCCGGAAATCGCCCTGTACGTCGGCGGCAAGTTGTTCCAGTCGATCTTCATCGCCTGCACGGTGATCAACACCATCGCCTCGGGCCTGGCCTCGCAGACCAGCGTGTCGCGCCTGCTGTACGTGATGGGTCGTGACAACGTGATCCCGGCCGGTGTGTTCGCCCGCCTGCACCCGCGCTACAAGACCCCAGTGCTGAACATCGCCGTGGTCGGCCTGATCTCGCTGTCGGCAATCTTCTTCGACCTGGTCACCGCCACCTCGGTGATCAACTTCGGCGCGCTGGTGGCGTTCAGCTTCGTCAACCTGTCGGTGATCAACCACTGCTACATCCGCGAGGGCCAGAACAAGGGCCTGACGAACAACCTCAAGTATCTGGTGGCGCCGACGATAGGCTTCTGCATCATTGTCTCGCTGTGGCTGGACCTGAACGAACACTCGCTGTTGTTCGGCGGTGTCTGGGCCCTGCTTGGCGTGCTCTACCTGGCCTGGCTGACCAAGGCCTTCAGGGTAGCGCCACCGAACTGCATCGCCGACTGACCCCGCCGACGCCCGCCTGACCGCGGGCGTCCTGTTTGCCCGAGAAGGAAAAGCCCATGTTGCTGCGCCGTCTCTCCATCCAGTGGAAGATCACCCTGCTCGCCGGTCTGTGCCTGCTGGCCATCGTCGCCCTGCTGGTGGCCACTTCGCTCACCCAGGCCCGGCGCAGCGCCGAGCAGGTGTTCCTGGCCAACACCGAGCTGCTCGACCACAGCGCCCGCCTGCGCCTGCAGGCCCACGGCGAGACCCAGGCCCTGCGTATACAGCGCTACTTCATGGACGCCTACCAGTACGGCAACGGCTTCGCCCGCCTGGTGCAGGCGCTCAAGGCCCGTGGCGGCAGTGACCTGCGCGCCGACCTCAGCCGCGAGGCGCGCGCCGCCCTGGCTGGCAACGCCGACCTGATCGGCCTTTATCTCGTGTTCCAGCCCAACGCCCTGGATCATCAGGATGCTCGCTTCGTCGGCCAGGCCGACAACGGCAGCAACGACAGCGGCCGCTTCTCCCTGTACTGGTCGCAGCCCGGCACCGGTACCCTCGAGGTGGAGGCAATGCCCGAGTCGATGCTCGCCGACACCAGCATCGGCGCCAACGGCTCGCCCTACAACCGCTGGCTGACCTGCCCGCTGGAGACCGCCAAGGCCTGCGTGCTCGACCCGTACTTCGACGAGGTCAACGGCCACCAGGTGCTGATGACCAGCATCGCCCTGCCGCTGTTGGAAAACGGCAAGGTGGTGGGCGTGGTCGGCCTGGACATCGGCCTGGACAACCTGCAGCAACTGAGCCTGGCCGGCCGCCAGGAGCTGTTCGATGGACAGGGCCAGGTCAGTATTGTCAGCCCTTCGGGCCTGCTCGCCGGCCACAGCCAGGACGCCCGCCAACTGAGCAAGACCTTGCAGCAGGCCTTCGGCGCCAGCGCCACCGCGCTGCTCGGCCCGCTGCGCGCCGGCCAGGCGGTCGAGCGCCTGGACGGCGACACCATGCGCATTTCCCGGCCTTTCACCCCGATCCCCGGCGCGGCGCCATGGCAGGTCCTGCTCGAGCTGCCTGAACAAGTGCTGCAGGCCCCCGCCGTCGCCCTCAATCTGCGCCTGGACAGCCAGAACCAGAGCGCCAACCTGGTCAGCCTGCTGATCGGCCTGGGCGCCGCCGTGCTGGGGCTGCTGCTGGTGTGGCTGACCGCCCGCGGCGTGACCCGGCCGATCCTGGCCGTGGCCGCGCGCCTGAAGGACATCGCCAGCGGCGAAGGCGACCTGACCCGTCGCCTGGACTACGCCCGCGACGACGAACTGGGCCAGCTGACCGGCTGGTTCAACCGTTTCCTCGACAAGCTCCAGCCGGTGATCGCCCAGCTCAAGGGTTCCCTGCAGGAGGCCCGTGGTACGGCCGACCAGTCGGCGCTGATCGCCAGCCAGACCAGTGACGGCATGCAGCAACAGCACCGCGAGATCGAGCAGGTGGCCACCGCCGCCAATGAGATGAGCGCCACTGCCCACGACGTCGCCCACAATGCCGCCCAGGCAGCGCAAGCGGCGCGCGGCGCCGATCAGGCGACCCGCGACGGCCTGGCGCGGGTGTCCGCCACCCGTGAAGCGATTGGCGCACTGGCCGGCGGCATGGACGCGGCCATGGAAGAGGCGCGTGCCCTGGAAAGCCGCGGCGAGCAGATCGGCTCGGTACTGGAGGTGATTCGCGCCATCGCCGAGCAGACCAACCTGCTGGCGCTCAACGCCGCCATCGAGGCCGCCCGCGCCGGAGAGGCAGGGCGTGGTTTCGCGGTGGTCGCCGACGAAGTGCGCAACCTGGCTCAGCGTACGCAGGTCTCGGTGGAGGAGATCCGCCAGGTGATCGAGGGGCTGCAGCAAGGCACCCAGGACGTGGTGGGCGCGATGCACGCCGGCCAGCGTCAGGCCCAGGACAGCGCCGCGCAGATGGAACAGACGCTGCCGGCGCTGCAGCGGATCGGCGAGGCGGTGGCGGTGATCACCGACATGAACCTGCAGATCGCCTCGGCGGCCGAGGAACAGAGCGCCGTGGCCGAGGAGGTCAACCGCAACGTGGCGGTGATACGTGATGTGACCGAGTCGCTGGCCGGACAGGCCGACGAGTCGGCGCGGATCAGCCAGGCGCTGAACCGTCTGGCCAACCAGCAGCAGGTGTTGATGGAGCAGTTCCGGGTATAGCCGTTGTTTGATCTTGATCTTGATCGCAAGGTTAACCCCTTCCCCACTAGCGACAGCTGCGTCAGCCCAGGCGCCGCCCGTACCTTCGCGACTTCAGGAGGCCGAACGCAGGTCTTGCGCAGGGAGGTGACGGGCATGGATGCCCGTCAAGCGCTGGGGCCCAGGATGGGCCCTGCAGCGCGGTCCTCCCGGGAGCAAGGCCGGAGTGAGGGAACCCCGGAGCGAAGCGTAGGGGCCGGATGAACGGAGCGCAGCGTTTTTTGGTTACTTTTTGTCGCGTTTGACAAAAAGTGACTCGCCGTAAGGGCGAAAAGGTGACTCTGCGTCACCATCGCAAATGAATGCGCTTACAACAATAAATACCGACACCGACCGTCTTTGACTTTGACTTTGACTTTGACTTTGACTTTGACTTTGACTTTGACTTTGACTTTGACTTTGACTTTGACTTTGACTTTGACTTTTAAATAGTTTGTTTTAAAAGTTATACGCGCATTCATTTACGATGGTGACGCAAAGTCACCTTTCCGCCCTTACGGCGGGTCCCTTTTTGAAGGATCAAAAAGGAACCAAAAAATCCTCGCTCCATTCATCCGGCCCCTACGCTTCGCTCCGGGGTCCCCTCGCTCCGTTCTTGCTCCCGGGAGGACCGCGCTGAACGCCCCATCCTGGGGCGCAGCGCTTGACGGGCATCCATGCCCGTCACCTCCCTACGCAAGAACTCCACTCGGCCTCCTGAAGTCGCAATTGGTGTTGCCTGATCTACCGCGCGCTTAAAAGCAAACAGCAAACAGCAAACAGCAAACAGCAAACAGCAAACAGCAAACAGCAAACAGCAAACAGCAAACAGCAAACAGCAAACAGCAAACAGCAAACAGCAAACAGCAAACAGCAAACAGCAAACAGCAAACAGCAAACAGCAAACAGCAAACAGCAAACAGCAAACAGCAAACAGCAAACAGCAAACAGCAAACAGCAAACAGCAAACAGCAAACAGCAAACAGCAAACAGCAAACAGCAAACAGCAAACAGCAAACAGCAAACAGCAAACAGCAAACAGCAACAACAAGAGCGAACAACAAGAGCGAACAACAAGAGCGAACAACAAGAGCAAGTTACTCGTATCTCACTCGTCGGTCTCTCCAGGACTTTCATGAATTGTTGACGATCTTTTCACACGGTCCCCTTTAGCGTCGCCTGCCAACCGATCCGGCAGGCAACCGCGCTCTGAGGCACACGTGTCCCGTACAACTCCCCCCGCTAGAAAATCCATCGACTGGCCCGGCCTCGGCTGGCTCCTGCTGTTCTTTTGGTACTTCTCCGGCATCACCCAGGCTCTGCTGTTGTTCAGCGGCACCACCGGCTTCGCCGGCTTCCGTGACGCCCTGTTCCTCAGCAGCCTGTGGCTGGCACCGGTTCTGCTGCTACCTCGCCTGACCCGCCCCCTTGCCGCCCTGATCGGGCTGGTATTGTGGGCCAGCTCGCTGGTCGGCCTGAGCTATTTCGCCATCTACCGCCAGGAGTTCTCGCAAAGCGTCATCTTCGTGATGTTCGAGTCCAACACCGCCGAGGCCGGGGAATACTTCAGCCAATACTTCAGCGTCTGGCTATGCCTGGGGCTGCTGCTCTACAGCGCGATCGCCGTGCTGCTGTGGCGGCGCATCCGCCCGGTCACCCTGCCGCTTTACAGCCGCCTGCCGGTGGTCGCCGTGTTACTGACAGCAACCCTGGGTTACCCGTTCTACAAGCAGATGGTCTCCCAACAACGCAGCTTCGCCGACGCCCGGGAAAAGGTCGAACAGCGCATGGCGGCCGCGGTACCTTGGCAACTGGTGGTCGGCTACCGGCAATACCGCCAGCAACTGGACAACATGCAGGCCCTGCTGGAGCAGAACGCCGCCCTGCCGCCACTGCAGAACCTCAAGGATGCCAGCGGCGACGCGCCACGCACCCTGGTGCTGGTACTGGGTGAGTCCACCACTCGCGAGCACATGCACCTGTACGGCTACAACCGCGACACCACACCGAACCTCGACGCCCTGGCCGCCAGCGACAAGGGCCTCACCGTGTTCCGCAACGTCGTTTCGCCACGCCCGTACACCATCGAAGTGATGCAGCAAATCCTGACGTTCGGCGACGAACAGCATCCTGATCGCTTCCTCACCGACCCGTCGCTGATCAATTTGATGAAACAGGCCGGCTACAAGACCTTCTGGATCACCAACCAGCAGACGATGACCAAGCGCAACACCATGCTCACCACCTTCTCCCAGCAGACGGACATGCCGGTCTACCTGAACAACCAGCGCAACCAGAACGCCAGCCAATACGACAGCGTGGTCCTGGCGCCTTTCGAAAAGGCCCTGCAGGACCCGGCCGGCAAGAAGCTGATCATCGTCCACCTGCTCGGCACGCACATGGATTACCGCTACCGCTATCCGGCCGGCTTCGACCACTTCAAGGACCACACCGGCGCGCCGGCGGCGCTGTCCCCCGACCAGCTACAGACCTACAACTTCTATGACAACGCCGTACGCTACAACGACTTCGTCGTGTCCGACCTGATCAAGCGCTATTCGGCCAGCACACCGAACGGCTTCCTGCTGTACCTCTCCGACCATGGCGAGGATGTCTACAGCTCAGGCAATCATGATCGCCTTGGCCGCAACGAAGCCGACCCAACCCGGCCGATGTACACCATCCCCTTCCTGCTCTGGACCTCGCCCAGCTGGCAGGCGGCGCACCCGCGCGACCTGCAGTCGATGGCCAACCGCCCTTACAGCAGCGCACACTTGATCCACACCCTGTCCGACCTGGCTGGCCTGAGCTACGACCGCTACGAGCCGGCCAAGAGCCTGGTCAACGAAGCGTTCACCGCCAGCCCACGCTGGATCGGCGACCCGTATGCGAAAAACGGGCTGCACGAATTCGACAAACTGCCCGGCGCCCGAACGAAACAGGAGCAGCGGACCGCCAGCAGCGACACGGTTCGCCCTGACGAAGGCTGACGACTCGGGCACGGCCTCCCATTCATCCCCACCCCTTCACTTGAAGGGATACCTTTCGAAAACCGATATCTGGTCCCCCAGGTATCGGTTTTTTGTTGCATCGATGATGAATAATTTTCCGCCATATTGTTTCGTACATTTCCTGATAATTACAAAATGACAATATCGCGCTCCAGAATGACGGACTCTCGCCTCAGTAATCATGGGAAACTCAGATGAATACGGACAAACATCACCTTTCGCATAGGATCAAAACGACGAAATTAAACATTCCAAAAGGGAATGATGTAGCAACTAATTGTCGTTTGTTGAGAACGCCTTTCAACGCCAATACTGATTTCAATCAAAGCAATCGCAACTGCCACGGCATTGGAGAAGCCGTCAGCCGACCGGCGCCCAGCCCGCGCCCGTCACCTGCAACTGGAAGTGGTCAGATCACAACAAAAACAACAACTCACCCGAATGCAGATCCAATAGGTTGCCCATGACCCATTCGAACAACAATGCAAACTTGACTGCCGCAACCCCGCCTTCCGGACACCTCAAACGCACCCTCACCAGCCGCCACCTGAACATGATCGCCATCGGCGGCTCCATCGGCACCGGCCTGTTCGTCTCCTCCGGTGCCACCATCGCCCAGTCAGGCCCCGGCGGCGCGCTGCTGGCCTTCGCGGTAATCGGCCTGATGGTCTACTTCCTGATGACCAGCCTCGGTGAAATGGCCGCGTGCATGCCGGTCAGCGGCTCGTTCTCCACCTATGCCTCGCGCTACGTGGAAGAAAGCTTCGGTTTCGCCCTGGGCTGGAACTACTGGTACTCCTGGGCCGTGACCATCGCCGTGGACCTGGTGGCCGTGCAGATCATCATGCTCTACTGGTTCCCGGACACCCCCGGGGTGATCTGGAGCGCGGCCTTCCTGGTGCTGCTGTTTGCCCTCAACGTCGCCTCGGTGCGCTTTTTCGGCGAGGCGGAGTTCTGGTTCGCCCTGATCAAGGTCATCACCATCCTCATCTTCATCGCCGTGGGCGTGCTGATGCTGCTGGGCATCCTCGAAGGCGGCCAGGACGGCGGCGCCCACCTCTGGCAGATCGGCGACGCGCCCGTTGCCGGCGGCCTGCCGGCGCTGATCGGCGTGGCGATGATCGTCGGCTTCTCGTTCCAGGGCACCGAATTCGTAGGCATCGCCGCCGGCGAAACGGAAAATCCGGGGCGCAATATTCCCAAGGCCGTGCGTCAGATCTTCTGGCGCATCCTGCTGTTCTACGTGCTCACCATCGTCGTGATCGGCCTGCTGATCCCCTACACCGACCCACGGCTGCTCAAGGACGGCCTGTCGGACGTCACCATCAGCCCGTTCACCCTGATCTTCGCCAAGGCCGACATGCTCGCCGCCGCCGCCGTGATGAACGCAGTGATCCTGACCTCGGTGCTGTCCGCCGGCAACTCGGGCATGTATGCCTCCTCACGCATGCTCTACAGCCTGGCGCTGGAGCGCAAGGCGCCGGCCATCTTCGCCCGGGTGACCCGCAGCGGCACGCCGGTCTGGGCGCTGCTGGCCACCGCCGCAGTCGCCGGCCTGTGCCTGCTGAGCTTCCTGTTCAGCCCTGGCAAGCTCTACCTGTGGCTGCTCAACACCTCCGGCATGCTCGGCTTCATCGCCTGGCTGGGCATCGCGATCAGCCACTATCGTTTCCGCCGCGGCTACCTGTTCCATGGCCACGACCTGGCGAAACTGCCGTATGTCTCGAAGTACTTCCCGTTCGGTCCGCTGTTCGCCTTCGGCCTGTGCATGGTGGTGATGCTCGGGCAGAACTACCAGGCGTTCATCGGCGGGCAGATCGACTGGATCGGTGCCTTCGCCACCTATGTCGGCTTGGTGCTGTTCGTGGTGGTCTGGTTCGGCCACAAGCTGGTCACAGGCTCCAGGGTGGTGCGCTACAGGGAAATGGACTTCTCCAGCATCGAGATGCGCAAGGCCGAACGTAGCAAAGCAGACCCTTCCGGCAACGCGGTCGCGGCCAGTCAGCAGCCCGCCTGAAAACTCCATTGGCGGACCCGCCCCGGTCCGCCCATCACTGCTCCGGGACCCTGATGAACAGCACCTTCGACTCTTACTACGAAGCCACCGCCAGCAGAACCCTCTACCCTGCCCAGAGTGGGCGCACCGATACCCGCGTGTGCATACTCGGTGGCGGCCTGGCCGGCCTGTCGACCGCGATAGGGCTTGCCGAGCGCGGGGTGAGCGATGTGACGATCCTCGAGTCGCAACGCATCGGCCATGGTGCATCGGGACGCAACGGCGGCTTCGTCTTCGGCGGCTACAGCCTTGGCAACGCCGACCTGCTATCGGCGCTGGGCGCCAACGAGGCACGCAAGCTGTATCGACTGACACTCGACGCCGTCGACCTGATCCGCGAACGCACCCGCCGCTACACCATCGACTGCGACCTGGTCGACCAGGGCGTGATCCTCGCCAACTGGTTCAACGACCCGTTGCGCCTTGAGAAACCACGCCAGCTGATGAAGCAGGCCTATGGCGTCGACTGGCAATACATCGCCCCCGGCGAACTGAAGGAACAGCTCAGGACCGAGCGCTATTACGGCGGATTGCTGGAGCGCAACGCATTCCACTTCCACCCGCTCAAGTACGTCTGCGGCATCGCCCAGGCTACCGCCCAGGCCGGGGTGACGATCTACGAGCAGTCGCCGGTGACCGGCATCGAGAAAAAGGCAGGCGGCTACATCGTGCGCACCGGCCAGGGCGAAGTCCATGCCGAGGAAGTGGTGTTCAGCGCAGGGGGCTATGCCCGTGGCATCTACGCCCCGATCGAACGCGCCGTGCTGCCGATCGCCACCTACGTGGTAACCACCCCGCCATTGGGCGCGCGCTTGCCGGACGCCATCGACTGCCAGTCGGCCATCTACGACACACGCTTCGCCTTCGATTACTACCGCCCACTGAAAGACACCCGAATCCTCTGGGGCGGACGCATATCCATCCTCGATCGCGCGCCACAGGCCATCGCCAAGCTGCTCAAGGCCGACCTGGTGAGCGTCTATCCGCAACTCGAGGACGTGGCGCTGGAATACGCCTGGGGCGGCCTGATGAGCTACGGACGCCACCAGATGGCGCAGATCGGCCAGGACGCTAACGGCATCTGGCACGCCGTCGGCTTCGGCGGCCACGGCATGGCACCGACCACGGTCGCCGGCGAAGTCCTGGCGGACGCCATCGCCCGTCGCCTGCCGATCCCGAGTGGTTTCAGCCGGTTCGGCCTCGAACGCACCTTTGGCCTGGCCGGCCTGGTGGCAGCTCAGGCCACCTACACCGCCTACCAGGCACGCGATGCCTTCGATGCTCGGCGGCTGAACCGTTGACGCCGGTATTCCATTGATGGCATGCCGATCATGCGCATCGGGGTAACCCAAGCGCGTACAGCGGCGAGAAGGTCACGGCGCCCCTCAGCCCAAGCGCACTACCGCGTGCTTGACCTTGTCGAGCAACTCCGACATTTTGAATGGCTTCACCAGCATTTCCATCCCTGTCCCCAGGAACGCCTGGCGGTCCAGCGCCGCATCGGCGTACCCGGTCATGAACAGCACCGGCAACCCTGGTCGATGCAACCGTGCGATGTCAGCCAGCTCTCGCCCACTCATGGTCGGTAGTCCGACATCGGTCAACAGCAGGTCGATGCTCTCCTCCTGCTGCAGGTATTGCAACGCCTCATCGATGGTCGACGCCAAGGTGCATCGGTACCCGGCCTCGCCCAGCGCCTCGGCCACCGACAGTCGGACCGAGGCCATGTCCTCGACGATCAACACGTGCTCGCCATTGCCCTGCTGGTCATTCCCGACCTCGCGGTCCAGGCTGACCGCCGCCTCGTCGCTGGCCGGCAGCAACAGCGTCACCTCGGTGCCCTTGCCAACCACACTGCGCAGCTCCACATGGCCACCCGACTGTCGGGCGAAACCGTAGATGGTCGACAAGCCCAGGCCAGTGCCCTGGCCGAGAGGCTTGGTGGTGAAGAACGGATCGAAGACCTTGTCGAGCAACTCGGCCTCGATTCCACTGCCGTTGTCGCGCACGGTCACGGCCACGTAGGCGCCATCGGCGAGGTTGGCGTCGCCGTGGCACCAGGCCGCCGAAGTGTTGACCCAGATTTGCCCGCCCTTGGGCAGCGCATCGCGGGCGTTGATGACCAGGTTTAGCACCGCGCTTTCCAGTTGCACCGGATCGACCATGGCGATGGCCGGCAGGGTGGACAGCTCCAGGGTGAGGGTGACTCGCTCACCGATCGTGCGGGTCACCAGTTCCTCCAGCGAGCGTATGTGCTGGTTGACGTCCACCGGACGGGTGTCGAGCGGTTGCTGGCGGGCAAAGGCCAGCAGCCGCTGGGTGAGCACGGCGGCGCTGTTGGCCGAGCTCAGCGCCACCTCGGCATACTTCGGCACCTTTTCCACACGGTTTTCCGCCACTCGTTTGCGGATCAGCTCAAGGCTGGTGATGATGCCGGTCAGCAGGTTGTTGAAATCGTGGGCGATGCCACCGGTGAGGCTGCCCAAGGCATCCATTTTCTGCAACTGCAACAGTTGCGCCTCGGTGCGCACGCGCTCGGCCACTTCCCTGGCCAACTGGCTGTTGGCATCTTCCAGGCGTGCCAGGTGCGAGCGCTCGCGGTGACGGTGTTCGGTGATGTCCTCGACGAACACCAGACACAGGCCAGGCGCCTGGTACGGCGACAGTTGCCACTCGGTGTCGCGCGGTTGCCCCTGCAGGCGCATGCCCAGCGTGCCTTTCCAGCGCTCCCCCGCCGCGAGGTGCTGGCGCAACTCCTCGAGCGCCTTGACCTGGCCTTCGGCGAAGCACTCGTGCAGACACAGCGGGTCGCGGTTGTCCTGCACCAGGTGGGCGAAGGCGTGGTTGCATTCGTGCACCTTCAAGTCGCCATCGAGCACGGCGATGGGGGCGGACACACCCCGGAAGATTTCCTGGAACCGCGCTTCGCTCTGGCGCAAGGCCCGCTCGGTGTCGCGCACTCGCAGCAGGGTGCGCAGGGTGGCGAGCAGCACGTCCGGGTCCACCGGGTGGATCAGATAAGCATCGGCACCGGCGTTCAGGCCAGTAATGATATCGCCGCTCTGGATCGATGCCGCCGACACGTGGATCACCGGCAACAGCGCCGTGCGACTGTCCTCGCGCAGCAACCGGACAATGTCGAAACCGCTCATGTCCGGGAGGTTGACGTCGAGAATCAGCGCATCCACTTGCTCGTCACGAATCAGCGCCAGCCCCTCCCCGCCGGTGCCCGCTTCGAGCACTTCGTAGCCGTGCGCGCCGAGGCGGCGGCGCAGGGCGTAACGGGTGGCGACGTTGTCATCGACGATGAGCAGGCGCAGGTCAGGTTTCATCCACACTCTCCTGGGCCAACGCCAGCGGAATGATCACGAAGAAAGTGGAACCGATCCCTGGCTCGCTGTGCACGCCTACCTCCCCGCCCAGCAGCGTGACGAAACGCTTGCATAACGACAGCCCCAGGCCGGTGCCACGCAGGCGTTTCTGCAAGGGTGAATCGAGCTGTGCGAAATCCTCGAACAACGTGTCCAGCAGCTCCGAGGCAATGCCAATGCCTGTATCGCTGACGGCGAAGCGGATGTGCTGCGCATCGACGAGTTGCGCCGACACTCGCACTTCACCGCGGGTAGTGAACTTCAAGGCATTGGAGATGAAGTTGCGCAGGATCTGCGCAAGCTTCTTGTCGTCGGTATAAAGGCGCGGCAGGCCCACCGGCTCTTCGAAAATCAGGTCGACCGCCGTGGCGTCGACGATCGGCCGAAACATCCCGCGCAGCGCCGCGAACAGGTCGAACATATCGAACCAGGCCGGCGAGATGGTGATGCGCCCGGCTTCGATCTTGGCGAGGTCGAGGAGGTCGTCGACCATGTCCGACAACTCGCGGGTCGCATTGCTGACAAATGCAACCTGGCGGTGCTGCTCTTCCGACAGCGGCCCGTCCAGCTCGTCGGCCAGCAGGCTGGTGATGCTCAGTATCGAGCCCAGCGGGGTGCGGAACTCATGACTCATGTACGACAGAAAGCGACTTTTAAGGTCGGACGCCTGGCGCAAGTGCTCAGCCTGGATGTCCAGCTCGGCATACAAGGCCAGCACGCCTTGATTGGTTTCTTCGAGCTCGGCGCGCAGGGCCTCGTTTTCGGCCTGCAGCCGCGCGAACTGCTCGGCGTCTCGCATGGTAGGCTCAGCCATGGTCTGGCTCCAGGTCGATCACCAGCACCGTCACATCGTCCCGCCCCCGGCAGAAATCCCGATGCAGCACGGCAGCAATCACCGCCGGGTGGCGATGCACCAACCCAGGGTAGTCTTGTAGATTCCAGCGCGACTGCAGGCCGTCGCTGTAGAGGATCAGCAGGTTGCCCGTCACGTCAGCGTAGTCGAAGACCTGGGCTTTGCGGTATTGCCCGCCGACGATACCTGGAAGCGAGGGCATGCCGCGCATGCGGGTCGGCGCCACCAGACTGGCGCCGATGTTGCCGATGCCAGAGAAGGCAATATGGCCGCTGTGCTGATCGTGCTGTGCGATGGCAACCGCGCCGCCCCGGGTGCTGCACATCGCCAGGTGCAGCCGCTCGATCAGCAAAAGTGGGTCGAGAAAGGCATCCTCGGCGAATGCCGCTGCCGCGCTCTGGGCCGCCTCCTCGGCATCCGGGCCATGCCCCAGGCCGTCGACCAGCAAGGCGCTGAGACGCCCGTGGGTGAGCGCGACGTGCCAGGTGTCGCCGCAAGCCGGGTCGTCATGCAGCGCGTGATGGCTGACGCCGATGCGCAGGTCACGACTTTCGGCAGCGCGTTGGTACACGCGGGCCATGATTACCGAGCCGCGGGCGTCGGTGTGCATGTCGAACACCTTGGCCATACGTGCCACCGCGCCCAGGCCGATGCCCTGTGTACCACCGGTGGAGTAGCCATCGACGAGGCATGTCTGGGCATCGAACCCTTGGGCCCGGTCCACTGCCAGCAACTCGATGCCCAGGCCGTTGGCACCGGGCACGCTGCGCAAGTGCAATGCACCCGCTCCGGCGTGCTTGAGCACGTTGCTGGCCAGCTCGGTAGCCAGCAACGCCACACGGCCGGCGTCCTCGCTGTCGAAGCCTTGTTGCTCGGCCAGGCGCTGTGCGGTGCGCCGGGCGTGGCCGATCTGGGTGCCCTCTTCCAAGGGCAAGACCAGCGTCCTGCTGGCAGAAATATTCATATCCATCGCGTGATCGTCACCCGCGTGCCCTCGCCTGGCACGCTGTCGAGCTCGAACTCGTCCACCAGACGGCGAGCGCCAGTCAGGCCCAGGCCCAGGCCATTGCCGGAGGTCCAGCCATCGGTCAGGGCCAGCTTCAGGTCGGCGATACCCGGCCCTTCGTCACGGAACAACAAGCGCACTCCGGTGCGACCCGCTTCCTCGAGCACCTGCCAATCCATGTCGCCCCCGCCGCCATAGATCACGGTGTTGCGCGCCAGCTCGCTGACAGCGGTGACCAGCTTGGTCAGGTCCACGAGGCGCATGCCGCAATCGCTGGCCAGTTTGCGCGCCAACTGCCGGGCCAGTACCACGTCCTGCTCGATGCGTACCGGCAGGCTGCCACTGTGCTCGCCGCTCATGGGTGCCTCACGTGCTGGCTGAGCCGCTGCATGCCTCGCTCCACATCCAGTGCCGTGCTCACCCCAGGCAGGGTCAAGCCCAGTTCCACCAGGGTAATGGCCACGGCCGGCTGCATGCCCACCACCATCACCTGGGCATCCATCAGCCGCGACAGGCTGGCGATGTCAGCGATCATCCGGCCAATGAACGAGTCGACCATGTCCAGCGCCGAGATGTCGAGCAACACGCCCCTGGCGGAGGTGGCGCTGATGCGGTCGGTAAGGTCGTCTTGCAAGCACATGGCCAGCTTGTCATGCATGTCGACCTGGATGGTCACGAGCAGAAACTCGCCCATCCGCAGAATCGGGATACGGTCCATGGGCTCAGGCCTGCTCGCCCAGGTTCACACCCAGGCGCTTGAGCGCGAGCTTCAGCGCATCAGCGAGGTTAGCCTTGGTAGTCAGGGTGCCCAGGTCCAACCCCAGGTGCACGATGGTCTGCGCGATCTGCGGGCGCACCCCGCTGATGATGCAGTCGGCGCCCATCAGCCGGATGGCGGTGACGGTCTTGAGCAGATGCTGGGCGACCAGGGTATCGACAGTCGGCACACCGGTGATGTCGATGATGGCGATTTCCGAGCCGGTGTCGACGATACGTTGCAACAACGACTCCATCACCGTCTGGCTACGCTGCGAATCGAGCGTGCCGATCAGCGGCAGGGCCAGCACGCCATCCCACAGCTTGACCACCGGAGTGGACAACTCCAGCAGCTCTTCCTGCTGGCGCTTGATAACCGCTTCGCGGGTCTTTTGATAGGTGCGGATGGTGTGCATCCCTAAAGTGTCGACCAGCTCGGAGATCAACCACAATTGCTCGGCCAAGCGAGCCGGGTCGTCGCCGAAATGCGTTTGCAGCAGGCTGAACAGCGGCCCCTTGAGGGCGAAGATGAAATACACCGCCTGGTGCGAGTCGTGCCCCAGTTGGGCGCGGCTGGCCGAGAGTTTTTCCAGGAACCGGCGGGTTTCATCCCAGTCGCTGATGGCGATGTCATTGCCACTGCCTGTCTGCAAGACATCGACCAGCAGTTGCAGGAAATCGCGGGTTTCCTGCAACAGGGTCTGTTCCTTGATATTGCGGGTAGCGCCATTGGCCTCAAGCGCTGCCGTCCATTGCTCCAACAACTGCGCCTGGTTGTGCTTGATGGCTTCCAATGTGCTGCCGTGCAGTGCTGCCATGTGTGTTCGCTCCTATGCGGTTAGGCCGGCATCCCCATGAACAGCCGACCTGCAAAGAATGACATTTAGCGCTGCAAATAGTTGTAGAGTTTGAAAAGATAATTGCAATGAGCCACTGCGCCATGGCTCCTGGCTGGGGGCAGAGGGAAAGTGAGTGAGGAACGGGTTCCGCGGCAACGCGCAATAGAGCGTGTAAGCTCAAAAAGCGCCAAGTCCTTGCTTATTTGGCCTGGAAACGAAAAAACCCGCCTATAGGCGGGTTTTTCGTATCAACCATTCCAGACTGGAACGGTTGAGAATATGGTGGGTCGTGTAGGATTCGAACCTACGACCAATTGGTTAAAAGACAATTGGGATCTAGGCCGATAATTCCACCTAGGGAGGGGTTTTCAGCACCATTCCGCGCCTAGGCACGCAGCCTCTAATGAAATCCACATTAGAGGCATGGCAATGACACATCCGAAGAAAGCAAAACGAGCAGGTAAGGTTTCCACCAAAGGCGGCACCGGTAAATCCACCGGCTCCACCAATCTGGGGGCATTCACAGCAGACGCTGGGTTGCGCACCCTCCTCATCGATCTGGACCCCGTCCAGCCTTCCGCATCCTCCTATTTCCCCCTGGAGTACACTGCCCCGGGCGGCATTTTCGAGCTGCTGTCGTACAACGAGACCGACCCGGCCAAGATCATCTCCCGCACGTCGATCAAGAATCTCGACGTCATCATTTCGAACGATGCCAACAACCAGCTCAACAACCTCATACTGCAGGCGCCTGATGGCAGACTGCGACTAGCCAACCTGATGTCGGCTTTCGATGCCGATTACGATCTCATCCTCTTTGACACCCAGGGCGCCCGCTCTGCGATGCTGGAGATGGTCGTTCTTGCATCTGATATCATCCTCTCCCCCCTCCCCCCGAACATGTTGGCCGCGCGCGAATTCAGCCGTGGAACCATCCATATGATGGATGGCCTGCGCAGTTACGCTCGTCTCGGCCTCACCATTCCCCACATCAACATCATCATCAACGGCCTGGATGAAACTGCTGACGCGCGCGAGATCCACCGCACCGTCCGTGAAATCTTCGACGGGAACCCAGACTACACCGTCCTGCAATCGATCATTCCAGATGCCGTCATCTTCAAGAAAGCCGCGAGCCAAGGCGTGCCGGCGCATCGGCTTGAATATCGTCAACCTTCGAACCGTAAGTCGCCGGCGGCGCTGAACATCATCCGCAGCTTGGCGATCGAGGCCTTCCCTGAGTGGACGGACCGCTTCGAGGCAATGACCGAAGAGCGTGTAGCCCAAATCGTCAAAGAAGGGCGCTGAGATGGCCAAGAGACCCATCGTCATCACCGATGCCAGCGACATCACTACCGAACTGGTTCTGCAACTCGGGAGAACGCACTCCGCCAAGGACCTTCGCAGCGTCCAAACCCGGCTCACCTCCATCGCAGGTGATCTGCGCAAGTTCGGGTATCACTGGAATAAAGAGTCTGGGCTACTCGGAAAACTCGGAGAGCACCTGACCGATGCTCAACGGCAGCTTCTGCTCGACGCATCGCGCCTGGTTGAATCCATCGGCAACAACGTTACTCATGCCAAGGAAAAACTTGTTCGGACCGAGAAGGACACGAAACGCCGGCAAGATGCCCGTGATGCACTGGCGAAGCAGCTCGTTGCGCGTACATTCCCCTTGCCCACCGAAACCCATGAAGAACGGCTCGAGACGATCAAGGCTGCACTCATCCTGAATCGTGCACGACAGTTCCATACCTCCTACAACCCATCTGAATTCAACCTCTACGTCAGGAGCGATCTGAAGACGCCTGATCGACTCTACGGGGCCTCACCTGAGCAACACCGGGTCGGGAATATCCAAACACTCCGTTACTTCATGATCAGCGACCTGACCAGCCACCTTGCTTATGACGATGGTTCGTCGGTTGAGGAACGTCTGCGACTCCTGCAGGAGAAAGTGGCCGAAGCTGTTGGCCTGGCTGCCTTGACAGCAGACGAACGCGAGACCCTGCGCCTGTGGAAAGAGGCTCTCTCCCCCGATGGGGCGAAGCAGGAGGGCCAAGCATGAACAACGTCAGCCAACAGCAGCTCGACCTTCTCTGGCACACCTTGGGTCTGTCCGCCGAAAACAGACACCGGCGCACAGTTAGCCGCAATTACTTTCTCACAAGCCCAGGTTGCAGCGATGCACGACAGCTCGACGTGCTCGTCGCAGCAGGGCTCATGTCGTGCGGAAAGCCTCCAGCTTTTTGTCCCCAGGATGAAGTTGTTTATCGCGCTACGAGTCAGGGCCAGCACTTCGCAGAGACCAGCCTCCCTCCGCTACCAAAACTCACTCGGTATGACGAGTTTCTGGATGCAGACAGCGGGCTTGAGTTTCACGAATGGCTCGGGATCGAAAAACCCACGATTGAGCATCGTTGTAAGTCATTCGGCTACAGCGAAGTGGGCAGCCTGATCTCTATAGAGTCCGGCTGTCGCATGAGCTCAAGCCGTGCTACGGGCGAGTGGTGCAAGACCAAGAAAGACGCCAAGGCCAGTTACAAAGCGGCCTTAGCGGCTTCGAAGGCTCATCGCGCGGAGGCTGCATGATGAATCCTGCCTCTATTTCCCAGTTCGCTGGCACGCTTTGCCTGTACCTCATGAACTGCTCTGTGGCACTGGCGACCGCCTATGGCTTGGGTTCGATCTTCAAAGCCCCGCTCGCCGAAATCGCTCTGCAGGGTTCGGTCTACTCGGCCTATGCGCTCGGCACGGTCGGGACGCTGAATCTCCTGGTGCTGATCGCATCAGCTATGCGTGGACAACCTCGCCAACTTGGGGAGGGCTCCTGATGGACAAGCAGAAGATCCTCGACAAAGTCACCAAGCTGATGGCCTTGGCCAACAGCCCAGGGGCAAACACGAACGAGGCAGCAATCGCATTGCGCCAGGCCCGCTCGCTCATGGCCCAGTACAACATCGACGCAGACGAACTGCGGGCCAGCCAAGTTCTTGAAGCAAGCATCCCCACGGGCACACGTCGATCCCCAGCGGATTGGTTGCATGCCCTCGCCGGAACATGTGCAGCCGCATTCGACTGCAGCCACCTCTCTTACTACCACCCATTGAAGGGTTACTGCTTCAAGTTCCTGGGCAAGGGTATCGGTCCGGATCTGGCTGCCTATGCCTACAGCAGCCTCGTCCTGCAGTTACAGAAAGCACGTCGCGAGCATGTCTCGCAGCAGAAACGGTGCCAGCTGAAGACCAAACGACGCCGCGGCCAACTGTTTGCGGAGGGTTGGATTGGAGCAGTGGCCTACAAAGTTCGAGAGTTCGCGGGTGACCTGGCTCCGGAGATCAAGGCTGAGATCACGGCCTACTTGACCGTGCATCACCCTGACTTGAAGCAAAGCGACATCACGCCAAGCGAAGCCAAAGGCCACGATCGTAGCTCTCTGTACGCAGGTATTCGGCAAGGCCGGCATGCTCAGCTCCACCACGGAGTTGGCCGCACCGAACAGCCTGGCATTTCCCACGGGGGTGCCAGATGACCGACCTGAGCTATTCACCTCCTCACTCCATGGAGGCCGAACAGGGCGTCCTGGGCGGGCTGATGCTGGACAACGAAGCCTGGGATCTCGTCGGTGACCTACTGCAGGCAGATGACTTCTTTCGGGGCGAACACAGGCTGATTTTCACCGCTATCCAAGAACTGTCAGAGAAAAACAGCCCTTTCGACGTGGTCACGATTTTCGAGCAGATGGCCGTCCCCGAGGAGGTTGGAGGACTTTCCTACCTGGCAGAGCTGGCCAAGAACACCCCGTCTGTAGCGAATATCCAATCGTATGCGGAGATCGTGCGTAATCGCGCACACCTTCGTCGCATCATGTCCCTGTGTTTCCAGGGGACACGGGATGCAGCTGAACTTGCTGCTGACGCGGCGGAGGTTCAGGACACGCTCGAGCAGAAGCTGTTCGCGCTGGGCGAAGGTCGCGTTGTACGTGAATTCGCCAACATGAACGAGGCACTGCTCTCTGTCGTCGACAAGATCGACGCGAATTTCAACGGTCATGTGACCGTAACGGGGGTGCCAACAGGCATCACCGATCTCGATGAAATGACGCGCGGCCTGCAGCCAGCAGACCTGATCATCGTCGGCGCGCGCCCATCCATGGGCAAGACCTCGTTCTGCTTGAGCATCGTAGATGCCGCGCTGAACAGTAAGCCTGACGAGATCGTGCTGGTTTTCAGCATGGAGATGCCTACCGAGGCCCTCATCTACCGAATGCTGGCAATTTTGGGCCACATCGACCTGAGCAGGCTCCTGTCCGGTCAGTTGCAGGACGAGGACTGGCCCAAACTCTCCGCCGCCGTGCATCGCATGAGCGCATACGGCAACCGTCTGGTCATCGATGACAGTGCAAACCTCACTCCTGCTGCGATGCGCGCCAAGGTTCGACGCGCTAGCCGGCGCTTTGGGAGGCCCTGCTTGATCATGGCGGATTACCTGCAACTCATGCGCTGCCCTGGGCAAGAGAACCGGGCCAATGAGATCAGCGAGATATCTCGTTCCCTCAAGGGAATCGCGAAGGAATTCAACTGCCCCTTCGTAGCTCTTTCTCAGCTCAACCGGGCTCTGGAGCAACGTCAGAACAAACGACCAGTCAACGCCGATCTGCGCGACAGCGGAGCGATCGAGCAAGACGCCGACATCATCCTCTTCGTGTACCGAGACGAGGTGTACAACGAAAACACCGAGTTCAAGGGGATTGCCGAGCTGATTATCGGCAAACAACGCCAAGGGCCTACGGGCTATGTACGCGCAGCCTTTATCGCCAACCAAACTCGCTTCGCAAACCTCACTGCTGACCATTGGCAAGGAGCTGCCGCATGACGCTCACAGAATCCCATCTGATTACGCATGGCTGCCTTAACTGTGGCCGGCACTTCGCGCTTCATCAGGTACGGCAGGTGCATCCTGCTGAGCATACCCCTGAAGGTGAGGCAGAGGTTCTGGTATGCCCGGTCTGCGGCAGCTATGACCCCGTTCCTCTCTCGGAGGTGCCCAATGCAGGCTGAGCAGATCTACCCTTCGATCCCTGCAATCGCAAACACCGACCAATCGGCCTTGGCATTCGCGCACCAGTCTGGCGTAAACGCGGTTTGGCTGGATGCTCTCAGCCAGGTTGTCTCACGGCTCACCCAGTTCGGTGAAACCACGGTGCCTGTTGAGCTGAATGAGGCTCTGCAAGAGCTTGCACAGCTGCAGTACGTCGAGCTGGAAAGCCATGATGCTGGAACGCTGGCAGCGACCCTCCTTGGCCAACCAGCCCTGCTGACCAATTACTTCTGGTCAGTATGGGTACCAAGGCACCTCCTGAGCTGCGGTCTGAAGGTTGCAGTAACCCCCCATCTGACCAGCTCCGTGGACGAGGCTCATCACTGCACCGTGGTCTTCCGGATTCCTGGATCGCGCGAGACTGCACGTGAGTTCCTCACCGACCTGGCCACCCAATATCCGGGCTGCACCCCGGAAATCGTGGCCATCCAAGCGGGTGATGCACTTTGCCCGAAGGAGGCCGGATCCAATGCGTAACCTTCTTCGCGGCGCCCACGACAGTGTCCGCCGGCTTGCTGAGTTTGCCCTCTCCGAGGGCTGGACTCTCTCCAGGTCCAATAGCGGCCACCTGAAGTTCAGCAAGTCCGGCTTCGCACCGATTTTCACTTCCTGCACACCTAGCGACCACCGTTCCGAGCGCAACACCCGGGCGTTGCTTCGACGTGCGGAAGTCCAAAACAGCTCCTCGCGGGGGATTCAATAATGCCGATCCGACACGTAATTATTCACCAGCTCGACAAGCAGCCCGACGGCAGCCCCGCCGTCCTTCATGCCCGTGACACTGAGCTCCCACCGTCCGATGCTATCGTGAGTCTCCAGGGCGACCTGAACGACAGCTACAACGCCAAGCAAGGCAAAGCGTGGGGCTTCTTCCATGGGGAGTCGGGTGCGTACCCATTCAGCGGTTGGCTGAAACAGTACCTGGAGGAGCAGCAAGACTTCACCA
The DNA here is from genome assembly GCF_019823065.1 of Pseudomonas mosselii. Taxonomy (NCBI): domain Bacteria; kingdom Pseudomonadati; phylum Pseudomonadota; class Gammaproteobacteria; order Pseudomonadales; family Pseudomonadaceae; genus Pseudomonas; species Pseudomonas mosselii. The sequence continues at coordinate 4,708,761 of NZ_CP081966.1, forward strand.
GCTTCAGCCGTGTGTCTGTCGAACACCTGCAGAAACTGCTTGAAGAGGTCAACCTGTCCACCGGTGGCCACGTGTTCTTCAGCCATTACCAACAAGGCTTGACTGAGTACTTGATGATCGCTGTCCTCCAGCAGGTCGAAACCGTCAGCCTGGACGGTGATCTTAATGTTGTAGCCTCTCGCTACCTGGACACCAGCAACTTCTCCTGCGCGGCCCGGATCAACCTGAGCGAGTGGCGCAACAACCCTAACTCGAAGCAGTACATTTCCTTCGTTAAAGGCAAAAACGGCAGGAAGAGTTCGGACTACTTCCGCGACTTCATCGGGTGCCAAGAAGGCGTCGACGGGCCAGGTGAAACCCGCACGCTTCTCAAGGCATTCACCGACTACGTCGAGAAAGAGGATCTCCCAGAAGAAAGCGCCCGGGAGAAAACCCACGCGCTGCTCGACTATGCCACCACCCAAACGAAGCTGGGGCAGCCCCTCTCTCTTCAAGAGCTGTCCCAGACTCTCGATGAAGACCGCCCTCAGGCGTTTTACGACCACATCCGCAATAGCGACTACGGCCTATCCCCTGAGATCCCGGCCGATAAGCGCACACTCAACCAGTTCCGCCGTTTCACCGGCCGCGCCGAAGGTCTGTCGATCAGCTTTGAGGCGCACCTGCTCGGTTCCAACGTCACCTACGACGCCGACACCGGCTCGCTGACGATCAAGAACCTGCCCACTCAGCTCACCGACCAACTCAAACGCCGCCAGTAAGGAGAACCACCATGAACGCAACCAATTCCCGTACCGCTGACAAGTTCGTGGTTCGCCTGCCGAATGGCATGCGTGAACAAGTGGCAGAAGTCGCCCGCAAGAACCATCGTTCCATGAACAGCGAAATCATCGATCGCCTCGAGCAATCGCTACTCAACGGTCAATTTGAGCCGGCGCAGAAAGCCCAGGGCGACGGCGCCAACGCAGAGGAGTTGAGATCCGAGCTGACCCGCGCATACCGGATCATCGATCGCCTGTTGCAAAATGCTGTTCCAACTCAAGACGACATTCAGGAAGTGCTGCACCTGGTTCGCCACTCTCCTCTGGCTCACCCGCACGTTGCTGCGGTAGGAGCTTGAGATGGCCGCTACAGACCTCAAAGCCAAGCTTCTCGCTCCAGGCTTCACCCCTACAGGCACCACCGCGGCCATGAGTGACCCTATCGCGGACACCCCATTGGTGCTGACTGTCGAGCAGGTCCTCCCTTGGGAGGATAACCCTCGTACCACTCGCAACCCACGATACGATGAACTCAAGGAGTCGATCCGCCACCGTGGCCTCGACACCCCTCCGCCTGTAACACGCAGACCTGGAGAGGAAAAATACCGGATCCGCAACGGTGGGAACACGCGAATCACAATTCTGAAGGAGCTGTTCCAGGAAACTGGCGACGAAAGGTTTCAGAGGATTAATGTTCTGTTCCGCCCATGGGATCAGATCCGAGGCGAGATCGTGATGCTCACCGGTCACCTGGCCGAGGATCTCAAAGGTGAGCTCAAATTCATCGAGAGAGCTGTCGCGGTGGGTCGAGCGAAGGCGCTTTATGAGGAGGAAAGCGGCGAGACCATTTCCCAGCGCGAGCTCGCTCGACGCCTATCTAAAGATGGGTACCCTATTTCTCAGTCCCATATCAGCAGGATGCTGGATACCCTGCAATTTTTGCTGCCTGCAGTGCCTGGTTTGCTCTACTCCGGTCTCGGTATCGACCGGATCACGAAAATAATCGCGCTGAGAAAATCTGCATTGGCTTGCTGGGACAAGCATTACAGCAATGAAGGCGTTGACTTCGAAATGCTGTTCCAGGACGTCCTTGCCCAGTTCGAGGGAGAAGCGGAAGAATTCCTGTTCCAGCGCTTCCAGGACGAGCTCATCGGCACGATGAAAAAATCGCTGCAGCTCGGCTACGAGGACATTCTGCTGGAGATTACCCAGCAGCAGGATAAGCTCCGTCGCTCAACGCCAGTGGTAGAAGTGCCGAGTACCGGCAAGTCCAGTAATCATCCCGCCAGTCTTTTGGGTACTGGTACAGCTTCACCGGTACCGGTACCGGCATCGCAACAGCTACCTGAAGCTACTGGGAGTTCGCCGAAGCCTTCTCAGCCTCCCCACCAGCCAGCTGCTCCAATGCCGGGAGCTTCGCTCACACCAGAGCAAGAGCAGGAACGGATTGCAGGGCATATCGCGTCCCCAACGAACCTCAGCCAGCGGGTGATCGAGACAAAAGCGAAGGTTGCCGCCCTCAGCGGGGAAACGCTGCCCGATTTCAACTCGAACTGCCTGGTCGCCATCCCCGTGCAAGCCGGCGGACTGCACCCCATTACCGACCTCTGGTACATCGAGCGTCAGATTGACCAACCTGGCGAGTTGCGCAACCAGGTAGCCCAACTGGCCGTGGAGATCCTCGAATCTGTCAACGGCCCTGGCGATATCCAGGTAATCGATGGAGGGATCGGGTTCAAGTACAAACAGCCGGAGACCGAAGTTGAAGTCACTGCAACAGCTCAACATACGCTGACACTGCTTCAGTCATTGAGCGGTGCGATGGCTATCGCACTCAAGATGCTGAACGAGCAACCAAACCCTGCCAGTGCATTGGGCGAATTTGAGTTTGCTGCCGGCCTGGGCCAACTGCTGCTGGGCCAACCTCTGGGTGCTGAGCAGGCACCAGGTGACGAAGGTCGTTTGAGTGACGGTGCGCTGGTCAAGTTATTCCGCATCATTCGGCTGGCTCGACGCCTGATCGACTTGGAAATCGAAGAGTTCAAACGGTCCTCGCCAGTCCAGGACAACTGAACACTCGATGAGATGAATGGGAGGGAGTCTCAATGTCCAAGTCAACACTTAACGAAGCGGTTCTCTCACAGCTGCTTGACCTCATGCGTAACGGTCAACTTCAGCGCTGTGTAGAGATGGGAGTTGAACCAGAGGTGCTGGGCCAGATCCAGCACCCAACAGTCCTCAGTTTGCTCCGCAATACCCCTGTTTCATGGGTCAACGTGTCAATCAACAGCTCAATGATCCTCAAGCTGCTGACCGGCGCCGCGCGTACAGAAGAGGAAACTCGGCTTATCGAGCGCGCGATCCGGCTGGGGGCCACGACCAGCTTGCTCGGCAAGTTCTTCGGGCTCACACCTCAAGAGATAGCCTTGCAGCGTACCGTCATTGGGGTGCGTGCCCCACGCGGTCGATGGCCAGAGCTCTCTGAAGATCAGGATCACCATATTTGGCATCGCTGGACCAAGTTGATGGATGAGCACCGCGTCGAGCTCGAGGACAGCTTGGCCATGCTCGACGTGGCCATGCTGGTTGCCGAGGAGCTGAGCACGGACGGTCTCACGCTTGCGCAGATCTGGTCACGGATCACTCAGTGGGTCGAACAAGGCTTGTATCCAGGCAGCACTGAACGCTCCCGAGTCACTGAGCGACGACAGCTCACCCTTTTGGATGAGGGCGGCCTACGTCATGTCGATGAAAGCGGCACCGCCTCTATCCATCCTGGAGAAGGCGATCAGAGAAGATGAAGCTCACACGGTTCCCGATTTCCACGCTCCTAGATTCGGCCTCGGGGCAACTCGAGGCCCATGTGCAGAAGAAGAGAGCTGAGGACACCGCCCCTACTGCAGCGCCTGCTACACCCTACTCCGGGATAATTTTCAGCGGAAATCCGCATGAAACGGTCCCGCGTAAACTCCTACTCGACAATCGGTTGACCCCCTTGGAACGCAATTGCTGGCAAGTCTTTCGACTGCTGGTCAATGAAGATGGAATCACGGCTTTCCCCACCTATGACCAACTGCGGCCCTACCTCGGCATGAATCCAGGTAAACACGCCTCTAGAGAAACCGTGGCAAAAGCCTTGACGGTGCTCCGTCTGACCCGCTGGTTAAGCCTGGGCCGGACGGTGCGGAATGAGATCAACGGCCAGGTTCAGGGGAACGTCTACCTCCTACACGACGAGCCTGTCACGCCGGCGGAGGCCCTGGAGTTCGACAAGGACTACATGACCTTGCTGATGCAATCCATGGAGCATCAGAACAAAGCGATCAAGGACATCGCGGCAATTACCTGGAGAGAATTCACCAGCGATCCAGACGTTGGGCGACGACTTCCCTCGCGCATTGACACGATTAGCGATCGACTGAACGCCCAGACCTGGGCAGTTGAAACCAAACAAAATGCACTGCCTGCGCCTGAGTTCGGAATCCGAACTCAGCAAGACTTAGCCGTGGATGGACTGAGTTCGGAATCCGAACTCAGTACGAACTCAGCGAAACAGGGGGCCCTCCCCCTCAGTTCGGATTCCGAACTCAGCCTGAAACCACTGAGTTCACCCTCAGTTCGGATTCCGAACTCAGCTAGTACGTATACAAATACAGACAAGTCTGTATCTAAAAGCTCTGTACAACCGCGCGAGAGTGCAGGTGTGAACTGGTTACTTGCCCTAGATCTCCTCAAGCCAGAGGACCGTGTGAAGGCACGTGAGATCATGGGGCCGGTACCGGAGAATCTCCGAGAGGCGGTGATCAACCAGTGGAAGCATCGCTGTACTAGCGGGAGTGTCGCCAAGCCCCTCGCGTACCTGACGAGCCTTGCAGGCAAGGCCATACGGGGTGACTTCAACGCAGAGTGGAGCCCTACAGCGCCTGCTGCAACTCCGACGTCATCGCCAGCGGCCAGCGTGGTAGCACGGCCCACTCAGCCCGCCGTTCCCAAGCCGGCACCGACAGCGACTGCGATGCAGACAGCAAATTCCGCGCTGACCTCGCTGCAGGCCCTGCTTGACCCTCGACGCCGCGTGGAGCCCACCGATGAGTGATTGGATGGGTTCTACGATCACCCTGGGATTTGCCTCTGTTGTGATTGGTATGCTGGCGGGCCGCGTTTGTACCTGGGGCGCTTGCTGCCTACCTGCACTCCTCAAGCGCCAATGGCAGCGGGATGCACGGGAACTGCTGGGGCTGGATTCAGAGAAACATTCCGACCTTCAACCGGCCAGAACCCCTTCGCGAGTAATCTGGACCGCGCAGATTAGCTGCGCTGCGTTGTCACTCGTGGTGACAATGCATTTTGGGCCAACTATGCAGGCCTTCTGTGCCCTGCTGTTTACCTGGATGCTTCTGGCTTTGAGCTTGATCGACAGTGAGCACCACCTACTGCCGGATTCGCTGGTAATACCAGGACTCTGGGCCGGCTTAGTCCTCAACTCCTTCGGACTGTTCACGGTACTGCAGGACGCTCTTTGGGGGTGTGTCGTTGGCTTTGGCTTCTTCTGGTCTGTGAGTCAACTAACCGGACTAATCACTGGCCGAGAAAGCATCGGTAGAGGCGACATTAAGCTGTTGGCATTGATGGGTGCGTGGGGTGGCCTACAGGTACTTGGCTGGACTGTAGTTTGCTCTCTGCTAGGTGCAGGTCTAGCCGCAATGCTTCTCATACTCCTGGGAAAGCGATCTACCGACGCAAGAATTCCATTTGGTCCGTTCATCTCCGCCGCAGGCTGGAGCGCATTTGTGATTCTAACTCATTGATTAATAACCCATGGACCATTAGTCGAGTGATGCGGCCCGCATCATTCACCGGCATCGACACCGGCGCGAGCCAGGTCGAGTGGTTCCACCGGAATCCCCTGATAGTGAGGCCCGCATCATTCACTGGCACCGACACCGGCGCGAGCCAGGTCGAGTGGTTCCACTGGAACCACCTGACAGTGATGCGGCCCGCATCATTCACCGGCACCGGCACCGCCGTGAGCCAGGTCGAGTGATTCCACTGGAATCGCCTGATAGTGATGCGGCCCGCATCACTCACCTGATTCGACACCGGCGCCGAGGCCGGGTCGAGTGGTTCCACCAGAATCCCCTGATAGTGATGCGGCCCGCATCATTCACTGGCACCGGCACCGGCGCGAGCCAGGTCGAGTGGTTCCACTGGAACCACCTGACAGTGATGCGGCCCGCATCATTCACCGGCACCGGCACCGCCGTGAGCCCGATCGAGTGTTGTCACCGGCACCACCTGGGAGTGTTGCGGCCCGCAACACCAGGATGGTGTGCGCCGACTATGACAAATCCAGCACCCCGGGTTCTTCATTTATTACTGCGCGCCCAACAGCCTAAAAGCAGCATGGACATCGTTCACCCACCTTATATAAGGAAACCATGTCCATGGCTGACAACTATCAGCTCAACATCGGCTCCCTCAGGAGCCAGGTCCAGCTGACTCTCCACACCCACCATGCTGCCCGAATCTGGCTGGGCCGCCAGAAGACCGATGACAAACACAGCATCCTCGGGCTGGCGGGCTTCTGCCTCAAGATCAACCAGATCGACCGTGGAGCGGCCCAGGACGACCCATACTCGGACTGGTGGATGATCAGGATCGAAGAGAAGATTCAGGAAGTGGACGATGCCCTGAAGGCCATCGACAGCCGCCTGGATGAAGTGATGGCCCAGTTGCCCAAGGCGCTCGAAATCGGTGAGAACCTCTCCATTCAACCGCTGAAGCTGCCACTCTTCATTTCCAACCCGCTGGGCTTCAAGGGCGTCCATCTACTGACTCAATACGACGAAGTCGTCCGCCGCATCCTGCTGGCTCAGCACGTCGCCATGATCGGCCGCCGCGATGGCGAGATCTGGATCGACGAGGGTGCTCACCTGCTGCGCAGTCTTTTTGGACTGGCCCAGCTCCATCGATTCTCCGGTGCATCGCGTGACGACTTCGCCGCCAACAATGCACGGGCTGAAAACGCGCGCGAGATGTACAAGCGCTACGGCGACATCCCCCAGGACATCCTGGAAGGCACCCGCAGGTCGAACTTTGCCCCGCCCATCCGCCGTGGTTCCGCAGACCCGGTCGAGGATCTGGATGACGATCTCGAAGGCGAGGCCTGATCCTGATGCGTTTGGACCCCCAACCCATGGAGGCCCTGCAACAGGGTGCCTTCAAACCGCTGCAACAGGGTGCCTATCAGGCGCTGCAACAGAGTGCCTCACTAAAAGGCCTTTTAAAGCCCTTTAAAGGTAAGGGGGAGCTGATCCAGTTGGCGGAGCATTGCGCATCGCTGGAGGCAGGGTTGCGCGCCATTACCCAGGAAGTGCTGGCCCAGGTCCGTCAACATCCATTCGCCCTGCTGCCCGTCAGGCTCATCGAGCAAAACACAGCGGCTGGCACAACCTTTCTTCGCTGGCAAAGCGTGCAAGGTCGGCGCATGGGTGTCGGCGTATGGGCCCAGATGATCCACGCCCCCAAAACACCAACCCACTTGCTGCAGGACCTGTTTGCCCTGGAGCAACACCGAATCACCCTGAACATGCAGATCAGCCTCATCCACTCAATCGGCAAACAGGCCGCCGAGTGCGCAGAAAAAATGGGGCAGGCCGAGGCCGAATATCAGGCTCGACTGCAGCAGGTCATGAACCCACCTCAACACTGAACGGAGATACACCATGGGTACACCAGTAGTTTGGGAAGGCAACGTCGGCAACGCTGCCGAGCACCGGTCGTTCGCCAACGGCAACAAAGATCCGCGGCACATGCTGCGACTCAATGTGATGTTCGACAACTCGATCCCTGATGGCCAGGGTGGCTACAAGGATCGTGGTGGCTTCTGGGCCAACGTCGAATGGTGGCACCAGGATGCCGAGCGGTTCGCAGCGCTGTTCCAGAAGGGCATGCGCGTTGTGGTGATTGGCCGCGCGATCATGGACAGCTGGACGGATAAACAAAGTGGCCAGGAGGTGTCTGCGCTCAAGGTCGAAGCCAGCCGGATCGCGATTCTTCCACATCGCATCGAGCACGTATCTCTGTCTGGCGGCGGCGGCGGTCAGCGTCCGACCAACCAACCGCTGGGTCAGGCGCGCAGTCAGACCAGCGGTGGCCAGGCTCAAAACGTGCCTCAGCCGAGCCCCGAGGACATGCGCCACTACGGCGAAGGCTTTGACGACGACATCCCTCTGTAGCCCCCCCTTAATTTGGCGCGCCACATCGCGAAGCTCCTGGTGACAAGGATGTCACTACGAGCTACCCCTCCCTTCGATGAAGCTTCGCCGTAGAAACCCAACTACATCTTGGCAGGCATTTTTCAGGCGCCGTTCGTGAAGTTGCCGATGACAAGGACAGCGCCTCGCCACCTATTTCCGCTTCGAGGTAACGTCCCGTGCACCACGACTACCCGGAATATCCATCCGTCAAAGCGACGGTAGACTCCTCGCGCTACATGGAAGCCGTACAAGCTCTCGAAGGCGTTCCCCAGGTCTTTTGCGACGGCGAAACCATCCTCCTGCCCGAGGCTGAGGTGAAGGCCATCGAAATGCTTCGCTCCCAGTTCAAGGCCACCTTTGAGTATGGGCAGGCCGAGGAGTATCAGTTTGCGACCAAGGCCCGGGATGCAGGAGTGACGGCTGAGCTCCTGCGACTTGGGCAGGCAGTTTGCGACATCACAGGCCAACACGCTGAGGTGATGGTTCGTGCCGCATTGGAAGACCCCAGCGCGACGCTGCTGGCTTGGTCGGCACTCTACCGCTCAAGCATGATTCCCCACTAGGTCTGGCACACGGGCATTGGTGTGGGGCCTAATTTTTCCGCCGCCATTCGTGAAGTTTCTGGGAGCCAGAACAGATCGACGCGACCGCCCACTCGACACTTGGCGTCAGATGCCACACAACTCCTGGCGGCCAGAACCTACTGCCCAGGGTCGCGCGCCTCGGGAAGCTCCCGCAACCAGGACGGCAAGTCGTGGCCGAAGGGGCGCTGCAAGCAGCGCTTGCCCAGGTCAGGAGGCGGTTGAAATCGTCGCATTGGCAAATTACCATTTCCTGAAGGCATCTCCACCCTACAGCTGCTAACGTGTTTAAAAATTAGCTACTGGAGTCGAAAAAAGCGCCTTGTCGCGAGGCTTCCGGTATCAAGAATGTTTGAGGCGTGATCTGCCCGGCAGGTGCAGGGGCACTGATGAGGAGCATTCGATGCAGCATGTAGTGGCCCAGGAGCGAAAAGCGGATAGGCGCCAGTTCAACAACCCCCATCCTGCGGTGGAGGCTGCCGGAGTGGAAGCCGCCGAGAAAGGGCTGCCCGTGTATGCTTGTCCCTACAAGCACCCCGCCATGTTGGCCTCTTGGCTTAAAGGGTACAATCGAGCCCAGCAGCTCATCCTCAGCCTCTGACCTCTTGCTCTTACAGCCTCCAGCTTGCGGTGGCCTTCACAGCCAACCTGCTGATTTTGTCTTGACACCCCTCCGCCTTCTCCCTAGAATCACCGCCCAATCGCGCCTGAACCTCTGGTGCTGGCTTTGTCCAGTATTATGTTTGGGCCTTCTTTTATCTGGAACATGGATGTTGCAGCAGCTAGCCCCTCCTAAGCCATTCAAAAATTATTCCGAACTGGTTGAGCTACTGATTACCAGAGGCATGCTCGTACCTGACCCCAACCGAGCAGAACGGAAGATTTCACAGATCGGCTATTATCGGCTCAGTGGTTACTGGCAGCCCGCGCGCGACTTTGATAGGGACGAGCAACAGAATGTCCTTATCTGCCAAGTAACACGCAAACCGCGTAGAAAAAGCAATTTTCTACCTGACACAACCTTCAATGACGCCGTCGATCTTTATCTTTTTGATAAGAAACTTAGACAACTCATGCTTGACGCGATTGAACGGATTGAGATCCAGGTCAGGACTGTAATTGCTCACGAGGTTGGCTACCACTCACCAATGGCGTATACGGACTCGCAGTTCATTCGCCCTAAACAGACCGAAGACTGGAATGACCGCAAAACTAACCAAAAACGAAATACTTGGTTAGAGTGGCAAAAACGCCAAAAAAATCTGTTGGATCGTAGCCAAGAAGACTCCATTGAATGGCATAGACGCGCGCACAAAGCTATTCCGTTCTGGGTAGCTGTGGAGGCATGGGATTTTGGTACACTATCGAAATACTTCGAAATCCTCAAAGGCAACCATCAAAATCGCATTGCGGCTCGACTAGGTATTAGTGATACCCACGTGCTAACTCAGTGGCTACGAGAGATAAATACCTTGCGCAACAGGTGCGCACATCATACTCGTATTTGGAACCAAGTAGCGGCCAACCCGCTCTCCGTTCTTGACAACCCTTATTTTCAAAACCTGGCGCTTGACCAAAATGCCCGATCTCGAATATTCGGGCTAATCAGCGTCATCTGGCTGCTTGTTCAACGCTTGGGGCCAAGTTCAAGCTGGATAAAACAGGTCGCAGATCTACTCGACTCTAAGCCCTCCTTGCCTGGTTGCCAATTCTCCTCACTTGGGCTTCCAGAAGCTGGATTCCCCAGGAAGCTCTTTGGAATCTGATCAAGGAGACTAAATTGCACCACTCCTCATCACGCAATTCATAAAAGCAATCCCAACGAATTCCCGCCCTTTCAGTTGACCATTTCGCGTTGTGCCGCCTCCGGCCGGCGGCAAGAGTGCGCTCTGTTCGAACTGTTCAGGGTCACCTTATGAAACTCATGATCATCGAGGCACCGGGCAAGCTGAAGAAGCTAGGGCCCATGATGAAGAAGATCCGGCCTGGCGAGCAATGGACGGTTGTAGCCACTGGTGGCCACATCCGAGACCTCCCTGAAAAGGGGATGGACGAGACGATGATCACCACTGGGGTGCTCAAGAACCTCCGGCCGGTGTACGAGATGCTGCCCAAGAGTGCCCGCAACGTCAGCACGATCCGCAAGGCGCTAAAGGACGCCACCGAGGTTTATATTGCCACTGACCCGGATCGCGAAGGTGAAAGCATCGCCTGGCACATTCAGCAGGCGCTGCGCATCAGCGAGTACAAGCGCGTCACCTTCAATGAAATCACACAGAATCGTGTGCGGGAGGGTTTGGCTAACCCCCGCAAGATCGACGGCCAGCTCGTTGCTTCACAACAGTGCCGTAGGGTGCTCGACCGCTTGGTGGGCTACCCCGTCACTCAGGAGCTGCGCCGAGTCATGGGGCAACCCACGTCAGCGGGCCGTGTACAGTCACCTGCGCTCTACCTGGTTGTACTGCGCGAACGGGAGATCCGCAACTTCAAGGTCATCCACCACTTCGGCGCAGAACTGACCTTCAGGGACGAAGCTTCCAGCTTGGCCTGGACTGCCGCATGGCAGCCGGTGCCGGATTTTGCCAGCAAAGAACACCCTTACGTCCAGGACGGCACGCTCGCCGCCCGGGTCGCCGCCACCCGTGCAGTTATCGTGGAATCGTGCGAAGACGGCAAGAAGCGGCGTCCGCCGCCCGCACCGTTCATTTCGTCCACTTTGCAGCAAGCCGCCAGCGTGGCGTTGAAGTGGGACCCCGACAAGACGATGCAGATTGCGCAACGCCTGTACGAGCAGGGTGTCATCACATACCACCGGACGGACAACCCCAACCTGGCCGATGAGGCCATGCCTGACATCCAGGCTGTCGCACGACGCCAGGGGCTCGACGTTGTAGACGAACGCCGGACGTTCAAGGCAGCAGACAGCGCACAGGAAGGTCACCCTGCGATCGCGCCAACCGCTTGGGATGATGAGGTTGCGGGAGAGTCTTCCGATGAACAGGCGCTGTACAAGCTCATTCGGATCCGCGCACTGGCCAGCCAGCTCGCCGATGCCATCTACGACGTGCGTACCGCAAAGTTGCTGGCCAAGGGGCCGGATCAAAGGCCGCTGCGCTTCGCTGCGACGGGTAGCTCGGTAGCCTATCTCGGCTGGATGAAGCTCCTGCAGCAAGACGACACGGATGAGGAGTCGACCGACCTGCCCAAAAATCCAGTGCCGGCGCTGCAACCTAAGCAGATCCTCAACGTACTCCAGGGCGAGGTGTTGAACCAGAAGACCAAACCGCCAGGGCGCTTTACTAAGGCCAGCTTGATCAAGGAACTGGAGCGTCGTGGGATTGGCAGGCCCAGCACCTTCTCCGCGATCGTTAAAAACATCACCAGCAAGGGCCTGGTCGTCGAGGAAAAGCGCAAGCTGGTACCAGGACCGCTGGGAGAGGCTACCGTCGCCCAGCTGGAAGGCCGATTCAGCTTCCTCGAGCTGGCTTTCACGAGCACGCTGGAGAAGGACTTGGATCGAATCGCCCGCGGTGAGGATAGGTACGGCCCTGTGGTCGCCAAGTTCTACGAGCACCTCCAGAGTGAGCTGGAAAGCCTCCGACAGGCGCCCACAGTGGCGATGAAGGCGCGGTCGCCTGAATCCTCATCGGGCGCCCAGGACGGCTACTCCTGCGGCAAGTGCGGGATGCCTCTCGCGCGCCGACAGAAGCGCGGCGATGGCGGTTACGACTTCTGGGGATGCACCGGGTTCAAAGCGAACAACTGCCGCGTGAGCTACCCCACAGTGGGCGACAAACCTGATATGACCAAGCCCAGGGGCATGTAGGCGAAATGTTTCGAAGGCGGTAATCCATTTCTCCTGTAGCAGGTTTCCCCCAACTGCCAATCTGCTCGCTCTTACGGGTGCGGGTAGGCGCACCTTGAATGATGACGAGTTGACTACTCATCCTCCCGGAGGTGCTTGTGGCCCGTTCCAAGAAAGTCATTGACCGGTTGAAGGCCGAGCAGGCGGACAATCCGAAGGTCCCTCATTATGAATCCCGGCCAGGCGAGTCGTGCTGGCCGTTACAACCTGACGACATCAAAACCGCTGGGTACTGGAAGCAGGAACGCAGACGTGTGCCGAAGGGCTCAGAGCCTGCGGCGTACGTAATCAGTGGCCAGGGAGGGTCGCTTCATGGCTCAGTACTCTTAACCCGATGGGTGCCTGCCTACCACCTGGACCAGACTGTGCCGATGAAGTCCAAGAGCGCGGACGCCAATTGAAACGGCCACGCCTCCTCAATAGCCAACCAGTGTTGCTCGAAGCCGCCGTATTCGACGGCTACGACATGGGCATCCTCATGCCTTACATTGAAGGCGCAAACAAGGTCATGTTCGCACGGAGCGGGTTCTTCATTCGCCGCAGTGATCACCCGCTCTGCCGCTACTGGCGCGTGCCCAAGGCCAAGCTCATCGACGAGCTGGACCTGGTGTACCACCAGCTGATCGAGCTGGCCGGTGGCAAGGTCACTGAGTCATGGCAGGCCTTCCGCCAGAAGATCGAGAGCGCGCTGGCCAACCCACGCCGGGACGCGTTCATCTCGGGAATGCTACTGCGAATTGCCCCGCTCGCCGACGGCGGTGTGCTGCTGTCCGGAGATTATCATCCTGGAGTAGTTGCAGTGGCCCGCCGGATGCGGGGAGTGTTCCTGGGCAAATCCAGCTCGTGGCGAGTCAACGCCACCGCCGAAATCCTGCGCAGCAACCTGGTCCTGGAGCTCGGTCTTGTGGAGGAGCAGTTCGAGATCCTGGACGTGGTACAGGAGCTCCTGGGCGATGGCTCTGTGGTTCCAGCAGCAGACATTCCACGCATCAGCCTGGGCGGTGCTCCTCAGGAACCCTCGACAGCCGCCAGCGGTGAGGAGAGCTCCAACGACATCTACCTCGCTGCCGTCTCGCCGATTGAACGCACCGAGTTCTCAGATGCCACGATCGCCCAGGCCCTGGTCGGCTATTCCCTGCTCGATCACCAGCCTGCTGGCATCGCTCACCTGCTCCAGCGCACCAGCGCACTGCTGGCTGATGATATGGGCCTCGGCAAGACGCGCCAGGCCATTATCGCGGCGCATATCAGTGCAGCCGGTCGCCCGATCCTGGTGGTGACCCTTTCCTCGTTGCTGATCAACTGGCAGCGCGAAATCCTGGCGGTCTACCCCGACGCGACAGTCGCTGTGCAGAAGCACGACCCGCTGGTCCAATGGATGCTGATCAATTACGAGCGTCTCGGCGACTACGTGCTGCTGGCTGAGCATTACCACGTTCTAGTGGTCGACGAGGCGCACCAGTTGAAGGAGCCGACTGCCGAGCGTACACGCCATGGCTTCGATATCGCAGCCAAGGTGCCGAATCGCTATCTGCTGACAGGCACGCCTGTCCTCAATCGCGAGACAGAGCTGCACACCCTGCTACGTCTATCGGGGCACCCGGTCGGCCAGTTGCCCCTCAGCGATTTCTGCGAACGCTTCGCCGGCAGCCCAGAGTTCCGGCAAAACCTCCGGGCAGAACTGGGCGACTGGATGCTTCGCCGGCGCAAAGACGTTCTGCCCGGGCTCAAGGGTAAGCACCGGCAGTTGCTGCCCGTGGCGATGGGGGTGGAGGAGCGGAAGAAGTACGACAGCATTCGCCTCGAGGACAGGCCCATCTTTGCCAGGCTCGGCGCGCTTCGCCATTACCTGGAACAGGTGAAGGTCAGAGTCGCTATGGACCTGCTGGGCGAGCTGGACCCCGAAGACAAGGTCATCCTGTTCTGCGAGTTCAAACCCACCGTCGCGCGCCTCAAGGAGCTGTGCGATGCAGCCGGTATCGGGAACGTCACCCTGGTCGGCAGTGACACACTCACCAAACGCCAGAAGGCGATCGACAAGTTCCAGGGCGACCCCGACTGCAGGGCTTTCATCTGCACCACCCAAGCCGCCGGTACCGGCAACAACCTCACGGCCGCCAACTACGTCTTCTTCCTGGGCCTGCCCTGGACACCCGGACAACAGGATCAGGCCGAGGACCGGGCGTACCGGAATGGTCAGCTCAGGACGGTGATCGTGAAGATCCCCCTCGTGGAGAACAGCATCGATCAGCAGCTCTGGCAGATGCTCTTAGCGAAGCGCCAAGTCAGCTTGGAGCTCATTGAGCCGGAAGAGCAGCAGGACGCGCTGGCCAAGGCAATGCTTGCAGCGACTATCCAGTAAGTAGGATCGCTTGGGAATCACAGTTTGAGCTCATGAATGATATAGCTCCGAAACTTAACCCTTTCAACGTGAACCCAATGACTACTACCAACCTAAATCCTTGGAAAACAGGCCGATGCATTGCTGCCAAACATGGGCCATCAGATTATACCGGCGTCTCTCTGTAACTTGGCGATATAGGAGTTCAACGCCTTAGCAAATACTGGCAGGGTCTCATTCACAAAAACCCAATCAAAAGTCAGTAAGGCGCTGGTCCATCCTACGCTGTAGATAACCCCATCCTCACCGATTTCTTTGTCCCCATGAGTCATGTTGAAGCTTTCGTGATCAAAGTGGGCACCATGCTTGTCTCTGTATCCCTTCGCGGCCTCTAGAAACTCATAAAACTTGACTTTAACGTCACCTGAGAAGGCCTCAGAAATCACCTCAGCGACAATCGGCTCCCAAAACGATTTCTTATTTCCCGCAATAACCCCGGGTTTACCCCAACCAGAATTAAAAATAGTGCACAACTTTATAATGATTTCTTCTGTGATTAATTCATCAATAAGGTGAACATCGTGAACATCAGGAAATAAGGAGCCATGCTCTGATTCAAAACTATCTAATGCCTCGCCCTCAAGTCGCAGACCAGTTTTTAATCTGCGACGTTCCTGATCATACAGCTCAGTAATATTTTTTGGCCTTCCAGTTCTGCAGAAGCGGTCTACTCGTTGCATAAGCGCCAGGAGATCCAAAACCCTAGCCAGTGCTATTTGCCACAAATACAACCTACCTAGTGTTTCTTTCATGGTTATCTTTTTTAATTTGGTATTGAAGCGGACATGATCGCCGACCTGGGCGGTGATGAAATGCACTTTAGGCCAAGAGATACTCTCAGCGATAGGCCGATCAGCCTTACGCCAAGAAAATCATGCCCCCCTGGCCGCTGCCGAGGGCACCCAAGACAACCCGTTGCACGAACTCATCAGCCCACCGGAAAAATCTGGTCCTGCGAGATATTGATTTCCAGCTGCGCGGAAAGCTATCGGCTGTCACCGTTGCCTTCAATGACTACAGGGGGCCTCATGATCAGGCAGTTGACCACTCTCTCGCTCGCCGCACTCGTTGCGGGTTGTGCGATTCAGAAGGCTGAGCAGCCGCCGAAGCCGGCGTTCGATAGCAGCCGCAATCCCGAATGGCTGTCTCCGGACATCTACCCGAACGGAGCAAGTCCGGAGAAGGAACCCGTCGTTCGGTATGGCCGCTACACCTTGGTGAGCACCCAACCCGACGCGAGCCAGCGCGACCTGATGGCACAGATCATCGACGTGACCATCCCATCGAGCATGAACCCCAGCGTTCGGGACGCCATGCTCTACGTGGTCGACCGGTCAGGTTACGCCCTCTGCCCGCCCAGCTCGCAACACGTCAACATCCTGTACACCCGACCTCTGCCAGCAGCCCAGTACAAGCTCGGCCCAATGACTCTGCGAAACACCCTGCAGGTCCTCGCGGGCCCGGCCTGGCAGGTGAAAGTCGATGAGGTGAACCGTCAGGTGTGCTTCGTGCTTCGCCCCGGTTACCAATTGCCAACCCCGTCGACGCCGGCAGGCCAACTCTACGCCGACAAAGCGCGGGCTCCTGGAACCAGCCCCGCCACACCAGCCTCGACGCCAGGCGTAGTCGTCGCCGCAGTGCCTACTCCCGCCCCCATCTCCACGACTACACCCGCTGTCGCAGCCCCAGCGGCAGTGGCTCCCGCGCTCCCCCCAATGGCACTCGCCAAGGATGGCTCTATCCCGGCTGCGATGGTAACCACCGCGGCTAAACCTTCGACACCTGCGTCCCCAGCACCGAATGCGCCCAACCAACTTGCAGCATCCAAGCCAGCGGCTGCCGTGACCACTACAGCAGTGGTGGCCCCGGCCATCGAGGTCAAGCCCGCCACACCACCCCGGCCGCTGCCCCAAGTATGGACGGCCGAAGTTGGATCAACCCTGCGCGATACCGTTGAAGAATGGGCCAAAAAAGCCCGGTGGCGGGTGATCTGGGCCCAGGAAGACCTCAACTATCCGATCGAGGCACCGCTGCACTTCGAAGGCCCGTTCCAGGAAGCCATTAAGCAGCTGTTCCCGCTCTACGACAATGCCCCGCGATCCTTCGTCGTCGACGGTAGCGAAGGCTCCCAGAGCGTCTTGTACGTCGCTGAGAGGAAGAAGAAATGAACAAGTTTTCTTGGGTCCGCTGGGCATTGACCCCGATCGCCTTGGCCCTGCTGAGCAGCTGTGCCGTGCAACGGGTTAATGAGTCGTTCGACCGAGCAGAGTTCCAGGGCCGCACGGCTGGCCAGTACACCAAGTTCCTGCAGAACCAGCAGCCACAACAAAACCGCGACACGGTCGTTTTCAGCAACAAGCCCTGGGTTTCCACTGAGCCGCTGGTGACCAGGCGCGGGCTCCCGTTCAGCCTGGACCGTGACATTGCCTATCGGCCTGCAGGCCCAGTGTCGATCACCGACGTGGCTCAGCTGATCACCAAGGAAACCGGGCTGCAGGTCATTGTAGCGCCTGACGCATTGAACCCCGGGATCCTCTCCTCGAAGTCTGCCGGCACTACCGCTCGCGGCGCCGCTCAGGCTGTACCTGATCCAGACAGCCTAGCGGGTCTTCTGCCAAATGGCATGGCGGGGGCAATGCCTGGCAGCGCAAGCTCATTCGACTTGGGCCTCGGCAGCGGAGGACTGATCTCCGGCCTGAACTACAACGGCAAAACCTCCGGGCTGCTTAACCAGGCCACCTCACGCCTGGGGCTGTCGTGGCACTTCGACCCTGAGCTGCAGGGCGTGCGCATTACCTACTTCGACACCCGCACCTTCGACGTCTGGACATTCGGCGACGAGTTGGAGATCGAGAGTACCGTCAAGTCGGGCCTGCTGACCTCCACCGGCAACGGCGACTCGGGCTCTTCGACATCTTCGGGGGGAGCCACGGGTGAATCCGGCAGCAACCAGAGCACCAAGTCGACGTACAAAACCTCACTGATGAGCGACATCGAGAGCAACGTCAAGGCCATGCTCAGCATGCAGCCTCCAGGGCGGCTGTATCTCTCTCGCTCTACCGGCACGCTCACCGTCAGCGACCGGCCGGAGGTGCTGAATCGAATTTCGGCCTACCTGAAAGATACCAACCGCAGCATCACTCGACAGGTGCTGTTCAACGTCAAGGTCTACGAGGTTAACTTCAGCGACAGCGACCAGACGGCTGTCAACTGGAGCGCTGTCTACAAGTCCATCTCCGGGAAATGGGGTTTCGGCCTGAGCAACACCGTCGCCGGCATCAGTTCCGAGGCGATCTCTGCCAGCGGCAGCATTCTGGATACGTCCAGCTCTCCGTGGGCAGGCTCCAAGGCCGTCGTGCAAGCCCTGTCAGAACAGGGGCGCGTCTCCGAAGTGCGCTCGCCATCGGTGACCACGCTGAACCTGCAGCCGGCACCGATCCAGATCGGCAACGTCCAAAGCTATGTCGCCTCCAGCTCGACCACCACCACCGCTTCCGTCGGTTCCAGCACCGCACTGACACCGGCGACGATCACCAGTGGCTTCAACATGATGCTGCTGCCCAAGCTCCTGGACAAAGAAAACATGCTGCTGATGATCACCCTCAGCATCAGCAGCAAGCCAATCTTCAAGGACTTCGAGAGCAACGACTCCAAGGTCCAGACCACGGACTACGACACCAAGAACGTGGCGCCCAAGGTCCGTCTGCGCAGCGGTGAGACACTGATTCTGACTGGGTTCGACGAGAACGGGGATGACGCCCGTAAATCCGGCGTTGGCAGTCCTAGCTTCTTTGGCTTGGGCGGTGGGCGAACCCGCTCGACGTCCCACAGCGCCCTGGTGGTACTGGTGACACCAATCGTCCTCCCGGACAACCTGTAAGTGGCGGCGCTCATGAACACCGATACACACAAACCTTCGAGCCGGGTGCAGACCATCCAGCACCGGGGGCGTGTCTTCGTCACTGGCATGCTCTGGACGCCCCTGGGCAACATGACCAGCTACATGAAGGAAGCCCGTCAGTATGGCCATGAGCACGGCCTGGACATCGTGGCTATCCGAAGAACGTCGCTCATGATCCAGGCGGGCTTTGTTTCCCGCTCCGCTGACGTTCACAAAGGCATGTACTCGCTGGCTGCGACCTTGGCTGGCCAGCTCGGTGATTCATGGATTGCTGCCTGGGCCGTCGACGCCGATCAAGATCGCTATGCCATCGTCGCTGTCCATGAGGGCAGGATCATCCCGGGTTGCGACCTGATTGCCACGGCATCGGAAGTCCGTAAACGGGTGTTGCAGCAACGCAGTCGCGGCATCCAGTTTGAGCGAGAGTTCTTACCAACCGAGTTTGGCATGGGCGGCGACCTCATCGACATCGATGAGCTGCTCCAGCCGTCCCGGCTCAAGCGTGAATACCGGCTGCGTCCACTCGTGTTCGGTATGTCCAAGCCTGAGCTGGCTCAGTTGCTCCTGGTGGCCCTCTTGATCGGTGGAGGGCTACTGGCCTGGTCACAATGGAAATCCCATCAGGCAGAGATCGCGCGTCAAGCTGCCATCGAGGCGGAGAAGAAACGCCTCGAGGAGCTGGCCGAGCTGCAGAGGCAAACAGGCACGGAACAACCCATCCAGGCGCTGGAGCACCCCTGGGCGAAACAGCCCTCGGTCACCGATTTCGTTGAGGCCTGCAGCAGGTTCATGAACCGATTGCCGCTGAGTATCCGCGGCTGGCCCTTCATGGAGGCAAAGTGCAACAGTTCACAGGTTATTGCGACCTACGAACGCGCAGGTAACAGCACCGCTCACGAGTTCACGATGGCTGTCGCAGAACTCTTCTCTATCCGCCCGGAGTTCATCAATCAGGGTAAGACCGGGCTGCTGAAATTCGACATTTCCCTTGATGCTGCCGGTGACGACGCCCTCATTGAGGCCAGAGATGCTCTGGAGAATTTGACCAGTTGGTTCCACGGTTTCTCTCAGGAACCGCAGTTGCAACCGATCCCCGTTGTTACGCCTCAGGAACCTGCTCTGCCAGGTCAACCCACGCCACCTCCGCCGCCGCCTCCCCAGTGGCAGCAGTACCAGCTGTCGTACACCTCTGGCGTGCTGCCCTACGACTCCTTCAATGGCGCTCCAACCCAAGGGCTGCGCCTGCAGGAGATCAAGACCGAATACAAGGCCGACCACCTGATCTGGTCAGTCACAGGAGTCCTGTATGCGAAATAACTTCAGCCTGATCCTGCTCACGCTCTGGATGCCAATTGCCGGAGCACAGACAGCGACAGATCTCTCAGCCATCAGCGTCGGCGAGCTCGGCAAGGTGCAGAGCGAAACCATCTTGTTCAAGGCAAAAGCCGAACGCGCGAAGGCAGAGCTCGAGGCAAACGGCACACTACCTAGCCCCCCCCAGCCAGTGACGCAGTTTCCTACTGTCGGGCTCACTCCCGCCATGACGGCTACATCCTCAGGGCCGCGCCAATCGGCATTGCCGGTGGTGAAAGAAATCAGCGGCTCCGGACAGAAATTACGGGCAAGCCTGATCTACAGCGACGGCAGCGAGCTTGACGCCAAGCCTGGCAGCGAGCTGCCGAACGGTTTCCGGGTCCAACAGATCACGCTCGATGGGGTCGTGCTGACCAAGGAGGGAAAGCGATACCCACTTGGATTCGGTAACCGGGTGGTATCTCAGCCACAACAGAGCCTCCCCGGCCTCCTGCCCGGCCAACCCTGAGGAGTATTGACCATGACCGAGCTATCCGCAGAGCCCGTCGATCTTGAGCCTGCCGAACTGACTTTGGCGCCGTTGCCAGTGGCGGTACTGACCGCCCCAGGCGGCCCTCATGCGATTAAGGAAGACTTGCGCCAGGTCCTGGCCATGACCGCCGATGGGAAGCTGTACATCTCTCCCCAACACGTCAGTGACCCCTACGTGATGGCATTCATGGACCAGCTTGAGCACAAAGGCATTGACTACGAAGTGGTCTTAGCCTCGATGACTGAGATCAAGACGCTGTATCAAGCCTCGGCGTCGAGGGGCATGAAGGCACTTGTCGAAACCCAGCGCCAAGCCCAGGTGGTGGAGTTCATGGGGGACGCCCACCGGCGCGGCGCCAGTGATGTTCACATCGTCGTTTCGCACGATGTCACCCGGATCAAGTATCGGCTGTATGGGGTCCTTCAGGAGGTACGCCAGGAAAAGAGCGACGTAGGGCGTGAATTCTGCGCTGCTCTGTACAACAGCATGTGCGATGTTTCTGGCGATTACTACCAGCCCCACATCGCTCAGGATGCCCGCGTCAGCCGTAAGTTTGTCGACCAACTGGGCTTGTACGGCGCTCGGGTTGCAACCCGGCCGCTGGTGGATGGCCCGCTGATGGTGATGCGTCTGCTGTACGACGATACCTCCAAGCAGAGCTTCGAAGAGCTCGGCTTCCTGCCTCAGCAGATCGAGCACTTCAGAAGACTGCGGAGCCTGCCTTACGGACTTAACCTGATTACTGGCCCAACAGGATCCGGAAAATCCAAGACCCTGCAGGTCAATCTCAACGCGCTGTATGACGAGACTGGTGGCTCCAGGCACATCCTCACGCTCGAGCATCCCCCTGAGTATCCGCTCAAGGCTAACCAGTCACCGATTTACGCCGGCGAGACTTGGGGTGACGGTATTACCAATGCCGTACGGCTTGACCCAGATGTCCTCATGTACGGTGAGTTGCGCGACCTGGCGTCAGCCCAGGCGGCGTACACCGGCGCCATGACTGGTCACCAGAGCTGGTCAACCCTGCACACGAACAACGTGATCGCCACCATCCAGCGCCTGATTGACATGGGCGTGGCTGATTACCTGGTCACCGATCCACTGCTGACCACTGGGATCGCTAACCAGTCATTAGTGCCGGTGCTCTGCCCTGCTTGCCGCATCCCGCTGCGTGAGCATAACCACGGCATCAGCAAGGATCTCTTCGCCCGGCTGAAGCAGCTGCAGATCGTCGACCAAGTCAATCTGGTCGGTGAAGGTTGTAGCAAGTGCAGGAACCTTGGGGTCGTCGATCGCACCGTTATCGCCGAAACCTTGCTGACCAACGTCAAGCTCATGGATACGTTCACCAAGCGCGGTGCAAGCGCTGCGCGCAGGTACTGGGTCAACGAGATGGGTGGCATCACCAAGATCGCCCACGGGATCATGAAAGTCACCAGCGGGATAGTAGACCCACGCGATGCCGAGCTCTTCGCTGGGCCGCTCGACTTCGACAGGCAGCTGATGGAGCAATCCGATGTTTGAATTGCTTCAGGACTTCTGGACAGGTGTACGGGAGGCCGCCCAGGGCTGGGCGGTCACCTTCTATGCAAAGCAGTTTGGGAAGAACGAGCGAATCCAGTTCTACGAGAGCCTGATGGGCGTCCTGGAGGACGGTATCCCGATCGAAGAAGCACTGGAGACCGTTGCCAAGGCGTTCAGCAATGACGGTAAAACGATGCATCCCGTGTCAGTCATTTGTGGTCAGGTGGCGATGCTAGTGCGGGGAGGAAAATCTCTCGCCGACGCCTGCAGGAGCCATTTGCCATATGACGAGGCTTCCCTGGTCGATACCGGGGAGAAAACCGGCAACCTTGTGGAGGCTTTCCGGGACTGCGTTCGGCTCATCGAGGCCCGCCAACGCATTTCTCGCCTGGTTGTCTCCGTCGTAGCGCTTCCATCGATTACCTGGAGCCTCATGGGGGCGCTGCTGTATGTCATCGCCACCTGGATGGTGCCGTCGATGGCTCAGCGGCAAGATCCAGAGCTGTGGACCGGCATCCCAAGTCTGCTCTATGTAATTTCCAAGGTAGTCACGAACTACGGACTTCTGATCGTTGCAGTCGTGCTGACCCTGGTCGTCGTCTCGTTCGTGACCCTCCCATACTTCTGCGGCCTGCAGGTTCGACCGAACAGCCCGGTTTGGAAAACGCAGCTCAGCTTGCTACTGCAGACCACCAGGCTGCGGCTCGAAGGCATTCCCCCCTGGTCAATCTACAAAGTCCTGCACGGCTCAATCTTCCTGCTGAACATGTCAGTGATGCTCCGCGCCGGGGTGGGCCAACTGAGTGCGCTCAGCATTCTCAGCCGGAGCGCCTCTCCCTGGCTGCGAGAAAGGATCGACGCCATCAACTACGGCGTCAGTTCGGGTAAAGACTTCGGTACAGCACTCAAATTAGCCGGGCACCAGTTCCCGGATCCGATGGCCATCCATTTCCTGCAGGTCTTGGCCACACGCCAAAGTTTCGCCGCATCGATGGAGAGGTTCGCCAATCGCTGGCTCGAGCAAATGCTCAAGCGGGTGGAAACGGTCTCGAAGTCCCTTACAGCCCTATCCGCAGTCATCATGGGCCTGCTCATGATCTTCGTGATGGTCGGCATCTTCCAGCTGGCCATAGGCCTGATGGACTCAATCCAACACTAAGCACACAGCCCAGAGGCAACCAATGACACTCTCTACCCCAAAAAACCAACGTGGCTTCCTGTCCATCGACGGCGTGATGTGGATCATGCTCATTACCATCGCCTTAGGTTTCATCGCCTGGATCGGCTACAAGATGCTGGGGAGTTCCGATGCCGCTGTAGAGCAAAGCAACATCACCACCATCATCACCAACGCCAAAAAGCTGAAGGGATCTTCTGGATATGGCACATCGGGGACTAATCTCGTGCCTTCGCTGATCGCTATCGACGGAACCGGCTCAATGGGCGTTTCGGGCACCACCCTGACCAACCAGTGGAACGGCGCCGTCACGCTTGTGAGCAATGGCATGACCTTCACCCTCTCCGAGAGCAACGTCCCCAAAGCGGCTTGCATCACGCTGACCACCAAGATCGCCAAGGACAAGCAGACCACCACCGCCATCAATGGTGGCTCGGCAACCAGTGGCGAGGTCCTTCCCGCCGCCGCTACAACAAGCTGCTCCAACGAAATGAACTCGATCTCCTGGACTACTTACTGAAGGCTGCCAGCGTGAGCTTGATTGCAGATGCTGAGTTCGTGGACCTCTATCTTGGCCATGATTTTGCCGATGTGAAGGGGCTGGCAGGTCAGCCCCGCAAGGCCGCCGCTCCTCCGGAGTGGTTGACCGAGATCCAGGAACTGAGGGCGCGGTGTCTGCATCAGTACGAGACAACACGTGAGCCTGAATTCGCCCTCGTGTTAGAGGATCGCGTGCTCTTGCGAGTGACGTACAACCTGGACGTCTTCACTAAGCCGTTTTTTGTGCTGAATCGGTCAAGAGCAACCATCATCCCTCTCGAGGATCTTGGGTTACCGGACCATATTTACGAGTGCCTGCTCGCCGAAGAAACCCGGGGCCTGGTGTACTTCGCTGGTGAGATGGGCACCGGCAAGACCAGCAGTGCTGCCTCGGCGGTGAAGGCCCGCCTGACATCACGCGGCGGCCTGGGCCTGACTGTAGAAGACCCGCCGGAAACGCTCCTCCAAGGCGAACATGGCTCTGGCCGCTGCATCCAGTTGCCGGTTTCCCGTATGCAAGGCGGCTATTCAGAAACGCTGATACGCGCTCTTCGAACTCGCGCTGACCTCATCCTGGTCGGTGAAGTTCGAGACACGGCCACTGCCGCTGAAGTCATCAAAGCATCCATCAATGGCCATCTCATTTTCTCCACTGGGCACGGCGGCAGCATCGGGAGCTCCATCCAGCGCCTGGCTGTACTTGCCGAGCCCATCATGCCGAATGCCCTGGAGGTGCTCTCACAGGGGCTGACTGTGGTCATTCACCAAACCCTCCTCCGTCCAGACCACGGACAGCCGCGACTCACACTCCAAACGCTGTCACTGACCCTGGATGACGCGCCGTCCATCCGCGAGAAGATCCGCAGCGGACATCTTCAGATGATCGAGCAAGACATCGTCACCCAATCGAACAGGAGTCTCTGGCATGGCCAGTAAACGCGGGCAGGCTGGATTTTTTACCATTGATGGCCTGTTCGGCCTGATAGTGATGAGCATCATGCTGTCTCTCGCGGGTTGGTGGATGCTCAATTACGGCAACCAGCAGGACTACCGGATCGCCGCGGAACACCAGCGGACTGTCGCTGACGCTTTTGCCAAGTACCTCAAGGACAACTACTCCGTGGTGCTCAGCAATGCTGGCCCGACTACGCCTGTCCAGGTCACCGTAGACATGATGCAAAACACCAAATATCTGCCGGCGGGCTTCAGCTCGACCAATAGCTTCGGCCAGACCATCGTCGGCCTGGCCAGGCGCCTCAACGCTAACCAGCTCGAGGCCATTGTGGTGACCACCGGTGGCCAGGTCATCCCGGAACTCGGCATTCGGACCATCGCTGAGCATCTTGGCGGGCCGGGCGGATTCATATCGTCACTCAAGCCCGGAGTCATCCAGGGTGTGCGAGGTGGATGGGAAGTGGCGCTCAGCAACTACGGCATCAACCCTGGGCAGGGACATACCGCGAGCGCGCTCTTCTTGATGGACGGCGAGCTGGCCAACGACTACCTCTACCGCAACGCTGTCCCAGGCCACCCTGAATACAACCGGATGAACACCGCGATCGATATGGGTGGCAACGACATCAACAATGCCCGCGCGGTCACCGCGACGAGCGACATCACCAGTAAGGACGGCTGGTTCAGAAGCCAGAACGACACTGGGTGGGTGAACGAGAAGTGGGGGGGCGGCATCTACCAAGCTGATGCAGACTGGGTCAGGGTTCTTAACGACAAGGGCCTGTTGACAGGCGGAAAAATCCGCGGCGGGACACTGCAGGCGGACGGACGTGTGACAGTTGGGGAGTATCTGGATATCGAGAGCACCGCTGTTGAAGGACAGGCGTGCCCGAAGATCGGCATCCAGTCGAAAAACAACCTGGGCGCGCCCCTTACCTGCCAGTGCCTCACACCTTCTTGCCAATCCGGGGTGTGGAAGGAAGCCGGGGGAGCTGATCGATGGGGAGGCTCGTTTTGGACAGCAACTCATACAAGCGGTGGATGTCCAAATGCCAATCCATACACTGGTTCCTGCAGCTGTCCTGTTGGATATTCGCCAGTACAATCATTTGCGATACAAGTTGGTGGTTGCAATCCTTGCAGAGCCTTTAACTGCTATCGGCCGTGATTGCCAATCCGGTGCGTGGCGGCAGGCTGCAGCAAAATTTGAGCTGACCGCCGAATACATTGCCGGCTACCAACAAACAGTCCGCATGATTGCGAGCACTGAAGGATTCTGCTTTCCCACCCTGATCGGCATGGCTTCTTTGAATAACTACGATAGTTATTGGGGGAAGATTTACATAGGGGCTGATGGTTTCTGGTATCTATCAACTGCTGATAGCTCATACCCAAGAGGGCAAAGTATGTACGCGCGATGCGTGCGATCCTAGTAGCAGCTTCAGGCGTCTAGTTACATGCGATCACATAGCTACATGCACCGCCTGGGTTGAATGCACCTTTGTCATAGAAGCCACAGGTTACGATCCGATTGCTATCAGCGTAAGCGTAGTTACCGCCAGCATAATCGGGTCTCGGGGCAGGGTGAGGGTTTGACGCATCGGAAGCCGACCAAGTACAGCTATCTTGGGTACTGCCGCTTGGAAGAGGGATTTGCTGGCCGTGGGTGATAAATCCAGTAAGAACCTTTCCACCGCCAGCTGAACGCCACACCCCGGATTGGCAAGATGGTTATGCGTTACGTCGAACTGCTTGCCTGGCCTTGTAGTTTTAATAAGTTGTTCAAGTGTTGGTCTAGTGACGAAATTTGGTCGGAATCGGCCAAGCCTCGAGAAATCTGTCGCAAAGTCTCTAATGCTTTAGCAGACTCTGCAACAGCCTCAGAGTGTTCTTTGGTCGCCAACTGCTCAAGAAGAGCATGCTGTGAGCTCAAGCTGGAAATAGTGGCCTTGATGAAAACGAGAAAATCCAAACTATTCATCTCACCACTCCCTTATCGATGAGGTTATTGGTAGGTCTTTAACCCCAACCGTGTACCCATAGAAATTGTAATGGGTAAGGACCCCTGCATTCGCCACAGCACAGCTGACGCTACTGCCACAGAACACGTATCCGAAACCACCGCATACATTGGACCGACACTTGATGGTTCCAGAAAACAGACTACCCGTTACGCTACCGGTGCCGCTGTACCCAGTATTGCCGTTAATGCCGATTTGCCATCCGCCAAGCTCGCCCGAGCCGGCGGCTGTCCACACACCGGATTGGCAAACCTATTGGACACAAAAGAATGGAACTGCTGCTCCACCTGAAGCTATATCTAAGGCTGCGTCACTGAGGCGGAAAGTGAAGGCCGCTGCCGAGCCCCATTCACTAGTCCAGTAATAGACTCCATTATTGAGCCCCATTGATCTCAAAATGTGCATTTCCGACAGGCTTGCCAAATGCCATTTCTCACCCTTGGAACCGCAAACTTGGTTGGCGGCATACCAGGTGTTTGCTGGACTAACTTCGTGTTTAAGTTTTCTATCACCACTGCCAGCCCACACCCCGGATTGGCAAACCTGTTAAGGCTTGCTGCAAGAGTAAGTTAGGCATGGATTACAGCCACCTATCTGGACACCTCGGATCAGGTTTGGAGCCAGTCCCGTCGGGCAGCTATATCCACCGGTAAATCTATTCACGTACTGCCCGGTTATCCCAGTCATAAAGCCAGAACCTACACCATCTGCAGAACCGCCCGATTTCCACACCCCGGATTGGCAAGATGGTTACTTTTGGCAAACGTGATACCAATAGTATGGAGTTGCACCTGCGTAACTGAAACCTGTGAGGTTTGAGGAAAATCCCAACGGACAACTACATGCACCTGTTTGGGGGTTGGCAATACCACATCCTGATTCGGTCATTGACCCAACTCCTGTATATGCTCCCCCAAACCTTGCCGACACTGCTTTCCAAGCACCGGATTGGCAATAGGATTTCCCCAAGATGCCCAATCCACAAGGCCTGGGCAATCTCAAGACATCACCTAATCACCGCAAAAAAGTGTGAGCCCCATCTGAGGGGCAATTCTGGCTCAACGGGTCGAGCATGATTATTTCGCCCTCGTTAACCTGCTCCAGATACTGATCAGGAGCTGGAATAGGCTCCTTGTCCCTTAACGACACCATCAGATGACGTAGCAGCGCATCTTCCGCCACTCGCTTTGCCAACTCTGCAGTACCCCCAGCGCCTTGTACACCATCGAAGTCGAGCACCCGCACGGTGACGCCGCTGGGTGTTTCCGAAACGACAGCAGGATACGGCACCAGGTGATTGATGATCACCTGCTGGCCACGGTGCTTGTTCCCCTCAAGCTTTTTCACCAATCGGGACGCTTTCAAGTGGGTGTACCTCTTCAACATCGCCAGGCTCTTGTGACCACTGATCGCAGCAATTTCCATAATGTCGAGTGTGCCGAGCTCGAAGAGGCGCGAGCAGGCTTCATGCCGGAGGTCGTGGAAATGAAGGTCCTTGATGTCCAGCCGTTGCAGCATGATGCGCCAGGCCGACTTCAACCCATTAGCGGTATAGCCAAACACCTTGCCCTTCGTCCGTGCCCCGAGCTGGATCAACGCATCACGAGCTTTGAGGCTCAGGGGCACATCCCTCTTCGATCCGTTCTTGGTATCGGGGAGGTGCGCAATTCGCCGCTGTAGGCTGATGTGCTCCCACTCAAGCTTCAACAGTTCCCCCTGGCGCATAGCTGTCTCGATCGCCAGCACAACCAGGACATAGAGGTCTGGTGTGGGATGCGCATGGCAATAACGCATGATCTGGCGCTCCTCGCGGGCAGTTAGTCGCCGATCTCGGCCAGGTGCTGCTTTCGGTTTGCGTACGTTCGAGACCGGGTTCGACTCGCACACCCCCCACTCGATCCGGCCAATGTCGAACACGTTCGACAGCAGCGACATTTCCAGGCGCACCGTAGATGGTGATATGGGTAAACCCGTTTTAGGGTTGGTCTGCAAGAGACGCTCGTCGCGGAGACTAGCGATATCAGGGCTTCGAAAATCACGCATGTTCTTGTCGGCATACTTCGACTTAAGCAGACTTGAGATACGGTAACTCTCTTGTACAAAGCCTTTCTTTAGTACGGAGACTTTCTGTCGATAAAGGGTCAGGCCTTCAGCGAGCGTCATGTCCTGGGTCATTCAACTCTTCCAGTTTGGCCTGCAGCAGCCTGGCCAGCTGGTCGAATTGGATTTCCAATGCGCAGCAAAGGTTGAAAACGGTATCCAGGGTTGGAGATTTGTGGCCACGCTCAAGCAGACTGATGTACGACCTATCTACACCAGCTTCGAAGCTCAGCTTTTCTTGCGAGATGCCCCGAGCAGTGCGCAGCTCGGCCAGCACCATGCCGAATGCATGATTGTGCTTTTTCGAAGAGTCTGGTTGTAATTCCAAAAGTCCAACCCGAGATCACGAGATCAAAGGTCAGAATTTTCGGGTTGTTGACTATAATCGTCAGCGGACTATAGTCCACAACGCTCATCCCCCAGGATTTCCTCATGTACATCTACTGGATCGCTATGACCCTGCTGATCGTGGCAGGAGGCATCTTCACTCAGGTGCAGCACACCGATGAGGCCGTGACTGAGCAGGCCACGATCGATGCCCTCAGCCGGAGTATGTTGATCTACCGCTCGGCCGCAGCAGAGTATGCCCGGACCAACCCTGGGTTCACTGGAGCACCGACGGACTCATCCCTGAACCTTCCAAGCTGGTACACCAAGCAAAGCGGGATCGCCACATACATCGTGAGTGGTGTGTCCTACACCTACATCGCGGGAACGGTTCCTGCCGGCCTGCCGGCTGCACTGACCGAGCGCACTGAGTCCGCCACCGTTGGTGTGAAGAGGTCTGGCCAGTTGTTCTCACCGAAGGTGGGTAACATGGCCATAGCCGTTCCAGCGCCCGTCCCAGAGGGGGCAGTCGTTGCGGTCTATTGACAGTTGACGCCTCGCGAAAAAGCCTACGAGCCTTGCATCCCGGCCATGGTACAACCCATAATGACATCAGTTTTGGTTCAACCCCGCTGGCTACTGACGGTCATCAGTAGCGCCCAGGTGTTGTGGTTCGCCTCAACACCAAACCGTAAGCACGCTATAGCTCCGGGAAGGGCGTGCGGATCTGGTTGAAAGCTCTCCCTGTGTCTCCCTGCTCTCTCTAGTCGCGCAGCCGTCTAACTCGTGATGATCGAGTTCACAGGCACATAGAGTTTCAAGAGGTTCGGTGCTTCTTTGATCCAAGGGCCACATTGGTAATGTGGCCCCTCCTCTTTCCTTCCCCTTGGGTAGCCTGATGGACTTGTCGAAGGTCCATGAGGCTACCCAATGGGTACTCTCTCCTTTGCCGGTGGCCCGCCGGCGATAAGCCGGGCTCCTTTTGTGCGCGGATGCGTGCCTCATGTTTGCTGGCCAAAGCCACGAGAATGGCCAGGTGATGAGAGTCGAAACGATCAATGCCCAGGGATCGACGATTCCGACACAGGTGGCTCCTTCAACTTTTTTTTTCAACCACGGCTGGGTCACCTTTCAAGGGCTGATCCAGCCGGACTTCTCCCTCCATCTCTCCCCCCTTTCCCCCTCCGCTTGACACAACCCTTCCCCGCTCCGATTATTAAGCCGTGATCTGCTGACGTCGTCAGCAACATGCCCCATGCAGCTCGGATCCGTAATGCTGCAGCACGAAGTCTGTGTGATCCACCAGCCCAAGGTCGTTTAGCTTCTGGTAGCACGACCGGTCGACCTCCGTCGATAGAAGCTCCTTCCGCAAACCCAGCGGGGAATACATTTCCCCGTTAGGGACAGTGTTTTCTCCGCATTTTTTAACCGCAGGAGAAACACCATGACCGCAATGTCCGCACCCTCCATCGGCTTCCGTTTTGGCTACGCGCTCGGCACCCTCACCCGTGAGTTCCTGCGCGCCATGAAACGTCCAGCCCCAGTAGTCCCAGCACATGTTCGGCCTGTTGTACAACTCGCGAACATAGCACCCACCCGCAGCGACTGGGATGAGCTTTGCCGCATTCCAACCCTCGCACGCCGCGGTGTTGATCTGAACCAGTGGTTCGAAAACAACACCAAAGCGGTACCACCGACCAAGCGCCGTACCCGTCAGCGCAAGCCGAGCAAACCCAAAGCATCAGAGCTGCGTATGGGCCCGCTGAACGACCTCATAGCTCCAGTTGCGATCTAACTCCCTCCAACCTCACCCAGTGCCAGGCACCCCACCTGGCAAGGTGAGGGCCTGGCGATCAAAGGAACGCCATGGTTTCAAAAAAACGTGCCGCTGTGGCAGACGACCTTCGCAAGATCGGAACGACGGCCGTTGCCGCCGCCCTCGTAGGTATCTTCCTCAGCACTAGCCGTCTCCTGACCGCTTTCGCCCTCGTGGTAGGTGTTGTAATCTGGATCACAGGCATTTACCTCACCCCGGAGGAATGACATGAGCCAAACCACATTCGGCATCCTCATGTTCACCGCCCTGCTCGTCATCTGCGTCGGCATGGCAGTTTGGGCCGATTGGCCTAATATCAAACGCCGGTGCCAGAAGATTCTTCGAGCACATTGATCATCGATTTTCCCTACTTAACCCTCCACCTGGAGGGTTTTTTTCTTTCAGGGCTTGACAATGTGTTTCTCCGTTTCCATCCTTGTGACCGTGAGCTGCTGACGTCGTCAGTAACCCAAGCCCGAGCAGTCATGATCTGAAAGACTGCTACACCCACTGCGGTGTTGATCTCCCCAAAATCGCCAAGCTTCCGGAAGCGCGATTGATCAATCGAGAGATTGATGGAAGCCCACCCAACTTGCTACATCCCAACCCACGCGGGGAATACTTTCCCCCATGGGCGAAGTGTTTCTCCGCTTTCGCTATTGAAACTGGAGAATCACCATGAGCAACCAATCCAACGAAGCCAAATTCTTCGACCTGCACACCACTGGCATCGGCTACCTCAACCGTATCCGTGAAGTAAGCCCCCGCAAGGGCAAGCCCTTCACCTGTGTCACCGTTGCAGCTTTGCACGGCGCGACTGATAAAGCCGAGTATTCCTACATCGACTGCAACGTTGTCGGTGCTGAGGCAGAATCGCTGGTTAAACGCTGCCAGCAGGCCGTTGAAGCCAAAAAGAAGGTGCTCGTCTCCTTCCGAATCGGCGACATCTGGGCTGACGCTTTCACCTATGATAAAGGCGACAAGAAGGGCCAGGCCGGCGCAAGCCTCAAAGGCCGTCTGCTCTTCATCGGCTGGATCAAAGTTGACGGCAAGCTGGTTTACGAAGCGAAGCCGAAAAATGCCACCCCGCCCACTGACAATCAGGGACAACCTGGTGTTGATCAAACGTTGAATCAGGAACAACCTGAGCAACCCGTGAATCAGGGACAGCCAGTCGCCGACCAATTCGGTGAGCAACTCGACCCTGTCCTCGGTAATGATCTTCCCAAGGAAGCCAACCAGGCTGCATAACCCCTATCAAGGCGCTGATTTCAGCGCCTTCATATTCTGCCAAGGAGGCAGTCATGAAAATCCTGTTCGCGTTGAACCTTCTAATCCTGGTCGCCGCTGTAATCCTCGGCGACATTGTTTTCGGTGCCTGCGCTTTCATTGGGCTGAGCGGTTTCGCGATTAACGTGCTCAACCGCAAAGCCAGCACAGTCCCGACTGCGCTCCCCCACTGATCACTAACCTGATTCCTACCCAATAGGGGACGACGATCCCCTTCGGGAGGCGTTTTTCCTCACAAAGGACTTCGCCATGCCCTACTGCATCACTGTCGCTGGAGATATTCAGCAGTGCTTCCCTGACTTCGCTACCGCGCGCTCAGATATTCAGGAGCTGCGTAACCAGGGTCAGAAACCTAGGCTGTACTACTCGACCTCATTCGCGCATCTGGGCTGTGAGATCGATGATAACGGGGTGCGAATCCCAGACTACACGAACATGCAGTGGTGCGATTACGCCAAGCTGCTTCCTCACTTCGCCTCATCCTGGTCAATCACGGATGATGAACTGTCAAATGACAGATATCGTCTTGTTGATGTCTATGCGCAACTCAGCGGCCGTGAATACCATCTAGCTGACATGGCCTATGCCCGAGGCGAGATAACTCCCAAGGATCTTCGGGTTAATACATGCCTTATCAGGGTCATACAGGGTCTTATGGATCCGAATGATCTGTAGCATTTCACTTAACCGTATCGGGAACATCACCCGATCTGGCTGATGATCCTCAATGGAGAGACATCATGCCTCTGCTGAACTTCGAGCGAAATTTCGAACTCCTCTACGTACCAATCGATGCGACGTATGCCATCGTGCTGTAACAACCAGACATCCTTCGGCTGCGCTCTTATAAACCTTATCGGGTACATCACCCGAGCGGGTTGGTGACCCCCTCATCGGAGAATCACCATGTCTGAAGCCACCCAAGTCTTCAATGGCGTCATGTTCATCACCAATCCCTTCGAGAAACGAGTTGCCGGGGCCTTCATCCGCGTAGACGTGCTTGAGCGGCGGTTCGCGGACTCAATCAAAGCTAGCTCGAACCTCGCCCTGGATCGCTGTGGCCAACACTTCGAACTGTACGAGATGAGCCTGCTCACTACGCTGCGCGATCAGTATGCAGCTCTCACCTTTCCTCACGACCAGTTGTTCAAACGTGAGGCAGAACGGCAAGGCTTCCAGCTCGATGATGAGCACTACCGCGCTGTACAGGAAGCTAGTTCCAACCTCTGGGAAGAGATCTACGAAGACATGATCTGACCCACCCTGTATCACCAGTCCTCCACCCCGAAGGGTATCCCTTCGGGGGGACTTTCAAAGCAGACACCTGGCAACTGTGAGGCCTCAGCCTACAGTCCGGGAAACGAATTCCGTATTGGTTCACTGTCGTTGACAGTGCCTCCCGGAGCCAGGGTTTAAGGCTCCAGCGCGTTGCGCCAACCCACCCAAGATCGCCGAGCACTCGGCAGCGCGATCGCATCACCCAGTGATGGAGTGCCTTCTACATTACCTACCTGCGGGGATCTCATCCTCGCGGACGAGGCCTCGCTTTATTTGGAGACCTCATATGTCGTTTTCCCCCGCCTCATCCGAGGCATACCTCACCCTTCCTGTAGTCTTGGACAACCCGGCTTGGATGCGGGCGGTCTATCTCGAAAACCCCATGCGGGTGGCCGAGATGAGCCAACGCCTCGCCACTGTCGTCCAGGCGGCGTGGCAAGAGCTCAAGCAGCAGCCTCAGGCCAGTGCTCTGTCCTTCGGTGTGTACACGAAGCGCCACACCGGCCGCGACCGTGACTGGGTCGCCCTCATGTTGCAAATCGTGACCCCCGAGGACGAGCCATCCTACATCCAGATCCAGCTGCAGCACGCTGCAGACCCCGCCTGACACAGCCATTTTTACTCACCCAGAGGGGTCACCCTCTGGGGTGGCTTCTCTCAACCAGGAGCACGCCACATGGCACAATCACCCAACCCATTCCACATCGCTACCGGCGATCACCCTGTACCTCATCCTTGCTACAGCCAAGCGTTCGAGATCGCCTCGGCACACTTGCCCGAGGAGGACTGGGAGGAGCTGCAGGCACTCGTAGAAACTGCTGATACAGCTCTGCTTCATTTCGAGTGCTTCACCCTGCCCGACAGTGACGCCATCGGCTTCAAACTTCTCAGTACGCCCTGGACCGACCAACATCTGGGACAGCACTGGGGGTACGACCTGTCGACACTTCAAGCTCTGCAAGCCGCCGAGGGTTTCAGCGAGGAGACCATCCAAGTGCTCACCCTTGCCGCTCAGGCTGAAGTGAGGTTCCTGGTCATCGACCCCAACAGCAACGTTCTCTACGGTCTGCCTCTGTTCGACTACTGATCACCTTCCACCTCGCGGGGAGCACCCGCTGGTGTTCCCCATGCCTTACGGGGAGCGCACATGATCTCCATCACCGGCCAGTTGGCCATCCGCACCATCTCCGGTCGACTCGGGCTCTTCAACGTCGGCCGCCTCAGTACCTCGATCGGTGAGTTCACCATCAAGGATGCTCTCCTGGATCAGTACCAGGAGGGTAAATACCGAGGTGACTTCGCAATCAAGCAGATTCGACCTTCGTACTACTCGCACGGCGGTCGACTCGTTGTTGAGATCAGGGCTGAACTTGAGGGCATGACCCTGGAGGATGTCACAGGTCTCAGTCGCGAGGACGAAGAACACCTGCCAACAAACGTCCCTGACCCTCTTGAAGAGGACGGGCCACCATCCACACCGATACCGCCACGTCGGACTCCAAATACACCGGCGCGACGGCCCCAAACTGATGCCTTCGCCTCGGATGAGCCCTTCGGGATGAGTCCAACGGCACCGCCAAGCACGAACGACATCGATGCCGAGCTGTTTGGCACGGTGTGGCCACTGGGCGAAACCGTGAGGCTCGACACTACCGTTGACCGACAACGGCTTCGCGCCCAATGCACCCGACTGGACCAGCTCGGTTTCACCATGGACTTCAAAACTCAAACCTGGACCAGGGCCTCGCTTTAAAGCGCCCTGCCACACCACTGCCGTGGTCAACCTGAACCACGCACCCTGAGGGGCCTCCTCGGGGGGCTCCATTCTCTACCTGGAGCACCACCATGAACGCCATCTTCAGCAACTTGAGCAAACAAACCCTCGCGAACATCGAGGACCAGCTGTCCAACAACGAGGTGTCGACTGACGAGGAGCTCGTCGACCTGTTCATCGAGGAGTTGGAGCTCACACTGGACCAGGCGGAGGCCGCTATCCGCCTGCGTGACCAGTATCGCATCCAGATTTTCCTTGCTGGTCACGGGCCACTGCACAATGAGAAACCCGTGGTGTTCGATCCAGACACCAGGACCTTCAACTAACCACCAGACCACCCCGGGGGGCTTCCGCCCTCTGGGACGGACGCCTCCACTACGGAGGCCATCATGCACCCATCCCCCTTGTTCCAGATCGAAGAATGCCCGGACCTGTACGTCGACGCCTGTGTGTGCGACGAGCAACGCAACCTGGTGTTCATGTCGGCCTGGGGTCGTGACACCGCACTGCAGGAGTTTCTGGCCAGGCTCACACTTGGCCGAGAAGAGAATGGCATCGAGCAGTTCCACATTCTCGTCGACGGGCGGAGCATTCCCGTTTTCCCTAACCATGACCTACTGGAAAAGCGCACCACACGGCAATTCCGCGGCACCCTATTCGGCAGCATGTTGCACCTCTGGCTGTTCGATCGGCGCGCTTCGGTGCCCGACCAAGCCAATCACTTCGCTTTTGCCCTCCTGGAGCGCAATGAAGCCCCTCACCAACGGCTTTGGCCACTGGTGATCGAGACCTGCCCGCTTCCCCTTCTCCCCCACTGGCACGAGCCCGTGATGGAAGTCCTCACCCAGCACCGCATGCTGACTGCCCTACCCGGGGCGATCGGCAACGTCTGCGCCTGGCGGCTCGCTCTTCAGCTCGACGTGCTCGAGCCCTCCCTCGGAGAGCTGATCCGTCGCGGCGAACTCACTATCGAAGCTCAGGCGTAGGCCTGGGCTCACCTATGACTCAAGGAACGCTTATGGCCCTTATGTTTCCGCGCCTGGCGCGCAACTTTGCCCGCAACGGCTACTACCCCACCGATGAGATCACGCTCGAACGCACGCTGCAGGCGCTCACTCCCGCCACCTCGGGCAGGATGAGGATCTGCGACCCCTGCGCCGGCGAGGGTGTTGCCCTTGCTGAAGCAGCTCACCTCCTGGGCCGCGACCAGGTCCAAGCATTCGCCGTCGAGTACGATCGCGAACGCGCGGATCACGCGCGTGGCCTGCTCGATCGGGTGCTGCACAGCGACCTCTTCGACACCTTGATCAGCCGCCAGTCGTTCGGCTTGCTCTGGCTCAACCCACCCTACGGTGACCTGGTCGCGGATCACTCCGGTGCATCCCAGTACCAAGGCAGCGGCCGCCGGCGCTTGGAGAAAGCTTTTTATCA
This sequence comes from Pseudomonas mosselii, assembly GCF_019823065.1. Lineage (NCBI taxonomy): Bacteria > Pseudomonadati > Pseudomonadota > Gammaproteobacteria > Pseudomonadales > Pseudomonadaceae > Pseudomonas > Pseudomonas mosselii. The sequence continues at coordinate 4,745,610 of NZ_CP081966.1, forward strand.
ACGCTGCCTCCCGCTTCTGCAGTACGGCGGCGTCATGGTGCTCATCGTTCCTCACTACGTGCTGGACGACGAGTTCACTGGATGGCTGAGCAACCACTTCACCGAAATGCGTGTATACGGTGCTGCAGACCCCACCTTCAAACAGGTGGTGATCTTCGGCATCCGTGTACGTCGGCAGGACCTGGCCCGGGTTTCCACCAACCAGGTGAGGTCTCGCCTGCAGGCGATCGGCGCCGGCCAGGAGCAAGCTGAGGAGATCCCAGCCAACTGGACATGGGAGCCGTACCTCGTCCCGTCAGCTGCTAGCGAGCTGGAGCACTTCTACCGCATTACCCTGGAGCCGGAGCAATTCGCCTCCGAGATCCTGCGGTTGCGGGGCCTCTGGCCAGACTTCAACTTGCACTTCGGGAAAACCGGGCTTCAACCCCGAGCCCCTGTCCGCGAGCTTTCACGCTGGCACCTCGCACTGGCCCTGGCCGCCGGCGCAATCTCCGGTGTTGTACGTTCGAAGTCGGGGCGGACCTTGGTCGTGAAGGGTGATACCTACAAGGACAAGGTGCGCAAGACCGAATTCACTGAGGACGAGAAGGGTAACGTCTCAGAAGTCAGGATCCTCACCGACCGGTTCATTCCGATCATCCGCGCCTGGGAAATGACACCTTCCTCGGTGAACCACGGCCAGGTGCTGATCATCAGTTCCTCACCGGCGAGCAACGACGAAACGCCTGCAACCGACCAGTCAGTTGCAACGCCGCTGTTCAACCCGGGGCAGATCATGATGACCGCTGCTGTCAGCCATCTGGTCGAAACCGGGCAGCTCAACCCTACTCCCGCGCTGAAACGCCATCTTGCTGGCGACTGGGGTGAGCTATGCGATGACGATCGATCCTCCAATCAGCTCGCGCTTACCCATGGAGACCGTTTGTTCTCAAGCTACGACATCGACGCCGGCGACGAGTCCAGGCTCTGGATCATCACCGAAGCCGACCGCAGCTCCACTACCCTGCTACTTCCCAGCGACTACTGACCAGCGCCACAACAGCTCCCCACCCCACACCAACCCACAGGGTATGTCCATACCCGTCTGGGTTTGTGCATGCCCTGTTTTCCCTGCAGGAGATGCACATGAACGCACTGACCCAGGCGGCCGCCTCGGCCAACTCCCCCCTGAATATCAACCTGACCGATTTCATCGACGAGTTCGGCGACGAGCTCTTGGAATCACTCAACCGCTCCAACCCTCCGGTCTACACCGGCAGCATTAACGAACAGCGGCAGGCCGTGATGGCGAACCTCAAGCGAACGCCATTCGTGGCGCAAGCTGAGGTTGTCCAAGCTATTGCGGCGCTACTGCTCGATCGCAACGAGCAAGCCGCGATCATCAACGCCGAGATGGGTACCGGGAAGACGATGATGGCCATCGCTGTCGCTGCAGTGATGCATGCATCAGGCTACCGTCGGACACTCGTCATCTCACCGCCCCACCTGGTCTACAAGTGGCGACGTGAGATCCTGGAAACCACGCCAGACGCCCGCGTCTGGGTACTCAACGGCCCGGACACGCTGGTCAAGCTGCTCAAGCTGCGTGACCAGTCGGGGCAAACCTACGACGGCCGGCCGGAGTTCTTCATTCTCGGCCGAGTCAGGATGCGGATGGGTTTCCACTGGCGACTCGCCTGCTGGAAACGGCGTACTGCAGGTGGCCAGCTGCTGGCAGCATGTCCAGATTGTGGCCAGGTCCTCGAGGACCTGGAGGGCAACCTGGTCACCGTGGACGAATTCGAGCGCGGTGATCGCCGTCGCAACTGCACGGCCTGCAACGCTGCCCTCTGGACGCTTATGCGCCCAGGCAAAGCCGATGGTGGGGACCGACGCTCGACGATCCTGAAGTCGATGTGCCGGATACCGACGATCGGCCCGGTCCGGGCGGACCGGCTGCTGAACGACTTCGGCGAGGACTTTCTGGCCTCGATGCTGGTGGACAACGTCTCAGAGTTCATCAACTTGATGGACGCGAAAGGCAACTTCGTCTTCAGCGACCGCCAGGCCAAACGCATGGAGCGGGCGATGGCCAACATCGAGTTCGGATTCGGCGAAGGCGGCTACCAGCCGACAGAGTTCATCAAGCGCTACTTACCCGATGGCTTCTTCGACCTGCTGGTTGTCGACGAGGGGCATGAGTACAAGAACAGCGGCTCGGCCCAAGGCCAGGCCATGGGAGTGTTGGCCGCGAAGGCGCGTAAAACCTTGCTCCTCACCGGGACCTTGATGGGGGGCTACGCCGACGACCTGTTCTACCTCCTGTTCCGCATCCTCACCCAGCGCATGATCGAGGACGGCTACCGACCCAACGCACGCGGCAGCATGGCGCCTGCAGCCATGTCGTTCATGCGCGATCACGGCGTGCTCAAGGACATCTACACCGAGCGCGATGGCGATTCGCACAAGACCGCCAAGGGCAAGAAGCTGTCGGTACGCACCGTGAAGGCCCCAGGCTTCGGCCCTAAAGGCATCCACCGGTTCGTGCTGCCATTCACCGTGTTCCTGAAACTCAAGGATATCGGCGGCAATGTGCTGCCCAGCTACCAGGAGGAATTCATCGACGTGCCCATGGCGCCGGAGCAGGCCTCGGCCTACCTGCGCTTGGCGGCCACGTTGACAGCTGAACTCCGCCAGGCTCTGGCCCGGAGAGACACCACCCTTCTGGGAGTGGTGCTCAATGTGCTGTTGGCCTGGCCGGATTGCTGCTTCCGATCGGAGATGGTCAAACATCCTCGCACCCGAGACACGCTAGCCTTTGTGCCGGCGCTCTTCGGCGACGATGAACTGATGCCCAAGGAGCAGGCGCTGCTGAACCTATGCCTCGAGGAGAAAGCGAAAGGCCGCAAGGTCCTTGCATACACCGTCTACAGCGGGACGCGCGACACCACGTCCAGGCTGAAGAAGGTCCTCGAGCAGGCCGGTCTGCGCGTTGCGGTACTGCGGGCCACGGTTGAAACGGCTCGGCGCGAGGACTGGATCCTCGACCAGGTCGACCGCGGTATCGACGTGCTGCTCACCAACCCGGAGCTGGTCAAGACCGGGCTGGACCTGCTGGACTTCCCAACCATCGCGTTCCTGCAGACGGGGTACAACGTGTACACCCTACAGCAAGCCGCGCGGCGGTCGTGGAGGATTGGGCAGAAACATCCGGTCCGCGTGATTTTCTTCGGCTACGCCGGCAGCTCGCAGATTACCTGCCTGCAACTGATGGCCAAGAAGATCGCGGTGGCGCAGAGCACTTCGGGCGATGTACCGGAATCCGGGCTCGACTCACTGAACCAGGATGGGGACTCTGTTGAAATGGCTCTTGCTAGACAGCTTATAGCTACATGAAAAAAGGGCCACCAATCGGTGGCCTTTTTCCCTGAATGCTATTACTCCGATTCGTAACCGAAGCCACGACAAATCTCCCACACTGCGAGAAACGGAGTTAACATCTGATAACCAAACATCACTTCTTGTTGGCCAGTTTCATATAGATAACAAACATATTCAGTATACACTTCCCTCAAGAGCCCAGTAGTATGCGCCTCCAAATTGTGTGTAAATACCGCATCCACCATACTCGTCTTGAACCCATACCAATCCGGCAGTCCAGTTTCGACATGTATTGATCGCGAATCATTCAGAAGGCAGAACTCCAGCTGATCGCGGACGGCTCGAATCAAACGACCGGTAAAGTCACTTTCCATCGTCTCAAGCCAGTTAAAGCGCTGACCGTCTTTGGTTAGCTGGTTATAAATTAACTGAACTTCAGTCAGCCTCCCGGGTGCAGATCTTCCCCCTATCTCATCATCCTCAGCATACGTTCTCACCGAAGAAAATGGATTCATTGCCGCCACAACAATCATATTAGGATAGGGGAATAGACCCGCGATCTCGCTCCACTTCTGAGAGGCATAAACTATAGAATGGAACCCTTTGGACTCTAAAACCTGCGCAATAGAGTTGCTTATTTGATTCAGCGCATCTTTTGCGTACTGCGGAGGCTCGCTATATTCAGAGTCTATCCAGCCTTTAATCAGCGGAAACGACATGGTCACACAGGTCATGGAGTGATCATTGAATACGTTATTCTCGAACCATTTGTAGTAATTCTCATCAGGGTAAAATACATTAAGACAATAGCGCCCATCCTGACAAGAAGGAATAAGAGATACAATGTTCTTCTTATTCAGCAATAGCTCTTGAACGTATGCATCCTTTACCGTTCTGGTCTCCATCGGCGCAACCAACACAGTGGTGATTGCCGTCTCGTTAACTCCAGGAAATATCGAGCAGAAGTGATTTGCATAGGCTAAGAGTTCAGTAAAAGCTTGGCGTTCGGTTTGCTGCGACTTTTTCAACTCGATGATAGTGATGCCCGTAGACTCTGAGCACCCAAAAAGATCCACGCGAGTCGGATGAGGACCATTTTTTTCAAGCCGTAGCTCCTTAGCCGTTAAGACCAATTCTTCCAGCTGATCCAGAATTTCATTTATGGCACGTTCAACCTTTCGGCGTAGCAAGAAATGAAGCGGTGGAAATTCTTCGCCGTACCACTCCACCGGCTCCCTCCGCCCTGCAATCAAAGAGGAAAAATCTTCTCTATGGTTATTGAATATATAATCCCTGAATGCATTCTCACTTATATTCAGCATAGCAACCTCTTCGATGTAGTCAAAGCGGCGGGCTAACGGAAGAATAGACTGGCGTACTGCGATCGCAAGCTTCACCAGTTAGCTCCTCAACCATCCGATTTTTGGCATCTACCCAGCCTTGGAATACTGTACTACGCTCGTGAATCAAAGGGTGATTTGCGATTGAGGCCGCTATTAAATACGCGATGGCCTGCCCTGCCTCAACGCAGACAAACAAGGCGTGGTTGACTTGCCAGCTATTTTCTCCGTACACGCTAGTAAGCTCAAACCCATGCAAACCTTCTCCAACCGACCCGGAGTCAGACAGATGACCAATCACAGACTTGGTGTTAGGGTGCGCACCAAAATCTATTGAGGCCTCGTAATACCCCCAGACATAATCGGCCATCACCGGATCACTGCACTTTAAAATATCCACAGCTTTTTTAGCAGTAAATACATTCCGACACCTCTTTACAGCATTATCCGACGAATGTCTTTCAAGCCAAACATCAGCCTTGGTAGCGTCATTTGCTATGAGATAAGCGTAACAGGCAGACTCTAACGCAGCTCTAACTATTGGAAAAACGCAAACAACATGCCCAGACAAGGCCTCTCTAATCCCAGCCAGAAGCATGGTATATGCATTTATCATAAGCAAGTTTGCTGTCGGCTCTTGTGAGAGCGGAATAGAGAAAATCTCATCGTGAAAAATATCATCCATCTCAGCAATCAAATGCATGAGCTCAGGGGCTTCATTTGCGTGAGCCTGGGTATTTTCCAGTGTGGCAACCAAGTAATCGCGGACCCTACCAACCTTTATTTTCAATCGATCACCTTGCATATTTACAGATATGTGTATTTTGTCCGACTTTACCCAAAACGGTTAAACCGGTTTTATCAGCTCCGGCCCCTGATTGCGAACATTCCCGACCTGTTTGCTCACTGGGAACCATTGAAAGTCGGTACTATGCCGGCAGCCTGTTTGGACTATTTCTGCCAGCCGTTCAGTTGTTATGCCTGGATCAATCCATTCTCGGGCAAGCTCAGGAGTAAGCACTAACGGCTTACGATCATGGATATCCACCAAACCTTCATCAGCCGCAGCAGTCACGATGACGAAGCCACTGCGTTCATCTGGTTCCAGCCCTGGATGAACCTCGGCCAACGCCGCGAAAAACAATGACCTACCGTCCGCCGCTTGGATGTAGTAAGGCTGCTTGCGCTTCGGATCTGCAACATCGGGTATCCACTCGAACCACCCATTGGCCGGCGCCAAGGCTCGGCCATTCGGCCAAAGCGACTTGAAGAACTTCCCTGTCATCACCGTCTCGGCCCGCGCATTGATCGGGTCGACCCTCTTCCCCTTCGCCCAGAAAGGCGACCATCCCCACTTCACCCGATCGACGTTCAGTCCTCCCGGGGCGGGCCTTATCACCTCCACGCGAGTAGAAGGCGCCACGTTGTAACGGTTGATCCGCTCATGGTCATATCCGTTGATGACCACCAGATCGAGGGCCAACTGCCGCAGGTAGTCGTCCATGCTCTCGTAGATCGAGTACCTCCCACACATACCCACCTCGCTCGTTTGTCGGCTGCCAGGCATCCGCGCATTGACGTAGGAACGCTCTGACAGTTTACTGTATAAATATACAGATATCCTTTTGAGTTGATCTGCCATGACCATCACCTTCCTGGGCGCGCCGACGGGCGGCCTTATGCTGCTGCCGGTGTACTCCTTCCGTGTGCCGGCCGGGTTCCCTTCGCCAGCGGCGGATCACCTGGAGCGTCACATCTCCCTCGACGAGCTGTTCGACCTGCGTGCACCTCACGTGTATCTGGTGCAGGTGGAGGGCGACAGCATGCAGGGCGCCGGGATCTTCTCGGGCGATCTTCTCATCGTAGACCGCAGTAGGGAGGCCGAGCACGGCGATATCGTGATCGCCGCGATCAACACCGAGCCCGTCTGCAAACGCCTTTATCGTCGCGACGGCGTGCTGGTGCTGCAATCGGAGAATCCAGCCTACCCCCCGCGCCACGTTATGGAAGGCGACGACCTGGTCATCTGGGGTGTGGTTCGCTACAGCGTGCGCGATCATGCCCAGTGACCACCAGGTGTTCGCGCTGATCGACTGCAACTCGTTCTATGCGAGCTGCGAGCGCGTGTTCCGGCCGGATCTGGCCAAGACGCCCATCGTGGTGCTGAGCAACAACGATCTGAGGGGTGGGAATCGTTAGTAAATCCTGTAGAGTCCGCGCCACCTTCTGAACCCCTCTGGAACAGCAGTTTCCAGGCTTCATAAGGCAATCCATTGGAAGTGTTTTAGGGCAGCGGCATGAGGCTGGTATTCGCAACAAAAGACCTAGCATTAGCAGGTCGATCCTTTGAAGGCTTTCCGTTGCTGATTGGGTCAGAGGGATGGCCAGTCGAGCCAGCTCAATCCTTCCTTTGGCACACGCTTATCGAGTCAGGTGAGGCCCTAAGCGATTTGACTTGGGAAGCCTATGGACGGCGTCTGTACGATTACTTTGCCTTCCTGGAAGCCAATGGATTGGGCTGGGACGAGGAAAGCCCGGCTCACGGTCTGAGTGCTCTGTCGAGGTACAGGGATTGGTCGAGCGGAGAATTAGCACTTGATCCCGGCACGGTGAACAATCGTCTGGCCTTGATCGTGAGGTTCTACCGATGGGCTAAGCAGCGCAACCTGATAACTGTGCTGCCCTTCGGTGAGAAAAGGGTAAGAGTTGCCCAACATTCCGGTCTTCTCAGTCATATCGCTCTGCCCGGAGCCGAGAGCACGAAAGTTTCGGTGATGGTTCGCGACCGAAAGCGCTTGACCAAATTCCTGACCAAGGATCAAGTCAAGGTATGCCTTGCCCTGGATACCGATCCAAGCCACCAGATATTGTTCCACCTCATGGTGCGTACCGGCCTTCGCTCCTGTGAAGCGAGGTCTTTTCCTCTCAAATATGTGTTCAACCCCAGGTTGAAGAAGGGACTGCGCCCAAGGCAAATGATCAGTGTTGCTCTTGATCCTTCAGACATGCATATCAAGTACGACCGGCCTAGAACTATCGACGTGCCATGGTCGTTGATGGAGAGCATGTGGTCTTACTCCCTTCACCAACGAGAGGTTCGTAAGTCCAATGGTGATGGACGTGTTACCGCGCTGCTGCTGACTAATGAAGGCAGGCATTATTCAAAAGATTCCGTAGTGGACGTTATGAAGTCCTATGAAAGAAAGTGCGGTTTCTATGTTCGGGCCCACATGCTACGCCACACCTATGGGACTTATACCTTGCTTGCTCTTCGAAAAAGCAAAGAGTTTGAAGGTGAGCCATTGTTGTATGTCCGAGATAGGCTGGGGCATTCAGATGTGCAAACAACTATGATCTATTTGCATCTCATAAACCAGCTTGAAGCCCAATCCGTCCTTGCTCACGAGGACGAAATTGACATGATGTTTATGACTGATTCGGTTTCGCGTATTTGAGGTAGCACCATTGGCTCGGCAAAAAAGCTACAAGGCGGTTATGCGGTCGGTTACAAAAGGATTCGAGGCTGTCGAAGATGATATCAAGATTGACCTGCCGAGAAACCCGAGAAACCACAGGCAACTCGATCATACGAAATATTTAGGCTTGGGCTTCGACGCTTGGGCAATTCAAAGTCTTCACGTTATCAAAGCTTTGCTACAAGGAGGAAACTTCTCAGTGACGACCTTGATTGGTTACTCTACGAACGGGCTGAGATTTTTTATAAATTTCTTGAGTGGAGGTTCGGTCAAGTCGCCACCTGCAACGCCAAACAGTCTTACCAAAAGCCACTTGGATCGATACGTCTCTTGGCTGAGGCTAAAATACCCTAACGGCTCGACAGCCAAGAATTACTATACTAGCTTCAAGTCGTTAGTTGTTGTTTTGGCTGAATATGGATTTATTGAAGTTAATCTTGACGATCTTTTGCCCCTCAATCCATTTCCTAATAATTCGCAGAGCACTAAAGATGCAGATCCGCTCACCTTGGGTGAAATGCAAAGGCTGATTGGCGCTTTGAAGTCAGATCTTATTGCCATCCATAAGGGTACATTCCTTGGAAATGGCGCGGAGGCGATGGCTGTATTGCTACTAATTACTGCGGCAAGGTCTGGAATCAATACTACGCCGCTCTTGGAGATGAAAAGGGATGCCCTACAGCCTCACCCATTTATTCCTAATCTCAGGTTGATTACTACCGTCAAACGTCGAGGTAAAGGCGCACAGAGCAAAACAATCCGTCAGACTAATCTGCTAGATGAGTACAGTGCTATTCCCCTGGATGGGGTGGCAGTCCTCAATAAGGCGCTGGAGATTTCTAAGCCACTCGTAGCACTGGCACCTGATGAAATATCTTCATGTGTGTGGTTATATCGCTCGGGCCAGCCTGGCCGCTCGAACGACATCGTTACCCTTACACCCGGTGCTTTATATGTCACGGCAAAAAGCATTTGTGAGCGTCATGCGCTTCAGGATGATCAAGGCAATCGGCTAAATGTCACGCTTAGTCGGCTGCGAAAGACTATGGAAAGCCGTTTGTGGAAACTGAGCGGTGGCGACATTATAGAAGTTTCCTCCGTTATGGGTCATACCCCTGGTGTCGCCGATAATCACTATTTGAAAATCAACGATGAGATCAAGGTCGACGGGGCGACATTTGTTGGGGAGGCTTTTCCGGACAAACTACGTGGCATAAACGTTATACCAACCCCACCAGGCGGCTGCAAAGATAGCCTTTACGGTAGTCTGGCACCAAAGGATGGCGTCAATCATTGTTCTGAATTCATCCACTGCCTCGGTTGCCCTAGCTATGCAATTGTAGGCACCTTGGAGGACTTATACCGGCTGTTCAGCTACCAACAATTCTTGTATGCAGAAGTCGAATACTTTCTCACGGACGAGTGGGGCGCATGGCGCAAGCGTCAGTTTGACTATATTCGATTGATAGATGATTTCACCCAGAAGTTTGATCTTGCATTGGTTTCGCAAGCAAGGGCTCAGGCTGAGTCATCTCCGCACTTGTTCTGGGCTAAAAAAATCGAGTTCATGAAGAAAAAATTGGGCGGCGAAATTTGAGCATAAGAACCACGAATGCGGTGTTAAAGGCATATGATGTCCTCATCGCACAGCCAGTTTCAGCGAATGGTCTAAGTCCCGCAGAGCGGGATGCAATCGTGATCAGCGCTATCGTTAATGAAGATGGAGAAACCTTCGTTCTTAGCAGGTTTGGCGATGCACAGTGGGATCTTCGCCCGTTTTTTGATCAGGCCAATATTGCTCATTCTTATAAATTCATCAACTGGGATATGGGCATGCCTCGGGCGCTTATTGATGACTGCAAAGCTGTTGCTTATGCTTGGTTTAAAAGAGGAATGCCTAGATCCAAACCTCCTATCGCACGGGGCATTACTACTTTCGCCGTCGTCAGCGTGATGCCTTTTGTTCGCTGGTTAAACAATCTAGGAGTTTCAAGCTTTGCAGATGTCCGTCCGATCCATGTCAGCAATTACGTTCATCATTGCAAATATGAATTGAAGTTAAGGCCTCTCCCGCTGTATGGGCGATTACGGGTTATTGATTTTCTTTGGGTGTTTTCTGTCGACACGATGTTTCCCATTCAGAGTTATCCTTGGGGTAATTCGACATTGTGGCGGATTTGTGGGGTCGCGAATGTAAAAGGGTTGGGTGCTGCCACTAAAAACGTCGGGCGAACAGATATCATTCCTCATGATGAACAATCTAGGATTTTCAACTATTGCGAAAGCATTGTCCGGGAGATGAAGGCCGAATTGGCAGTCAATGGTATTGGATATCATCCTAGTGATGAACGGATGGCAATTCGTTGCAGAGATGCTGTTCTGTATATAGTTTCAATCACTAGCGGCATGCGCAATGACGAGGCAATTGGAATTGAGGTTGGCGCTTGGCGCAAAGAGTTAAGAAATGGAATTAATTTTTGCTGGGTGACCACAGTCGAGCACAAGACAGGTAAAGGCCAAGTCGAATATCTTGTGCCAGAACTAACGATTGAAGCTTTAAGTCTTTTGGCAAAATATTCAGCACCCATCAGAAAAGAGCTGGATGAAGAGATTAGACAGCTTGCAAGCAATCGGGATTTTTCGTATTCAACTGAACATCTCCTTAGGCTCGAAAAAGCCCGAAAAGACGCGAATAAACTATTTTTGGGACGAAACACACAAGGAGGGAAAGTTCAGGAAAGCCATCATGTTGAGGCTCTCAGCGGGCAAGCATCCAATGCTGCGTTTGACCGTATAGCTAAAGCCGCTGGAAGCGATTGGCCGTTGAGGACGCATCAATGCAGGCGAACATATGCAAGATGCTTTGTAGAATCCCGTATGGGCCGCACTTCATTGATCTACCTCAAATGGCAGTTCAAACACAGCAGCATGAGTATGACCCAACTCTATGCATCCAATCCGCAGCAAGACCTGACTCTCTTTGATGAGATCTTCCAGCAGATGACAGAGTTTAAAATTGACCTGATCGAATCATGGCTCGATGATCAGCCACTGGCAGGGGGCGCTGGCGAAAAGATTGTGGAATTGCGGGCAATTCCAATCAAGGATAGAGCTGCTTTGCTTGCCCAGACCGCCCCACATGCCAACATTCGTGCGACTGGACACGGCTGGTGCATCGCCACAGAGCGGGGCTGCGGAGGTGCTGGTCTATACGAAGCCACACGGTGTCCAGGGTGCAAAAATTCGGTGATCGATGAAGTCTTCGCCAGCACTTGGCAGGACATCTACATTCAACAGCGAGAGCTGATAAAAATTGAGGATGCAGGCCCGGCTGTTAGGCAGCGCGCAGAACGCGACTTGCAGGTTGCACTAGATGTAATTACGGGTAAGCGGATTAAATGGTTGATCTTACCTTTGCATGAGAGTGAGACAGACCGGCATCTCATCGGATTATCTGGTTGATGCTTCACCTACTGCTGGTGCATGTTTCCTTCGCTAATTCCAGCAAGAACCCCACACGCCTCAACTTCCCGGTCATCGTTGCAACTCGCTCTCAGTGAAACGAGTTGTTTCTCAAGCGCTTGCAGAGCGGTTATCTGCGACCGCACATGAGAGATGTGATCATCGAGCAAGGCGTTGACGGCGGTACAAGGCTGATGAGGGTCGTCCTGATAGCTCTGTAGTTCGTGAATCTCAGCCAGTGACAGGCCCAGGATTCTGCAGCGACGGATGAAAGCCAGCCCCTCACCATGCTTCTCGGTATAGACACGGTAACCGTTGTCCTGCCGATCAGGCGGCGGCAACAAGCCCTGCTGTTCATAGAAGCGGATCGTCTGTGTTTCGACCCCTACCAACTGCGCCAACTGACCAATGCGCATCAGCCTCCTCCCCAACGGATTCTTTACTCTATTGACCTTATAGTAGCTTTATAGTTTTAAATGGTACCACAACATTGTTCAAGTGGAGTCGTATCATGAGCAAATCCTGTGGTGGCGCCTGTGGCGGTGATGCAACGTCCGCAGCGGATACCGATATACAGGCCTCCTCCGAGGCGCCAGGGAGATGGGTCAGTGTTTATGCCGTGCCGAAGATGGACTGTCCATCAGAAGAACGAATGATTCGCCTAGCCCTGAACGGCTTTGAGGAGATTCGGGCGCTGTCCTTCGACTTGTCGAACCGCCGGCTGAAGGTCGTGCATGACGGCGAGGTCGAGCCCGTCACCTCGAAACTGAAGACCTTGGGGCTAGGCGCCTCGCTTCAGGAAACCGTCGCTGCAAATCCGGAGACCATCAAGGCCGCCGAGTTTTCGGCAGCTTCTGCTAAGGATGCTCCGATCAACTTGTCGTGCAGCCGCGGCAAGTTGCAATTTTCCAGGCACCTACAGCGTCATTGGACGAAAAGTGACCGAAAAATCATGTACGGAGAGCTTTTTCGACCGGTTCTCCGTGTTAAACGCGAACCTCACCCATACCCATGAGCTGTTTTCGAACCCTCCACAGGTTTGCCAGGGCGAACAGCGTGGTCAACTGAGCCGTGTTTTTCATCAGCCCACGAAAACGTACTTTCACGTAACCAAACTGCCGCTTGATCACGCGAAACGGATGCTCGACCTTGGCCCGTGTCTGAGCCTTGCAGAACTCGATCTTGCGCTTGGCTTTGTACAGTACGCTGCGCTGGTTCAGCTTGGAATAGGTGCTGCGACGCGCTGCAATCTGCCAGATCACCCCCCGATTTTCATGCTCTTCGCGCCTTTCGACACCGGTGTAACCGGCATCTGCATACACGGCGTTTTCTTCGCCATGCAGCAGTTCAGCCACCTGCGTGACATCGGCCACATTGGCAGCGGTGCCATGGACGTGATGCACCAGGCCGGACTCGACATCGGCACCGATGTGCGCCTTCATCCCGAAGAAATACTGACCGCCTTTCTTGGTCTGGTGCATCTCGGGATCACGCTTGCCTTCTTTATTTTTGGTCGAGCGGGGGGCATGAATAATGGTGGCATCGACGATGGTGCCTTGGCGCAGCGACAGGCCTTTTTCCTGCAGATAACCATTGATGACCGCAAGGATTGCCGGTGCGAGCTGATGCTTCTCCAGCAAGTGCCGGAAGTTCATGATCGTGGTGTCTTCGGGGATTGGCGCGCTCAGCGTCAGGCGTGCGAACTGGCGCATGGGCGTGATTTCGTAGAGCGCTTCTTCCATGGCCGGGTCGCTCAGGGAGAACCAGTTCTGCAACAGATGGATGCGCAGCATGGTTTCCAGAGGATAGGGTTTTCTACCGCCGCCGGCCTTGGGGTAGAACGGTTCGATCAGCTCCAGCAGGCCTGCCCAGGGCACCACCTGATCCATTTCGGCGAGGAAGCGCTCTCGGCGGGTTTGCTTGCGCTTGCCGGCGTACTCAAAGTCGGAAAAGCTCATCTGGCTCATGGGCGGCTCGGATCAGGTGTTGCGGGGATTCTCGCATAACTGAAGGCTTGTTCGGAGATTCCCTAAGCAAGAATCCGGGACCCTGCGCTGGTTGCTCGGCATCAATGCACTTCTGTTCGTGGTGGAAATGACTGCCGGTCTGATCGCCCAGTCCACCGGCCTGATTGGAGAATCCCTGGACAATTTTGCCGATGCGGCGGTGTACGGGCTTGCCCTTTATGCGGTTGGACATAGCGTGAAAATGCAGGTACGTGCCGCGCATCTTGCTGGTGTACTGCAACTGATCTTGGCTGTGGGCGTGCTCGTAGAGGTGGTGAGACGCTTTGTATTCGGTAGTGAGCCTGAATCGCTGGTGATGATGGCTATCGCATTCGTCGCATTGATTGCCAATACCAGTTGTCTGCTGCTCATATCCAAACATCGGGAAGGCGGGGCGCACATGAAGGCAAGCTGGATATTCTCGGCCAACGACGTGGTGATCAACCTGGGGGTCATCACCGCCGGCGCCCTGGTCGCGTGGACCGGTTCCAATTATCCGGATCTGATTATCGGCACCATCGCGGGGGGCATTGTACTTAACGGTGCCAGACGCATTTTGGCGTTGAAGGGTTAAATAATGCTCATTATTGGCAAAAAGCTCTCGCCGTATGCCCTATTGTCCATATCGGGCCTGCTGGCAGCGTCTGATCAGGCTGTAAAGTGGCTGGTGCAGCAATCAATGGCCTATGGCGAGTATGTTTCGGTGACCCCGTTCTTTAACTGGGTGCACCTATGGAACACCGGTGCCGCATTCAGTCTTTTTGCGAATGGTGGATGCTGGCAGCGCTACTTTTTTATCGGAATCGCGGTAGTGGTCTCGATTTTTCTGATCAAGCTGATCCTTGAAAATCGTCATAAAGGAGAAGCCATCGCTTACAGTCTTATCCTCGGTGGCGCCATGGGCAACCTGATTGACCGGGTCTTTCGCGGCTATGTTGTGGATTCCTTTGATTTCTATTGGCGAGACTGGCATTGGCCGGCCTTCAACCTGGCTGATATTGCAATTGTCCTCGGTGCCTTACTTTTCGTTTCCAGCAGCTTGTTGGGTAAAAAAGCAAACACCAATGCCGAGCCGGATGGATCTGACTGACACCTACGCCTATACAACACCATGACCGAACTTCCCGACAACATCCTTCACCTGCCGCAATACCAAGTACTGGGCTGCAAATCAACCGACGACGAAATGCACTTCCAGGTGGACGTGCCCGATCCCATCGCCTGCGAGGAATGCGGCGTGCAGGGTGAGTTCGTACGGTTCGGCAAGCGTGACGTTCCCTATCGTGATCTGCCCATCCACGGCAAGCGGGTCACTCTCTGGGTGGTCCGCCGCCGATACACCTGCCGGGCCTGCAAGACAACATTCAGGCCCCAGCTACCGGAGATGGTGGACGGATTCCGTATGACACTGCGGCTGCATGAGTACGTGGAGAAGGAATCCTTCAACCACCCCTACACCTTTGTGGCGGCACAGACCGGCCTGGACGAGAAGACGGTGCGCGACATCTTCAACGCCCGCGCCGAGTTCCTGGGGCGCTGGCACCGCTTCGAGACGCCCCGCATCCTGGGCATTGACGAGCTATACCTGAACAAGCGCTACCGCTGCATTCTGACCAACATTGAGGAGCGAACCCTGCTCGACCTGCTGGCCACCCGCCGCCAGGACGTGGTGACCAACTACCTGATGAAGCTGAAAGACCGGCAGAAGGTCGAGATCGTCAGCATGGACATGTGGAACCCCTACCGGGCAGCGGTCAAGGCTGTGCTGCCCCAGGCCCGTATCGTGGTCGATAAGTTCCATGTGGTGCGCATGGCCAACGATGCCCTAGAGAGAGTGCGCAAGGGCCTCAGAAAGGAGCTGAAACCGTCCCAGAGCCGGACTCTCAAGGGAGACCGGAAAATCCTGCTGAAACGCGCTCACGAAGTCTCAGACCGGGAGCGCCTCATCATGGAGACCTGGACAGGCGCGTTCCCGCAACTGCTGGCCGCCTACGAGCACAAGGAGCGCTTCTACGGCATCTGGGACGCCACCACACGGCTCCAGGCAGAAGCCGCCCTGGACGAGTGGATAGCCACCATCCCGAAGGGCCAAAAGGAAGTCTGGAGCGATCTGGTCAGGGCAGTGGGAAACTGGCGCGAAGAGACCATGACCTACTTCGAGACGGACATGCCCGTCACCAACGCTTACACGGAGTCCATCAACCGACTGGCCAAGGACAAGAACCGTGAAGGGCGCGGTTACTCCTTCGAGGTGATGCGGGCACGAATGCTCTACACCACGAAGCACAAGAAGAAGGCACCGACTGCGAAGGTCTCTCCTTTCTACAAGAAAACCATCGGTTACGGACTGCCGGACTTCGCAGAGGAACTCAACTACGGAGTCGATCTATCAACCATCTGAGGGTGGTATCAGATTGATGGGGTGAAGGTGCCCCATCAACCATTAAATCCGTATACCCGTAATTACCAGCCTTGGCCTTTCTCCAGTTGAGGAAATGGAGGAGGCGGCAAATGACTAGACAGGCGGTGGGCCCTGACTCTCCTATTCGCTCCAGGTCGAAGACACTCGCCGCGCTCAACAAGGTCGTCGACGATCTCATTGCTGGTGACGGAAAGCTTTCCATCACATCCGTTGCCCGTGCCGCAGGTGTGACTCCGGGACTCATCCATAACACTTACCCAAGCATAGCGGAAAGGATTCGCAACATCGTTGGCAAGTCGGTGCGAGCCCAGCGAGACTCTAAGCATCAAGCGTTGATGAGCGAGAAAGAAAAGAACAGGGTGCTCCGTGCAGAGAATGATCAGCTTTTAGCGGAGGTAGCTCGGCTGGCTTCGGTTAACCAGCGACTAATATTCGAGATGATTCAGCTGAAGGCGGTTGCCAACGGTAAGGTCACCGCACTCCCTCTGAAACCAGGGCCAACTAGGCCCTGATGGGGAACCCGCAGAATTCGTAAAAATCGCACGCTAACAGTTCAAGCGTCCCGGCCACGCCTGACTGTAGCTTGTTGACTGGTCAGTCTGTCTCGCGGGTAAAGCGATAGAACAAGTTCGGCTCGCTGACCACGTACAAATACCCTTCATCGTCGATGGTTACGCCTTCGGCTTGGGGTATGCCTTTCAGCAAACCAGCAAACCCCCTCGCCAAGGAGCGGAAACTCACCACCTTGCCCTCATCGGTGATTTCAATCAGCAGTTTCGACTCGTCGCTGAGCAATATCAGGTGGCCACTCTGTTGATCGAAGACGACCGAAGACAAGTCAGTGGCAAATACCTTGTCCTTTACCAAGTTGGACAGGTCGCGCACGTGCAGGGAAAAACCTCCTGCCAGGCTGGCACGAAGGCCGCCCACTTCCAGCAATTGGCGAGGGTCACGCTCCTTGGTCACAAACAAGCGATCACCTTTCAGGTCGTAGGCGAGCCCTTCAAGGCCTTTGTTGTCCGCCTTGCCAAGTGCCAAGGTCAGAGCTGGATACTGGTCTCGGCTCAATGAGCGACCGGGAGAAAGCTTACTGCCTTCGGCGAGGGGGACATCCACGATAACAAGGCTCTGCCGGCGCTCCTCGGCGATTACCAGTTGGCCGTTGCCGGCATAGGACACCGCCTCCACATCGTGGAAACCGTCCAGGCTATAGCGCCTTTCCACGTCACCGTCACGACTGAGGGCCAATAGTTCGTTTGGGCCGTTGGTAACCGCCCATAGCAGGTTCAGGTCAGGGTCGAAGGTCAGGCCCGAAAGGTTGTTGTCCACACCGGGAACCGGCTTAGCATCGAGCTCAACCCGATAGTCAGGCAGCCACACAGAGCGCTCCTGCCAATCGTCGGTGTGCCAGTGGGTCTTGATCCAGAAGTACAACCGATCATCAAGGTGATGGGTGCGGACTTGGAATACGGTAAGCAATACAAAGCACAGCAGTGCCCACATCCAGGCACTTGTTTTCTGTGTTCGGCCCAACCAGTTTTTAGCCATCAAATACATTAGAAGCCTCGTTAATTGGGACTGACGTCACGAGCTGTCATGGTTTCAATCCGACTCGGCGCGGCTCGCACAGGTGATGCACAACGGCGTGGCCGGATCGAATTCCAGGCGGCCCGAGGCGATCAACTCGCCGCATTGGTTACACCAGCCATACTCGCCCTCGTGCCAACGCTTGAGGGCCAGCTGGAGGCGGACGCGTTCATGCTGCGCCCGACTGCGGATGGCATCGTTCATCGCTTGCTGCTGGAGTGCGTCCATCCTCGACAGACGCCCTACCTTGCTTTGATCCAACTCCACCGATTGCGAGCGAGACTCAGCGTCTTCCAGCAACCGATCCAGCTCGGCAGCCCGCTGTTCCAGTAGGGTCTTGAAATGGGCAAGATCGAGGGCGTCGTCCATGGCCGTTAGCGCAGCAGCAACAGTGGGCCAGTGGTGGTGCGCAGCATGCTGGTCGTGGTGCTGCCGACCAGAAACTGACGGATGCGCGAATGACCGTAGGCCCCCATCACCAGCAGGTCGATGCCGTGCTCTTTCTGATAGGCGTGCAAGGTAGGCTCTATCTCGCCGTTCAGGGTCTCGGCGCGAACAGTGAATCCGACGTTGAGCAGCACTTTCTGCGCCCAGTCCAGCTGCGCGGACGATTCGTCGTTCACTGGCCCAACCATCACCAGGTGGATCGGCAGCCCCTTCAGCAGGGGGCTGGCCGCCAGCATCTCCACACCCTTGCGGGTAGTAGCGCTGCCATCGAAGGCCAGCATCGCGCTCTCGGGCTTTTGGAAGTTGGCCGGGGTGACCAGGATTGGCCGGTGCATGATACGAATCACGCTCTCCAGCTGGCTTCCGACATGCTGACTCAGACCGCCGCTAGACTCGCCTTGGCGACCGATGACCAATAGGCGCGTTTCGCTTTCCAGCTCTTGCAGGTTTTCCAGCAGATCGCCATGACGTTGCTTGGACTCCGGCGCGGTCACACCATCCGTCATGGCCCGCTCTTTCGCGGCCGTTAACATGATCCGCCCCTGCTCCAGGGCCAACTTACCGCGCTGTTCATCCAGGGAAGCAAGCTCATCGAGCAGATGCTCGCGGCTGCCAAGGCCGATATTGCCACTCAAGTCGGCCGCAACTGGGTACTGGCGCTGATCCAGCACATGCAAGAAGGTCAGCGGGGCTTCCAGGCTCAGACTGGCCCAGGCTGCGTAGTCGCACACAGCTGGAGCCGAGGTGGAACCGTCGATACAGGCAATTACTTGGGTCATCGTTGTTCTCCTTCTCAGTGGCCCATGAGTTGATCAATGGCGTCGGGTTTATCGTGAACTCCGAATCGATCCACGATAGTGGCGCTCGCTTCGTTGAGACCTAACACTTCAACTTCGGTGCCTTCGCGGCGGAACTTGATAACCACCTTGTCCAGGGCAGCAACTGCGGTGATATCCCAGAAGTGGGCGCGATTCAGGTCGATGGTTACCTTGTTCAGGGCTTCTTTGAAGTCGAAGGCCGCGACGAACTTGTCTGCCGAGCTGAAGAACACCTGGCCAGTGACGTTATAGCTACGATGCTCGCCGGATTCGTCCAGCGAAGAACTGATCGCCATGTAATGGCCAACCTTGTTGGCGAAGAACATCGCGGCCAGCAGCACGCCGGCCAACACGCCGAAGGCAAGGTTGTGGGTGGCCACCACGACCACAACGGTGACGACCATGACAATGTTGGTCGACAACGGGTGCTTCTTCAGGTTGCGCAGCGAATCCCAACTGAAGGTGCCGATGGACACCATGATCATCACTGCCACCAGCGCAGCCATCGGGATCTGCTTCAGCCAGTCGCCGAGGAACACCACCATCAGCAGCAGGAATACACCTGCGGCCAGGGAGGACAGACGAGAACGACCGCCGGATTTCACGTTGATGATCGACTGACCAATCATCGCGCAGCCGGCCATACCGCCGATCAGACCCGAAGCAATGTTGGCCACGCCCTGGCCCTTGCACTCGCGGTTCTTGTCGCTGGGGGTGTCGGTCAGGTCGTCGACAATAGTCGCGGTCATCATCGACTCCAGCAGACCGACCACGGCCAGCGCTGCCGAGTAAGGGAAGATGATGGCCAACGTCTCGAACGTCAGCGGCACGTCAGGCCAGAGAAAGATTGGCAGCGTATCCGGCAGTTCCCCCATATCACCGACCGTGCGGATATCCAGCCCAACCGACATGGCGACTGCGGTCAGCACGATGATGCACACCAGTGGCGATGGGATGAGCTTGCCGATCCTGGGGATATAGGGAAATAGGTAGATGATGCCGAGGCCTGCGGCTGTCATGGCGTAGACGTGCCAGGTGACATTGGTCAGCTCGGGCAGCTGAGCCATGAAAATCAGGATCGCCAGTGCATTGACGAAGCCGGTCACCACCGAGCGCGAAACGAAGCGCATCAGCGAGCCGAGCTTCAGGTAGCCAGCACCAATTTGCAACACGCCACACAGCAGCGTGGCGGCCAGCAGATATTCAAGACCATGGTTCTTGACCAGGGTCACCATCAGCAGTGCCATGGCCCCTGTCGCGGCTGAAATCATGCCTGGGCGGCCACCGACAAAGGCGATCACCACGGCGATACAGAATGAGGCGTAGAGACCAACTTTGGGGTCGACGCCCGCAATGATAGAGAAAGCGATGGCTTCAGGGATCAGCGCAAGTGCGACGACGATCCCCGCGAGCACGTCGCCACGGACGTTGGAAAACCACGTTTGTTTGAGTGTTTGTAGCATCAGAATATCCAAAGCAATGCACCGCACGCATGCCAGGAAAATGGCGAGCGCGTCGATACGAATTCAAATTGTGAGGATTATTTTGCTGTGCGCTTTGGGTGTAAGAACCGGGCATACAGCAGTACGCAGCCGCCAGCGAAACTGGCGGAGGCGAGGTTGTTGCGAGGGGGCGTAGCGCTAAGGCGGCGTAGGCTGCCAGTAGAGCGTTTGGAGTACAGTCATGCTGGTGTTCCTGTAGCTCAAGGGGTATGCGGAGCCAAAAGTATACAGTGAAGCTATCGTCGATTGCGATCCGCCGCCCTACTTTGCGAAGCCACGTCTGAAATAGGCTTAGTCGAGGAGTATCGCCATCAGGAACGAAGGAAAATAATCAAAAAAATGTTAGGGAGTTAATTTGCTTATAAATCAATATCTTACACTCAACTAACTGTTAGGGTCATTCAGATACAACGACGGCTGTGTAATCGCCAGGTCATACGACGCCAAGCCGTACGTGAAGATGGGCGAGCCCTATTTCCAGGCCAAGGAGAAGTTGCGGCGGCATGGCATCGTGGCATTTTCGTCCAACTATGCGCTGTATGGCGACATGAGCGAGCGGGTTATGTCGCTGATCGAATCGATGGTGCCTGCGGCCGAGGTCTACTCGATCGATGAATGCTTCGCTGATCTCACTGGCGTGCAGGGGAGTCTGACCCAATTCGGCCGGGAGGTACGCGCCAAGGTGCTGC
Organism: Pseudomonas mosselii; assembly: GCF_019823065.1. Taxonomy (NCBI): domain Bacteria; kingdom Pseudomonadati; phylum Pseudomonadota; class Gammaproteobacteria; order Pseudomonadales; family Pseudomonadaceae; genus Pseudomonas; species Pseudomonas mosselii. The sequence goes on from NZ_CP081966.1 coordinate 4,766,719, forward strand.
GCTGCACTGGCATCCCTGTCGGTGTGGGGATCGCCCGAACCAAGACTCTGGCGAAGCTCGCCAACCACACCGCGAAGCGGCTGCAGGCGCATACGGGTGGGGTGGTCGACATCACTGATGATTTCAAGCGCGACTGGGTACTGCGCAACACTGAGGTGAAAGAGGTCTGGGGCATTGGCCGGCGGATGACGGCACACCTCGAGGCGATGGGCATCTGCAGGGCCATGGACCTAGCGAAGGCAGATCCGCGGATGCTGCGTGACAAGTTCAGCGTGGTGGTGGAAAAGACAGCGCGCGAGCTCGCCGGCACGCCGTGCCTCGAACTGGATGAGGCTGATCCGCCGAAGAAGGAGATCTGCTGCAGCCGGATGTTCGGTAAGAAAATGACCGAACTGACACCAATCAAGCAGGCGGTAGCGACCTATGCAGCGCGAGCAGCCGAAAAGCTGCGCGCCCAGGGATCGGTGTGCAAGCGCATGCGAGTGTCGATCCGCACAGGCATGTTCAATCCCAACGAACTGCATTTGGCGAAAGGGGCGCTGGTTGAACTGCCTTACCCCACGAGCGACACTCTATTGCTCACGCGGGCAGCGACTGAGGCTGTGGAGAAGGTCTACCAGGACGGGTACCGCTACAGCAAAGCCGAGGTGCTGCTGCTCGATCTACGGCAACCAGGTGAATTCACTGACGATCTGTTCGCGTCAACGCAGCCAGTTGCCTGCGATCGCCTGATGTCGGTTATGGATGGCATAAACCTTCGGTACGGCAAAGGCACACTGAGGTCTGCCAACGTCCCCCGAAGCCCAGAGTGGGGTATGCGTCGAGAGCTCTTGAGCCAGTCGTTCACAACAAGGTTGGATGAGCTGTGGCGGGTTTACTGTAAGTGAATAACTAGTTAAGGTCTGGGAGAGCACACGCGCATACTTAATTGGCATTGCCAACTGGATAAATTAGCATCCAGTGTATATGCTCTCAAAAAATTCATCACCAACACGGCATACTAGATCAATAAGGAATTCCATGAAACTTCCAGGGCGAAATGAACGTTGCTGGTGCAAATCTGGGAAGAAGTTTAAACACTGCCACCTAGACATTGATCGCCAACCACCTGTAGCAGCACACACTGTCTTGCAAACCCTTGGCTCTTTCAAGAAAAATAAAAAATGTAGCGTACCGCAATCATTGCAGCACGAGTGCTCAGGCGGGATAATAAATGCCCACACCGTCTCAAAAAGCTCATCTCTGAAGGCGATAGCTAGAAACGGGCACGTATTAAAAATATCGATAGAACTAAAAGTTAATATCCCGCCAAAAATAAAATTGAGCGAGGTGGGTATAAATAGCGCCTCGACTTTTACAGGCTTCTGTGCCAGCCATGATAAAAAATTATTCTCAACAATCGAAGACCAACCGTTCAAGCCTGTACCATCACACTGCTTCCTGATTATGTACAGAGGCATTTCCAGAGAGATCTTCAGCAAAGAGTACGCCTCAAAAACCTTTGATTTCATGAGGATCCTAGACAGGGGAAAGAGCCTGGCTGAACAGGTCGTAATCCAGAATGCATCAGCCTTACTCGGGAATAATAACTCCTTAACAACAAGCGACCTAAAACACATAAAATCAAAGCTAGACACTATGTTAGTCACGGGCGACTACAGCGACTTAAACTACGCCGTATTCACACTTGAATCCCCACCACCGATAATGGGAAGTGCTATAGTTGGCCCGACATTCGACTTTGATGGATATGAAGCCCAGAAGATAACAAGCATTCCTGGCGACATGCCGGACTACATGGCCATTAATTCATTCGCTAGTGACGGCAAAGGCTTCATTGTTTTATCCTGGCTTTCAGAACACTCTTTGACCTGCAACAAACTGATAAGACAATTCTTGGACAAGAAACTAACAGCCGACAGCCTGGCGGCCTTTATGGTGTTACTAATAGAGAACTTCTACATTTCACCAAGCTGGTGGGAATCACTGGATAACGGCACACAAGCCCTGATAAAAAATTTGTACTCGCAAGGTGTAGAAACCCACACCGATGGCAACTCGATAAACATCGACCGCCCACTGCACTTCCCTGCAATAATAAATGTATCAATGAACCCCACGCTTTAGGGATGGTCTGAAGTAGCCCCTGTTTTCCGGCTACTTCGCCATCGACACTTTCAAAAAACGGTAGCCGCTCAAATCCCGGTCAAACCTGCCGTCTATTTCAGCCTTTTTTGCCGCTGCAAGCACCTCGCAGCAGTCACTTCACTCTTCACGGACGCACCTCTCCTGCATTGGAGAGCAAATGTCGACGCGCCATCCAAATGTTCGACAGGGCGAACAGCGTCACCATCTGAGCAGTGTTTTTCACCAAGCCTCGGAAGCGCACTTTCGTATAACCAAACTGGCGCTTGATCACCCGAAATGGATGCTCAACCTTGGAGCGAACCTGGGCCTTGGCTCTTTCGATCTTACGTATCGCTTTGTATAACGCGCTGCGGTTACCGTGCTTTTTGTAAGTGCTGCGCCGGGCTGCAATCTGCCAGATGACTTGGCGCCCCTCATGCTCTTCACGCTTCTCTACACCGGTATAGCCCGCATCAGCGCAGACCACGTTCTCACCACCGTGCAGCAGTTTGTCGACTTGGGTTACGTCCGCGACGTTGGCCGCAGTGACCACCACGCTGTGCACAAGCCCGGACTCATCGTCGACACCAATGTGAGCTTTGGCACCGAAGTAATACTGGTTGCCCTTCTTGGTCTGATGCATTTCCGGGTCGCGTTTGCCGTCCTTGTTCTTGGTCGAACTGGGCGCATGAATCAGAGTGGCATCGACGATGGTGCCTTGTCGCAGTGACAAGCCACGGTCGCCCAAATAGCCATTGATCACGCCGAGAATACCGGTGGCCAACTCATGCTTTTCCAGCAGGCGACGGAAGTTGAGGATGGTGGTTTCATCCGGGATTCGCTCCAGGCTCAGACCGGAAAACTGGCGCAGGATCGTCGTCTCGTACAGCGCCTCTTCCATCGCCGGATCGCTGTAACCGAACCAGTTCTGCATTAGATGAATCCGCAGCATCGCCATCAGCGGATAGGCTGGACGGCCCCCTTCGCCCTTTGGGTAATGAGGTTTGATCAGAGCAATCAAACCCTCCCAGGGTACGACCCGATCCATCTCTATCAGGAACAGCTCCTTGCGGGTCTGCTTGCGCTTACCGGCGTACTCGGCATCGGCGAAGGTCATTTGTTTCATCATCGAAAAGCTCGGCGATTGGTGTCCGGGGATTTTGCCAAATCAGGAAGTCTTTTTCAGGATTTCCTTAGATCCAGCCATCATAAACTGAGCAGATGGAACCCGCGGCTGCCAGGACTTTGAAGGATCGGCGTATTCCATGATGCTCATTGTGAGCGCACGAGGGCGGCAGAGGGCGCTGGACTGTACGAGGGGCTTTTCAGTCCCGGCGCTCGCCAACAGAGGGTTTGCCCTTCGACATCGATCGAGAAATTCCACGCCGGCGGGCTAAGTATTTTCTGCTGAATCAGGATCATGGTTGCGCGAGGGTGTACTCGGCTTCGAGAGGACACCCATGAAACTGCCGATCCGAAAACACCTGCCCCTTGCTATGGGCCTGCTCATCCTGGGCGCCATCATCGCGTTCCAGCAGTACCAGCTGTCGACTCTGTCTCGCGCCGTGAATGGAGCAGCAGAAAAAGTCTCGATCGATGCACTCCAGAACAGGGTGAGCGCGATCGACGATCGGCTCGACAATGTGTCAGGCAAACCCCTGGTCACGATGGAAGACTTCCGTATAAGCCAGCAAGCGCTCTCGAGCCGGATCGATGCTGTGCAGGCCACAGCATCGCAGGCCCACGAGGCTGCAGCTGAAGCCACTCGCTCATCCGCGACTGCGGGCGATCTCCTAGTACTGAAAGCCGACCTTGAGTCGCTCGACGGCAAACTGCAGAAAATGAGCAAGCCTCAGGCTCAGGCGACTGCACCAGCCCCCAAAACCTCCTCCAAACCGAAGGCGAAGCCCGCACCGGTTAAAGCCCCACCAATCCCGCAAGATCCTCCGCCCTTTCAGATGGTCGGCCTCGAATACCGAGGCGGAGAGCGTTTCCTGTCTGTTGCCCCCACTGGTAGCACGCGGCTGAGCCAGATCTACCTGATTCGGCCTGGCGAAGTGGTCAGCGGCAGCAACTGGCGCCTCAGGGCTGTAGATGAACGGACCGCAACCTTCGACGCCGGCGGAACAACCCGAACCCTGAGCATCCAGCCATGAGTAAAGCACCATGAATCTACCGATCGTTCGAGCCATCGCCTGCGCCTGCGCGTTTACCGCAATTGGCATTGAGGCCGCGCCGCTTCCTTCCGCCGCTGGAGGGGCCGCCTCCAGTGTTCAACAGCTCACCAGCGAAAGCACCCTGTCCCAGAACAAGCTCGATGATAGAGCCGCGCAGGAGTGGGGACTGACCCCCAAGGAGTACGAACGATATCAAGAGGTAATGCAGGGACCCCGGGGGGTGTATTCGCCAGGGCTTGACCCTCTCACCGCGCTGGGAATCGAGGCCCGATCAGAGAGCGAACGACGCCGGTTCGCCGAGCTGCAGGTCCAAGCAGAGCGCCAACGAGTCGATCGGGAGCTCGCCTACCAGCGAGCCTACGACGAGGCGTACCAGCGCATGTTCCCAGGCATCAAAGCCATTGAGATTTCGACCACCCCTTCGGGCCAGGCCGGATCCGGGAGCGGCCCAGCTCTGGAGGGCAACGGGCGCATGGCACTCTTCGTCAAAGACGACTGCCTACCCTGTATCGACCAGGTCAAACGGCTGCAGGCGTCACAGACGCCGTTTGATCTGTATTTCGTCGGCAGCCAGCAAGACGATGAAAGGATCCGCCGCTGGGCAATTCTCGCGGGTATTGACCCGTCCAGCGTTAAAAGCCGTCTGATCACACTGAATCATGACCAGGGCCGCTGGGTTCGCCTCGGGCTCGGTGGCTCGCTGCCAGCCGCCGTAACACAGGTGAATGGATCATGGCGTCGTCAGTGAGCGGGTGGCGGCTCTACGTTCTGTCGGTGGTTCTGCTCGCCGGCAACGCATGGGGTGTAGAAGATCCGCCAGCAGCTTACAAGGCGATCGGCATCAGACACGGGGTCCCGCCCGTTGTGCTCTATTCGGTGGCACTGCAGGAAAGCGGGACGCGATTGCGCGGGCAGCTTGTGCCGTGGCCCTGGACGTTGAATGTTGCCGGAACCGGCTACCGCTTCGCCACACGAGCAGACGCTTGCCAAGCTCTGATGATAGCGATTGTTAAGGCTGGACCCGCTCGAGTCGACGTGGGGCTGGGACAAACAAATATTCGCTTCAACGGGCATCGCTACCGCTATCCCTGCGAAGGCCTGGATCCATACAAGAACCTGGCGGTGACCGCTCAGATCCTGGCTGAACAAAAGGCTAAGGGTGGAACCTGGATCGATGCTGCGGGGCGGTATCACCGCCCTGCCGGGGGGGCGCCGGCCGCGAAGTACCGTAGCTATTTCACGAAACATCTTAGCCGGGTCACCGGCATCAAATTCGAGGTAGTGACCCCATGACATATCCCCACGCCCGGCGATCACACGCCGTGCAGGCCCTGGCCCTCGCGATCGTGAGCAGCCTGGCTCTGCCCTGCAATGCTGATCAGCAAGCGGTGCTCACCGTGGTGGAGGACCGTGGCGGCTCATCCGCACTGTCCTACTACCAAGACATTGATCCCGAGCCTACGCACACCACCCCAGTTGTGACTGGCGTCCGGGCGGGCGGGGCATTTCCGGTGTCGACTCCAGAACTGAGCCCCGGCCCAGTACATGGACGAGTGATCAACGCAGCAGGTCTGCAGCCGATGTTCATCGTTGGGGATGATCCAACGTCGCAGGCCTGGCTCAAGCAGAAGCTGTCGGCACTTCAAGGCCTGCAGGCAGTAGGCCTTGCTGTGAATGTCAGCAACGCTGCACGACTGCAAGAGATCCGCCGCTGGGCACCTGGGTTGCAGGTGATGCCTGTACCTGCCAGCGATATTGCTGGTCGCCTGGGGCTGCAGCACTACCCGGTGCTGATCACAGCTACAACCCTTCAGCAGTGAGAACCGGGATGCGCCCAACACGACTATCGCCAGTGTTCACACTGATCATCAGCCATCCCCTACACCGGCCCGGCCGGGAGCAAATGATTGAGCAGGTTCGCCATGTGAGCGAGCTGTACGGTGCTCGCTTGACAGGAATCTCCGAGCTCAACGAACACGCATTCGCCCAGCGCCTGGCCGAACGGCTGACACCGGACCAGGTTGAGCAAGCGCGTGCGGAAGTCGACGCCATGACATACACCGCGAGGACCTGAGATGGCGACATACACCCTTGAATCTCTGCTCCGGCCGCCGGTAGAGCTTTTCACTACTGCGGTCTGCTATGTGGCAGCTTCGCTTTGCATTTGCGCGCCCTGGGCTTTTGCGCTGACCCCACTATTTGGAATTGTCGCCGCGCTGGGTTTTATCTACCTGGGCACCATTCGGCTGCTGCAGGCGCGGAGGGTCCTAAGGTATCAGGCGAACCTCAGGCGACTTCCCCACTACACCATGACCAGCGCTGAAATGCCGATCAGCAACGAGCGCCTGTTCATCGGACGCGGGTTCCGGTGGACTCAGAAGCACACACAGCGCCTGGCCGACACCTACCTCCCTCAGTTCGCGGCATACGTCGAACCGACGAACCTTTATGAACGGGCGCGCTGGCTGGAGGAACGCCTAGAGTTCGCCCCCTTCCCACTGAAACTGATCACAAAACTCACTGGTTGGGATTCCAACTGGAACCCCGCTCGGCCTCTCCCACCAGTGGGTGGCCTGCCCAGATTGCACGGGATCGAACCAGATGAGCAGAATGTCAGTCTCCCTCTGGGTGAGCGCGTGGGCCACACACTGGTCCTGGGCACCACACGGGTAGGCAAGACTCGCCTGGCGGAAGTGTTCATCACCCAGGACATTCGCCGAACGCATCGCCGCGGGCCGCGAGTCCGCATGGGGCGACGGAGCCAAACCTCCCATCGATGGAGCCGGCGCCGGCGAGTAGAGGAACAGGCCGACCACGAGGTCGTGATCGTTTTCGATCCGAAGGGCGATGCCGACCTGCTCAAGCGCATGTACGTCGAGTGCAAGCGCGCCGGGCGCCTCGACGAGTTCTACGTGTTTCATCTGGGATGGCCGGATATCTCCGCTCGCTACAACGCCATCGGCCGCTTCGGCCGAATCAGCGAGGTGGCCACTCGCATCGCTGGTCAGCTCTCCGGCGAGGGTAACTCTGCAGCATTTCGGGAGTTCGCTTGGCGGTTCGTCAATATCATCGCCCAGTCGCTTGTCGCGCTCGGCCGTCGCCCTGACTACGAGCAGATCCGCCGGCACGTCATCAATATCGACGAGCTGTTCATTGAGTACGCACAGAAGTACTTCGCTGAACATGATCCGAAGGCCTGGCAAACCATTGTCGAGCTTGAAGGCAAGATCGATCGCAAGAACCTGTCTTTCGCCATGAAAGACCGCCCGCTGCGCGTGGTGGCCATCGACATGTACCTGACCCAGAAGCGCATCAACGATTCGGTTATGGATGGCCTGCGCAGCGCTGTCCGCTACGACAAGACCTATTTCGACAAGATCGTCGCATCGTTGCTGCCACTCCTGGAAAAGCTCACCACTGGGCGTATCGCTGAACTGCTTGCCCCCGACTACCTGGACCTCGCCGATGAGCGTCCCATCTTCGACTGGATGCAAGTGATCCGAAAACGCGCCGTGGTATATGTTGGCCTCGATGCACTATCCGACACCGAAGTCAGTGCGGCCGTGGGCAACTCGATGTTCAGTGACTTGGTCTCTGTTGCAGGCCACATTTACAAGCACGGCATCGACGACGGCCTGCCGGGGCATATGGCTGGGGGCAAGGTACGCATCAACCTCCACGCTGACGAGTTCAACGAGCTCATCGGGGACGAATTCATCCCGATGGTGAATAAGGCCGGTGGTGCCGGCATCCAGGTCACCGCCTACACCCAGACGATGAGTGACATCGAAGCGAAGATCGGCTCGAAGGCGAAAGCCGGCCAGGTGATCGGTAACTTCAACAACCTATTCATGTTGCGTGTTCGAGAAACCGCGACCGCTGAGCTGCTGACCAACCAGCTACCAAAAGTGCAGATCTACAACAGCACGCCGGCGAGCAGCGCGAACGACTCGGTCAACGGCAAAACCGCGTTCACCTCAAGCTCGCACGACCAGGTGCAGCTGGCGAGTGTGCCGATGATTGAGCCGGCCCACGTGGTGGGACTGCCGAAGGGACAGGCCTTCGCGCTCATCGAAGGTGGGAATCTGTGGAAAATCCGCATGCCGCTCCCCGCGAACGACCCAGATGAGGTCATGCCCGGCAACCTGCAGGAGCTGGCCGCCGGCATGCGGCGATCGGCAGCGTCCTCGAACGATTGGTGGGAAGCCCCTGGCTATCAAGAGCTGAAATCAGCTTTGCCCGAAGACCTGGTTGAAGATTTCCGCCAGGTGGCCACCGATGATGCAGCTTGAGGTGTAGCCAATGGCAGATGACGTATCAAAGAAGGCCGAACAGCAGCAAGAGCGACAGGAATCGCTGTTCAGCAAGATCTTCTGGTTCCCGATTACCTTCATCGGCGTAATGTTCAGCTCGCTGTTCCTCGCCATCGTGGTCGACTGGGTATGCCTGTACTTCTTCTGGCCAGAGGCCGGGTGGCGGCACGGTCAGCAAATGCTGGTCAGCGAGGTCGGCTGGTTGTCCAAGGGGCTGGTCCATAGCGCTGTCGTCCAAGAACCCGGGCGCACCGCGACCTGGCTGGTCACTGAAGCTTACGACTGGCTGGTCGTGAAGACCGGGATGCTTAGCTGGGTCCAGAGCATGGAGTCGATCGCTCAAGCCGGTCCCCGTAACGAGCTGGACATGCGCTATTGGGCCGCGCAGAGCGTCACAACGGTACAGAACTATGCCCTGGCTGCCCTCTTTACCGTCCTGGTGTTTTGCGTCCGCCTGGTCGTGCTGCTGATGACGGTACCGCTTTTTGCCATGGCTGCACTCACAGGCCTGGTCGACGGGCTGGTGCGGCGAGACCTCCGTAAATTTGGTGCCGGCCGAGAGTCCAGCTACCTGTACCACAAGGCCCGGGCAACGATGTTGCCGTTGGCCATTTTCCCCTGGACTTTCTACTTGGCGCTCCCGATCAGCATCAGCCCACTGCTGGTACTACTCCCCTGCGCTGCCTTACTCGGGGTGTCCGTGAGCATTACGGCCGCGAGCTTCAAGAAGTATTTGTGAGGAAGAGAACGATGCAATGGACACACGAGCAGTCGCCAATCATCCAGTCGGAAGCCCCGAAACTCCTTATCCAGGCCGGCGCTGGCAGTGGCAAGACCACAACGCTGGTGGGCTACGCGCAACACCACACCCGTCTGCGGATTCTCTATCTCTGTTACAACAAGTCGGTCGAGATCGCCGCGCGTGGCCGATTTCCGCGCAACGTGGTGAACAAAACTGCGCACGGCCTGGCCTACGCCGTCTATGGCACACAGTTCAGCCATAAGCAGACCAACAACTTGCGACTGACCGATATCGCCCGAGCGCTTGATACGCAGGACTGGGAGCTGGTCAGGGACGTGCTAACCACCCTCAACAACTATATGGCCAGCGCCGACGACCTGATCGAGCGCTGCCACTTTCCACGGTTCCGTGACCGCCCGATGCTTACCTCCGCCCAGGAGCGCTACCTGAACCAGGCGCTGGTAGCAGCGATGAGCATCTGGAAGCGCATGACTGACCTGCAGGACACAGCGGTGCAGATCACGCATGACGGATACCTGAAGCTGTACCAGTTGAGCAAACCCGACCTGAGCCAGCGCTTCGACTGTGTCCTGCTCGATGAGGGACAGGACGTAAACCCCGTCATCGCTGACATTGTGCGCATTCAGCGTATTCGCAAGGTGGCCGTGGGTGATCGTCATCAGCAGATCTATCGCTTTCGAGGGGCGGAAGACGCTCTAAATGCCAGCTGGATGGCCGGGGCGGAGAAGCACTACCTGACCCAGAGCTTCAGATTTGGGCCTGCAGTCGCCCATGTCGCCAACATCATCCTGTCCTACAAGGGAGAAACCAGGAAGCTGCAGGGACTGGGCGAGAAGACATTGGTGAAGAAGGCGTTGCCGGCCGGGCTGCCGCACAGGACATACATTCATCGGACCGTTATCGGGGTGATTGAAAACTCACTGTGCCTGGTCACCGAGAAGCCCAAAATCTACTGGGTTGGCGGCATTGACAGCTATTCAGTACGCGACCTCGAAGATCTGTTCTATTTCAGTCGCCAACAGCGCGATCTGGTCCAGAACAAAAAGCTGCTCCGTGACTACCGAGACTATGGCCAGTACGTGGAAATCGCCGAGGTTAGCCAGGACAGCGAGATGATCCGGTCCATCAAGATCATCAACATGTATCCGGATCTGCCTCAGCGAATCTTGGCCCTGCGCTCATGCACCGTGGACCAAGAGCTGGATGCAACTATCACCCTCACCTCTGCCCACAAGTCGAAAGGCCTGGAGTGGGACTTCGTCGGGCTCTTCGACGACTTCACGTCGGACCCGCTCTCACCTGACATCGATCCAGGTCGACGAGATGATGAGTTGAACCTCCTGTACGTTGCCGTCACCCGGGCGATGAAGATCCTCGCCATCAACAGTCTGGTGCTGTCCATCATGGAACGCTACGTGGACGCTCTCGCCCCAGGAGCGCGTCAAGCGCGCGGCTGATTAAATAAAGGAGTCACTATGAGCAAGAAATTCGAACACCGCGCTGACTATGTCGCTATTCCATTCAAAAACGCGACTAGCGGCGCTTGGATATTTAAGAGCACAGAACAGACGCTTGAGCCCGATGTTGCGTCTCTTTTGGCAGAAGAGGAGCAACTGCAGAAGAAGATGCTCGAGCTCGGAGCCCAAGGCTGGGAACTCGTCAGCACCCAGCCAGTGTGCCGGGGCGAGATCAAAGTGGGCAATCAAAATGCCCAGGCCTGGTCCTACGGGTTCCCAATGCCGGTCGGATATCTGCTCTTTTTCAAGCGCGAGTCAGTAGCCTGACCAATCAGGCGCTTTAGGCTTCATGATCATGCCCTGGAAGGAGGGCCAACATGGCGTTGGCCCTCCTGACCATCTCGACCAGCTCCACTGAGCTCACCTCTCGTCGGTGCTGAAGCATCTCGGCGGCCAAAACCGCTTTGTCGTAGCAACCTTCATCTCGGAAACGGGCACCCAGAAAGTCCGATACCCAAGCTTCAAACGCCGGCGAGTTGGTGGTTTTCCGCGGCATAAGACTCCCCCACAGATCAGTTTTTCCCGTATGCCTACTCCTTGGCTTAACTTCGGCTCATTGTAATCGGTCTGGGCCGTTCAATCGCCCTACCAAAGTGGATCAATCCACTTCACCAAAGCGTGACCGGCTTAGAGAAAAAATTCTACGGACCTCAGATAAGTATTTCTTGAGGCGCCCCTCCACCTGGTCTCGGCATTCTGACGCCCACAGTCAGTTGCCCCAGAGCCCAGCCGTGAACAAGCCATCCCTCCTCCTTGTATCTCCTCGCCGAATCCTGCTTGGCGCGCTGATCAGCGTCAGCGGCGGCTTTTCACTAATACCGAGCGCTCAGGCGGCCGGTGCATCAGAACAGGCCAACATCGAGGTGATGATCCGGCAGCTGAACGCGCTGGAGGACTCGGCGCGGCGCAGCGCCACGATCGCCAGCGAACCTGGCCAGCGCTACTACTTCGACTATGAACGTCTGGCTGGCGACATCCAGCGCGTTCGCCAGGGCCTGCAAGAGTACCTGACCCCAAGTCGCGCACAGCCGCGAGATCCGGCAGAGCTGGCTGGGAAATACACCCTCACCGGCGGGCGGATGCCATGAGCATGAGCGGCACTCAAGTCGCAGCTTTCAACGCTGCAAGCGGGGTCACCCCCCAGGCCAGCACCGTGCTGTTCGTAGGCACCGTCATCGCACTGTCGACCCTGTGGGGTGCCTGGGCGCTGTACAGCATCTACCGGGGCTGGGCGACTCAGAACATCGACAGAAACATTGCAGCCGCGTCGACCGTCAAGGTCATCGTCCTGCTGCTGATCCTCGCCACACTCGTTCTCAGCTAGCCAAGGAGCTAACCGATGTCTATCCGCACCATCACCAAGTCACTCACCGGCGCCGCCGCATTGATTATGGGCCTGCACCCAATCATTGCCGCTGCCGCATTACCAGGAGCACAAGCCCCAACACGCGGCGAGGGAACCAGCTGGCTGCAAACCATCCAGAACTACGGTTACGACGGTTTCATGCTGATCGGTCTCTTCCTGCTCGGAGCCATGATGGTGGGGGTCGCCTCCCATGCCTACGGCGTTTACCACGATATCCATGAGGGCAAGAAAAAGTGGCGAGACCTGGGGCTCACCGCTGTGGTCGGGATCTGCCTGATCGGCGTCGGCATCTTCATGGTCACCAAAGCTACTGGCGTCCTCTAACTGGTGATGCGATATGGCTGAGACCACTTACCTGAAGGATGGAACGCTCGATTTCCTTCCCCACAACCTTAATAGGCAGCCCATCGTCATGGGAGGTCTCACTGCGGATGAAATGTGGGGAACGGTCGGTGCTTGTGGGGGGGCCGGCGTGATTCTGGGCATCCCCGTGTCGTTCTTGTTCGGCAACCCAGCTCTCTTCATCGCTTGCGCTCTTGTAGGTGGAGCTCTGGGCTTGACCGTGGCAAGCCGGATCCTCCGGAAGATGAAACGCGGCCGCCCGGATACATGGTTTTACCGCCAGCTCCAGTTCTACAAGGCTCAACACCTCCCCTTCCTCGGTGGCCCCCAGTTGGTCATCCGGAAGGGAGCGTGGACATGCCGTCGTACAGGAAAGTAGGAATCTTCATGAGTTTTCGAAAACGAGTGGATGCTCAGCAAGCACACATTCTCAGCTTGCGAATCGCGGTAATTGTGCTGGGCGCAGTCAGCCTGTTCGCGTTTTACGGCTGGCACAAAGCCCCCGAAGACCTGACCGTGCATGTGCCGCCGGACCTCCGCTCCGGCAGTACTCGCAAATGGTGGGAGGTGCCACCAGAAAACGTGTATGCCTTCGGGTTCTATATCTTCCAGCAGATGCAGCGCTGGGAGAAGAACGGGGACGACGACTACCAAGACAACATCGAGCGTCTGGCGTCCTACGTGACCCCTGGCTGCAAGGAGTACCTGCAGAAAGACTACGAGATGCGCCGTAACGCCGGTGAGCTGCGCCGCCGTGAACGGAATGTCTCAGAAATCCCGGGCCACGGGTTGACCGACCCTGGCGTGCTACGCGTGGAAGAAATCGGAATCAACGATTGGACAGTCAATCTGGATCTACTCGCTGACGAGTCGGTGAACGGCGAGCGGGTCAAGCGTGCAATGACGCGTTATCCACTGTCCATCGTCCGGGCCGACGTCAATCCAGAGAAAAATCCGTTCGGGTTGATGTGGAACTGCTATGCGTCCAACCCGCAGCGCATCGAGGTTGATCTGCAAGCAGCCGGGGTGAAACCATGAATCTGCGCGCGTGCCTCCTTGTTCTGGGCCTCTCTGCAGTTGCCAATGTGAAAGCGGTAGAGCTGCTGCTGTGGGACCGTATCCCCATGGCAATCCCGCTGATTGTCGGTCAAGAGCGCATTGTGTTCGTCGACCAGAACGTGCGGGTAGGCATGCCTCCGCAGCTTGTTGGCCAACTGCGGGTCCAGAGCACTGGCGGCGCCGTCTACCTGCTGGCCAGCCAAGAAATTCCACCGACCAGGCTGCAACTGCAGAATGTGGCCACTGGCGAGATCATGCTGGTGGATATTGCGGCGACACCAGCGGCAGAGGGCCAAGCCAAGCTCGAACCCGCGAAGATCGTCGCCGGCGCGGCCCCTTCTACCTACTACGGCGATACCACCTCGACGCGAGCTCCGACGAAGCGATCCGCGACGTCGGAGGAGGAGGAGGAGGATGTTCCGCCGGCACCGCGACATGAGACACCTGCGCCGGTGGCCCTGACCCGCTATGCGGCGCAAATGCTGTACGCCCCACTCCGGACCGTTGAGCCTGTCGCCGGCATCAGCCAGGTGCGTGTTGATCGAGCCCTGGACCTCAGCACCTTGTTGCCGGTATTACCGGTGGAAGCATCGGTGCTGGGGGCTTGGCGCCTCGACAACAGCTATGTCACGGCAGTCAAACTCAGAAACCTGAGTGCCCAGCAGTTGACGATGAATGCAACAGAGCTGATGGGCAACTTCTCCACGGCGACATTCCAGCACCCGTACCTCGGAGCTCGTGGAAATGCCAGCGATACCACCACGCTTTACCTGGTCACACAAGGAAAGGGGCTGAAAGAGGCCCTGCTGCCGTCTTCGGTCAGCCAAATTGATCCGAAAGCAGGAGGGCGCCGTGGGCAGTCTGAAAAGTAATCCACTCCTCAAGTACCTGCTCATCCCCGTGCTGATCGGCGCGCTCATCATCGTGTTCAAGGGGGGGAGTAAAAAAGAGGAGCCGAAGGCTCCTGAAGATAAACCGATCATCATCGGAGGCGACACCGCACGCAAGCTAGGGGTGGACGGTGATACTCCGGCCGACACCCTCCGCACGGTGGTCGCTGAAAGTCGGGAGGTGAAAGACCAGATCGCGAAGGTGCTGACCGACAACAAGGAACTGAAGGACCAGAATGCAGAGCTCCAGCTCCGGCTTTCGCGCATAGATCAGAATGTCGACAACAAGCTGAATGATGCGAAGGGCGAGCTGCAGGAGCAGGTGAAGAACCAGAGCGTGGGCCTGTTGGACCAGTTCCAGCGTCAGTTGGATAACCTATCGCAGAACCCAAATGCCGCTGGGCAGGACCTCCCCATTGGGCTCGGAGTGATGCCAGGTGACGGCGCGGGTTTCGACAAAGGGACGAAGTCCAATGGACTCGTATGGGTTGAACCCACCGATGCCACTGCCTTGGACGCTAGCGGTAAACCCCTTCAGCCCGGCTCCGCCCAGACGGCCAGTAGCTTCAATTTTCCCACCAGCTTTGGGAGCACCCTGGACAAAGGCCAAACAGTTCTCAGCGCGACGGCCCAGAACGTCGGCGCTGATTTGTCTCCCCAGGATGCCCGCAAGCAAGTACGCAAAGCCTATACCTTGCCCCAGAACTCGACCTTGATGGGGTCGGTGGCCATGTCGGCGCTCATTGGCCGCGTACCGATCGATGGAACAGTCAATGATCCCTTCCCTTTCAAGGTCCTGATCGGTCCGGACAACCTCACCGCAAACGGCATCGAGATACCTGACGTCGTCGGTGCTGTTGCCAGCGGTACCGCATCAGGCGACTGGACATTGTCCTGCGTGCGCGGGCAAGTCCGGAGCCTGACGTTCGTCTTCGCAGATGGCACGGTCCGATCGTTCCCTGCCCCGGCAGAAGAGGCCAACGGCAGCCAGAACAACAACCAGAACAGCAGCAACGGTAACGGGCAGCCAGCGATCCAGGGCGGACTCGGCTGGATCAGCGACTCCTACGGCATTCCTTGCATCTCCGGCGAGCGCCGATCCAACGCCAAGGAGTACTTGACCAACCAGTCCCTGGTGACGGCCGCGGGCGCCGGCATCGCCAAACTGTTGAAGGCTGATGAGCAAAATAGCTCCACTACCTTCAGCAGCGGAGGAACTTCATTCGGGACCACGGGCTCCTCGGGGAACTCCGCCATGGGCGCGATTCTGACCGGTGGGGTCAGCGACATCCGCTCCTGGATGAACAAGCTCTACGGCGAAGCTTTCGCCGCCGTGTACGTACAGCCCGGGGCGAAGGTCGCCGTCCACTTGGACCAGCAGCTCGCCATCGACTACGAGATCAAAGGCCGCAAGGTCGATTACAACGCCGGAGCCAACCATGTATCCGCAAACCTTGACTAAGCCCCGCCTGCAGGCCGGCGCCTGGCTCGTGCTCGCCCTCATTCTAGGCGGATGCACGACTGACAAAGACGAGCTGCTCCCCCACGGGGAAGCCAACATGATGGACGTGTGGCAACACGGCACGTCTGGCGGGAGCTCTGGCAGTTCCAACAGCAGAATGTTGCTGGATGCGCGCCAAGAGCTGCGCCGACCGCTCGATGAGGCTCAGGTGGCCCGCCAACAGGCAAGTGCTGACGCCTTCAACCGCACGCCCCAGAACGAAATTTACAGCCAGTTCAAGCGCCTCCCGAACCCTGATCTGGTGATGTACGTGTTCCCACACCTGGCTGGTACGGATCCAGTCCCAGTCCCGGGGTACACCACGGTGTTCCCGATGTATCAACGCGTGCAGTACGCCATGCCAGGCGAGCGGACGGAGGAGTACTGATGCAGTTCATAAGCAAATTGCTGGGCAAAGGCCCTGCAACGCCTATCGAGCCCGTGCTCGGCCAGCCGACAACCGATACCGACCTTGTCGACGACTATCCCGCAACAGCCAGTACTGTCATCAACGAAGAAGACCGCCAGGCTGCGAATGACCGGTACATAGCTCGCCTGGAGTCCATGGGCATCCCTTCACCCATCGACTGGCAAAACCCTAAACGTCGGCCGGCGACAAAAACTGACGTGGCGAGGATATACGAGGTCAACCCGTCGTTCGTGGACATGCTGCCATGGGCAGAATACCTGCCCGAGGAAGAGGCCATGCTCCTCGAGGATGGCATTTCCAGGGCGGCGTTTTTCGAGTTGATCCCGATCGGGACCGAGGGACGCTCCGACGACTGGCTTCAACAAGCTCGCGATGCGTTGCAAGGTGTCCTGCAGGACAGTTTCGACGAACTCGAGAGCTCTCACTGGGTAGTGCAGCTTTATGCCCAGGACGAAACGGACTGGACCGACTACCTGCAAAAACTCCAGGCCTACGTCCAGCCCCGGGCTGAGAACACGGATTTCACCAAGCTCTACCTCGCGCTGTTCCGCCACCACCTCGAGTCCATCTCCAAGCCAGGTGGATTGTTCGTCGACACGGCAGTCAGCAACCTCCCGTGGCGTGGTCAGACACGGAAAGTCCGCCTGGTGGTGTATCGCCGAGTAAAGAAACAGGACGTCGTGGTGCGCGGCCAGGAGCCTGCCGCCTACCTCAAAGCGATCTGCGACCGTCTTAAAGGATCCCTGGCCAACGCCGGCGTGACAACCAAACGCATGGATGGCCATGCGATCAAGCGTTGGCTCGTAGGCTGGTTCAATCCACACCCAGATCACCTGGGGTCGACTGAGCGCGATATCCGACGTTTCTACGAAGAGGTGTGCCAGCCAGCCCGCGAGTTGCAAGAGGGTGAGCTGCCGGTGGCGAGCGGCACCGACTTCTCGGAGAACTTGTTCTACAGAGAACCGCGCTCGGATATCGACAGCGGTCTCTGGTCGTTCGACGGCATGCCGCACCGGGTTGTGATGCTGGATCGCCTGAAAAATGCCCCCCTCACTGGGCATCTGACCGGTGAGACCAAGCAGGCCGACTCATTGAACTCGCTGTTCGACCGGCTGCCGGAGGATACCGTGTTGTGCATCACCATGGTGCCGACCCCGCAGGATCTGCTGGAAGGGCATCTCGAACAGCTATCCAGGAAGGCTATCGGGGATACCCAGGCGTCCAGTCACACCCGGGATGACGTTGAAACGGCGCGGTCCCTTCTCGGACGAAAGCACAAGCTCTACCGGGGAAGTGTCGCGTTTTTCCTCCGTGGTCAGAATAAAGCCGTGCTCGAGGAGCGCACGACTAGCTTGTGCAACGTGCTCCTCGGCGCCGGCATGCAACCAGTCCAGTCACAGGACGAGGTAGCTCCTCTAAACAGCTACCTGCGCTGGTTGCCATGCAACTTCGACCCGAATGAAAACCGCGCCTTGGATTGGTACACCCAGCTTATGTTCACCCAGCACATCGCCAATCTGGCTCCAGTCTGGGGGCGCTCCACTGGCACAGGTAACCCGGGCTTCACCCTTTCCAATCGAGGGGGGGCAGCGCTGACCTTCGATCCGCTGAACAAGCTCGACCGACAAATGAACGCGCACTTGTTCTTGTTCGGCCCCACCGGCGCGGGTAAATCTGCCACAGCCAACTACCTGATCATGCAGGCCATTGCGCTCTACCGCCCTCGACTCTTCATCATCGAGGCCGGCAACAGCTTCGGCCTGCTGGGCGATTTCGCCAAGCGGCTTGGCCTGACCGTCAACCGGGTACGGCTCGCTCCGGGTAGCGGCGTGAGCCTCGCCCCGTTCGTCGACGCCGTGCAGCTCGTAAAAAACAAGGACCAGGTCAAGGTCTTGGATGCCTCGGACGTGGATGCATCGGACCAGCACCTGACCGACGCACTGGCGGGGATGGAGGACGAACAGAGGGACATCCTGGGCGAGCTGGAGATCACAGCCCGCCTGATGATCACTGGCGGCGAATCGAAGGAGGATGCGCGACTCACTCGGGCCGACCGCAGTGCCATCCGGCAGTGCATCATCAACGCCGCCGAGCTGTGCGTAAGTAAAAACCGTCCGGTGTTGACTGAAGACATCAGCGCAGCGCTGCAGGCGATGGCCAGCGACGACAAGCTCCCTGAAAGCCGGCGCAACCGGTTCATGGAGATGGCCGAGGCCATGGGGATGTTCACCATGGGCACCGAGGCTGAGATGTTCAACCGTCCTGGTACCGCCTGGCCGGAAGCTGACATCACAATCGTCGACTTGGCCACCTACGCTCGTGAGGGCTATCAAGCCCAGATGGCCATCGCCTACATCTCCCTGCTGAACACCATCAACAACATCGCAGAGCGGGACCAGTTCAAAGGCCGACCACTCATTGCCTTCACCGACGAAGGCCACATCCCATTGAAGGTGCCACTGCTCTCCCCGTATTCGGTGAAGATCACCAAGATGTGGCGAAAACTAGGTGCCTGGTACTGGATGGCAACCCAGAACGTTGACGACATCCCTCCAGAAGCATCCGCCCTGCTGAACATGATCGAGTGGTGGATCTGCTTGAACATGCCGCCTGACGAGGTGGAGAAAATCGCGCGTTTTCGTGAGCTCACGCCGGCGCAGAAGACGATGATGCTCTCGGCACGAAAGGAAAACGGCAAGTTCACCGAGGGCATCGTCCTGGCCAAGCGGATCGAGATGCTGTTCCGTGTGGTGCCACCCAGCCTGTGCCTTGCTCTGGCCATGACCGAGCCAGAAGAAAAGCGGCAGCGTTACGAAACCATGCAGGCGCTCGGCTGCGATGAGCTACACGCAGCACTGCAGGTGGCCGCGGACCTGGACCACAAACGCGGTATCACTCCCTATCCCATCACCTTACCCGAATCAAAGAAGGCCGTGGAGCGCGTGGCATGAGAGTCATGAATACCCTGACCCAGAACATCATTGATAGCCTGACCCAGCTGCTCAAAGAGCCCGGGCACGACACACTCCAGTCATTGTCGGTTTGCGCACCAGTGCTCATTGACGAGCTGCAACAGATCAAAAATAACGCCCTCGATCGTCGCGACATCATTCCGCTGGTTCAGTCAGTGTTGGATGAGTGGCTGAAGGAGCACCCTCAGCCTGACGGAGCCATTCACGATCTACAGGCCGCCCTGCAGAAGCTCGGCCAGCCTGAGGTCCCCCCTCATGCTCGGGGGGATGAGCATGCGTAAGAACAGGCTCAAACTCATCGTGGTCGGCATCATCGCGATCACTGGCCTCGGCGCTGGCTGGCTGCTGGCAAAGAACAACAGCGCACGCCCCGCCGATGAGACCTGGTATTTCGGTCCGTCCAGTGCCCGCTGGGTGATCACGGAGTACGCCGATCTAGAATGCCCATACTGCAGGGCATACACGCCACAACTGAAGCGATGGGTGAGCGAGCAAGAGAACGTGAAGCTCGCTTGGCATCACTTCCCTCTCGATAGTCATGGCCCTGCAGCAGTATCAGAGGCAAGGCTCGTTCAATGCGCGGGTTCATTGGGCGGGGCTTCGGCGTTCTGGGAAGCGATCGACCAGGTCCTGCTGCGCACACGTGGCAATGGCCAGGGGCTCGCTGATGAGTTGGAGGTACCTGGCATCTCTGCAGAAGGTCTTTCCACTTGCGCGAGGACAAGACTGGATATCCGAGCAGCCGTTGAACAGCAATTGGCTGTGGCCAAGGGCCGGGGCATTGCCGCTACCCCTACGATCGAGGTCACCGACAGTTTGACGGGGCACAGCATGCGCCTGGAAGGTCCCGTGGATAGCGCCACACTGCTGTCGGTCGTGGATGACCTCGCAGCCCAGGCCACTGCGAGCAAGGAGTAGCCAGGGTAATGATCAAGCTCACGGTCTCCCGCATCGACAATAATGACGAAGAAAGCAATCTACCAAGCAGGTTCTTCCCAAGCGCAGGCTCTGGCCATGGATGGTTTCAGCTTGAGTCGACCGGGGAAGAATTCCCCTCACACGATGAGCTGAGCTGGGCTCTCCAGGAGTGGAACGACGACTGCGTGCTCATGGACTATGACGCGACCACAGGCAAAGGTCGGTTCGTAATAGTCGACTGGTATGCCCCAGCGCCCGGGACCGTGATCGAGCTGCAGCTCGATATGAACCTGGAAGAACTTGATCCAGGTGACGAGGAATGGTTCGACTAGTTCACATTCTTGTAACGACCTGAGATCCGAGGGGAACGGACTTCCCTTCGCCCAGTCTCTGTCGGTGTGATTGTGGAGGTGAACGGGATGATGGAACTACAAGGTTTCGCCAGTAGACACAGCTTTTTGAGTGTTCAACTTGAAAAGCTCTATCAGCAGCTATCCGACTCACACGATGCCGTCGGCTTGTCGGCCTCCGTGACGCAACTCAACAACGATATTTGTGAACTGCAGCGGGATGTCATGGAGGCAGTAATACTTCGAAACCGATCATCCGCCGCAGTGACTTGGGCATCAGCGACCGGATACCCACAACTCACTCACGCTCTCGACGATCATGAGGATCTGGAGGAAGTGTGATGGTCAGCGTGAAACTACCGGTGAGACCCTGACGCAGTTCCTGAGGCATCCAATAGGCAAACTGCACCAGCCACGCGCCATCCTGCAGGCGATGGGTCTCCTGCCGAAACTTCTCAACCGATGCCTCATCAATCCCAAGAATGGCCGCCACTTCTTGGTTGGTGGGTATGGCGTCCTTCACCAGCCTGCCTCCTTGCGTCAAACCGGTATAGAAAATACTCCAGTGCCACCTGAGCGCCATCAACCGCTTATCGGTTGGCGAGTTTATCGCTCTCAATCCAAGAATGAGCGCGTTTAAGGGCCCAGGTCATCGCAGCCGTCATAGTCTGCCCTTTGCAGTCCATATGGCCCTCTTCGAGCAAAAGCTTTCCATCCAGAGCATAGATACCGAGAAATAGCTGAGTCAGGTGCTCGCGAGAGACCCGCACCTGAATGTTAATGAGGGAGCCGTCGGCCATCCGCTCATCGAAGTTCCTGAAGTGCAGATCGGGATCCGCCCACTCCCAGAATACTTGTCCTCTTTTGCGCATGTCCGTTCCAGTGTAAGTGCTGATCCGGGCAGTATGGAGTCACCTCAACGAGTCTGCCAGACCGAAAACGCCTCGCTTACGCCCGTGTGGGGATTCACCGAGAAATCCAAGTACCGTCAGATATCTATTTCCTACTGCGCCTGGCGGGCCGATCCGTTTTCCTGTACCCGTCCCCACTTCAGGTGCAGCCTCATGTTCAATATCCCCCCGCCTTCATCGCGAGTGATCCCGTTGTTCGTCGCCGCGCTGGCCACCGGTACCGCGCATGCCGAGACCTGGGCCATCACAGACGCGGCGCACCCACTCACCTCCGTACCGGCAGATGTGCGTGTCATCAAGCTCGATGATCAACAGCGCATCGAGGAGCAGTTGTCCAGGAAGCTACCACCCAACCCGCACCAAGCCGCGCTCGCCGCTAGGCAACTAATGGGCACGCCGGCCGGAGCTGCCCTTATGCAACAGCTAGCTGCCGCTCAGCAGGGCAATGCCGATGCCTGGAGTGTTGGGGTCTCGAAGGTGCCGGCAGTCGTTGTCGATCGCCGGTTTGTGATCTACGGCCAACCCGACGTGGCTGCTGCCATTCAGGCAATCAACCAGGCAAGGGGACGATGATGAGACGAATCTCGCGACTCACCTTGGCTGGGCTTCTAACCTCGGCGCTACCTTTCTCAGCCTCCGCGGCCATCAGCTCAGCGGCGATTCTCGCCTCCACCACCTCGCCTACCTGCTTGGAATACAAAGTAGTCGGCATCTGCTACTGGCTGCTCTGCACACCCGTTGGCTGCACGGTCAAAACCTCAACCAAAGTCCGGCACTACATTCCGGACGCAGTGGTATCCGCCTATGCCAACACAGGGGGGAATCCGTGGACAGAGGTAAGCCCCATGGGGGCGCCGAATGCGACGGCGCAAGCCGGTAATGATGGGACTACCAACCACAACGCCGAGAACAACATCACCAAGTTCAAGGAGGCTGACGTCATCGGCCACCCTGGAGCTGCGGTATTCAGCCGATTTGTAAGCTCTTTTGGCTATTCCTGCCACGGCGCGACGACCCCCTACGTGCCCTACATGCTCAGCACCCTGGACACCCTCGCATGGCGGTACGGGGTTCCCGAATCCGTCTATCCAGAGGCCCTGATCCCCGGCATGCGGGAGGTCGGTGGACTTCTCTCGGCCGACATGTGGGGGAGCGTCTACCCACGGAGCGGGTTCATCCACCAGGTCGACGACTTCAAGGCCGGTGCAGTCATCGCCCAGCGTGCCGGTGACATCACGACGCGGGTAGGACAACCCCACGTATACCTGCCTATGCGCTCCCTGCCGGAGCCTGGCTACTGGCCTGCCGGGGAACTGAAAGAAGGTGATGCCAGCACAGGCAAGTGGCAGGAGCTGACGCCAACCATCAGCCCTACCTGCGCCGTGTTCCCCTCCCCTGGCCCGAATGCCGATGCAGTCGACGAAGCCTATGCCTGGGCCCTGTGGCGGCCCTATTCATGCTGCCAGCGCAAAGGCCAGACCTTCCTGGGAAGCACTGACTTCCAATGAGATAAGACCTGGAGAGCTATATGAACAAATTTACCATCGCCATCATTCTCGCTACTGGCATGGGCAGTACCTGGTGTATGGCTGAGGCCGCCGACCCAATCAAGGTGGAGTCCCAGGGCAGCGTGATCGGGGACGACGTGCTCTACAGTATCGGCGGCGGCAGCGCTGTCCAGATGGGCAGCGCTGGCCAGATGGAAAGCATCACCGTCGGCGCCGGCTGGCAGAACAACCTGGTCTGCGGAAACATGGACCTCAGCAACACCCTGCAGAACCAGCTGAACGGCGCAACACAGGGCTTCCAACAGATCATGGGCAGCGTCATCCAGAACGCGACCGGCGCTGTCACGTCGTTGCCGGCACTGATCCTGCAGCGGGCAAATCCCGCCCTCTACAACCTGCTGACCAACGGGATCCTGCAGGCGCGCCTCGACTACGACCGATCGAAGGGAACCTGCAGGGCGATGGCCGAACGGATGGCCGACATTGCCGGCGGCCAGATGGGGTGGGGCAAGGTTGCCGAAGGTCAGAAGATGGGGCAAGCCCTGGCATCGAGCAACGATGCCGTGGCAGTGGTCGACAAGGTCGAGCAAGCACCAGGATCGAACGGCGTGACTTGGGTCGGCGGTAAACAGGCCGGTGGCAATGGGCAGCAGCCCATCAAAGTGGTTGGGGATGTTGCCAAAGCAGGCTACAACCTCCTCAACAATCGCGCAGCTCAGGACACCTCGAGCATCCCGCAGTCCAGCTGCTCCAATGGACTGGTATGCGGCAGTTGGGAGTCTCCGGCCGAAGCCGCCCAGTTCGCAAACCGGGTCCTGGGTGAACAGCAGCTACAGACCTGTGAAGGATGCACGACTACATCGACTCCGGGTGTGGGCTTGACCCCGCTGATCCAGGAAACATACGACAAGAAGCTCGCGGCCCTGCAGGAGCTCTTGAAGCCCGGGACCCAGATCACCTCCGAGAAGCTGCGTGAAGCAAGCAGTGACTCCCTCCCCATTACCCGCGGCGTAGTTACTGCCCTTCGTGACGAGCGGGATCAGGCGGTGTTGGCCTCCCGCCTGGCATCCGAGGTCGCCTTGGCTGATGTCCTGGAGAAAGGTCTGCTGCTGCAGCGCATGCTGATTACAGGCAGCAAGGAACCCAACGTGAATGCGAACAAGCTCGCCGTTGAGGCCACACTCGGCCAGGTCGACACGCTTCAGCAACTCATCACCAACCTCAAGACCGAGCTCGACATGCGGCAGCAGCTCGCCAACAACTCTCCGATGAAGATCATCGAGCGCAGCAAGTCGCGCGCCGAAAGTTCCCGCTCGATCTACGAAGCGGCGCCTGAACAGGATCGCCTGATTCAGCTGCAGAAGCCTGCCGGCAAGGAGTGACCATGGCGGAAGATGTCGAGAAAAAAGCCCACCCCCTCAAAGTCCTCCTGGGAGGCGTGTTATTGAGCGTGGTGATGCTGTTGCTGAGCGTGTTGCTCGGCGTCATCGCGGTCAATCATCTGGGCGTGTTCGACACCTGGTTGAAGTGGCGTGAGGGCAATTACCTGCCACTGTTGCTATGGCGACTCGCCCTCTATGGCAGCATCGTCTTCGCGTGGGTGAAGCTCAAGGCGCGTCTGCCTGGGAGCGACGAAGATCAGTCGTCCAAGGGGGTTCAGCGGATCGAGTTCCTGGTACTCCTGTTGTTCGTGATCATCGAGATCTCGAAGGCGCCAATCACCTGGTCGGAGGTCCTATGACGCTCTATACGAACGACTACCTCGAGTATTACCTCACCCTGGTAGGGTGGATCATCAACAACGGGATCTGGGACATGATTTCGGACACGGGCCTTTTCGCCCTGCCCTTTATCATCATCGTGGCCCGTGAGTGGATCAAAGTCCGAGGAGAAGGCGCTGACGAGGGCAACAAGGGGGTGCTGTCCCTGGCTCGCATTGAAACCCAGCTGTACGTTGGGTATGTGGTTGTTTCACTGTGTGCTGTGCCAGCCATCTCCGTGGGATTTGACACTCTGCAGTTCGACCAGGCGCGAGGGAAGCAGTGCCAGGTACTGACGCCGGCGCCCTCGGAGACAGGCTGGAACACCACCTTCAGCTCGTTGGCCGGCAAGAGCGCGAAGGTGCCGGTGTGGTGGGCGCTCGTACACGCGCTGTCCAAGGGGTTGAATAGCGGCGCTGTTGCAGCAATCCCCTGCGGTACAGATCTCAGGCAAATGCGCATGGAGGTCGACGCGATGAGGATCGGCAATCCTCTGCTCGCGCAGGAGGTGGCAGACTTCACCCATGATTGCTTCGGCCCTTCCCGCGCGCGCCTGTTCATGCGTCAGCCCGACATTGGGTCGATCGCCAAAGACCAGAAGGCCCTACAGGACCTGAACTGGATCGGGTCCCACTACCTGCTGAACACGGCTGGTTACTACGACACGGATTACTCCAGAACACCCCGTACATCCTGGCCGTATGACACGAAACGAGATGATGGCATGCCCCAGGTTACCGGTGGTGGTGGGTATCCCACTTGCAAACAGTGGTGGTCTGACGGGAACATCGGCCTGCGGGACCGACTGAAAGCCCAAGTCGATCCTAGTTTGCTGAACCAGTTCCTCGGGTGGGCAAAGTGGCTGTCCCAGGAGGAAGTCACCGACTCGATGATTCGCCAGCTCGTGTCGCCTTCTAGCCAGGTCAACGGCGACGTCTACACCGATTATGGTGGACAGGTCGATGGAACCGTCTGGAACGGCCTTGCACGTGCAGGCGGAACATTGGGGGTCGCCGTCGGGTCGCTGGCCTTCTTCCCGGCGATGGACATGGTGCGCCAAGCCTTACCGATGGTAGTGGCCTTCCTCAAGATGGCCATGGTCATCAGCATTCCACTGGTGCTGATAATCGGTGCGTATCAACTGAAAGTTGCCATGACCATGTCAGTAACAATGTTCGCGTTAATATTTGTAGACTTTTGGTTCCAACTGGCAAGATGGGTCGACAGCACAATCATCGACGTTTTGTATGGTTCGGGCTCACCACACCTATCCTTTGATCCAGTGATGGGCTTGAACACCACCACTCAAGACGCGATTCTGAACTTCGTCATGGGTTCGATGTTCATCATCCTCCCGACCTTCTGGATAGTTGCTCTCGGCTGGGCTGGAGTGCAAACAGGGACGATCCTTAACGGTCTAACCAAAGGAACCGACGCTGTAGGAAAAGCTGGCAGCGAAGGGGGACAAATGGCTCAGAAGGCAGTGAAGTCAATCGGTGGGCAGTAGCGTTGATAAAAGCTTGGTCCTTTACTGAGACCAAGCTTTTCAAGGAAGATCCCGATCAAGACCGTCAGTACGCTCGCCCCACATATTGAGAGGGCAGCCCATAACTCCGTCCCGACCATAGGGGGCTTCTTTATCCTCGGAGAACATATCAACCTTATCCAGGTCAGCTTTGGAAAGTGCGTACAGGCCGAGAGCAAGTGAAATGACCGTCAGCAGCACCGACATAAGCCAGCTTATCGAGTTGGCTAAAATGAGCGCAATTACCATGGCGAGGACTACCCGCTTAACCCAACGGACTGTCGGATTCAAGTCATGCATGCAGAAGCGCGCCACACCTCCCAGGGCCCGGCCTAAGCGGAAGGCAATCGAGTGTTTGGCGGCTGCAGTCATGATTCAATCTCCTTGCCCTATGAGAGCATCTTGCCATCAGATATACGACAGCTTTGGCATTTTCGCAAGGGGTATGGCATAAAACGCCATCACCACTCATCAGGTTCACATCCATGGCCACCCACAATGTCGTCGTTCCACAGCCAATGGAGCAGTCCATTGATGAACTAGTCAGCACGGGTCGTTACCAGAACTTCAGCGAGGTCGTGCGTGCAGGCATCCGGATGCTGCTTGAGCATGAAGCAGCTGAGGCAGCCAGACTCGAAGCGCTGCGCAACGCAACATCAGTGGGCATCATGCAGGTCGAAGCAGGCCAATACGATGAAATCGATCCGGCCAATCTGGCAGCCTACCTCAATAATCTTGGAAGACTGGCGGGCGAAAAGCATGAGTAGGGCCATGGTTCGCATGTCCCCCCAGGCATGCATCGACATCGCCGATACGCTTCGCTTCACTGAGGTGAGGCTCGGTCAGTCCGTCAGGAGTCGGTATCAAGACCTGCTACAGCAGACGTTCCTCGCCCTAGCTGAACAGCCGACGCCGGTAGACAGCAAAATGCGTGATGAGCTTTCCCCGGGCCTTCGTAGCCTGCATCTGTCATTCAACGTGCTGCAGATGACTGACGGCCGCGTGATTAGACCTCGACATATCGTGTTCTACCGAGCTGGGACAGATCAAATCGTTGAGATACTACGAGTCCTCCACGATGCTATGGAGGTCGCACAGAATTTGAAACACCTGCATCAGCAGTAAAGGGTAAATGGCTCAACAGAAAATGGGCTTGAATGGATAATGGAATGGATCACAAGGGTAAAAGCCTTACCTGAAAGGGCCCAAAAACTGAAAGGGCGTCAAGGAGTTAGTCGATGAGTTTCTTAGGGAAAATGGTCCGCCTTGCGACGGTACACCCCCCGTTCATAAACAGCATGAGCAAGGACTTTAGAGACGAAGCAAATGCAGCTTTCGCCGCAAAGCTTAAACGTAGCAAGTTATACATGATCGGGGCTAGGCCACGGACAGAGTTTGGCGATGTACGAATCGTCGACACAGTAAATGACATTGCCCGGATAGAAATTAAGTTAGCAGGAGAGACAGTTGACTGGGGCTATATTAATCTGCAAGCAAATGTACCCCTTGGGGGAGCGGTACATGCGGCCTGGGACGACCAAATAATTCAGATCGGACACAACCGTCCAGGTCCTGGTGAGAAGATGCACTCACACACCTGGTATACCCCCGATTCAGTATACTGGGAAAAATCTAGGGGGAACCCAAACTTACAAGGATTCAACAATCACGCCATTGTTTGCAACTACGACCTACTTTATGTTGGGATAGCAAACAAGCAGGATAGTTTCGAGCGACTGCTAAATAAAGCTCATCAAGGTCGTGTTGAGATCCTTACAGAAGAACAGATTCGCTACCCAACCCCATCGAATCGAGTTTCAGACGAAATCGTATTATTCTTCTTCGACATTGATCCACTTATTATTCAGACATGGGCGCCTGAGGATGAAATGGATGACATGGTTTTGGATATTAATAGCTCGCGCACTATAGCAGATGCCGAAAAAGCATTTGTTAGCCTACTGAAACCCGAGTACAACAATGTTCAATTCAAAGAGTATCCAAGAGGAAAGGATGGCCTTTACGGTTCGGGCTTCAACGTCTATCAATACGTAATATTTGAAAATTTCACTTTTAACACACCATCTGGAACGTTTAATGGCTCAAGAAACGAATTTGGGCTGGGTAGCTCCGGGCACACCATCGTCGTAGAGGGGGACAACGTGACCCTCTACCCTCCCGAATGATGGCCATCTGCCAAGAAATCCGTTCCCCTCGGAATTCGCTTTACCGTTGATGCCATCTTGGCATTAAGAGAAAAGCCCGCTCCATGCACACCCCATGGAGCACCCTATGCAACTCCTCTCCTGGTTGAGCCGCAAACCGGCTAAACCAACACCAGAAGCCTCACCACAGGGCTTCCATCTGCCGGCGAAGGCTACTGCTCTCCTGCAGAGCCCACTCCGTCAGCAGCTCCTGGAGAACATCTGGCGCCGGGCTTCGCTCTCACGAGCTCAGTTCAATACCCTCTACCTTAAACCGCTCGAGCGCTACGCTGAGCTGGTGCAGCTGCTCCCTGCCTCTGAAAACCATCACCATGCCCACCTTGGCGGACTCCTGGACCACGGCCTGGAGATCGTGGCCTATGCCCTAAAGATCCGGCAGACGCACCTTCTGCCAATAGGCGCTCCACCGGAGTCCCAATCCGCTCAAGCAGAAGCCTGGACTGCAGCGGCCGCCTACGGCGCGTTGCTACACGACTTGGGGAAGATCGCTGTTGACCTCCGCGTCGAGCTCGAAGATGGCCGCGCATGGCACCCATGGCACGGCCCGATCAACCGCCCCTACCGGTTCAAGTATGTGAAAGGTAGGGAGTACCAACTGCACGGGGCTGCTTCAGCTCTTGTGTACATGCAAGTCCTGGACACCGGAATCCTGGACTGGCTCAGCGGTTTCCCTGAATTATGGAAGCAACTGATCTACCTTCTCGCCGGCCAGTACGAGCACGCCGGCATCCTCGGCGAAATGGTGATCCAGGCGGATAAAGCTTCCGTTGCCCAGCAACTGGGAGGCAATCCTGAACGCGCGCTTGCGGCCCCAAAGCAATCGCTGCAGCGACAACTGGCCGACGGTCTGCGATTCCTGGTGCGAGAAAAACTCAAGCTCAATCAGCCAGATGGACCGGCAGATGGTTGGCTGACGCAAGATGCGCTTTGGCTGGTGAGTAAGCCAGCAGCAGACCAGCTCCGGGCATACTTGCTGACCCAGGGTATTGAGGGAGTGCCAACCTCCAATGCTCCGTTCTTCAACATGCTGCAGGACCAGGCAATCATCCAGACCAATGCCCAGGATAAGGCGATCTGGAAAGCCACCATCGATAACGGCCGCGGTTGGAAGAACAGCTTCACCTTCTTAAAGGTCTCGCCGGTACTCGTCTGGCCGAATCCGGACGAACGCCCCCCTCTATACGGTGGCAGCCTCACCCTGGACCAGGAACCGGAGACAGTCGCGCAGGCGGGCACCAGTGCGGAAACCGTCTGTGCGGTACCGGATGAGCCAGTCGCCCCCTCGGGCGATGCAACTCAACCGCCGGCACGACCTCGAGCCCTAGTCCAGCCAACTCCAACCGAAGGGATCCGATCGTCTGAGCGCGAAGAATTACTGTCACTGTATAGTAATATCACTGCGCCATCAGAAGAGCTAAGTGCTAGCCCAGGCTCAGCAGCCGCCTCCCCTCCTCAGCAAGGACTCGAAGAGGTAGAGCCGGCTGACGATTCTCTAGCAGCCACAGCAAGGAATGCTGCAATAAAAGATGTCACCACCATGCCTACGAGTAGTTCGCTGGGAGGAGCTTTCATCGCCTGGCTCAAAGCCGGGGTCGCCTCCCACAAATTGATCATCAACGATACCAAGGCCCTGATTCACACCGTCGACGACACAGCAATGCTCGTTACCCCTGGGATCTTCAAGCGATATGTGCTTGAGCACCCGGAGCTTGAGAGGATCGTCGGTAAACCGGGGACAGCGGCCTGGCAGCATGTACAACGCGCATTTGAGAAAGAGAAGAGCCACCAGAAAACCAGCAAGCAGCTGAACATCTGGACCTACGATGTAGTAGGCCCACGGAAGACCACGCAGCTGAGGGGCTACTTGCTTCTTGATCCGAAGCTGATCTTTGCTGAGCAGCCCCTGAACAACCCAAGCTTGCGACGAGTGACGGAAGGGGCCGCTGAATGACGCCCCAGAAATTGCTCCGGGAATACCTCGTCGATCACGACCTCCGGCCTGCCAGCGCGAAAATCTACGGCGCGGCAATGAAGAAGCTGGAAAAGAACTTCGGTAACGCTGTTGATGTGGAGACCATCGATCGACGGGACGTCCTTGCCTTAAGGAACAAGCTGATTGAAGGAGGTCTGTCGAAGCGCAGCTGGAACACTTACTCCAATCACCTCCGAACAATATGGGGGTACGGCATCGAGTACGGGATTCTTCCCAACACCGATGTGAACCCATTCAAGAAGACGACGGTAATTGCACCGAAGCGACAGAGCAAAATCATTGCCGGCGAAGCGATCGTCCGTGCAAGGCGGTGGCTCAGAAGTCTTGCTGACCAGGAGGAGTCGACTGGGGACCGGGCCAGAATCACACCAGCGTGGTTCTGGCTGGCAACTTTCGAGATGTTCTACTACACCGGCATACGGCTGAATGCACTGCTATGCATCCGGCTCAAGGATGTGGACTGGGATCGACGGCTGGTTCTCGTCCGCGGCGAAACCGAAAAAACACACCGCGAGTTTCGCATTCCCATCATGGATGGGCTAGCGCCGCACATTCAGCGCCTCGTCGATGAAGCTCGTCGAGCGGGCTTTGCCGCCGATGACCAGCTGTTCAACGTCAATCGTTTCTCCCGCCATTACAAGCGGCATGAAATGAACTCGGACCAGGTCGAGGCGATGTACAAGAAGCTGATCATCAGGCTCGGGGTGCGGATGACTCCGCACCGGTTCAGGCACACGCTTGCAACCGATCTGATGAAGCAGCCGGAAAGAAACATCCACCTGACCAAGAACCTGCTGAACCATTCGAACATCGCAACCACTATGAGCTACATCGAAGCCGACTATGACCACATGCGAGACGTACTGCACGAGCGCAGCATGCAGCAGGGGGCATTGAGGCTTGTACGTCGGGTGGATGAATGTAGTGCACCAAATTCGCGTCCAGGTGAAAGCGGTACCCGCACAGAGCCTGGTCGACGAATAACGATCGAACAAGATGATCAAGGAGGTGGCTGCTCGGCACCAGAACGTCTGCTGATTGAGTTCAGGCAGAGCTGTGCCAGTGCTTTGCTACCGCCCGAAGATCTCTTTCAACCAAGCCTTCTGTTCAGCCTGATGGCATCGACAACAGGGTCTACACCTTTTGCTCGATCTCATTCTGCTGTCGCAGGCACTGTGTACAACGCCCGTGCCTCCCCGAAGTTCTGAACCGACGAATGGCAATGAGCCACTACATGGTTAGCTGAAGCAGGGCAGATAGCACATAACTGTTCCAGGTCACTGGCGCTAGGAAACTGGCGCCATGCCTTTGGCTGCGCGTGTTTTGGAGACGTCGCGAAGCGAGGTTTCGCGGAGGTGAGCAGCCCGCAAATCCCCTAAGTCATTGAGTTTTTTGGCCCAGGAACGAAAAAGCCCGCCATAAGTGGCGGGCTATTCCATATTGACATCACGCCGAAGCGAGCCTAAGGTTCGCTCCAGACGGCTGCAAGACTAGACATGGCTGTGGCAAGCCCCCCTCTCTAGCACTCACGAACCGCTGTGAATAATGGTGGGTCGTGTAGGATTCGAACCTACGACCAATTGGTTAAAAGCCAACTGCTCTACCAACTGAGCTAACGACCCGTTGGATGGCGCGTATATTACTGATTTCTCAGAGGAAATCAACACCCCATCGCAACTTTTTTCAAAAATACCGGGTGGGATCCTCTACACCGGCCGCCTTGAAGCCGTCGGCCCGCAGGCGGCAGCTGTCGCACTTGCCACAGGCACGCCCGTCGTCGTCGGCCTGGTAGCAGGAAACGGTGAGGCTGTAGTCAACGCCACGGGCAATGCCCGCCTGGACGATCTGCGCCTTGCTCAGGTTCTGCAACGGTGCCTGGATGCAAAAGCCCTGCCCTTGCACGCCGGCCTTGGTGGCCAGGTTGGCCATGCGCTCGAAGGCTTCGACAAATTCCGGGCGGCAGTCCGGATAACCGGAATAGTCCACGGCGTTGACACCAATGAAGATGTCACGGGCTTCGAGCACCTCCGCCCAGCCCAGGGCCAGGGAAAGGAACACGGTGTTGCGAGCCGGCACGTAGGTGACCGGAATTCCCTCGCTTGGGGCCTCGGGCACATCGATGCTGCTGTCGGTCAGGGCCGAGCCACCGATGCCGTCGAGGTTCAGGCCGATCACCTTGTGTTCGACCACGCCCAGGTCACGGGCCACCCGTGCCGCGGCGTTGAGCTCGGCGCGATGGCGCTGGCCGTAGTCGAAGCTCATGGTGTAGCACTGGTAGCCGTCGGCCTTGGCCATGGCCACCACGGTGGCCGAGTCCAGGCCACCGGACAGCAGGATTACCGCGCGTTTGTCAGTCATGTTTTTCTCCTCAACGTCCGGGTTCGTCGTTCCACAGCAACTTATGCAACTGCAGCTGGAAACGCACGGGCAGGTTGTCGGCGACGATCCAGTCGGCCAGGTCGGTAGCGCTCACCTGATGGTGGCTGGGCGAGAACAGCACCTCCCCGGCACGCTCGGCCAGGTTGTACTGAATCAGCTTGGAAACCGCCCAATCGTAGTCCTCGCGGGAACAGATGACGAACTTGACCTGGTCGTTGCCGGTCAGCAGCTCGATGTTCTCGTAGCGGTTGCGATGGGACTCTTCCGAGCCTGGGGTCTTGAGGTCAACCACACGGCTGACCCGGGTGTCGACGCCACTGATGTCGAGGGCGCCGCTGGTTTCCAACGACACGTCATAACCGGCATCGCACAGGCGCTGCAGCAACGGCAACGCGTTGGGCTGGGCCAGCGGCTCGCCGCCGGTCACGCAGACGTAGCGCGGCCTGAAGCCGGCGACCTGCTCGAGGATCGAATCGAGGGTGCGAATAGTGCCGCCACTGAAGGCGTAGGCACTGTCACAGTACTGGCAGCGCAGGGGGCAACCGGTCAGGCGCACGAAAACCGTGGGCAGCCCGGCCGTTCGCGTTTCACCCTGCAACGAGTAAAACACTTCGGTGATGCGTAATGTGTCTTGCATGTTCGCCACGGGCGTGACAGCTGAACAGGCTGTCCGCCTCCGTCAGGCACTGTCGCGGACTCGACATGGCGTTATCCGCGGCAGCGTGTTTACGAAAAAAGGGCCGTGATTCTAACGAAAAAACCCGCGGCAGGCGCGGGTTTCTTCATCAACGGATCGCTCAGAGCTTCTGCAGGTCGCGCTGGGCCAGTTGTGCGGCGGAAGTGCCGGGGTACTGGGTGATGACCTGCTGCAGGATGCCCTTGACCTTGTCGGTGTGGCCCATGCGGCGCTCGACATCGGCCAACTTGTACAGCGAGTCCGGCACCTTGCTGTGTTTCGGGTACTTCTGGCCGACTTCGGCGAAGGCCTGGCTGGCGCCTTGCAGGTCGCCCTTGGCCAGGTTGACCTCGCCAAGCCAGTACTGGGCATTGCCGGCGTACTGGCTGTTGGGGTACTTGCGCAAGAAGGCGTTGAAGGCCTGGCTGGCCTTGTCGAAGTCCTTCTGCTTGATCAGGTCGAAAGCGGCGTCGTAATACAGCTTCTCTTTCGCCGGATCACCCGGCTCGCTGCTGGCGGCCGGTGGCTGCGCGGCGCTGGCGCCGGCGGCGGCACCCGTGGCTGCGTTGTTCGCGCCACCGGTGGAGGAATTGTCTGGAGTCGCGGCAGGCGCGGCACCGCTGCTGATGCGGCGGTCGAGATCCTGGTAGCGCTCGAGGTTTTCCTGCTTCATGCGCGACACATCGTTCTGCAACTCTTCGATGATGCCTTGCTGGCGGGAAATCTGGTCCTGCATCTGCTGCAGCTGCATGAACAGCTGGCCATTTGCAGAAGCAGGGGCCGAAGCCCCTGCTCCGGCATAGGCGCCGCTCGTGCCATAACCCGCAGGTGGATAGCCACCCGCGTTGTCATCTACTACGGGAACCGCAGCCCACGCCGAAAGGGGCAGGCTGAGTGCGAGGACGGTTACAGCACGACGGCACATACGCATAAGAACTTACTTACGCAGTTCTACGCGACGGTTCTGAGCCCAGGACTGCTCGTCGTTGCCGGTGGCAACTGGACGCTCTTCGCCGTAGGAAACCAGTTCCAGTTGAGCAGGGGAAACGCCCTGCAGAACCAGGTAGCGCTGAACGGCCTTGGCACGACGCTCACCCAGAGCCATGTTGTACTCGCGGGTGCCGCGCTCGTCGGTGTTGCCTTCCAGAACAACGCGGTTGCCGTTGGCTTTCAGGTCCTTGGCGTGAACGTCCAGGGAGCGCATGGCTTCTGGCTTCAGATCCGAGCTGTCGTATTCGAAGTAGAAGGTGGTGATTGCGCGCAGGGCGGCTTCTTCGCTCAGGGAGCCGTCGACAGCGCCAGTGTTGGCACCGTAGCCAGCGTTCGGGTCAACAGCGCCTTCACCAGCGTTGTCACCGCCCTTCGAGGAGCAACCTACAGCTACGGCCATGGCCAGAGCCAGCGCAGCGAATTTACCAAACTTCAGCATTTCCATCGTGAAACTCCTAATGAAACCCCAGTGTGTTAAGCAAAAAATGTTACGCCGCAATCAGTTCAGGTAAGGGGACCAGGACGGTTCTCTGACTTCGCCTTGAGCGGTAGGAAGTGGGAGCCTCACACGGCCGTTAAGCGACACGAGCATCAAGACTCCCCGGCCCTGCTGGCGGGTGGCGTAGATTAGCATGGTGCCGTTTGGCGCAACAGTGGGAGACTCATCAAGACTGGTCTCGGAGAGAATCTTTACACTTCCGCGTTGCAGGTCCTGAGCGGCCACCTTGAAGTTGGTGAAGCCCTGCTGGCGATGGATCATCACCAGGGTCTTCTCGTCCGCCGACAGTTTCGGGTTGGCGTTGTAGTTGCCAACGAAGGTCACGCGCTCGGCACCACCGCCACCAATCGACTGTTTATAGATCTGCGGCTTGCCGCCACGGTCGGAGGTGAAGTACAGGGTGTTGCCATCCTTGCCCCAGAACGGCTCGGTATTGATGCCCGGGCCTGCGGTCACGCGAGTGATCTGGCGCGAGGCCACGTTCATCACGTAGATGTCCGGGTTGCCATCCTTCGACAGCACGAACGCCAGGCGGGTACCGTCAGGCGACCAGGCTGGAGCGCCGTTCAGGCCTTCGAAGTTGGTAATCTGCTCGCGGCGGCCGGTGTCGATGTGCTGGATGAAGATGCGCGGGCGCTTCTGCTCGAACGAGACATAGGCGATACGCTTGCCATCCGGCGCGAAACGCGGCGACAGGATCGGCTCACGCGACTGCAACAGGGTCACTGCACGGGCACCGTCGTAGTCCGAACGCTGCAGGGTGTAACGGGTGTTGTTGGTCGAGAAACGCTCGGCGGTCACGTACAGCATGCGGGTGGAGAACGCCCCCTTGATCCCGGTGAGCTTTTCGAACGACTGATCGGCGATGTAGTGAGCCATGTCGCGCAGCTGGTCGACGCCGCCAGCAACGCTGCCGGTCAGCACTTGCTGCTCGGTGGCGACGTTGAACAGCGCGTAGCTCACCTGCAGGCGACCACCTGCCGGCACGATGTTGCCGACCATGACGTACTGGGCGCCCAGGGCTTTCCAGTCACGGAAGATCACTTCGCTGGCCTGGGTAGGCAGGCTGATCATGTTCTGCCGCGGAATCGGCCCGTAGTAACCGGAGTTGCGCAGGTCGTTGCTGATGATGTCAGCCATGTCCTCGGGCAGCACGCTGCCGCCCTGCACGCCGAACGGCACTACCGCAATGGGAGTTGCCCGGTCGCTACCACTGGTGACCAGGATGTTCTTTTCTTCTGCCATGGCCATGCCTGCCACGCAGCAGAGCAAGACCAGGAGTCCTCTCAGACGTTTAATCACAACGCTAGATCCTCAGGTGTAAATGTCATCTTGAATGAACGATACGGATTGAAATCGCTCGGCTTCAAGCCCTGCATCTCGGTCAACCGACCAATGTTCTTCACCGCGGCCACGGCCGAGCTGTCGAACGGGCCG
The DNA here is from genome assembly GCF_019823065.1 of Pseudomonas mosselii. Classification (NCBI taxonomy): domain Bacteria; kingdom Pseudomonadati; phylum Pseudomonadota; class Gammaproteobacteria; order Pseudomonadales; family Pseudomonadaceae; genus Pseudomonas; species Pseudomonas mosselii. The sequence goes on from NZ_CP081966.1 coordinate 4,803,347, forward strand.
TCGCCGCTGGACTTGGCCACACTCACGTTGGTGATGGTGCCGTCCGGCAGCATGTTGATCTGCAGAACTACCGTCATGCCCTTGCGCGCAGATGGCGGACGCGCCCAACCTTCGGCCGCGCGCATGCGAATCAGGTCGTCGAAGTCGCCGGCCACCTGGTCACCCTGCTCGTCGGCCAGCGCCTGCTGCCGCTCGGTGGTGTCGGACAACAGCTCGGCGAGCGCCTGGGCCTTCTTGTCTTCCGCCGCCTTGCGAGCCGCTTCCTGTGCCTTTTTCTTCTGGGCGTCTGCCGCGGCCTTTTTCTTGGCCTCTTCAGCTGCCTTCTTCTTCGCCTCCTCGGCCGCCGCTTTCTTCTTGGCGTCCTCGGCTGCTTTTTTCTTCGCGTCTTCGGCGGCTTTCTTCTTCGCCTCTTCCGCGGCTTGTTTCTTGGCTTCTTCCTCGGCCTGCTTCTTGGCCTCTTCCTCAGCCTTCTTCTTGGCGATGTCGGCCTGTTGCTTTTCAGCGGCCTTCTTCGCTTCCTCGGCTTTCTTGGCCTCGGCGGCTTTCTTCTGCTCGGCGGCCTTGGCGGCCTCCTCAGCCTTCTTCGCCTCGGCGGCTTCGCGAGCCTCCTCGGCCTTTTGAGCGGCGTCGGCTTTCTTTTGTTCCGCGGCCTTCACGGCCTCCTGCTCGACCTTCTTCTGCTCCATCTGCTCGACCTCGGTCTGGCGCGAAGCGGTCTTCTTCGCCTCCCCGGCAATCTTCTGATTGGTCTGGGTAGTCGCCTGACTCTTGGACTTGAGCTGGTAGAGCGTGGCCTGGACGATAGGTTTGGCAGGCGGCAGCTCTGGAGTCATGGCGAAGCTGACGAACAGCATGCCGAACACCAGCACATGCAGCGCAATGGCCCAGACACTGGGCCAGAAGTAGCTTTCCGAGGCGGATGGCTCTCGCTGTTGCATCAGGGCGCCTCGGTAATCAGGCCAACGTTACCGACACCGGCCTTCTGCAACCCGCCCATGGCGCCCATGACCGCGCCGTAGTCGACGGCCTTGTCGCCACGGATGAAGACCTGGGTCTGCTTGCCCTGATCACGGCCGGCGGCGATGATCTTGGTCACCGCCCCAGTCATTTCCGGCAAGGTCATGGCCTTGTCCATCTGCTTGTCGGTGTCGACTTCGCTGCCAAGGTTCCAGTAGTAGGTCTTGTCGGCCTTGATCGAAATGGTCAGGACCTGGACGTTGTTGTCCTGCGGCAGGGCTTCGCTGGAAACCTTGGGCAGGTCCACCTTCACGCCCTGATTGAGCATGGGGGCGGTCACCATGAAGATGACCAGCAGCACCAGCATCACGTCGATGTAGGGCACCACGTTCATCTCGGCGACCGGCTTGCGTTTGTGGCGAACTCGGGCCATGGGTTTCTACCTGATCACTCTTCGCTGGTGTGTACTTTGCGGTGCAGGATCGCCTGGAACTCATCGGCGAAGGTGTAGTAGCGGCCAATCAGCACTTCACTGCGCGCGGCAAAACGGTTGTAGGCGATAACGGCGGGGATCGCGGCGAACAGGCCGATCGCGGTGGCAACCAGCGCCTCGGCGATGCCGGGTGCCACGGTGGCCAAAGTAGCCTGCTGGGCGCTGGCCAGGCCGCGGAACGAGTTCATGATGCCCCATACGGTACCGAACAGACCGATGTACGGGCTGGTGGAACCGACGGTGGCCAGGAACGGCAGGCTCTGCTCAAGCTTCTCTTCCTCGCGGGAGATGGCTACGCGCATGGCACGACCGACACCTTCCATGACCGCGTCCGGGTCGACACCCGGCTGCTGGCGCAGGCGCGAGAACTCCTTGAAGCCGGCGCGGAACACCTGCTCGACACCCGAGTCCGGATCAGGGTTGCTGCCCGCCTGACGGTAGAGCTTGGACAGGTCGATGCCTGACCAGAAACGCTCTTCGAAAGCGTCCAGTGCACGACGACCGGCGCGCAGCATGGTGCTGCGCTGGAAGATCATGATCCAAGAGGTCACCGAGGCTGCCACGAGGGTCAGCATCACCAGCTGAACCACGATACTGGCATTGGCGACCAGGCTCCACATGGAGGTATGGTCGACGACGTTTGCTTCCACGCTTATTCTCCTGCGTTCGATTGAGTACCCGTGCCGTCCGCCAGGAAGGCGTCGCGCAGTTCTGGCGGAATGGCCCGGGGTTTGAAAGTGTCGGCGCGCACGGCGGCCACCAGGAACTGCCCCTCGCAGAGCAGCACTTCATCCTGTGTTCGCCACACCTGCTGCACGAAGCGCAGGCTGGCACGATTCAATTCAAGCACTTGCGCGGTCACCCGCAGCTCATCGTCCAGGCGGGCCGGCGCGTGATAGCGCGCCTCGCTGGAATGGACCACGAACAACAGGTTGTCCTGCGCCAGCTGGGCCTGGGAGAACCCAAGGTGCCGCAGCCACTCGGTGCGGGCGCGCTCCATGAACTTGAGGTAGTTGACGTAATACACCACGCCACCGGCGTCGGTATCCTCGTAATAGACGCGACAACGGTGTGCGAACGGTTCCAGCCCATTTTGCGCGCGCATACTCTAGTGGTTACTCCTGAACTTGCCAATCCGCCCCGGCAACTGTTTTTGCATCGATAATGTCGTATTGCCAGCGAGCCTGCGCCGTGCCAGCGGTAGGACCACGAAAAACCCGATTTGATCTGTCATATGTCGTCCTGGGCGGCATATTCACCACCTTCGCAGAAGCGCCCGGGGATGTTCAGGCCGAAATGCAGGTAGGCGTGCCGGGTCACCACGCGGCCTCGCGGAGTACGCATGATGTAGCCCTGCTGGATGAGATAGGGCTCGAGCACGTCCTCGATGGTGTGACGCTCCTCGCCGATCGCCGCGGCAATGTTGTCGAGCCCCACCGGGCCGCCGTCGAACTTCTCGATCATGGTCAGCAGCAGACGGCGGTCGGAATGATCAAAGCCACGTTCGTCGACATCCAGCAGGTTCAGCGCCATGTCCGCGACCGCCTTGGTGATTTCGCCCTTGCCACGCACTTCGGCAAAGTCGCGCACCCGCCGCAGCAGGCGATTGGCGATGCGTGGCGTCCCCCGCGCCCGGCGGGCGATCTCGAAGGCGCCCTTGTCGTCCATCGGCAGCCCGAGAATGCCGGCCGATCGGCTGACGATGGTGGCCAGGTCCTTGTTGCTGTAGAACTCCAGGCGCTGGACGATGCCGAAACGGTCGCGCAGCGGGTTGGTCAGCATGCCGGCACGGGTGGTGGCGCCGACCAGGGTGAACGGCGGCAGGTCGAGCTTGATCGAGCGCGCGGCGGGGCCTTCGCCGATCATGATGTCCAGCTGGAAGTCTTCCATTGCCGGGTAGAGCACTTCCTCGACCACCGGCGACAACCGGTGGATCTCGTCGATGAACAGCACGTCATGGGGTTCGAGGTTGGTCAGCATCGCCGCCAGGTCACCCGGGCGTTCGAGAATCGGCCCCGAGGTGCTCTTGACCGACACGCCCATCTCCTGGGCGATGATGTTGGCCAGGGTGGTCTTGCCCAGGCCTGGCGGGCCGAAGATCAGGGTATGGTCGAGGGATTCGTTGCGCCCGCGCGCGGCCTGGATGAACAGCGCCATCTGCTCGCGCACCACCGGCTGGCCGATGTATTCGTCCAGGCGCAGCGGGCGGATCGCGCGGTCCTGGACTTCTTCACGGTCGCGGCCACTGGCGGCGATCAGGCGGTCGGTCTCGATCACTTGGCAATCATCCCTTTAAGGCTGCGACGGATCAGTTCCTCGCTGCTAAGGCCAGCCTTGTCCTTGATCGCGGCAATCGCCTTGCTCGCTTCCTGTGGCTTGTAGCCCAGGGAGACCAGAGCGCTGACCGCGTCGGCCTCGGCCGAGGACTCGCTGGCCACCGGCAGCGGGCCGTCGGAGACCAAGGTGAACATCGCCGGGGAGGTTTCCCACGCCTTGAAGCGATCCTTGAGCTCGACCAGCAGGCGCTCGGCGGTTTTCTTGCCGACGCCGGGCACGCGCACCAGGACCGAGGCGTCCTGGGCCTGCACACAGCGCACCAGCTCGTCCACTTCCAGGCCGGACATCAGCGCCAGCGCCAGCTTCGGCCCCACGCCGTTGAGACGGATCAGCTCACGGAACAGCTCGCGCTCGCGCTTTTCGGCAAAACCATAGAGCAGGTGGGCATCTTCGCGCACCACCAGGTGGGTGTGCACGGTCACTGGCTCGCCGACCTTGGGCAGGCGGTACAGGGTAGTCATCGGCACTTCCAGCTCATAGCCTACGCCGTTGACGTCGATAATCAGGTGCGGCGGCTGTTTTTCCGCCAGGGTGCCACGCAAACGTCCAATCACGTTCCGTTCCTTCCTCTCGGGCGCCGGTCGAAAACCGGTCCACCCTATCAGCAAATGCGCCGGGAGCGCGCGCCACCCGGACAAAATGTGTATCAGCGCATGAAGCGGTTACAGACGCAAGCGCCCGCCACGCCGCCGCGCTGTCGCCAACCCATGGGGAATCAGGCTGGAACGGGTATGGGCGTGGCACAGGGCGATGGCCAGGGCGTCGGAGGCGTCGATCTGCGGTTTCTGGGTCAGCTTGAGCAGGTGCATGACCATCATCATCACCTGCTCTTTATTGGCCCCGCCGGTGCCGGCAACGGCCTGCTTGACCTGGCTTGCGGTGTACTCGGCGATCTCCAGGCCGGCCTCGGCCGCAGCGACGATGGCCGCGCCCCGGGCCTGGCCCAGTTTGAGCGCCGAGTCGGCGTTGCGCGCCATGAACACCCGCTCGATGCCCATGGTCACCGGGCCATGCTCGCGGATGATCTCGCTCACCCCGCGAAAGACGATCTGCAGGCGCTCGTGCAGCTCGCCGCCGCCGGTGCGGATACAACCCGACGCCACGTACTCGCAGCCACGGGCGGTCTGGCGGACCACGCCGAAGCCGGTGATGCGCGAGCCAGGGTCGATACCAAGAATGAGAGTCATAACGCCTACAAAGATGTGCGAATTTGCCGGCCATATCGCAGGACAAGCCCGCCCCCACAAAACCTACACCGCCATCTGGCGCACGTCTTGTGGGAGCGGGCTTGCTCCGCGATCAAGCCGATAGCCGAAACGATCAGCCCAGCGTTTCCATGATCTCATCGGAGATCTGTGCATTGGAGTAGACGTTCTGCACGTCGTCCAGGTCCTCGAGCATGTCGATCAGCTTGAGCACCTTCTCCGCGCCGTCCTTGTCCAGCTCGGCACTGGTGGTCGGCTGCATCACGATCTCAGCGTCCGAGGCCTTGAAGCCAGCCTCTTCGAGCGCATTGCGCACGGCATAGAAACTGTTGAACGAAGTGAACACCTCGAAGGAGCCATCGTCGTTGGCCACCACGTCATCGGCGTCGGCCTCCATCGCGGCTTCCATCAGCGCCTCCTCGTCGACCGCAAGCTCGGCGGCGAAGCTGATCTGCCCCTTGCGCTCGAACAGGTAGGCCACCGAACCGTCGGTGCCCAGGTTGCCACCACACTTGGTGAAGGCATGACGCACGGCGGCGGCGGTACGGTTGCGGTTGTCGGTCATGGCCTCGACCATGATCGCCACGCCGCCCGGGCCGTAGCCCTCGTAGCTCAGCTCTTCGACGTTGTCGCTTTCGTTGGTGCCGGCACCACGGGCCACGGCGCGATCGATGATATCGCGGCTCATGTTGGCACCCAGGGCCTTGTCCAGCGCCAGGCGCAGCCGCGGGTTGGAGGCCGGGTCAGGACCGCCCTGCTTGGCCGCGACGGTCAGTTCGCGGATCCACTTGGTGAAGACCTTGCCTCTCTTGGCATCCTGGCGCTCTTTGCGGTGCTTGATGTTCGCCCACTTGGAATGACCAGCCATAACGACTCCGAATCCTTGAAACAGAAACAGGTTCCGCCCCGAAGGGCGGAACGTGAAGAATCCTGCGCCTCAAGCGCGGGGGCACCCCGTTGCCGGGGCGCCCCGGTCGATCACTCGACCTTGGTCTGCTCGCGCAGACGGATGTGCAGTTCACGCAGGGCCTTGGCGTCGACCATGCCCGGGGCCTGGGTCATGACGCAGGCGGCGCTCTGGGTTTTCGGGAAGGCGATCACTTCACGGATCGACTGGGCGCCGGTCATCAGCATGACCAGGCGGTCCAAGCCGAAGGCCAGGCCACCGTGAGGCGGCGCGCCGAACTTCAGGGCGTCGAGCAGGAAGCCGAACTTCTCTTCCTGTTCTGCCGCTTCGATACCCAGCAGGCGGAAGACCGCTTGCTGCATCTCTTTACGGTGGATACGAATCGAACCGCCACCCAGCTCGGTGCCGTTCAGGACCATGTCGTAGGCACGCGACAGCGCGGTGGCCGGGTTGGCCTCCAGCTCTTCAGGGGTGCACTTCGGCGCGGTGAACGGGTGGTGCAGCGCGGTGAAGCTGCCGTCTTCGTTCTCTTCGAACATCGGGAAGTCGACGACCCACATCGGCGCCCACTCGCAGGTCAGCAGCTCGAAGTCGTGGCCCAGACGGATACGCAGCGCGCCCAGGGCCTCGCTGACGATCTTGAACTTGTCGGCACCGAAGAACACGATGTCGCCATCCACGGCACCCACGCGGTCGAGGATGTTGTTGAGGTTGGCCTCGGGGATGTTCTTGACGATCGGCGACTGCAGACCCTCGACACCCTTGGCGCGCTCGTTGACCTTGATGTAGGCCAGGCCCTTGGCACCGTAGATGCCGACGAACTTGGTGTACTCATCGATCTTGCTGCGCGGCATGCTGGCGCCGCCTGGCAGGCGCAGGGCGGTGACGCGGCACTTCGGATCGTTGGCAGGGCCGGCGAAGACCTTGAAGTCGACGTCTTTCAGCTGGTCAGCGACGTCGACCAGCTCCAGCGGAATACGCAAGTCCGGCTTGTCGGAACCGTAGCGGCGCATGGCTTCTTCGAAGGTCATGTGCGGGAATTCACCGAACTCCAGGTCCAGCACTTCCTTGAACAGCTTGCGGATCATGCTTTCGGTCAGGCCCATGATCTCGGACTCGTCGAGGAAGCTGGTCTCGATGTCGATCTGGGTGAATTCCGGCTGGCGGTCGGCGCGCAGGTCTTCGTCGCGGAAGCACTTGGCGATCTGGTAGTAGCGGTCGAAGCCGGCGACCATCAGCAGCTGCTTGAACAGTTGCGGCGACTGCGGCAGGGCGAAGAAGCTGCCAGCGTGGGTGCGGCTCGGCACCAGGTAGTCGCGCGCGCCCTCAGGGGTGGCGCGGGTCAGGATCGGTGTTTCGACATCAAGGAAGCCGTTCTCGTCGAGGAAGCGACGGATGCTGCTGGTGATGCGCGAACGCAGGCGCAGCTTGTCGGCCATTTCCGGACGGCGCAGGTCGATGAAGCGGTAGCGCAGGCGGGTTTCCTCGCCGACGTCGGAGTATTCGTTCAGCGGGAACGGCGGGGTTTCCGCTTCGTTGAGCACGTTCAGCTGGTAGCCGAGGATCTCGATGGCGCCCGAGGCCATGTTGGCGTTCACCGCGCCTTCTGGGCGCTTGCGCACCTTGCCGGTGATCTGCACGACATATTCGCTGCGCACGCGGTCGGCGGCGGCGAAGGTTTCGGCGCGATCCGGGTCGAACACGACCTGGGCCATGCCTTCGCGGTCACGGATGTCGAGGAAAATCACCCCGCCGTGGTCGCGGCGACGATGGACCCAGCCGCAAAGGGTGACTTCCTGGCCGTCCAGGGACTCGTTCAGTTGGCCGCAATAATGGCTGCGCATCATGATCGTGGTTTCGCTTCTCGTGATTCGTGTGTTCGGTGGAGGTCTTGGCCGCCCAAGGGGCTAATACTGCAAGACCCGGCGGGTGCAATTCAACTCAGTCGGCCTTGTCGCCGCCTGCCAGATTCTTTTTTGCCCCGGTCTTGAAGTCGGTCTCGTACCAGCCATTGCCACTCAGGCGAAAGCCGGGGACCGACAGCAGCTTCTTCAATGCCGGCGCCTGACACGCCGGGCAATCGGTCAGCGGCGCGGCACTGATCTTCTGCAACACCTCCATTCGGTGTTCGCAGGATGCACATTGATAGTCATACAGGGGCATGGGTGTCTCTCGTCAACCACATCGCACGCTGCCCAGGGCAGCAAAGAGCGGGATTATATATGGTAAAGAAGAGCAGCGCAGCCCGGCGATCAGTGCGCGTCCCGCGCTTCCTGCAGCCAGGCGACACAGATCACCCTGACCAAGCCGCTGAAATTGCGCACCCCACCATGACGCAGGTGCACCTCACGATCCACATAGGACAGCACGGCGCTCACCGAACAGCGGTTGGCCTGGGCGATGCGCTCCAGGATGCGCCAGTACACCACCTCCAGGCGCAGGCAGGTGGCAAAGCCGTTGAGCCGCACCGAGCGTGACACGGGGCCGGCCTGGGCCATGTCGAAATCCCGCCTGAACGGATCAATCCGGGGACTGCCTCCCCCCTGCCTTGCATTGCCATCGATACCACGCATCGGATCGCCCATCGCACCGCCCCATCGTCACGAAACACACCCCGTTCGTCAGCAAACGGGTCCATGACTGTCATGAAGCGCCACCCACCAGGCCGATAGCAGCGGCAAAGCCTTCCCCACAAACACCCGGGCCCGATACCGCCGAACGGTATCGGGCCCGGGTGCATTCGGCAGAACGACAAGCAACCGGCAATCAGTTCCCGTCGAGCAGGACCCGCAACATCCACGCCGTTTTCTCGTGGACCTGCATGCGCTGGGTCAGCAGGTCGGCGGTCGGCTCATCACTGACCTTGTCCACCACCGGGAAGATGCTGCGCGCGGTGCGCACCACCGCCTCCTGCCCCTGCACCAGTTGGCGGATCATTTCCTCGGCAGGCGGCACCCCCTCCTCTTCCTTGATGGAGGAGTGGCGGGCATAGAAGGCATAGGAACCCGGCGCCGGGAAGCCCAGTGCGCGAATGCGCTCGGCGATCGAATCAACCGCCAGGGCCAGCTCGTTGTATTGCTCCTCGAACATCAGGTGCAGGGTGCGGAACGACGGACCGGTGACGTTCCAATGGAAGTTATGGGTTTTCAGATACAGCACATAGGTATCCGACAACAGGCGGGACAACCCATCGACGATGGACTTGCGATCTTCTTCACTGATACCGATATCGATTGCCATGAAGCTCCCCTTTCCATAAGGCTTGATCATCAAGCGGGCAGCAAACACTCTAACAAGAGTTGCCGCCCGGCGCATGCGGCACAGGGCCGCCCGTGCCAACCGGTTTGAGAAGCCTGCGCCTTTGCTGTTAAATAGGCAGTGTGCCACCCGTGCGGATTGTCAGTGCCGGGTGCATAGGCTGGCCCGCCACGTTTTCGCGCCTACCGTTCACGCGCACCGTGCGACCAGCTCATCCTGTGATCGGCCTTATCAATGTGAGCCAAACCAATGTTCAAGATCGTCCATCTGGTGACGGGCCTGGCGGCGTTGCTGCTATCGCTCATACCCAGCCTGAAAGCTGACGCAACACCCTTCCTGCAACAACCCGAAGCCGTCTACCTGGCGCTGCTCGGACTGCTCAACCTGGTCATTGCCCCGGTACTGCCGCAGTACTACAAAGGCATGCGTCAGCAATTGCAACACGCCGCCAGCCTGCTGCTGGTGCTGGCTGTGGTGCTGCAGACCGTCACCCTGCTGGCCCGTCCGGAGCTGGGCAACCTGCCAGCCCTGGCCTGTGCTGTCCTGGCCTGCGCCCTGCACCTGATTGCCGGCTTCGTTCGCGGCACGCGAAAGGCCCGCTCCACCCAAGGCACTTCGCATGACGCCGGCAATCGCGATACCGGCACCGTGAAGTGGTTCAACACCTCCAAGGGCTTCGGCTTCATCTCCCGCGACTCCGGTGACGATATCTTCGTGCACTTTCGCGCCATCCGTGGCGAAGGCCACCGGGTGCTGGTCGAAGGCCAGCGCGTGGAGTTCTCGGTGATGCACCGCGACAAGGGCCTGCAGGCCGAAGACGTGGTCGCCGTCGCCCGCCGCTGACCCTTTGCCGCCGCCGCGCTCAATAATGAGGCGGCGGCGCTTCTTCTTCCCCGCCGCCCTGCTGGCCGGCCATTTCCTCGTAGCGCTTGATCAGCTCCGCCATCTGCAATTGCAAGCGTTCGATTACTCGACTTTGCTCGACAATCACATCATTGAGCGCCTGCAAGCTGTCGTCCTGGAACGCCTGACGGGTCTCCAGTTCGACCATGCGCATTTCCAGCTCCTGCGACATCCTCAAGCCCCCTTGAAGCTTTCGCCCAGCAGCGCACGCACTTGCTGGCGAATGCCGTCGATCTGTTCCTGGGTGTAGCCGATGGCCGGCACCTTGCCCCAAACCGGGGCAGGCCAGGCAGCATCACCCTGGCGGCGCACGATCACATGCATGTGCAACTGGCTGACCACGTTACCCAACGCCGCGACATTCATCTTGTCGGCGGCAAAGGCATCCTTCAGCGCTTCGGCCAGGGCGGTGGTCTCGACCCACAGTTGCTGCTGGTCGGCCTCCTCGAGCTCGAACACTTCGGTGATATCGGCGCGACGCGGCACCAGAATGAACCAAGGGTAGTTGGCATCCTTGCTCAGCAGCAGGCGGCACAGCGGCAGGTCGCCCAGCACCAGGGAATCCTCCTGCAGACGCGAATCGAGGGTGAACACGGCAAACCTCCTTAAAGCGATTCTGCCCTTCCGAGCGGTCGGGCACAGGCGCGCAAGGATACTCCGCTTCGACCGCTGCCACACCCGTCGACGTCGATCCTGGGCATTTGTGGCACGCGAATGACAACATCAACGCCCTGCTTCGGTAACACTGCGCTACTTTTCGCACCAAAATGATGCCGCTCGCCAGACCTTCGCCACACATCCTTCACATAAAACAGCCAGGATAAACAATCGGCGGTAACACCTTGACTTGGAAGGCAGCTTCACAAGCAAACACAAGGAGGGATCGCGACCCACCGACGAACCGGTCGCGCCCCGTGTTTGCGGAGGTTTCCCAGCCCCGCTCAAGGCAAATGTGAAAATTTCATCAAGCGTTCGTGATTTTGAGCACGCTTGTTGCATTCGTTTCACGCCAAGTCGGCACGACCCCTGCATTGCAGGGTGGACGCGACAAATAACAACAGCGGCATCGGATAAACCAGGGAGTTTCACAAGCCGTACTTTGTATTTATACAAAAATGACGGTTTCGAGACAGCGCTGGAGTTGTACGCCCTTATATGACAGGCGTGATTTGCGACATGGAGACAACCAACAGCGACATGGCCATAAAGTTACCGAAAGGTTGTTTCTGCCCATATCGCCAAGAATAGTCCGCGTGATATACATTTTCGCCGACATAACAAGAAAGAGCCGGCCCCATAACTAAAATACCCGGGTGCGGCGGTACTCTTCCTAAAAACCAAAGGAGCAAATCACGATGCGCGTGATGAAGTGGAGCATGATCGCCCTGGCCGTAGCGGCAGGGACTTCGCAACTGGCTGTCGCCTCTTCGCAGGACGAGTCCAAGGGTTTCGTCGATGACAGCACGCTGAACGTGAAAATGCGCAACCTGTATTTCAGCCGCGACCGTCGCAACGATGACCGTGACCCGGAGACAGGTGACCGCCAGAGCCGTCAAGCCGAATGGGGCCAAGGCTTCATTGGCACCTTCGAATCCGGCTTCACCCAAGGCACCGTTGGCGTCGGCGTCGACGCCATCGGCCTGCTGGGCATCAAATTGGATGGCGGCCGCGGAACCACCAACACCGGCTTGTTCCCGGTCGACTCCGAAGGCCGCCCGGAAGATAGCTACTCCAAGGGCTACGGCGCGGTAAAAGCTCGCATCTCCAACACCGTGCTGAAATTCGGCGGTCAGTTTACTGCACTGCCAGTCTTCGCCACTGACGATAGCCGTCTGCTGCCTGAAGCCGCCGAGGGTTTCCTGCTGACCAGCAAGGAGATCGAAGGCCTTGAGCTCAACGCGGGTCACTTCACTCGCCTCGACGCACAAGCCCAGAGCTACAAGGACAGTATCCGCGGACGCAACGATGCCGGCATCAAGAACGGCGGCCTGACCGAAGCGAACATCTTCGGCGGCACCTATGCCATCACCGACGGCCTGAGCACCAGCCTCTACTACTCCAAAGTCGAAGACTACTGGCGCAAATACTACGCCAACGTGAACTGGGCAGTACCGCTGTCCGATAAACAAGGCCTGGTATTCGACTTCAACATCTACGACACCAAGAGCAGCGGCGCCGCCAACGTCAAGGCGTTCGATGGCGACAAGCTCGACAACCGAGCCTTCAGCCTCTCGGCCGCCTATAACGTAGGCGCGCACACCTTCACCCTCGCCTACCAGAAGGTCACCGGTGATGGCGACTACGCTTACGGCATCGACGGCGGCGGCACCGTGTTCCTGGCCAACTCCATCGCCCGCTCCGACTTCAACGCCGAAGACGAGAAGTCCTGGCAGGCACGTTACGACCTGAACTTTGCCGAGTACGGCATTCCAGGCCTGACCTTCATGACCCGTTACGCCCGCGGCAGCGACGCCAACGTCGCCGGCACCACCAACGGCAAGGAATGGGAACGCGACATCGACATCAAGTACGTACTCCAGGAAGGCCCGGCCAAAGACCTGAGCTTCCGCGTGCGCCAAGCCACCTACCGCTCCGCCGACGGTGTCTACTATGGTTCCCCGTCGCTGGACGAACTGCGCCTGATCGTCGAGTACCCGCTGAGCATCCTGTAAGCCCGCGCTTGCATCGCTCTGTAAATGAAGAAGCCCGGCAATCGCCGGGCTTTTTCCTGGCTGACAGAAAAGCCTGACTGCTGCATTCTGTACGCTTTCGTTTCGCCCCCGTACAATGCGGGGTCATTTCACATTCAGGCAATCGACACGGCCCACCATGCGCACCAGTCAATATTTGCTCGCCACCCAGAAAGAAACCCCTGCCGATGCAGTGGTCATCAGCCACCAGCTCATGCTGCGTGCCGGCATGATCCGCAAACTGGCCTCCGGCCTGTACACCTGGCTGCCGATGGGCCTGCGGGTGATGCGCAAGGTCGAAGCCGTGGTCCGCGAGGAAATGAACGCCGCCGGTGCCCTCGAAGTGCTGATGCCGAGCATCCAGCCGGCTGAACTGTGGCAGGAATCCGGCCGCTGGGAGCAATACGGCCCCGAGCTGCTGCGCCTGAAGGACCGCCACCAGCGCGACTTCTGCGTCGGCCCGACCCATGAAGAGGTCATCACCGACCTGGCGCGCAACGAGCTGTCCAGCTACAAGCAGCTGCCGCTGAACATGTACCAGATCCAGACCAAGTTCCGTGACGAGATCCGTCCGCGCTTCGGCCTGATGCGCGGCCGCGAGTTCATCATGAAGGACGCCTACTCCTTCCATGCCGACCAGGCTTCCCTGCAGGAAACCTACGACCGCATGCACCTGGCGTACTCCAACATCTTCACCCGCCTGGGCCTGGACTTCCGTCCGGTGCAGGCCGACACCGGCTCCATCGGTGGCAGCTACTCCCACGAGTTCCACGTGCTCGCCTCCTCCGGCGAGGACGACGTGATCTTCAGCGACACCTCCGACTACGCCGCCAACATCGAGAAGGCCGAGGCCATCCCGCGTGAAACCGTGCGTCCGGCGCCGACCGAAGAGCTGCGCCTGGTCGACACCCCGAACGCCAAGACCATCGCCGAACTGGTGGAAAACTTTGGCCTGGCGATCGAGAAGACCGTCAAGACCCTGATCGTGCACGGCGCCGAGGAAGGCAAGCTGGTCGCCCTGATCGTCCGTGGCGACCACGAACTCAACGAGATCAAGGCCGCCAAGCTGGAACAGGTCGCCGATCCGCTGGTGATGGCGTCCGACGCCGAGTTGCGCGCCGCCATCGGTGCCGGCGCAGGCTCCCTCGGCCCGCTGAACCTGCCGCTGGAGTGCATCATCGACCGCTCGGTCGCCCTGATGAGCGACTTCGGCATCGGCGCCAACATCGACGACAAGCACTACTTCGGCGTCAACTGGGAGCGCGACCTGCCGGTTCCACAGGTCGCCGACCTGCGCAACGTGGTCGAGGGCGACCCGAGCCCGGACGGCCAGGGCACCCTGGTGATCAAGCGCGGCATCGAAGTCGGCCACATCTTCCAGCTCGGCACCAAGTACAGCGAGGCGCTCAAGTGCCAGGTACTGGGTGAGAACGGCAAGCCTGTGGTGCTGTCCATGGGCTGCTACGGCATCGGCGTGTCCCGCGTGGTTGCCGCCGCCATCGAGCAGAGCTATGACGAAAAAGGCATCATCTGGAACGACGCCCTGGCCCCGTTCCAGATCGCCCTGGTACCGCTGCGCTACGAAACCGACGTAGTCCGCGAAGCCACCGACAAGCTGTATGCCGAACTGACCGCCGCCGGCTACGAGGTACTGCTGGACGACCGCGACAAGAAGACCAGCCCCGGCATCAAGTTCGCCGACATGGAGCTGATCGGCATTCCGCACCGCATCGTCGTCAGCGACCGGGGCCTTGCCGAAGGCAACCTGGAGTACAAGCACCGCACCGAATCGGAGGCCCAGGCACTGCCGCTCGATGACGTGCTGACCTTCCTGCAGGCCCGCATCCGCCGCTGATAACCCGTTACGCGAGTGATCATGTCCAAGCGAAGTACCTACACCCTGGGGGGCGCCGCACTGTGCGGCGCCCTGCTCCTCGGCGGCTGCGCCAACCAGATGTCCCAGCGCAGCGATCATGAGGAGCGCGTCGAGCGCAAACTGCTCGAGCACAGTCTGCAGATCGATGTCGGCGAGCCGAAGGTGATGGAGCTTCCGCAACGACGTGTACGCATCCATGAGCTCAAGCGCTTCGAGGTCACCGAGTTCGAGGTGACCCGCCGCTACGACCGCTACACACCCTACCAACCCTGGCGGGAGATCTACGAGATCCCGCTGGGCGCGGTGGCGGTGGTGGCCGGCGTTGGTGCCAACGTGGTCAACGTGTTCGCTCTGGGCAACCTGCCGGACAGCGTCACCCACGACTGGCTCAGCTATGGCCTGGCGGGGGTCAACCCGTTCATGAACGTGCAGTCCAACGGTCGCGCCCAGCAGAACCTGGCCGGCATCGACGAGATCGAGAAGGGCAAGCGCGAGGAGTCCATCAGCCTGCCGTGGAACGAACGTCTGGTCGAGGTCAAAGCCGGCAAGATGACTCACGAGCTGACCACCGACAAGAACGGTGTGCTACGCCTGAACCTGCTCGATAGCCCGTTCTCCGAGCAGAACCTCAACCATATCGGCACCCTGCACCTGCAGGTGGTCGACGAGGACAACCAGGTGCGCGGCGATGCCAGCCTGCTGGTCAGCGGCAACCTGCGCGGCAAGCTGCTCGAGGCCCATGAGCTGATCTTCGACGATCTCGAGGACGATGATGTCGGCCAGTGGGTCCACCGGGTGAAGCGCCTGTCGGAACTGGGTCTGGAAGAAGAAGCCAGTGAACTGGAGCAGAGCCTGATCGAGCTGACCCGCAACGATCCGGAGCTGCAACAGGAGTTCCTGCAGACACTGACCAAGGCCACCGGACGCCTGGTGGCCGATCCGGGCGCGCAGTAATACGAAAAAGGGCTGCTTTGCAGCCCTTCTTCTATATATCTGCGAACAACTCCAACTGCTCATGCGCCCCGCGCAGATCGCGCAGCCTCACGCCAACGCCCAGCAAACGTACCGGCTTGCCACCCCGGGCAAACGCCTGGCTCAGCAACTGCCGGTAACTTTCCAGGTCCCTCCCCGCTCCCGCCTGCTCCAGGGTGGTCTGGCTGAAGTCATGGAACTTGACCTTGACGAAGGGCTTGTCGGGCCGATAGCTGCTGTCCATCCGCGCAATCCGCTCGTTCAGGCTGGCCAGCAACTCCGGCAGTCTATCCAGGCAACTGTTCAAGTCGGGCAGGTCATGGTCATAGGTGTTCTCGACGCTGACTGACTGCCGCCGGCTGTCGTTCTGCACCGCACGCTCGTCGATCCCCCGCGCCAGCCCCCACAAGCGCTCGCCGAAACTGCCGAACTCGCGAACCAACGCCAGCCGCGACCAGTCGCGCAGCGACAGGCAGGTATCGATCCCCAGCCGCGAAAGCTTGTCCGCTGTCACCTTGCCAACCCCATGCAAGCGCGCCACCGGCAGATGGGCAACGAACGCCTCCACCTGGTCCGGGGTAATGACAAACAGGCCGTTGGGCTTGCGCCAGTCACTGGCAATCTTGGCCAGGAACTTGTTCGGCGCCACACCGGCAGAAACCGTGATGTGCAACTGCCGGGCCACCCGACGGCGAATGTCCTCGGCAATCCGTGTGGCGCTGCCGGCGAACCATTGGCTGTCACTGACATCCAGGTAGGCCTCGTCCAGGGACAACGGCTCGATCAACTCGGTGTAGTCGCGAAAGATCGCGTGAATCTCCCGCGACGCCTCGCGGTAGGCCTCGAAGCGCGGCTTGACGATCTCCAGGTCCGGACACAGCTTCAGCGCATGCCCGGATGCCATCGCCGAGCGAACGCCATAGGCGCGCGCCTCATAGTTGCAGGTGGCGATCACTCCACGCTGCCCAGGCTGCCCGCCCACCGCCATGGGTCGACCGACCAGGCGCGGGTCGTCACGCATCTCGATGGCGGCGTAGAAACAGTCACAATCAATGTGGATGATCTTGCGCAGGGACATGGACGACAGCCACTACTGTAAATTCATACAGATAGTATCCCATGCCCCTGCCACGAAACAGCCTGCGCGGGACGATCGGCCTGCAAGCCCCGTCGCGACTGAGCCGCGTGCCGATTTGAGACGCTAAGGGTTTGAACAAAAAAGGATTTTTTTGAATTAATGCTTGACACCGGAAAGGAAATCCGTAGAATTCGATCTCACAGGCGCGGGATGGAGCAGCCTGGTAGCTCGTCGGGCTCATAACCCGAAGGTCGTCGGTTCAAATCCGGCTCCCGCAACCAGATTCAAAAAAGGCCACTGTTTCGACAGTGGCCTTTTTTATTTTCTCTTGATTATCGATCAGTAAAAACATTCGAAAAATCAAACAGTAACGCTTGACTCCCAGTACAAAATCCGTACAATTCGATTCCACAGGCGCGGGATGGAGCAGCCTGGTAGCTCGTCGGGCTCATAACCCGAAGGTCGTCGGTTCAAATCCGGCTCCCGCAACCAGATTCAAAAAAAGGCCACTGTTTCGACAGTGGCCTTTTTATTGTCTGTTGATCAGCCAAGCGACGTGGTACTTAACGTACGCACTTGACAACTCACGGCCAATCCGTATAATGCGCCCCTCTGACGCGGGATGGAGCAGCCTGGTAGCTCGTCGGGCTCATAACCCGAAGGTCGTCGGTTCAAATCCGGCTCCCGCAACCATATTCGTCAGAACGAACCCCGCCTATCGCAAGATAGCGCGGGGTTTGTTGCATTCAGCGCCCTGTAAAAGACAATCCTCCCCGCTCTCCTCGCTCCCATGCCGACCCTGCGGCTGAATGAACTATCTTTAACTATCCTGAAACAGATTAAGACGCCGGCCCGGAGTAATATTCGGATACGTTTTCCAAAGGGACTTTCACTTGGCCGTACCTCGCCTCCACCTCGCGCAGACTGCACGAGGCACCCCATGACCGCCCCCACTCCCGAAACCCAGGCGCCATTGACAGCGGCCCTGCCCACGGCGGCTCAGCGCCTGCCCTGGCTGGAGCGGCTGAGCAAGTACCGCCAGCCCATTGGGCTGGCAGTGACCTTGGTGTTGTTCGCCATGGGCCTGATTGCCTGCCGTCACCTGCTGAGCGAGCTGGATATCTACGCGCTGCATGACGCCATGCTCGAAGTACCGGCACGCTCGCTGATCGGCGCAATACTGGCCACCGTGATCGGTTTCGTGATCCTGCTGGGCTACGAATGGTCCGCCAGCCGTTATGCGGCCGTGCAACTGCCACCCCGCATCCTGGTGCTCGGCGGCTTCAGTGCCTTCGCCATCGGCAACGCCATTGGCCTGTCGATGCTGTCCGGCGGATCGGTCCGATATCGCCTCTATGCGCGCCAAGGCCTGGGCGCCGCGGAAGTCGCGCGCATGACGGTGTTTGCCAGCCTCTCGCTGGGATGCGCCCTCCCCCCCCTGGCTGCCCTGGCCACCCTGAGCGACTTGCCGGCGGCGGCAACCGCGCTACGTCTGCCCGCGCCACTGCTGGGCGGGATTGCAATTGCCGTGCTGGTGGCCGCCGCAGCCGTGGTGATGGGCCTGTATCGCCGGCGCCTACCCGAACAACCATTGGCCGACAGCCTGATGGTGCAGTTCGGCCGTCGTACTCTGCGCCTTCCGGGTGCGCGCCTGACCGCGCTGCAACTGCTGATCACTGCCCTGGATGTCGCCGCCGCCGCCACCGTGCTTTATCTGCTGCTACCGGAAGCGCCGCCGTTCGGCGCCTTCGTGCTGGTCTACCTGCTGGCCCTCGCCGCCGGCGTGCTCAGCCATGTGCCGGGCGGCGTCGGCGTGTTCGAGGCGATCCTGCTGGCGGCCTTCGCCAACCAGCTGGGGGCCGCGCCACTGGCTGCCGCGCTGCTGCTGTACCGGCTGATCTACGTGGTCCTGCCACTGTTGCTGGCCTGTGTGCTGTTGCTGGCCAACGAGGCCCGGCGCCTGATGGTCGCCCAGCAGGCGATCCGCGCCGCCTCCGGCCTGGCCGCGCCGGTGCTGGCAATCCTGGTGTTTCTCTCCGGTGTGGTGCTGCTGTTCTCCGGCGCCACCCCGGAGATCGACAGCCGTCTGGAACACATGGGTTTTCTGATTCCGCACCGCCTGATCGATGCCTCGCACTTCGGTGCCAGCCTGATCGGCGTGCTCTGCCTGCTGCTCGCCCAGGGCCTGCGCCGGCGCCTTTCGGCCGCCTGGCTGCTGACCACGGTGCTGCTGCTGGTGGGCGCGGTGCTGTCGCTGCTCAAGGGCTTCGACTGGGAAGAAGCCAGCCTGATGTGCTTCACCGCCGCCCTGCTCGCCCTGTTCCGCCGCTCGTTCTACCGCCCCAGCCGTCTGCTGGAGCTCCCGTTCTCGCCGGTGTACCTGGTAGCCAGCGCCTGCGTGGTCGGTGCCTCGGTGTGGTTGCTGCTGTTTGCCTATCAGGACGTGCCCTACACCCACAAGCTGTGGTGGCAGTTCACCCTCGACGCCGACGCGCCGCGCGGCCTGCGCGCCGCCCTCGGCAGCGCCGTGCTGCTGGTGATCGTCGCCCTGACCTGGCTGCTGCGCACCGCCCGCCCGGTCATCCATCTGCCAACCGACGACGAGTTGCAACGCGCCAACCGCATCCTGCTGGCTTCCGACCAGCCCGACGGCGGCCTGGCCCTGACCGGCGACAAGGCGCTGCTGTTCCACCCCAACGACAACGCCTTCCTCATGTATGCCCGCCGTGGCCGCAGCCTGGTGGCCCTGTACGATCCGATCGGCCCGGCCCAGGAGCGCGCCGAGATGATCTGGCAGTTCCGCGACCTGTGCGACCTGCATCATGCACGCCCGGTGTTCTACCAGGTACGCGCGGAGAACCTGCCGTTCTACATGGACATCGGCCTGACCGCGATCAAGCTCGGCGAAGAGGCCCGGGTCGACCTGCGGCGCTTCGACATCGAAGCCAAGGGCAAGGAGATGAAGGACCTGCGCTACACCTGGAACCGAGGCGGGCGGGACGGGCTGAGCCTGGAGATCCACGAGCCTGGTCAAGCGCCGCTGGCCGAGCTCAAGGAAATCTCCGACGCCTGGCTTGACGGCAAGAATGTGCGCGAGAAAGGCTTCTCCCTCGGTCGCTTCAGTCCCGAGTACCTGCAGCATTTCCGCATCGCGCTGATCCGCTTCCAGGGCCGTCCGGTGGCCTTCGCCAACCTGCTGGAAACCCGCAGCAACGAACTGGCCAGCCTCGACCTGATGCGTGCGCACCCTGAAGCACCGAAACTGACCATGGAATTCATGATGGTCGGCCTGATCCTGCACTACAAGAGCCATGACTATGGCCGATTCAGCCTGGGGATGGTCCCTCTCTCCGGCTTGCAGCCACGCCGTGGCGCCCCCTTGACCCAGCGTCTGGGCTCGATGGTGTTCCAGCGCGGCGAGCAGCTCTACAACTTCCAGGGCCTGCGGCGCTTCAAGGACAAGTTCCAGCCGGACTGGGAACCCCGCTACATGGCCGTGCCGGCCGGGCTCGACCCGCTCGTGGCACTGGCTGATACTGCCGCCCTGATCGCTGGCGGCCTGACTGGATTGGTGAAACGTTGATGATCCGACGCTATTGGCTGTACGTACTGATTCCCCTGCTGCTGGCCGTGCTGGCCGGCGGCGCGGCCTTCTGGCTGTGGACCCGGCCGGCGCCCGAGGCGCGCCTGGAGCACCTCACCCTCGACGACGGCAGTGCCCTGACCCGCGCCACCCCCGGCGTGCACGCCAAGGCCCGGGTGGCCATCGGCGTGCCCCAGGCCCAAGCCCTGACCGACAAGCAACTGCTCGATCTCAGCCAGGCCGGCGAGGCTCAGCTGGTGCAGGTGGTCCTGCCGCCCGCCGACTGCGCCAAGCAGCAGGCGGCGATGGACCAGGCCCTCACCCGCCTGGCCGACAAACCGACCCTGGTCGCCGGCATCGGCCCGGGCGCGGCCCAGGCTTGGCGCTGGCTGGCCGCACAAGGCGACGACGAGGCCCGGGCCATCTCGGTGGACTTTACCGTCGAGCAGCCCGGCTGCCAGGTCGCCCTGCCCAAGTCCGCCGCCCACGGCCACTGGAACGTGGCCTGGAACGACAACCCGGATGACGCCAGCGCCGCCTTCGTGCGCGACCAGGCCAACGCCGAGACCAGCATCGCCGACTACGACATCCACCTGCCCCAGGTGCTCAAGGCCCAACTGACCCAGGCCTTGGTCGGCCATGACGGCAACGCCCTGGCGATCCCGGTGGTGGAAGTTCCGGCCGGGCAGACCACCGACACCGTGACCCTGTTCCTTTCCGGCGACGGCGGCTGGCGCGACCTGGACCGCGACGTGGCCGGCGAGATGGCCAAGCTCGGCTACCCGGTGGTCGGCATCGACACCCTGCGTTATTACTGGCAGCACAAGACCCCGGAACAGAGCGCCGCCGACCTGTCCGAACTGATGCAACACTACCGCCAGAAATGGGGCACCAAGCGCTTCGTGCTGACCGGCTACTCGTTCGGCGCCGATGTGCTGCCGGCCATCTACAACCGCCTCTCCGAGGAAGACCAGAAGCGTATCGACGCGGTGATCCTGCTGGCCTTCGCCCGCAGCGGCAGCTTCGAGATCGAGGTGGAGGGCTGGCTGGGCAAGGAAGGCCAGGAGGCGCCGACCGGACCTGAGATGGCCAGGTTGCCAGCAGCGAAGGTGGTGTGCATCTATGGCGTCGAAGAGACCGACGAGAGCGGCTGCACTGACAAGACAGCCGTGGGCGAGCGCATGAAGCTGCCGGGCGGCCACCACTTCGACGAGAACTACCCGGCGCTGGCCAAGCGTCTGATCGGCGAGATCGAGACCCGCCAGGGAAAGGCCAACGTCGCTGAAAAATGACAGGGAAAAGGGCCGCTTCGCGGCCCTGACCCAGCTTAGATCTCGACCTGTGTCCCCAACTCGATCACCCGATTGAGCGGCAGGTTGAAGAACCGCAAGTTGCCGTTGGCGTTCTTCAGCAGGAACGCGAACAGGTTCCCGCGCCAGCGCGACATGCCTTCAAGGCGCGAGGCGATCACCGTTTCCCGGCTGAGGAAGTAGGTGGTGCGCATCGGGCTGAAGTCCAGCGCGTCCAGGTGGCACAGCTTCAGCGCCGCCGGCACGTCTGGCTCGTCCATGAAGCCGAAGTGCAGCAGCACCCGGAAGAACCCGTCGCCATAGGCTTCCACCTCGAACCGTTCGTGCTCCGGCACCCTGGGCCGGTCTTCGCTGACCACCGTCAGCAGCACCACCTGGCTGTGCAACACCTGGTTGTGCAGCATGTTGTGCAGCAGCGCATGGGGCACGGCATCGGGCCGGGCAGTGAGAAACACCGCGGTGCCCTCCACCCGGTGCGGCGGCTGCACGCGAATGCTGCTGATGAACACCGGCAACGGCAGCGCGCCTTCGTCGATGCGATCGACCAGGATCTGCTTGCCGCGCTTCCAGGTACTCATCAGCACGAACAGCACGATCCCGGCCAAGACCGGGAAGGCACCACCCTGGACAATCTTCGGCACGTTGGCGGCGAAGAACAGCCCGTCGACCAGCAGGAAGCCCACCAGCAGCGGCACCGCCAGCACCGGTGGCCACTTCCACAGCAGCAGCATGACCGCCGACACCAGGATCGTGGTCATCAACATGGTGCCGGTCACTGCCACGCCGTAGGCGGCGGCCAGGGCGCCGGAGGACTCGAAACCGATCACCAGCAGCACCACGCCAACCATCAGCGTCCAATTCACCGCGCCGATGTAGATCTGCCCCTGCTCGTCGCTGGAAGTGTGCTGGATCTGCATGCGCGGCACGTAGCCCAGCTGGATGGCCTGTCGGGTCAGGGAGAAGGCACCGGAAATCACGGCTTGCGAAGCGATCACCGTGGCCATGGTGGCCAACCCGACCAGCGGCAGCAACGCCCAACTCGGCGCCAGCAGGTAGAACGGGTTGCGCGCCGCCTCCGGGTTCTGCAGCAGCATCGCACCCTGGCCGAAGTAGTTGAGCACCAGCGCCGGCAGCACCAGGGCGAACCAGGCGCGGGCGATGGGCTTGCGGCCAAAGTGGCCCATGTCGGCGTACAGGGCCTCGGCGCCGGTCAGCGCCAGCACCACAGCACCGAGAATCGCCACCCCCATGCCCGGATGAACGATGAAGAAGTTCAGCGCCCAGCCCGGGTTGAAGGCCTTGAGCACTTCCGGGCTCTGCGAGATGCCGTGCACCCCGAGCGCCGCCAGGGCCAGGAACCAGGCGACCATGATCGGGCCGAAGGCCTTGCCGATCTTCTCCGTACCGTGTTTCTGCACCAGGAACAGCGCCACCAGTACCACCAGCGAAATCGGCACCACCCAGTGATCGATACCCTCGAACGCCAGGCCCATGCCCTCCACCGCCGAGAGCACCGACACCGCCGGGGTGATCATGCTGTCGCCGTAGAACAGCGAGGCGCCGACCAGGCCGCAACCGACCATCAGCATGCGCAACCGCGGGTACTGCGCCGTGGCCCGCCGCGCCAACGCGGTCAGGGCCATGGTGCCGCCCTCGCCCTGGTTGTCGGCGCGCAGGATGAACATCACGTACTTGAACGACACCACCCACAGCAGCGACCAGAGGATCAACGACAGGATGCCCAGCACCCCGTCATGGTTGACCTGTACGCCATAACCACCGGTAAAGACCTCTTTGAGGGTGTAAAGCGGACTGGTGCCGATATCGCCATAGACCACCCCAACAGCTGCCACCAGCAGGCCCAGCGGCCGTGCCGCGCCCTGTCCGCCTTCGGCGTGACTGCTTGCCTGAACCATCGACCACTCCCGCAGACGGCCATCTAGACCGGTTGAATTCCTACCCGCGCCGGGCCATCCCGGATGCCCCGGCGCAACGGCGCGAAGCATAGCGCAGCGTTCGTCGTATTTCTGCTGGTAAAGCGACCTTGCGCTCGCTAGAATTGCGCACTTTTTGATCAGAGGCGCCAAAAGCGTCCGCCAGGATCGCCCCCGTTACCGGTCGGGCGACCTGTATTCAATACCGAGGTTAGCCATGTCCACCACTCCCGCCACCCCAAAGGTCGGCTTCGTTTCCCTGGGTTGCCCCAAGGCCCTGGTCGATTCCGAGCGCATCCTGACCCAGCTGCGCATGGAAGGCTATGAAGTCGTGCCTACCTACGATGGCGCCGACGTGGTGGTGGTCAACACCTGCGGCTTCATCGACAGTGCCAAGGCCGAGTCGCTGGAAGTGATCGGCGAGGCGATCAAGGAGAACGGCAAGGTCATCGTCACCGGCTGCATGGGTGTCGAGGAAGGCAATATCCGCAACGTGCACCCCAGCGTGCTGTCGGTCAGTGGCCCCCAGCAGTACGAGCAGGTGGTCAACGCCGTGCACGAGGTGGTGCCGCCACGCCAGGACCATAACCCGCTGATCGACCTGGTGCCGCCGCAAGGCATCAAGCTGACCCCGCGCCATTATGCCTACCTGAAGATTTCCGAAGGCTGCAACCACAGCTGCAGCTTCTGCATCATCCCGTCGATGCGCGGCAAGCTGGTCAGCCGTCCGGTCGGTGAAGTGCTGAGCGAGGCCGAGCGCCTGGTCAAGGCCGGCGTCAAGGAGATCCTGGTGATTTCCCAGGACACCAGCGCCTACGGCGTCGACGTCAAGTACAAGACCGACTTCTGGAACGGCCGCCCGGTCAAGACCCGCATGCTCGAGCTGTGCGAGGCCTTGAGCAGCCTGGGCGCCTGGGTGCGCCTGCACTATGTCTACCCGTACCCGAACGTCGACGACGTGATCCCGCTGATGGCAGCCGGCAAGATCCTGCCGTACCTGGACATTCCGTTCCAGCACGCCAGCCCCAAGGTGCTCAAGTCGATGAAGCGCCCGGCCTTCGAAGACCGCACCCTGGCGCGCATCAAGAGCTGGCGCGAGCAGTGCCCGGAGCTGGTGATCCGTTCGACCTTCATCGTCGGCTTCCCCGGCGAGACCGAGGAAGACTTCCAGTACCTGCTCGACTGGCTGACCGAAGCCCAGCTCGACCGCGTCGGCTGCTTCCAGTACTCGCCGGTCGAAGGCGCCCCGGCCAATGACCTGGGCCTGGATGAAGTACCGGACGACGTCAAGCAGGAACGTTGGGACCGCTTCATGGCCCACCAGCAGGCGATCAGCGCCGCGCGCCTGCAACAGCGCATCGGCAAGGAGATCGAAGTGCTGATCGACGAGGTCGAGGAGCAGGGCTCGGTCGGTCGCAGCTTCTTCGACGCACCGGAAATCGACGGCAACGTGTTCATCGACGGCGACCACGGCTTCAAGCCGGGCGACAAGGTCCGTTGCCGCATCGTCGATGCCGACGAGTACGACATGTGGGCCGAGCCCGTCTGAGCGATGCTCGCCTGAAGATACCCCGCCCACTGGCGGGGTATTTTTTTGCATCTATGTTTTCCTCAATGGCCCCGAGGATCACAGGATGTCGCCCACCGTCACGCTGCAAACGCCCCACTTGAGCGACTACCCCGAACTGGTGCGGGTGTGGGAGGCGTCGGTGCGCGCCACCCACGACTTCCTGCCCGACGGCTACATCGTGCTGCTGCGCGAGCATGTGCTGCGCAAATACCTCGACGCGGTGATGCTGGTCTGCTGCAAGGACGCCAGGCGACGCATCCTCGGCTTCGCCGGCGTGGCCAATGGCCGTGTCGACATGCTCTTCGTCGCGCCGCAGTACCGTGGCCAGGGTATTGGCCAACGCCTGCTGCGGCATGCTGTAAGAGAGCTCAATGCCGAACGCCTGGACGTCAACGAGCAGAACCCGCAGGCCCTGGGCTTTTATCTGCACGAAGGCTTCGAGGTGTACGGGCGCTCGGAAACCGACGGCCTGGGGCAGCCCTATCCCCTGCTGCACATGAGGCTAGTTCGTACAACGTCCTAGGACAAAAGCCAAGGAAACCACCACCCCGCTCCGAAATGGCGCAAATGACATCGATTTGCAGCCGCTACCCTGCGCAGGCAGGTACAATGAAAGCTTTCCCTACCGCGTGATGCCCGTGTCCATGTCCGAACCCATTCGTCTCTCCAAACGCCTCATCGAACAGCTTGGCTGCTCCCGCCGAGAGGCCGAACTGTACATCGAGGGAGGCTGGGTAACGGTCGACGGCGAGGTGGTCGAACAGCCGCAGTTCAAGGTCGCCGGGCAACGCATCGAACTGCTCCCGGGCGCCCGTGCCGAAACGCTTGAACCGGTGACACTGCTGCTCAACCAGCAGGCCGGACAGGACGTCGCCAGCGCCCAGGCGGGCGTGAGCATGGCCAGCCTCAGCGAAGCGCACCGCGAAGGCGTGCGCCCGCTGCACGGGCATTTCGCCCGCCAGGCCTGTGTCGCCCCGCTGCTGCCAGGCGCCAGCGGCCTGCAACTGTTCACCCAGGACTGGCGGGTGACCCGCAAGCTCGACGCCGACCTGCGCCGAATGGAGCAGGAATACATCGTCCAGGTCAGCGGTGAAGCCAAGCCAGGCGCTCTCGAGCGTCTGGCCCGCGGTGTCGAGCGCAAGGGCGTCGAACTGCCGAAGGCCAAGGCCAGCTGGCAGAACGAACAGCACCTGCGCATGGTCCTGAAGAACCCGCAGCCCGGGTTGATCGAACAACTGTGCGAAACCGCCGGCCTCAAGGTCCTGGCGATGCGCCGCATTCGCCTGGGCGGCGTGTCGATGGGCAAGCTGCCAGTGGGCCAGTGGCGCTATGTGGCCGCTACAGAACGCTTCTAGGGTCTGTACGAAATGTGTCTGCGCGAAGGCCAGACAAGGCGAAACGGGGGGAAGCGGAGTGTACTGGAGTACATGAGCATTCCGAGCCCCGTTTCAACGCAGTATGGGCGAGTGCAGATACATTTCGTACAGAGCCCAGCATTACCGCCGCGCAAAGACTGACACGGCAACAGAACAGGATTCGCTGCAATGAACCACAACGATGTACTGCGCAGCCTGCGCTACATGCTCAAGGCCAACGACCAGAAGCTGGCCGAGATTATCAAGCTCTCGGGCCTGGAAGTTTCCGCCGAGGCCATCGCCGGCTACGTCAAGAAAGAAGAGGAACCTGGCTTCGTGCGCTGCCCGGAGAAGGTCATGGCGCACTTCCTCGACGGCCTGGTGATCCACCGTCGCGGTCGTGACGACAGCCGCCCACCGCAGCCGATCGAAGTACCGGTGACCAACAACACCGTACTCAAGAAGCTGCGGGTGGCCTTCGAGCTGAAGGAAGACGACCTGCACGCAGTGCTCAAGTCAGTCAATTTCCCGGTGTCCAAGCCCGAGCTGAGCGCATTGTTCCGCAAGGTCGGCCACGACAACTACCGGCCCTGCGGCGACCAGTTGCTGCGCAATTTCCTCAAGGGCCTGACCCTGCGCGTGCGCGGCTGAGCCGTGATGCAGCATAGCGTCTCGCCGGTCGGCATCGTCCGTTCCTGCTTCAAGGAAAAGTTCGCCATCCCGCGCCAGCCCCAGCTGGCGCCGGCCGCCCGTGGCGTGCTGGAGCTGCTGCCGCCCTTTGACCAGGGCGATGCCGTCGAAGGGCTGGAACAGGTCAGCCATGTGTGGCTGCTGTTCCTGTTCCACCAGGCACTGGAAGACAAGCCACGCCTGAAGGTGCGGCCACCGCGCCTGGGCGGCAACAAGAGCATGGGGGTGTTCGCCACCCGGGCCACCCACAGGCCCAATGGCATCGGCCAGTCGGTGGTGCGCCTGGAAGGCGTCGAACCGGGGCGTCTGCTGCTGTCGGGGATCGACCTGCTGGACGGTACGCCGGTGCTGGATATCAAGCCTTACGTGCCGTATGCGGACAGCGTCGCCGAGGCATCGAACCTGATGGCCAGTGATGCGCCGGAGCTGATCAGGGTGCAATGGAGCGAGAGCGCACTGCCACAGGCACACACCCACGCACTGCGCCTGGGCGAACCCTTGGTCGAGCTGATCGAGCAGTGCCTGGCCCAGGATCCACGCCCGGCCTACCAGGTGCCACCGCCCGAACGAGTGTATGGGGTGAAGTTCTGGGATGTGCAGGTGCGCTGGCATTATCCGCAGCCGGATGTGATTCGGGTGCTGGAGGTGACGCCGGAGTAATGGGGTGTCGATAAGACCCACATTCCAGGCATAAAAAAACGCAGGCCAAGCCTGCGTTTTTAATGCCTGCCGCTCGCCTTACTTCTCGACGAACGCACGCTCGATCAGGTAGTCACCTGGCTCACGCATGCGCGGGGAGATCTTCAGGCCGAAGCTGTCGAGCACTTCGCTGGTCTCGTCGAGCATGCTCGGGCTGCCGCAGATCATCGCGCGGTCGTCCTGCGGGTTGATCGGTGGCAGACCGATGTCGCTGAACAGCTTGCCACTGCGCATCAGGTCGGTCAGGCGCCCCTGGTTTTCGAAAGGCTCGCGAGTCACGGTCGGGTAGTAGATCAACTTGTCACGCACCGCGTCACCGAAGAACTCGTTCTGCGGCAGGTGCTCGGTAATGAACTCGCGGTAGGCCACTTCGTTGACGTAACGCACGCCGTGAACCAGGATCACTTTCTCGAAGCGCTCGTAGGTCTCCGGGTCCTGGATGACACTCATGAACGGCGCCAGGCCGGTGCCGGTGCTCAGCAGATACAGGTGCTTGCCCGGGTTCAGGTCATCCAGCACCAAGGTACCGGTAGGCTTCTTGCTGATGATGATCTCGTCGCCTTCCTTCAGGTGCTGCAACTGCGAGGTCAGCGGGCCGTCCGGCACCTTGATGCTGAAGAACTCCAGATGCTCTTCCCAGTTCGGCGAGGCGATGGAGTAGGCGCGCATGAGCGGACGGCCGCTGTCCTGCTGCAGGCCGATCATCACGAACTGACCGTTCTCGAAGCGCAGGCCCGGATCACGGGTGCACTTGAAGCTGAACAGGGTGTCGTTCCAGTGGTGCACACTGAGGACACGTTCGTGGTTCATGTTGCTCATCGATGGGGCTCCTGAAGGAAAACGCGGCGCGCGCAAGACGCGCAGTTGCGCGATAGTTTAGGGGCAGCGACAATATCTGTTAACTGAATTATCAAGATATGTGTTATCGGTTATATAGATATGCGATTCACACTCCGTCAGCTCCAGGTATTCGTCGCCGTCGCCCAGCACCAGAGCGTGTCCCGGGCCGCCGGCGTGCTGGCCTTGTCGCAATCGGCCGCCAGCACCTCGATCACCGAACTGGAGCGCCAGTCCAGCTGCCAGCTGTTCGACCGCGCCGGCAAGCGCCTGAGTCTCAATGCTCTGGGCCATCAACTGCTGCCCCAGGCCGTGGCCCTGCTCGACCAGGCCAAGGAGATCGAGGACCTGCTCAACGGCAAGTCGGGGTTCGGCTCGCTGGCCGTCGGCGCCACGCTGACGATCGGCAACTACCTGGCCACCCTGCTGATCGGCAGCTTCATGCAGGTACACCCGGAAAGCCAGGTCAAGCTGCACGTGCAGAACACCGCGCATATCGTGCAACAGGTCGCCCACTATGAAATTGACCTGGGTCTAATCGAAGGTGACTGCAACCATCCCGATCTTGAGGTTCAGCCCTGGGTGGAGGACGAGCTGGTGGTGTTCTGTGCGCCCCAGCATCCCCTGGCCAAGGTCGGCCATGCCGGTATCGAGCAGTTATCCCATGAAGCCTGGATCCTGCGCGAGCAGGGCTCGGGCACGCGCCTGACCTTCGACCAGGCCATGCGCCATCACCGCGCCAACCTGAACATCCGCCTGGAACTGGAACATACCGAGGCGATCAAGCGTGCCGTGGAGTCGGGCCTGGGCATCGGCTGCATCTCACGCCTGGCCCTGCGGGATGCTTTCCGCCGCGGCAGCCTGGTACCGGTGGAGACCCCGACCCTGGACCTGGCGCGGCAGTTCTACTTCATCTGGCACAAACAGAAGTACCAGACCTCGGCCATGCGCGAGTTCCTCGAACTGTGCCGCAGCTTTACTGCAGGCGTGCGGCGCAGCGACGAAATCGTGCTGCCGCCGATCGCTTGAAGGCTCAACCAAGCAGGATCACACCCCAGACCACCGCAACCATGCTCATGGCCACCAGCTGCGCGGCGCTGCCCATGTCCTTGGCGTTCTTCGACAGCGGGTGGCGGTCGAGGGAAATGCGGTCGATGGCCGCCTCCACCGCCGAATTGAGCAATTCGACGATCAGCCCCAGCAGGCACACGGCAATGAGGATCGCCCGCTCACCGCGACTGACCGGCAGCCAGAAGGCCAGCGGCACCAGCACCACGTTGAGCAGCACCAGCTGCCGGAAGGCGGCCTCGCCCTTGAAGGCGGTGCGCAGACCGTCCAGCGAATAGCTGGCGGCGTTGACGATACGTTTGAGGCCGGTCTGGCCTTTGAATGGCGACATGTGTGTCCGTCACTTCACCGGAGAAAGGCCCGAAGGCTAGTCCAGCCTGAGTCAAAAAAGCGTGAATGCACGGGTACTTAGCTGGCCGAAACCGATTCAAGTTGTTGCAGCAGCAGCGCCGCCTGGGTCCGCGTGCGCACCCCCAGCTTGCGGAAGATCGCCGTCACGTGGGCCTTGATGGTCGCCTCGGAAACGTTCAGCTCATAGGCGATCTGCTTGTTCAGCAGCCCTTCGCAGACCATGGTCAGCACGCGGAACTGCTGCGGGGTGAGACTGGCCAGGCCTTCGCTGGCGGCCTTGGCCTCGGCCGACACATCGACCTTGTCGAATGCCTGCGGCGGCCACCAGACATCGCCATCGAGCACGTTGCGCACAGCTTCCTGGATCTTGCTGAGCTCGCTGGACTTGGGGATGAAGCCGCTGGCGCCGAATTCGCGGGACTTGACCACGACGGCCGCCTCTTCCTGGGCCGAGACCATCACCACCGGGATCTGCGGGTACTGGCCGCGCAGCAGGACCAGGCCGGAGAAGCCATAGGCGCCGGGCATGTTCAGGTCCAGCAGGACCAGGTCCCAGTCGGCTTTCTCGGTGAGGCTGGTTTCCAGTTCGGCGATGCTCGCCACCTCGACCAGGCGCACGTCCGGGCCCAGGCCGAGGGTAACGGCCTGGCGCAGTGCGCTGCGAAACAGCGGGTGGTCATCGGCAATCAGGATTTCGTATGTGGCCATCGATCTATGGATCCTGTTCTGTGCCAGGCGCAGGGGATACGGGAGACGCCTGGCGGGCAACTCATGGCGCGAACGGCAGGGCCGCGGGCCGGGATGGCACGGCGAAGTCCGGGATAACAGCAGTTTCGTCGTGCCCGAAGCGGCGCCAAGGATGCCGAGCACGCCCCGGGTGGTCAAGCCACTTGCCCGGTCGAACCCGCCTACCCTGGCTGCCAGCCCCGACAGTATGAACCAATCCGTCGCGCCTGCCCCTTGGACTATAGGAAGGTATGCAAACGCTGGTGGACCTCGTCCTGCTCGTCCAGCGGCAGGCGCCGCTTGCCACTGAGGTAGTGCAGGCTGAAGACGTCCAGGTAGGCGTCCAGGGCCTGCGAAGCCTGGCCGTCGCCGGCCAGTTCCAGGCACATGGCGGCCACTTCGGCGGTGCAGAAGTGGTCATCACGCTTGGAACGGCGCAGGCGGTAGCGCGACATCTGCTCGGGCTGCAGGCTCAGCACCGGGAAGCGATCGAGGTAAGGGCTCTTGCGGAACATCTTGCGCGCCTCGGTCCAGGTGGCGTCGAGCAAGATGAACAACGGGCGCTTGCCCGGCTCGCGCACGACTTCGCTGACCACCCGATCTTCCTTGACGAACTCGCCCGGAAAGACGATGTAGGGCTGCCAGCGGGGATCGTCCAGCAGCGCCAGCAGCCCCTCGTCCACCGAGGTGCGCAGCCAGCCGAAGGCCGAGGTGTCCTCGATCACATCGGCGATCAACCAACCGGTGTTGGTCGGCTTCAGCGGCTCGGTATCGTGCATCAGCAGGCACATGCCGGACTCGGCCGGCACCCGGGGTTTCCAGGCGCACAGGCAGTGCGTGGCGATCACCCGGCAATCCGGGCAACGCTCGGCGCGGGAGCCTCGGGCGACAAAGGGTTTGATGCTGCGCGCCAGGCGTTCGGCGCGTAGGCGCGCTACCGCGTGGCTCATGGCAGCAGGCCTTGGCAGGGAAGTGGGAGGGGCACGGCGACGACTCGATGAAAACAAGGCGCCCAGTCTACCAGAGCCCACGTCATTTGCCGTGCAGCCAGCGGCGCCGCTCCTTTATAATCGCAGGTCCTGGCGGCCTGGAAACCCTGCGGTTTCATGGAACGCCGCCCGTCGGCGCTGGTCAAAGCGCCAGTCATCGAACCAGGAGAGATCCATGCTGCGTCTTATCGTCCCGACCCTGAGCCTGCTGCTCGCCCTGCCCCTGGCCGCCCAGGCTGCGTCCAAGCAGGAATACGAGCTGAACCAGATGCTGCAGAAGGTCGCCAAGGAAAGCAGCGTCGGCACCCCGCGTGCCATCAACGAGGACATCCTCGACCAGGGCTACACCGTCGAAGGCAAGGCACTGGTCAATCACCTGAGCGTACGCCAGGAGCACGCCCAGCGCATGCAGGCCAATCCCGCGCAGGTTCGCAGCCAGCTGGGTGACAGCGTGTGCCGTAACAACGGCTACCGCCAGCTGATGTCCAAGGGTGCCGTAATGGTCTACCGCTTCACTGTCTACAAGACCAACCAGCCGGTCATGGACCAGGCCTTCGACGCCGCCAGCTGCGCGGCCGGCAACAAGAAGAAGTGATTCAAGCCAGCTGATCGCTGTTACTGGCGCGCCGCTGCTCATCATCGGCGCGCAACTCGGCCAGCAGGGCCTGCAAGTAGCGCGAATGCGCCTCGGCCCCTTGCAGCCGGCGCAGGCACTCCCCCTCAAGACTCAGGTGATGAGCCTTGGCCTCGTACTCGAGCAACTGCAACAGTTGCCTATCCACCTCGATCACCAGCCGGTGCATACCGTCACCTCGCTGTATCGCTTCACTGCCCCCAGTTAATCAAAGCCCTGTCGTCACTGGCTTTCGCCTGACCGGCGGTAGTGCGCGCCTGTGGCGGCACAAAGCCGCGCCAGCGTCTAGATTGATATCGAGTACCCATAACAACGACAACGCGATGGAATTGCCACTGCAACATGGCCTTGAAGGCCTACTGCAACGCTCGGGGGGACACTCGAGCCACAGCAGCCAGCGACACACGCAGTGTCGCGGCCGGGACACGCCATCGACCCGGTCAGAGGTTTTGCTGCAGAAGGAGACGTTGAATGCCTTACCAATCGAACGAGCTGCTGTTCAACCATTTCAGGGACAACGGCATCGACCTGAGCAAGATCGACGAACAACTGCAACTGGTCGCGCCGA
Organism: Pseudomonas mosselii; assembly: GCF_019823065.1. Taxonomy (NCBI): domain Bacteria; kingdom Pseudomonadati; phylum Pseudomonadota; class Gammaproteobacteria; order Pseudomonadales; family Pseudomonadaceae; genus Pseudomonas; species Pseudomonas mosselii. The sequence continues at coordinate 4,836,337 of NZ_CP081966.1, forward strand.
ACAGTCCCAACCTGCCGCTGTACCGCGACATGCTGCTGACCGTGCTGCGCATGGCCCACGACGACCGCAACCGCTGGAACGCCAAGATCACCCTGCAGGCCCTGCGCGAGCTCGACCACTCCTTCCGCACCCTCGAGCACTACAAGGGGCGGCGCAAAGTCACCGTATTCGGTTCGGCGCGCACACCAATGGAACACCCCATGTACGCCCTGGCCCGGGAGCTGGGCGCGACGCTGGCGCGTTCGGACCTGATGGTCATCACCGGCGCCGGTGGCGGCATCATGGCCGCCGCCCATGAAGGCGCCGGCACCGACCACAGCCTGGGCTTCAACATCACCCTGCCGTTCGAACAGCACGCCAATGCCACGGTCAATGGCACCGACAAGCTGCTGCCGTTCCATTTCTTCTTCATCCGCAAGCTGTTCTTCGTCAAGGAAGCCGACGCGCTGGTGCTCTGCCCCGGCGGCTTCGGCACCCTCGACGAGGCGCTGGAGGTGCTGACGCTGATCCAGACCGGCAAGAGCCCGTTGGTGCCGGTGGTGCTGCTCGACTCGCCCGGCGGCAGTTTCTGGCAGGACGCCCTGGCCTTCATCAGCCGCCAGCTCGAAGAGAACCGCTATATCCTGCCCAGCGACCTCAAGCTGGTGCGCCTGGTGCACAGCGCCGACGAGGCGGTCGAGGAGATCAACCAGTTCTACAGCAACTACCACTCCAGCCGCTGGCTGAAGAGCCAGTTCGTGATCCGCATGCACCACCCCTTGAGCGAGGCGGCCCTGCATGATGTGGAAGAAGGCTTCGCCGACCTGCGCCTGAGCGGCAGGTACCACCAGCAACCGGACAGCGGCGCCGAACACGAGGAAGGCAACTTCAGCCACCTGACGCGCCTGACCTTTGCCTTCAACGGCCGCGACCAGGGCCGCCTGCGCGAACTGGTCGACTTCATCAATCTGCCGGAGAACTGGGCCAAACCCCAGCCGATGCACACCACCCAGCGCGCCCGGGAAGCCTTGCGGGTCAGCTGAACGCAAAATGCCCTGTACGGCTGACACGCATGGGTGTCAGCCGTACAGGGCATCAATAATCGTCGAGATCACGACCGCTGAGCAGCCGGCCAATCATGTCCATGGGGAAACCACGGTAGGCGAGAAAACGTGTCTGCTGCGCCCGGCTGCGTGGATCTTGCGGGCGTTGCCCGGCGAACTTGCGCTGCCAGACATCACGCAGTTGCGTCGCCCAGTCCACTTCGCTGTCGCGCAGGGCCTGGTCGATATCGCCACGGTTCAAGCCGCGTTGGCCAAGCTCCTCGCGAATTCGCGCGGGGCCGTAGCCGGCACTGGACCGGTAGCGGATGAAGCTTTCCAGATAGCGGGCCTCACTGAGCAGCCCTTCTTCGGCCAGCCGATCGAGCGCAGGCTCGATCAGCTCGTCCGGTGCGCCACGCTGACGCAGCTTGCGCGTCAGCTCGACGCGACCATGCTCGCGGCGAGCGAGCAGGTCCATGGCTGTCCGCCGAACGGCGACGGGGGTGTCGAGTACGACGGACATGGGGCCAATCAATAACCGGCGTCGGCGTCAGCCAGGTCGTCGGCATCGGCTTCGGCTGCACCGGCCTTGGCGGCAGCTGCTGCAGCGGCGGCGGCACCCGCGGTCAGCAGCTTGTCGCGAATCTGCTTCTCGATCTCGCTGCCAATGGCCGGGTTCTCTTGCAGGTACTTGGCGGCGTTGGCCTTGCCTTGACCGATTTTGTTGCCCTGGTAGCTGTACCAGGCACCGGATTTTTCCACCAGGCCTTGGGACACACCCAGGTCGATGATCTCGCCGTTGCGGTAGATGCCCTTGCCGTAGAGGATCTGGAACTCGGCCTGACGGAACGGTGGCGAAACCTTGTTCTTGACGATCTTGACGCGGGTTTCGCTACCGACCACTTCGTCGCCTTCCTTGACCGCGCCGGTACGGCGGATGTCCAGGCGCACCGAGGCGTAGAACTTCAGGGCGTTACCACCGGTGGTGGTTTCCGGGCTGCCAAACATCACGCCGATCTTCATACGGATCTGGTTGATGAAGATGACCAGGCAGTTGGCGTTCTTGATGTTACCGGTGATCTTGCGCAGGGCCTGGGACATCAGGCGTGCCTGCAGGCCGACGTGCATGTCGCCCATCTCGCCTTCGATCTCGGCCTTCGGCACCAGGGCGGCCACGGAGTCGACGATGATCACGTCGACGGCGTTGGAGCGCACCAGCATGTCGGTGATTTCCAGGGCCTGTTCGCCGGTGTCCGGCTGCGAGACCAGCAGGTCGTCGACGTTGACGCCCAGCTTGCCGGCGTACTCAGGGTCGAGGGCGTGCTCGGCGTCGACGAAGGCGCAGGTGGCGCCGTTCTTCTGGGCTTCGGCGATGACCGACAGGGTCAGCGTGGTTTTACCCGAGGATTCCGGGCCGTAGATCTCGACGATACGGCCTTTCGGCAGGCCGCCGATGCCCAGGGCGATGTCCAGGCCGAGGGAACCGGTGGAGATGGCAGGGATGGCCTGGCGCTCGTGGTCGCCCATGCGCATGACCGCGCCCTTGCCGAATTGGCGTTCGATTTGACCCAGGGCCGCAGCCAAGGCGCGCTTCTTGTTGTCGTCCATTGAAATCCTCACGTGTTCGACGTGGCCCTGACGGCCGGAATAACTGTATAAGTAGCCAGTATTATTCCACAGCGATTCGTTTCCGCAAACCCCCGTCGGGCGATTTACTCCGCACCAAGCTGTAACAAGCCGTCTAACGCGGCGATCACCGTCTGTCGGCGCACCGCTTCGCGGTCGCCGTCGAAGTGCCGGCGCTCGCTGCTCACGTGGGTTCCGTCAGCCCAGGCCAGCCACACCGTGCCCACCGGCTTGGCCGGCGAACCGCCGTCTGGCCCGGCCACGCCACTGACCGCCACCGCAAAGCGCGCTCCGCTGGCGGCCTGGGCGCCCCGCACCATGGCCTCGACCACTTCCTGGCTGACCGCCCCCACCTGGGCGAACAACGCCTCGGGGACGCCCAACTGGCGGGTTTTCTGGGCATTGGAATAGGTGACATAGCCGGCCTCGAACCAGGCCGAGCTGCCGGGGATGCGGGTGATCGCCTCGGCGATGCCGCCGCCGGTGCAGGATTCAGCAGTGCTCACCTGGGCGTTGAAGCGCCGCAGGTGTTCGCCCAGGCGGGTGGAGAGTACGGTGATCGGGTCCATGGCTAGCTCCTGGCAAGACTGCGCCCTACCCTACCACTCCCGCCCCTGCTGGCAAGCACTCAGGGCGACAGCGCACGGATATAGGCCTGACACGCCCGCAGGGCGATCAGTCCACGGTCGCCGTCGTCGGTGATGGCGACAATTCGTCGAGCATGCGCCGGGTCAAGTCTGGCGCGTACGGGGCCATGATCCACGCCGCTGGCGCCGGCGGCGGCAGGCACTGGGGCACAGGCGGTGTCGCGCTCGACCAGGACCGACAGGCGCAGATCGGCAGTAGCAAGGCGGTCACGCAGGCGAGCCTGAGTCTGTTGGGCATTGGTCAGCTCCTGGAAATGCTTCGTTTCACTGTCATGCAGGCGTTGTTCGAGGTCCTGGCGCTGATCGCGTTCGGCGAGCAGCAGGCCGTGCAGCGCCTCGGCCTGGTCAAGGCGCTGCTGCACCAGCGCCTGTTCCTGCTCGGCCAGTTGACGGCCAAGGCGCCAGCCCTGCAGTTGCCAAGCCAGCGCCGCAGACAACGCCATCAACCCAAGGCACAGCGCCAGTTGCAGGCGGCTCAGCACAGCACCTCCCGCGCCCGCGTCCACAGTTCGAGGCGCTCCGACAAGCCGTTCAGGCCGCCGTTGATATGCCGGGTGATGCGGTTGAACTCGCCCTGGTCGGCCAGGGCGTTGAGCCCGCGCGAGTGCCAGAACCAGGCCGCCGATTCGCAGGCCCAGCGCGGCTGCTCGAGCATCTGCGGTTGCGCCAGCAGGCGTTCGTCGCCGAACAGCGCACGGCTGCAGGCTTGGTAGTTGTTGCGCCCGGTCACCTGGATCAGGCCACGGCCACAATAGCGTTGGCCGTCGCCGTCGGCTTCGGGAGTGTTACCCAGGCGCAGGGCCAGGGTGCCGGTGTCGTAGCGGGCCAGGTAGCGTTCGTTGCCCAGTTCCTTGACGTAGCGCAGCTGGCCGGATTCATGGCCGACCTGGGCCAGGAACGCGGCAATGCGTTTGGGGTGGTCGATTTCCCAGTTGGCCATGGCCGTGTTCAGCGCCGGCAGGAAGGCGGCGACGCGTTGGCCGGCGAGCGGGTAGATCTGCTTGAGTTGCTGTTCAGTGAGCGGCATCGGTGCATTCTCCATTGCGGTCTGATCGAAAGGCGGCCGGTGCCGCCTGTGGCTCGCTCAGGGGCGATGGCTCGAAGCGCGCGGCTTTCACGTGATTGAGGGTGCGGCAAAGACCGCACTTGATCTGGAGCTCGGAGGCGGGGGTGACGCGGGCCAGCAGCTTGTGGCACTGGCCGCAGCGCAAGTCGTGGAACATATGCGAGGTCCTGGTGGTGTCAGCGCCAGGACGACCCGGCGAAAGTAATGCCTTGCCTGCTCCCGACTATAGAGAGCGCACACGCTCAAGTGCACCGGGAAAAGCTCATCAGGCATCCGTCAGTTCCGGGCGACAGCAGGAAGTCTTCGGTGTGGACAGTAGAACATCCACGATAGGGCAACCTTGATTGCCCATACTCGATAGACGTCATTGCTCAAGCAGCTGCACTGCCAACCACTGCGGTTCTACAGGACGCTGTGAGCGGTCCGGGTAAGCCATCGATTGCGGCCAGTCACGCAGTGCTTGCAGGTAGTCCAGCAACGCCTTGTGCATATCCTCCGTCAAGGTCGTGCCCTCCTCGCGCGCCTGCTCATCGATATGGCGCTCCCGTAACCATCGCACCCGAGCGATCTGGGCATCACGCCAATGCCTTTCGTTCGACGCGCCGTCAGGCTTTTCGACAGGTGATGGCGTGTTGCCTGCCGCCAGCCACGCTTCGTATTCGTCCCAGAATCGGTGACCACACGGAACGGTCGCACCATCTTCAAGTCGCAGCACCAGATTGGGATTTTCGGTCAGTTGGTAAGCCATGATTGATCCTCAGAGTTCGGCATCGGCCGTCGCATGGATGTAGTAGGCCTGCGAAGGGACCGCGACATCCGAGTTGTAGACATGGGTTCCACGGGTACCGGCATAGAGCACCGCGGCATTACCCGAGGAAATGGCATCGCTGCCTGAGCGCCACTGGCCTGCCGTGCCTCCAAACGGGGAATACAGGGCGACACTGGGCACTGCGCGCTTCTCGACCTTGAAGGACCATTGCGCATAGGGCTGCGACGCCGAATTGGCCTGCCCGGCATAGACCCACGACACCAGCATGCCGCCAGTCCATCCCTGGTTGTGACCTGGCCTAGCGCTCAGTTCGAAGGTCTTCTCGTAGTAGCGCTGGCACAGCGCGAGTTCTTGCATCGCACTGCGTTGCTCGAACGGTGTCTCGACCGGCCCCTCCTCCAGCTGTACCTGGGCAAGATCGAACATCTGCAGGGCATTCAACGGCAGGTTCCACTCGACCCGCAGGTAGTCGTTGCCATTGCTGCCCATTAACTTGCCGGCGATGGAAGGCAGCTGCACAGCAACGATGTATTTCTGCCAGACGGTGGTGATGTTTAACTGACCGGCCCCCACGCTGACACCTGCCGAAGGCGACCCTCCCGATCCGAACGTCTGCCTGAAGCTGACAGAAATGTTTCGAGGCGCATCACTTCTGGCCCAGAAACTCAGCGTTGCCTTCTTGCCGGCGAGCGTACCCACCGACTCCACGGCTTGGCTGATCAGGTGCTGGGTACTGCCGGTGCCGGCGATCGTCTGGTGCCAGCGCAAGAAAAACCTTGGTTCGTTGGGCACTTCGGTCTGGCCCGGCGTGAAGCCCTGACGAGAGATGACCACTCCTGCGTTGCCGTCCCAGTCACAGCGGAAACGGTCGGCCACGTATCCGCCAATATTGGTTGCAGGATTCAAGGTCCCGCGCTGCCAGAAATCGAAGTTGCCGTTGATGATCAGGTTCCTGCGATACACCTGGACTGGAAACTTCTGCATCGGGTCCAGTTTGGCCAACTGCCTGATCGCCAGGACCAGCTGATCATTGCGGTTCTCCGTCGGAACGATACCGGCGGCATAGATCGCGTTGACCAGTTCCTCGGTCACCGCATTACCCCAACTCGCCGGAATCAGCGACCCCGGCATCCCCGTCGCGGGGTTTTCATCAACGAACTTGCCGTTCACCAGCCCGACGCTGGGAACACTTTTCGGATAATCCACGTTGCTCTCCTCTAGTCGTAGTTGATCCGCACCTGCGTGTGCGCCGGTGCGCTGCGCCGTATCAGGCACTCCAGGGCATTACCCGGGTTGAGGCCGAAGCGCTCGCCGAAATAGCTGGCGCCGAAGCGCCGCCCCAGGCGCTGCCGCCCGCCAGTGTTCAAGGTCCACATGAACTGCGCCTGCCAAGTGCCGAAGTAGTCCCGGCCAAAGCGCACACGGCCGAAGCGCGGTGCCCTGTGCTCGGTGACGGTGGGCGACGGATAGCCCTGGCCCTGGGCCAGCTCCAGGTAATAGGCGATATGCTGACCGCCCACTGCCAGCAAGCGCTGGCGCACGGCCAGGCGGCGATCCTCGAACGCCGCCGAAGACCCAAGGCAGGCATCGGGCAACTGCATGACCCGCTCCCAGTCAGACACCAGCTCGCTAAAGGTTGCCGGGTCCATCTCGAACTGCAGGTCGCGGATGCGCCTGTCCAGACCCGCCAGCTCCTCGGCAGTGCCGGCCAACACCTGATCCAGCTCCGGCACCCGCTCCGGGTCCCAGGCCGGGCCGTCAGGCAACAGCGCACGCAGTTGCTGGTGATAGTCAGCGGCGTTTCTCAGTCCAGCCATTGGCAACCTCCATACACCAGCAACTGGTTGAGCTGCGCCGACACATCGCTGCTCGGCCAGTCGAGGCGATGGTCGCGCTCCCCGCTGGCACCGCTTATGGCCTCGCGGATGTGGCTGAGCAGCAGCGGTTCGCCCAGTTCGGCCTCGCGCTTGTGCAGGTCGGCCAACTGCGCCTCGACCGCGGCGCGCACGGCGCTGCTGTCGGGGGTCAGGCGCAGGCGGTAGGTCACCGCGATGGGCGTCGGCGCCAGCACATGCACTTCGGCGGTGACCGGTCGCAGCGGCTCGATGTAGGCCTTAACCGCAGCCAGTTGACTGGCGTCCGGCAAGGGCTCGGCATCCTCGTCGCACATCACGAACACGCCCACGGTACCCGGCCCCAGGTAATTGCGCCGACACCAGGCGCGGGTCACGCCAGGGAACTCCAGCGCCCAGGTCACGTAGTCGTCGGCAGAACCACCATGGGGGATCACCCGATACGAGCGGATCACCCGAGCCCGCAAGGCCTCGAGGCTCTCGACCGCCACCCCGCCGCGCACGCCCGGCGCCAGCACGGTGAAGGGCCCGCCGACACCGGCTACGGGCTGTACCGAGAACAGCGCCAACCCCGCCTCGGCATTGCCGACGGTGCCGGGATCGAGGGCCTCGACCGCAACTTGATTGACACCCGACACCAGCACCGGCGTTTCGCTGACGCGATAGCTGCGTCCATCATCGCTCTGCAGCAATGTGTCGGGCTCCAGGCGCGCGCCAGCGATGGCATTGAAGGCCACCCTGCCAGTGGCGCGCTGGGCGGCCTTGCGCGGTTGCTTCAGGCGCAGCGTCGCCATGCGCTCGAGAGTGTCCTCGTCGGCGCTGTCCGGGAGGATCTGCTCGGCGATCCAGTCCATGTAGCCGTATAGGCCATAGGCGGCACCGCTGATGGCCCGGGCCAGCACCTGGGCATCGGCCCGGCGTAGCGGCACGCGGCCCAGGTCGTTCTGGGTGCGGTCGATCAGTTGCGCCAGGTTTGGCGTTTCAAAGGGCATAGTTCACCTGCCAGCTGTCTCCCAGGTTGATCTCCAGGCGCTCGCCGTCAGCGAGCACCAATGTGGTGTGCAAGGCCAGGCGCTGCAGGCCGCGACGTTCGCCGCGCACCTCGATCGCGCGGCAGTGGCCGTCGTCGACCAGCCAGTGCAAGGCCTCGCGGGCATAAAACTCGGCGTCGCGGCGGGTCTGCTCGGTCAGCTTGACCCGTTGCAGCAGCCACAGCCGCGAACCGATACGGTCATCGGCCACGTTCGGGTAGCTGTCGCCCCACCAGCCGTGACGCTGCTCGTCGTCGAGCGGGTCGTCCGGCGCCGCCCGGCGCCAACTGAACAGGCTGATCAGTACGGCGCGCTCCAGGCCCGTCCGGGTCATGGCAGTCAGGCTCATGCCGGCCTCCCGGTCTGGCCGTTGCCGCCCTGCACGCCGCCATGCACGTGCTGGACCTGACTGATGCCGGCGGCCACCTGATCGCCCTTGGAGACGATGCGGCCACTGTGGCTGAGCAGCGGCGAATCGATGTTCACCGCCGTGCTGGCGCGGATGTTCAGGGTCGCGGTGTCGATATCGATGATCCGCCCGCGCTTGAAATGCAGGCGGTCGCCTTCGTCGGTGTACAGCGCCACCTCACCTGGGGCCAAGGCCTGCAGTCGGTAACGACGGTCGCTCAGGGTCAGGACCACGCCGTGGGAGCGGTCGCCACCAATGAAGGCAACCACCCCCTCGGCGCCAGGATGGGGATGGCTGGTGAGGCCGTAAGGCTCGAGGTGCTCCAGGTCGTCCTGCAGCTCCCCCGCCAGCAGGCGCATCTGCAGGCGTTGCAACTTGCCGGCGGAATGGGCGAGCACTAGGCTGCCGCGCGCCAGCATGCGCGTTAATAGATTCATGGGGATGTGCTCTGTCGGGACCGATCAGCCGGCTGCGGCCTCGGGCCGCTGCGGATCGGTCGGGTTGAGTTCGAACTTGGCCGGCGGTGCTACCTCGAGGGTGGTCAGCGAGCCATTGGCATCGAGGTCGTAGGTGACCTTGGCGATCAGCATCCAGCGCTGGAGTCCAATAATCGGGTCGACGACCCACACCAGGGTGTTCTGCCGCCACAGCTCGCCGTTGGACTGCCGCCAGCCCTGCACCTTGTAGGTCGCCTGCCAGGTCTGTGCCTCGCGGCTGCGGGCTTCCCAGTCGACGCGGTGCTGGGCGTCGGTCTCGCTCATCGCACGGCTTTCGTTGATCAGCAGCACCCGTCGGCGCACCGCTGGGTCGAAGGCCGTGGCCTGAACCTCGCAGGCCTTGCGCGCTTCCTCGCCATCCTTGCCCTTGCGCTGGGCGCATACGCGGTATTCGGCGAAACGCTTCTGCTGGCTGAGCGCGGCGCCGCCTGATAGCACGTTGCGGCCCACCTCAAGGGCATCGCAGGCTTGCCCACCGCTGCCCGGACGAATCAGTACCAGCCGTCCTTCGGCGTCGTCGGTGGAATAGGCTGTCTGCACGGTCAGCAGGCGATCCAGTGATTGGAACACCGTCTCGCCCGGTTGGATGGCGTGATGAGCGATCGGCTTGAGTGATCCCAGTTCACTGCGCACACGCACGCCGTAGGGAGCGGCTAGCGCCTGGGCGATCTGCTCCAGGCGCTGTTGGCGCCATTGGCCCGGCTGGTTGATCGCCGAGCACTCGACCAGATCAACGGTCAGCGACTCACCCTGCACCGTCAAGCCTGTCTGCTGGTGGGCATGGTTGATCGGTGTGGCCGAGACCCAGCCGGTCAACACCAGGTCGGACCCGATGCGCAACTCGCAGCGGTCGCCCGCCATGATGCGCACCGCCGCGCCCTGCCCCGGCCATTGCCAGGTGATGCCGAGCTTGAAGCTACGCGCCTGCTGCTCGAAGCCGGCGCTGATGCTGACGCTGGTCCAGCCGCCGTAGTCCAGGCCGTTGACGCTGAGGGTCACGGCATTGCGAGGATCGCCCATGGTTCAGTCCCTCGCCATCTGCAACGGCTGCGACGGCACGAAGCCTGGGTGACGCACCCGATTGCGCTGGACGATCTCGCCGGCCCGGGTGGCGTCAGCGAAACGCCGATAGGCCAGTACCAGCGCCGGCAGCGGCTGCTCGGGCCGCACCGTGACCAGACTTACGCCCGAGGCCGCCACGGCGTCCAGGTGCGCATCCAGTTGCCGACGCAGGTCGCTCAAGGCCTGGTAGTCGACCGCGTCGGCCTTGAGCGCGGCCTGCCAGATCACCTCGTCGAGCAGCTCGCGCAAGGCCCGCACATCGTCGGCCACCGGCACCTGAGCGCGCTCGACCGGTCGCACGCGCTGCACGGCCAGCGGCGGCGTCTCGCGCAGGGATTCGCTGCGCGGGCTCACCGGCATGCGCGCCAACAGCAACGCCAGTTGCACAAGTATCGCCGCCTGTAGCAAATCGCCCAAAGCCTGGGCGGTGAGCTGGGTATCCTTGCCGCCACCCGGCGGCGGAGTGTCTAGCGCGGCCGCCGCTTCGGCCTGTTGCGTGGCGCTGGCCAGCACGCCGCGATAACCACGACCCAGCGCCTGGTTCAAGGCGGCAGCTGGGCTGCCCGGCGCATCGGAGGAGGCACCGCCGAAGCTGCCCAGGCTGCCTTGCAGGTCGCTGAAATAGTTACCTAGCAACGCGCCCAGTGCCCCTGGCGCATTGACCAGCGAATCCACCAACGCGCCGAGGCTGCCGAGCGTCACCAGCAGCGGCTTGAGCTGCTGGTTGACCAGGATGTAGAAACCGGACAGGCGATTGCGCAGGGCCTGCAGGTTGACCCGCGCCCGATCGACCTGGGTCATGGCCGCCTGGAACCGCGCCAAGGCGACTTCAAGCAACGACTGCGAGGCCTGCTCCAGCTGGCGCCGGGTGTTGACCTGGGCACTCGGGTAGGTGAGCGGCGTATTCGGGTGGAACTTCATGACCAGGCTGGCCATCCCGCCCGCCTTGCGCTCATGGCTCAGGGTGCATTCGCCCACTTTGACCTGCAACCGCCCCAACCAGGGGTGCAGCAATTCGCCGCTACCCTTGGCCAGCGCGGCGAGCAGGCGGTCACGTTGGGCGAAGCAGTCCGCGCCGACGATGAAGCCGGTCAGCTCGTGCACCTGGGCCTGGCGGCCAAGACTCTCGAAGTACGCCTGATCGCGCTGCGGGTATTCGTGCAATGCGCCCTTGCGCCCCACCGGCACGCTGGCCTTTTCGACCCAGAACTTGACCCCAGCGAAGCTCGCCGGCAGCAGGCTCTCGGTCCAGTCACGATTCATAGGTACCTCCTTGCGACAGGGAACGCACGCCCACGTTGGAGCGGATGTTCAGCCCGGGTTGATTGCTCTGGCTGGTGACCAGCGCTAGGCCGGGGGGCGGGTTCTCGAAACGCAGCAGCAGGCTGCCGTCGAGGTATGTCCGCCGGGCTTCGGCGGTCTGCTGCACCAGTCCGCTGCCACCTTCGCCAGCCAGCGGACTGCTGAGTGGTGTAGCGCCGACGGGCGCTGCTACGGGCTGCTGGTCGCCTCCCGGCTTGCCGAAAGTATCGAAGACGGCGGAAAACGCGCCGCTGAAGAACGCCCGGATCGGCTCGACAATCGGTGCAAGCTTCGCCCACCAGTCGCCCAGCCAGGCCGCCACCGGAGTCCATTGCTGCAGCCATTCCAGTGGAGAGCCGGTGAACAGATTGGCCAGCGCATCCTGAATCGGCGCCATGCCCTCCAGCAACTGGCCCCACAGTTCGCCGAAGAAACCGCTGACCGTCCCCCAGGCCGTGCTCAGCACCGCTAGAGGCGACCATTCGAATAGCCCGGCGATTGTCGACCAACCTTGCGCCAGCACACCGAGGGCCTGGCCCGCCAGATCACCCAGCCAGCCAACGATGGCGCCCCAGTTGTCGTACAGCAGCACCAGTGGATTCCAGGCCAGCACGGCCTGCAGCCCCTGCCAAGCCAGCGCGAACGCCCACTGTACCCGGCCTGCGAGATCGGCGAACCAGCCCGCGACACTCCCCCAGTTGTTGTACAGCAGTGCCACCGGGCTCCAGGCCAGCACCGCCTTGAGCATGCCCCAGGCGCTTTGCAGGCCCGTCAGGGTCGACGCCCAGAGTTCGCTGAAGAAACCGCTCAGCGCGCTCCAGCCACTCTGCAGCGTCGCCATTGGGTCCCATTGCAAAAGCGCCTCGAACGCCGCCCCCATAGCCTGGAAAACCGCGCCGACACGCTCGCCGACTGCCGCGAAGAAGCCCGAGATCGGCTCCCAGTACGCCACGATCAGCCCCACCGCCAGGGCCACGGCGGAGACCACCAGGCCGATGGGCGTGGCATTGAATGCCAGCAGCGCCAAAGTTGCCGCTACTCGCAGGCCGGTGAAGGCTGCCGCTGCAGCGGCAACGCCCTCGACCAGTTGCGGGTGGGCCACGATCAGGCTGGCCACGCCCTGGATCAGCGGTTTCAAAGCCTGGGCCACCGCCGTGAAGGCCGGCAGCAACGCCAGGCCGAAGGCCAGGGTCACGCCCTTGATCGCCCCTTGCAGCTGCTCGAGGCTTTCCTGGCCTTGCCGCATGCCAGCCTCGGGCAGCATCTGCGCCAGCGCGTCCCGTTGCAGACCGGTGTTCTCCAACGGGTCATCCTTGACCGGCCCGAGTTGCAGGTCGTGCATGTGCTGCTCGAACGCCAGGGCAGCCTTGATGCCACTGACGAACGGTGCCGCAAGGCCCTCCCCCTTGAGCAAGGCGCCAATGTCCAGCTCGCCGAGCTTGCTCTTCTCCAGGGCATCGGAAAGCCCCTCGACCTTGGGTGTCTGGGCCACCACCTGGCTGACCTGCTGGTTGACCTGCACCAGGTTGACCGCCAGGCGCCGGGCGTCGAGCACCAGCGAATTGAGCTGTAGTTGATCTGCCATCATGGTACCTGCTGCATCGCATTGATCCGTTGCGCGTGCTCCAGGGATTCCCGCAGCACGTCCAGGGGCCTGGCCAGAATCCGTTCGGGGTCCACCCGCCAGAACCAGGCCAGGTCGTAGGCGATGGCGATCAGAGCGCCGATGCTGGTGACGCCGCACTCATGAAAAAACCGGCGACGACCCAGCTGGCGGTGTTGAGGTCGGCCAGGTCCATCTGGTTGACCGACGACGGCGGAATGCCGGCACAGACGGCGATGTACTTGGCCGCCACATCCATGTCCAGGCTGACCTCCTCGCTCTTGTCGATGCGGTACGGCAGCGCCTTGATGGCGCGCACTTCCTGCACCGTCGGCCGGCGCAGGGCCAGCTCCTGGAGCACTTCGCCGTGAGCCTCCAGCGGCACGCTGAGCTTGAGTACCTGGGTCATTGCCAGCTCCCCTTGATGCCATCGAACTCCAGAGCCACTTCGGCGTCGTCGCCCTTGCTCACCGGCTCGCCCACCAGGTAGGCACCGGCCAGCACATAGACGCGGCCGTTGCTGAACTCGCAGGTGATGGTCATATCGGTACCGTTGACCAGCTTCTTCAGCGGGAAGTCAGGTGTATGCAGCGCGGTGACCTTCAGCGACGGGCGTCGCTCCTCTTCCTTGTAGTACCCAGGCACCAGAGTGGTGCGGTTCACTTCCATCAGTGGTGCCTCGCAGCCGCCCTTGATGGTCAGTTGGGCACCGTCGACCTTGACGTAGCAGGTGCCCGCAATTTTCTGCCCCATGGCATCTCTCCATAAAAACGGGCCCGCTCAGGGCGGGCCGGGTTGGGTGGTGGTGGACGCGGCTCAGGCGGCGTCTTCGTACTGCAGGCGGAACTGGTTGAGCAGCGCGAACACGCGCAGGCCATTGACGTAATCCGGCGGGAACAGCACGTTGACCCGGCTCGGGTCGGTGCTCGAACGCTCCACCACCAGGTGCTCGGCGAACAGCTCGGCGTTTTCCACCTGCCCTTCCTGTTCGAGCCTGGCGTACTGGGCGATCAACTCGCCACGCAGGGTGCTCGGGGTGACGATCGGCTGGCCGGCGCCGAAGCGGGTGCCGTCGCTGGCCAGCTTGTGACGGCCGTACTTGCTGGTGATCACGCCCTGCAGGCGGCGGATGATGAAGGCCGACTGATGCAGGGTCTCGCTGTCCAGATAGGAGTTGTCCGGCTGACCGTAGGCATTCTTCTGGTAGGTGGTGATCGCCCGCTGGATGCGCAGCGAGCCACCTTCGTAGTACGCCGTGGCGATGCCGTAGCTGAGCAGCGACTGGCGCTCGCTCAAGCTGAAGCGCTCGCTGGCCTGCGCCGGCTCCAGGCCTGGCAGGGTGCCGCTCTGGGTCGGGCGGCTGGCGTCGGCACTGATGAACGCCGCCGAGCGTGCGGCAAAACTGGCCGCGTGCAACCAAACCGGTTGCGGCGCGCCGCGCTCGACCGCCAGTAGGCTGGCGTGCTGGTCGTTGCGCAGTTGGCCGGCGGCCACCAGGGTACCGACGGTGCCCCGCTTGGCGCCATAGACATGGCCATACAACTGACGGCTCCAGGACCAACGACCGGCGCTGTCGTCCATTGCCAGTTTCCAGGCATCCAGGCTGGCGCTGTCGGACCACGGCAGGCAGATAAACTCGAAGGGCTCGTCACCCACTGCTGCCAGGGCCTGGACCTGATCTGGCACGCCGGCGCCGCCGGCGAATACGGTGACGGTCAACACCAGGCCGGCCGGGGTCTGCTCGCCGTTGCTCAGGCCAAGACGGTTGAGCTGCAGGGCGATGTCGTTACCGCTGTCTCCGGTCCACTTGCAGCTCAGGCTCAGCACGCCGGCGCTGGCCACGGCGGTCACCGGTAGATCGGGGCTGGCGTTGATCTTCAGCGCCAGGGCGCTGGCCACCTGGGCGGCGGTGCTGCCCAGGAGCACACCGGCCTGGATCCGAACGCCGCCCACGTAGAGGTTGACCAGTCCCGCCTCGGTGGCACTGCCTTCGACCTTGACCTCGGCCTTGGCCACTGCACCTTCGCTGTTGCGCAGCGGCAGGCACCAGATCTCGCCCAGCGGGTCGGCCTTGCGCCAGGTCTCGTACATGGCCGCCAGCATCGAACCCTGGCCGCCGATCTGCTTGGCCACCGCCAGGCTTGGTACAAGTACTAGCTTGCCGGCCTGCTCGGCGCCGACGTTATCGTTGACCTGGGCGACGATGAGCCGACGCAGGTTGGAAGAGGCACTGTTGGCCACCGAGTTGTCCATCTCGGCGTAGAACAGCGGAACACGGATGTCCGCGGGGATGTTGCTGAATCCGACCGACATTATTTCGCTCCCTGAGATTTGACCGCCTCGGCGGCCTTGAGGATCACATCGCCATCCGCCAGGCGGCGGCGCCACCAGACGGTGTCCGGCACATCGCGGCCCTCGGCGGGCAGCAGGTCGCCGGATTGCGGATCCGGCACCGCCCGGCCAGTGGCCGGGATCACGGTGATGCGTGCTGTCATGGGTTGAAGGTTCCTTGGAAAGTCATTTCGATGCGCCCGTCGGGGCCTGGCTGACGCAGGTTCGGGTCCGCCGGATCGATGGCGTCGACCCGTACGGTGACGCCGGACAACGGCGGCAGCTGGTCGAGCTGGCGTTCATGCCAGGTCTCGGCGGGCTCGCTGGCCCGACTGCGGCCGAGCTGCAGCGGGGCGATGAAACGATGGCGATACAGCACACGGCGCGTGTCGCAGCGCAGCAATTCGCCACCGGCGTATTCCACCGGCTCGCGGCCGGGGGCGGGTCTCCAACCGACCAGCGCCAACCACAGCTCGGCGCGCAGGTTGTCGAGCCGTTCGAGGGCCGAGGCGGTTCCCTGCGCGCTGCTGTCGAGCAGCAACAGCACCTCGAAGCGCTCGCGCAGGTTCTGCCGCGTGGCGTTCTGCAGGTCGTTGCGGTCGGCCTCTTCGCCAGTCAGCAGCAGGCAGGCGGTCGGCTGGGGTTTTGGCGCGAGGTTGTCGATCGCCGCCAGGTCGAGGCCGACCACGGCGGTGTCGCCCAAGCTTGGGCAAAGCGCCAGTTGGGCGCTGAGTAGACTGGGTTTCATGGAGGCTCCGGATTCGGATGGGCTGCGCAACAAGACTCAGGCGCAGCATCGGAGCGGGCTTGGCCCGCGACGCCGTCGTCGCGGTGCATGGCACCAGACTTGCCGGTGTTCGGGGGGCAAGCCCGCTGCTACGCTCAACGCGTCATGCCTTGCCCGCACCAGTGAAAGGCGCGCTAGGCTTTCACCGCGCCTGCTCGGCGCGGTGCCGGCCCCTTGACCTTGGCCTTGCCTTGCTTGCCACCATTGCACTGCACCGTGGTGCGCCAACCGCTGCTGGTGAACACCTGCTCGACCGACTCCACCAGGTAGGGTCCGTCGAGCCCGGCGAGAAAGCCGCTGATCTCGATGCCGCGCTCGGCGAACAGGTCGGTGCGCCCGGGCATGTCCAGGCGCACGCTGGCGGTGTCGCGGTTGAAGCTGGCCAGCCGGGCGCGGGCTGCCTGCTCCGCCGCCGCGCGGTTGGGGTACAGGTGGCGGTCGGTGTAGACCGGCTGCAGGCCGTCCGGCGCATCGTCATTGACCAGTTCCACCGCCTGCAGGCGCCCGCTGGCGCTGTCCTGGTGGCGGGTCCTGACGGCCTTGTGGGTACTCTTGTCAGCCAGGCGAAACTGCCACTGGCTGACCTCGTTGCGGGCAATGCCGATCACCCCTAGGGGCTTGCCGCTGGCACTCTGACCGCCCTGGCGCGGCAGCACCAGCAGCTGACCGTTGGCGAGCTTGGCGGTGCAGTCGTGCAGGCGCGCCAGGCGGGTGATGAAGTTGAAGTCCGACTCGCTGTACTGGTCGACCCGCGGCACCTGCACGGCCACCGGGCACACCGCCTGCCAGCCATTGCGGGCACCGATCTCGGCGACGATGCGCTGCAGCGTCGCGTTCTCCCAGCTGCCGCTGCGGATGGTCTTGCCGCTGCCACGCAGGTCGCTGGCCTTGCCGCGGATCACCAGGGTGTCCGGCGGTCCGGACAGCTCGACCTCGTCCACGGTGTAGCGGCCCAGGCGGTTCAATGGCTGCCCGGCGTAACCCAGGTGCACTTCGAGCATTGCGCCCCTGGCTGGCAAGGCCAGGACGCCGTCCCGCGCATCGAGGCGCAGTTCGAACTCATCGGACTCCAGGCCCGGCTTGTCGGTGGTGCGCAGCAGCAGCAAACGGTCGTTGATCAGGGTGGTAATATCGTTGCCATCGGCGGTGATACGAAATTGGGGTTGCACGATTGAGGCTCCAGATCAGTCCCACAGTTGCACGGTATCGCTCGTCGTCATCGGCAGTTCGGGCAACAGGATCCTCACCCCGGCGCGAAACGGCTGCGCCTCGTCCGCCAGCCCCTGGTTGGCATCCAGCACGGCCTCGACCGTACCGGCCAAGTGGCCGTAGTAGTGCTGGCAGAGCGTATCGAGCAGGTCGCCCTCAGACGTTGTGCAGGTCTTGGCCATAGCTCACGAACTCCAGTGAAAACCCTTGTTTGCGCGGAATGCCGCCGGCCAGCAGGACGCTCTGCTCCTCCTCGATGCTGGTCAGGCACCAGGTGCCGAGCACCTCGCCGTAACCGGTGGTCAATGACAGCGGCAGCAGCTGGCGGCCGATGCTGCGCAGCGTCTGCAACTGGCCCAGGCCGCCCTTGAACCCGGGGAAGATTGCGCCACGGATGTTGATGCTCTCCTCACCCAGGCTGACCGCCTGCTGGGCGTTCGCGCGGCTCAGGCGCTCCTGCCCGGCCCAGCGAAAGCGCGTCTGTCGGCGCAGCTGGTCGAAGGCGGCGGTGTCCAGGTTGAAGTAGTACGGCGCCGCGCCCGCCTTGAGCGGTTGCAGCACCAGCAAGTGCGGGAACGGCTTGACCGCTTCGGCGGCCGGCGTCGCCTCGGGCGCGAAACCCAGCGTCGACAGCACGCCATTGACGGTCGAGCGCACCTCCCCCACCACACGGCGAATCGCCGCACCGGCCTTGGCGGCATGGGCGGCGAAGCCGTCGATGCGATCACGCACCTGGCGCACCACCGCCACCGCCTGGTCGTACTTGGCCACCACCTTGGCAACCCGGGCCTGGGCGTTGGTGATTGCGCGCATGGTGCGCTGCAGCTTGGCCCCGATGATCGGGCCGACCACCGGCAAGCCTTCCAGCTCACCCACCGCGCCCTGTATATGGACGATCGCGTCGTTCATCGGATCGAGCATGGCGTCGGCACGCCGACGCCCTGCCTCTCCCGCCTTGACCAGGGCGTGCAGCGTGGCTTGCAGCTGCTCCAGATAGGTCATGGATCCTCCTTAAAGTGCGATATGTGGGGTGTCGGCCAACTGCGCGGAACGGGCCTGGCGCATGAGTTCCTCGAGCTGGCGACGGGCGATGGCCTCCAGCTGTTGCAACACCGAAGGGTCATCGAGGCTGTTGCTGAACGTGACCGGCATGTTGGCGGTGAAGGTGAATTGCTGGTTGATCGGCGCGGGCGGGACCGCTGGCGTGGCCGTCGCTACCGGTGGCGCGGGTAGCGGCGGCTGTGGCGCAGGGCTATCCATTACCCGTGCTGCCTCACCCAGGCCCGGCTTGGCGGCGAGCTCTTCCTTGCCCGAACCTAGCGCCTTGCCCAGCCAGCCACCGATGCTTTCACCACCCATGCTGCCCAGCACGCCACCGATCAGGCCGCCGATCGCGGTGCCGATCACCGGCACCACCGAACCGATGGCGGCACCTGCCGCAGCACCGGCCAAACCGCCTCCGAGGCCACCGACGGCGGTGCCATATCCCTCGAGTTTCTGCTCGGGGGGGGCGTCGCTGTTGTAGGTCTCGGCAAGTTGCAGGCCGGTGTCGAGCAAGTTGGCACCAGGAATGCGCCTGAACACTCGCCTTGCCACCGAGGCGCCGGCATTGCCGGCCACCGCCCTGCCCACCTGGCCCGTGAATGCAGTACTGGCGAGTCCGGCTGCGCTGGCTGCCGATGCGGCGGCTGGCGGTCTGTCCTGGACAGCTTCCTGGGCCTCGAAGAAGGCCGCCTCGTCCTCGGCTTCGTCGACCTCTTCTTCCTCCTCCTCTTCCTCCGGCTCCTCGGCATCGTCACCCGCTTTCGGCATGCGAGCGGCAGGAGTCTTTGCCTTGTCGGCAGGAGCGTCGTTGGCGGTGGGCTTGTCGGAGAACAATCCATGGAGCGTCTTGCCAGCCAGGCCGCCGAGACCTTCACCGATCATTTCGCCAATCTCACCGCCGTACTTCTGGATCCGCTTGTTCTTGGTCACACCTCCGAGCAGTTCCGCCCCAAAGCTTCCCAGTACACTGCCAAAAGCGGCGCCTACCGCCTCGGCCTGGTCCTCGCTCTTGTCCTTGAGCACGGCCAGGCCAAGCTTTGTGACGCCCTTGGCGGCGGCCTTGCCACCGTTCTCCCTGAGACCGCTGGTGATCTCGCTGCGTCGGTCGGGAGATTGCCCTTGGTAGGTCCGCGCGCCCCAGGCGGCAAACGCGGTACCGCCCAGTGCGCCTGCCGCGATCAATCCGCCCTTCACGATCTCCCGAGCGCCATTGGCGGGCCCTTCGGGGGGGCGTTCTTGCGTTGCAGCAGCGCTCTCGGGTGCGGCGCTTTGGGTCTGCTCTGACGGCGTGGCGGTCCCCTCGGGTGCATCGACAGAACGTTGAGCTGAAGCGTCAGCCGCGGCCTTGTCCTTGCCTGGTGCATCGTTGGCGGCGGGCGTATCGGAGAACCAGCCGAAGACTTTTTTGCCAAAAAATCCGCCGACACCTTCGCCGATCATTTCGCCGATCTCACCACCGTACTTCTGGATCTGCTTGTTCTTGGTCAGGCCGCCCAGGAGCTCCGCTCCCAGGTTGCCGAGTACGCCTCCAAGCGCTGCGCCTGCGGCCTCGGCCTTGTCCTCGCCCTTGTCCTTGAGCATGACCAAGCCAAGCTTGGTGAGGCCCTTGGCGGCAGCCTTGCCACCGTTCTCCTTCAAGCCCTTGGTGATCTCGCTTTGTCTTTCGGACGTTCGGCTTTGATAATACGAACGTGCTCCCCAGGCAGTGCCAGCGGCTACAGCGACAGTACCGGCACCGACCGCTCCAGCCTTGAGCACCGCCAAACCCGCATTCGCCGACTCCAGAGGCACACGCCCCTGCTCCGCGCTGCGCGCCTCGGGCGGATCACCCCGGGCCGGCCGTGGCGCGGGACTCGTCCCCTCCAGCAAGGCCGCCTTGCGCAGCTCCAACGTCGGGGCTGGTGACTCCTTGGCGGTGGGCGCGCTCGAGGCCACCGCCATCGCACGCAGTTCCAGCGGCTTGCGCCCAAGTGACAGGTAAAGCCTGCGCAAGCGCTCGACCTCGTTCCCCTCACGGCGTAATCGGTCGATCTGCGCCTTATGTGTCCATGCCTGGTCGTTATCCAGCTGCCTTTCGGCCTGGCCCACCTTGTCCAGCTCGAGCCCCAGGCGGATGACCTCGCCGATCAACCGCCCGAGCCGGGTACCGTCCGCTTGCCTGCGCAGGCGCTCGACCTGGCCACGCAAGCTGTCGACGGACCTGCCCAATGCCTGGTCGCTGGTGACGCCGAGGGTGAACACCTGTGTGTTCGCCATGGCTTGCTCCTTGTCACTCCGCCAGCCACCAGACCATGTCGCTGTACGACATGGTCATGATTTCGCTGGCGGAAAAGTTCAGCTCCTTGGCCAGCCGCCTGGCGGCGGCCTTCTGCCGGGCAGGGTCAAACCTCGTCGTCCTGCACCAGGCGAAAATAGCCAGTCTGCAGGCGGCTGTAGTCCTTCAGGGCCAGGCCCTCGAGGTCCTTGACGCCAACCTCGGCGAGCGAGGCGAACAGGTTCAGTTCGCGCTGCTCGTCATCGCCCACGCCACCGGCCTGGGCATTGCGGATGTCACGCACGGTCGGTGCGCGCAGCGACAGGCTGTCGACCTGCACACCGTTGGCCTCGCTGGGGCGCGACAGGCGCACGGTCACGCGCTCGGCGTCGACGGTCAGCCATTGCGGCAATTTTTTTGCTTGAGCCATCGAGCGTTCTCCTTAAAGACCCAGGGCGGCGCGCTGGGCGGCCAGTTGGTCGACGCCGTCGATCACCCGCTTCATGCCCAGGGCGTCGATTTCGTAGACCAGGCGGCCATCGACTTCGAGCTTGTAGTAGGTGACGGCGACGCTGTGCTTGATCTCGGCCTTGTCGCCGGACTTCCAGTCCCCCATGTCGATCTCTTTCAGCGAGCCGCGTAGGGTGACGATGACCGGGTTGATCTTGCCCTTCAGGCCCTTGAAGGCGCCGCGGAAGGTGCCGTTGAAGGCGGTGCCGTCGGCCAGGCCGAAGAACTTCAGCGACTCGCGGCGCACGCCGGTGGTGGTGAAGGCGGCTTCCTGCTTCTCCATGCCCTGGTCCATCTCGACCGGCATGTCCATGCCGCCGGGGCGGTGCTCTTCCATCTTCAGGGTGAGCTTGGGCAGGGTCAGGCTGGGCACGTCGCCCTGGAAGCTGACGCCATCGACGAACAGGTTCAGGTTGGCCAGTGTTTCGGGAATCATTGCCATGCGGATGCGCTCCTTAAGCGGCGGAATCGAGGACTTCGGTCAGCCACTGGTTGGTGACTTCGACGCGGAAATTGGGGTTTTCGGCAGGCGGCACATCGGTGAAGCGGATGTTCCAGTACACCTTGCCCTGCTCCAGTTGGCTGGCGGTGTTCAGTTCCGGATCGGCGAAGACCTCGAAGTTGATGATCGCGCCCTGGTTCTTCAGGTCGCGCATGAAGGCCTGCAGGCCTTCGGTGACGTCCTTGACGTAGGTGGCGGTGATGGAGCGGTCGACGGCCCACTTGTGGCCGTAGAGGATCGCGTCCATGACAATGTCCATGGTCCGTACGCGGGTGACGAAAGCCCATTTCGGGTCGCTCGACAGGGTGCGGTTGCCCCACAGGCGGAAGCCGTCGTCGCGGATGATGGTGGCGATGTTGGCGTTGTTCAGCTGGTTGGCGCGGCAGGTGTCGTCGCCATCGAGGAACTCCACGGCGCGGGTGGTGCCGGTGATGCCGACGAACTCCTTGTTCGAAGGCGAAGCCCAGAAGCCGTACTCGCGGTCGGTGAAGGCGAACAGGCCGGCGACCCAGGCCGACCCCGGCGCGTCGACGGTGGCCTCTTCGGCGTTGTCCCAGTAGCGCACGCCCGGATCGACCAGGAAGGCGCGCTTGGCACCGAAGTTCTTGGCGTAGGCGATGGCCGCTTCATCGGTGGTGTTGGGGCCGTCGATGATGGCGATGGCGCGCAGCTTGTCGGCCAGGGCCACCAGGGCGGTGCCGACGGCTTGGGTGGCACTGTGCTTGGGGGTGACCAGCAGACGTGGCTGGGCATTGAAACGGCTCTTGCCGTCGAGCAGCGCCTGCAGGCCGGTGCGCTTGCCGTCGGCCAGCACGTTGCCGATGATCGCCGAGGTCTGCTCGGCGGCATCTTCGAGCTTGGCCACGCCGCAGGCGACGATGACCGCCTTGGCGCGGCTGTAGATGGCGCGGCAGGCCTTGGTGATCGCCGCGTCCTGGCCGAACGCCGCGACCGCTTCGCGCTCGCTGGTGATCAGGATAAGGTCATTGGCCTTGGCGGTGACGCCCGGGCCTTCGGTGAAGGTGTCGACCAGGCCGATGATCGAGGACGACGGCAGCGCGATGCTGCGGGCGCCGGTGTCGACGTTGGTCACGGTGACGCCGTGGAAGAATCCACTCATGTAGGTTTACTCCAGGTTCAGATATGAAAAAGCCCCGCGGGTGCGGGGCCTGGAAGGGGGGCAGGATGAACAACGCCCCGAATATGTGGGGCCTCCTGAAAGGCAGAAGTTACTTGGCTTTAGAACTGGTGATTAGTTCGATCTCTCGCACCAAAGACTGATAGCGTTCGAATCGGGCTTCGCCATCGGCAATATCCAGTTCATGCTTGCGCATGCGCAGTACCGCTAGAGCCTCCTGGTCCATCCGTTGTTGCTCAGCCTGCTGAATGATGAGGTCAGCAGCCTCGGTGCAGCTCAGGCCTGCGGAGTCCGCGTAACTCTTGATCCAGATGCCGGCATCGCCTTGATAGCCGGCATCCTTGTATTGCCGGGCAGCATTTTCACGGGAAAGATACTCTTTTTCGAAGCGGCTCCAGTTGGCATAGATGGCTGCCACTTGCTCATCGATCAATACTTGCAATTCTAAGGAGGAGGGCCAAGTCTTCGGCCGCTCCCGGATCGAAGGTGGAAAAACATCGAAGTCAAGAATTTTATAATCTGACTGGGCCTTAAGAAGCTCCTCGTAAACTTCCCTGGACACCGCCTTAGCCGCTCCTGGAATACTATGGTGAACTTCATCGTTATAGAACGTGCGTTCTCCTTGCACTACAAAAATTGTCATCAACCTTTCCTCAAAATCCAATCGCTCGCCACTGTACAATGCGTGAGTTGGCAAGATTGGTGTCGCAAAACGCCTGCCCCTCAAATCCCACAATACTAGGGATACCGATACTTACCGACTGTCTATCCTGACGGTAAGAGGACACCTTGTCGTAATCGTCAATGGATACGCCAATGCTAGCGACTACCGATAAACAGGTATTTGGAAACCTTAGTGGGAACACCGTGTCAATTGCGGTCGTTGAGATGTTTACGGGTAGCACGATTCGCCCCCATTGTTCGATGAAACCGTTGGGATTCTTCGCCCAGCCGACTACCGCTTTGAGAGAGGCATAATCTGGCAAGTTGGAAAGCCCACCAGAGATAACCGTGTAGATATTGTCTGCTACACACATCAGCATGACCGGTAGCTCGTTGGAGCGGATGGTGATTGTGTCGTACTGCCTGGATCCGATGCTGATGTACCCACCAGCAGCTACTGGTTTCTTTATGGTCACCGTCCCGTCACCATCGCCCACGGAAATCGTGAAGACCGAACCGGTTGCAATTCCCGAGGACGGTAACTGGAGACTGCCACTCCAAACCCCGACACCTCCCATGTAGGTCAAGCGCCCAACATGTTCGGCCGTCAGCGTCGCTCCCACCAACGCAGATACGATTTTTGAAGAAAATGCCAGCCCGATCTCCCTAGCGAACTCTGTGGTGGCCAGTCGGCTCGAACTGTCACCTCGCCCGACTGTTGGCGCACTTGGACTGCCAGTCAGTAAGGGACTATCCGTGGTTGCTAGTACACGCCATGAAGACCATTTCTGCTCATCAGACATGACCCGGATTGCGCGCTGGACCGGATCAGGTCCCAATCCGGACTGTCCAGATGTCAATGTCTGGGTCAGGTAGTTCTTTTCATTAAGGCCATCCACGACCAGTGAAAAACGCCGTGCTCCAGTCGTCCAACCTGTCGGGAGATTCAAAACTCCAGACATGGGAGTAATATAGTTCCCAGGGACTGTGTAATTATTCAGGTCTGCTTCAGTACTGAAAACACCTATTCCGATACCGTAATCACCAGAGCGAACCAGACGCCCTGCTGTGCGATCCGTCACCGATTGCAGCTTGGGCGTATTCCCACTGTGCCAGACCTCCTGCCATGGCAACCATGTGCCGAGTGTATTTCGAGTTCGGATGAACGTTGCCGGTGCGTCCGTACTTACCAGAGAATCCCAGATCTGAGTTGCGGCGTTCGCCGTTCCACGTTCCATATGCAACAAGGAGGCATTGGGGATCGGCTGACCAGCCCCACCTGCGAGATACCCTACAGGCCATACCGGGTGCGTCCCCTCGTTGCCGCTGATCATGTAGAAGCCATTAATGTTCAGCGTGTCTATATTGCCCGCATAGGGAGTGCAGGTCCCGCCCACGCCGAACTGTGCCATGGCACCACGTACGAATGCCGTCGTGGCAATTGAAGTGTCGTTATCGGTGACAGCTGGAGTGGGTGCCTTCGGATCCCCTGTGAATACAGGGCTGGCCAACGGCGCTTTGAGCGCCAGCGCAGTATCCACCTGGCCCTTGGTATAGACATCGGTCAATCCATATCCAGCTACCGTGGTCGGGTTGGTCGCGGCAATCACTCGTCCGTACTTGTCTACCGTGACACTACGGTAGGTTCCTGCCGACACTCCGCTACGGCCAAAAGCCATTTCATAACCCTGGGCACTGACACCCAGGTTGATCGGTCCATCGCTGACCAACTGCCAAGCACTGTCACCGTTGACCGTGCCCTTCTCGACCAGCACCAGCAGGCCAGGCGTGACCTTGGCATCGCTGTCGGCATCGCTGCTGCGCGTCCATGCGCCTGCGGCCGCCAGGTAGAGACCATTGTCCTTGGCCGCCGTCTGGTCCTTGACCAGCACCCGGGTCCCCGCCTGCAATGCAACTCCATCGACGGTCTGCAATCCGCTCAGGGTAATGGCGGCTGTGGTCGCGACCTGCACCGAATGCTTGAAATCCTGCCGCGCCAGTTCCTCGGTGACCCACTCACGAGTGGCCAGGACCACCGCCGGATCGATCTTCAGTTGCACGTTACTGGCACTGCTGACGATCAGGTTCATGCGCACCACCTGGGTGCGCCCCGAGCCCTGGCTGAGCAACGGTTTGTAGGTCGGCGCGCAGTTGGCCACGGCGACCATGTCGCCATCGGCGTCGTACAGCGCGATCTCGCGGATCCACTTGCCGCCGACATCCGCCGGGATGACCTGCTCGGCGACGATGATCGCGCTGTTCTTGTCGTCCACCTTCAGCTGGTTCAGCGGCGCCCGGCGCCATTCGTTGATCAGGCTGGTCTGGGTGGCGTTGGGGGTGGGGTCGGTGCCGTTGGCGTCGCCCACGCCCATCTGGGTGATTTTCCACGGGATGCCCAAGGCATCCGCGTTGGCCTGTTTCGCCGCGCCCACGTTGGTGAGGATGGCGTAGAACTGGGAATTCTGGTCAACCATGTGCAATGTCCAAGGTATCGATTGTGTGTTCCCGGCCGCCGCGACCAATGGCGCCACTGACGATCAGGTCAGGAGGTGCCGGCGGGTAGACGTCGAGTTCGTCGCCGTCCTGCAGCGCGCAGCCGAAATAGAGACCGCCACGGCTTTCGAGACTGATCGCCAGACCGGTCATGTGGCGGCTGACCGGCCGGGCGTCGTCGATCAGCGACGACAGTTCGTTGTAGGTTTCCTCGCTGATGCCGGTGTCGGTCACCCCGACCTTCAGGGCAAACGTGCCCGGTACGCCGGCAGGCTGGGTCTGCCACCATTCCTGCACCTCGATGAGGTAGCCGAATGGCTCGACCACCCGCCGGAGAGCGCCGAGGGTGCCCTTGTGGGCATGGACGAAGAACGCCGAGCGGATCACCGAGCGCTTGATCGCCTCGCTCCAGCTGTCGTCCCAGCGGTCCACCGACCAGGCCCAGGCCAGCTGGTAGAGCAGGTGCGCCGGGCAGGTGTCGGGGTTGTAGAGGGTGCGCAACGTGACCTTGAGGTCCTCGTCGGCCGCCACCTCGATGGCCCGCTCCAGCGGCGTGCGGTTGAGCGGCAGAAGGCTCTGCATATCAACCTCCCCGCCGCAGTACGATGCCGGTGCACCAGGCGGCCTGGGCCTTGCTCGGGCGAATGTCGCTCCAACCGACCAGCTCGACACGGCTTACGCCATCAATGTGCAACTGCGCATCGAT
This sequence comes from Pseudomonas mosselii, assembly GCF_019823065.1. NCBI lineage: Bacteria > Pseudomonadati > Pseudomonadota > Gammaproteobacteria > Pseudomonadales > Pseudomonadaceae > Pseudomonas > Pseudomonas mosselii. The sequence continues at coordinate 4,862,861 of NZ_CP081966.1, forward strand.
CCCGGAGCGGGCGACCTCGACGCCCAGGCGTCGGCGTGGATTGACCCAGGCCTGGAGACGGCGCCGGCATTCGCTGAGGATCGCCTCGAACTCCGGGCCGTTGTCGGCCATGTGCAGCACTGCCTCGACGCGGTACGGCAGCACCTCGGCGCTGCGCACATTGACCCGGTCGGCGACCGGGCGAATATCGTCGTCGTTGAGGTAGGCGTTTACCTGCGCCAGCAGCTCGGGGCTGGCCACGCCGTCGTTGTCCAGGCTAAGCACAGTAACGTCCACCACCGCCGGCGACGGGCTTTCGGCGGTCGCGTCGGCGACCCGCCCCGAAGCGTTGCGGGCATGGAGGATGTAGCTGTTACGCGGACCGGCGGTGGTCAGCCCTTCGTAGACCAGTTGCACCCGTTCGCGCAGGGCGTCGTCGGATTCGAGCACGGCCTCGGTCGGTGGAATCGTGCCCGGGTCCGCCGCCTGGATCACCAGGCGTTGCAGGCTGACGTTGGCCGCCAGCTGATCCAGATCGCTGCCCTGGGCATAGGCCAGTAGCAGCGCCTTGGCCGCGTCATTGATCCGTGCCCGGTTGAGCAGTTTGCGGTACGCGCCGACCTCGAGCAGCTTGGTCACCGGGTCGCTTTCCAGGTTGGCGGTCCAGCCGTCGCCCAGCTGGGCACGGAAGCTGGCCAAGTCCTCCTGGTACAGCACCTCGAAATCGAGGTCTTCAAGCAGTTGCGGAGCGGGCAGTTTCGACAGGTCGACCTGGCTCATACCGTCACCTCCACCAGGGCGTCATCCCCCAGGTAACGACCGCTCAAGGCCAGGCTGACCTGGCCATCGAGCACCGCGACGACCTTGACCCGCTCCAGCTTCAGCCGCGGCTCCCAGCGCCCCAGGGCCCTGGCCACCTCGGCCTGCACCGCACTCTTCCAGCCTTCGTTGACCGGCAGGTCGACGTAACGGCGCAGCTGGCTGCCGTACTCCGGACGCATGCGCCGGCTGCCCAACGGCGTGGTGAGAATGTCCTCGATGGATTGACGCAGGTGGGCCACGCCCGACAGGGGCTGGCCGGTGCGGCGGTCCATGCCGATCATGGGGCACCTCCTGGAATTGAGGCTCCAGGTAGCCTGTTCGGATAGCGCATGGTTATCACCTGGCAGGCAGGAAAGGGTTGCCCGGACAAGCCGGACAGCCGTTTCAGGAGACGAAGTCGTAGGTCAGGGCGATGGCCGCCGTGGCGTTGTTGGCGACGGTCCACAGGCCGTAACCCGCCGGGATGAACAGCTGATAAGGCAGGGTGTACTGCGAATCAATGCCGCCGTTGATCCCGCCCATGATGGCGTGGACGCTCATGTCACCGAGGTAGGCCGGCGCCTTCGGGCCGGTGTACAGGTTGAGGATGCCGCCGCCGGTGCACAGGGTGGCAGTGCGCAGGTACACGCCATCCTTGTTATCCGCGGCGCTGAAGACCTGGCTGACGGCGGTTGGGTGGGCGTTGAAGAAATGCTTGCCGACTTTTACTGCTTCCATGTTGCTTTACCTTTTGAGTCGAAATGATGGGTCGCGGCACATGCCGCGCTCATGTCGCTCAATGGCGATCTTGCTGGGCTCAAGGCCTTAGGCTCTGTACGAAATGTATCTGCACTCGCCCATACTGCGTTGAAACGGGGCTCGGAATGCTCATGTACTCCAGTACAGTCGGGCGCGACCCCGGCCGTTCCGCCCCCCGTTTCGCCTTGTCTGGCCTTCGCGCAGACACATTTCGTACAGGCCTTGGTTCAGTGCTTGTGGTTGGCGGTGTTGCCGGCCGTGTCGATGATCCGGCCACCGCCGTTGATGTCGCCGCTGACCGTCAGCGGGCCGTTGATGGCAACCTTGCCGGTCAGGGTGATCGACGCGGCGTCGAGAGTGATGGCGTTGTCGCTGACCACCAGGGTGCTGGCGCCGACCTTGACCGTGGCCTGGCCGCTGGGCAGCTGGATGTCATAGCGTTTGGCCTGCCAGTCGTAGGCCAGTGAGCCGCCATCGTCGAAGCGCCAGACCTCGACATGGTCGCGGTTGTCCGGCGCCGTCCCGGCATTGCCGTACAACCCCGCGACGAAGGTGCCCAAGGCCGGTTCGCCGCTGGGGCTGATCAACACGCCCTGCTCGTCCAGGCTCGGTGCCCGCCAATGGCGGGCCTTGCCGGCAGCCTGGGCATGCCAGCGCACCCAGGCGCTGGTCCAGCCGCCGCCGTCGGACACCCGTACCCGGGCCGCGGCCAGGTCCACCGCCACTACCCGGCAGGGAATCACCAGGCTGGCCAGCATGCGATCGTGCATGGCGCTGGCGTAGCTCATGCCAGGTCCTCCGGTGACAGGTACTTGTCCTGGTTGCCGGGCCCGGTGTCCGGCGCGAAGCCCAGCATCAGGCTGCCCGCCGGCTGGTCGGGCCAGGGCCACTGGACACTGCCCAGCAGGACCGGTTGCTCCCATTGCACCCGCCAGGAAGTGCCCTCGGCTTCGGCGAGGATGTCCCGTGCGCCCTCGACGTAATCAAGCCCCCAGGACTGCTGGCGCAGCACATCGATCAGCTGCGCCGCCAGCACGCCGGCCTGCGTCCGTGCCTGCGCGGGGGTGCCCTGGGCGGTGACGCGGGCCTCGAAGGTCGCCATCAGCAATGAGCGACCGTCACGCAGCGCCTCGTCGCCACGCATGCGCAACACGCCATGGACCAAGGCCGGCAAGGCTGGTTCGAGCGTGACGTCGCCCTCCGTGGCGACCGTGGCGAAGGCCGGCAACGTCGCCCGCAGGGTGGAGGTGACGGCCGCGTACAACTGGGCCAGTTCGCTCATGCTTGTGCTCCTTGAACGCTCGGTTCGACGAAGGCCGGGCCCGTTAAGGCCCGGCGCCCGACTCAGAAGTGCCAGGTCCAGATGTCGATCGGCTTCTGGTCAGGGTTGATCTTGCGGATATGGCGATAGGTCGGCTGGAAGCCGAAGCGCGCCCATACCGGTTTCTCGTCGAGGATGGCGATGCTGCCGTTGGCCTGCAGGCGCAGCACAGCGCTGGCATGGCCGCCGGTATGCGAGTGCCACAGCACCGCATTGCCGGCACCGTAGACCACCAGGTTGCCGTCACCCTGGAACACCGCGCGCACGGCGCCCTTGCCTTGAGTGCCGGCGTTCCAGGTGGCCGCGCCGTTCGGGCCATAGGCCACGAGATTACCGTCACCCTGGAACACCAGCTTGCTGGCGCCCGCGCCGTACACCACGCCCTGTACCAGCTCGGAGCCAGGTGCCAGCAGCAGCGAGTCGATCGCGCCAGGCACCAACGGGATGGCCGGCGTGCCGTTCCACAGCGCCAGCGAGTCGACCAGCACGATATTGCCGTCGTCTTGCAGTACCAGGTGGGTACGGTTCCACTGGTCGTTGCTGGTGAAGGTGCTGTTGTCAGTCAGCCACACCCGGCGTCGCGAGTAGTCGTCGAGGAACGCGCCGTACTGAACGTAGAAGGCCAGCGGGGCCTTCTTGTTGCGCAAGGGGATAGTCGAGCTGAAAGGTTGCTGTTCATTGGCGCCCCAGACGGTGGCGCCGTTGTCCTGGATCACCAAATTGCCATCGCCCTGCAGCAGCAGCTTGAAGCGCTGATTGGGCGACAACAGGTACTGGCCCGCCGACAGGGTCTGGTAAGCGGGCAGCACCGAAGTGCCGACGCCGTTGAAAGGAATGCGGGTACGACCTGCCATGGTGTTTCTCCTACTGGATCGATTGAAGGGGAGCTGGACTCTGCGGCCCGTCCTGATCGCTCGTCGGCACGTTGTCGAGGCCCGTGGCCTTCATGTGGTTCAAGGTCGCGCAACGCGAGCACTTGATCTGGACCACCGCCGCCCCGCCGATGCGGGCCAGCAAGCGGTTGCATTTACCGCAGCGAAACTCGTTGAACATTCGCTTTTCTTCCTTGTTGCCACGTTCATTCTTCGTCCTGGCGTACAGCCGCGGGCTGTTCGTCCAACCCCAGCCGCCGAGCGGCCCAGCGCTCGTAAAGGCCGATGGCCACGTCGGCGCCGGCCATGGCGGTAAGGCAGCCAAAAGCGCTGGCACTCCAGATCGACATGCCGCTGGCGTACAGCAGCATGACCGTCGACACCCCGCAGACCATGCAGGCCCCCGAGCGCAGCGCCAGCCGCCTGAGCAGCCCCCAGCCGCGGGCGCCGGCCTTGTCGGCGCGCCACATCTCGCCGGAAAGTCCGCCCAGCAATGCCAGGAGGATCACCAGCCAGAGCGGCATCTCCAGCAACGTCTGTTGCTCGTTCGTCACGTTCCTGTCTCCTGTGTGTTTGCCCGCCGGCGACAGGCCGGCGGATCGTGATTGGCTTGACTCGGCATTCCAAAAAGCCCGCTATGCAGGCTTTTCAGTAATGCGCGGTGTAACCGTCGGCCACGACTGGTGACGCCGTACGGTTGCGCTTCAAATTGGTGACTCCGACCGCGGCCGCCTGCCCGCCGGATAACTGATCGTGGTGCTTTACGCTGCACACCCGGGCCAGTTGCCAACCCTCTGAACAGTCGAGGCCTGTTCATCGCTGCCTGTATCTCAACCGGTTTGCGTCCGGCTTGGGATACATATTATGCACTCATGCATATGCAGTCAATGCACAAACTCAAATTTTTATGCATCAGCTTTTGCTCCTATGCATGGAGGCCTGATCCGACGTGGATGTAGGGGGGTTCTGAGGACGAAAAAAAACCCGCCGAGGCGGGTTTCTATCGAGGCGCGGGGATCAACGGGCGTACATGCCCCACCAGAAAACGTGACCGAGGAGGCTGATCTGTTCTTCCTGCATCTGCTGGAAGCTGTAGTCCTCGTCGGGGTGCTCATCGCGGTTGAAGCTGCGCAGGCGGATGCCGGTGGGCAGACGGTACACTTGTTTCACCCGCAGCTGGCCATTGTGGTTGATGGCATAAAGGTCACCGTCGATGATGTCGCCGATGGTGCTTTTACCGGTATTGACCCCGACCGTGGCGCCATCGCGCAGCACCGGCAGCATGCTGTTGCCACGTACCGTCACGCACTTGGCGTTGTCGAACTGCACGCCATTGTGGCGCAGGCTGCGTTTGCCGAAGCGCAAGCGAGCGTTCTCGCTTTCCTCGATGACGAATCTTCCTGATCCTGCTGCCAACTCGACCTCACGAAGAAAAGGAACGGAGACCTCGTCATCCTCGACGGGGGTTTCATCGTCCCACAGGCTGATATCGCTCAGGGCCGCGTGGCCCTGGGCGAGCGGGACCGCGTCACGGGATTCGCCGAGTTCGACACGGCCGCGCAACTGGTCGGTGCTCACGCCGAAGTACTCGGCGATCTTCGAGACGTGCTTGTCCGAAGGATCGACGATCTTCTCGCTGAGGATCCGCGACAGGGTGGATTGAGGCACGCCCGTGCGCCGATGCAGCTCTGTAGGGGACAGGCCGTGGCGGGCGAGCAGTTCTCTGAGTACGGAGGCTACGTTGCGTTTTTGCATAATGCGCATAATGCAACCGTGGAAGCGAAAATGCAATGGGCCCTGCAACAGGCAACCTGCGCAGATTTACCCCACCCCATCCGACCTGCGTCGACCGGAAAAAGCCTGTACCATTAGCGGTTTCGAAATTTGCCACCAGACCACCCGCTGTAAGGCCCTGAATGTCTGATCTCTCCGCACACACCCCGATGATGCAGCAGTACTGGAAGCTGAAAAACCAGCACCCGGACCAGCTGATGTTCTACCGCATGGGCGATTTCTACGAGATCTTCTACGAAGATGCGAAGAAAGCCGCGAAACTGCTGGATATCACCCTGACCGCCCGCGGGCAGTCGGCGGGCCAGTCGATTCCCATGTGCGGGATTCCGTTCCACTCGCTGGAAGGCTACCTGGCCAAGCTGGTCAAGCTCGGCGAATCGGTGGTGATCTGCGAGCAGATCGGCGACCCGGCCACCAGCAAGGGCCCGGTGGAGCGCCAGGTGGTGCGCATCATCACCCCGGGCACGATCAGCGACGAGGCCTTGCTCGACGAGCGCCGCGACAACCTGATCGCCGCCCTGCTGGGTGACGAGCGCCTGTTCGGCCTGGCGGTGCTGGACATCACCAGCGGCAACTTCACCGTGCAGGAGATCAAGGGCTGGGAGAACCTGCTGGCCGAACTCGAGCGTATCAACCCGGTGGAACTGCTGATCCCCGACGACTGGCCGCAGGGCTTGCCGGCCGAGAAGCGCCCCGGCGCCCGCCGCCGCGCACCGTGGGACTTCGACCGCGACACGGCGCGTAAAAGCCTCTGCCAGCAGTTCGCCACCCAGGACCTCAAGGGCTTTGGCTGCGACAAGCTGACCCTGGCCATCGGCGCCGCCGGCTGCCTGCTGGCCTACGCCAAGGAAACCCAGCGCACCGCCCTGCCCCACTTGCGCAGCCTGCGCCACGAGCGCATGGACGACACGGTCATCCTCGATGCCGCCAGCCGCCGCAACCTGGAGCTGGACATCAACCTGGCCGGTGGCCGTGACAACACCCTGCAATCGGTCATCGACCGTTGCCAGACCGCCATGGCCAGCCGACTGCTGACCCGCTGGCTGAACCGTCCGCTGCGCGACCTGAAGGTGCTAAAGGCCCGTCAGGATTCGATCCGCTGCCTGCTCGACGGCTACCGTTTCGAGAAGCTGCAGCCGCAGCTCAAGGAAATCGGCGACATCGAGCGGATCCTCGCGCGGATCGGCCTGCGCAACGCCCGTCCCCGTGACCTGGCACGCCTGCGCGATGCCCTCGGCGCCCTGCCGGAGCTGCAGAACGCCATGGCCGAGCTGGAAGCGCCGCACCTGGCGCGCCTGGCCGCGATCACCGGCACCTACCCGGAGCTGGCCGGCCTGCTGGAGCGGGCGATCATCGACAACCCGCCGGCGGTGATCCGTGACGGTGGCGTGCTCAAGACCGGCTACGACAGCGAGCTGGACGAGCTGCTGGCGATCAGCGAGAACGCCGGCCAGTTCCTGATCGACCTGGAAGCCCGCGAGAAGGCCCGCACGGGCCTGGCCAACCTCAAGGTCGGCTACAACCGCGTGCACGGCTACTTCATCGAGCTGCCGACCAAGCAGGCCGAGCAGGCGCCGGTCGATTACATCCGCCGGCAGACGCTCAAGGGCGCCGAACGCTTCATCACCCCCGAGCTCAAGGCGTTCGAGGACAAGGCGTTGTCAGCCAAGAGCCGCGCCCTGGCCCGCGAGAAGATGCTCTACGACGCCCTGCTCGAAACCCTGATCGAGCACCTGGCGCCGTTGCAGGACAGCGCCGCCGCGCTGGCCGAACTGGATGTGCTGAGCAACCTGGCCGAGCGCGCCCTGAACCTGGACCTGAACTGCCCAAGCTTCGTCGACGAGCCGTGCCTGCGCATCGAGCAGGGTCGTCACCCGGTGGTCGAGCAGGTACTGACCACGCCGTTCGTGGCCAACGACCTCGGGCTGGACAACAGCACCCGTATGCTGATCATCACCGGCCCGAACATGGGCGGTAAGTCCACCTACATGCGCCAGACCGCCCTGATCGTGCTGATGGCCCATATCGGCAGCTTCGTCCCGGCCGCCGCCTGCGAACTGTCGCCGGTCGACCGCATTTTCACCCGTATCGGCTCCAGCGACGACCTTGCCGGCGGGCGTTCGACCTTCATGGTCGAGATGAGCGAGACTGCCAACATCCTGCACAATGCCACCGACCGCAGCCTGGTGCTGATGGACGAGGTCGGCCGCGGCACCAGCACCTTCGATGGCCTGTCGCTGGCCTGGGCCGCCGCCGAGCGCCTGGCCCAGCTGCGCGCCTACACGCTGTTTGCCACCCACTACTTCGAACTCACCGTGTTGCCGGACAGCGAACCACTGGTGGCCAACGTGCACCTGAACGCCACCGAACACAACGAACGCATCGTGTTCCTGCACCACGTCCTGCCGGGGCCGGCGAGCCAGAGCTACGGCCTGGCCGTGGCACAACTGGCGGGCGTGCCGGCGGCGGTGATCCAGCGCGCCCGCGAGCATCTGGGCCGGCTGGAGACTGCCAGCCTGCCCCACGAGGCGCCAGTCATGCCGGCCCGCGACAACATGCCTCACGTGCCGCACCAGAGCGACCTGTTCGCCAGCCTGCCACACCCGGCCATCGAGAAGCTGGGCAAGCTGGACCTGGACGACATGACGCCGCGCCAAGCTATCGAAATGCTATATCAACTGAAAAACCTGTTATAACGGCCCACCGCGCAAGCTGGTAGAATCCGGCGCGGTTTGCGAGCACTGCAGGTTATTAGCCTGGCCTGCAGCCAGCACCGTGAACCGCGCTGCCCTGGTAAGGAAGGGCAAGCTGCCGTCGCCTGAGGAGAGAATTAGAAATGACCTTCGTCGTCACCGACAACTGCATCAAATGCAAGTACACCGACTGCGTGGAAGTCTGTCCGGTGGACTGCTTCTACGAAGGCCCGAACTTCCTGGTGATTCACCCGGACGAGTGCATTGACTGTGCGCTGTGCGAGCCGGAGTGCCCGGCTCAGGCGATTTTCTCGGAAGACGAAGTGCCGTCCGGCATGGAGAACTTCATCGAGCTGAACGCCGAGCTGGCGGAGATCTGGCCGAACATCACCGAGAAGAAAGACGCCCTGCCGGACGCCGAAGCGTGGGACGGCAAGACTGGCAAGATTGCCGATCTGGAGCGCTGATCGCGTTCAGTTGCGAAAAAGGCCCGAAAGGGCCTTTTTTCATTTCCGACAGGCAAAAAAAAGGGGCGGTTTGACCCGCCCACATTTTTTTCCGTAGTCCCTGTATGTCCCAATCATCATCCACTGATGAATCGCGTCCCGCGATGTCCCTGGCCGTCATCCTTGAAGGCCTGTGTCTGTCCCTTGACACAGTTCGAATACTAGCGATTCCCCGGTACGGAACAAGCGACGAATATCTCAGGATGATTCAGACGACACATCTTTTGATATTTATAAAACCTATATATTTCATATAGTTAGAAAAAGTACGCCACTGGAAACGACATTGATTTACTGATCCCTACAGCGATCGCTTACATGACGAGTAAGCGAATGCTTACACGCGATGCTACGAGGGTGGAGAAATAAATACTTCGCAGGTGACAGGCTATGGGGTTGTGAGTAAGGCCCCTCAATGATGTCAGGTCAGTCAACCAGATTGGCGCCTGCGCAAAAAACGCAAACGCCCCGAACAAGTCGGGGCGTTTGCCTGGCGCACGTCAGTGACTACTGGAACAGCGACTCGCTGGACAGGCCATTCTTCTCGAGGATCTCGCGCAGGCGCTTGAGGCCTTCAACCTGAATCTGCCGGACGCGCTCGCGGGTCAGGCCGATCTCCAGGCCGACATCCTCGAGGGTGCTGCTTTCATGCCCACGCAGGCCGAAACGCCGCACCACCACCTCGCGCTGCTTGTCGGTCAGCTCGCCCAGCCATTGGTCGATGCTCTGCGACAGGTCGTCGTCCTGCAGCAGTTCGCACGGATCGGTGGGGCGATCATCGGTAAGCGTGTCGAGCAGCGTCTTGTCGGAGTCAGGCCCGAGCGAGACATCCACCGACGACACCCGCTCGTTCAGGCCAAGCATGCGCTTGACCTCGGCCACCGGCTTCTCCAGCAGACTGGCGATTTCTTCCGGCGACGGCTCGTGGTCGAGCTTTTGCGTCAGCTCACGGGCAGCGCGCAGGTAGACGTTGAGCTCCTTGACCACGTGGATGGGCAGGCGAATGGTGCGGGTCTGGTTCATGATCGCCCGCTCGATGGTCTGGCGGATCCACCAAGTCGCGTAGGTCGAGAAACGGAAGCCCCGCTCGGGGTCGAATTTCTCCACCGCACGGATCAGGCCCAGGTTGCCTTCCTCGATCAGGTCGAGCAACGACAGGCCGCGATTGACGTAACGGCGGGCGATCTTGACCACCAGGCGCAGGTTGCTTTCGATCATGCGCTTGCGACCGGCCGGGTCGCCTTTTTGCGACAGGCGCGCGAAATGCACTTCTTCCTCTGGCGAAAGCAGGGGCGAGAAGCCGATTTCATTGAGATACAGTTGAGTGGCATCAAGTGCGCGACTGTAGTCGATGTACTTGTGCTGCTTGAGCGACGCGCCCTGTTTCGACTTGGTCCGAACCGAAGGTACAGCAGGTTCGTCTGACACCACATCCGTTTCCAAAACGATGCCTGTCTCCATCAGAAGCAGGTCATCGTCGATGTCAAACTCCGGCACTTCTTTGCTGAGAGCCATTGTTATAGTCCTTTGCTGAGTTCGAACTCAGACTCGAGCGTCACCCTTCCATGGCAGCGCTGGAGCCTGTCCCCTCTACATCCAAGGAACAGGCTGGGACATTGATCAACGGCGTGGCAGGAACTGGAGAGGATCGACGGGTTTGCCCTGGCGGCGAATCTCGAAATGCAGCTTCACCCGATCAGTGCCCGTGGACCCCATTTCTGCGATCGTCTGCCCTGCCTTGACCTGCTGCCCCTCCCGAACCAAAAGCCTGCGGTTGTGACCGTAGGCACTGACGTAGGTATCGCTGTGTTTGATGATGATGAGCTCGCCATAGCCCCTCAAGCCACTGCCGGCGTAGACCACCGCTCCATCAGACGCAGCAAAAACAGGCTGTCCCAAATCACCGGCGATATCAATGCCTTTATTCAAACTACCGTTTGAAGCAAATTTACCAATCAGCACGCCGTTCGCCGGCCACGTCCAACCGCCCACGGCGCGCTCTGCGGCGGGCACCTGGGCAACCGTTTGCGAGGTGGTGGAAGAGGCAGTAGTGGCACTTTTGCCATTACCGGTCGCCGGTACGGTGGTCGCGACCGGTCGGCGGATGACGGTGGTCTTGCTCGACGAAGAAGGGCTGCTGACAACCGTGGTGCTCCCCCCCACGCCGCTACTGAAACGAATCGGCTGACCCGGGCGAATGGTGTAGGGGGCGGGAATGTTGTTGCGCGCCGCCAGCTCCTTGTAGTCCCAGCCATAGCGGAAGGCGATGGAGAACAGCGTATCCCCAGGCTTGACGATGTACTGCCCCGAGGTGACTGTCGGGCGCTTGGGCGCGGTGTTGTTGCGATCGACCACGCGGGCGCCGTTGGAGCTGGTGCTGGAACAGCCAGCCAACAGGGTACCCATGGCCAGCGCAATCACCAGAAGCTTCAATACCGACCGTTCCTTGCGCTGCCGCATGCCTGTGTGACCCACCCGCGCTCCCCTCATGCTGTCAAATAATGACGATACAAAATGCAATATTGTTTCAATTATAACCGAGCCACCCTGCCAGGGGTGACTCGCAATTGGCCTGATCGGTGTACGAATATCGCCACGCCAGATAGACAGGGGCCCGACGCAAGAATTCGTCGCCGACGCAAATATTCCGTTGCGCCACTCAGGCCAGCGGGCCGTTGAGCAGGGGCACGAAGCGCACGGCCCCGAGCACCCGGCGCGAGAAACCATGTTCTTCACGCACGATCAGCATCAGTTGCTGGGTTTCCCCCGCCGGACCGACCGGGATCACCATGCGCCCGCCCGGTGCCAGCTGGTCGAGCAGTGCCTGGGGCACCTCGGGCGCAACCGCGGTGACGATGATGCCGTTGTACGGCGCCAGCGCCGGCCAACCTTCGCAGCCGTCGCCCCAGCGGAACACCACGTTGCGCAGGTTGAGCTCGACCAGACGCTCCTTGGCCCGATCCTGCAGGACCTTGATCCGCTCAACCGAAAACACCCGTTCCACCAGTTGGGCCAGGATCGCCGTCTGGTAGCCCGAACCGGTGCCAATCTCCAGCACCTTGTCCAGGGGCCCGGCTTCCAGCAACAGCTCGCTCATGTGCGCGACCATGAACGGCTGGGAGATCGTCTGGTTATGGCCGATCGGCAGCGCCGTGTCCTCGTAGGCCCGATGGGCCAGGGCTTCATCGACGAACAGGTGGCGCGGAGTGCGGCGAATGGCCTCGAGCACCTTGGCGTTCGACACGCCTTCTTCGTAGAGGCGCTGGATCAGCCGCTCCCGGGTACGCTGGGAAGTCATGCCGATGCCGCGACGCTGCAGATCGTCCTGTTCGCGCATCAGAGCACGCCCTCCAGCCAGCCGTCGAGGCGCTCGAAGGCATCGTTGAAGGTGCGATCCAGCTGCAACGGCGTGATCGACACGTAGCCTTGCATCACTGCATGGAAATCGGTACCCGGCCCGCCGTCCTCGGCATCGCCGGCCACGGCGATCCAGTAGCCTTCCTTGCCCCGCGGGTTGACCACCTTGGTCGGCGCCGCGGCACGCGCCCGATGTCCCAGGCGGGTGAGCTGGATGCCACGGATGTGCTCCAGCGGCAGGTTGGGGATATTGACGTTGAGCACGGTGCGCGGTGGCAGCTCCAGGCGCGACTGCGCCTCGACCAGGCGCCGGGCGATATAGGCGGCAGTCGGCAGGTTGTCGGGCAGGCGCGACAGGAGCGAAAAGGCCAGCGAGGTACCGCCGAGGAAACGCCCTTCCAGGGCGGCGGCGACCGTGCCGGAATACAGCACGTCGTCACCCAGGTTGGCGCCCAGGTTGATGCCGGACACCACCATGTCGGGGGTTTCCGGCAGCAGGCCGTTGAGCCCCAGATGCACGCAGTCAGTGGGCGTGCCGTTGAGGCTGATGAAACCGTTGGCCAGGGTCTGCGGGTGCAGCGGCCGATCAAGCGTCAGCGAACTGCCGGCGCCGCTCTTGTCTTGATCCGGGGCAATCACCACGCACTCGGCGTAATCCGCCAGCGCTTCATGCAGCGCGGCGATGCCGGGTGCGGTAACACCGTCGTCATTCGAAATCAGAATACGCATGGGCTGTCCGTCTGCCCTGCCGGCACCAGATCGACGAGTTCGCGCACCACCACGGTGGCGAAGCATCCGGCCGGAAGGACGAATTCCAGTTGCAGGATATCAGGCTCGGGATAATGCCACGACAGACGCCCAATAGGGAGCCGCAGGATGCGCCGTTCGTGATCCATGCCCGCTCGCGCCAGCCATTGGCACAACGCAGGATGACGCGCGGCGACTTCGCTCTCGAGCACCTGGGTCGCGCCGGCACAAGGCGATTGCCCTTCGCCCCACAGCGGGCCGGTGGGATGCAAGTCAAGAATGGCCAGGCGCGGATCGCTGCACTCGCCCTCTCCTGCCGGGAAGAAACTGCGACTGTCGGTGAACGCGAGCAGGTCGCCGACCTGGGCACGCTGCCAGGTGCCATCGGCCACCCGGGCGGCCAGCACCTGGTTGAACAGGTAGCTGCGCCCGGCCGACAACAGCCGCGAGCGCACGTTGCGCTGCTCGGGCAATGCCTGGCGTGCAGCCCAGTCCTGGGCATCATGCACGTTGCCGCCGGCATGACCGAAACGCTGGCTGCCGAAGTAATTAGGCACACCCTGCTGCTTGAGTTGCTCCAGGCGGGCATCGAGGGCCGGGCGGTCGGCCTGCAGCGCGGTCAGGCGCAAGGTGAAACCATTGGCCGAATGCGCCCCACGCTGCAGCTTGCGCTGATGGCGCACCTGCTTGAGCACCCGCAGGGTGTCGTCCTCGGCGCGGGACAGGTCGGGGTCGGCCTTGCCCGGCAGGTGCAGGCTGAACCACTGGCGTGTCAAGGCTTGGCGGTCCTTCAGGCCGGCATAGCTGATGGCGCGCACCGGCACACCGGCGGCGCGGGCCAGGCGGCGGGCCGCTTCCTCGGTGTTGAGATCGCGCTTCTCGACCCACAGCCACAGATGCTCCCCCTGACCGGACAGCGGGATATCGAGGACTTCATCGACTTGGAAGTCTTCGGCCACCGCCTTGAGCACGGCGGTGCCCAAGGCTTCGCCCGAGGCCCGCGGCCCCAGCAGTTCCAGTTCGGTCATGCTGGCAGTAGCAGGGCGACCGCGTGAACGGCGATGCCCTCCTCGCGGCCGGTGAAGCCCAGCTTTTCTTCGGTGGTGGCCTTGACGTTGACCTGGTCGAGTTCGACCTGCAGGTCTGCGGCGATCTGCTGGCGCATGGTCTCGATATGCGGGGCCATCTTCGGCGCCTGGGCGACGATGGTGGCGTCGACGTTGCCGACCTTCCAGCCCTTGTCGCGCACGACGGCGACCACGTGGCGCAGCAGCACGCGACTGTCGGCACCCTTGAACTGCGGGTCGGTGTCAGGGAAATGCTTGCCGATGTCGCCCAACGCCGCAGCGCCGAGCAGGGCATCGCTCAGGGCGTGCAGCAGCACGTCACCGTCGGAGTGGGCCAGCAGGCCGAACTTGTGGGGGATACGCACCCCGCCCAAGGTAATGAAATCACCGTCGCAGAAACGGTGGACATCGTAGCCGTGGCCAATACGCATAGAAAAACGCCCTGATTGAGTCAGGGCGTGATTCTACCTGCTTTTGAGGTAATGGGGCTGCTTCGCAGCCCATCGCCGGCAAGCCAGCTCTCCCAGAAATTGCAGGCGGTGTCAGACCCTGCCCAACGCCACCGCATGATGACGCAGGTGCTCATCGATGAAGCTGGCGATGAAGTAGTAGCTGTGGTCATAGCCCGGCTGCAGGCGCAGGGTCAGCGCATGACCACCCTTGCGCGCCGCCTGCTCCAGCGCCTGCGGCTTGAGCTGCTTCTCGAGGAAGTCATCGCGATCGCCCTGGTCCACCAGCAACGGCGGGCACTCCCCTGCCTCGGCCAGCAACACGCTGGCGTCCCACTCCCGCCAACGCGCACGGTCCTCCCCCAGGTAGCGGGAAAACGCCTTCTCGCCCCACGGGCAATCCATCGGATTGCTGATGGGCGAAAACGCCGACACCGAACGGTAGCGCCCTGGGTTGCGCAGGGCGCAGACCAGCGCGCCATGCCCACCCATGGAATGGCCGCTGATGCTGCGCTGGTCCGACGCCGGGAAGTGCGCCTCGATCAGGGCCGGCAACTCCTCCACCACGTAGTCGTGCATCCGGTAATGCTGGGCCCAGGGCTGCTGGGTGGCATTGAGGTAGAACCCTGCGCCCAGGCCGAAGTCCCAGGCGCCGTCCGGGTCGCCCGGCACCTGCTCGCCACGCGGGCTGGTATCCGGGGCAACGATGATCAGCCCGAGTTCCGCGGCCAGGCGCTGGGCACCGGCCTTCTGCATGAAGTTCTCGTCGGTGCAGGTCAGGCCGCTGAGCCAGTACAATACCGGCAGCTTCTCGCCCTGCTCGGCCTGGGGCGGCAGGTACACGGCGAACACCATGTCGCAGCCGAGCACCTTGGAGCTGTGCCGGTAACGCTTGTGCCAGCCGCCGAAGCTTTTCTGGCAGGAGAGATTTTCCAGGGTCATGGCGAGGCCCTCAGAAGTGGATCACGCTGCGGATGCTCTTGCCTTCGTGCATCAGGTCGAAGGCCTTGTTGATGTCCTCCAGGCCCATGGTGTGGGTGATGAAGGTGTCCAGCGGAATCTCGCCCTTCTCGGACATCTCGACGTAGCTCGGCAGCTCGCTGCGACCCCGCACGCCGCCGAAGGCCGAACCACGCCAGACGCGGCCGGTGACCAGCTGGAACGGACGGGTGGCGATTTCCTGGCCGGCACCGGCGACGCCGATGATCACCGACTCGCCCCAGCCCTTGTGGCAGCACTCCAGCGCCGCGCGCATCAGTTGCACGTTGCCGATGCACTCGAAGGAGAAATCGACGCCGCCGTCGGTGAGGTCGACGATCACTTCCTGGATCGGGCGATCGTAGTCTTTCGGGTTGATGCAGTCGGTGGCGCCCAGTTGGCGGGCGATCTCGAACTTGGCCGGGTTGATGTCGATGGCGATGATGCGCGAAGCCTTGGCCTTGACCGCGCCGATCACCGCCGACAGGCCGATGCCGCCGAGGCCGAAGATGGCCACGGTGTCACCCGGCTTGACCTTGGCGGTGTTGAGTACCGCGCCGATGCCGGTGGTCACGCCGCAACCGAGCAGGCAGACCTTTTCCAGCGGAGCTTCCTTCTGGATCTTGGCCACGGAGATTTCCGGCAGCACGGTGTACTCGGAGAAGGTCGAGGTGCCCATGTAGTGGAACAGCTGCTGACCCTTGTAGCTGAAGCGGGTGGTGCCGTCGGGCATCAGGCCTTTGCCTTGGGTGGCGCGGATGGCCTGGCACAGGTTGGTCTTGCCCGACAGGCAGAACTTGCACTTGCCGCATTCCGGGGTGTACAGCGGGATCACATGGTCACCAACCGCCACCGAGGTGACGCCTTCGCCTACGGCTTCGACAATCGCACCACCCTCATGGCCAAGGATCGACGGGAAGATGCCCTCCGGGTCGGCGCCGGACAGGGTATAGGCGTCGGTGTGGCAGACACCGGAGGCGACAACGCGCAGCAGCACTTCGCCGGCCTTGGGCATGGCCACGTCCACTTCGACGATTTCCAGGGGTTTCTTGGCCTCGAAGGCGACGGCGGCGCGGGACTTGATCATCAAAGGTCTCCAGAACAGGTATGGGTTGCTGGCTTGCAGTGTAATTCACCGCCTTTTGATGAATAATCCAGCCACTCACAAAACATTATTGCTACACAGGGATAATCCATGAGCAGCCGCTGGGAAGGCATCGACGAGTTCGTCGCGGTGGCCGAATCAGGTCAGTTCACCGCCGCCGCCGAACGACTTGGGGTGTCGTCCTCGCACATCAGCCGGCAGATCGCCCGCCTGGAGGAACGCCTGCAGACACGTTTGCTGTACCGCAGCACCCGGCGGGTGACCCTGAGCGAAGCCGGGCAGACCTTTCTCCAGCACTGCCAGCGCCTGCAGGACGGCCGCGAGGAGGCGCTGCGGGCCATGGGCGACCTGGCCAGCGAGCCCAAGGGCCTGCTGCGCATGACCTGCGCGGTGGCCTATGGCGAACGCTTCATCGTGCCCTTGGTGACACGCTTCATGGCGCAGTACCCACAGTTGCGGGTCGAGGTGGAACTGAGCAACCGTACCCTCGACCTGCTGCACGAAGGCATGGACCTGGCGATCCGCCTGGGACGGCTGCAGGATTCGCGGCTGGTGGCCACGCGCCTGGCGCCTCGGCGCATGTACCTGTGCGCGTCGCCGGCCTACCTGGAGCGCTATGGTCGACCGCACAGTCTGTCGGAGCTGGCGCGGCACAACTGCCTGGTGGGCAGTTCGGACCTGTGGGCGCTGCAGCAGGAGGGACGCGAGATCAGCCAGCGGGTGCAGGGCAACTGGCGCTGCAACAGCGGCCAGGCGGTGCTGGACGCGGCGCTGCAAGGCATGGGGCTGTGCCAGTTGCCGGACTACTACGTGCTCGAGCATTTGCACAGCGGCGCGCTGGTGTCGTTGCTGGAGGGCCATCAGCCGCCGAATACGGCGGTGTGGGCGTTGTATCCACAGCAACGGCATCTGTCGCCGAAGGTGCGCAGGTTGGTCGACTACCTGAAGGAAGGGTTGGCACAGTTGCCGGAGTATCGCACCACTCCCCCGCAGGCGCTCAGCGGCGCCCGGCCCAGCGCTGGCGCAGCCACTCCAGGTCTTCCGGACGGGTCACCTTGATGTTGTCGCTGCGCCCTTCGACCAGGCGCGGCGCATTACCGGCCCATTCGATGGCCGACGACTCGTCGGTGACCGCCACATCGGATACCAGGCACTCGGCCAGCGCCCGATGCAGCATGCCAAGGCGGAACATCTGCGGGGTGTACGCCTGCCAGACGGTGCTGCGATCGACCGTGGCCGCCACCCTGCCCTCGCCGTCGGCACGCTTGAGCGTGTCCCGGGCGGGAACGGCGAGCAATCCGCCGACGGGATCTTCAGCCAGGGCTGACAGCAATTTGTCCAGATCGCTGCGCGCCAGGTTCGGCCGCGCGGCGTCGTGCACCAGCACCCAGTCGTCATCCGATGCACCCTGTGCGTGCAGCAGCAACAGCGCATTGAGCACCGAATCGGCGCGCTCGCGACCGCCCGGGGCGCGCTGGATGCGTGGATCGCTGGCGCAGCGCAGGCCGGGCCAGTAAGGGTCTTGTTCGGCAATGCTGACCACCACGCCCTTGAGCATGGGATGGTCGAGGAAACAGTCGAGGCTGTGCTCGAGAATCGTCTGCCCGCCCAGTTGCAGGTACTGCTTGGGACGGTCGGCAGCCATGCGGGCACCAACGCCCGCGGCGGGAATCACGGCCCAGAAGGCCGGCAGTTCATGTGTCATTTCTGCGGCAGCTGGTAGAGGGTTTCGCCCTCCTTGACCATCCCCAGTTCATGACGAGCCCGTTCTTCCACGGTCTCCATACCTTTCTTCAATTCCAGGACTTCAGCGTCGAGCACGCGATTGCGCTCCAGCAGGCGCTCGTTTTCCGCATGCTGGTCGGCGATCTGCTGCTTGAGTTCGGTCACTTGCGCCAGGCTGCCATTGCCTACCCAAAGGCGATATTGCAGGCCGCCGAGCAGCAGGAGCAGGACGAGGAACAACCAATAGGGACTGCGCATGAAGATATCCAGGGTAAAAAAGGCCGCCGCAGCGAGCTTCCGATAGCACGAAGCCTGGCCGAGGCCAGGCTTCGTCGACAGAAACCCGTGGAAACGACCGAACGATCAGTACGAACGTTCAGCCGGCCCCGGCTGCTGCCTTTTTACCATCTCTTGCTCAGCCGCGAAACTCGGCACGACCGCGATATACAGCCTTGGCGCCCAGTTGCTCTTCGATGCGCAGCAGTTGGTTGTACTTGCTGACGCGGTCGGAACGGCACAGCGAACCGGTCTTGATCTGACCGGCTGCGGTACCCACGGCCAGGTCGGCGATGGTCGAATCCTCGGTTTCACCGGAACGGTGCGAGATCACCGCGGTGTAGCCGGCGGCCTTGGCCATCTGGATGGCTTCCAGGGTCTCGGTCAGCGAGCCGATCTGGTTGAACTTGATCAGGATCGAGTTGCCGATGCCCTTCTCGATGCCTTCCTTGAGGATCTTGGTGTTGGTCACGAACAGGTCGTCGCCAACCAGTTGCACCTTGGCACCGATCTTGTCGGTCAGGATCTTCCAACCGGCCCAGTCGGACTCGTCCAGGCCGTCTTCGATCGAGATGATCGGGAAACGCTCGGTCAGGCCCTTCAGGTACTCGGCGAAGCCTTCGGCGTCGAACGACTTGCCTTCACCGGACAGGTTGTACTTGCCGTCTTCATAGAATTCGGAAGCCGCGCAGTCCAGGGCCAGGGTCACGTCGGTGCCCAGCTTGTAGCCGGCCTTTTCGACGGCTTCGGCAATGGCTGCCAGGGCGTCTTCGTTGGAAGCCAGGTTCGGCGCGAAGCCACCTTCGTCACCGACGGCGGTGTTCAGGCCACGGGCCTTCAGTACAGCCTTGAGGTGGTGGAAGATCTCGGTGCCCATGCGCAGGCCATCGGAGAAGGTCTTGGCGCCAACCGGCTGCACCATGAACTCCTGGATGTCGACGTTGTTGTCGGCGTGCTCGCCGCCGTTGATGATGTTCATCATCGGCACCGGCATGGAGTACTGGCCCGGGGTGCCATTGAGGTTGGCGATGTGGGCGTACAGCGGCAGGTCCAGGTCCTGAGCGGCGGCCTTGGCGGCGGCCAGGGATACTGCCAGGATGGCGTTGGCGCCCAGCTTGGCCTTGTTCTCGGTACCGTCCAGCTCGATCATGGCACGGTCCAGGGCTTTCTGGTCGGCCGGGTCCTTGCCCAGCAGCAGGTCACGGATCGGGCCGTTGATGTTGCCGACGGCCTTCAGCACGCCCTTGCCCAGGTAACGGCTCTTGTCGCCATCACGCAGCTCCAGCGCTTCGCGCGAGCCAGTGGAAGCACCCGACGGCGCGCAGGCGCTGCCGATGATGCCGTTGTCGAGCAGTACATCGGCTTCCACAGTGGGGTTGCCACGCGAATCGAGAACTTCACGACCTTTGATGTCGACGATCTTTGCCATTGTTGTAAGCACTCCAGAATTGACGAAAACAACGCAGCTTTGGGAATTCTTGCCGTTCACCAGGCGACATGGCACGGGCAGGCCTGGCGAAGGGAGCCCCTGACCGAAAGGTCAGGGGTGGAACGGGCGGTACTTTACCCGAGAAACGAGCTTTACGCGGTTTCTACCGTCGGAAAACTTTTCACCAGGTCGTCCAGTTGCTTGAGCTGGGCCAGGAACGGCTCCAACTTATCCAGGCGCAGGGCACACGGACCGTCGCACTTGGCGTTGTCCGGATCCGGGTGGGCCTCGAGGAACAGGCCCGCCAAGCCCTGGCTCATGCCAGCCTTGGCCAGGTCGGTGACCTGGGCGCGGCGGCCGCCGGCGGAGTCGGCGCGACCACCTGGGGTTTGCAACGAATGGGTCACATCGAAGAACACCGGGTACTCGAACTGCTTCATGATGCCGAAGCCGAGCATGTCCACGACCAGGTTGTTGTAGCCGAAGCTCGAACCGCGCTCACAGAGGATGAGCTGGTCGTTGCCTGCCTCGACGCACTTGGCGAGGATGTGCTTCATCTCGTGGGGCGCGAGGAACTGCGCCTTCTTGATGTTGATCACGGCACCGGTCTTGGCCATCGCCACGACCAGGTCGGTCTGGCGCGACAGGAAGGCCGGCAGCTGGATGATGTCGCACACCTTGGCCACCGGCTCGCACTGGTAGGGCTCGTGCACGTCGGTGATCACCGGCACATTGAAGGTCTGCTTGATCTCCTCGAAGATCTTCAGGCCTTCTTCCATGCCGGGGCCGCGGTACGAGTTGACCGACGAACGGTTGGCCTTGTCGAAGCTGGCCTTGAACACGTACGGGATGCCGAGCTTCTCGGTCACCCGCACGTACTCCTCGCAGACCTTCAGGGCCAGGTCACGGGACTCCAGGACGTTCATGCCGCCGAACAGGACGAACGGCTTGTCGTTGGCGATCTCGATGTTACCGACGCGAATGATCTTCTGAGTCATGGATCAGGCCTTGTTCTTCTGTGCCAGGGCCGCCTTGACGAAGCCGCTGAACAGCGGGTGGCCGTCACGCGGGGTCGAGGTGAACTCCGGGTGGAACTGGCAAGCAACGAACCAAGGGTGGTCCTTGGACTCGACCACTTCGACCAGCGCGCCGTCCTCGGAACGGCCGGAAACCACCAGGCCGGCGTCGACCAGTTGCGGCAGCAGGACGTTGTTGACTTCGTAACGGTGACGGTGGCGCTCGGTGATCACGTCCTTGCCGTAGCAGTCGTGAACCTTGGAGCCGGCCGCCAGCTGGCAGTCCTGGGCGCCCAGGCGCATGGTGCCGCCCAGGTCGGAGGCTTCGGTACGGGTCTCGACCGCGCCGGTGGCATCGGCCCATTCGGTGATCAGGCCGACAACCGGGTGGCCGCTGTTGCGGTCGAACTCGGTGGAGTTGGCGTCTTTCCAACCCATCACGTTGCGGGCGAACTCGATCACGGCCACCTGCATGCCCAGGCAGATGCCCAGGTACGGGACCTTGTTCTCACGGGCATATTGCACCGCGGTGATCTTGCCTTCGACGCCGCGCAGGCCGAAACCGCCCGGGACCAGGATGGCATCGGCGCCTTCGAGCAGGCTGGTGCCCTGGTTCTCGATGTCCTCGGAGTCGATGTAACGCAGGTTGACCTTGGTGCGGTTGGTGATGCCGGCGTGGCTCATCGCTTCGATCAGCGACTTGTACGCGTCCAGCAGCTCCATGTACTTGCCGACCATCGCGATGGTCACTTCCTGCTCAGGGTTGAGCTTGGCATCGACGACCTTGTCCCACTCGGACAGGTCGGCGCTGTTGCACTGCAAGCCGAAGCGCTCGACGACGAAGTCGTCCAGGCCCTGGGCGTGCAGTACGCCTGGGATCTTGTAGATGGTGTCGACGTCTTCCAGCGAGATCACCGCACGTTCTTCGACGTTGGTGAACAGCGCGATCTTGCGACGCGACGAGGCATCGACCGGGTGGTCGGAGCGGCAGATCAGCACATCGGGCTGCAGGCCGATGGAGCGCAACTCCTTGACCGAGTGCTGGGTCGGCTTGGTCTTGGTCTCGCCGGCAGTGGCGATGTACGGGACCAGGGTCAGGTGCATCAGCATGGCGCGCTTGGAGCCCACTTCGACGCGCAGCTGGCGGATCGCCTCGAGGAACGGTTGCGACTCGATGTCGCCCACGGTGCCGCCGATCTCGACCAGCGCGACGTCGGCATCGCCGGCGCCCTTGATGATGCGGCGCTTGATCTCGTCGGTGATGTGCGGAATGACCTGGATGGTCGCGCCCAGGTAATCACCACGGCGTTCCTTGCGCAGCACGTGCTCGTAGATGCGGCCGGTGGTGAAGTTGTTGTTCTGGGTCATCGTGGTGCGGATGAACCGCTCGTAGTGGCCCAGGTCAAGGTCGGTCTCGGCGCCGTCGTGGGTGACGAATACTTCACCGTGCTGGAACGGGCTCATGGTGCCCGGGTCGACGTTGATGTACGGGTCCAGCTTGAGCATGGTGACTTTGAGCCCCCGCGCTTCCAGGATGGCCGCCAGGGAAGCCGAGGCAATGCCTTTCCCCAATGAAGAAACAACACCGCCCGTGACGAATATGTAGCGCGTCATGAAAAACCCTAGAAGTCTGCGTTAAGGCGGCATGGGCCGCCGGAGAAAGCGAAGGAAGGCCGAAGCCCCCGATCACCTGCGTCAATCACAGTGCATCTCGAAAAACTGCCGCGTCTGTACAGACCAGGGGTGTCCCCGGCATGGAGCTCGCTCGTCATTTTAAGAAATCAGCCCAGCAAAAAACTGCTTGGTAATCGGCAACCTCTGTGATTTTGCGCAACCCACAGAAGCTGTATCAAGAAGGGAGGGTAGTCTACCCGAATGTACCCTTCAGCTCAAACCTTGCACGTTCGTCGGCGGCTGCCAGTGCAACTGACAATCCGCCTGCGCCAGCTCGGGCAGGTTGGCCACCGCGAGCAATTGCTCGCCGCGATACAGCAGCGGCAGTCGCGGGCGCACGAAGTGCGGGACCTGCAGCTCGTTGAGCAGGCGCTTGAGATCGCGCCGACCGCGACCAGGCAGTTGCATGATCTCGCCGCCCTGGCGGTAGCGGATGTGCAGGCCTTCACCCAACGGGGCCGACATCAGGCGGACACTGCCATTACCCGGCAGGCGCAACGGTTGCCCGCTGTCCAGCCAGGGGTAATTACCCGACACCGCAGCCAGCCAAACGCCATTTAGCCACCAGATACGTCCATGGCTGCGGTGTAGTTCGCCATCGGTCAGGCGCCAGACCGGGCAGGCATCGGCCGCCGCGTCGCGCAGATCGTTCCAACCGGCCCAGTGGCGGCTGTCGGGCAGGCGGGTGCGCTGGCTGAGCCAGAACTGCAGGGCATTGCGCTGGCGCGCTGGGGACATCGCGGCGAGCACCTCGAGGCTGAGCGAATACAGCTCCAGCCAGGGCAGCGGCGCATTGTCGCAGGCGATCGCCAGGTCGCTGGCGGCCAGTTCGTCCAGCAGGCCCATCGCCTCGCCCAGGTGTTCGGCACTGCGTGCCAGATTGGCTTCGGCCTGTGGCCAGCGCTGGCGCAGGATTGGGAAGACCTCGCCGCGCAGGAAGTTGCGGGCAAAGGCTGTATCGCTATTGGAAGGGTCGTCGACCCATACCAGCCCGTGCATGTCGGCGTAGGTCTGCAGTTGCTGGCGCGACAGCCCCAGCAATGGGCGCACCAGGCTGCCCTGCCCTAGCGGCCGCTGTTGCGGCATGGCGGACAAGCCACGCAGGCCGGCGCCGCGCAGCAAGCGAAACAGCAGGGTCTCGGCCTGATCGTCACGGTGCTGGCCGGTGAACAGCACTTCGCCTAGGCCCAGCCGTTTTTCGAAGGCGTCGTAGCGGGCGTTGCGGGCCGCCTGTTCGAGGCTGGCACCGGGGGCAACCTGGACAGGAAGCACATCGAGTTCGACACCCAGTGCAGCACACACCGCTCGGCAGTGATCGGGCCAGGCATCGGCGGCGGCTTGCAGGCCGTGATGGACATGGATGGCGCGCAGAGGGGGCGCGGGGTGGTTGCGGGTGTAGTCGGCGAGCTGGTGCAGGAGGACGGTGGAGTCCAGGCCACCGGAGAAGGCGACGTACCAGGCGGGGGCGTTGAGCCAGGGGGTGAGGTTGAGCATCAGGGCCTCACAGGACTTGAGATCGCCGGGGGCGCCTTGCGCCCCTTTCGCGACACAAGGCCGCTCCCACAAGATGGCGTCAGTTTCGAATACTGCGCAATCCTGTGGGAGCGGCCTTGTGTCGCGAAAGGGCCGCGAAGCGGCCCCCCGGAATCCATCAGAGGCCGTAGCTCATCAGGCGATCGTAACGGCGCTTGAGCAGCGCGTCGTTGTCGAGCTTGCCGAGCATGTCCAGCTGTTCGATCAGATCGGCGCGAACATTGGCCGCCATCTTCGCCGGATCGCGGTGGGCGCCGCCCAGCGGCTCGGGGATGACCTTGTCGACGATGTTCAGGCTCTTCAGGCGCTCGGCGGTCACGCCCATGGCCTCGGCGGCATCGGCCGCGCGGTCGGCGGTCTTCCACAGGATCGAGGCGCAACCTTCCGGCGAGATCACCGAGTAGGTGGAGTACTGCAGCATGTTCAGCTGGTCGCACACGCCGATGGCCAGTGCGCCGCCGGAACCACCCTCACCAATCACGGTGGCGATGATCGGCGTCTTCAGGCGCGCCATCACGCGCAGGTTCCAGGCAATGGCCTCGCTCTGGTTGCGCTCTTCGGCGTCGATGCCCGGGTAGGCACCCGGGGTGTCGATGAAGGTCAGGATCGGCATCTTGAAACGCTCAGCCATTTCCATCAGGCGACAGGCCTTGCGGTAGCCTTCAGGGCGCGGCATGCCGAAGTTGCGGCGTACCTTTTCGCGCACCTCACGGCCCTTCTGGTGACCGATGACCATGACCGGCTTGTCGTTCAGGCGCGCGGTGCCACCGACGATCGCGGCGTCGTCGGCAAAGTGACGGTCGCCGTGCAGCTCCTCGAACTCGGTGAAGATGTGGTCGATGTAATCAAGGGTGTACGGGCGGCGCGGGTGACGGGCCAGACGGGCGATCTGCCAGCTGGTCAGGTTGCCGAAGATGCTCTCGGTCAGGGTGCTGCTCTTGTCCTGCAGACGGGCAATTTCATCGCTGATGTTCAGCGAGTTGTCGTTGCCCACCAGGCGCAGCTCTTCGATCTTGGCTTGCAGGTCGGCAATCGGCTGTTCGAAATCGAGGAAATTCGGGTTCATAGGCTTCCGTCTTGGGTCTACGGCCAGGCGGCCGGCCGGTTGATCCGTTTGGCGCCCTACCTTAAGGGATCAGGCGCATAAAGGTCGAGATTAAAATGCGTCGTTTCAACGGTATTGCAGGAAGACGTTCTCACGCCCGAACTGGTCACGCAGTGCCTGAATCAGCCCATCGGCCGGGTCGATCGACCACTGGTCGCCAAACTGCAGCATGGCCTTGGCGTCGCTGCCGGTGTACTCCAGGGTGATCGGGCAACCACCACGGTGCCGGGTGATCAGCTCGCCCAGCCATTTCAGACGATCGCCCTTGAGCGCGTCGTGACCAACCTTCAGGCGCAGGCTCTCGGCCAGCTTGGTCCGGGCATCCTCCATGGTCATCACTGTCTTGACCCGCAGGCGCAGGCCGCCGGAGAAGTCGTCGTTGCTCACCTCCCCCTCCACCACCACCATGGCGTCGGTCTGCAGCAGGGCCTGGGCGCCCATGAAGGCATCGGCGAACAGCGAGGCCTCGATGCGCCCGGAACGGTCATCCAGGGTGACGAAGCCCATCTTGTCACCCTTTTTGTTCTTCATCACCCGCAGGGCAATGATCATGCCGGCGATGGTCTGGGTGTCGCGGGCCGGTTTGAGGTCGACGATGCGCTGGCGGGCGAAGCGGCGGATCTCGGTCTCGTATTCGTCGATCGGGTGGCCGGTCAGGTACAGGCCAAGGGTGTCCTTTTCACCCTTGAGGCGTTCCTTGAGCGTCAGCTCGCGCACCTTGCGGTGGTTGGCGTAGACGTCGACATCCGCCTCGTCGAACATGCCGCCGAACAGGTCGACGTGGCCACTGTCCGCAGTATGGGCGGCCTGCTCGGCAGCCTTGACTGCCTCGCCCAGCGCCGACAGCAAGGTTGCACGGTTGATGTCGATGTTGGCCTGATAGGCCTTGATCTCGTCATGGAAATGCGGCCCCAGGCGGTCCAGCGCACCACTGCGGATCAGCGCGTCGAGGGTCCGCTTGTTGACCCGCTTGAGGTCGATACGCTCGCAGAAGTCGAACAGGTCCTTGAACGGGCCGCCCTGGGCGCGGGCCTCGACGATTGCCTCCACCGGCCCCTCGCCGACGCCCTTGATCGCGCCCAGGCCATAGACGATGCGGCCATCGTTGTTGACGGTGAACTTGAAGTCCGAGAAGTTCACGTCCGGCGCGTCCAGGCGCAGCTTCATGCTGCGCACTTCCTCGACCAGCACCACCACCTTGTCGGTGTTGTGCATATCCGCCGACAGCACCGCGGCCATGAACGGCGCCGGGTAGTGGGTTTTCAGCCAGGCGGTCTGGTAGGACACCAGGCCGTAGGCGGCGGAGTGGGATTTGTTGAAGCCGTAGCCGGCGAATTTCTCTACCAGGTCGAAAATGTTACCGGCCAGGTCCGCATCGATGTTGTTGGCCACGCAGCCTTCGATAAAACCACCGCGCTGCTTGGCCATTTCCTCGGGCTTTTTCTTACCCATGGCCCGGCGCAGCATGTCGGCGCCACCGAGGGTGTAGCCGGCCATCACCTGGGCGATCTGCATCACCTGTTCCTGGTACAGGATGATGCCGTAGGTAGGCGCGAGTACCGGTTTCAGACCTTCGTACTGGTAGTCGGAGTGCGGGTAGGCCAGTTCCGCCCGGCCGTGCTTGCGGTTGATGAAGTCGTCCACCATGCCCGATTGCAACGGGCCCGGACGGAACAGCGCCACCAGTGCGATGAGGTCTTCCAGGCAGTCGGGCTTGAGCTTCTTGATCAGCTCCTTCATGCCCCGGGATTCGAGCTGGAACACCGCCGTGGTTTCGGCTTTCTGCAGCAGCTCGTAAGTCTTGCGGTCGTCCAGCGGGATGAAGTCGATGTTGACGTCGGGCAGGTTCTTCTTGGCCTGCTCGCGGTTGATGATCTCCATCGCCCACTTGATGATGGTCAGGGTCCGCAGGCCGAGGAAGTCGAACTTCACCAGGCCCGCAGCCTCGACGTCGTCCTTGTCGAACTGGGTCACCAGGCCGCCGCCCTCTTCGTCACAGGCAATCGGTGAGAAGTCAGTGAGCTTGGTCGGCGCGATCACCACGCCACCGGCGTGCTTGCCGGTACCGCGGGTGACACCTTCGAGCTTGAGCGCCATGTCCCAGATCTCGCGGGCATCCTCGTCACCCTTGAGGAAGTCGCGCAGGATCTCTTCCTGCTCGTAGGCCTTCTCCAGGGTCATGCCCACTTCGAACGGGATCATCTTCGACAGGCGGTCGGCCAGGCCGTAGGACTTGCCTTGCACCCGCGCCACGTCGCGCACCACCGCCTTGGCGGCCATGGTGCCGAAGGTGATGATCTGGCTCACCGCGTTGCGGCCGTAGGCTTCGGCCACGTAGTCGATCACCCGGTCACGGCCATCCATGCAGAAGTCGACGTCGAAGTCAGGCATGGAAATACGTTCAGGGTTCAGGAAGCGCTCGAACAGCAGGTCATAGGCCAGCGGGTCGAGGTCGGTGATCTTCAGTACATAGGCCACCAGGGAGCCGGCCCCCGAGCCCCGGCCCGGGCCAACCGGCACGTCGTTGTTCTTCGCCCACTTGATGAAGTCCATAACGATCAGGAAGTAACCGGGGAAGCCCATCTGAATGATGATGTCCAGCTCGAACTTCAGGCGGTCCAGGTAGACCTGGCGCTTCTCTTCGTAATTGGGCGTGGTCTCTTTCGGCCAAAGCACCGCCAGGCGCTCCTCCAGGCCTTCGTGGGAGACGTGACGCAGGTAGTCGTCGATGCCCATGCCGTTGGGCGTCGGGAAATCGGGGAGGAAGTATTTGCCCAGCTGCACGGTGATGTTGCAGCGCTTGGCGATCTCCACGGTGTTGGCGATGGCGTCCGGCAGGTCGCTGAACAGCTCGGCCATCTCTTCGGACGACTTGAGGTACTGCTGGTCACTGTAGCCGCGCGGGCGGCGCGGGTCGTCGAGGGTCCAGCCCTCGCCAATGCACACGCGGGTCTCGTGGGCGTCGAAATCCGACTGTTTGATGAAGCGCACGTCGTTGGTCGCCACCAGCGGGGCGCCGAGCTTGTCGGCCAGGGCCACGGCGGCGTGCACGTACTCTTCGTCACCGGCGCGATTGGTACGCTGCAACTCGACATAGAAGCGGTCCGGGAACATGCCCATCCAGTCGCCGAGCAGGGCTTCGGCTTCGTCCTGGCGACCGGCCATCAGGGCCACGCCAATATCGCCTTCCTTGCCTGCCGACAGGGCGATCAGCCCCTCGCTGGCTGGGGCGATCCAGTCGCGCTGGATGATCACCAGGCCGTTGCGCTGGCCGTCGGTCCAGCCTCGGGAGATCAGCTCGGTGAGGTTGCGATAGCCCTTGGGATCCATGGCCAGGAAGCAGATGCGCGACAGCGGCGCCTCGGAATCGGCCCCGGCCAGCCACAGGTCGGCGCCGCAGATCGGCTTGATGCCAGCGCCCATGGCGGTCTTGTAGAACTTCACCAGCGAGCACATGTTGCTCTGGTCGGTAATTGCCACCGCCGGCATGTTCATCCCGGCCAGGGCCTTGGCCAGCGGCTTGATCCGCACCAGGCCGTCGACCAGGGAGAATTCGGAGTGCACGCGAAGGTGAACGAAGGAGACCGACATGGAGGATCCTGTAGCAGTGCTGAACGACGAGGGCGGGATTGTAGCGTATTGCTCTTCGCTTGCCTCGCCTGGAGGTCAGCGGTTGGTTGCAGAATGCATCGCGGGGCAAGCCCGCTCCCACGCAGCCGATTCCAGTGCAGGCTTGGCGTGGGAGCGGGCTTGCCCCGCGATGAGTGGCGCCGATCAGATCAGCGAGGTGGAAATGCCTTCACGGGCTTCCCATGCGGCCCGAACCGGCGCGAACGAACGCCGATGAATGGGCGTCGGCCCAAGACGGGCCAGGGCCTCAAGGTGCACTGGAGTCGGATACCCCTTGTGCCCGCCGATCCCATAACCCGGGTAGATCAGCTCGAACGCGCTCATCTCCCGATCACGGGTGACCTTGGCCAGGATCGAGGCCGCCGCGATCGCCGGCACCTGGGAGTCGCCCTTGACCACCGGCGCCGCCGGCACTGCCAGCTTCGGGCAACGGTTGCCGTCGATCAGCGCCAGTTTCGGTGTGATGTGCAACCCTTCGACCGCGCGCTGCATGGCCAACATGGTGGCATGGAGAATATTCAGGCGGTCGATTTCCTCGACCTCGGCCCGGGCGATACAGAAGCTCAGGGCCTTCTCGCGGATCTCGTCGAACAGTGCGTCGCGCTTGGCCTCGGTGAGCTTTTTCGAGTCGTTCAGGCCGAGGATCGGTCGGCGCGGGTCGAGAATGACCGCCGCGGTGACCACCGCGCCGCACAGCGGGCCACGGCCTACTTCATCGACGCCGGCTACCAGCTCTTCAACCAGGTTGAAATCCAGTCCCATCTGCATCTCAGCGGTCCTTCAACAGGGCGAGCACCGCGTCGGCCGCCTGATTGGAGGCGTCGCGGCGCAAGGTGCGGTGGATCTGGTCGAAGCTGTCGGTCTGCTGCGAGCCGTCCTTGACCAGCGGCGCCAGGGTCTGTGCCAGGGCTTCGCTGGTAGCGGCGTCCTGCAACAGCTCCGGTACCAGCAGGCGCTGGGCCAGCAGGTTGGGCAGCGACACGTACGGGCTCTTGACCATGCGCTTGAGGATCCAGTAGGTCAGCGGCGCCAAGCGGTAGGCCACCACCATCGGTCGCTTGTACAGCATCGCTTCCAGGGTGGCGGTGCCGGAGGCGATCAGCACCGCGTCACAGGCGGCCAGCGCCTGGTGCGAGCGGCCATCCAGCAAGGTCAGTGGCAGTTCGCGCCCTTCGAGCATCTGCTCGACCTGAGCGCGCCGGGCGGCATTCGCGCACGGCAGCACGAAGCGCACGCCGGGCACCAGCTCGCGCAAGCGCTGGGCGGCATCGAGGAACAAAGCTCCCAGGCGCCCTACCTCACCGCCCCGGCTGCCAGGCATCAACGCGATCACCGGGCCTTCGGCCAGGCCCAGTTCGGCACGCGCCGCGCCACGGTCGGCCTCCAGGGGAATCGTGTCCGCCAGCGGATGGCCAACGAAACGCACCGGCACGCCCTGCTCTTCATAGAAGCGCGCCTCGAACGGCAGCAGGGTGAGCATCAGGTCGCAGCCCTCACGAATTTTCAGCACGCGCTTCTGCCGCCAGGCCCAGACCGACGGGCTGACGTAATGCACCGTCTTGATTCCGGCCTGACGCAGCTTGAGTTCGATATTGAGGGTGAAATCGGGGGCATCGATACCGATGAACACGTCGGGCTTTTCGCCGATCAGTGTGTGGATCAGTTCCTTGCGCCGCTTGAGCAGCTCGCGCAGGCGCCCGAGCACCTCGACCAGGCCCATGACGGCCAGGCGTTCCATCGGAAAGTAGGAGGTCATGCCCTCGGCTTCCATCAAGGGACCGCCAACACCGATGAACCGCACATCGGGATGACGTGCCTTGATAGCGCGCATCAGGCCGGAACCGAGAATGTCCCCGCTGGCCTCGCCGGCGACCAGCGCCACGCAGAGCTGGGCCATATCAGCGGGTGATGCCGCGTGCGGAATTGGCGATCGATTGACGGAACAGATCGACTTCAGGGAACTGCGTGACCAGCTCATCCAGCTCCTTGAGCGCCTCTTCGACGGTCAGGCCCTGGCGGTAGACGATCTTGTAGGCGCGACGCAGGGCGTGCAGCACTTCGTCGCTGAAACCGCGACGACGCAGGCCTTCGAAGTTCATGCTGCGCGCCTCGGCCGGGCTGCCGAACACGGTGACATAGGCCGGTACGTCCTTGCCGATCGCGGTGCCCATGCCGGAAAACGCATGGGCGCCGATATGGCAGTACTGGTGCACCAGCGTGTAACCGGACAGGATGGCCCAGTCGCCGACATGCACATGGCCCGCCAGCGCGGTGTTGTTGACCAGGATGCAGTGGTTGCCGATGACGCTGTCGTGGCCGATGTGGGCATAGGCCATGATCAGGTTGTGATCGCCCAGGGTGGTTTCCGAACGGTCCTGCACGGTGCCGCGGTGGATGGTGACACCCTCGCGGATCACGTTGTGGTCACCGATCACCAGGCGCGTCGGCTCACCCTTGTACTTCAGGTCAGGGGTGTCTTCGCCGATCGAGGAAAACTGATAGATGCGGTTGTGCTTGCCGATACGGGTCGGCCCCTTTAGCACCACATGCGGACCGATGACGGTACCCTCCCCGATTTCCACATCGGGGCCTACGATCGACCAGGGGCCGACCTCGACGCCCTCGGCCAACTTGGCCGAGGGGTCGATGATCGCCCGTGGGTCAATCGAACTCATAGGGAGCGTTCCGCGCAGGTGATCTCGGCCGAGCAGACCGGCTTGCCGTCCACCAGGGCGCGGCACTCGAACTTCCAGATCATGCTCTTGCGGCTGAGGAACTTGGCTTCCAGCACCAGCTGGTCGCCCGGCAGCACCGGCTGGCGGAAACGCAGCTTATCGGAGCCGACGAAGTAGTAGAGGGTGCCGTCCGCCGGCTTGGCGTCGAGCATCTTGAATCCGAGAATCCCGGCCGCCTGGGCCATCGCCTCGATGATCAGCACGCCCGGCATGATCGGATGCGCCGGGAAGTGGCCATTGAAGAACGGCTCGTTGATGCTGACATTCTTGTAGGCACGAATGCTTTGAGCCTCGAAGTCCAGATCCGTCACACGGTCCACGAGCAGGAACGGGTAACGGTGAGGCAGGTATTCGCGAATCTCGTTGATGTCCATCATTTCGGGGGGAAGCCTGTATAAGAATAGGGAGCGCAGGTGCTGACCACACGCTCCTTTTGCAGATCCAAAGAGGAGCCAGCTAGCGACTGTAACGCTCGCTCAGTAAATGGTATCAGCCTTCTGATGTCGGCTGGCCACCTGAGGTCACGGTGTCGACACGCTTTTCCAGCTGCTGGAGACGCTTGGACATCTCGTCCAGCTGGCGAATGCGAGCGGCGCTCTTGCGCCACTCGGCCAAGGGTTGCATGGCCGTACCGGAAGAATAGCCACCCGGCTCGGTAATCGAACGGGTCACCATGGTCATGCCGGAAACGAAGACATTGTCGCAGACGTCGATGTGGCCGACCATCCCGACACCACCGGCAATCATGCAATGCTTGCCGATGCGGGTACTGCCGGAAATCCCGACGCAGGCCGCCATCGCCGTGTGGTCGCCGACCTGCACGTTGTGGGCGATCTGGATCTGGTTGTCGAGCTTGACGCCATCGCCGATGCGGGTGTCCGACAGCGCACCACGGTCTACCGCGGTGTTCACGCCGATCTCCACATCATCACCCAGGGTGACGCCGCCGATCTGCGCGATCTTGCGCCAGATGCCCTTCTCGTTGGCAAAGCCGAAGCCCTCGCCACCGATCACCGCGCCAGACTGGATGACCACGC
The DNA here is from genome assembly GCF_019823065.1 of Pseudomonas mosselii. NCBI lineage: Bacteria > Pseudomonadati > Pseudomonadota > Gammaproteobacteria > Pseudomonadales > Pseudomonadaceae > Pseudomonas > Pseudomonas mosselii. Next base: position 4,895,449 of record NZ_CP081966.1, read on the forward strand.
GCTTACCAATGGTCACGTCGTGATACAGCGTGACACGCGCAGCCAGCCAGCCACCCTCGCCGATGACACAGCGGGCACCGACGAAGCAGTGCGCGCCGACCGTCACATTGGCGCCGATGCACGCGCCGCTTTCGATCACCGCGAACGGGCCGATGCTGGCGCTGGCATCTACCTGGGCATCCTCGGCCACCACGGCGCTGGGATGGATTCCCGCCACAGCCTTGGGCTTCGGATCGAACAGGTGCGAAATGCGCGCATAGGCCAGGTAAGGGTCGGGAACGATCAAGGCGTTGCCGGCAAAACCCTCGGCGTCCTCGGCCTTGAGCAGTACCGCACTGGCCGAGGAATCGTCCAGAAACTTGCGATACTGCTTGTTGGCCAGGAAGCTCAACTGCCCGCAACCGGCCTCCTGCAAGGTGGCCAGCCCGGTGATCTGCAGCGCCTCGGGGCCTCTGAGTTCGGCCCCGAGGGCTTCGGCCAGCTGGCCGAGCGTCATGGTCACAGTCATATCAACGGGCTTGGTTCATGCGCTCGATGACCTGACGGGTGATGTCGTACTGAGGCTTGACATCGATGACCGCGCCACGCTCCAGAACCAGGTCGAAACCGCCCTTCTTGATCACTTCCTCGACAGCACCGTCGAGCTTCGGCTTGAGCTGCTTGAGCATGTCGCGGTCGGCCACGGCCTTGGCTTCGTTGAGTTCCTTGGACTGGAACTGGAAGTCGCGGGCTTTTTGCTTGAACTCGAGCTCCAGGCGTTCACGCTCAGGCTGAGGCATCTTGTCGCCGCCCTTGATCAGGCGGTCCTGGATACCCTTGGCGCTGCTTTCCAGGCCCTTGAGCTTGGTCAGTTGCGGGCCGAACTTCTTCTCGGCGTCCACCGCGTACTTCTTGGCCGCGTCGGATTCCAGCAGAGCCATCTGATAGTTCAGCACGGCAACTTTCATTTCGGCGAAAGCCGGGGTGGCGACCAGCGCCGCGGCTACGAAGGCCAGTTGGGTCAACTTACGCACGATGCACTCCTGGATAATCCGTTGTCGTTATGCAAGGGCCGACCTCAGAAGGTCTGGCCCAGAGAGAATTGGAACACTTGCGTGTCGGCGTCGTCCGGTTTCTTGATCGGCATCGCCAGGCTGAAGCTCAACGGGCCCAGCGCGGTGATCCAGGTCACGCCCAGACCGACCGAGCTGGCCATGTCCGAGAAGCCGACCTTGGTGCAATCGGGCTTCGAGCCGCAGTTGGTGTCGAACACGTTACCCACATCCCAGAACACGGACGTGCGCAGCGAACGCTGATCCTTGACGAACGGCAGCGGGAACAGCAGCTCCACGCCACCTTGGACGAGGACGTTACCACCGAACGGCAGCGGATCCTGGTCCGGGTCGGCGATGGTGCCCTGGTTGCCGGTTACCGCAGCGCCACGGCTCGGAGTACTGCGTGGGCCCAGGGTGCTGTCCTTGAAGCCGCGCACGGAGTTGAAGCCGCCCGCATAGTAGTTTTCATAGAACGGCAGGCCGGAGGTCGAGCCGAAACCATCACCATAGCCCAGTTCGGTGTGCAGGCGCAGGGTGTAGTCGTTATTGATCGGCTTGAACAGCTGGCCACGGTAGTCGAGCTTGTAGAACGACAGGTCGCTGCCCGGCACGGTGGTTTCCAGCGTCAGGCTCTGGGAGTGACCACGGGTAGCCAGCACGCCTTTGTTCAGGGTCGACTCGGACCAGCCGATCGAGGCCTTGAAGTTCAGGAAGTTGTCGCCTTCATCCTGAAGGAACTTGAAGATCTCATCGACGGTGTAACGGCCGGTCTTGATCTTGTCCTGCTGCACGGTCAGGCCGTAGGTCAGGCGCGAGGTCTCGCTGATCGGGTAGCCGAGGCTGACACCGGCACCGAGGCTGTCCACCGCATAGCTGGCCACGTCGACGTCGAGGTCGTCGTAGTCGGTGCTGCGGTAGAAGGCGTTGTAGCCCAGGCTCACGCCATCGGCGGTGAAGTAGGGATCGACATAGCCGAAGTTGTAGCGGGTCTGGTACTCGGAGCGGGTCAGGCCAATGGAGACCTTGTTACCAGTACCGAGGAAGTTGTTCTGGCTGATCGAGCCGCCCAGGATCAGGCCGGCGCTCTGGGCGAAACCGACGCTGGCAGTGATCGAGCCGGAGGCCTGCTCTTCGACGCTGTAGTTGACGTCGACCTGGTCGTCGGTACCCGGTACCGGCGGCGTCTCGACGTTGACTTCCTTGAAGAAGCCCAGGCGCTCGAGGCGGGTCTTGGACTGGTCGATCAGGTAGGTCGAAGCCCAGCCACCTTCCATCTGACGCATTTCGCGGCGCAGCACTTCGTCTTCGGTCTTGGTGTTGCCGCGATAGTTGATGCGGTTGACGTAGGCACGCTTGCCCGGATCGACGACGAACATGATGTCGACGGTGTGATCCTGGTCGTTCGGCTGCGGCACGCCGTTGACGTTGGCGAAGGTGTAGCCTTCGTTGCCCAGACGACGGGTGATGAGGTCGGAGGTGGTGGTCATCACCTTGCGCGAGAACACCTGGCCCGGCTGCACCAGCAGCAGCGACTTGACCTGGTCTTCCGGCACTTTCAGGTCACCGGACAGCTTCACGTCGCGGACGGTGTACTTCTCGCCCTCGTTGATGTTGACGGTGATGTAGACGTGCTTCTTGTCCGGGGTGATCGACACCTGGGTGGACGCGATGTCCATGTTGATGTAGCCGCGGTCCAGGTAGTAGGAACGCAGCCGCTCCAGGTCACCGGAGAGCTTTTCCCGGGCGTACTTGTCGTCGTTCTTGAAGAACGACAGCCAGTTGGTGGTCTTGAGCTCGAACAACTGGCCGAGGGTCTCGTCGTCGAAGACCGTGTTACCCACCACGTTGATGTGCTGGATCGCGGCCACGGTGCCTTCGTTGATCTTGATCTTCAGGCCGACGCGGTTGCGCGGTTGCGGAACGACCTCTGCGTCGACCTCGGCGGAGTAACGGCCCTGGGCAACGTACTGGCGCTGCAGTTCGTTACGCACGCCTTCCAGCGTCGCGCGCTGGAAGATTTCACCTTCGGCCAGGCCCGACTGCTTCAGGCCCTTCATCAGGTCCTCGGTGCTGATCGCCTTGTTGCCTTCGATCTCGATGCTCGACACCGAGGGGCGCTCGACCACGTTGATGATCAGGACATTGCCGTCGCGGTTCAGCTGAATGTCCTGGAAGAAGCCGGTCTTGAACAGCGAGCGGGTCGATTCGACCAGACGGCGGTCGTCGACCTGGTCACCGACGTTCAGCGGCAACGCGCCGAACACGCTGCCGGCGGACACCCGCTGCAGGCCGTTGACACGAATATCGGAGATGGTGAAGGACTCGGCGTGAACTTCAGCGATCATCAGTGCGGAGAGCACCGCAGTTAGCAGCAGACGTTTCATGAAGTCCTTTTATTCCAACTGGCAATAAACAACCTGCCGCGACAAGGCGGCAGGTTTTCGCGATTGAGCGAAGCTTTTATAGTCGACCCAGATCGTTGATCAGGGCGAGCAACATCACCCCGACGACCAAACTGATACCGATCTGGACCCCCCAACCTTGCACCCGATCCGAGAGCGGACGACCGCGCGCCCACTCGATCAGGTAGAACAGCAAATGCCCCCCATCCAGTACCGGGATGGGCAGCAGGTTCAGAACCCCCAGGCTTATGCTCAGGTAGGCCAGGAAATTCAGGAAATCCCCAACGCCCGACTGGGCTGAAGCGCCCGCCACTTTAGCAATGGTTATCGGTCCACTCAAGTTTTTTACCGAGAGCTCCCCGAACAGCATTTTCTTCAGCGATTCGAGGGTAAGGACGCTCATGTTCCAGGTGCGGGAAAGTCCCTCGCCCACCGCCTCCAGCGGCCCATAGCTGACTTCGCGGAGCATCTTCGCCGGCCACTCGGCGGCCTTGACCCCGGCGCCCAGATAGCCGCCAGAAGCCTGGCCCTCGCCTTTGCGCGCCAGGGTGACGGCAACCTCGAGTGGCGCGCCGTCACGCTCGATGCGCAGGCTGACCTTTTTCTCGGGACGGGCACGGACTGCGTCAACCACCTGCTGCCAATCGGCCAGCTCCACGCCGTCGAGCGCCAGCAGCTTGTCACCGGTCTTGAGCCCGGCCGCGGCCGCCGGCCCTTTCGGATCGATCTCTGCCAGTACCGGCACCACAGCCGGACGCCATGGGCGCAGGCCTAGGGACTGGATCGGCTCGGGTTCGTCAACGCCCTTGAGCCATTGATTCAGGGAAACACTCAATTGGCGCTCGGCCGTCGCGCCCTCATCGAGCACCCCGATCCGCAACGTGCCGGTCTCGCCTAAACGGCGTACCAGTTGCAGATTGACCGCCGACCAGCCATTGGTCGGTTCGCCATCGATGGAAACGATTTCCTGGCCAACGCTCAGACCGGCGCTGGCCGCCAGGCTGCCAGCCTCGACGCCGCCGATGACCGGACGTACCTGCTGCGAACCCAGCATGGCCACAACCCAGAAGAACAGGATGGCCAGCAGGAAGTTGGCGATGGGACCGGCGGCCACGATGGCAATACGCTGGCGAACCGACTTGCGATTGAACGACTGCTCGACCAGCGCCGGAGGAACCTCGCCCTCGCGCTCGTCGAGCATCTTGACGTAACCGCCCAGCGGAATAGCGGCGACGACGAACTCGGTACCGTGGCGATCATGCCAGCGCACCAGCGGCGTGCCGAAACCCACCGAGAAACGCAGGACCTTGACCCCGCAACGCCGCGCCACCCAGAAGTGGCCAAACTCGTGGAAGGTAACCAGCACACCCAGTGCAATCAGGGTGCCGACAATCATGTAGAGCGCAGTCATGTCCAATCTCCGGGTGACATTCGGCGGAGTCGGCCGCAGGCTTCAGCGGCCGTGGCGTCGCAGCCACTCCCGGGACAGCTCCCGGGCACGCTGGTCGGCGGCGAACACCGCCTCGAGGGTGGGCAATGCCACCACGGGCTCCTGGTCGAGCACCTGTTCGATCATACCCGCGATCTCCGGGAAGCGGATACGCCGCTGGAGAAACGCCTCGACGGCCACTTCGTTGGCGGCGTTGAGCACCGTCGGCGCACTGTTGCCCGCCTCGGCAGCCTGACGCGCCAGGCTCAGGCATGGGAAGCGCTGTTCGTCGGGCGCCTGGAAATCCAGACGGGCGATGGCGAACAAGTCCAGCGGCGCGACGCCCGAATCGATACGCTCTGGCCAGGCCAGGGCGTTGGAGATTGGCGTGCGCATGTCCGGGTTACCCAGCTGGGCAAGCACCGAGCCATCGACGTAATCCACCAGCGAATGGATGACGCTTTGCGGGTGTACCACCACTTCAATTTGGGACGGCTTGGCATCGAACAGCCAGCAGGCCTCGATCAGTTCCAGGCCTTTGTTCAGCATGCTGGCCGAATCGACCGAGATCTTGCGACCCATGGACCAGTTCGGGTGCGCGCAGGCCTGCTCCGGGGTTACATCCAGCAACACTTCGGCAGGGGTTTCGCGGAACGGCCCGCCTGAGGCGGTCAGCAGGATCCGGCGCACACCGACAGCACCGAGGCCACGGGCGTAGTCGCCGGGCATGCACTGGAAGATCGCGTTGTGCTCACTGTCGATCGGCAGCAACACCGAACCGCTGCGGCGCACCGCATCCATGAACAGGGCCCCGGACATCACCAGGGCCTCCTTGTTGGCGAGCAACACCTTCTTGCCCGCCTCGACCGCGGCCAGGGTCGGGCGCAGGCCGGCGGCGCCAACGATGGCCGCCATCACGGTGTCCACCTCTGACGCAGCGGCCACCTGGCACAATCCGGCCTCACCCTCGAGCACCTCGGTGGCGCAGCCCGCCGCGCCCAGCCCCTGACGCAGGCGCGTGGCCGCCTCGGCGCTCGGCACCACGGCAAACGCCGGACGATGACGCTTGCACAGGGTGAGCAGCTCATCGATGCGCGAATAGCCGCTCAGGGCGAACACCTGGTAACGATCAGGGTGCCGGGCAATGACGTCCAGCGTGCTAAGGCCGATGGAGCCAGTGGCTCCCAGCACGGTTATGCGTTGCACAGCACTCACATCACACCCCACTCAGCCGCCCACAACAGCACGGCAAACATCGGAATCGCCGCAGTCAGGCTGTCGATGCGATCGAGCACGCCGCCATGACCCGGCAGCAGATTGCTGCTGTCCTTGATGCCTTCACGGCGCTTGAACATGCTTTCGGTCAAGTCACCGACTACCGAAGACATCACCACCACCCCGGCGCCCAAGAGCCCCAGTAGCACCTGGCCGATACTCCAGTCACGGGCAAAGCCCACGGTCAGGGTGATCAGCAGACTGACCGCAAGACCGCCATAGACGCCCTCCCAGCTCTTGCCCGGGCTGACCTGCGGCGCCAGCTTGCGCTTGCCGAAGGCCCGACCGGAGAAGTAAGCGCCAATATCGGCAGCCCAGACCAGGACCATGACCGACAGGATCAGCCAGTTGCCCAATGGCCAGTGCTTGAGCAGCACCAACCCCTGCCAGGCAGGCAGCAGCACCAGCAGGCCGATCAGCAGGCGACAGGCGGCACTGCTCCACAGCTCGCCGCTGCGCGGGTAGGTCAGCACCAGCCAGGTGGCCAGGGCCCACCAGATCACCGATGCACCCAGCACCCAAGGCGCGAGGTCGGGCATCAGGTAGAGCAGCATCAAGCCACCGGCCACCACGGCGGCGTAGGCAATGCGCAGCGGCTGCGCCACCAGGCCGGCCAGACGCGCCCACTCCCAGGCGCCGAGCGTTACCACGCAGCCGATGAACAGGGCGAAATCCCCACCGTTGAGCAGGAAGAAACCACCCAACGCGATCGGCAGCAGGATCAGCGCGGTAATGATGCGTTGTTTAAGCATTAAGCACGGGCTCCGGCTTCGACCTGCTCGCTGGTCTTACCGAAGCGTCGCTGGCGTGAAGCGAAATCGGCCAGCGCGTTGCGCATGGCCTCGTGTTTGAAGTCCGGCCAATAAAGGTCGGAGAAGTACAGCTCGGCGTAGGCCAGCTGCCACAACAGGAAGTTGCTGATGCGGTGCTCGCCACCGGTTCGGATGCACAGGTCGGGCAACGGCAGGTCACCGGTAGCCAGGCAGGTCTGCAGCAGATCCGGGGTGATGTCCTCGGGGCGAAGATGACCGGCCTGGACTTCTCGCGCCAGGCGTTGCGCGGCCTGGGCGATGTCCCATTGGCCGCCATAGTTGGCGGCGATCTGCAGGATGAAACGGTTGCTACCCACCGTCGCCGCTTCGGCTTCGCGCATCGCCGCCTGGAGCTCAGGGTGGAAGCGCGAGCGATCACCGATGATGCGCAGGCTGATGTTATTGTCGTTCAGGCGCTTGGCCTCCCGACGCAATGCCGAGAAGAACAGCTCCATCAGCGCACCGACCTCCTCGGCCGGACGCTGCCAGTTTTCGCTGGAGAAGGCGAAGAGCGTGAGCACCTCGACCTTGGCCTCGGCGCAGACTTCGATCACCGCGCGAACGGCATCCACGCCGGCCTTGTGGCCGGCGACGCCGGGCAGAAGACGCTTCTTCGCCCAGCGGTTGTTGCCGTCCATGATGATCGCGACGTGACGCGGCACCGAGCCCGGTGCCGCTGACTTGGTCTTTTCCATTAAGAGAGCAACCCTGGCCTCAAACGGCCATCAGGTCCTTTTCCTTGGCCTTGAAGGCAGCATCGACCTCAGCAACGAACTTGTCGGTCAGCTTCTGGATCTCGTCAGCCGCGCGGCGCTCTTCGTCTTCGCTGATTTCCTTGTCCTTGGTCAGCTTCTTCAGATCGGCGAGGGCATCGCGACGCACGTTGCGCACTGCAACCTTGGCGTCCTCGGCAACGCCGCTGGCCTGCTTGGTGTAGCCCTTGCGGGTTTCTTCGGTCAGGGCCGGCATCGGCACACGAATGGTGGTGCCGGCGCTGGACGGGTTCAGGCCCAGGTCGGAGGTCAGGATGGCCTTTTCGATGGCGGCGCTGAGGTTCTTGTCGTGGGCGACGATCTTCAGGGTACGGGCGTCCTCGACGGTGATCGCGGCTACCTGGTTCAGCGGCATGTCGCTGCCCCAGGCCGGCACCTTGACGCTATCCAGGATGCTCGGGTGGGCGCGACCGGTGCGGATCGCCGCCAGGTTGCGGGCCAAGGCCTCGAGGGACTTGCCCATGCGCTCCTGGGCGTCTTTCTTGATGTCGTTGATCATTTTTGAACTTCCTCGATCAGAGTTCCTTCCGCACCACCATGCACAATATTGAGCAGGGCGCCGGGCTTGTTCATGTTGAAGACGCGCAGCGGCATCTTGTGATCGCGGCAAAGGCAGATTGCCGTCAGGTCCATTACGCCCAGCTTGCGATCCAGCACTTCATCGTAGGACAGATGATCGAACTTCTCGGCATGCGGGTCCTTGAATGGATCTGCAGTGTATACACCATCGACCTTGGTTGCCTTCAATACCACGTCGGCATCGATTTCGATGGCGCGCAGGCAAGCGGCGGAGTCGGTGGTGAAGAACGGGTTGCCGGTACCGGCAGCGAAGATTACGACTTCCTTGGAATTCAGGTGGCGCATGGCCTTGCGGCGATCGTAGTGATCGGTCACACCCACCATGGAGATAGCCGACATGACGATGGCGGTGATGTTCGCCCGCTCCAGCGCGTCGCGCATGGCCAGGCCGTTCATCACGGTGGCCAGCATGCCCATGTGGTCGCCGGTAACGCGGTCCATGCCGGCCGCACTGAGCGCCGCGCCACGGAACAGGTTGCCGCCACCGATCACCAGGCCGACCTGAACGCCGATGCCGACCAGCTGGCCGACTTCCAGCGCCATGCGATCCAGGACCTTGGGGTCGATCCCGAACTCTTCCGAGCCCATCAGGGCCTCGCCGCTAAGTTTGAGTAGAATGCGTTTATAGCGAGCCTGATGACCACTGCCCTGCTGAGCCATTGCGAATCTCTCCTGCGGCGTTTGTAAAAATCTGGCGGGCTGTTTCAGCCTGCGCGTAACTCTAGCGTGACGCACTTGATGCGTCAGCGAGCAACGGTCTCGTGAACCGCTCCCGCTTTGACAAAGAGGCTGCGCGCGTAAGCGGGCAGCCTCTTCGGGGCGACAGACGAATCCGTCTTACTGCTTGGCGGCAGCTACCTGGGCGGCAACTTCGGCAGCGAAGTCGTCAACCGGCTTCTCGATGCCTTCGCCGACCTTGAAGTAGGTGAAGGAAACGATTTCAGCACCGGCTTTCTTGGCCAGCGCGCCAACTTTGACTTCCGGATCCATGACGAAGGCTTGCTCTTTCAGCGAGGCTTCGGCTTTGAACTTGGAAATACGACCGTTGATCATGTTCTCAACGATGTTCTCCGGCTTGCCGGCGATCTTGTCGGCATTCAGCTGCAGGAAGACGTTCTTCTCGCGCTCGATGGCCTCGGCGGAGATTTCCGACGCGTCCAGGAACTCTGGGTTCGAGGCTGCAACGTGCATGGCGATGTTCTTGGCCAGGTCGACGTCGCCGCCTTTCAGGACAACAACGGCACCGATCTTGTTGCCGTGCAGGTAAGCGCCGACAACGTCGCCCTCAACGCGCACCAGGCGACGGATGTTGACGTTCTCGCCGCACTTGGCAACCAGGGCTTCACGAGCGGCTTCACGCGAGGCGATCAGCGGAGCTGCGTCGGTCAGCTTCTGAGCGAAGGCTTCTTCGAGGCTTTCGGCAACGAAGTTCTTGAAGTCGTCCTGCAGGGCCAGGAAGTCGGTCTGCGAGTTCACTTCCAGCAGAACGGCGGATTTACCGTCGGTCTTGACCGCGATAGCGCCTTCAGCAGCGACGTTGCCAGCCTTTTTGGCGGCCTTGATGGCGCCCGAGGCACGCATGTCGTCAATGGCTTTTTCGATGTCGCCGCCGGCCTTTTCCAGGGCCTTCTTGCAATCCATCATGCCTTCGCCGGTACGCTCGCGCAGTTCTTTGACCAGCGCCGCAGTAATTGCTGCCATTTCAAAATCCTCTTGGAAAGTTTTTCAACCATTCCACCCGCTCGTCACGGGCGTTAAATTCTGCAAATCGCTGCCTTTATATCAGCTCGCCCATGATGCAAGGCCGTTGCTGACAGCAGGATTTCAAGGTGGCAAAAAGGGGGCCAAGCCCCCTTTTTGCGTGCCAAGTCGACGCCAGGCGTCAATTACTCGGCAGCAGGTGCAGCCGCTTCTTCAGCGTAGACTTCAGTGCCGCCGGCAACGTTGTTGCGACCGCGGATGACGGCGTCAGCCATCGAAGTCATGTACAGCTCGATGGCGCGGATGGCGTCATCGTTACCTGGGATGATGTAGTCAACACCTTCCGGGCTGCTGTTGGTATCGACAACGCCGATGACCGGGATGCCCAGCTTGTTGGCTTCGGTGATGGCAATGCGCTCGTGGTCGACGTCGATCACGAACAGGGCATCAGGCAGGCCGCCCATGTCCTTGATACCACCCAGGCTGCGATCCAGCTTTTCCAGATCGCGCGAACGCATCAGGGCTTCTTTCTTGGTCAGCTTGGCAAAGGTGCCGTCTTCGGCCTGGGTTTCCAGGTCGCGCAGACGCTTGATCGAGGCGCGAATGGTCTTGTAGTTGGTCAGCATGCCGCCCAACCAACGGTGATCAACGTATGGCGAACCGCAACGAGCAGCTTGCTCGGCGACGATCTTGCCGGCGGAACGCTTGGTGCCGACGAACATGATCTTGTTCTTGCCCTGGGCCAGGCGCTCTACGAAGGACAGAGCTTCGTTGAACATTGGCAGGGTTTTTTCCAGGTTGATGATATGGATCTTGTTACGCGCGCCGAAAATGTACTTGCCCATTTTCGGGTTCCAGTAACGGGTCTGGTGGCCGAAGTGCACACCGGCCTTCAGCATATCGCGCATGTTGACTTGGGACATGATAGTTCCTTGATAAGTCGGGTTGGGCCTCCACGTATCCCAATGACCAACCCGTGTTTCCAGGGAAACCGGGCACCCAGGCCATCGTGTCGACACGTGTGTGGGTTTGAGCTGACGGAGGACATCCCCCGAAAGCGGCGCATTTTATACCACAGGCCGAGCGCGAACGGAACCCGGATCATGCTTCGTCCGTCAGCGGCTTTTGCAGGCCCCGCGCTTTGCGGCCAGAATGCCTTCAATAGACCTCCGGATCCACGGGACTCTCCCGACAGATCGCCGCCGCGCTCTGGTAGAATCCGGTCTTTCCCGTTTGTTCGCGCCACACAGGGCGCCGTAGAGAGCCTGTTCATGACCGTCACCATCAAGACCGCAGAAGACATCGAGAAGATGCGCATCGCTGGCCGCCTGGCCGCCGAAGTGCTGGAAATGATCGAGGAGCACGTCAAGCCCGGCGTCACCACCGAGGAACTCGACCGCCTGTGCCACGACTATATCGTCAACGTCCAGCAGGCGATCCCCGCGCCTCTCAACTACAAGGGTTTCCCCAAGTCGATCTGCACCTCGATCAACCATGTGGTCTGCCACGGCATTCCCAATGACAAGGCGCTAAAGGACGGCGACACCATCAACATCGACGTGACCGTGATCAAGGACGGCTATCACGGCGACACCAGCCGCATGTTCCATGTCGGCACCGTCGCGCCATGGGCCGAGCGCCTGTCCAAGGTCACTCAGGAGTGCCTGTACAAGGCCATCGAGCTGGTCAAGCCCGGCTGCCGTCTTGGCGACATTGGCGAGGTGATCCAGAAGCACGCCGAGAAGAACGGTTTTTCGGTGGTTCGCGAGTTCTGCGGTCACGGCATCGGCAAGGTGTTCCACGAAGAGCCGCAGATCCTCCATTACGGCCGCGCCGGCACTGGCATGGAGCTCAAGGAAGGCATGACCTTCACCATCGAGCCGATGATCAACCAGGGCAAGGCCGACACCAAGGTGCTTGGCGACGGCTGGACCGCCATCACCAAGGACCGCAAGCTCTCGGCCCAGTGGGAACACACCCTGGTAGTGACCGCCAACGGCTACGAGATCTTCACCCTGCGCAAGGACGACACCATTGCGCGCACCTCGGCCTGACACTGACTAACAGGAACGCGACTCGATGCCCCAGGTGGATCCCGAGCTGTTCGACCGCGGCCAGTTCCAGGCGGAACTGGCCCTCAAGGCAAGCCCTATCGCCGCTTTCAAGAAAGCCATCCGCATGGCCGGCGAGGTGCTCGACAAGCGTTTCCGTGAAGGCCGCGAGATCCGCCGGCTAATCGAGGATCGTGCCTGGTTCGTCGACAACATCCTGCAACAGGCCTGGCACCAGTTCAGCTGGGGCACGCCGGACGGCATCGCCCTGGTGGCGGTGGGCGGCTATGGCCGCGGCGAGTTGCACCCGTTCTCGGACATCGACCTGCTGATCCTGCTCGACGCCGCCGAGCACGAGCAGTACCGCGACGCCATCGAGCGCTTCCTCACGCTGCTGTGGGATATCGGCCTGGAAGTCGGCCAGAGCGTGCGAACCGTCGACGAATGCGCCGAGCAGGCCCGGGCCGACCTCACGGTCATCACCAACCTGATGGAAAGCCGCACCATCGCCGGCCCCGAGTCACTGCGCCAACGCATGCTCGATGCCACCAGCACCGCGCACATGTGGCCGAGCAAGGAGTTCTTCCTGGCCAAACGCGCCGAGCTCAAGGCCCGCCACCACAAATACAACGACACCGAGTACAACCTCGAGCCCAACGTCAAGGGCGGGCCGGGCGGCCTGCGCGACATTCAAACGGTGCTCTGGGTGGCCCGGCGCCAGTACGGCACCCTGAACCTGCATGCCCTGGCCGGCGAGGATTTCCTGCTGGAAAGCGAGAACGAACTGCTGGCTTCGTCGCAGGCCTTCCTCTGGCGCGTGCGCTATGCCCTGCACATGCTCGCCGGGCGAGCCGAGGACCGCCTGCTGTTCGACCACCAGCGCAGCATCGCCGCGCTGCTGGGCTACACCGACGACAACCCCAAGCGCGCCATCGAACAGTTCATGCAGCAGTACTACCGGGTGGTAATGAGCATCAGCCAGCTGTGCGACCTGATCATCCAGCATTTCGAGGAAGTGATCCTCGCCGATGACGACAGCGGCGCCACCCAGCCGCTGAACGCGCGCTTCCGCCTGCACGACGGCTATATAGAAGCGGTCAACCCGAACGTTTTCCGGCGCACCCCCTTTGCCATGCTGGAGATCTTCGTGCTGATGGCCCAGCACCCCGAGATCAAGGGCGTGCGCGCCGACACCGTGCGCTTGCTGCGCGAGCATCGCCACCTGATCGACGACAAGTTCCGCAACGATATCCGCAACACCAGCCTGTTCATCGAGCTGTTCAAGTGCGAAATCGGCATCCACCGCAACCTGCGGCGGATGAACCGCTACGGCATCCTCGGCCGCTACCTGCCGGAGTTCGGCCTGATCGTCGGGCAGATGCAGCACGACCTGTTCCACATCTACACGGTCGATGCGCACACCCTCAACCTGATCAAGCACTTGCGCAAGCTGCAGTACACCCCGGTTTCCGAGAAATTTCCGCTGGCCAGCAAGCTCATGGGCCGCCTGCCCAAGCCCGAGCTGATCTACCTGGCCGGCCTCTACCACGACATCGGCAAGGGTCGCCAGGGCGATCACTCCGAGCTGGGCGCAGTGGACGCACAGGCCTTCTGCGCGCGCCACCAGCTACCGGCCTGGGACAGCCGGCTGATCGTCTGGCTGGTGCAGAACCACCTGGTGATGTCTACCACTGCGCAACGCAAGGACCTTTCCGACCCTCAGGTGATCAACGACTTCGCCCTGCACGTGGGCGACGAGACGCGCCTGGACTACCTCTACGTGCTGACCGTGGCCGACATCAACGCCACCAACCCCAGCCTGTGGAACTCCTGGCGGGCGAGCCTCTTGCGCCAGCTCTACACCGAGACCAAGCGCGCCTTGCGCCGGGGCCTGGAAAACCCGCTGGACCGCGAGGAGCAGATCCGCCAGACCCAGAGCGCCGCACTCGACATCCTGGTGCGCGAAGGGACCGACCCGGACGACGTCGAACAGCTCTGGTCGCAACTGGGTGACGACTACTTCCTCAAACACACCGCCGCCGACGTGGCCTGGCACAGCGACGCGATCCTCCAGCAGCCGGCCGACGGCGGGCCGCTGGTACTGATCAAGGAAACCACCCAGCGCGAGTTCGAGGGCGGCACGCAGATCTTCATCTATGCCCCCGACCAGCACGATTTCTTCGCCGTGACCGTGGCCGCCATGGCCCAGCTCAACCTGAACATCCACGACGCCCGGATCATCACCTCGAGCAGCCAGTTCACCCTCGACACCTACATTGTGCTCGATAACGACGGCGGCTCGATCGGCGACAATCCGCAGCGGGTCAGGCAGATCCGCGACGGCTTGACCGAAGCGCTTCGCACCCCCGAAGACTACCCGACGATCATCCAGCGCCGGGTGCCGCGCCAGCTCAAGCACTTTGACTTCCCGCCGCAGGTGACCATCCTCAACGACGCCCAACGGCCAGTGACCATCCTCGAGATCACCGCCCCGGACCGCCCCGGCCTGCTGGCACGGATCGGGCGGATCTTCCTGGAGTTCGACATCTCGCTGCAGAACGCCAAGATCGCCACCCTAGGCGAGCGCGTGGAGGACGTGTTCTTCATCACCGACGCCGACAACCAGCCGCTGTCCGACCCGCAGCTGTGCAGCCGCCTGCAGGAGGCCATCGTCCGGCAGCTGCAGGCCGGCCAGGCCAGCGATGCCAGCCCCACCCGCATGACCTTTTGACGATAACGAGACCTTGCGCCAATGAACCCAGCACTGACCCAGCTCCAGCCCTACCCGTTCGAGAAACTGCGTGCCCTGCTGGGGAGCGTGAAACCGGCGGCGGACAAACGCCCGATCGCCCTGTCGATCGGCGAGCCGAAGCACGAATCGCCGGCCTTCGTCGCCAAGGCCATGACCGACAACCTCGACAAGCTGGCGGTCTACCCCAGCACCCTGGGCCTGCCGGCCCTGCGCCAGGCCATCGGCCAGTGGTGCGAGCGGCGCTTCGGCGTGCCGGCCGGCTGGCTGGACGCCGACCGCCATATCCTGCCGGTCAACGGCACCCGTGAGGCGCTGTTCGCCTTCACCCAGGCCGTGGTCGATCGCTCCGCGGACGGCCTGGTGGTCAGCCCCAACCCGTTCTACCAGATCTACGAAGGCGCGGCCCTACTGGCCGGCGCCACGCCGCACTACCTGCCCTGCCTGGAAAACAACGGTTTCAACCCGGATTTCGACGCCGTGCCGGCCGACGTCTGGAAACGTTGCCAGATCCTGTTCCTGTGCTCCCCGGGCAACCCCACTGGCGCCCTGGTGCCGATGGACACCCTGAAAAAGCTGATCGCCCTGGCCGACGAGCACGACTTCGTGATCGCCGCCGACGAGTGCTACAGCGAGCTGTACTTCGACGAGGAAACGCCACCACCGGGCTTGCTCAGCGCCTGCGCGGCACTGGGCCGAAATGACTTCAAGCGCTGCGTGGTGTTCCATAGCCTGTCCAAGCGCTCCAACTTGCCGGGCTTGCGCTCGGGCTTCGTCGCCGGCGACGCCGAAATCATCAAGCCGTTCCTGCTGTACCGCACCTACCACGGCTGCGCCATGCCGGTGCAGACCCAGCTGGCCAGCATCGCCGCCTGGCAGGACGAGGCCCATGTACGCGAAAACCGCGACCAGTACCGCGCCAAGTACGACGCCGTGCTCGACATCCTGCAGCCGGTGCTCGACGTGCAACGCCCGGACGGCAGTTTCTACCTGTGGGCCAAGGTACCGGGCAGCGATGCCGACTTCACCCGCGACCTGTTCGAGGCCGAGCATGTGACCGTGGTGCCGGGTTCGTACCTGTCCCGCGAAGTAGACGGAGTCAATCCGGGCGCCGGGCGCGTGCGCATGGCCCTGGTCGCGCCGCTGGCCGAATGCATCGAGGCGGCCGAGCGGATTCGCGCGTTCCTGGGCCGCTGATGGCAGGCGCCCCTCCTCACAGGGGGGCGCAATCTCTATCGAGACAAGCATTAAGTACCGCTGGTGCAGAACACTGGCGACCGATAGTTGGCACCTATCAACCCCTGAAGGTGCACAACCATGTCCGATACTCTCGTGGCAAACGCGATCTACCGTCTACGCCAGAAGCTGCATCTGCCCCAGGCGATAAAGCCGCGCAAGAAACGCTCGGTGGCCGATCACTCTGTATTCTGGCGCCCCGGCCAGACACTCAGGATCTCGTTCATCGGCACGCCATGCCCCTGGCTCAAGAAATCGATTTTCGACACCGCGTGCCAATGGCTGAAATATGCCAACCTGAACTTCGAGCTCCTGGACAACGATGTCGACAAAGCCGAGATCCGCATCCAGACCGATGTGCAGGAAGGCGTGAATTTCAGTTTCCTGGGCAACCAGGCCTTGGACGTGGGCGGTGCCACCATGGCATTGGGGGTCAAGCTGTCGGACCCGCTGTTCGAGCCGTTCGTACTGCATGAGTTCGGACACGCATTGGGGATGGAGCATGAGCACCAACACCCAAGGGCCAACATACCCTGGGACCTTGACGCGGTGCGCCAAATGCTGGCCGTGGTCCTGGCCGACGAGGCCAACAACCCGAATGACCTCGACGACCTGATCGAAGAGGACCTTGCCACTCAGTTCCTGCCCTTGCCCGACAACGGCGACCTGCTCATCCTGCCCTATGACAGGCGGTCGATCATGCACTACCCCATCAGGCAGAAACTCACGCGCCACGCGTTCAAGCGCAGCCATAACCTGAAAATCAGCAAAAAGGACAAGCGCTTCATGCGCCTGGTCTATCCGGCTTCATGCCAATAACTAGCGGACCTGCCCGAGGTTGGCCTCGCTCAGGTCCAGCTCGCCTAGCACCTGACGCACCACTTCGTCCCCGACCAGGTGCTGGCGATGCAACTCGTACAACTCCAGCCGCTGCGCACGCAGGGCCCGCAGGCGTAAACGACGTTCGAGCAGATCCATCTGCTCGGCCAACGCCCGGGCCTCGGCACTGTCGTTGTAGCTGTCCAGCTCATCGCGGTATTCGGCCATCAGCCGCGCCTTGAGCTCGGTGGCCAGGGTCGCCTGGGCGGCATCCTGCGGCGCGTTTGCATCGATCACCTCCTCGGCCTCAAGCGCATGGATCGCCGCCTCGGCGGTGCGCCGCCAGGCCTCCTGCACCTCCTGGTGCAAGCGCTCGTCCGGGCTCTTGGTTACCCCGCGCAGCAAGAGAGGCAAGGCAATACAGGCGCTGACCAGCGACAGCAAAATCACTCCGGCGGCGATGAAGATGAGCAGGTCGCGCTCGGGAAACGCCTTGCCCGCGCCGATCAGCAGCGGCACCGACATCACGCCCGCCAGGGTCACAGCACCACGTACGCCGCCCAGGGTCAGCAACCAGCAGGAGCGCGCGGTCGGCATCAGCACCAGCGCAGGCTTGCCGCGCCAGCGTCTGACCACGCCGATAGCCCGCCAGATGCTCTGCACCCAGATGAACCGCAACAGCACCAGCGCAGCGAAGATCGCCACCACATCCAGGCAGCGCCAGGCCAGGGTCGTCCAGGCTGCGGCTTCGTCGGTCACCACTGCCTTGATGATGTCCGGCAATTGCAGCCCCAGCAGCAGGAAGATCAGGCCGTTGAAGGCAAACTCCAGCAGCGACCAGACGCTGCGATTGAGCAGGCGCGTGCTGGTCTGCCGGGGCAGCAGGTCCAGCCAGCTCTGCATCATCCCGGCAGCCACCGCCGAGAGAATGCCGGATACGCCGAGCCGTTCAGCCAGTACGTAGGCGGCAAAGGGCAGCAGCAGCATGAATACCACGTGAGTCGCCGGGTCGTCCCAGCCGCGGGTGATCATCCACATACGCAGGCGCCCAACCAGCCAGCTCAGCGCCACCCCCACCGCCAGGCCGCCGAGGGCGACCAGGATGAAGGTCAGGCTGGCCTCGGTCAACGAGAACACTCCGGTGATCGCCGCCACCAGGGCAAACTTGAAGGTCACCAGGCCCGAAGCGTCATTCATCAGCGCCTCGCCCTGAAGCATGTGCATCAGCGGTGTCGGCAGGCGGTCCTGGGTGATGGCCGAGACGGCCACGGCGTCGGTGGGCGACAGCACCGCCGCCAGGGCGAAAGCCACCGCCAGCGGAATGCTCGGCAACAGCCAGTGGATGAAGTAGCCGGCGCCGACCACGGTGAACAGCACCAGCCCCACCGCCAGCGCCACCACGGGCCCGCGGATACGCCACAGTTCGCGCTTGGGCATGCGCCAGCCGTCGGCGAACAGCAGCGGCGGCAGGAACAGGAAAAGGAACAGCTCCGGGTCCAGCGCCACGTGCAGGCCCAGGGTCGGCCAGGCCAGCAAGGCGCCGGCGCCAATCTGCACCAGCGGCAGGGGCAGTGGCAGCACCCGCCCGACCAGTTTCGACACGCTCACCAGCATCAGCAGGATTAGAACGGTATAGGCTGACTGCATCGGCAAGCTTCCTGTTTGATCGGAGAAACCACAGCGAGGCGAAACATCGCCATTGAAACAATATGTTAGCGGGGACTCGCTATCGTGGACCGCTGCACGATAGTCGCAGCCTGGCCGGGAATGTGTAACACAATGCTACGCGAGAAGCGGTGAAACACATCGGCGACGCCTTCCAGCCCGCAGCCGTGGCGCCAGCCCCATCGATACCGCATAATCGGCCCACCCAATCTTCAAGGAGCATCGGGGACGCCTGGCCCGACCAGGCAGCCCCAGGCATTCAATGGCTTACACTCTCTACGGCATCAAAGCCTGCGACACCATGAAAAAGGCCCGCACCTGGCTTGAAGACAAGGCCATCGGCTACGACTTCCACGACTACAAGACCCAGGGCATCGACCGCGACAGCTTGAACCGCTGGTGCGACGAACATGGCTGGGAAGTCGTGCTGAACCGCGCCGGGACCACCTTCCGCAAGCTCGACGACGCCAGCAAGGCCGACCTCGACCAGGCCAAGGCCGTCGAACTGATGCTCGCCCAACCGTCGATGATCAAACGCCCGGTGCTCGACCTCGGCGAGCGTACCCTGGTCGGCTTCAAGCCTGACCTGTACGCCGCGGCGCTGGCCTGATCCCGCATTACGCTCCATCCCCTTTTCGTACGAGGTAATCGCATGTCTCAATCGCTGTTCAGCCTGGCCTTCGGTGTCGGCACCCAGAACCGCCAGGGCACCTGGCTGGAAGTCTTCTACGCACAACCCGTGCTCAAGCCATCCGCCGAGCTGGTCGCAGCCGTCGCACCAGTGCTGGGCTACGAAGGGGGCAACCAGGCCATCGCCTTCACCACCGCCCAGGCCGCCCAACTGGCCGACGCACTCAAGGGCGTCGATGCCGCCCAGGCCGCCCTGCTGACCCGCCTGGCCGAAAGCCACAAGCCGCTGGTCGCCACCCTGCTGGCCGAAGACGGCGCGCTGACCTCCACCCCAGAGGCCTACCTCAAGCTGCACCTGCTGTCGCACCGCCTGGTCAAGCCGCACGGCGTGTCGCTGGCCGGCATCTTCCCGCTGCTGCCGAACGTCGCCTGGACCAACCAGGGCGCGGTCGACCTGGCCGAACTGGCCGAGTTGCAACTGGAAGCGCGCCTGAAAGGCGAACTGCTGGAAGTGTTCTCGGTGGACAAGTTCCCGAAGATGACCGACTACGTCGTGCCGGCCGGCGTGCGTATCGCCGACACCGCCCGCGTGCGCCTGGGCGCCTACATCGGCGAAGGCACCACCATCATGCACGAAGGTTTCGTCAACTTTAACGCCGGCACCGAAGGCCCGGGCATGATCGAAGGCCGCGTCTCCGCCGGCGTATTCGTCGGCAAGGGTTCGGACCTGGGCGGCGGCTGCTCGACCATGGGCACCCTGTCCGGTGGCGGCAACATCGTCATCAAGGTCGGCGAAGGCTGCCTGATTGGCGCCAACGCCGGCATCGGCATCCCGCTGGGCGACCGCAACACCGTCGAGGCCGGCCTGTACATCACCGCCGGGACCAAGGTGAACCTGCTGGACGAGAACAACCAGCTGGTCAAGGTGGTCAAGGCCCGCGACCTGGCCGGCCAGACCGACCTGCTGTTCCGTCGCAACTCGCTCAATGGCGCGGTGGAGTGCAAGACTCACAAGTCGGCCATCGAGCTGAACGAGGCGCTGCACGCGCACAACTGAGAACCCGCCTGGGTTTGAAGTGATAAGATCGGGTCTGCTCCCAGGTTTTGCCTGTGGGCAGACCCGATTTTTCTTTCCAGGCCCCGCTAACATGTTCCAGCCCTCCCCCTGGCGTGCCGATTTCCCCGCCATCGGCGCCCTGCAACGGCAGCACCAGACCTACCTGGACAGCGCCGCCACCACCCAGAAGCCCCAGGCTCTGCTGGATGCCCTGGGTCATTACTATGGCCATGGCGCCGCCAACGTGCACCGCGCCCAGCACCTGCCCGGCGCCCTGGCCACCCAAGCCTTCGAGGGCACTCGCGACAAGCTCGCTGCCTGGCTCAATGCCGCCGACGCGCGGCAGATCGTCTTCACCCATGGTGCTACCTCGGCCCTGAACTTGCTGGCCTATGGCCTGGAGCACCGCTTCGAGGCCGGTGACGAGATTGTCGTCAGCGCGTTGGAACACCACGCCAATCTCCTGCCCTGGCAACAGTTGGCCCACCGACGTCAGCTGCGCCTGGTAGTACTGCCGGTGAACGATCTGGGGCAGGTAGATCTGGAACAAGCGCTGCAACTGATCGGCCCGCGCACCCGCGTGCTGGCGATCAGCCAACTGTCCAATGTGCTGGGGACCTGGCAGCCTCTGGCGCCGTTGCTGGCCCATGCCCGCGCCCAGGGCGTGCTGAGCGTGGTCGATGGCGCCCAGGGCGTGGTCCACGGGCGCCACGATGTGCAGCAGCTGGACTGCGACTTCTATGTGTTCTCCAGCCACAAGCTGTACGGCCCGGATGGCGTCGGCGTGCTGTACGGTCGCCAGCAGGCGCTGGCACTGCTGCGCCACTGGCAGTACGGCGGCGAGATGGTGCAGTTGGCGGACTACCAGGAGGCCAGCTTCCGCCCGGCACCGCTGGGATTCGAGGCCGGCACGCCGCCGATCGCCGGTGTCATTGGCCTGGGCGCCACCCTGGACTACCTGGCCAGCCTTGATGCCAATGCCGTGGCCGCCCATGAGGCCACCTTGCACCAGCACCTGGTGCGCGGCCTGGCCGATCGCGAGGGGGTTCGCCTGCTTGGCTCACCGCAAGCGGCACTCGCCAGCTTCGTCATTGACGGGGTGCACAACGCCGATATTGCCCATCTGCTGACCGAACAGGGCATCGCCGTGCGCGCCGGGCATCATTGCGCCATGCCGCTGCTCAGGCATCTGGGCCTGGACGGCGCGATCCGCGTGTCGCTGGGGCTTTACAGCGACAGCGACGACCTGCAACGGTTCTTCGACGCACTCGATCAGGGCCTGGAGCTGCTGCGATGAGCCTGTCGGCCGAGGCCAGCCAGGCGCTGGAGAGCTTCGAGCAAGCGCGCGGTTGGGAGCAGCGGGCGCGGTTGCTGATGCAATGGGGTGATCGGCTGGAGCCGCTGGACGACAGCGAGAAGATCGAGGCCAACCGGGTGCATGGCTGCGAGAGCCTGGTGTGGCTGGTGACCCAACAAGAAAAGGGTCAGTGGCATTTCAAAGCCGCTAGTGATGCACGGCTGTTGCGCGGCTTGCTGGCACTGCTGCTGGTGCGGGTGCAGGGCTTGGCGAGCGATCGATTGGCAGCGCTCGACCTGAGCGCCTGGTTTACCCAGTTGGGGCTTGAGCGGCAGTTGTCTCCGTCGCGCAGCAATGGGCTGCATGCAGTGTTGCTGAAGATGGCCGAACTCGCTACCCAAGCCTGAATCGCTGTTGGATTCATTGCGGGGCAAGCCCGCGATGACCTATTCGGCCTTGATCCGCTCAGAAGGCCGCCGCGCCCCGGCCACCAGCTTCTCCACGGCCTTGCTCGCCGCGACCATGCCGAAGGTCGCGGTCACCATCATCACCGCGCCGAATCCACCGGCGCAGTCCAGGCGCACGCCTTCACCGACAAAGCTCTTCTGCAGGCACACGCTGCCGTCGCCCTTGGGGTAGCGCAGCTGTTCGCTGGAAAACACGCACGGCACGCCATAGTTACGGCTGGTGTTGCGCGAGAAATTGTAGTCCCGGCGCAGGGTCGAGCGCACCCGTGAAGCCAACGGGTCGTTGAAGGTCTTGTTGAGGTCGCCGATCTGGATCTGTGTCGGATCGATCTGCCCGCCGGCGCCACCGGTGGTGACGATGGCGATCTTGCGGCGGCGGCACCAGGCGATCAGCGCCGCCTTGGCCATCACGCTGTCGATGCAGTCGATCACGCAGTCCATCTGCTCGGTGATGTGCTCGGCCATGGTCTCGCGGGTGACGAAATCGGCCACCGCGTGCACTGCGCAGGCCGGGTTGATCGCCCGCAGGCGCTCGGCCATCACCTCGACCTTGGCCCGGCCGACCTGGCCTTCGAGGGCGTGAGCCTGGCGGTTGGTGTTGCTCACGCAGACATCGTCCAGATCGAACAGGCTGATCTCGCCCACGCCGCTGCGGGCAAGCGCTTCGGCCGCCCACGAACCGACGCCGCCAATGCCGACGATGGCCACATGGGCCTGGCGCAAGCGTTGCAAGCCGTCGTCACCGTAGAGCCGGGCGACGCCGGCAAAGCGTGGATCTTCTGTGCTCATGCTGATACCCCGAAAAAACCGGCGCGCATTATAGGCCAAGCCATGGGGTCGCGGGCAAAGCGCACCACCCGATCATGCCGCCAGGGCATGCCAGAGCGGCCACGGGTTGGAAAAAGTCCTACCAAGCCTGCTTTAATGTCCTATCAAGTAACTATATCTGGACGACAGGCAGGCGGACTGAGAACTACATCCCCTGCCGATAATCCAACGGGTTACCTTCCTCGGAATCCGTGGCCCCACGCCCCAGCGGCTACGCCTCGCGCCCCTCTTCGGAACCTCGAACACCTATGCCATCACGCAAATTCGGTCTCAACCTGGTAGTGGTCCTGGCCATCGCCGCGCTGTTCACCGGGTTCTGGGCCTTGATCAACCGCCCGGTATCCGCCCCCGCCTGGCCGGAACAGATTTCCGGTTTTTCCTACTCGCCCTTCCGTCTCGGCCAAAGCCCACAGAAGGGCCAGTACCCCAGCGAGGATGAGATCCGCCAGGACCTTGAGCAACTGAACAAGCTGACCGACAACATCCGCATCTACACCGTCGAAGGTACCCAGGCCGAGGTGCCGCGCCTGGCCGAGGAGCTTGGCCTGCGCATCACCCTGGGGATCTGGATCAGCAACGACCAGGAACGCAACGAGCGGGAGATCGAAAAGGCCATCGGCCTGGCCAACACTTCGCGCAGCGTGGTGCGGGTGGTCGTCGGCAACGAGGCGTTGTTCCGCGAGGAAGTTAGCGCCGAGCAGTTGATCGGCTACCTCGACCGGGTCCGTGCCGCGGTCAAGGTGCCGGTGACCACCAGTGAGCAGTGGCACATCTGGAAGGAGCACCCGGAGCTGGCAAAACACGTCGACCTGATCGCCGCGCACATCCTGCCCTACTGGGAGTTCGTGCCCATGAAGGACTCGGTGCAGTTCGTCCTCGACCGCGCCCGCGAGTTGCGCAAGCAATTCCCACGCAAGCCGCTGCTGCTCTCGGAGGTCGGCTGGCCGAGCAACGGCCGCATGCGTGGCGGCGCCGACGCCACCCAGGCCGACCAGGCCATCTACCTGCGCACCCTGGTCAACACCCTCAACCGCCGCGGCTACAACTACTTCGTCATCGAGGCCTACGACCAGCCTTGGAAGGCCAGCGACGAAGGCTCGGTGGGCGCCTATTGGGGCGTGTACAACGCCGAGCGCCAGCAGAAATTCAACTTTGAAGGCCCGATCGTGGCGATCCCGCAATGGCGCGCCCTGGCCGTGGCCTCGGTGGTGCTGGCGATGATCGCCCTGGCCATCCTGCTGATCGACGGCTCGGCCCTGCGCCAGCGCGGGCGTACCTTCCTCACCTTCATCACCTTCCTGTGCGGGTCGGTGCTGGTGTGGATCGCCTACGACTACAGCCAGCAGTACAGCACCTGGTTCAGCCTGACGGTCGGTGTACTGCTGGCGCTGGGCGCCCTCGGGGTGTTCATCGTGCTGCTGACCGAGGCCCACGAACTGGCCGAGGCAGTGTGGATCCACAAGCGCCGCCGTGAGTTCCTGCCCGTGCAGGGCGACAGCGCCTATCGCCCGAAGGTCTCGGTGCACGTGCCGTGCTACAACGAGCCGCCGGAGATGGTGAAGCAGACCCTGGATGCCCTCGCCGCGCTGGACTACCCGGATTACGAAGTGCTGGTGATCGACAACAACACCAAGGACCCAGCCGTGTGGGAACCGCTCAAGGCCCACTGCGAGAAGCTCGGCGAGCGCTTCAGGTTCTTCCACGTCGCGCCGCTGGCCGGCTTCAAGGGCGGCGCGCTGAACTACCTGATCCCGCACACGGCCAAGGACGCCGAGGTGATCGCGGTGATCGACTCCGACTACTGTGTCGACCGCAATTGGCTCAAGCACATGGTGCCGCACTTCGCCGACCCGAAGATCGCCGTGGTGCAATCGCCCCAGGACTACCGCGACCAACACGAGAGCGCGTTCAAGAAGCTGTGCTACAGCGAATACAAGGGCTTCTTCCATATCGGCATGGTCACCCGCAACGACCGTGACGCGATCATCCAGCACGGCACCATGACCATGACCAGGCGCAGCGTGCTCGATGAACTGGGCTGGGCCGAGTGGTGCATCTGCGAGGATGCCGAGCTTGGCCTGCGCGTGTTCGAGAAGGGTCTGTCGGCGGCCTACGCCCACAACAGCTACGGCAAGGGCCTGATGCCCGACACCTTCATCGACTTCAAGAAGCAGCGCTTCCGCTGGGCCTACGGCGCCATCCAGATCATCAAGCACCACGCCGGCGCCCTGCTGCGTGGCAAGGGCAGCGAGCTGACCCGTGGCCAGCGCTACCACTTCCTGGCCGGCTGGCTGCCTTGGATTGCCGATGGCATGAACATTTTCTTCACCGTCGGCGCGCTGCTGTGGTCGGCGGCGATGATCATCGTGCCGCACCGGGTCGACCCGCCGCTGATGATGTTCGCCATTCCGCCGCTGGCGCTGTTCTTCTTCAAGGTCGGCAAGATCGTCTTCCTCTACCGCCGCGCGGTGGGCGTCAACCTGAAGGATGCCTTCGCCGCCGCGCTGGCGGGGCTGGCGCTGTCGCACACCATCGCCAAGGCGGTGCTGTACGGGTTCTTCACCAGCAGCATGCCGTTCTTCCGCACGCCAAAGAATGCCGACAGCCACGGTGTGCTGGTGGCGATCTCCGAGGCCCGCGAAGAACTGTTCATCATGTTGTTGCTGTGGGGTGCTGCACTGGGGATCTACCTGGTACAGGGGCTGCCGAGTTCGGATATGCGCTTCTGGGTAGCGATGCTGCTGGTGCAGTCGTTGCCATACCTGGCGGCGCTGGTGATGGCGTTGCTGTCGTCGTTGCCCAAGCCCTCCGAAAAGGTTGCAGAGCCACAACAGGCTTGAGATCGCCGGGGGCGCGTTGCGCCCCTTTCGCGACACAAGGCCGCTCCCACAGGATCACCGCAGCCCAGAAGGCCTGTGCAACTCCTGCGGGAGCGGCCTTGTGTCGCGAAAGGGCCGCACAGCGGCCCCATCGGCCCGTCAGTTTGATATAAGATAACGCCCCTCAGTTTCCCGCCTTGCCATGCCCCGGAGTCCCTCAATGACGGCCCCAGCCGAGCTCTCGCCTACCCTGCAACTGGCCTGCGACCTGATCCGTCGCCCCTCGGTCACCCCGGTCGATGCCGACTGCCAGACCCAGATGATGAACCGCCTGGGCGCCGTCGGCTTCCAGCTCGAGCCAATGCGTATCGAGGACGTCGACAATTTCTGGGCCACCCATGGCACCCAGGATGGCCCGGTGCTGTGCTTCGCCGGCCACACCGACGTGGTCCCCACCGGCCCGGTGCAGCAGTGGCAGCATGAGCCGTTCGAGGCGCTGATCGATGCCGACGGCATGCTCTGCGGCCGTGGCGCCGCCGACATGAAGGGCAGCCTGGCATCCATGGTGGTGGCCAGCGAGCGCTTCGTGCACGACTACCCGAACCACCGCGGCAAGGTCGCCTTCCTGATCACCAGCGACGAGGAAGGCCCGGCCCACCATGGCACCAAGGCCGTGGTCGAGCGCCTCAAGGCACGCAACGAACGCCTGGACTGGTGCATCGTCGGCGAGCCGTCCAGCACCACCCTGCTCGGTGACGTGGTCAAGAACGGCCGTCGCGGCTCGCTTGGCGCCAAGCTGACCGTGCGCGGCAAGCAAGGCCACGTGGCCTATCCGCATCTGGCGCGCAACCCGATCCACCTGGCCGCGCCGGCCCTGGCGGAACTTGCCGCCGAGCACTGGGACGAAGGCAACGCGTTCTTCCCGCCGACCAGCTTCCAGATCTCCAACCTCAACTCCGGCACCGGCGCCACCAACGTGGTCCCGGGCGAGCTGACCGCGCTGTTCAACTTCCGCTTCTCCACAGAATCGACGGTCGAGGGCCTGCAGCAGCGCGTCGCGGCGATCCTCGACAGGCATCAGCTGGAATGGAGCATCGACTGGGCGCTGTCGGGCCTGCCGTTCCTCACAGAGCCGGGCGATCTGCTCGATGCGGTGTCGTCGAGCATCAAGGCGGTCACCGGTCGCGAGACCCGTCCGTCGACCAGCGGCGGCACTTCCGACGGCCGCTTCATCGCCACCATGGGCACCCAGGTGGTCGAGCTCGGTCCGGTCAACGCCACCATCCACCAGGTGGACGAACGCATCCTGGCCAGCGACCTCGACCTGCTGACCGAAATCTACTACCAGACCCTGGTGCGGTTGCTCGCCTGATGCTCGCCTGCCCACTCTGCCAGGCACCCCTGGCGCGACTCGACAATGGCGTGGCCTGCCCCGCCGGCCACCGTTTCGACCGCGCCCGCCAGGGCTACCTGAACCTGCTGCCGGTGCAGCACAAGAACAGCCGCGATCCGGGCGATAACCAGGCCATGGTCGAAGCCCGCCGCGATTTCCTCGACGCCGGCCACTATGCGCCGGTGGCCCGGCGCCTGGCGCAACTGGCCGCCGAGCGCCAGCCACAGGCCTGGCTGGACATCGGCTGCGGCGAAGGCTACTACACCGCGCAAATCGCCCAGGCCCTGCCGGCGGCCGACGGCTACGCCCTGGATATCTCCCGCGAGGCGGTCAAGCGCGCCTGCCGCCGCGCCCCCGAGGTGACCTGGATGGTCGCCAGCATGGCCCGCGTGCCCATGGCCGATGCCAGCTGCGGTTTCATCGCCAGCGTGTTCAGCCCGCTCGACTGGCAGGAGGCCAAGCGCCTGCTGGCACCCGGCGGCGGCCTGATGCGGGTCGGCCCAACCAGCGGCCACCTGATGGAACTGCGCGAGGTGCTCTACGATGAAGTGCGCCCTTACGCCGACGACAAGCACCTGGCCCTGGTCCCCGAAGGCATGGCCCACGCCCACGGCGAGATTCTCGAGTTCCGCCTGACCCTGGCCGACGCCAAGGCCCGCGCCGACCTGCTGGCCATGACCCCGCACGGCTGGCGCGCCAGCGCCGAGAAGCGCGCGCGGGTGATCGACCAGCCCGAACCCTTCGAGGTCACCGTTTCCATGCGTTATGACTATTTCGTGCGCCAAGACTGAGCACACTGGAGCCCCCCATGCGTCAACCCGATATCGAGATCTACCTCAAGGACGACGACGTCGACCACAAGCAGATCGCCGACTGGCTCACCCAGGCCCTGGGGCCGTGCAGCGAATGGAAGCAGAAGGGCCAGACCTTCAAGTGCACGGCCGGTAACATTCCGGTCACTTGGTTACCGAAGGCTGTGGGAAAATGGAACAGCCTGTACCTGGAAAGCGACCAGACCCCGTGGGCCGACGACATCGCCTGCGCCCGGGCGGCATTCGCCGCGCTCAACGTCGAAGTGCGTTGCGCGCCAGGCAGCTGGACGGAGGAAGACGGGGAAGAAGATGCAGACCGTTGGATCCGCATCAGCGCCGACGGTGAACAGGAAATCACCTGGCGCACTCACTGAAGGCGTTCGCATCAGGCTGCAAGTTCCACGGTCAACTTGCAGCTTGAGCGTTAAGCCTCGAGGCTCAGAGCCCTACCACGTCCTCGGCCTGCAGGCCTTTCTGGCCTTGCACGAGGGCGTACTCGACCTGCTGCCCTTCGACCAGGGTGCGATGCCCCTCACCGCGGATAGCCCGATAGTGGACGAACACGTCCGCACCACCTTCGCGCTGAATGAAGCCATAACCCTTGGCATCGTTGAACCACTTCACATTCCCAGTCTCACGAGACGACATCTGAACTACTCCGGATTTTTATTTTGAAGATCGCCTTGCTGGCGCGGGTTCACCATCCGCGCCGACGCAGCTTGCACAAATATCCTGCAAGCGGCAGGCCGAGTATATGACAGGGAACAAAAAAAATTCATGACAGGGTCATTTTTGGCCGAATTTTGCTGAACTTACGCAGATACGGCAGACTAACGGGCTGTAAAACACGAAAACTTTCACCCAGGGCCCCACCCCATGACCCGTTCTCCCCTGCGCCGCCTCATCTTCGGCGCCCTGCGTCGCGTTCTCTACCTGTGGGTGCGCTCCGAAACCATCAACCAATCCTCGCTGACGCTCAAGCTCGACCGTAGCCGACCGGTGTTCTACGCCCTCTCCTCGCCGTCGCTCACCGACCTGGCCGTGATCGACCACGAGTGCACCAAGGCGGGGCTGCCACGCCCAGTGCTGCCGGTGGCTGTCGGCCCATTGCAGGAGCCTGCGGCGTTCTTCTACCTGACCCCCGAGCCTGACTGGCTCGGCCGCCAGGACAAACGCGGCGCGCCACCGACGCTGGAGCGCCTGGTTGCGGCGATCAGCCAGCACGCCGAGGAAGACGCGCAAATCATTCCGGTCAGCGTGTTCTGGGGCCAGACCCCCGCCAGCGAGTCGAGTCCGTGGAAGCTGCTGTTCGCCGACAGCTGGGCCGTCACCGGCCGCCTGCGCCGCCTGCTCAGCGTGCTGATCCTGGGGCGCAAGACCCGGGTGCAGTTCTCCGCGCCGATCCACCTGCGCGAACTGGTGCAGCACAACAAGGGCCACGAGCGCACCGTGCGCATGGCCCAGCGCATGATGCGCGTGCATTTCCGCAACCTGAAGACCGCGGTGATCGGCCCCGACATCTCGCACCGACGCAACCTGGTCAAGGGCCTGGTGCACGACCCGCTGGTGCGCCAGGCCATCAGCGACGAGGCCGACCGCGAGAAGATCCCCTACGCCAAGGCCGAGGCCAAGGCGCTGCACTACGGCAACGAGATCGCCTCGGACTACACCTACACCGCCATCCGCTTCCTCGAAGTGGTGCTCAGCTGGTTCTGGAACAAGATCTACGACGGCATCAAGGTCAACCACATTGAGCAGGTGCAGGGCATCGCCCCCGGTCACGAGGTGATCTACGTGCCCTGCCACCGCAGCCACATCGACTACCTGCTGCTGTCCTACCTGCTGTTCCGAAATGGCCTGACGCCGCCGCACATCGCCGCCGGCATCAACCTCAACATGCCGGTGATCGGCGGCCTGCTGCGCCGCGGCGGCGCCTTCTTCATGCGCCGCACGTTCAAGGGCAACCCGCTGTACACCGCGGTGTTCAACGAGTACCTGCACACCCTGTTCACCAAGGGTTTCCCGGTGGAGTACTTCGTCGAGGGCGGCCGTTCGCGCACCGGGCGCATGCTGCAGCCGCGCACCGGCATGCTGGCGATCACCCTGCGCAGCTTCCTGCGCTCCTCGCGCACGCCGATCGTCTTCGTCCCGGTGTACATCGGCTACGAGCGGGTGCTCGAAGGCCGCACCTACCTGGGCGAACTGCGCGGCGCCAGCAAGAAGAAAGAATCGATCTTCGACATCTTCAAGGTCATCGGCGCGCTCAAGCAGCGCTTCGGCCAGGTCTACGTCAACTTCGGCGAGCCGATCCGCCTCAATAGCTTCCTCGACGAACAGCAGCCCGGCTGGCGCGATCAGCCGCTCGGCCCGCAGTTCCGACCGGCCTGGCTCAACGACACCACCACCCGCCTGGGTGAGACCGTCGCCCGTCACCTGAACGAAGCTGCGGCGATCAACCCGGTCAACCTGGTGGCTCTGGCCCTGCTGTCGACCAGCCGCCTGGCCCTGGACGAGCGCGCCCTGACCCGCGTGCTCGACCTGTACCTGACCCTGCTGCGCCAGGTGCCCTACTCGCCGCACACCACCCTGCCAGAAGGTGACGGCAAGGCGCTGATCGACCACGTGCTGGGCATGGACCTGCTGGCCGAGCAGAAGGATGCGCTGGGCCGGATCCTCTACCTGGACGAAGCCAACGCGGTGCTGATGACCTACTACCGCAATAACGTGCTGCACATCTTCGCCCTACCGGGGCTGCTGGCGAGCTTCTTCCTCAGCAGCTCGCGCATGAGCCGCGACCTGCTGGGCCAGTACGTGCGAGCGTTGTATCCGTACCTGCAGGCCGAGCTGTTCCTGCGCTGGACGCCCGAGCAACTGGACGAGGTGATCGACCAATGGCTGACAGCGCTGGTCGAGCAGGGGCTGCTACGCCGGGAGCAGGACATCTACATGCGCCCGGCCCCCAGCTCGCGGCAGTTCGTCCTGCTGACGCTGCTGGCGCGCACCATCACCCAGACCCTGCAGCGCTTCTACATGGCCACCTCGTTGCTGCTCAACAGCGGCCAGCACACGCTGAGTGCCGAGGAGCTGGAGGAGCTGTGTGTGATGATGGCCCAGCGCCTGTCGATCCTGCATGGCCTGAACGCCCCGGAGTTCTTCGACAAGACCCTGTTCCGCCACTTCATCCAGACCCTGGTGCGCGAAGGCGTGCTGCAGCCGGACACCGATGGCAAGCTGGGCTACCACGACAAGCTCGCCGAGCTGGCCGAAGGCGTGGCCAAGCGGGTACTGTCGGCGGAGCTGCGCCTGTCGATCCGCCAGGTAGCCTTGCACCGCGATGAAACACCGGAACCTGTGGCGGTTGAGTGAACTGGCCCGATCCCGGTCTACCCGATACGCTGAACCTGCTCCATTCTGCCCATAAGGAAATCCCCATGATTCGCTCCTCCTTGCGCTTCACCACCCTGTGCGCCGGCCTGCTGCTGTCGGCCAGCGCCCTGGCCCTGTCGCTGGGCGACCTGTCCCAGAGCGACGCCTCCGGCGGCCTGAAGGACGCCCTCACCCAAGGCGCGCAGATCGCCGTCAAGCAATTGAGCACCCCCGGCGGTTTCAGCAACAACCCCGACGTGCGCATCGAGCTGCCGGGCAACCTCGGCAAGGCCGCCAAGGCCATGAAGATGTTCGGCAAGGGTGAACAGGTCGAAGCCCTGGAGACCAGCATGAACAAGGCCGCCGAGGCCGCTGTGCCGCAAGCCCAGGCGATCCTGGTGGACGCGGTGAAGAAGATGACCGTGACCGATGCCAAAGGCATCCTCAGCGGCGGCCAGGACTCGGCCACCCAGTACCTGAACAAGAGCAGCCGCGAGCAGATCCGCGCCAAGTTCCTGCCGATCGTCAAGCAGGCCACCGACAAGGTCGGCCTGGCCCAGCAGTACAACAACTTCGCCGGGCAGGCCGCAGGCCTGGGCGTGGTCGACGCCAAGAGCGCCAACATCGAGAACTACGTGACCGAGAAGGCGCTGGACGGTCTGTTCGAGATGATCGCCAAGCAGGAAGAGAGCATTCGCCAGAACCCGGCCGGTGCCGCGACCAGCCTGGCCAAGAAGGTGTTCGGCGCACTCTGAGGCGTCGGTTCCGATCGCGGGTCAAGCCCGCTCCCACCGTGGGAGCGGGCTTGACCCGCGATGTTGTCAGTCCTTCCTGACCCTGAACCACGCCGCATACAACGCCGGCAGGAACAACAGGGTCAACACCGTGGCGACGATCAACCCACCCATGATCGCCACCGCCATCGGCCCGTA
This sequence comes from Pseudomonas mosselii, assembly GCF_019823065.1. Lineage (NCBI taxonomy): Bacteria > Pseudomonadati > Pseudomonadota > Gammaproteobacteria > Pseudomonadales > Pseudomonadaceae > Pseudomonas > Pseudomonas mosselii. Next base: position 4,927,575 of record NZ_CP081966.1, read on the forward strand.
GAACACGCTCCTCGACAGCGGAATCATCGCCAGCACCGCCGCCAGCGCGGTCAGCACGATCGGCCGGAAGCGCCGCACAGTGGCCTCGATGATCGCCTGCCAACGCGCCATCCCGGCGGCGATATCCTGTTCAATCTGGTCTACCAGGATCACCGAGTTACGCATGATCATCCCCGCCAGGGCGATGGTCCCGAGCATGGCGACGAAGCCGAACGGCTGGCGGAACACCAGCAGGAACAGGGTCACGCCGATCAGCCCCAGGGGCGCGGTGAGGAACACCATGAACATCCGCGAGAAACTGCGCAGCTGGATCATCAGCAGGCTCAGCACCACCACGATGAACAAGGGCATGCCGGCGTTCACCGAGCGCTGGCCACGCTCGGAGTCCTCCACTGTGCCGCCCACTTCCAGCAGGTAGCCATCGGGCAACCCGTCCTTGATCTGGGCCAGGGTCGGCTGGATCTGCTTGACCAGGGTCGCCGGCTGCTCCTTGTCGTAGATATCGGCGCGCACGGTGACAGTGGGCAAGCGGTTACGGTGCCAGATGATGCCTTCCTCGAAGCCGTATTCCAGGGTCGCCACCTGCGACAGGGCCACGCTCTGGCCGTTGTCGGTGGGTACCGCCAGGCTGCCTAGGTTACCCAACTCGCGCCGCTCCTCCGGGGTGCCGCGCAGGAGGATCTCGATCAGCTCGTTGTCCTCGCGGTACTGGCTGACGTTGCTGCCAGTCAGCGAGCTCTGCAGGAAGCTCGACAGGTGCGCGGTGCTCACTCCCAGCGCCCGGGCACGGTCCTGGTCGATATCCAGGTACACCGCCTTGCTCGGCTCTTCCCAGTCCAGGTGCACGTTGACCACATGAGGGTTCTCGCGCACCTTGGCCGCCACCTCGCGAGCCAGGGCGCGGACCTTCTCGATGTGCTCGCCGGTGACGCGGAACTGCACCGGATAGCCCACGGGCGGGCCGTTCTCCAGGCGCGTGACCCGCGAGCGCAGGTCCGGGAACTGCTGCTCGAGGGTGCCGATCAGCCAGCTGCGCAGACGCTCACGGTCCTCCAGCGACTTGGCCAACACCACGAACTGGGCAAAGCTCGCCGCCGGCAGTTGCTGGTCCAGCGGCAGGTAGAAGCGCGGCGAGCCAGTGCCGACGTAGGCGACATAGTTGGCGATGCCGTCCTGCTGCTTGAGCAGCGCCTCCAGCTGCTTGACCCGTTCGGCGGTGTTGTTCAGCGAAGCGCCTTCGGCCAGTTTCAGGTCGACCATCAGCTCCGGCCGGCCGGAGGCCGGGAAGAATTGCTGCGGCACAAAACGGAACAGCAGGATGCTGCCGACGAACGCGGCGATGGTCAGCACGATCACCGTCTTGCGCCGCCGCACGCACCACTCCACCACCCGCCTGACGCGCTGGTAGAACGGCGTGGCATAGGGGTCGGGGGCATGCCCGTCGGCGCCATGGCGGGCCGCGTGAAGCTTGGCCAGGTCCGGCAACAGGCGCTCGCCCAGGTAAGGCACGAACACCACCGCGGCGACCCAGGAGGTCAGCAGGGCAATGGTCACCACCTGGAAGATCGAGCGGGTGTACTCCCCCGTGCTCGAAGCCGCCGTGGCGATCGGCAGGAAACCGGCGGCGGTGATCAGGGTGCCGGTGAGCATCGGGAACGCGGTACTGGTCCAGGCGTAGCTCGCCGCCTTGAGCCGGTCGTAGCCCTGCTCCATCTTGATCGCCATCATCTCCACCGCGATGATCGCGTCGTCCACCAGCAGCCCCAGGGCCAGTACCAGCGCCCCCAGCGAGATCTTGTGCAGGCCGATGCCAAAGTAGTGCATGGCGGCGAAAGTCATGGCCAGTACCAGTGGGATCGCCAGCGCCACTACCAGGCCGGTACGCAGGCCCAGGGAGAAGAAGCTCACCAGCAGGACAATCGCCAGTGCCTCGATCAGCACCTGCACGAACTCGCCGACCCCGGCCTTCACCGCCGCCGGCTGGTCGGACACCTTGCGCAGCTCCATGCCCGCCGGCAGGCTCTGCGCCAGGCGGGCGAACTCGGCTTCCAGGGCCTTGCCGAGCACCAGGATGTCACCGCCGTTCTTCATCGACACCGCCAGGCCGATGGCATCCTCGCCCATGAAGCGCATGCGCGGCGCGGGTGGGTCGTTGAAACCGCGCTGCACGTCGGCGACATCGCTGATGCGGAAGGTGCGGTCACCGACGCGGATGGGGAACTGGCGAATCTGCTCGACGCTGTCGAAGCGCCCGCTGACCCGCAGTTGCAGGCGCTCGCTTGCGGTTTCGAAGAAGCCCGCTGTACTTACCGCGTTCTGCTCGCGCAGCGCCTGCTGCACGGCGGCCAACGGCACGCCCAGGGTGGCCAGCTTGACGTTGGACAGTTCGATCCAGACCTTCTCGTCCTGCAGGCCGATCAACTCGACCTTGCCCACGTCCTTGACCCGCTGCAATTGGATCTGGATACGGTCGGCGTAGTCCTTGAGCACGGCATAGTCGAAGCCGGCGCCGGTCAGGGCATAGATGTTGCCGAAGGTGGTGCCGAACTCGTCGTTGAAGAACGGCCCCTGCGCCTCGGGCGGCAGGGTGTGCTTGATGTCCGCGACTTTCTTGCGGATCTGGTACCACAGCTCGGGAATATCCGCGGAATGCATCGAGTCACGGGCCATGAAGGTGACCTGGGACTCACCGGGCCGCGAGAACGAGACGATCCGCTCGTACTCGCCGGTCTCCATCAGCTTCTTCTCGATGCGCTCGGTGACCTGGCGCGACACTTCCTCGGCGGTCGCCCCGGGCCACAGGGTGCGGATGACCATGGCCTTGAAGGTGAAGGGTGGATCTTCGCTCTGCCCCAGCTTGGTGTAAGACATGGCGCCGATCGCCGCCAGCAGGATCATCAGGAACAACACGATCTGGCGATTGCGCAGCGCCCAGGCGGAAAGGTTGAAACCCATCGGGACTTACTCCTTGGCCGCCAGGTTCACTTCACGATTGCTGCGGTCCACAGGCCGCACCTGTTGCCCTTCGCGCAGAACATGACCGCCCGCGGCGACCACCCAGTCGCCGGGCTGCAGTCCTTCGAGCACCGGCACGCTGTCGGCGCCATAGGCGCCCAGGCGCACCTGCGCACGCTCCAGGCGATTATCCTTGCCGACCCGCCAGACATAGGCCTGCCCGGCCTCTGCGGTCACCGCCGAGAGCGGCACCGCCAGTGGCGAGCGTTCGGCATGATCGATGAACACCCGGGCGCTCTGGCCGAGCTCGGCCGGCGTGGCATTGGAGGTGAAGGCGATGCGTGCGGCAAAGGTCCGCGAACGTGGGTCCGCCGCCGGAGAGAGCTCGCGAATCAGTCCCTCGAAACGCCGGTCAGGATGCGACCACAGTTCCACGCTCACCGCCTGGCCGACGGCAAAGCGGGCGAACTGCTGCTCGGGCAAGCCGATGGCCACTTCGCGCTCACCGTCGGCGGCGAGGGTGAACACGGTCTGCCCGGCGGCCACTACCTGGCCCACCTCGACCTGGCGCTTGGCAATCACCCCGGCCTGGGGCGCGCGCAGCACCGCGTACTCGGCCTGGTTGCCGGCCACTTCGAACTCGGCCTTGGCCTGCTTCAGCCGCGCCTGGCCGGCACGGTAGAGGTTCTCGGCGTTGTCGAACTGGGAGCGGCTGACCATCTGCCGGCCCAGTAGCTTCTGGTAGCGGTCGCGCTCGGCGCGCACCAGCGCCAGGTTGGCCTCGGCCGCCGCCAGCTGGGCGCGGTTGGCCTCCAGTTGCAGGCGCACGTCCTGGGGATCGAGTTCGGCCAGCGGCTGCTCGGCCTTGACCCGCTGCCCCTCTTCCACCAAGCGCTTGCTGACCTTGCCGCCAATGCGAAACGCCAGTTCGGGTTCAAAGCGCGCGCGCACCTCGCCTGGATAGCTGTCGGCCGAGGCCTGCGCGGGGTGCGGCTGGACCACCAGCGCCGGGCGCGGCGCGACAGGTGAAGCGGCCTCCTGGCCGCAAGCGGAGAGCAGAAGCACGGCGGCTGCCGGCAGGGCGAGGAACAACGCACGACGCAACATGATGAATGACCTTTGGCAGAGGGCGCATCGAATATTTATACTGGCGAGTATATTAAGTCAGCGAACCTGGCCGGGGAAGCGGGCGCGTTAGAGAAAATCCATAATAGTGTTGCGACGGATGCTGCAGCCGACACCTTCTCGACCCGGTAAGATGTGCCTCTTTCACATTGAATGCGGTCCCTCATGTCCAACGACGCACCCATCGGCCCAGGCCGGCCCAAGGACCTGGCCAAGCGCGAGGCCATTCTCGAAGCCGCCAAGCACCTGTTCCTCAGCCTTGGCTATGCCAACACCAGCATGGATGCGGTCGCGGCGGCGGCAGGTGTTTCCAAACTCACCGTCTACAGCCATTTCACCGACAAGCAGACGCTGTTCGGCGCGGCGGTCATGGCCACCTGCCAGAACCAGTTGCCTGACTTGATGTTCGAGTATCCGGAAGGGGTGGCGGTGGAGGATGTGCTGCTGAACATTGCCCGGGGGTTCCAGGCGCTCATCAGCAGTGACGAGGCGGTCAAGCTGAGTCGCCTGATCTTTGCCCTCGGCAGCCAGGATCCGGGGTTTGGGCAGTATTTCTACGAGGCGGGGCCGAAGCGGGTGATGGCCGGGATGGCGGCGCTGCTGCACTGTGTCGACCAGCAGGGGTTGCTGCGGATCGACAACCCGTTGCGGGCGGCGGAGCATTTCTTCTGCCTGGTGAAGGGGGCGCCGGATTATCGGTTGTTGCTGGGGTGCGCGCAGGCGCTGAGTGGGGATGAGGCTGAGGCGCATGTGCGGGAGGCTGTTGGGGTTTTTGTTCGGGCTTTTCGGGGGTAGTTCGGGTTCGGGTTCGGGGTGATTGTTTTGATTTTTTTATGCGCATTCGGGAAGTGTCAGATTTTTTGTGTGCGGGCCGGTAACGGCCTGCCGTCAGGCAGGCCCTGACTTTCACCAGGTCGGCCTGATGAACCGATCTCCGTACAAAATCGCGAATTGATTCATCGCACTTTTCCAATCATGCGCCGCTGAGCCCCAGTTCGCCGTGATGTTTCGCAGCCCCAGCCAGATCAGCTTGGTAGCTGCGTCATCGTTCGGGAAATGGCCTCGGGTCTTGATGATCTTGCGCAGCTGGGCATTGATACTCTCGATGGCGTTGGTGGTGTAGATCACTTTCCGGATGGCTGGTGGGAAGACAAAGAAGGGAATCACTCGATCCCAGGCGCGTCTCCAGGCCGCAACGACCGTTGGATACTGCTTGCCCCAGGGCCCGTTTTCAAACTCATCGAGTGCCTGCTCAGCCGCTTCGGCGTTGATGGCCTGGTAGATCGGCTTGAGCGCCTTGGCCAGTGCCCGCCGCTTGTCCCAGGCTGCAAAGTCCAGGCTGTTGCGGATCAGGTGCACGATGCACGTCTGCAGCGTCGTCTCTGGAAACACGGCGCTGAGAGCCTCTGGCATGCCTTTGAGGCCATCGGTCACGGCAATCAGCACATCCTCGACACCACGTGTCTTGAGATCGTTAAAGACCTTCATCCAGAACTTCGCACCCTCGGTGTTCTCGATCCAGATGCCCAAGATATCGCGCGTCCCGTCGGGTAGAACGCCCAGCGCCAAGTAAATGGCCTTGTTGCGCACCAAGCCTTCTTCGCGGATCTTCACCCGCAGTGCATCGAAGAAAATGACCGGGTACATGGGCTCCAGTGGCCGCTGCTGCCACGCGCCAATTTCTTCCATGACCTCGTCTGTCACAGAGCTGATGAAGTCGGGTGAGACCTCTGTTCCATACTGCTCGGACAGAAAGGCTCGGATCTCTCTGACCGTCATGCCACGGGCGTACATGGCGATGATCTTGTCATCGAAACCGGTGTACCGCCGCTCATGCTTGGGGATGAGAATGGGCGCAAAACTGCCGTCTCGGTCACGAGGAATTTCCAGCCGCAGCGGGCCATCGCCGGTCAAAACCGTCTTGCCACTCTTGCCGTTACGCTGGTTGGTTTCATCCTCTGGGCGCTGCGCGCCCGGCGGATAACCCAGGTGGTGGCCAAGTTCGGCGTGCAGAGCGCGTTCGATCAAGGCCTTCTTGAACGCCGCAGAGGCATCCTCGATAGCCTCTGCGGTCATCAGGCCCTCACCGAACTGCTCCAGCAGCTCTTTGGGGATTTTGGGCAGGTCACGCAAGGGTTTCTTTTTGGTTGGCATACATGCACCTCTTACTCATGTTATGCCCGAACACAAAATTTCTGACACCCTCCGCATTCGTAGAAGATAACGACATTTAGTCACCTTTCCGCCCTTACGGCGGCCTACTTTTGTCTTGGCAAAAGTAGGCAAAACCGTTCCGCTCCGTTCATCCGGCCCCTACGCTTCGCTTCGGGGTTCCCTCGCTCCGTTCTTGCTCCCGGGAGGACCGCGCTGAACGCCCCATCCTGGGGCGCAGCGCTTGACGGCCATCCATGGCCGTCACCTCCCTCCGCAAGAACTCCGCTCGGCCTCCTGAAGTCGCAATTGGCGGCGCCTGGACTATCGCGCGCTTAGAAGCAAGAGCAAGAGCAAGAAATGCGAAGTTAGTTGTTTTACAGTTCATTATGCATTGGCTATTCCAGCCCTTCCGCGGGGCGAGCCCGCTCCTACAGGATTATATATAACGTCGACTGTTGGGTGGGAGCGGGCTTGCCCCGCGATGCGATCGAAAGATTAATTAAGCTGCAACTAGCGACAGCTGCGCCAACCCAGGCGCCGCCCGTAACTTCGCGACTTCAGGAGGCCGAACGGAGGTCTTGCGGAGGGAGGTGACGGGCATGGATGCCCGTCAAGCGCTGGGGCCCAGGATGGGCCCTGCAGCGCGGCCCTCCCGGGAGCAAGGCCGGAGTGAGGGAACCCGGAGCGAAGCGCAGGGCCGGATGAATGGAGCGCAACGGCTTTGGTTACTTTGGCCAAGACCAATCTATGGTCACCCCATTTTTTGCAATACTGTTCATCAGATGGAATGGATGGCTTGCTTCAATCTATCCGGCGTCTATTGGGCTCGCATCCCGCGCCACGATGAGCATTCGCACCTGGCGATCCTAACAAAGTAGGCGGCTTCCAAGAGCCAATTGGTCGTTCAGGATCATCGCCAGGCCGATCGGCCGTTTATTTCATCTGTTGTTCAGCTATCGCAAAACCTGATGGTGAAACTCGGTGCAGCACAACGGGGTCAGGCGTTTATCGCGTCTGGCTCCGTTTTATATTGCGTGTGCCGAGTGGCAATGGCCCACGCAATGCGTGCCAGTTTGTTGGCCAACGCGCAGGCCACCACATTGGAGTGACGTCGCGCGAGCAATGAACGCACCCAATCGGCCAATGGGCCTTTCTGATACTTCAGGCGAAGCATGTAGACCCGTGCGCACAGCACCAGCAAATGCCGAAGGTTCTTGTCGCCACGCTTGCTGATCCCCAGCAAAGCTGGCCTACCACCAGTGCTGTACTGGCGGGGCACCAGACCTACAGAGGCCGCAAAGTCCCGGCTACTGCCGTACTGCCGAGCATCTCCCATTTCTACAGCCAGCAGGCTGGCGGTGATCGGCCCAACACACGGCATGCTCAGCAAACGACTGCCTAGATCATCGTCAGCCAGTTGGCTCTCCAGCTCTTTGTCCAACACCTTGATCTGCTCGCTCAAGTAGACGAAATGATCATGCAGGCGCTGCTGTAATGCGACGAGCCGTATTGGCAGGTCGTGCTCTTCAAGCACCGAAGCAAGGCGTTTGACCACTGCCAATCCGGTCGGCAGGCTGACACCGAATTCGAGCAGGAACCCATGCATCTGGTTCACCGTCTTGGTTCGGTCGCGGATCAATGATTCACGCATCCGATGAGAAACAGAGAGCGTTTGCTGCTCAGGCGATTTTGGCGTCACAAAGCGCATGGAGGGTCGGGAAGCGGCTTCGCAGATGGCTTGCGCATCGACGAAGTCATTCTTGTTGCTCTTGACGAAAGGTTTAACGAACTGCGGCGAGATCAGCTTGGCCTCATGATCCATCGCTTTGATTTCTCGCGCCAGGCAGTGTGAACCGGCACAGGCCTCCATCACTACCGTGCAAGGGGGATGATTGGCCAGAAACCGCATCATCTGCTGCCTTGAGCACTTCTTGCGCATTACCTCTTTGCCGAACTTGTCCTGGGCGTGCAGGTGGAAGGTATGTTTACCAATGTCGATGCCGATCAGGGTCACGCTGCTCATGATGACGGTCTCCGAAGTAAAAGCACCCTGCGAAAGCGTACGCCTCGCAGGGTGCCGGGGTGACCATCTCATTAAGTAACCCGCCGTAAGGGCGGAAAGGTGAATAAGCGTCGACATCACAAATGAATGCGCATACAACTTCAAAAACAAACACTACCCGAAACTAACGAACTAACGAACTAACGAACTAACGAACTAACGAACTAACCAACAGTCAAGCCTTCAAAGCCTTCTTGGGATATATATCGTACCGACTCGACTTCCCCTCCAGACTATGACTCGGCTTGGCCCCCTCGATAATAGGCGCCTTGCGCGGCCGCTTGACCACCACCCGATGCGTGGCCAACGCCAAAGCCGCCTCGAGCAAAGCCGGTGCATCCAGGTCATCACCGACCAAAGGCCGAAACACCCGCATTTCCTTCTTCACCAACGCGCTCTTGTCCCGATGCGGAAACATCGGATCCAGGTAGATCACCTGTGGCGCCTCCCCCTCCCAAGCCCGCATCCGCTCGATCGCATTACCAGTCAACAACCGCATGCGCGCAACGATCGGAGCAATCTCCTCATCGCCACGCGCCCGCACCAGACCATCCTCCAGCAGCGCGGCAATCAACGGCTGACGCTCGATCAGGGTCATCTGGCAACCCAGGCTGGCCAGTACGAACGCATCCTTGCCCAACCCCGCCGTAGCATCGAGCACCTGCGGCCGCACGCCCTGGGCGATGCCCACGGCCTTGGCGATCATCTGCCCGTTGCCACCGCCGTACAACCGCCGGTGCGCCGCCTGCCCCTCGACGAAATCCACCCGCACCGGCCCCGGCGCCTGCGGCCCGAGCTGCTGGATCTGCAGCCCTTCGTCCCCCAGCTGCACGGCGAATTCCGCGGCTTCATCGACCAACGGCAAGCCCAGCCGCTCGGCCCATGCCTCGGCCTGCGCCTGGAACTGCGGGGCCAGTGCCTCGACCCTGATACCTGCGCCTTGCTGCTGCTCTACCATCCGTTCCCGCACTCGAAAAAAATTAATGAAACCCCGGCCAGAGCCGATACAGGCAATATCCCGCTATTCTGCCAGAGCTCAACGTCCGCGACTGCCATGTCAGACACTCTTCCCATCGGCTTGACCTATTTGTCGCCCGTCGGCAACTACGGTCGACAGAATACCCAGGCACTGGGTGGCGTCAGCCATCTGTGGCAGGATTTCTTCGCCCGGGCCATGGCAGAGCAGCCGCAAGGCGAAGTCGACTCCTTCAGCCAGGCGCTGATGCAGTGCGACCAGGACAGCGGCGAACCAGTCGGCGGCGCCCGTGCCCTGGCGCTGATCGACGCCCAGCGCGCCCTGCCGGTTCACGACACCGAAGTAACCCCGCCCGAGCCCCTGTTCCTGCCCAAGGCGGAACTGGAAGCCAAGCTGCTGCCGCCCGCCCCCGAGCCCTTCGACACCGTCGAACTGATCGAGCAACAGCGCCAACTCGACATCAGCAACAGCTGGCTGCGCCCGGTGGTCATGAGCCAAGGCCACCCCATCGCTGAGCCCGGCCCCGGCCCATCGCCACGGCCGCTGTTCCTGCCGATCGCCGAGTTCGAGACCCATCTGCTCGATCCTGCGCCCGAACCCTTCGACGAGCAGACCCTGGCCAAGCAGCAGAACGACCTGGAATTCGATATCCACTGGGCGCGCCCGGTGGTGCTGAACAACGTGCGCGTGCACGCCTGAGTTCAACGGCAGATCTGCCAGAACCCCATGTCCAGGTGAAAGTGGTTGTGGTGCGCGGCATTGTAGTCCGGCCCCAGTGCCGTGCTGAAGCTTTCGCAGGCCGCCGCCTGCACTTGCCGCAGGAAGTCAGCCTTGGGGCCCTCTCCCCGCCAGTCCTGGGCCAGCACGATGCGCTGCCCATCCTTCAGACGAAAACCACTGATATCAAGCGCATTGGCCGTGGCATGCTGGCTGAGCCGGCCTTGCTTGCGGTGGTAGACATTGCGGCAGGCGAAACTGCCCAGATGATCGACCTGGGCCACCGACTGACCGAACACCCGCTGCGCTGCCGGCTGCAATCCATGCATTTCGAACAGTGCATAGGCCACCGCCAACGGACAACTGGCGAGGAAACTGCTGCTCAAGCGCGCCTGCCCACCCTCCACACGCCAGACGTTGCGCAGCGGGCAAGCGGCCTGCGGCGGGCTGTCACTCTGCGGTCGGTAACGCAGCGTGGTGGTCTGCAACGCCTGGCGGCATAGCTCGGGATCGTCGCGCAGGCGCGACAGCTTGTAAGGCGTCAGCAGATTCGGGGGCTGCCGAACATCCAGAGCGGCCCAGGGGTTCCAGGCAGCTGGCGGGCGCCAGCCCATCAACCAGGCGAGCAGCACAACCAACAGCAGGCTGAGCAACGCAATTAACGCTCTACCCATGGGCCCTCAACGGCGGAACAGGTCGTTGAGCTGGGCAAATGGCAGGGCCTGCTCGCCATAGCCGAAGGTGCCCTGCTCGCGGATCTCCAGCGCGGCCCGCTGGAAGGCGCCCAACGCCGCACGCGCCAGCGACGAGCCGACACTGATGCGCTTCACACCAAGGTCCTGCAGCTGATTCACGCTCAACGGTACCCCCGGCATGCCCATCAGCACATTCACAGGCCTGGGCGCTACAGCCTGCACCACTGCCCGGATCTCGTCGACGCTGCGCAGGCCGGGCGCGTACAACACGTCCGCTCCGGCCTCGGCATAGGCCTGCAGGCGGCGAATGGTGTCATCCAGGTCGAGGCGCCCGTGCAGCAGGTTCTCGGCGCGGGCACAGAGGGTGAAGGGGAAGGACAGGCTGCGGGCGGCCGCGACGGCGGCACGCACCCGTGCCACGGAAAGCTCGAAATCGTAGATCGGCGCATCGCTACGCCCGCTGGCATCTTCGATCGAACCACCCACCAGCCCCGCTTCGCCAGCGCGCTGGATGGTCCGGGCGCAGTCTTCCGGCAGGTCGCCGAAGCCGTTTTCCAGATCGGCCGCCACCGGCAACGGCGTGGCATCGACAATGGCACGGGCATTGTCGAGGGTCTCCTCGGGCGTCAGCGCGCCTTCGGCATCCGGCCGCCCGAGGCTGAACGCCAACCCGGCACTGGTGGTGGCCAGCGCCTCGAAACCCAGGCTGGCCAGCAACCGTGCGGAGCCGGCATCCCACGGGTTGGGAATGACGAACGCGCCATCACGCTCATGCAGTGCCTTGAAGGCTTCGGCTCGCAGGGTTTGCACATCCATGGTTCAACCTCCGACAGTCAGATCACAGTAACCCCAGTTGTTCGACCTCAGGGGCACGCGGCAATTCAGGCAGCGCCGCCAAGCCTGGCAACAGGCACATCAGGCGCTGGTGAAAACGCTGGGCCAGTGCCGCGGCCAGACGGTTGTCCGAGGTATGCAGGAAGACGTACGGGCGGCGCCCCTCCTCGATCCAGGCGGCGACCTTGTCGACCCAGGGCGTGAGAAAGCGCTCGTTGGCCTCGAGCTCGGGATGGCCGATGAACCGCACCTGCGGGTGCCGGGTAAAGGCCGCCGGGCGCGGCGGCACCTTGGGCTTCTTGGCCTGGGCATGGAGCACGGCGGGCTCGCGCGAAGCGCAGCTGAACAACGCACGCGGATCCAGGCAGATGCGCTCGACACCGCGTTCATGCAACAGGCGATTGAGTTGGCGCTCCTCCTCGCCACGGGCAAAGAACGCGTCGTTGCGCACCTCCACCGCCACCGGCACGCCGATCTCGTCGAGAAAGTGCGCTAGCTCTGCGAGCCGCGTCGGCCCGAACATCGCCGGCAACTGCAGCCAGTAAGGCGACACGCGTTCGCCCAAGGGCGCCATCAGCCGGGTGAAGTCCAGCGCCGAATCGAGCTGTTCGCGCAGGTCGCCCGCGTGGCTGACATCCCCTGGGAACTTGGCGGTGAACCGGAACCCAGCCGGCATGATCTGCGCCCAACGCTCTACCGTGGTTGGCGCGGGGCGGGCATAGAACGTGGTGTTGCCCTCGACGGCGTTGAATACCTGGCTGTACAGCCCGAGGAACTCGCTGGTACGGGCGTCGGCGGGGTACAGGTACTCGCGCCAGGCGTTTTCAGCCCAGGACGGGCAACCGAGAAAGTAAGGGAGGGGTGATGGCGTCATCCATCAAATGTACAGGTCCAGCCCCAGCACTTCCATCTCCCAGTCGGTGAAGCCGGCAGTGGTCAGGTAGCTGGCGAGCGCCGTTGAGGTCCGCCGGTCGCGGGCACGGGGGAAGATCAGGTCCTGCTGACGGGCCGGCAGGTTCTCGCCGCGACGGCTGGCGCGGCTGACCTGCGCGTCGATGTCCTCGATGATCTCGGCGTCGGCTTCGTCGATGGCTTCGTCACGCGCCGGCGCCTTGCGAGGCGCGCGCTTGATGGGGTAGCTCTGTGAGGAGAAGCCGTCGATACGCATGAAAGGGGCACTCAGGATCAATGATGGCAATTTAGCAGCATCAGGAATCCTTCGCTAATGCCCGAACTGATAACTGGACCACAGAACGCGCAAAAGGTTTTATCGTGAACGGCGATAGCCGACGAACTGCGTTCAACGCGCCTTGGGCGTAGCCACATTATCGCGCAGGTAAACCGGTTGCGCCTGCTCGGCGACGACCGCCTCCCCCCGCGCCCAGGCGAAACCGGCCAGAGTGAGGATGTCCAGTGCGCTGGGCAGGGCCACGGCATCGCTGGCCGCGACCTGCACGGCCAGCCGCTCGGCATAGCCCCAGCCGGTGCCGGCGCCGAACCAATCGCCCTCCAAGTCTTGCGGCAGCGCAACCCGATCGGGCGGCAGCACCGTTTCCTGGCCGATCAGACGCATCTCGCCCTGCTCGGCGCAGTAGCAGCCCCAGTACACCTCGTCCATGCGCGCATCGATGGCCGCGGCCACCTGCTGCACGCCTCGCTCACGCAGCGCGCCCTGGGCCAGCGCCGCCAGATTGGACACCGGCAGCACCGGACGCTCAAGAGCGAAAGCCAGCCCCTGGACCACGCCGATGGCGATACGCACGCCGGTGAAGGCGCCCGGGCCACGGCCAAAGGCGATGGCGTCCAGCGCGCTCAGCGCCACACCCGAGTCGGCCAGCAGTTGCTTGATCATCGGCAGCAGTTTCTGCGCGTGCAGGCGTGGGGCCACCTCGTAGTGACTGGTCACCTTGCCGTCGTACAGCAGGGCGACGGAACAGGCTTCGGTGGCGGTATCCAGGGCCAACAAGGTGGTCATCGAACGAGGTATCCAGGCGACAGGGGAAAAAGAGCGGCAGTATAAACGACAACGGCCCGCAAGCGGGCCGTCGTGACGCACGGTGATGGATCAGCTCAGGGCTGCCAGCACCTTGGCGGTGATCGATTCGACCGAGCCGACGCCTTCGATGTGGCTGTACTTCGGCTTGCCAGCATTGGCGGCCGACAGCTTCTGGTAGAAGTCCACCAGTGGCTTGGTCTGGCTGTGGTAGACCGACAGGCGGTGACGCACGGTTTCTTCCTTGTCGTCATCGCGCTGGATCAGGTCTTCGCCGGTGACGTCGTCCTTGCCTTCGACCTTCGGCGGGTTGTACTGGATATGGTAGGTACGGCCCGAGGCCAGGTGCACGCGGCGACCGGCCATGCGGCCGACGATCTCTTCGTCGTCCACGGCGATCTCGACCACGGCGTCGATGTCGACACCGGCGGCGACCATGGCTTCAGCTTGCGGGATGGTGCGCGGGAAGCCGTCGAACAGGCAGCCGTTGGCGCAGTCTGGTTGAGCGATGCGCTCCTTGACCAGGCTGATGATCAGCTCGTCGGAAACCAGCTGGCCGGCATCCATGACCTTTTTCAGCTCCAGGCCCAGCGGGGTGCCGGCCTTGACGGCGGCACGCAGCATGTCACCGGTGGAGATCTGCGGAATACCGAACTTCTCGGTGATGAACTTTGCCTGAGTACCTTTACCGGCCCCGGGAGCTCCCAGCAGAATTACGCGCATCTTGTGCTCCTCATATTTTTCTTTGCAAATCAACGGATTCGGCGCACAAGGCCAACTCCGGAAAATCGGACGAGACCGTAAAATCGGTCAAAAGGCTGCTCAAGATACACAGCGCCCGCCCCCCCGACAAGCGTCCAAAAGTGCCAGGAACGGGCCGCCCGCGGCTGGCCGGGGCACGGGTTGCGCCCGGCGCAACCGGCCGTCACGGGTTGGCGCAAGGCCAACCCGGCCCATCACCGAGACCGGTTTCGAACGACCTCAGCCGGTATTGCGCAAACCAGCCGCGATCCCCGCCACGGTCACCAGCAAGGCCTGCTCCAACGGGCTGTCCAGAGCGGCTTCACGGCTGCGCGAGCGCGCCAGCAGCTCGGCCTGCAGGCGGTGCAACGGGTCCAGGTAGGTGTTGCGCAGGCGGATGAATTCCAGGGTTTCCGGGCTGTGCGCCAGTAGCACCGGCTGCCCGGTCAGCCCCAGCACCACCTGGCACGACTGCGACAATAGGTCGCGCAGGTGCGCACCCAGCGGCAGCAGTTCGGGTTGCACCAGACGTTCGTCGTAGGCCTCGGCGATTTGTGCATCGGCCTTGGCCAGGACCATCTCCAGCATGTCGATGCGGGTACGGAAGAACGGCCATTGCTCGCGCATCTGCGCCAGCAGCGTCCCCTGTCCGCGTGCCAGGGCATTGTTCAGCGCCGTTTCCCAGCCCAGCCAGGCCGGCAGCATCAGCCTTGTCTGGGTCCAGCCGAATATCCACGGGATCGCCCGCAGGCTCTCGATGCCGCCGGCGCGGCGCTTGGCCGGGCGGCTTCCCAGCGGCAGGCGGCCGAGTTCCTGCTCGGGGGTGGACTGGCGGAAGTACTCGACGAAGTCCGGGTTTTCGCGCACCACGTCGCGGTAGGCCTTGACGCCATCGGCGGCCAACTGGTCCATCAACGCGCGCCAGGCCGGCTCCGGCGGTGGCGGCGGAAGCAGGGTCGCCTCCAGCACGGCGGCCAGGTAGAGGTTGAGGTTCTGCTCGGCAATGCCCGGCAAGCCGAACTTGAAGCGGATCATCTCGCCCTGCTCGGTGGTGCGGAAACGCCCGCCCACCGAGCCCGGCGGTTGCGACAGGATCGCCGCATGGGCCGGTCCGCCGCCGCGCCCGACCGTGCCGCCCCGGCCATGGAACAGCAGCAGCTCGACCTGGTGCTCGCGACAGATGCGCACCAGGTTCTCCTGGGCGCGGTACTGGGCCCAGGCCGCCGCGGTGGTGCCGGCGTCCTTGGCCGAGTCGGAATAGCCGATCATCACCTCCTGCGGCCCTTGCAAACCAGCGCGGTAGCCCGGCAAACCGAGCAGGCGTTCCATCACCGGGCCCGCGTTGTCCAGGTCGGCCAGGGTCTCGAACAACGGCACCACGCGCATCGACCGGGTCAGCCCGGCCTCCTTAAGCAACAATTGCACCGCCAGCACATCGGAGGCCGCGCCGGCCATGGAGATCACGTACGACCCCAGCGACGCCGCAGGCGCGGCGGCAATCTCGCGGCAGGTGGCGAGCACCTCGGCCGTCTCGGCCTGGGGCTGGAAATGCGCCGGCAACAGCGGGCGACGGTTGTTCAGTTCGGCCTGAAGGAACGTGATGCGTCGCTCCTCGTCCCACTCGGCATAGCGACCGAGGCCGAGGTAGTCGGTGATTTCCGACAGTGCATCGCGGTGGCGGGCGGCATCTTGGCGCACGTCCAGGCGCACCAGGAACAGGCCGAAGGTCACCGCGCGGCGAAGGCAGTCAAGCAACGGGCCGTCGGCGATCACACCCATGCCGCATTCATGCAGCGACTGATAGGCCAGTTCCAGCGGCGCGATCAGCTCGCGATTGTCCACCAGTACCGCAGCACTGGCAGGTTGTGTGCTCGTCAGCGAGGCATGGGCCCAGGCACGGGTGGCGCGCAGGCGATCGCGCAGTTGCTTGAGCAGGGCGCGATAGGGTTCGGCGCTGTCGCCGACCTTGTCTTTCAGCGCGGCGTTGGCCTGCTGCATGGAAAGCTCGGCGGCCAGGCCGTCGATATCGCGCAGGAACAGGTCGGCGGCCATCCAGCGCGCCAGCAGCAGGACTTCGCGGGTGACCGCCGCCGTAACGTTGGGGTTGCCGTCGCGGTCACCGCCCATCCAGGAGGCGAAGCGCACCGGCGCCGACTCCAGCGGCAGGCGCAGCCCGGTGGCCTCGAACAAGGCCGCGTCGACCTTGCGCAGGTGGTTGGGGATCGCCTGCCACAACGAGTGTTCGATGACCGCAAAGCCCCACTTGGCTTCATCCACCGGGGTCGGCCGGGTGCGACGGATCTCCTCGGTGTGCCAGGCCTCGGCGATCAGGCGGCGCAAGCGTTCACGCACCTGCTGGCGCTCGCCGGGAACGAGGTCGCGGTGGTCCTGCGCGGCCAGTTGCGCGGCAATGGCGTCGTACTTCTGGATCAGGGTGCGGCGGGCCACCTCGGTGGGATGGGCGGTAAGCACCAGCTCGATGTTCAGCCTGGCCAGTTGCCGGGCCAGCTCATCGTTGCCGTGGCCCGCCGCCTTCAGCCGCGCCAGCAGTTCCGGCAGCACCCGCGCCTCGAACGGCTCGGGCTGGTCGGCGTCGCGGCGCCGGATAAGCTGATACTGCTCGGCGATGTTGGCCAGGTTGAGAAACTGGTTGAATGCCCGCGCCACCGGCAGCAGGTCCTCCTCGGCCAGGTCGCCCAGGGTCGAGCTCAGTCGCTCGCCCTGCCCGCGCCGGTCGGCCTTGGCGCTGTGGCGGATGTCCTCGATCTTCTGCAGGAACGCCTCGCCATGCTGCTGGCGGATGGTCTCGCCCAGCAGTTCTCCCAAAAGGTGCACATCCTCGCGCAAGCGCAGATCGATATCACTCATCAGCCTTCTCCACTCCAGGAAACCGCATGCGCCCAAGAGTGCCCACTCGCGCCCGCGCCTGGCAAGCCAGAAGCGGCCAGAGCAACTAAAGTGAACACAGGACATCCGAAGCAATGCCACTACCAGGCTTTGACAGAGAGGTCATCATGAAAATTCGCCAACTCGCCGAGCACTGGGAACAGAACGCCGCCGGCCTCCTGAGTCCCACCGGCCATGTCCTGCACCTGGACATGGAAGCCGAAGCGCGCCTGGCCGCGCTGATCGACATGTACCCCAAGCGCAGCCCCGAGGAACTGCTGGGCGAATTGGTGGCGGCGGCGCTCGAGGAACTGGAAGCCAGCTTCCCCTACATCAAGGGCCAGCAGGTGATCGCCACCGACGAAGAAGGCGACCCGCTGTACGAGGATATCGGCCCCACACCACGCTTCCTGGCCCTCTCCCGACGCCACCTGCAAGCCCTCGGCAGGGTGCGCAAGGAGCCGTCGCACTGAACCTTTCCGGGTGCCGGGCGAAGCCCGGCATACCGTCATCCACGGCGGAAGTTCCAGGAAAAATCCGCTGACTGATTAGTCAGAAAAAAATACCTTTAGCGTGCAAATTTTTCTGAACTATTCAAAAAATGCCTGGGTCACAGCCAATAGCCATCACGGCAAAACCCTGTAAACACGGGCCTTTGCGCCCGACGCTGGCCACAGGGGAACAGCGATAGCCACCGCGTGGCATCGTCGTTTAACAGGAGTGACCCAATGGAGTTGACCACCATGAAGACCCGCATCGCACAACCTTCCTCCACTCACCTGCGCGGGCTCAAGCTGGCCGCGCTGGCCCTGGGCAGCAGCCTGGTGCTGGCCGGCTGCGCGGGCAAGCCGCCGACCGAGCAATACGCCGTGACCCAATCGGCGGTCAACTCGGCGGTCAGTGCAGGTGGCACCGAATTCGCCGCGGTGGAGATGAAGGCTGCCCAGGACAAGTTCAAGAAGGCCGAGATCGCCATGCACGACAAGCAGTACGACCAGGCCAAGCTGCTGGCCGAACAAGCCGAATGGGACGCCCGCGTCGCCGAGCGCAAGGCCCAGGCAGCCAAGGCCCAGAAAGCCGTACAGGATGCCCGCCAGGGTATCAACGACGTACGCGAGGAAGGCCTGCGCAGCGCCGAATGAGCCCTGCCCAGCCTCATGAGCCTTCGTTAACGATCAAAGGATGAACACTATGCGCAACTACGTCATGATTCCCGCCCTGCTGGCCTTGAGCGTGGGCCTTGCCGCCTGCTCCCACGACCCGAACGCCAACCTGGAGTCGGCCCGCACCAACTTCTCCGCCCTGCAGAGCGACCCACAGTCGAGCAAAGTGGCCGCGCTCGAGACCAAGGACGCTCAGGACTGGCTGAACAAGGCCGACAAAGCCTACATGGATCGCGAGGACTCGAAAAAAGTCGACCAGCTCGCCTACCTGACCAACCAGCGTGTCGAAGTGGCCAAGCAGACCATCGCCCTGCGTAGCGCCGAGGCCGAACTCAAGAACGCCGCCGCCCAGCGCGCCCAGGCCAAGCTGGACGCCCGCGACGCGCAGATCAAGAAGCTGCAGGACAGCCTGAACGCCAAGCAGACCGACCGTGGCACCCTGGTGACCTTCGGTGACGTGCTGTTCGACTTCAACAAGGCCGTGCTCAAGAGCAGCGCCTACCCCAACGTCACCAAGCTGGCCCAGTTCCTCCAGGAGAACCCTGAGCGCAAGGTGATCGTCGAGGGCTATACCGACAGCGTTGGTTCGGCCAACTACAACCAGACCCTGTCCGAGCGTCGCGCCGGTGCGGTGCGCATGGCACTGGTACGTGCCGGCGTCGATCCAGCACGCATCGTCGCCCAGGGCTACGGCAAGGAGTACCCGGTGGCCGACAACAGCAGCAACTCGGGCCGCGCGCAGAACCGTCGGGTGGAGGTGACCATCTCCAACGACAACCAGCCGGTGGCACCGCGCTCGGTGAGCCAGATCCAGTAATCGCTAGTGCTTGAGTGAAGAACCCCGCCTGATGGCGGGGTTTTTCATGGCTTGGGATTGAACATCGTGAAGGTGACGCCTCGCGGGGCAAGCCCGTTCCCACGCAAAAAACATCTTCTTGAAACCTGGTCTGGCACCGACCCCATCTGAAGGTCAGGACACGCTCACTGCACCTGCTGCGGCGTCTCCTGCCCCATGCAACGCACCGCGCGCTTGCGGTTGTCTACCAGCACCCCGGTCAGGCCCTTCTGCTCGGTGTCGAACAGCACCAGCACGCCATCGATGCACTGCGCCACCTGTGGCGCCGGCGTCAGCGAGACCTTGTAGTCTTCCCCCGGAATGGTCTTGAGCATGGTGAAATCCTGCAGCAACAGCGCATCCTCGGGCTTGGCGAAATGCAGGTAGCCGTAGTACCAGAGGGCTCCCACCGTCACGATGATGCTGCCGACACCGGTCAGGATCAGCGGGATGGCGTTGCGTTCTTCACTCATTGCTAGTTCTTCTCGTCAGGGTAGTTGGGTACTTCGGCCAGGCGGCGCAGGCCGTTGAAATGGGTAGGGTCTTCCAGGAAACGCAGCATCACCTGACGCCAGGTCGGATCGGCGAAGGTCTGCACATGGCCGCCCCGGGTCAATTGCAGCACCCGGGGCGGCGGCGCCTGGCGGTACAGGCGCAGGCCGTTGTCCAATGGTACGAGGTTGTCGTCGATGCTGTGGAAGAACAGCTTCGGCGGGCTGTCCAGGCGGGCGATCGAGTTGACCGCGCTGTCGCCGTCCGGCACCAACCACGACAGCGGCACCTGCAGCGGCCAGGTCATCCACGAAGTGCTCAGGGCATATCGCCCCACCGCCCGGTAGCTGGCGGGCACGCCATCGAACACCAGGGCGCTGAAGCGTCGGCGCTGCTCGGGGTGCTGGGCCAGGTAGTGGATGGCCATGGCCCCTCCGAGGCTCTGGCCGAGCAGCACCAGCGGCCGGCCCTGGGCCTGGGGCGCCTTGTCGAGCCAGTCCAGCGCCGCGCCGATGTCGCCGTACACTTCAGGCAATGTCGGCTTGCCCTGGGACAGCCCATAACCGCGATAGTCGATCATCAACACCTGGTAGCCTGCTTTCGGCAGCCAGTAGCTGCCGCCCAGGTGCCAGGCCAGGTTGCCGCCATTGCCATGCAGGTGCAGCACCGTGCCCTTGACCTCGACACCCTGCGGCACGGGCAGCCACCAGCCATGCAGGCGCGTGCCGTCGGCGGCGCTGAGGGTCAGGTCCTGATACTGCAGATGGGCCCTTTGCGGGGTGAACGGCTGACCGGGCTCGGGATAGAACAGCAGGCTGCTGCAACCGCCCAACAGCAGCAGCCCGAGGCCGAAGGCGAGGTGACGGCAGGCGTCAGAGAATGTTCGCGTAGTCGGCTTCAATACGGTCCAGGCTCAGGTGGTTGAGGAAGTTGGAGAAGCACATCCAGGCCGACAGCGCGTTGAGGTCGCGGAACTGCTCGGGCAGGTACTTGGGCGGTTCGACCAGCCCTTCCTCGACCAGCTGGCGCAGCGTGCGCATGTCTTCCAGGGTGGTCTTGCCGCAGAACAGCAAAGGGATCTGCTCGAGCTTGCCCTTCTTCACGGCCAACTGAATGTAGTTGTAAACCATGATGAAGCCCTTGAGGTAGGACAAGTCCTTGGTGAATGGCAGGCCGTTGGGCACCGAGCCACGGAACACCCGGCTGGCGTTGCTGTAGCTCTGCCCCATCTCGAAGCCCTGGCCGCGGAAGAACTCGAAGACCTGCAGGAAGTCGGCGCCCTCCTCCACCATGTGGATGGCACGGGTACGGTTGGTGAGCTTGCGCAGACGGCTGGGGTAGGAGGCAAAGGCGATCACCTCCATGAGGATCGCCAGGCCCTCCTGGGTCACCGTCGACGAGGGCGGGCCCTTGGCCAGGAAAGTACAGATCGGCTGGTTCAGCCCGTTGAGGGTAGTGCCGACGTGCACCAGGCCTTCATGCACTTCCAGGGCGCGCACGTCGCGGCTGTTGAACATGGCGTCGGCGCGCACCTTGATGTAGTCGGCCCCGGCCGCGGCGTCGGCAACGATGCCGTCGGACTCGAACACGCGGATGGTCTCCTCGGCCTCGCCGAACACCTTGTTCAAGCGACGCTGGAGGATCTCCACCGCTTCCTTGGCCGTGAGGTTCTTCGGCTCGTCCTTCAGGTCGCCGCGACCGTCGATGTTGTTCAGGTAATCCGAGAGCATCAGGCCCAGGTCGGCCAGGGTCGGGTCGCCGGCGTGGAAGGCGTCGGAGGCGGCGCCATAGAGCTCCTGAGAGATCAGCCCGAAGTCCTCGGTGCCGCGTGCCTCGAGCATGCGCACCACCATGCGGTATTCCTTGCACATGCGCCGCATGATCTGCCCGACCGGATTGAACTGGCCCAACTGCCGGGTGATGTCGCGCTCGATACTCTGGAACTCGGCCTTCACCGCGCTGGAGTCGAACGACAGCGGGCGGTTCTGGTAGTAGGCACGGTCCACCGCTGGTGGCTCCTTGCCCTTGGCCTTGAGAAAGCCCTGGCGGATGCCATCGTCCCATTTCACCGCGTCAAGCACGCGGATCGGGGTCTGCGTGGCGACGATGCGGTCGGACAGCGTGCGTATGGTCTGCTGGTACTCGTCCACGCGGGACTCCTTCTTGAAGCCTCATCGCGGGGCAAGCCCGCTCCCACAACCAGGAGCGGGCTTGCCCCGCGACGAGGCCGGTATGCTCACGGCTATTTACCGGAACGCTGGAAGCGCGCCACCTCGACGAACAGATCGGAGTTGGCGGGATCTTCCAGATACGCCAGCACCCGCTCGGTCGGGCTGTCGATCAGCACGCCCTCGCCGTTATCTTCCGGCACTTCGGTGTTGCGTCCGCTCAGTTCTTTCTTGGCGACAGCCTGCTGCACCTGCTCGACATCGAGGTTGTAGACCACCAGCTGCTTGCCGTCGATCACCTCGAAGCCACCGATCAGGAAATTGCCACCCAGGCGCTTGGGCACCCCGGCCGACAGGTACCAGCGGTTGCCGTGCCGGGCCACGGTGAAGGCGTATTCCTCGGGGGCCTTGCCCTGGGCACGGGCCACCGCTTTGTAGGTATTGCCACCCGCGCGGCTGATGCTCAGTTTCAGCGGCTGGCCCCAGGCATCCTTGCTGCTCCACTGCCCGAGCAGGGCCTTGGGCGCCGGCTGGTTGGCCGGCAGTGGCTCGTCGAACGTCACCAGACAACCGCCCAGCAGGAGGAATGACAAGGTCAACAACACCACACGCCAGGCTTTCATCAGGTTCTCCTTGAAAAGTCGTTCGCCACTCAGGCCGAAGCCAGCACCATCTGCAGGTATCGGACAAGGATAGCGAGCATCTGCTCATCGGCCTGCGCATTCGCATCCTTGAGCAGGCCCTGATATTCCATCTGCTCGATTATCGCCGTCAACATCTGGGCATCCTGCTCGGGCTGGCGCGAGCCGACAACCTGCAGGATCTGCCGTGCGCCATGCAGCAGGATCTGCTCGTGGGCCTGCACCAGCTCGGCCAGGCGCGGGCACAGCAGCGCCTCCTGGCGGAAGGCCTGCTCGGCCATGAGGAAGTCGCGGCGGTTGTTCAGCTGGCGCAGGACGTAGTCGGCCAGCATGCGCGCCACTTCATCGGCCAGGTGCGCCCGGGCCTCGGGGGTGCCGTCGCCCTGGGCCAGCAACTGGCGCAGCACACCTTCGGTGTTGGTCCACAGCTTGGCCATGTAAGCCGCGCTGCGTTCGACGTACTGGGCGAAGGTATCGGCCAGCAGGTCCTGGATATCCTTGAAGTAGTAGGTGGTGGCCGACAACGGCACGCCGGCCTCGGCAGCCACGGCACGGTGGCGCACGCCGCGCACGCCATCGCGCACGACGATGCGCATGGCGGCGTCGAGGATCTGCTGGCGGCGCTGCTCGCTGCCCTGGCGGACGGTCTTGCGGCCCTGATACTGCACGCTCTCGGCGACGGCGGTGGCGATACCGGCGGCACCCTGGTGGGGCATTGCGGGGGTCACTCTGGTTTACCTCACGAACAGTGGGTTGCCTGCCCGGCAATGAGGCCGGCACTGACAACATAAAGCTTCAGGCATGAAAAAGCCGCCTCGAAAGGCGGCTTGTTCAGATCGCTCAGGCCTGTGGACGCATGTGCGGGAACAGGATCACGTCGCGGATCGACGGCGAGTTGGTCAGCAGCATCACCAGGCGGTCGATGCCGATGCCTTCACCGGCGGTCGGCGGCATGCCGTATTCCAGGGCGCGGACGAAGTCGGCATCGTAGTGCATGGCCTCGTCGTCACCGGCGTCCTTTTCGGCCACCTGGGCCAGGAAGCGCTCGGCCTGGTCTTCGGCATCGTTGAGCTCGGAGTAGGCGTTGGCAATCTCGCGGCCACCGATGAACAGCTCGAAGCGGTCGGTCACGGCCGGGTTGTCGTCGTTGCGACGGGCCAGCGGCGACACTTCGAACGGGTACTCGGTGATGAAGTGCGGCTGTTCCAGCTTGTGCTCGACCAACTCTTCGAAAATCATCACCTGCAGCTTGCCCAGGCCTTCGTGGCCGAGCACCTTGGCGCCGGCTTTCTTGGCGATCTCGCGGGCACGGTCGACGTCCTGCAGGTCGGCGGCGGTGAGCTCCGGGTTGTACTTGAGGATCGAGTCGAACACCGACAGGCGCACGAACGGCTCGCCGAAGTGGAACACCTTGTCGCCATACGGCACGTCGGTGCTGCCCAGTACCAGCTGCGCCAGCTCGCGGAACAGTTCCTCGGTGAGGTCCATGTTGTCGCGGTAGTCGGCGTAGGCCTGGTAGAACTCGAGCATGGTGAATTCAGGGTTGTGACGAGTCGAAACGCCTTCGTTACGGAAGTTGCGGTTGATCTCGAACACCTTCTCGAAACCACCGACCACCAGGCGCTTGAGGTACAGCTCCGGCGCGATGCGCAGGAACATGGCCATGTCCAGGGCGTTGTGGTGGGTTTCGAACGGCTTGGCCGCGGCGCCGCCGGGGATGGTCTGCAGCATCGGGGTTTCGACTTCGAGGAAGTCGCGCTCGATGAGGAACTTGCGGATGTGCGAGATCACCTGCGAACGCACACGGAAGGTGTGGCGGGTTTCCTCGTTGACCATCAGGTCGACGTAGCGCTGGCGGTAGCGCTGCTCGGTGTCGGTCAGGCCGTGGTGCTTGTCCGGCAGTGGGCGCAGCGACTTGGTCAGCAGGCGCACGCGGGTCATCTCGACGTACAGGTCACCCTTGCCGGAGCGGGCCAGGGTGCCCTCGGCGCTGATGATGTCACCCAGGTCCCAGGTCTTGACCGCGGCCAGGGTCTCTTCCGGCAGGGTCTTGCGATTGACGTAGACCTGGATGCGGCCGGTCATGTCCTGGATGACCATGAACGAGCCACGGTTGAGCATGATGCGACCGGCGACCTTGACCGGGATGGCGGCTGCTTCCAGCTCTTCCTTGGTCTTGTCCGCGTACTGTTTCTGCAGGTCGTTGCAGTAGCTGTCGCGGCGGAAGTCGTTGGGGAAGGCATTGCCCTTGGCGCGCTCGGCGGCAAGTTTTTCCTTGCGCAGGGCGATCAGGGCGTTTTCTTCCTGTTGCAGGTCTTGCGCTTCGGTCTTGAGGTCGCTCATGTCGTCATTCTTTCCATCAGGTGTTCGTTGCCCCTGTCGGGCAGGGCACGCGATACGGGCCCTGGGCCTCGTATCGCGGCGGTGGTGTGCGGTTTACAGCCCCTGCTTGAGGCTCGCTTCCAGGTACTGGTCGAGGTCGCCGTCCAGGACCTTCTGACAGTCGCTGCGCTCCACGCCGGTACGCAGGTCCTTGATGCGCGAGTCGTCGAGCACGTAGGAGCGGATCTGGTGGCCCCAGCCGATGTCCGACTTACTGTCCTCCAAGGCCTGGGAGGCGGCGTTGCGCTTCTGCATTTCCAGCTCGTACAACTTGGCCCGCAGCATTTTCATGGCGGTGTCCTTGTTGGCGTGCTGGGAGCGTTCGTTCTGGCAGGCCACCACGGTGTTGGTCGGCACGTGGGTGATACGCACCGCCGAGTCGGTGGTGTTGACGTGCTGACCACCGGCACCGGAGGAGCGGTAGGTGTCGATGCGCAGGTCGGACGGGTTGATCTCGATCTCGACCTTGTCGTCGATCTCGGGCGAGACGAACACCGCCGAGAACGAGGTGTGGCGACGGGCGCCGGAGTCGAACGGGCTCTTGCGCACCAGGCGGTGCACGCCGATCTCGGTGCGCAGCCAGCCGAAGGCGTACTCGCCCTTGATGTGCACGGTGGCGCCCTTGATGCCGGCGACTTCACCTTCGGACAGTTCGATGATGGTGGCGTCGAAGCCGCGCTTGTCGGCCCAGCGCAGGTACATGCGCAGCAGGATGTTGGCCCAGTCCTGGGCCTCGGTGCCGCCGGAGCCGGCCTGGATGTCCAGGTAGGCGTTGTTCGGGTCCATCTCGCCGCTGAACATGCGACGGAACTCAAGCTGGGCGAGGGATTCCTCAAGCCCTTGCAGCTCGGTCTCGACATCGCTGACAGCGCCTTCATCGCCCTCCTCGACAGCCATGTCGAGCAGGTCCTTGCAGTCGGTCAGGCCGTTGGACAGTTTATCGAGGGTCTCGACCACCTGCGCCAGCATGGCGCGCTCGCGGCCCAGGGCCTGGGCGTACTCGGGTTTGTTCCAGACAGCGGCGTCTTCCAGCTCGCGGTTTACTTCGACCAGACGATCATGTTTGTGATCGTAGTCAAAGATACCCCCGAATGGACTGGGAACGCTCGGTGAGGTCCTTGATGGTGTTCAGGATCGGTTGGATTTCCATGGGCGGGCTGCTCTCGTGCGAATTCGGTGAAAAGCCCGCGAGTATAACCGAGTCTGGGGCCTGGCGGCAGACCCGCCGGGCGGTATGCGCTAATCCCTGTGCGTCCCAATCGACCCACTACGCCAGGATCAGCGTGCCTCCATGTGGGCAATCATCAACTGCACGCTCTCGTTCCCGCGAAACTCATTGACATCCAGCTTGTAGGCCAGCTCTACCCAGCGCACCGTAGGGTTCGGCCAGACCTCGCGATCGATGCCGAAGGCAATTCCGTCCAGACGCACCGCTCCGCACTCGCTCTTGAGTACCACCTTCAGGTGGCGCTCCCCCACGACGCGTTGTTCGACCAGCTGAAACACCCCATGAAACAACGGCTCTGGAAAGTGCTGTCCCCAAGGCCCGGCATTGCGCAATGCCCGCGCCAGGTCCAGGTGAAACTCTTCGACCGCCAGGGTGCCGTCCGACAACAGCCGACCAGTCAGGTCATCCTCACGCAACTGACGCCGCACCTCTTCATCGAACGCCTCGGCAAACGAAGGAAAGTTTTCGGCCGGCAACGACAGACCAGCTGCCATCGCGTGCCCGCCAAACTTGCTGATCAAGGCCGGATGACGCGCCGCCACGGCATCCAGCGCGTCGCGGATATGGAACCCCGGCACCGAGCGCGCCGAGCCCTTGAGCATCCCCTCCCCCGCATCGGCGAAGGCGATGGTCGGACGGTGGTAACGCTCCTTCAACCGCGAGGCAAGAATGCCGATCACCCCCTGGTGCCAGTCGGCGTCGAACAGGCACAGGCCATAGGGCATGGACTCGACTGGCAGGTCCTTGAGCTGGGCCAGCGCCTCGCGCTGCATGCCCTGCTCGATGGACTTGCGGTCCTGGTTCAGGCCATCGAGCTGCTGGGCCATGTCCAGCGCCAACGCCGCGTCCTCGCACAGCAGGCACTCGATGCCCAGGCTCATGTCGTCCAGGCGCCCGGCGGCGTTGAGCCGAGGGCCGAGGATGAAGCCCAGGTCGGTGGAAGTGATGCGTCGATGATCTCGCCGCGCCACCTCGAGAATAGCCTTGAGCCCGGGGCGGGCGCGGCCGGCGCGGATTCGCTCCAGCCCCTGGTGCACCAGGATGCGGTTGTTGGCGTCCAGCGGCACCACGTCGGCGACGCTGCCCAGCGCCACCAGATCGAGCAACTCACCGATGTTCGGCTGCGGCTGAGCCTCGTAGCGCCCCAGGATGCGCAGGCGCGCGCGCAGGGCCATCAGCACGTAGAAGATTACCCCCACGCCGGCCAGGGACTTGCTCGGGAACCCGCATCCCGGCTGGTTCGGATTGACGATGGCATCGGCGGCGGGCAACTGTTCGCCCGGCAGGTGGTGGTCGGTAACCAGCACCTTGAGCCCGGCGGCCTTGGCGGCCGCTACACCCTCGACGCTGGAGATGCCGTTGTCCACGGTGATCAGCAACTGCGGCTGGCGCTGCAGGGCGACCTCGACGATCTCCGGGGTCAAGCCGTATCCGTATTCGAAACGATTGGGCACCAGGTAATCGACATGCGCCGCGCCCAGCAGGCGCAGGCCAAGCACACCGACGGTACTGGCGGTGGCGCCGTCGGCGTCGAAGTCGCCGACAATGAGAATGCGCTGGCGCTGGTCGAGTGCCTCGACCAGCAGGTCCACCGCCGCATCGATACCCTTGAGCTGCTGGAATGGCAGCAGGCGCGCCAGGCTCTTGTCCAGTTCAGCCTCGGTCTGAACGCCACGGGCGGCGTACAGGCGTGTCAGCAGGGGTGGCAGGTTGCCCAACAATGGCAGGGGCGACGGCAGGGGACGGGGTTCGATACGCATGGGGTCTTCGATAATCTGGTGTGAATCAGGTCAGCCGCGCTCGCCGAGCAGCCACTGCAGCTGCACTTCGTGCTGGCCACGGTCGTCGGTGACGAACACCGTGCCTTCGCTGATCATCACATCCCACTTGATGGTGCGCGGCATGTCGGTGGCGAGGATCTCCAGCACGTCTTGCGGCACGGCGGCGATGCTCAGGTTCTTCAGGCCCTTGACTGCGCCAAGCACCTTGTTCTCCCAAACGCGCAAGCTGCCATAGGCCAACAGACTGGTGCGCTCGGTCCGCCGCGAGCACCAGGTCAGGCGGTCGGCGTCGGGCTGGCCAACCTCGATCCAGTGCAGGATGCGATCGTCCAGGCTTTTTTCCCACAGGGCCGCCTCATCGACGTCCGACAGGCCGCGACCGAAGGACAGCTGCTCGTTGTACCAGAGGGCATAGGCCAGCAGGCGCACGGCCATGCGTTCTTCGGTTTCCGAGGGATGACGGGCGATGGTCTGGCGAACGTTCTCGTACACGCCGCGATCGAGGTCGGTCAGATTCAGTTCGAACTTGTAGGTGGTGGACGGCTGGGCCATGGGCAATGGGCTTCTTGCGGGAGAAAGTCGCACAGTCTAACTGATCCGGGGCGCCAGCGCCGGATCAGACAACGCCGATATACCTGCCATCGCCGAGCTGTGATACAACCTGCCCTCACGCCCAGCCGCCACGGATGCCCCATGCCTACGCCCAGCAAACCCCTCGCCGGCCTGAAAGTCATCGAGCTCGGCACCCTGATCGCCGGCCCCTTCGCCTCGCGGATCTGCGCCGAATTCGGCGCCGAGGTGATCAAGGTCGAATCCCCCGATGGCGGCGACCCGCTGCGCAAGTGGCGCAAGCTCTATGAGGGTACCTCGCTGTGGTGGTTCGTCCAGGCGCGCAACAAGCAGTCACTGACCCTAAACCTCAAGCACCCGGAAGGCCGTGACGTGCTCAAGCGCCTGCTGGCCGACGCTGACATCCTGATCGAGAACTTCCGCCCTGGCGTGCTGGAAAAGCTGGGGTTGGGCTGGGACGTGCTCCATGCCCTCAACCCACGCCTGGTCATGGTGCGCCTGTCGGGCTTCGGCCAGACCGGGCCGATGAAAGACCAGCCGGGCTTCGGCGCGGTCGGCGAGTCCATGGGCGGGCTACGCTACATCACCGGTTTCGAGGACCGCCCACCGGTGCGTACCGGGATCTCCATCGGCGACTCCATTGCCGCGCTGTGGGGCGTGATCGGCGCGCTGATGGCCCTGCGTCATCGCGAGGTCAACGGTGGCGCGGGCCAGGTGGTGGACGTGGCGCTGTACGAGGCGATCTTCGCCATGATGGAGAGCATGGTCCCGGAGTTCGATGTGTTCGGTTTCATCCGCGAACGCACCGGCAACATCATGCCGGGCATCACCCCCTCCTGCATCCACACCACCGCCGATGGCCGTCACGTGCAGATCGGCGCCAACGGCGACGCGATCTTCAAGCGTTTCATGCAGGCCATCGGCCGCGACGACCTGGCCAACGATGCGGCCTTGACCACCAACGACGGCCGTGATGCCCGCCGCGACGAGCTGTACGGCGTCATCGACCGCTGGGTCAACAGCCTGCCACTCACCGAAGTAATGCAAACGCTGAACGAGGCTGAAGTACCGGCCAGCCGCATCTACTCCGCCGAGGACATGCTCGGTGACCCGCAATTCCTCGCCCGCGAAATGTTCCTCCAGGCTCGGCTGCCGGACGGCAAGCCCTTCAAGATGCCGGGCATCGTACCCAAGCTGTCCGACACCCCCGGGTCCGCCGAGTGGGTCGGCCCGGCACTGGGCGAACATACGGCCACGGTACTGGCCGGCCTGGGCTACGACGCTGCCGCCATTGCCCGCCTGCGCGCGGCCGGTACGGTGTGACCCACGCCCCATGGGTATCCGCCATCTGCCCATCGTACTCTGCCTGTTGCTGACCGCACTCGTGGGTCAGGTGGCCGAGGCCAGAGAACGCCTTTTGTGGCTGGTACGCGACCTGCCGCCATTCACCATCTTCGAAGGGCCGTCCAAGGGCCAGGGAGTGATCGACCAACTGTTGCCGATGCTGATCGCCCGGATGCCCGAGTACGACCACAGCATCGTCCGGGTCAACCGAGCCCGGGGCCTGCAGATGCTCCAGGAGCCCAGTTTCACCTGCGACCCGACCCTGCTGTGGACCCCCGAGCGCGCCAGATACGTGCATTTTTCCCAGCCATCGCTGGGCGTGCTCAGCACGGGTCTGATCGTGCGCAAGCAGGATCAGGCGCTGCTGGCGCCCTACCTCGAAGGCCAACAGGTCGACCTGCAGCGCTTGCTGACCGAGACCCGACTCAAACTGGGCATCGTCGCGGAGCGCAGCTACAGCACGCAGGTCGACGAGGTCCTGCGGCAACTGCCCGATACCGCCTTCAGCCGTCACTACGGCAACGATGCCACAGCCAGTCTGCTGCAGATGCAGCAATTGGGGCGCCTGCAACTGGTGCTCGGCTATTGGCCCGAGATGCGTTACCTGATCCAGCAGCACAATGGCTCGCTGGACGACTATAGTTTCCACCCCATCCTTGGCGTGAACCACTACCAATTCCTGCATATTGGCTGCTCGGACACCCCTCTGGGGCGTGAGGCGATTGCTCACATCGACCAGATGCTGCCGACCTTGCGTCGGGATACCTTGCCCGAACTTTATGCCCACTGGTTGGACCCAGGGCTGCGCGAGGGCTATTTGGAGCAGGCCAGGCATTTCTTCGAGCAGAGCGAACAGCCGCTACGCTGACGCTCCAGGAAACCTGCAGACTCGAGGCAAAAAGAAACCCCGGCCGCTGGGGAGGACGACCGGGGTCAAGCGAAAGCCCTCGGGGCTTCCAGTGACAGTCTTGACGGTACCGGAGCAAAGCACCATCGGACAGCCCTTGCTGATTCTGATGGGCGTATCAGGCAAAGGTTCCCTGCATCTGTCGTTGATGTTGCAGGGCGGCGATCACACAAGGCTGCAGGCGGCCTTCGGCGATCTGCAGGTCACGGTGCAGGCCATCGACCAGGTCGATCAGCAACTGCTGCTCCACCAACTGACGTGCGCAGACTCCGCGCTGGAGGATCAGCATCCCGTGCTCGTCATAGAGGGTCAACTGACGGCAGCCACGGCTATCGGCCGTGCCGAGCTGGGCCTGGTAAGGGGTGAGGGCTTCGTTGAGCAGTCTGCAGACTCTTTCCATCCGGATCACTCGCTGGCTAAGGTAAGGAAACTGACCTCCAGGCCCGACGGAAAGTTCGCCCTGGCCCGTTACCCTGAGCATGCGCAGCCAACGTGACAATTTCGATGCCCCCAATCGGCGGCCGACTAGAGGCGCTCCAAGGCCTGCTCCAGCCCTACCATCGACATCGGCCAGGACAGCTCCGCCAGCACGTTCAAGCCATGCTGGCGAGCTTCGAGCGCCAGGTCGATATCCCCTGCGCCGGCACACCCGACAAACAACAACCCACCCGCGCAGGAGGCCTGCACCAGGTACTTGAACAGACGCAGGGCGTGACGCCTGGGCATGCCCTGATCGAGCACCAGCACATCCACCGGCCGCTGCAGCCTCGTCGCGGCCGCTACGTCATCGGTAAGCCGGACGTTGTAGACACCCTGGGCATTGAAGGCCTGGTGCAACACCATCTGATAGTAGGGCCTGGCCTGGTGAATAAGGACATTGAGCTGATGCATGTGCCCCCCTTGGAGCATTGAGGCTTATAGGTGGAAGCATCCACTTTAGTAGGGAGAGGTATCTAACTACATGGGAAAAATCTGAAATCTCGAGCCTGTGGATGACAGGCACAAAAAAGCCCGTTCAGGACGGGCTTTCTCGTATCGGTTTGCTCTTAGAGTGGCTTGCCGCGATTGCCATGCTGGCTAACAAAGGCCTGCACCGTCTTCAGGTCGTTGGCCAGCACCGTGCAGCGCTCCTCACGGCTGAACAGGTCGCTCAGGTGCGCCGGCAGCTCCAGGGCCTTGGCGACACCAGCCTTCTCCACCGCCTCGGGGAACTTGACCGGGTGCGCGGTACCCAGCACCACCATCGGCGTATCCAGGCTGCGGCGGCACTCGCGGGCGGCCTTGACGCCGATCGCGGTGTGCGGATCGAGAACTTCACCAGTGGCCTTGAACACCTCGGCGATGGTCTCGCAGGTCTGCTCGTCGGTGACGGCCAGCGAGTCGAACAGCTTGCGCGCCTCGGTCCAGCGATCCTGCTCGACGCTGAAGCCGCCGCCTTGCTTGAAGGTGTCCATCAGTTGGGCAACTGCGGCGCCATTGCGACCGTGCAGGTCGAACAGCAGGCGTTCGAAGTTGGACGAGACCATGATGTCCATCGACGGCGACAGGGTCGGGTGCAAGGAATCCTTGACGTACTGGTTGCCGCTCATGAAGCGGTGCAGGATGTCGTTGCGGTTGGTCGCCACTACCAGCTGGCTGATCGGCAGGCCCATGTTGCGCGCCAGGTAGCCGGCGAAGATATCGCCGAAGTTGCCGGTCGGCACCGAGAACGCCACCGAACGTGCCGGGCCGCCGAGCTGCAGGGCTGCGTGGAAGTAGTAGACGATCTGGGCCATGATCCGCGCCCAGTTGATCGAGTTGACCGCCACCAGGCGGGTGCCCTTGAGGAACGACTGGTCGGCGAAGCTGGCCTTGACCATCTCCTGGCAGTCGTCGAAGTTGCCCTCGATGGCGATGTTGTGGATGTTGTCGCCGAGGATGGTGGTCATCTGCCGGCGCTGCACCTCCGACACGCGCTGGTGCGGGTGCAGGATAAAGATGTCGACGTTGTCGCAGCGGCGGCAGCCTTCGATAGCGGCCGAACCTGTGTCACCGCTGGTGGCGCCGACAATCACCACGCGCTCGCCGCGCTTGACCAGTACATGGTCGAGCAGGCGGCCGAGCAGCTGCAGGGCAAAATCCTTGAATGCCAGGGTCGGGCCGTGGAACAGCTCCATGACCCACTCGTTGCCGTTGAGCTGGCGCAGCGGCGCGACCGCGGCGTGGGCGAAGTTGCCGTAGGTCTCTTCGAGGATCTTCTTGAAGTCGGCGTCGGCGATGCTGCCTTCGACGAACGGACGCATCACCCTGAAGGCCAGTTCGTGGTAAGGCAGGCCCGCCCAGGAGGCGATTTCTTCCTGGGTGAAGCGCGGCAGGTTCTCGGGCACGTACAGGCCGCCGTCGCTGGCGAGGCCCGCCAGCAGGACGTCTTCGAAGTTCAGGGCCGGAGCCTGGCCGCGGGTACTGATATAGCGCATGGGTGCAAACCTTCGATGCTGGGCGCGGGCCGCCGTCGCGGCCCGCCGCCGGAATTAATTGAGCTGTTCGACGCGGATGCGCACGACCTTGCCGACCACGTCCTGGAGCGCTTCCAGGGCGACGATGGCGTCGTCGATGCGTTGCTCGACCACACGGTGGGTGAGCAGGATCATCGGTACCAGGCCGTCCTGCTCCTCGGCTTCCTTCTGCATGATCGACTCGATGTTGATGCCGCGCTCCGAAAGGATGCTGGCGACCTGGGCCAGCACGCCCGGGTGGTCCTTGGCCTGGATACGCAGGTAGTAGGCACTTTCACAGGCATCGATCGGCAGGATCGGATGAGCCGACAGCGCGTCCGGCTGGAACGCCAGGTGCGGCACGCGGTTCTCCGGGTCGGAAGTCATTGCACGGACCACGTCCACCAAGTCGGCGACTACCGACGACGCGGTCGGCTCCATGCCGGCACCTGCGCCGTAGTACAGGGTGGAACCAGCGGCGTCGCCGTTGACCATCACCGCGTTCATCACGCCGTTGACGTTGGCGATCAGGCGATCGTTGGGGATCAGCGTCGGGTGCACGCGCAGCTCGATGCCGTCGGCGGTGCGACGGGCCACGCCCAGGTGCTTGATGCGGTAGCCCAGGGCCTCGGCGTAGTTGACGTCGGCGGTGGTCAACTGGGTGATGCCCTCGGTGTAGGCCTTGTCGAACTGCAGCGGGATACCGAAGGCGATGGACGCCAGGATGGTCAGCTTGTGCGCGGCGTCGATGCCTTCGACGTCAAAGGTCGGGTCGGCCTCGGCATAACCCAGTGCCTGGGCTTCGGCCAGCACGTCGGGGAAAGCGCGGCCCTTGTCACGCATCTCGGTAAGGATGAAGTTGCCGGTGCCGTTGATGATGCCGGCCAGCCAGTTGATGCGGTTGGCCGACAGGCCCTCGCGGATCGCCTTGATCACCGGGATGCCACCGGCCACGGCGGCTTCGAAGGCGACGATGACGCCCTTCTCGCGGGCCTTGGCGAAGATCTCGTTGCCGTGCACGGCGATCAGCGCCTTGTTGGCGGTGACCACGTGCTTGCCGTTTTCGATGGCCTTGAGCACCAGGTCGCGGGCGATGGTGTAGCCGCCAATCAATTCGATGACGATATCGATCTCAGGGTTGCTCGCGACTTCGAACACATCAGCGGTAATGGGGGTACCGGTAATCTGGCAGTTCGGGTTCTGCGAGCGCATGGCAATCTGTGCCACTTCAATACCGCGCCCGGCACGGCGGGCGATCTCCTCGGCGTTGCGCTGAAGTACATTGAAGGTTCCGCCACCGACGGTCCCCAACCCACAGATGCCTACTTTGACCGGTTTCACTGTGAACTCCCCATAGAACGGCCGGCACCTGCGCCGACCGTGAAACATGCCGTCACCCCATGACGACGGCGTACTGAATTGATTACTTGCTCTCTGCCAGGGCCAGCTTGGCCACTTGCGGCGCCGGCTGGTAACCCGGAATCACCTGGCCATTCTGTAGAACGATCGCCGGCGTGCCATTTACACCAATCGACTGGCCCAGCTGGAACTGCTTGCTGACCGGGTTGGCGCACTTGGCGGCCTTGATCTCCTTGCCGTCGACCATCTTGTCCAGCGCCGCGCGGCGATCGCTGGAGCACCATACCGCCTGCAACTGCTCATCACCCGGCGAACCCAGCCCCTGGCGCGGGAAGGCGACATAGCGCACTTCGATACCACGACGGTTGAGCTCCGGCACTTCGGCGTGCAGCTTGTGGCAATACGGGCAGGTGGTGTCGGTGAACACGGTGATATGCGACTTGGTTTCACCCTTGGCCGGGTAGACCACCATCTCGCCGACCGGAATGCCGTTGATCAGCTTGGCAATGCCCTGGCGCTCGGTCTTCTCGGTGAGGTTGACCGGCTTGCCGTCCTGGATCTGGAACAGGTAGCCCTGCATGACGAACTGGCCGTCGGCGCTGGCGTACAGCACGCGACCGCCCTGCAGTTTGACTTCGTACAGGCCGTTGAGCGGGCTGCTGCTGACGCTCTCGACAGGCACTTCCAGCTCGAGGTTCTGCAAGGACTTGCGGATCGCCTGCTCGGCACCGGCATTGGCATCGGTGGCCGCGGCGACGGCAAAGGTACTGGCCAGCGCCAGGGCGGCGGCGGCGAAAATCTGGGTCACGCGCATGGGGTACTCCTGAAGGCGGACGGGGCCGTGGGGGCGTTGCTTGACCCTGGCGGGTGGCGAACATTCGGCCCTTGCAACAAACCGTCCAAGCCTACCACAACAAACTGGCGCAGTAGGGGTACTCAGGCACCGGTCGGCGGAACATGAAAAGCATTCATCCACGTGGATGGTGTTCGGCGTGCAACTGCTGCAGCCGGGCCTTGGCCACATGGGTGTAGATCTGCGTGGTGGACAGGTCGCTGTGGCCCAGCAGCATCTGCACCACGCGCAGGTCGGCGCCATGGTTGAGCAGGTGCGTGGCAAAGGCGTGGCGCAGCGTGTGCGGCGACAGCGGCTTGTCGATGCCGGCCACCCGCGCCTGGTGCTTGATACGGTGCCAGAAAGTCTGGCGGGTCATCTGCTCGCCGCGCTGGCTGGGGAACAGCACGTCGCTGGGGCGCCCATTGAGCAGCTCGGCGCGGCCATCGCGCAGGTAGCGTTCGAGCCACACCACCGCCTCCTCGCCCATCGGCACCAGGCGCTCCTTGCTGCCCTTGCCCATCACCCGCAGCACGCCCTGGCGCAGGTTGACCTGGTCCAGGGTCAGGCTGACCAGCTCGGTCACCCGCAGGCCACAGGCATAAAGCACCTCGAGCATGGCGCGGTCGCGCTGGCCGATAGCCTCGCCGAGATCCGGCGCCTGCAACAGGGCCTCGACATCGGCCTCCGACAGCGACTTGGGCAGGGGCCGGCCCAGTTGCGGCATGTCCACCTGCAACGTCGGGTCGACAGCGACCAGCCGCTCGCGCAGCAGGTAACGGAAGAACCCGCGTACCCCGGAAAGAAAGCGCGCGGTCGAGCGCGGCTTGTAGCCCTGGTCGAAACGCCAGGCCAGGTGGTCGAGGATCAGCTCGCGCCCGGCATCAGGCAGTGCCACGCCGTGCTCCTGCAGCCAGCCATTGAACAGCGCCAGGTCGCTGCGATACGAAGCGCGGGTGTTGTCGGACAGCCCCTTCTCCAGCCAGAGGGCATCGAGGAACTGGTCGATCAGGGGGTGGTCCAGTGCAGGCATGAAGACTCGGTGGCAAACGACGAAATGACGCTTAGTCTTTCATAACACGGCATGCAGAGGGAGCCCGCGTGAACGAACAGCAAATTCTTTTGAGTGTCGGCGGCATCGGCGCCGCCGCCCTGCTCTGCCAGTGGCTGGCCTGGCGCCTGAAACTGCCGGCGATCCTGTTCCTGTTGCTGTGCGGCATCCTCGCCGGGCCGGTGCTGGGCTGGCTGCAGCCGCAGGCGCTGTTCGGCCCGCTGCTGATGCCGCTTGTGTCGCTGGCGGTGGCGCTGATCCTGTTCGAAGGCAGCCTCACCCTGCACCTGTCGCAATGGCGCGAGATCGGCAGCGTGGTGCACCGCCTGGTCACCGTCGGCGCGCTGAGCACCTGGCTGGTGATCGCCCTGGCCACCCATTGGCTGCTGGGCTTCGACTGGCCCCTGGCGATCCTGTTCGGCACCCTGACCCTGGTCACCGGCCCCACGGTGATCGTGCCCATGCTACGGGTGGTGCGGCCGAAGGCGGCGATCGCCAACATCCTGCGCTGGGAAGGCATTGTCATCGACCCGATCGGCGCGCTGCTGGCGGTGGTGGTCTACAGCTTCATCATCGCCAGCGCCGCCGGCGAAGGCCTCAGCCACAGCCTGGCGACCTTCGCCGGGGTGATCTTCTGCGGCAGTGCGCTGGGGGTTGCCGGTGGCTGGCTGCTCGGGCAGGTCATGCGCGAACAGTGGTTGCCGGAATACCTGCACAACCTGGCCTCGCTGGCGGCGGTGCTGGGCATCTTCATCGCCGCCAACCAGATCGTCCACGAATCGGGGCTGCTGGCGGTCACGGTCATGGGCATGTGGCTGGCCAACATGCCCGGCGTGGACGTGCGGCAGATCCTGCATTTCAAGGAAAACCTCAGCGTGCTGCTGATCTCCGGCCTGTTCATCCTCCTGGCCGCGCGGCTCGACCTGCACGCGTTGCTGGCCCTGGGGCCGGCGGTACTGGGACTGCTGCTGGTGATCCAGTTGCTGGCGCGACCGCTTAACGTGCTGCTGTCGACCCTGGGCTCGCCACTGAGCTGGCGGGAACGGGCATTGCTGGCCTGGATCGCGCCACGAGGCATCGTGGCGGCGGCCGTATCGGCGATTTTCGCCATTCGCCTCGACCAGGCCGGGCACGAAGGCGCGCTGCTGCTGGTGCCACTGACCTTCGCCGTGATCATCGGCACCGTGGTGCTGCAAAGCGCCACCGCCAGGCCCCTGGCGCGCCTGCTGAAGGTGGCGGAACCGGCGCCGAGCGGGTTTCTCGTGGTCGGCGCCAACCCGCCTGCGCGGGTCATCGCCAAGGCCCTGCAGCAACTGGGTTGCCGGGTGCTGCTGACCGACTCGAGCTGGGAGAACATCCGCGCCGCGCGCATGGACAACCTGCCGACCTACTTCGGCAACCCCGCCTCGCAGCACGCCGACGCCCACCTCGACCTGGTCGGCCTGGGCCATCTGCTGGGGCTGTCACCGGCGGGCGAGCTCAACGCCCTGGCCTGCGCGCGCTTTCGCCATGACTTTGGCCAGGCCCGATTGTTCGTGCTGGCCAGCGGTCTTGAAAAAAAGCGCAGTGACAAGCATCGGGCCAGCGAGGAACATCGCGGACAATTACTCGGGTCGAGCCCGATGACCTATGGGCAACTGGCCAAGCTGTTGCACCAGGGTGCCGAGCTGTACAGCACCACGTTGACCGAGGCCTTCGGCTGGGACGACTACCAGCACCTGCATGGCCCGCGGGCCACGCTGCTGTTCGCCCGGGACGGGCAAGGCTGGGTGCATGTGGCCAGCCCGGACAACCCTCTCAAGCCGCAGCCTGGGTGGACACTGGTGGCGCTGGTGGAGCCGGAACTGACCGAGCAGCCCGTAGCGCATTGACTTACGAATGGCCCGGCAATCAGGCCAACGGCAGCACCGGCACCGGGCGCTTGTCCTCGTCGATGGCGACGAAGCTGAACACGCCATGGATCGCCCGCTCCCGCCCGTCGAGGTACATGTTCTCGACGAACACATCCACCTGCACCTGCAGGCTGGTGTTGCCGACCTTGATCACCGTGCCCACCAGCTCAACGATCGAACCGGCCGGGATCGGGTGCTTGAAGTCGATACGATCGGTGGACACGGTCACCAGTGGCAGCCGGCAGAATCGGGTGGCGGCAATGAACGACACTTCGTCCATCCACGCCAGGGCGGTACCGCCGAACAAGGTGTTGTGGTGGTTGGTGGTGTTGGGGAACACCGCTTTGGTCACGCGGGTCACCGAAAACTCGGTGCGGCGCTGGATTTCCTGGTCTCGGGTGGTCATTTTCGGTCACATCGCAAGGGCGGGTTTCAGAAAACAAAAAAGCAGCCCGAAGGCTGCTTTTTTCTCGCAAGGCGGCCTAGGCCGCCAGGCAAACTGTACTCAGGACAGTTTTTCCTTGATGCGAGCGGCTTTGCCGGACAGGTCGCGCAGGTAGTACAGCTTGGCTTTACGCACGTCACCACGACGTTTCACGGCCAGGCTGTCGATCTGCGGGCTGTAGGTCTGGAAGGTACGCTCTACGCCAACGCCGCTGGAGATCTTGCGCACGGTGAAGGCGCTGTTCAGACCGCGGTTACGCTTGGCGATAACGACGCCTTCGAACGCTTGCAGACGCGAGCGGTCGCCTTCCTTCACTTTAACCTGGACGACAACGGTGTCGCCTGGTGCGAAGGTCGGGATCTCTTTGCTCATCTGCTCGGCTTCGAGCTGCTGGATGATCTTGTTGGTCATGCTGTGCTCCTAAGATGGATACTTGATCCACCATCGATACGTTTAACTATCGTCCCGCTCGCGGATGTATTCCTCGAGCAGCTTCTTCTCTTCTCCAGAAAGCGAGCGACTTTCCAGAAGATCGGCGCGTCGTTCGAAGGTCCTACCAAGGGACTGCTTCATCCGCCAACGCCGGATATGTGCATGGTTGCCACTTAGCAACACGTCGGGAACACGCTGATCCGCATACACCTCGGGTCGGGTGTAGTGCGGGCAATCCAGCAGACCGTCGGTGAAAGAGTCTTCCTCCGCCGAGTCCACATGCCCTAAAGCTCCGGGCAGCAGCCGTGTAACCGCATCGATCAGTACCATGGCCGGCAGCTCGCCACCGGAAAGCACATAGTCGCCAATCGACCACTCCTCATCGACATGAGCCTCGATAAAGCGCTCGTCGATGCCTTCATAACGACCGGCGATCAGGATCAACGATTCCTGTTCGGCCAGGCCTTTGACCGCTTGCTGGGTCAGCTTGCGGCCTTGTGGCGAAAGGTAGATCACCTTTGCCGATGCTCCGGTCGCCTGCCTGGCGCTAACCAGGGCGTCTTCCAGAGGCTTGATCTTCATCACCATGCCCGGACCACCGCCAAACGGCCGATCGTCCACGGTGTGGTGGCGATCTGTGGTGTAGTCCCGCGGATTCCAGCAGGTCACTTGCAGCAACCCCTGTTTCACCGCGCGGCTGGTAATGCCGTACTCCGTGATGGCCGAGAACATCTCGGGGAACAACGTGATGACGTCTACGCGAAGGTTACCCATCGTCTAGAAGTCCGCGTCCCACTCAACCCGCATTACGCCTGCTTCCAGGTCGATTGCCAGCACGCATTGCCCGGTATAGGGCAACAGACGCTCGCGATCATCCAGGCTGCCTGCGCAGGGTTTGACCACCATTACATCGTTCGCGCCGGTCTCCAACAGGTGATCGATCTTGCCGAACAGCTGTTCGTCCTGATTGATGACCTTCAGGCCCACCAACTGGTACCAGTAGTACTCGTCGGCTGCCAGGTTGGGTAAAAGGCTCCGCGGTATGCAGATTTCGTAACCGCTCAGAAGACGGGCTTCATCACGATCATCGAGGCCTTTGAGTTTTACGACCAGGCCCTTCTGGGAGCCACGACCGCTGACCAGCTCGACCTGTTTTACCTTGCCTTCGTGCTTGAGCGTCCAGCGCGGATAATCCAACAGGTTTTCAATCGGATCGGTAAAGGAATACACCTTCACCTCGCCGCGAACGCCGTGAACCGAAAAAATCTTGCCAACGACGATGAGGTCGTCAGCCTTTTCTGGCGTCGCGTTCATACTGCTCAGGCTGCAGCCTTGGCAGCTTCCTTCAGCAGCTGAGCAACACGCTCAGACGGCTGTGCGCCCTGGCTCAGCCAGTAGGTGACGCGCTCTTGGTTGACCGACAGCTTGACTTCGGCGCCCGATGCGATCGGGTTGAAGAAGCCAACGCGCTCAACGAAACGGCCGTCACGGGCGTTACGCGAGTTGGTCACGGTCAGGTGGTAGAATGGGCGCTTTTTCGAGCCGCCACGGGCCAGACGAATGGTTACCATGTGAACATCGTTCCTATAGTCGGTGCTGCAAAACTGAATGCCCAATGGGCACACGGGTGCCCAAAAGGCCGCATATTCTCGGGGAATACACGGACATTTGCAAATGCCTTTTTCGGCAATGCCGGGGCCTGCCGATCAGTTCTGCCGGTTTGGGCCACCTCGCGGCGGCCATGATCCCGCCATAGCGGGGGTCTGGCAGACTTCCTCATATAAGGAAGCCCGCCGGATTCTTTTACAGTTTCGGCATGCCGCCACCCGGCAGCATCCCGCCAAGGCCACGCATCATCTTGGCCATGCCGCCCTTGGCGGAGAATTTCTTCATCATCTTCTGCATCTGCTTGTGCTGCTTGATCAAGCGACCGATGTCCTGCACCTGGGTGCCGGAACCGAGGGCGATGCGGCGCTTGCGCGAACCGCTGATCAGGTCGGGGTCGCGACGCTCGGCCGGCGTCATGGAGTTGATGATCGCCTCCATCTGCTTGAACTGCTTCTCGGCCGCGCCCTGGGCATTGCCCATCTGCGACAGGTTCACGCCACCGATGCTCGGCAGCTTGTCCATCAGGCCGCCGAGACCGCCCATGTTCTTCATCTGCTGCAGTTGGTCGCGGAAGTCCTCGAGATCGAAGCCCTTGCCCTTCTTCAGCTTCTTGGCCAGCTTGTCGGCCTTGGCCTTGTCGATGTTCTGCTCGGCCTGCTCGATCAGGCTGAGCACATCGCCCATGCCAAGGATGCGCGAGGCAATGCGATCAGGGTGGAACGGCTCCAGGGCCTCGGTTTTCTCGCCCATGCCGATGAACTTGATCGGCTTGCCGGTGATGGCGCGCACCGACAGCGCGGCACCGCCACGGGCGTCGCCGTCGACCTTGGTCAGCACCACGCCGGTCAGCGGCAGGGCGTCGCCGAAGGCCTTGGCGGTGTTGGCCGCGTCCTGGCCGGTCATGGCGTCGACCACGAACAGGGTCTCGATCGGCTTGACCGCAGCATGCAGGGCCTTGATCTCGTCCATCATGTCGGCGTCGACATGCAGGCGACCGGCGGTATCGACGATCACCACGTCGATGAACTTGAGCTTGGCCTCGCGGATCGCCGCCTCGGCGATGGCCACTGGCTTCTGGCTGATATCGGACGGGAAGAAGGTCACCCCGATATCGTTAGCCAGGGTTTCGAGCTGCTTGATCGCCGCCGGACGGTAGACGTCGGCCGACACCACCATCACGCTCTTCTTCTTGCGCTCTTTCAGGTGACGCGCCAGCTTGCCGGCGGTGGTGGTCTTACCGGCACCTTGCAGACCGGCCATCAGCACCACGGCAGGCGGCGCGGCGTTGAGCGTCAGCTCTTCGTTGGCCGCGCCCATCAGGCTTTCCAGCTCGGCCTGGACGATCTTCACGAAGGCCTGGCCTGGCGTCAGGCTGCGCGACACCTCAGTGCCGACCGCGCGCTCCTTGACGCTGTTGACGAAATCCTTGACCACCGGCAGGGCGACGTCGGCCTCGAGCAGGGCCATGCGCACTTCGCGCAGCGTGTCCTTGATGTTGTCTTCGGTCAGCTTGGCCTTGCCGGTGACATGGCGTAGCGTCTGTGACAGGCGGTCGGTCAGGTTTTCGAACATGGTGATCCTTTCAGGCCCAGTGAAGCCGAGGTTTTTCAGATGCCCAGGTGAACATGTACACGCGCCGGGCAGAGCAAGGCGGCGATTATAGCGGAGACTGCTTCCTACGCACACCTCGCTCGGGACCACCGGCTAGCCCCACGATTGACACGCAGTCTTCCTTGCCCACCGCGATCTATGCCAAACTCCGTCCCTTTAGGGCTTGCCTGCCAGGACTTATGTTCTCTTCACCCAGCCTCATCCCCAATCTGCTCGCTGCCTTCCTCTATCTGGCCGCGTCCGTCTACCAGGCCACCGGGCTGGCCCGTGGCGCCCGCGCCGACAAACGGCTGCTGGGCCTGCTCGGCACGTTGGCGGTGGTCGCCCAGGGCGGCGCCCTGTTCTTCCAGCTGATCACGCCCCTGGGCCTGAGCCTGGACTTCTTCAGCGCCGCCAGCCTGATCGCCGTGGCGGTGATCGGCCTGACCCTGCTCGCCTGCCTGAGCATCCCAGTGGAGAACCTGCTGGTGCTGCTGTTCCCGCTTGGCGCGGTGACCGCGCTGCTGGCCCAGTTCGCCCCGCCCGGCACGGTGCCGCTGATCAACGAAGAGCCCGGCATTCTCGCGCACATCCTGCTGTCGATCCTGGCCTACGGTCTGTTCACCATCGCCGTGTTCCAGGCCCTGCTGCTGTTGCTGCAGGACCACCAGCTCAAACACAAGCATCCGTCCGGGCTGATCCGCAACTTCCCGCCGCTGCAGACCATGGAAAGCCTGCTGTTCGGCTTCCTCTGGGCCGGCTGGGTGCTGCTGTCGCTGTCGCTGATCTCCGGCTGGCTGTTCCTCGACAACCTGTTCGCCCAGCATCTGGTGCACAAGACCCTGCTGGCCTGCGTGGCCTGGATCGTGTTCAGCGTGCTGCTGTGGGGCCGTACCCGCCTCGGCTGGCGCGGGCACAAGGCTATCCGCTGGACCCTGGCCGGCTTCTGCCTGCTGATGCTGGCCTATTTCGGCAGCAAGCTGGTCCGCGAATTCATCCTGCATATCTGACGGTCGCCCATGGACACCCTGCCGTACGCCCCGCTGCTCGGCATCATCGCACTGGCGCTGCTGTGGTCGGCGTTGTTCACCGCGGTCGACAGCGCCCGCCAGCAAGCCACTGGCCAGGGCGACGCCACTCTCCCCGCGCAGGGCCTGGTGCTCGGCGCCAGCCTCGGCAAGTTGCTGGTGCTGGGCCTGGCCTGCCTGATCGGCCAGCGCTACGACGGTGAGCACGGTTTCTGGCTGGCGGGCCTCGGGGCCGCCTTCACCCTGCTGGTGCTCGCCGACTACCTGCCACGCCGCCTGGCCCGCCGCGACCCGCAAGCCTTCCTGAGTCTGGGCGATAACCTGCTTAAATGGCCGCTGGCGCTGCTGCAGCCGCTGGGCTGCCTGCTCGACGGCTGCGCCAAGCAGATCCTGCGCCCGTTCCGCGCGCAACCCACGGCGGTGGCCCTGCATCCGCAAGCAGACGACGACTTCGACGAGGACGGCCCGACTGACAGCACCCGCCACGGCCTGCTCGAAGGCCTGCAGGCACTGGACAAGATCACCGTCAACGACATCCTCGTGCCACGAA
Source organism: Pseudomonas mosselii (assembly GCF_019823065.1). NCBI lineage: Bacteria > Pseudomonadati > Pseudomonadota > Gammaproteobacteria > Pseudomonadales > Pseudomonadaceae > Pseudomonas > Pseudomonas mosselii. The sequence goes on from NZ_CP081966.1 coordinate 4,971,485, forward strand.
ACGAAGTCGACGGCATCAACCTCGACGACCCCATCGAACGCATCATCGAGCAACTGATCGTCAGCCGTCACACCCGCCTGCCGGTCTACCACAACGACATCAACCAGGTCGAAGCGGTACTCAACACCAAGCTGATCAGCCACCTGCTGCCGCGAGCCGAGCTGACCCCTGAGAAACTCCAGGCGGCCTGTTACGAACCCTACTTCGTCCCCGAAAGCACCCCGCTGCAGATGCAGTTGCTGAACTTCCACAAGCAGCAGCGGCGCATGGGCGTGGTGGTGGACGAGTACGGCGAGGTGCTGGGCATCGTCACCCTGGAGGATATCCTCGAGGAGATCGTCGGCGAGTTCGAGGACGAGCAGAGCCTGGACAACCCTCACGTCCACCCCCAACCCGATGGCCGCTTCGTCATCGAGGGGACGGCCTCGCTGCGCGAGATCAACCGCACCCTTGGCTGGCACCTGCCCTGCGACGGCGGGCCGAAAACCCTCAACGGGCTGGTCACCGAGGCATTGGAAAGCATCCCGGCAAGCGCGGTATGTCTCAAAATTGGCAGATATCGGCTGGAAATCCTCGAAACCGAGGATAATTGCGCGAGCAAGGTACTGGTCTGGACACTGACTCGCTAGCTATACTCGAAACACGCTTACCCAGCCCTGCCGTCCCGCCCGCTATCCGCACCCAGCGCCCGACGGCCAGTCCGCACCACTGACACGCCCCGCGGTCCTGCTTCAGCACCCCGAACAGCAACCGCTCACCGCCTATCCCCTGGGCTATCGTCAGTCGCGCGACCAACAACAATACGCTCCGGCTCCCGTGTGCCCGTCACATGGGCCGTGCCCCATGGAGCATGACTGTCAGGGACCTTCGCATGACTACCAGCAGCACCTACGCCGAACCTGCCTCGGCAACACCGGTCAATTCGCCGGCCCGGGTGGCCACCGCCAGTTTCATCGGCACCGCCATCGAATTCTACGATTTCTACGTCTACGCCACCGCTGCCGCGCTGGTGATCGGGCCGGTATTCTTCCCGTCAGGCTCCGGCACCGCGCAGATGCTCGCTGCCTTTCTCACCTTTGGTATCGCCTTCCTCGCCCGCCCGCTCGGCTCGGCGCTGTTCGGCCACTTTGGCGACCGCATCGGGCGCAAGTCGACGCTGGTCGCCTCGCTGCTGCTGATGGGCGTGTCCACCACGCTGATCGGCGTGCTGCCCGGCTATGACAGCATCGGCGTCTGGGCGCCGATCATCCTTTGCCTGCTGCGCTTCGGCCAAGGCCTGGGGCTGGGCGGCGAATGGGGCGGCGCGGCGCTGCTGGCCACCGAGAACGCGCCACAGGGCAAGCGCGCCTGGTTCGGCATGTTCCCGCAGCTGGGCCCGTCGATCGGCTTTCTCGCCGCCAACGGCCTGTTCCTCACCCTGGCCCTGGTGCTCAGCGACGAGCAGTTCCGCGAATGGGGCTGGCGCATTCCGTTCCTGCTCAGCGCGGCGCTGGTGCTGGTCGGCCTGTACGTGCGCCTGAAGCTGGAGGAAAGCCCAGTGTTCGCCAAAGCGGTCGCCCGTCACGAACGGGTGAAGATGCCGGTGGTCGACCTGTTCGCCCGCTACTGGCTGCCGACCCTGCTGGGCGCGGCGGCCATGGTGGTGTGCTATGCGCTGTTCTACATCTCCACGGTATTCTCGCTCAGCTATGGCGTGACCACCCTCGGCTACAGTCGCGAGACCTTCCTCGGCCTGCTGTGCTTCGCGGTGGTGTTCATGGCCCTGGCCACGCCGCTGTCGGCCTGGCTCAGCGACCGTTACGGGCGCAAGCCGGTGCTGGTGGTCGGCGGCCTGCTGGCGATCGCCTCGGGTTTCACCATGGAACCGCTGCTGACCTCGGGCTCTACCACGGGCGTGGCGCTGTTCCTGGCCATCGAGCTGTTCCTGATGGGGGTGACCTTCGCGCCGATGGGCGCGCTGCTGCCCGAGCTGTTCCCGACCCATGTGCGCTACACCGGCGCCTCGGCGGCCTACAACCTGGGCGGTATCGTCGGCGCCTCGGCGGCACCGTTCTTTGCCCAGAAGCTGGTGAGCATAGGGGGATTGAGCTGGGTGGGAGGGTATGTGTCAGTGGCGGCGGTGATCAGCCTGATTGCCGTGTTGTGCCTGAAAGAGACGCGCAATACCGAGCTTTGAAGCAATCGCGGAGCAAGCCCGCTCCCACGCCAGGCTGATACTGGCGTGGGAGCGGGCTTGCCCCGCGATCGTTTCAGGTCAGAACTCGACTTTCACGGCTTGCGAAGCACGGGTCGCCTTGGCCCGGGCGGCCTCGACCGACTCGTCGCGAGCCAGGCACACGCCCATGCGGCGGGTGCCGTTGATCTCAGGCTTGCCGAACAGGCGAATGGCGGTATCCGGCTCGCTCAGGGCGGCGCCGAGGTTGGCGAAGCTGGTCTGCTGCGACTGGCCTTCCGGCAGGATCACCGCCGAGGCCGATGGACCGAACTGGCGCACCACCGGGATCGGCAGGCCGAGAATGGCCCGGGCATGCAGGGCGAACTGCGACAGATCCTGGGAGATCAGGGTCACAAGGCCGGTGTCGTGCGGACGCGGCGAGACCTCGCTGAACCACACCTGGTCGCCCTTGACGAACAGCTCCACGCCGAACAGACCACGCCCGCCCAACGCATCGGTGACCGCCTGGGCCACCCGCTGCGACTCGGCCAAGGCCTTCGGGCTCATGGCCTGGGGTTGCCAGGACTCCTGATAGTCGCCCTTCTCCTGACGGTGACCGACCGGCGCGAGGAAAGTGGTGCCGCCCACATGGCGCACGGTCAGCAGGGTGATCTCGTACTCAAAGTCGATGAAGCCCTCGATGATCACCCGGCCCTTGCCGGCGCGGCCACCTTCCTGGGCGTAGTCCCAGGCTTTTCGCAGGTCTTCGTCCCCGCGCAGCAGGCTCTGGCCCTTGCCCGAGGAGCTCATCACCGGCTTGACCACGCACGGGTAGCCCAGGTCGGCCACGGCCTTGGCGTAGTCCTCGTAGGTGTCGGCGAAGTGATACGGCGAAGTCGGCAGGTCGAGCTCTTCGGCCGCCAGGCGGCGGATGCCTTCGCGGTTCATGGTCAGCTGGGTGGCGCGGGCGGTGGGCACCACGTTGAAGCCTTCGTTTTCCAGCTCGACCAAGGTGGCGGTGGCGATGGCCTCGATCTCGGGCACGATGTAGTGCGGTTTCTCAGCCTCGATCACCGCGCGCAGGGCGACGCCGTCGAGCATGTTGATCACATGGCTGCGGTGCGCGACCTGCATGGCCGGCGCGTTGGCGTAACGGTCCACGGCAATCACCTCGACACCCAGGCGCTGCAGCTCGATCACCACTTCCTTGCCCAGTTCGCCGCAGCCGCACAGCAGTACACGGGTCGCGGTGGGCGACAATGGGGTTCCGATACGGGTCATTTCAGGTCCTCGAAGGCGTCCGGGGCCGCGCCACGCTGGCTGCCGCCCGCTGAAAAATGGACCGGTATTCTACATCAGGATGTGGCCACCGCGCGCCGTGCCCGCCAGGCCATGATCAACCAGACCGCCGTTACCCCGGCGAACTTCGAGGCCAGCGCCGTGCCGATCACCGCCGGGGTCAGCGCGCCGATCATGCCGAAGAAGATGAAGGTGTCGACCGGGATGCTCAGCGCCGAACTCAGCCACAGGCGGTCACGCAAAGGCCGTCGGGTGACGCTGAACACCAGCCAGTCGATCAGCTCGGAGACGAAGAACGCGGTGGCGCTGGCCAGGGCGATGGCCGGCTCCGACGTCGCGTAGGACAGCACCAGCGCCGCCAGCATGGCCAGCAACGCGCCGTGGCCGTAGCGGGTCTGCACCATGTCGCGCAGGATGAACACCAATCCGCCCCAGGCGGACCAGATCACGTCCAGGTGCGGCGCGCTGGAAAAGGCGTAGTTGATCAGCACCACGCTGCTGATGTAGGCGATGAGATAGAACATGGTCTTTGCGTTCGGTGGGCCAGCCGCACAGATTAGCGCCGGCCCCATCGTGGGACAAGCCCGCTCCCACGCCACCGGCGTCCCGTGTTACAGGCCAATCACCAGCCCCGCCGCCAGCGCCCGCTCATGGCATTTCTTGAGCACCTCCCGGCGCTGCTCGTTGTCCATCCGCCCCCAGCGGGTGATCTCGTCCACCGTGCGCTGGCACCCGGTGCAGATATCCTGCTCGTCCAGCGCGCAGATGCTGACGCAGGGCGAGGCCACGGGCCGTTCGTCAGTCTTCATCGATCACCAGCTCACGCGCATAGCGCTGGGCGTTGTGCACGTAGTGCGCGGCGCTGGCCTCGAGCATGCGCTTCTGCTGCTCGGTAAGCTCGCGCACCACTTTGCCCGGCGAGCCCATCACCAGCGAACCGTCGGGAATTTCCTTGCCTTCGGGGATCAGCGCATTGGCGCCGATGATGCAATGCTTGCCGATCCGCGCCCCGTTGAGAATCACCGCGTTGATGCCGATCAGGCTGTAGTCCCCGACCGTGCAGCCGTGCAGCATGGCGTTGTGGCCGATGGTCACGCCACGGCCGATGGTCAGCGGCGCCCCCATGTCGGTGTGCATCACCGTGCCGTCCTGGACGTTGCTGTCCTCGCCGATGTCGATCAGCTCGTTGTCGCCGCGCAGCACCGCGCCGAACCAGACGCTGGCACGCGCCTGCAGGCGCACCTTGCCGATCAGCGCGGCGTTGGGCGCGGTCCAGCTCTCGGGATGGGTCTCGACCCGCAGGTCGCCCAGGCGGTATTTCATGTATCGCTCCTCACGGTTGAACGCGGTGGCGGGGTGTACCCCGCTCAGTTCTTGATGAAACGCTCGGGTGGCTGGTGCAGGCTGATGCCGGCATCGAACAGCAGGTTGACCAGTTCGACGATCATGATCGCCGACAAGCCCCAGATCTTGTAGTCGCCGTAACGGTAGCTGGGCACGTACCAGCTGCGCCCCTGGTAGTCGATGCGATGGGTGTGATCACGGGGATCCTGACGGAAGAACGCCAGCGGCACGGTGAACACTGCGGCAATTTCGGCGTCATTGGCGCGGTACTCGACATAGTCGGGGATCAAACCGACGAACGGTGTCACCTTCAGGCCGTGCAACGAGATCACCGGGCTCAGCGGCCCGATCACCTCGACCAGCCCGGGCGGCAGGCCGATTTCTTCCTCGGCCTCGCGCAGGGCGGTGAACACCAGGTCGGGGTCTTCCGGATCGCGCCGACCGCCAGGAAAGGCAACTTCGCCGCCGTGGGTCGACAGGCCCTGGGCGCGCAGGGTCAGCACCAGCTCCGGCTCTTCGCTACGGGTAATGGGCAACAACACCGCCGCTTCTGGGAAACGGCGGTCCGTCTCCAGTGACGCGGGGGTATGGTTGCTCATTCGGCGAAGAAGCTCATCCAGCATTACGCACTCTCGTGTCCAAGGCCTGCCTTGCATGATGCACCAAAGCCGCGAGGCACCCAAGCCCCGCCCGCAGGCCGCTTGCGGTGGGCGGGCCGGGCGCGCCAAGATAGTCCGACCCCATTGGAATGAATGTAAGCATGAAATTCTGCAGCGCGTGCGGCCAACCGGTCACCCAGCGGATCCCCGAAGGCGACAGCCGCCTGCGGTATGTCTGCGACCATTGCCAGACCATCCACTACCAGAACCCCAACATCGTCGCCGGGGTGCTGCCCACCTGGCGTTCCCAGGTGCTGCTGTGCCGCCGCGCCATCGAGCCGCGCCGGGGCTTCTGGACCTTGCCCGCCGGGTTCATGGAGAACGGCGAGACCCTGGATGCCGCCGCCCGTCGCGAAACCGTCGAGGAGGCCTGCGCCCGGGTCGCCGAGATGAGCCTGTACCAGCTGTTCGACCTGCCGCACATCAACCAGGTACACGTGTTCTTCCGTGCCGAGCTGGCCGACCTGGACTTCGCCGTGGGCATCGAGAGCCTGGAGGTGCGCCTGTTCGAGGAACACGAGATCCCCTGGGGCGAGCTGGCTTTCCGCACCGTCACACGCACACTAGAATGCTATTATCGCGACCGCATCAGGCAGCACTACCCCATAGGCCATGAATACCTGCCGCCGATGAACGTTTCGTCGCCCACCATTTAAGTCTTCAGGGATACGGTTTCATGCGCTGGCTGCTTGCCCTCTTCTGCCTCAGTGTCGCCTCGGTGTCGCAAGCCGCCTTCACCGAGACCATCATCCGCAAGACACCGTCGGCCGTGCAGTCGCCGGCCCAGCCCGCCACTGGCGGCGCCCAGCAGGAACGGCTGATCGACAAGGTGCTGGTGATCAAGTCCGAACGCCGCCTGCAGTTGATCAGCCGCGGCGAGCCGCTCAAGACCTACCGCATCTCCCTGGGCAAGCAGCCCAAGGGCGCCAAGCAGCGCGAGGGCGACAAGAAGACCCCCGAAGGGCTGTACTGGCTTGACTGGCGCAAGGTCAGCGACCGCTACAACCTGGCCATGCACATCTCCTACCCGAACATCACCGACGCCGCCAAGGCCCGCAGCGAAGGCGTGCCCGCCGGCAGCATGATCATGATCCACGGCACGCCGATCAACGAGGAGTACCCCGAGTGGTACTTCCACACCCTCGACTGGACCGAGGGCTGCATCGCCATGCGCAATGACGACATGCGCGAGGTGTGGAGCATGGTCAAGGACGGCACGCTGATCGAAATCCGGCCCTGATCCTCTCGACACATCCGATTACGACGAAGGCCTGCCCTGCTCACGCAGGGCAGGCCTTTCTCTTTCGCCGTCAAACTCCGTTTCTGTAGATATCTGCTCACTTTTCCTACGCGACAAAGAGCATTCCTTCCCACAAAGTGATGGCATTGAGCCACATAAACGCCATCAACAGTCTTCTTAAAATTCCCGCAAATGATTACTCGATTTCGTACATCACTTGCGAGGTTCTCATGCAAAATCCTGCTCCCAAAACCAGTCCCGACACTTTACGCTGGGCTGTCTTTCTCGCCCTGCTGGGCACCACCCAGGTCCAAGCGCAAGGCGCCCTGACCCCGGCGCCGGGCCCTGGAGGTACCCCGATCATCGACAATGGCCACGGCGTTCCGGTGATCGACATCGTCGCACCCAATGCCAGCGGCCTGTCGCACAATCAGTTCCTCGACTACAACGTCGGCAGGCAAGGTCTGGTGTTGAACAACGCCCTGCAGGCCGGGCAATCGCAACTGGCCGGCCAGCTCGGCGCCAACCCGCAGTTCCAAGGCCAGGCCGCCTCGACCATCCTCAACGAGGTCATCAGCCAGAACGCCTCGAAAATCGAAGGCGCGCAGGAAATCTTCGGGCAGAAAGCCGATTACCTGCTTGCCAATCCCAACGGCATCACGGTCAACGGTGGCAGCTTCATCAATACGACCCGCGCGGGCTTCGTGGTGGGTAATGCGCACGTCCAGGATGGGCAGGTCAAACATCTCGACAGCCGTGATGCCCGCGGCGCCCTCAATGTGCTGGGGCGTGGCCTGAGCAATGGCGAAGGCGCCTTGGCGCTTATCGCGCCACGTATCGATGCCAAAGGCTTGCTGTTGGCCAAGGACGACCTGAACCTCACCGTCGGACGTAATACTGTCGATGCCGAAAACCGCGCAGTGCTGCAGCATCTGCCAGGCGTATCCGGATCCATTGACGCCAGCCTGCTCGGCTCGATGCGCGCCGGTCAGATTCGCATCGTGAGCACTGCCGAGGGCGCGGGTGTGCAGATCGGTGGGATGAACCTGCACGCGGAACGTGGTGACCTGAGCATCCAGTCAGCCGGTAACCTGGTGGTGCAAGGCGACGAACTACTCCAGACCAACCTCACCAGCAGCAACGGCAAGCTGGCGCTGAGCGCTGCGCACGATTTGCAGTTCACTGCGGCCAATGGCAAGGGCCGGCAAGTCGAGCTCAACGCTGGGAAGAACCTGACGCTCGATACCATTACCCGCGAAACCTTGCAGAAGGACCCTGTCGACTGGGTGAAGAAGAGTTGGTTCGTCACCACCGAAAGCCGCAAGGGCCTTACCGAGACCACCGATCGCAAGATTGTGAGCAGTCGCCTTGTGGCGCAGGACGATCTGGACCTGCTGGCAGGTAATGACCTGACGCTGAGCGCCGCACAGCTTGAAGCAGGAAGCACCCTGAACCTGCGCAGTGGCAACAAGATGACGATCGGCGCCGGCCTGGAAAGCCGCGATACCAAGGAACAGCACAGCCACACCATTTACCTTGACCGCACAGACACTGACGGCACGTCGCACACAGAGCAGGTCAAAGCCAGCACGCTCAAGGGCAACAAACTCGTTGCGCATGCCGGCAGCGACATGCAGGTCAGTGGCTCACACCTCAATGCCAAGCACCACCTCCAGCTGGACAGCAAGGGCGACTTGACCATTGAAAGCGCCGCGGAAAACGACCAGGGTCATCGCATCACTGGTGTTCGCGACTTCGTTGCCAGCGCCGGGGAAACGGCAACGGATTCAGGCCAGTACTCCGCGAAAATCGGTTACGAGCATTTGCACAAGGATGAAAATACAGCCTTGACTCGCCAGGTGGCGAGTTCGGTCAGTGCCGGCACCGTTTCCTTGGCCAGTGCTCGCAAGCTGACGCTCAAGGGCTCCGAGGTTCAAGCGAATGCCGGCAGTCTCACCGCCAACGCCAACGACATCGAACTTGCAGCGGCCTACGATAACGAGAGCAGACACACCCTCGACACCACCCGCGGCGCGGCGCTGAGCGCCACCATCGGGACCGAGCGTGTCGGCGTGAGCATCGACGGCTACCAGGGTCCGACCGTCGAGCTCCAAAGTCAGTCCACCGTTCAACGCAGCACGCTGAAATCAAGCGGTGACATGAAGATCGATGCCGCAAAGCTGGTTACCTCTGCCGCCCAGGTGCAGGCGCAAGGATCGCTGGAAATAAATGCTGACACGATCGACAACCAGGCGGCAGCCGACACCACGGTACGCGAGACCCTCCTGAGCAAGTGGGATGGAGGCCTGGGTGTCAGTGCCGACTATGCATACGTCACAGATCGCGCCAAGTACGCCTTCGACCATTTGCGCCAGTTGGCTACAGGCCAGAAAGCCGAATCGACGCTCAACGATTCGCAGAAGCCAAACCTGGAGGCAAAGCTGGCCCTGGAGCACCAGTCGCTCAAGCAGAGGGACACCACCAGCACGGCGCAGGTCAGCACATTCGAAGCAGGTCGAGTCATCGTTCAGGCCTATGACAGCATCAAGGACGAGGGCACCGACTACAACGCCAAGGCGGGTGATCTGCGGATCGTGGCGGGCGAACACCAGATGCTGGCCGCCAGTGATCGCACTACCCGTGAAACAAGCCGCATCAACGCAGGCGGTAACCTGCGCGTGGACAGCAAGACCTTGACGGATGTCAACGGCACGCTTGAAGGGCATGGGGGCTCCGAGGCGAGCCTGGGAGAAACCACGCTTGCCCGCGTTGGCAGTCTGCAGGGCAAGCATGGGGTTCAGGTCGCGCTCACGGGTAACGGACACTACGAGGGTACCCGCATCGACGGCGGCGAGGGTGCGGTGCGCCTGGATAGCCAAGGTGACCTGACACTGGCGGCTGTTCATGACCGCACCGTGGAGAAAACCACGACACTGGACGCAGGCCTGGCGCTGAAGGCGGGTGTCAACCTGATCGGAGCCAATGGCGGGGCGCAGGGTACTCTCAAACACCACACGCACGAGGCTCAGAACAGCAAGGCGCGAGTCGCGCAAATCGACAGCAAGCATGAGGTTGGGCTCTCCAGCCATGGCGACCTGCGTCTGGAGGGAACGCGCATCGGTAGCGGCACCGTGGCCACCGGCGATATCACGCTGCACAGTGAGGGTCTGCTGACCGTGGCCGCAGCCGGCGATACCGAAACCAAGGTGGGCGGTACCTGGGGTGGCAAACTGGATGGCTCGGGGAGCGCTGTGGGTGGCGGTCTGGGCGCTGAAGGCACCTTTGGCCGGACCAGCCAGGAAAAGCGTACCGCCGTCGGCGCGACGTTCGACAGCAACGGGGCGGTGCAGCTCACGAGCCTGGCCAGCAATGATGCTGCCCTCAACGTGCAAGGGTTGCAGGCCAGTGCTCGGAAGATCGGCCTCGAGGCTCGCAATGGTGGCGTGTTGATCGAAGCCGCAGGCAACACCGAACAACACGACAACCTCGATATCACCCTCGGCGCCGGAGCCAAGCTTTCAGCAATAGGACTGGGAGGCGCGAACGCCCTGGTCCAGCTTGACCTGGACACAAGCAACAACACGACCTGGAGCGACAGCCGTCTGCGCGCCGACACAGTCGAGTTACAGAGTAAAGGCGATACCCGTATCGAAGGTGCCCAGGTCGAAGCCCATCATGTCGCAGGCGAAATCGGTGGCGATCTGCTGGTGGCAAGTCGCAAGAACCAGACTGACGCCAAGGCCCTCAATGCCGATATCAAAATGAACCAGAAAGACGCCGCAGACGCTTCCGGTGATGCCAAGCCATCACTGGCGGACGCCTTCGACAAAGGCGACATCGGCGAAATCGTCAGTGCGCTCTGGAGCACGGTCACCGACAAGGTCACGCCGGCAATCAAGGGAGGCCTCTCCAGGAAGCTTGACGATACCGTCACACAACAGACCACCCTCTCCGGCACACAGGGCATCGACCTGGGCGTCGGGGGCACAACCCATCTTGTCGGCGCCAAAGTACAGGCCAGCGATGGCAAGGTCGACGTCGGGAGCAGCATTACCCGACAGAACCTCAGCGGCCGCGACTATCAGGAGGATACCAAGGTCAACGTAGACCTGACGCCAGGGGGCCTGACAAAGAGTGCGGTCGGTTTCTTAACCAGCCTGTTCCATGGCAAGGGTGAAGGCAACAGCAACAACAAGCCGTACGAAAGCAGTGGCCACGACACCACCACCGAGTACGTCTCGCAAATTGAGCAGGGCCGCAAGCGCTGAGGCGCGAACACCTGGCAAGCAGCGGCCCACAGGCCGCTGCACCTCCCCATCCAACCCTGAATCGCCGAGCTGGCGAGGACCGGTATCGGACCCAGACCCATGAACACCCGCACTTTCAGCCGCGTCTCATACCGAGCCGCGAGCATCCTGCTCGCCAGTATCTTCCTGGCCTGCCCATCGGCGGTAGTAGCGGCTCCACGCTGGATCGATCCGGCCGGCCAGGACCTACGCGACCAACAGCAGTCACTGCGAAAACTGGAACAGGACCGACGACTCGAACGCTGGGAACATTCACGGCCCATCGACAGAGCACACCGAAGCGAAACACCGTCCACCGAACAGGGTCAACGCTGCTGGGCAGTGAGTGGCGTGCGACTGGCGGGCAACCGAACACTTCGGTCCCAGCACCTTGAACCCACCGTACGCGCCTTGTCGTCCTCATGCATGGGCGCAGCAGAAATCGACCGATTGCTCAAGGCAATCACCCAGCAGTACGTGCAGGCCGGCTATCCCACCAGCCGCCCCTACGTTGCACGCCCCCCTGAACATGGCGCCCCACTGGATATCGTGATTGTCGAGGGCTTCATAGAATCGATCGAAATCACTGACCAGGGCCTGCCCCTGTCACTGGGCAACGCGTTTCCAGGCACACTCGGCCGCCCCCTGCATTTGCCGGATCTTGAGCAAGGCCTCGACCAACTTAATCGTCTGCGCGCCTACGACCTGGAAATGGCCCTGCTGCCTGGGGAGTTGCAAGGGGGGACCCGCGTCGTGATCAAACCTCGGCAGGTCTGCTCACGCGTGCACCTGGACGCCAGCATCGACAACCGTGGCGGTGAAACGACCGGCCGCCATCGTCTGAACCTGGGCCTGGGCCTGGACAGCCCGCTGGGTTTGAACGACGACCTGCGCCTGTCGTTCAACCGGACCGTTTTCGAAGCACCAGGACAAACCGAAGGCTTGAGCCTCCATTACAGCCTGCCTCACGGTCCCTGGACCTTCAGCCTCAACGCCAGCCAGATGCGCTACAGTGCCCCGGTGCCCCGGACCCGCTACAGCAGCAATGGCGAGAACGAGTTTTTCGGCCTTGGCGCGGAGCGTGTGCTCTGGCGCAATCGCCAAGGCATGCTCAGTGCCAGCACACGCGTGGACCGCAAGGCATTGACCAACCGCTTTGGCCCGGTGGTACTGGCGCTGCAGAGCCCGACCCTGAGTACCGTCGATGCCGGCCTCAATCTGCTGTGGCTGGAGAGCGGGCTATGGAACCTGTACCTGGGCGTGAGCAAGGGCGTGGACTGGTTCGGCGCCGACCAGCCCCACCACAACAAGCGTGCGCCCCGTCCGGACTTCACAAAGTACCGCGCCAACCTCCTGCACCTGCGCCAAGGCCCTGCCGAGCACCCATGGCGTTGGCAGAGTGAACTGGCCCTGCAATTCAGCACCGATGTCCTGCCCGCGATCGAACAGCAGCAGCTCAGCGATCACTCGGCCGTGCGCGGTTTTCGTCAGCACAACGTGACCGGCGCCAGTGCCGCCGTCTGGCGCAACACCCTCAGTCAGCCGCTGCCCTCGGGTTGGACCTGGCCTGTGCAAGCACGCCCATCGATAGGCCTTGACCATGGCTGGGCCCGCTATATGCGCGAGAGTCCCTCCCAGCGCCTGACCGGTGCCTCGGTGGGTATTGAACTGAGCGTCCCACGCAGCAGCCTGCGCCTGGACTACCAGCGCGCCCTGCATGCCAGCGATCGACGGCGCAAGGCGTTGGAACACGGTTTCTGGATAGCCCAGTGGTCCCTGAGCATTTGAGCTACCAGCTCAGCCCACGCTGCCCAATAGTGTCTTCCGGCCCCAGCCATTGCAGGCCGCGCAGCACCGGGGTCAGGCCGGCATCGGCCGACATTGCGAAATCGAGCTGCGCCCGCCGTGCCACCAGGTCGGCCTCCAGGCCGAGCTGGTGTTGGCCTTGGCGAACCAGCCCCGCGACCAGCCGCCAGCCCTGGCGACAGTCCATTTCCAGCGTCCCCTCCCCCAATCCCAGGGACCACGGGGCGCTCAAAGCCAGGTCGACCACCGTGATCCGCCCTTCGGCGGCCAGGCAACGCTGCCCCGAGCCTTGCAGGCTGATACCCCCTTGCCACTGCCCGGTCAGGCGGTATCCCAGGGCCGCGCTGGGCTGCGCGCCCACTGCCTGCAGCCCGGCCTGCCAACGCCACGGCCAGCCGCTCAGGCGCCCTTGCCAACCCTGACCTTGAAAAACCAACCGAACCTGCAGATCGCGCTGCCATGCTCGCCACGTCCATTGCACCGGTCCTGCCGCACCCAGCCGCTCGGCCTGCCCTTGCCACAGGCTGCCGCTCACGCCCTCGGCCGGTAGCCCGAACCCGGCGACCAACCAACGCGCTGGCAGCTCCACCAACAGCGTCAGGCAGAACACCAGGGCCATCCACAGGCCAGCCCGCCGCTTCATGGCCGCAGCCGCACGGTAAAGCGCAGCCCCTCGGTGTCCCGCTCCAATCCCCACCGCAAAGGCCGCGCGCCATCATCGCGCAGGGCCTGCAACCAGCCTTGCAGCGCCTGGGCATCGGCCACCTTGCCACGCGCCAGCCAGCCTTCGTCCTCGGGCTGCACCTCGGCGAGCTCGATGTGTCGCGCCTGGGCCGACTGGTGCAGCCCTTCCAGGGTCAATGCGGGTTGCTGCGCTTGCGCCGTCAACGATTCGGCCAGCGCCCGCCACTGCGCCTGCTCACGCCAATAGGCGATGCCCTCGCGCAGCGCCAGCAGCGCAACCAACAGCGCGACGACACCCCAGGCCAGCGATAGCCGATGCTGCTGCAACCATTCACGGTTCATGCTGCGCTCCCCAAGTCGAACACCACGCGGCGTGCCTCGTCTTCCACCTGGACGTGCACGCCAATCGCCGTGGCCATGTCCTGCCAGGGCGCGCCTGTGCCCTCGCCTTCCAGCTCCAGGTGCCAGCGCTGGCCGTCGTACCGCACCGCCCGCACCTGCCAGCCAGGGTGATCGTTCAACCAGGCATGGACCTGCGCCTGCACCGCGTCGAGCAGACGCAGGCGCACCTGGCTTTCACCGGCGTCGTCCCGCAGGCGCTTGAGCGCCAGCGCCGCCTGGCGTGGTGTCGCCTGGGGACCGGTCACCGCCAGCACCTGGGCGCGATAGACCTGGGCCTGTCGCCACTGTTGCGCACACCAGAGTCCGCCCCACGCCAGGGCTAACGCCAGGCAGGCGACGGCCAGGCGCGATTGCCCGCCCTGCAAGCGCGGGCGTGAGCGGGCCTGTCGCGCCTCGAACACCCCCGACAGGCCATCGAGCGGCACCAGCACTTCTGGCCATGGGCCCTCGATGCAGTCAGCGTCGTCGGCCAGCCAGTCCAACGTAGGCGGCAAACCGAGCACCTGTGGCCAGGCCAACCAACGTGCCTGGGCCTTGTACAGGCTCACCGTCCCTCGCCGCCAATGCCAACCCGACGCGCCCACGCTGTCGGGCAGCAGCTGGAACTCAGCCCAGCAACGCTCAACCGGCAGCGCCCAGGCGGAGCACTGCGCACGCCATTCATCCAGCCTCGCCCGCGCCACCACCAGCAATTGCACCTGCCCCGCGTGACGCCCGATACAGGCACACAGCACATCATCGGCGCCTTGCAGCAAGCGGTCTTCGACCAACAACGGCCACTCTTCGCGCTTGAGCCCGGGCGGCGCGGCCAGCTGGAAGTGGCTGCACTGCTCGCCGGGAACGATCAGGGCGACGCGCGCCTCGAGCCCTGGCGGTGGCTCCCCCAGTCCCTCGCGCACCGGACGGCCCTGGATCACCAGCAGCCACTCCCAGACCTCGCCTGGACGCAGCAACAACCAGGGTTGTGCCGGCGCCCGGCGGCGCCATTCAAGCTTCATGAGCGCCCCCAGGGCAGAACGAAGGTGCAGGTAGACGGTGCTCCATCACGCACTAGCTCCACGCGCACACCCCGTCCGGGGTGCGCCGGTTGTTCGGAAGGCCAGGCCAGCCAGCGGCCGGACTGGTGGTAGAGGATGTTCATCGCGCTGACCCGCTCCAACCGCTCGCGCATCACCCATTGCGGGGCTGCGGCGGCGTAGAGGTCGGCCGAGGTTTCCAGCAGCAGGCGCTGTTCGCGAGGCTCGAAACGCAAACGCTGGCGTTGCAGGCGCGAGCCGCCCTCGGCCTGGGGCCAGGCAGAGGCGGCCACCCACAGCAGTTGCTGGCGGTCGGGTTGCCAGTCGAGCCAGCGCGGCGCCAGCGGCAGGCGCTGTTCATACAGGCGGCGCAGCACCGGGCTATCGAAACGCCGCTCCAGGGCCAGGCAGAAATCCAGCACGCCGGTTTCGCGCACCTGTTCGTCAAGCCGCTCGCGCACCTTCAGCCAACCGTTGACCAGCGCCGACAGCAACACCCCGAGCAAGGCAGTGAGGGCCAGGGCCACCAGCAGTTCGATCAGGGTCATGCCTGCCTGGCGCCGCTTCATGGCCGCTCCAGGAACACGGTGTACTGCCCCAGCGGCAGGCGCTGGTCGCGGTCGGCATGCAGCAACAGTTCGCCACGACGCAGGTCGCGCACCCCGGTACGACGCAACTGCAGCTGCCAATGGCAGGCCTGCCCGCCCTCGACCAGCACGCCGCTGTCCTGGTTGGCCGCCGGCCAGTACTGCTCGACCGCGAAACGCGCCTGCAGCTCGCGGGCGCACAGCAGGCCCAGGCGATGCTGCTGCACGGTGTCCTGCACGGCCAGGCGCTGGCGCAGGACCTGGCTGGTGATCACCGCCAGGACCGCGGCGATGCCCAGGGCCACACTCACTTCGAGCAAGGTGAAGCCCCGTTGCCCGCGTTTCATGGCATCACGCTCACGCGCAACTGGCCGCTGCGGTCCCAGTCCCAACGCCGGCCGCCCTCGGCCCAGCGCCAGCGCACAGTGCCCGGGCGGGCCCAGCCATCGGGGGTGAACAGCAGCACGGGCGTCTGGCTGGCTGGCCAGTCCGGGCGCAGGCCCTTGGGCCAATCGCCCAATGCAACGGTTTCCACCTGCCATTGATCACCTTGACGGCGCACGAACTCAGGCCGCTGACCGTTCCAGCGTATCCCCCGCAGTTGCCCGGCATGGCGCGCCAGGTCGGCCTGGGCCACGGTGGCGGCGGCCAGGCGGTCGAGGGCCTGGTCGACGCTGCTCCTGCCGCTGTCGAGCCAGGCCACCGCCAGGCTGGTCATCAGCGCGGCGATGGCCAGCACCACCAGCAGCTCGAGCAGGCTGAAGCCACACTGGTGGATCGGGGTAGCGTGGGAGCGGGCAGACATTTCAGAGCGCCCAGTTGCCCAGATCGGCATCGAGCCCTTCGCCGCCCGGCACACCATCGGCGCCCAGCGAATAGACATCGACCCGGCCATGCTCGCCGGGCATGCGGTACTGGTACGGCGTACCCCACGGATCCTCTGGCAGTCGACGGATATAGCCATCGCTGCGCCAACTGCGCGGCAGCGGTTCCTGGGTCGGTTTCTTCGCCAGCGCCGCCAGGCCCTGTTCGTTGCTGGGGAAGCGCAGGTTGTCCAGGCGGTACATGTCCAGCGCCTGCTCCAGGGTCGCAAGGTCGGCCATGACCTTCTGCTTCATGGCCTTGTCCTGGTTGCCCAGCACGCTGGGCGCGACCACGGCGATCAACAGGCCGATGATGAAGATCACCACCATGATCTCCATCAGCGTGAAGCCACCCTGGCGGTTGCGTCGTTGTTGCATGAGAAGTCTCCTTGTCACAGTTGCAATCCCTGGTTGAGCTGCATGATTGGCAGCAGCACCGCCAGCACGATGAACAGCACCACCGCGCCCATCACCAGGATCATCAGCGGTTCGAACAGCGCCATGGCGGTGTCCACCTGGCGGGCGAAGCCGCGCTCCTGGTCATCGGCCACGCGTTCGAGCATGTCGGCCAGGGTGCCGCTGGCCTCGCCGCTGCCGACCATGTTCACCAGCAGCGGCGGAAACTGGCCGGCGCCGTCCAGCGCCCGGTGCAGGCTGGTGCCGCCCTGCACCTGCTGGCGTACCTGCGCCATGGCGGCATGGATACGCAGGTTGCCGACCGTCTCGGTGGCCACCTGCAGGGCTTCGAGCAGGGCCACGCCACTGCCGCAGAGAATCGCCAGGCTGCGCGCCAGGCGCGCGCTCTCCAGCACCTGCAGCAGCGCCCCGACACGCGGCAGGCGCAGCAGCAGGTCGTCGCGGCGCAGGCGCCAGTGCGGCTTGCGCAGCAGCCAGCCACCGGCCACTGCCAGCCCGATCGCCAGCGCCAGCAAGTACGGCCCGGCCTGGACCAGCCCCTGGCTGATGCCGATCAGCAGCGAGGTAATCAACGGCAGGCTCTGCCCGGAATGGGCGAACTGCTCGGTGAGCTTGGGCACCACGAAGGTCATCAAGCCAATCACCACCGCCAGCGACACGCCCATCAGCACCGCCGGGTAGATCAGCGCGGTACGGGCCTTGTGGCGCTGGCGCTGCACCTGCTCCAGGTGATCAGCCAGGCGCGCCAGCACCTGTCCCAGGCGCCCGGAGCGCTCGCCGGCCTCGACCAGCGCGCAGTACAGCCCGGTGAACGGCGCCCCTTGGCGTGCCAGGCTACGGGCCAGCCCCAGGCCTTCAGCGAGTGAACCACGCAGGGTCACCAGCACCGCATGCAGGGCTGGTTGGCGCAGTTGCCGCTCCAGCGTCGCAAGGGCATCGACCAGTGGGATGCCGGCACCGATCAGGGTCGCCAACTGGCGGGTCAGCTCGCACAGCTGGGCGCGGGTCAGGCGCTGGCGACGGGGCTGCGCGCTATCGTTGCGCTGCAACTGCCGGGCGAACAGGCCCTGCTCGCGCAGCAACTGGCGCGCATGCCGCTCGCTGTCGGCCTGCACGCTGGCCTTGTGCGCCTTACCGTTCATGTCCACGGCCTGATAGCGATAGGTCGGCATGCTCAGCCCTGCACCACGCGCAGCACTTCGGCCAGGCTGGTCTCGCCACGGGCCAGGCAATCGCTAGCCATGGCCACCAGGCTCTGCCGGCGGCCATCCAGGTAGGCCTGCATGGCCAGCTCGCTTTCGCCGTCGTAGAGCATCGCGACCAGCCCGGCATCCAGCTCGATGAATTCGTACAGCCCCAACCGGCCGACATAGCCGCTGTCCTGGCAATGCTCACAGCCGACCGGGTGATAGCTCTCGCGCAGGCTGCCCAGTTCCGGCCACAGCTCGCGCTCGGCGCTTTGCAATGGCCGAGCCACCGCGCAGCTGCACAGCCGCCGCACCAGGCGCTGGGCCAGCACGCCGCGCAGGCACGAGGCGATCAGAAACGGCTCGATGCCCATGTCACGCAGGCGGGTCACCGCGCCGACGGCGCTGTTGGTGTGCAGGGTCGACAGCACCAGGTGCCCGGTGAGGCTGGCCTGCACGGCGATCTGCGCGGTTTCCTGGTCGCGGATCTCGCCGAGCATGATCACGTCCGGGTCCTGGCGCAGGATCGCGCGCAGGCCGCTGGCGAAGGTCAGCCCGGCGCGGGGGTTGATGGCGGTCTGGCCGATGCCAGCGATGGCGTACTCGACCGGATCCTCGACGGTGAGAATGTTGCGGCTGCCGTCGTTCAGGCTGTTGAGGCTGGCGTACAGCGTGGTGGTCTTGCCCGAGCCGGTGGGGCCGGTGGACAGCACGATGCCGTTGGGCCGCGCCAGGCAGCCGCGCAGGCCGCGCAGCACGGCGGCGGGCATGCCCAGGTTGTCCAGCGCCAGCAGGCTGGCCTGCTTGTCGAGCACCCGCATCACCACCCGCTCGCCATGGATGCCGGGCAGGGTCGAGACCCGCACATCCACCTCGCGCCCGGCGGCGCGCAGGGTGATGCGGCCGTCCTGGGGCTGGCGCTTCTCGGCGATATCAAGCCGGGCCATGACCTTGATCCGCGACACCAGCATCGCCGACAGCGCCCGCGGCGGGCGCAGCACCTCGCGCAGGTGGCCGTCGACGCGCAGGCGCACCACCAGGCTCTGCTCGAAGGTCTCGATATGGATATCCGAGGCACGCAGGCGCAAGGCCTGGCCAAACAGGCCGTTGATCAGGCGGATCACCGGGGCTTCGTCGTCGCTTTCCAGCAAGTCCTCGATGCGCGGCATCTCGCTCATCAAGCTGTCCAGGTCGACCTGCTCGCCGATGCCTTCGATCAAGGCCTCGTTCGCCGCCTCGCCGGCCTGGTAGAGCTGGCCGAGGCGCTCGTCGAACTGCGCGCCGTCAAGGCGCTCCAGGCTGACCGGCAGACCATGCACGCGCAACAGCTCCTGCAACTGGTCGCTGTCGGCATTGCTGCGCAACCACAACTGCCAGCCGCCTTCGGTCGGTGCCATGGCCACGCCGCTCTGGCGCGCCAGGCGATAAGGCATCATCACCAGTCACCGCCTTCGAGGCGCGCCCGGCTGGAGGGGAACACCTGCAGCAACGGCAGGCCCTCGGCCAGGGACGGCAGCTTGAGCGGCGTGTTCTGTTGCAGGCTCTGGTACTTCTGCTGGCTCAGGCCGGCCAGGCTCTCGCCGTCACGCAGGATGCGCGGGCGGATGAACACCATCAGGTTCTGCTTGGTATTCTTGCTGGCGTCGGAGCGGAACAGCCGGCCCAGGTAGGGAATGTCGCCGAGCAGCGGCACGCGCTGGTTGCTGGTGGCAAGCTCGTCGCTGATCAGCCCGCCGAGGATCACCAGGCCGTTGTCCTCGACCATCACCTTGGTCTTGATCTCGCGCTTGTTGGTGATCACATCGCTGGCGGCGCTGGAGTCGGCGATCGACGACACCTCCTGGACGATGTCCAGGCGCACGCTGTTGTCGACATTGACCTGCGGCTTGATGCGCAGCTTCACCCCCACTTCCTTGCGCTCGATGGTCTGGTAGGGGTTGGCATTGTTCTGCGTGACGGAGCCGGTGACGAACGGCACCTCCTGGCCGACCAGGATCGACGCTTCGGCGTTGTCCAGGGTCAGCAGGGTCGGCGTGGACAGCAGGTTGAAGCCGCTCTTGCCCTTGAGCGCGTTGACCAGCATGGCGAAGTTGAAACCGCCGCCGATATGGCCGATGCCGGCGGTGGCGCCGGTGGTGGCCGACAGCAGCTTGCCGAGTTTTTCGTTGTCGCCGCTGCTGGCGGCACCGGCGATGCTGGCGATGTTCACCCCGTTGCCGCCGAAGTTGACGATGCCGGCGCCGAACTTCTCGTCGGCGAACAGCCACTGCACGCCGAGCTCCTGGGCGCTGCTGTCGGACACCTCGGCGATGATCGCCTCGACCACCACCTGCGCCCGGCGGATGTCCAGCTGCTCGACGATGCTGCGGAAGGCAGCCAGCTCGCTGTCCGGGCCGACCATCACCACGGCGTTGGTGCCCTCCTCGTACTCCAGGCGGATCCCCGAATCGCTGGTCGCCGGCACCGGCGCTGCGTCCTTGCCCTCGCCTTCGGCGGCTGGCACCGCGCCGGCCTGGCTCAGGCCGCGCAGCACCTTAACCACCTCGGCGGCGTTGGCGTGGCGCAGGTACATGACCTGGGTATTGCTGCTGCGCAGGTTGTCGCCGGGCCGGTCGAGCTGGGCCAGCAAGGCCCGCACACGCTCGCGGCTGTCGGCGCTGCCGCGTACCAGCAAGGCATTGCTGCGCGGGTCGGCGACCACCTGGGCGGCATCGCTGCCCTGCTCGCGGGCCAGCAGGCGGGTCACCAGGCCTGCGGTATCGGCGGCGCTGGCGTGCTTGAGCGGGATGACCTGCAACGGCTCGTCGCTGACCTGGTCGAGCTGGCGCAGCAGGCTGTCGATACGCTCCAGGTTGCTGCGCCAGTCGGTGACCACCAGCAGGTTGGCGGCCGGGTACGGGGTGATCACGCCGACCCGTGGGTCGATCAGTGGCTTGAGGATGCCGAGCATCTGCTCGCTGGCGGCGTTGCGCACATTGAACACGCGGGTGGCCACGCCATCGCTGCCCTCGGATTTCTTGCCGGCGCTTTCCACCGGCACCGGCTCCAGGCGCGCGGCCTGGTCGGGAACGATCTTCACGCTGCCATTGGGCAGGTCCACGGCGGCGAAACCCTGGGCCCGCAGTTGGGCCAGGAAGATATCGTAGATGGCGTCGGCGTCATGCCGATCGACCGTGCGCACGGTGACCTTGCCCTGCACCCGCGGGTCGACGATGAAGGTGGTGCCGGTGATGCGCGACACGCTGTCGATGAACTCACTGAGCTCAGTGTCGACGAAATTGACCTCGTACAGCGGCGTGCCGTCGTCGGCGAACACTTCCGGTTCTTCGGCCCGGGCCAGGGACATGCCGAGCATCAGCAGCCCGGCCAGACAGTACCTTGCGATCATCATTCATCCTTGGCGCTTGAAGCCGGTCACGGCGGGGCGTGGCGGCCAGGGCAGGCGCTCGCGCCGCCCGTTGTTGTCGAAAATCAGGCCATCGGCGTCGATGTCCTGCAGCACGATGCCCGGCGCCAGGCGCTGGCCACGGCCAAGGGTGCGCACCTGCTGGCCATGGCGCAGCACCACCACGCTGGCTGACAGCGGCTGGGCCTTGAGCCCGCCCAGGTAGGCCAGGGGCAGGCGGGTGATGGGGATACTTCCGTCATCGACGGGAGCCTGCCAGTGCTCCACCAGCAGGCCCGGCAGCGCGACGTCCGTCTGAACGGGCGCAGTGGCCGGCAGCGGCTGGCGGCTGAGCAGCAGCACGCATTGCGCCGCCAGCCAGCCGGCCAGGGTCAGCAAGGCGAAGGTGACCAGGCGCGAGGTCACGCCGCCACCTGGTGCGGGTGCCAGCCCGGATGGCCCTGGACGTAGCGCACCGCCGGCAATTGCAGGGTGGCCAGCGCCCAGCCCGGCGTCTGCCGGGTCAGCCAGGCTTCCAGGGTCTGCCACAGCGGTACGCCGGCCTGGGCGTCGAAGTGCAGGCCGAAGGTGCGGCACAGGCCCTCCACCGGCTGCAGGCCGATGATGCGCTTGCCGTTGGGGCTGTAGCTCACCTGCCAGTCCTGGCTCTGCCAGCGCGGCAGGTCCTGGCTGTTGTCCAGCAGCAGCGGGTCGCCGAACAGTTGCTCAGCGGCGTTCTCCAACACCTGTTCGACCTGGCGCGCCGGGGCTTCGACCACTGGCGCGGGGTAGCCACCGGTGAGGCTGATCAGGTGTTCACGGGTGATCGGCTCACCTGCCCGCAGCGGGAAGTCGTAACGCAGACCGGGCAGCAGCACCGGCATGCTCGAATCGTCGGCTAATGCCTGGTGCAGCAGGCGGTCCCAGCTGCCGCCACGGGTATCGCGGCGCCACAACGCCTCGGGGGCGCGGGCCAGGGGCTGGTCGAGCCAGGCGGCGTGGCCGCTGCGCTGGCGTTGCAGTTCGCCGCGCAGCTGGCTGGCGCGGGCCTGGGCTTGCGGTCCGAGGCTGTGCTCGAAGGCCGGAAAAAAACGCGCCTCGAACTGCCACTGGCCACCGGCCTGGCGGCAACGCAGGCGAAACGCGCCACTGGCCCGACAGCCGGCGAACAGCACCGGCACCCGCCGGCCACTGGCCTGGCTCGCCATTACCGGCGCGGGCCACAGGTCCTGGCCGCGGGCGCACAGCAGCACATCCACTTCCGGCACCCGCTCGGCCAGCCACAGACCGGGTCCGGTACCGACATCCGCCAGCGCCACCACCAGGTCGGCCTCGCGCCGGGCCTGCTGGAAGCTCGGTTGAAGGGACTGGTACCACTGTTTCAGGGAGGCTTTCTGGTCCTGGGCGTAAGGGTCGGTAACCCCCACAACCGCAATGCGCACACCTGCGCGCTGGAACACCTTGACGCCTTCAATGCCCAGCGCCTTGGCCTGGGTGTCGGCCAGTCCGGCGCCGAGGGTGATAGAAGAAGACTGGCGATAGAGCCCGGCGCTGCGCTGTGGCCACAGCACCCGCTCATCGCTGCTGACCCGCGCCTCGCTGCCCAGCAACTGGCTGCCCTGCACGCCGCTTTCGCCCTGAGTGAGGTAGGCCAGGCCACTGCCGTTCCAGCACTGGCCGTTCTCCAAGGTCAGGCAGTGCTCACTGCCAGCTTCGGCGCGCAATTGTTCGAGCAACGCTGCCAGCACCGCGTAACCACCCGTACGGGCTTGTCCGACCAGGCGGGCATCGAGCAATGGCGCCAGCTCCGGTTGCCCGGCACTGGCGTTGGGCCCGCTCATCCAGGGTGCACGACCCAGGTGGCTGACCGGTCCCAGGCGCGTGGCCGGCACCACGGCCTGGCCCGGCTGACGGGCATCGAGGGTGTCGGCCACATACAGCAGGTCCAGCGCCCGGTTGCTGCCGCCACGCGGCCCCGGCAGCGTGGAACAGGCACCGAGCAGCGGCGCCAGCGCACCGACGCCCAGCCACCCGATCACCTCGCGCCTGCCCATACTGCTTGCCATCGACTCCGCCATCCCTGTTCACGTTGGGCCCCGGATATTGCGGCGTTGGCGTGACAGTTTGATGGCAGAAATCCGCTGTTAATTCCAAAACAGCCTGGACTAGGCCTTTAGTAATAGCAGCGCGTTTTAAACGCCCTTTAACATTTCTGCCAATCAATCGACATACTTGCCGTCTAGAGTCGCGGTCTCCTTCAACTCAGCCAAAAAAGGACACCCTGATGAGTCGAGATACCGGCGATAACCTGGACCGGAACCTGAGCGGCAACCTGCCGATGGCCAGTGTCATGGACACCTACCTGAGCCGTCGCGCCGTGGTGCGCGGCAGCCTCGGCGCCGCCATCGCCATGATCGCCGGCACCGGCCTGACCGGTTGCTTCGACGGCGGCGGCGGCTCCGACAACGATGATCCGGCGCCCCAGCCGGAGAAACCGAAACTCAAGCTGGGCTTCAATTCCATTCCAGGCTCGCGCACCGATGCCTGCGTGGTCGCCGCCGGCTACAGCGCCTATGTGCTGGCGCCCTGGGGCACACCGCTGAACGCCACCGCCAACCCCTGGAAGGCCGATGGCAGCAACACCTCCACCGACCAGGCCAACGCCATGGGCATGCACCATGACGGCATGCACTTCTTCCCCATCAACGGCAGCTCCAGCGATGGCCTGCTGGCGATCAACTTCGAGTACATCGACACCGCCGCCCTGCACCCGGCCGGCCCCACCACCGTCGCCGGCAAGCGCCCGGTCGAGGAAGTGCGCAAGGAGATCAACGCCCACGGCGCAGGCGTGGTGCGCATCAGCAAGGTTGCCGGGCGCTGGCAGGTGGTCGATAACGACCCGCTCAACCGCCGCTTCACCACCGTCTCGCTGATGGACATCGCAGGCCCGATGCGCGGCACCGATCACGTCAAGACCAAGTTCTCCCCCACCGGCACCCAGTGCCGCGGCACCAACAACAACTGCGGCAACGGCTATACCCCGTGGGGCACCTACCTGACCTGCGAGGAGAACTGGCCCGGCATCTTCGTCAACAAGGGCACCCGCCCGGCCAACCAGGTGCGCATCGGCGTCTCCAGCAGCAGCGGCCAGTACAAGTGGGAAACCGCGGCCGGTGACGCCAGTGAAGTGGCCGGCGAGTTCGCCCGCTTCGACATCACCCCCACCGGCGCCAGCGCCACCGATGACTTCCGCAACGAAGCCAGCACCTACGGCTACATCGTCGAGATCGACCCGTACACCAGCAACACCCTGGCGGTAAAACGCACCGCCCTGGGCCGCTTCCGCCACGAAGGCTGCTGCCCGGGCCTGCCGGTGGCCGGCAAGCCGCTGGTCTGGTACACCGGCGACGACTCCAACAACGAGTACCTGTACAAGTTCGTCTCCGACGCCCTGTGGGACCCGGCCGATGCCAACCCGGCCGACCGTCTGGCCACCGGCGCCAAGTACCTGGACAAGGGCAAGCTCTACGTGGCCCGCTTCGACGCCAACGGCACCGGCGCCTGGCTACTGCTCGACGTCGCCACCCCGACCACCGGTGGCAGCACCCTCGGCGCGTTGTTCACCGATTTGCCGGGCATCATCCTCAACACCCGTGGCGCTGCCGACGCCGTGGGCGCCACGCCCATGGACCGTCCGGAGTGGACCGCCGTCAACCCGCTCAACGGCGACGTCTACCTGACCCTGACCAACAACAGCGCGCGCACCGCCGCCAAGGTCGACGCGGCCAACCCGCGCGGCCCGAACCGCCACGGCCACATCATCCGTTGGCACGACAGCGACGATCACAAGACCTTCACCTGGGACATCTTCGTGTTCGGCGCCAATGCCGCCGGCGCCCCGGACATCAACCGCTCCGGCCTGACCGAACTGAACCAGTTCGCCAGCCCCGACGGCATGAGCTTCGATAGCCGCGGCGTGCTGTGGTTCGAGACCGACAACGGCGAGGCCACCCTGACCAGCTACACCAACGACCAGCTGCTGGCGGTGATCCCCACCGACCTGGTGGACGCCAACGGCAAGCAGATCCCGATCAACGCCACCAACCAGGCGGCCCTGCGCCGCTTCTTCGTCGGGCCGAACGGTTGCGAGGTGACGGGCATCACCTTCACCCCGGACAACAAGACGATGTTCGTCAACATCCAGCACCCGGACAACTGGCCGACCACCGACAAGGCCACCGACGTCACACCGACCGGCACCTCGGTGCGGCCACGGGCTTCGACGGTGGTGATCCAGCGTAATGATGGTGGGGAGATCGGTACCCTCTGATCGATCGCCTTTCGACCCAATCGCGGGGCAAGTCGCATCGGCGCACCGCCGCTCCCACAAGGAATACGCAAGTCCTTGTGGGAGCGGCGGTGCGCCGATGCGACTTGCCCCGCGATCACGCTCTACCAGGCCCCTGCCTCCCTACCCCTGACCCGCACCTGCTGCGCCGGCACCCGCGCATGCCATTGCACCACGCCCAGCGCCTCGATCTGGAACTGGCTGCGCAGCGTGCGCCCCTCTTCCTCGAACGACAGCTGCAGCACGAAATGGCCGCTGTTGAGCAACAACCCTTCGCTTAGCCGGGCGAAGGTCTCGTCATCCACCGCGCCCAGCGCCTGGCGCAATGCCGTGGCATCCACATAGCCCGCCGCCGGCCGGCCGCTGATGATGCGGCTGAGCATCGAACGGGAAAACTGCCCCTCGTACAGGGCCTCCAGCAACGGCAGGTGCTCCAGCCCCAGGGCGTTGGCATTGAGTCGCCAGCCACCGGTCGATGGCAGTGCGCAGAGCATTCGGTAGCGGCTTTGTCGGCCACTGTCCGGCTCCAACAGCAGGTTGAGCTCACTGGTGTCGAGCATTGGCTGGTTGGCCGCCAACCGGGGTGGCTGCTGGCGCAGGTACTGGGCACTCTCGGCCCCTTGCAAGCGGGCATCGCTGTCGGCATCCAGCCAGTCGGCCAGGGCATCGACCAGCCGCTCGGCGGCCATGTCGTCGCCGAGCAGGTGGCGTAGCTGGCGCTCGGCCCGTGGACCGTCCTCGCCCAGCAGGGCATTGACGTTGAAGCATGTGTGCTGGTCGATCACCCGCAGTTGCGCCTTGCCGGCACCGAAGTCATAGGCCAACGGCTGCCCACGCAGGGCCTGCCAGAACAGCGGGCTGGCCCGCCAAGCCGGATCGCGCAGGGCCTGGGAGGCATAGGCCAGCCCGGCCTGCTCCATGGCCCGTACCTGCACCCGCTGGTGCAACAGGCGCACCTCGTCCACCTGGCGCCGGCCATCTTCCACCAGCCAGGCCAGCCCCGCCGCGAGCATCGCCAGCACCACCAGCACCATCAGCAGTGCCGCGCCCTGTTGTCGCCTGCGCCCCATCCCTGTCTTCCTGTCAGCGGTAAAAAGCGCCAGTCAACACGCCCGTTGTTTCAGCCAGATGGCAGTCATGTGCCCGTCATCTGCACAAGGCAGGATTGGCCTTCTTTTTCTTTGGCCTGACAGGAGTGGTCTTACATGGGTGGCATCGGAATCTGGCAATTGGTGATCGTGCTGTTGATCGTCTTCCTGCTGTTCGGCACCAAGCGTCTCAAGGGGCTGGGCAGTGATGTCGGTGAAGCGATCCAGGGCTTTCGCAAGTCCATGGGGGGTTCTGCCGACAATGGCGTCGAGCAGCAACCCCAGGTGCTGAACAATCAGCCGGTGCAGCAGGCGCAAACGGATCGTCAGGCCTGATGTTCGAGATCGGCTTCACCGAACTGCTGCTGGTCGGCATCGTCGCCTTGCTGGTGCTCGGCCCCGAGCGCCTGCCGGTGGCGGCGCGTACCCTCGGCCGTGGGCTGGGCCAGGCCCGTCGGGCGCTGAATGCGTTGAAGGCGCAGGTGGAGCGGGAGATCGACATGCCCGCCCTGGATGCCGCGCCGTTGCAGCGCCTGGAGCAGGAGATCCGCCAAGGCATCCAGCTCGACGCGACGCCGGCCAATGACCCGACCCCGGTCGTCCACACCAAGGAAAGCGCCTGATGTCCCTCGCCCTCGACCAGGCGGCGCGCATGCCGCTGACCGACCACCTGCGCGACCTGCGCAAGCGCCTGGTGCGCTGCCTGCTGGTGGTTGCGCTGGTGTTCTGCGGCTTGTTCCCTTTCGCCCAGACGCTGTACACGCAGATCTCCGAACCGCTGCGCCGCTACCTGCCCGAAGGCGCCAGCATGATCGCCACCAGCGTCACCTCGCCGTTCCTCACGCCGTTCAAGCTGACGGCGATGTGCGCGCTGTTCGTCGCCATGCCGCTGCTGCTGCACCAGGCCTGGGGCTTCATCGCCCCGGGGCTGTACCGCCGCGAACGGCGCATCGCCCTGCCGTTGCTGGTGTCGAGCATCCTGCTGTTCTACGGCGGCATGGCGTTCGCGTTCTTCCTGGTGTTCCCGATGATGTTCGGCTTCTTCGCCAGCGTGACCCCGGACGGGGTGGCGATGATGACCGACATCGGCTTGTACCTGGACTTCATCCTGGCACTGTTTTTGGCGTTCGGCCTGGCCTTCGAGATCCCGGTGGCGACCTTCATCGTGGTCTGGGCGGGGCTGACCGACGTGGCCACGCTGCGGCGCAGCCGGCCCTATGTGATCGTCGGCTGCTTCGTGGTGGGGATGATCCTGACGCCGCCGGATGTGTTTTCCCAGACCCTGCTGGCGGTGCCGATGTGGGTGCTGTTCGAGGTGGGGTTGCTGGCGTGTGGGTTGGTGCGCCGGGCGGGGTAGACCGATGGATTGTCGGGGCTGCTTTGCAGCCCTTTCGCGACACAAGGCCGCTCCCACAGGGACCGCACCATGGCAGAACTGGTACATATCCTGTGGGAGCGGCCTTGTGTCGCGAAAGGGCCGCATAGCGGCCCCCCGGGTGTCATGAGGTCTTCCTGTTCAACCCCACCTCCATGTCATCGATCAGCGCCTTGGCCATGGCACTGAGGATTCGCGCCGAGCTGCCGGCCAGCAGGTCACCCTCCATTTCCGCCTCGCAGGTCAGGTGGCGGATGCAGCCAAGCAGCACCGACAACTCGCTGAAGGCGTCCTCGAAGGAAACGCCTGGCTCGACCTTGAACAGGTCCAGGCAGACCGTGCGGCCTGCGGTGTGGCCGCGAGTCATGGTCGGACCTGCGGCTTGTGTTCGAGCAGGGCGCAGGCCAGTTGGCCGAGGTAGTCGCTGGCGGTGAACAGGCGGTCCTGGGCTTCTCCGGGTTCGGTCTTGAAGTAGATATCGAGGACATCGGAAATGGCGGTGGCCACTTCGACGGCGGCGGTCATGGCCTCATCGCGGGTGAGCGTGGAACGGATACTGATGAAGGGTCCGAGACGGGGCGGGTCAGGTACGCGTTTTTTCATTGGGAAGTTCCTTCGTGATTAACAGGAACCGCCACTTGATCGTTCTCACATAATTGGGTGGCAGCCGTACACGGAGTGAGAACCCGGTCACGAAGAAAACCGGTCAGGCAGAGCCTGCCCGCGCACGGCTGCCATAGCAGAGCGGCGTTCTTCGTGATGCGGGTTCTCACACCCGGTCACCAAATGTGGCGACCCGGTGAAGTTATCCCTGGGGTATTTCCCCGACAACGCGGCAGCTTCCGGCAAGCGCGTAGGATAGTTCCCAAGCTTTGCTGGCTGAAGCATTTGGTTTCAGGTTCGGAAATATCCGACAGTCTTTGAGATCGCCGGGGCTGCTGCGTAGCCCTTTCGCGACACAAGCCCGCTCCCACAGGATATGTGCCAGTTCTGCCATGGTGCGGTCCCTGTGGGAGCGGCCTTGCCGGGGCGCCGGACCGGTCGGAAAGGGGCGCAAAGCGCCCCCAGAATCAAGAACGAGATTCCTGATCGGACCAGTGGTATTGACCTGGTATTAAAGTGGTATTAATTTCCACCCAACAACAATACCGGACACCGCCCATGCGTCCTCTATCGGCCCTGCGCCCCGACGACACCAGCGCCACCCCGCTCTACCTGCAGCTGGCGCGCAACCTTGAGCAGGCCATCCACGCCGGCCAATGGACCGCCGACCAGGCGCTGCCCTCGGAGCGCACCCTCAGCGAAACCCTGGACATCTCCCGGGTCACCGCGCGCAAGGCCCTTGAGGTCCTGCTCGAACAAGGCCTGATCCATCGCATCCAGGGCTCCGGCACCTTCATCACGCCACGCCTCGAACAACCCCTGTCACGTCTGTCGAGCTTTAGCGAAATGCTGCGCATGAAGGGCTTCGTGCCCAGCTCCCAGTGGCTCGAGCGCAGCATCGGCACCCCGAGCAACGACGAACTGATCCGCCTCGGCCTGTCGCCCACCGACCAGGTGGTCCACCTCAAGCGCCTGCGCAAGGCCGACGATATCGTCATGGCGGTGGAGGTCAGCACCCTGCCCGCCCGACTGCTCGGCGACCCGCAGGCCATCGGCGATTCGCTCTACCAGCACCTCGACCGGCTCGGCCGCCCGGTGGTCCGCGCCCTGCAACACATCCGCGCAATCAACGCCAGCGACGAACTGGCCGCCCAGGTGGGCATCGCCCCCGGCACCGCCATGCTGCTGATGACCCGTATCGGCTACCTCGACGACAACACCGCCATCGAGCTGACCGACACCTACTGCCGCAACGACTACTACGACTTCGTCGCCGAACTGCGACGCTGACCGGAGCCCCCATGGACATCGCCAACATCCTCACCCCCGACGGCTGGGTGCGCGGACAACTGCACCTCGAAAACGGCCGCATCCGGGCCATCGAGGGCACGCCATGCGACCCGCAGACCAACGACCTGCCGTATCTGCTGCCCGGGTTCATCGACCTGCACGTGCACGGGGGTGGAGGCAGCGACATCATGCAGGGCGGCGACGCCTTCGCCACCATCGCCCGTACCCACCGGCGTTTCGGCACCACTTCGCTGCTGGCCACCACCATGACCGCGCCCCGCGAGGAGCTGACCCGCGTGCTCGCCGAACTAGGCGAACACCTCAAGCAACCGCGCCAGGGCGCGCGCATCCTCGGCGTGCACCTGGAAGGCCCGTACATCAACCCCGGCAAGCTCGGCGCGCAGCCGAACTTCGCCCACCAGGCGCTGCTCGACGAGGTCGAGCAATACCTGGCCCTGGCGCCGATCAAGGTCATCACCATCGCCCCGGAAATCGCCGGCCACCTGCCGCTGATCCAGGCCCTGAGCCAGCGCGGCATCCGCCTGCAGCTCGGCCATACCCTGGGCAGCTACGAAGAAGGCGTGGCAGCCCTGGAGGCCGGCGCCACCAGCTTCACCCACCTGTACAACGCCATGAGCCCGCTGCACCACCGCGAGCCGGGCATCGTCGGCGCGGCCCTGGCCCATGCCCGCTACGCCGAGCTGATTCCCGACCTGCTGCACGTGCACCCCGGCGCCATGCGCGTGGCCCTGCGCTCGATCCCGTGCCTGTACTGCGTGACCGACTCCACCGCCGCCGCCGGCATGCCCGACGGCGAATACCGCCTGGGCAGCCACACCGTGACCAAGTGCCTGGGCGGCGTGCGCCTGCCCGACGGCACCCTGGCCGGCAGCACCCTGACCATGGACCAGGCCCTGCGCAACCTGGTGAAGATCGGCCTGCCGCTGTCCGAAGCCTCCGAGCGCCTGTCCCGCCATCCCGCCGATTATCTCGGCATCGCCGACCGTGGCCGCCTGCAACCGGGCGCCTGGGCCGACGCGGTGCTGCTGGACCGCCAACTGAACCTGACCGCCGTGATGATCGAAGGAGAAACCGCATGAGTTCAAGGATGCTCGAAGAAGCCCGCGCCTGCGCCGAGGTCGTCGAACGTCAGACGCAGACGCTGGACCCGCGCCTGGAAACCCTGGCCGAACAGCTGCGCCGGCTCGATCCGCAAGTGGCGCTGACCGTGGCCCGGGGCAGCTCGGACCACGCCGCCAGCTACTTCGCCTACATCGCCATGCAGCAGCTGGGCCTGCCGGTGGCTTCGCTGCCGATGTCGGTGGTGACCCTGCAGCAGGCGCCACTGCGAGTACGTGGCCAAGTGGCGCTGGGCTTCTCGCAGTCGGGCCAGAGCCCGGACCTGGTCGACAGCCTGCGCCGCCTGGGCCAGTGCGGGGCGACCACGGTCTCGCTGGTCAACGCCGAAGGCTCGCCCCTGGAGCAGGCCTGCCAGCACCACTTGCCGCTGTGCGCAGGCCCTGAGCTGTCGGTGGCGGCGACCAAGAGCTTCGTCGCCACCCTGGCAGCCGGCGCCCGCCTGGTCGCCCACTGGGGCCAGGATCGCGCCCTGCAGGAAGCCGGCCTTGCCCTGCCCGCGCAGCTGCGCGAGGCCGCCGGGCAAGACTGGAGCCCGGCCATCGATACCCTGCGCGACAGCGAGCGCCTGATGGTGATCGGCCGCGGCGCGGGCTTCGCCATCGCCCAGGAGGCCGCGCTCAAACTCAAGGAAACCTCGGTGATCCAGGCCGAGGCCTTCAGCAGCGCCGAAGTGCGCCATGGCCCGATGGCCCTGATCGATGCCCAGTACCCGCTGCTGGTGTTCGCCCCCCGTGGCGTCGAGCAGGCCGGGTTGCTGCAGCTGGCCGCCGACATGCGCCAGCGCGGCGCCCGCGTGCTGTTGGCGGCACCAGCCGATATCGCCGGGCGCGACCTCACCCTGAGCGGCGCCGAACACCCGGCCCTGGACCCGCTGCTGGCGATCCAGAGCTTCTACATCATGGCCGCGGCCCTGGCCGAGGCCCGCGGCCTCGACCCCGACCAGCCGCGCCACCTGAGCAAAGTGACCTGCACGCAGTGAAGCCGCGAGGAACAGCGCATGCCCGACAATAACAAGATCATCCTCCATGCCCCGCTCGCCGGACCGCAGGTACCGCTGGACCAGGTACCGGACCCGGTGTTCAGCAGCGGCACCCTGGGCGACGGCGTCGCCATCGACCCGTTGAACGACGTGCTGCACGCGCCCTGCGCCGGTGAAGTGGTGCAACTGGCGCGCACTGGCCATGCGCTGACCCTGCGCGCGGCCAACGGCGCGGAAGTCCTCTTGCATATCGGTGTCGACACCGTGCAGCTGCAGGGGCGCGGTTTCTCGCCGCTGGTGGCGCTGGGCGACCAAGTGAAACAGGGACAACCGCTGGTGCGCTTCGACATGGACCTGGTGGCGCAGCACTGCGTCAGCCTGGTCACCGTGATGCTGGTCAGCAACGGCCCGGGCTTTGGCCTGACGCGACTGGATACAGGCGCTTCACGCCTGGGCGCGGCGCTGCTGGAGGTCGAGGCCACGGGCAGCGAAGCGCAGGCACGACCGGTCAGCCATGAGCGCGCACGCGGTCATGCCCGGGTCGCTCATCACGGCGGCCTGCATGCCCGCCCCGCTGCCCTGCTGCGCCAGACCGCGCAAGGCTTCCAGAGCCATGCCGTGCTGCGCTTCGCCGAGCACGAGGCCGACCTCAACAGCCTGGTGGCGGTCATGGGCCTGGGCGTTGGTGAAGGCGCCGAAGTCGAACTGATTTGCACCGGGCCGGACAGTCAGGCCGCGCTGCAGGCATTGATCGCCGCCGTGCAGACCGCCTCGGTCGGTGAACGCCATGCCCCCCACGTGCCCGCCAGTGCCGCCACGCCCAAGCCCAATGCAGAGCCCGGCGTGCTCAACGGTGTCTGCGCCGCCCCCGGCCTCGCCCTCGGGCCACTGGCGCGCCTGGACGGCATCAGCCTGCCGGCGGACAGCGGCGACAACGACCCCGGCGAGCAGCACCAGGCGCTGAACAGCGCCCTGGCCGAGGTCCGCCATGCCATCGACCGCGACTGGCGGCACCTGCCTCGCGGCCAGGAGGACGCGGCGGCGATTCTCGAGGCCCACCTGGCCCTGCTCGACGACCCGGCTCTGCTCGGCGATGCCCGCCAGCATATCGCTGGCGGCGTCGCCGCCAGCCATGCCTGGAGCCGCGCCATCGAGACCCAGTGCCAGGTCCTGCGCAGCCTGGGCAACCCGTTGCTGGCCGAGCGCGCCAACGACCTCTACGACCTGCAGCAGCGGGTGCTGCGCGCCCTGCTCGGCGAAACCCGGCAACTGCGCCTGCCACCGGCGGCCATCGTCGTCGCCCACGAACTGACCCCCTCCGACCTGCTGCTGCTCACCCGCCACGATGTCGCCGGGCTGTGCATGGCCGCCGGTGGCGCCACCTCGCACGTCGCCATCCTCGCCCGTGCCCGCGGCCTGCCATGCCTGGTGGCCGTGGGCGAAGCGCTGCTCGACCTGCCCGCCGGCACGCCCCTGGTGCTGGACGCCGACCAGGGCCGCCTGGAAACCCAGGCCGCCCCACAACGCCTGGCCGAGGTCCACTGCCACCTGCAGCAACGCCGCGAAATCCGCCAGCGCCAGCAGGCCGCCGCACAGCAAGGCGCGCGTACCCGCGATGGCCAGTTGATCGAGGTCGCGGCCAACGTCGCCAGCGCCGAAGAAGCCGCCCAGGCCCTGGCCCTGGGCGCCGACGGCATCGGCCTGCTGCGCAGCGAGTTCCTGTTCATCGACCGCCCCACCGCACCGGACGAGGCCGAGCAGCGCAACGCCTACCAGGCGGTGCTCGACGCGATGGCCGAGCGCCCGGTGATCATTCGCACCATCGACGTCGGCGGCGACAAGCAGCTCGACTACCTGCCCCTGCCGGCCGAGGCCAATCCGGTGCTGGGCCTGCGCGGCATCCGCCTAGGCCAGGTTCGCCCGGAGCTGCTCGACCAGCAACTGCGCGCCCTGCTCCAGGTCAGCCCGCAGCGGCGCTGCCGGATCATGCTGCCGATGGTCACCGAGGTCGACGAGCTGATCGCCATCCGCCAGCGCCTCGACCGGCTGGCCGCCGAGCTGGGCGTGACGGCGCGCGCCGAACTGGGGGTGATGATCGAGGTGCCGGCCGCGGCGCTGCTCGCCGAGCGCCTGGCCGAGCACGCGGACTTCTTCTCCATCGGCACTAACGACCTGTCCCAGTACACCCTCGCCATGGACCGTGACCATGCCGGGCTTGCGGCGCGGGTCGATGCCCTGCACCCGGCACTGCTACGCCTGATCGAGCTGACCTGCCAGGGCGCGGCGAAACACGGCCGCTGGGTTGGCGTGTGCGGTGCGCTGGCCAGCGATCCGCTGGCCACGCCGGTGCTGGTCGGCCTCGGCGTGGCCGAGCTGTCGGTCAGCGCGCCGCAGATCGGCGAGATCAAGGCCCTGGTCCGCCAGCTCGACGCCAGTGCCTGCCACCGCTTCAGCCAGGGCCTGCTGGGCCTGGCCAGCGCCGGGGCCGTACGCCAGGCCTGCCGCGACTTCGCCGCGCAATCCCACGCCCAATCCGCGGCCCCCATGGCCCTACAACAATAATCGGAGCGCACCATGTACCAGCACTTCATCCAGGGCCTGCAGCGGCTCGGCCGCGCCTTGATGCTGCCCATCGCCATCCTGCCCATCGCCGGCCTGTTGCTGCGCCTGGGCGACACCGACCTGCTCGACATCGCCCTGGTGCATGACGCCGGGCAAGCGATCTTCGCCAACCTGGCGCTGATCTTCGCCATCGGCATCGCCGTGGGCTTCGCCCGCGACAACAACGGCACCGCGGGCCTGGCCGGCGCCATCGGCTACCTGGTGCTGGTGGCGACGCTGAAGGTGATCGATCCGAAGATCGACATGGGCATGCTCGCCGGCATCATCTGCGGCTTGCTCGGCGGCGGCCTGTACAACCGCTTCAAGGACATCCAGCTGCCGGACTACCTGGCGTTCTTCGGTGGCCGGCGCTTCGTGCCGATCGCCACCGGGGTATCGGCGGTGTTCCTCGGGCTGCTGTTCGGCCTGATCTGGCCACCGATCCAGCACGGCATCAACGCGCTCGGCCAGCTGATGCTGGAGAGCGGCAGCATCGGCGCATTCTTCTTCGGCGTGCTCAACCGGCTGCTGATCATCACCGGCCTGCACCATATCCTCAACAACCTGGTGTGGTTCGTTTTCGGCAGCTTCCAGGCGGCCAGCGGCCAAGTGATCACCGGTGATCTGGCGCGCTTCTTCGCCGGCGACCCAAACGCCGGCCAGTTCATGACCGGCATGTTCCCGGTAATGATCTTCGGCCTGCCCGCCGCCTGCCTGGCCATGTACCGCCATGCCCTGCCACAGCGGCGCAAGCTGATTGGCGGGGTGCTGCTGTCGATGGCGCTGACCTCGGCGCTGACCGGGGTGACCGAGCCGATCGAATTCGCCTTCATGTTCCTGGCGCCGCTGCTGTACCTGATCCATGCGCTGCTGACCGGGCTGTCCATGGCCATCTGCGACCTGCTGGGGATCCGCCTGGGCTTCACCTTCTCCGGCGGCGGCATCGACATGGCCCTGGGCTGGGGGCGTTCGAGCAACGGCTGGCTGGTGTTCCCGGTGGGCGTGCTCTATGGGTTGGTCTACTACTTCGTGTTCGACTACTGCATCCGCCGTTTCGACCTGAAGACCCCCGGCCGCGAGGAACAGGCGGCCAGCCAGGCCGAGGGCAGCGATGCGCCACGGGCCCGGCGCTACATCGACGCCCTTGGCGGCGCGGCCAACCTGCAGGGCGTGGATGCCTGCACCACGCGCCTGCGCCTGGTACTGGCCGACCGCAACCTGGCCCGCGACCAAGACTTGAAGGCCCTCGGCGCCCTCGCCGTGGTACGCCCCGGTACCGGTGGCAGCCTGCAGGTGGTGGTGGGGCCGATGGCCGATGCGCTGGCCGACGAGATTCGCGGGGAACTGCCCCATGCGCGGGTGGCGCCGCCGGTTGCCGAGAAGGCCGCGGTGGTCACCGAGACGGTCGTCGCGGATCAATGGCTGCAGGCCCTGGGCGGGCGAGACAATCTGCTGGAGGCCCAGTGCGTGGCCTCGAGCCGGGTGCGGGTACGGGTCAGGGATGAGGGCAAGGTAGCGCAGGAACGCTTGATCGCGCTGGGATGCCTGGGGGTGAGTCCGCAGGCGGGTGGGGTGTGGCATCTGGTCGTGGGTAGCAAGGCGCCTGCGTTAAGCAGCGCTTTGCAGGGCTGAAAAGCATCGCGGGGCAAGCCCGCTCCCACAAGGTATCAACAGGCCTTGTGGGAGCGGGCTTGCCCCGCGATGTCATTCGACGCCGTTCTAGAAGTCAGCCAGTGGCCAAACCTCATAAGCCGGCGTTTCATACGGGTGGCTCTGCTTGAGCGCGGCGACCACCTGGGCGATCAGCGCATCAGCCACCACCAGCTCCACCTTCCACTCCTCGACCACCTCGACCTGGCCGCCCTGCCCGAGGTACGGCTGGCTGCCGTCCAACGGGCGGAACTGGCCCTGGCCAAGGGTCTGCCAGGCGCAGTGGTCGTAGTCGCCGATGCGCCCGCCTCCAGCGGCGAACACGGCGGCCTTGACCACCTCGACATGGCTGTCGGGGACGAAGAAGGCGAGTTTGTACACCCTTAGTTCACCCACACCCGCGCATTGCGGAACATGCGCATCAGGGCCGCGTCTTCCTGCCACTCATCCGGACGCCAGGAGTTCTGCACGGCGCGGAACATCCGCTCCGGGTGCGGCATCATGATGGTCACGCGGCCGTCGCGGCTGGTCAGGCCGGTGATGCCACGCGGCGAGCCGTTCGGGTTGGCCGGATAGGCTTCGGTGACCTTGCCGTGGTTGTCGACGTAGCGCAGGGCCACGCAACCGGACAGGTCGGCTTCCAGCAGTGCCTCTTCGCTGGCGAACTCGGCATGGCCTTCACCGTGGGCGATGGCGATCGGCATGCGCGAACCGGCCATGCCCTGCAGGAAGATCGAGTTGGACTTCTGCACCTCGACCATGGCCACGCGCGCCTCGAACTGCTCCGAGCGGTTGCGCACGAAGTGCGGCCAGTACTCGGTGCCCGGGATCAGCTCGTGCAGGTTGGACATCATCTGGCAACCGTTGCACACGCCCAGGGCGAAGCTGTCGGTACGCTCGAAGAAGGCCTGGAAGGCATCACGGGCACGGGCGTTGAACAGCGCCGACTTGGCCCAGCCCTCACCGGCACCCAGCACGTCGCCGTAGGAGAAGCCACCGCAGGCCACCAGACCTTTGAAGGCTTCGAAGTCGACACGGCCAGACAGGATGTCGCTCATGTGCACGTCGACCGCAGCGAAACCCGCGCGGTCGAAGGCGGCAGCCATCTCGACCTGGCCGTTGACGCCCTGCTCGCGCAGGATCGCCACTTGCGGGCGCACGCCCTTCTTGATGTACGGCGCGGCGATGTCTTCGTTGACGTCGTAGCCGAGCTTGACCGACAGGCCCGGGTTGTCTTCTTCCAGCAGGGCGTTGAATTCCTGGTCGGCGCAGTCGGCGTTGTCGCGCAGGCGCTGGACCTGGTAGCTGGTCTCGGCCCACTGGCGCTGCAGCAGGCGGCGCTCACCCTTGAACAGTTCTTCGCCTTCGAACTTGATCAGCACTTCACCGTTGTTGATCGGCTGGCCGATCACGGCGACGCAATCTTCGCCCAAGCCTGCAGCGCTGAACTGCGCCAGTACGTCCGGCGTGGCGTCCTGACGGACCTGGATCACTGCGCCCAGCTCTTCGTTGAAGAGGATGGCCGCGACTTTCTCGCGCTTGCTGGTCAGGTTGCCCAGTTCCAGGTCAAGGCCGCAGTGGCCGGCAAAGGCCATTTCCAGCACGGTGGTCATCAGGCCGCCGTCGGAACGGTCGTGGTAGGCCAGCAGGTGGCCGTCTTCGTTCAGGCCCTGGATCACGGCGAAGAACGCCTTGAGGTCCTCGGCATCATCGACGTCCGGCGCCTGGGCGGCCAGCTTGCCGTGGGTCTGCGCCAGGATCGAGGCGCCCATGCGGTTCTGGCCACGGCCCAGGTCGATCAGGATCAGGTCGGTTTCGCCCTTGTCCATGCGCAGTTGCGGGGTCAGGGTCTTGCGGATGTCGGTGACCGGGGCAAAGCCGGTAATGATCAGCGACATCGGCGAGGTGACGCTCTTCTGCTCGCCCGCTTCGCTCCACTGGGTCTTCATCGACATCGAGTCTTTACCGACCGGAATGGTGATACCCAGCTCCGGGCACAGCTCCATGCCGACGGCCTTGACGGTGTCGTACAGGCGGGCGTCTTCACCCGGGTGACCGGCGGCGGACATCCAGTTGGCCGACAGTTTGATGTCGGACAGCTTCTCGATGCGCGAGGCCGCCAGGTTGGTCAGCGTTTCGCCGATCGCCATGCGCCCGGACGCCGGGGCGTCGAGCAGGGCCAGCGGCGTGCGTTCGCCCATGGCCATGGCTTCACCGGTGTAGACGTCGAAGCTGGTGGCGGTGACGGCGCAGTCGGCCACCGGCACTTGCCATGGGCCGACCATCTGGTCACGGGCCACGAGGCCGGTGATGGTACGGTCGCCGATGGTGATCAGGAAGCTCTTGCTGGCCACGGCCGGGTGACGCAGGACACGCTCGACCGAGTCCTTGAGTTCCAGGGTGCTCGGGTCGAACTCATCGCCCAGCTCCGCTTCGCGGGTGACCGAGCGGTGCATGCGCGGCGGCTTGCCCAGCAGCACGTCCAGCGGCATGTCCACCGGGGTGTTGTCGAAGTGGCTGTCGGTGACGGTGAGGTGCTTCTCTTCGGTGGCCTCGCCGACGACCGCGAACGGGCAGCGCTCACGCTCGCAGATGGCCTGGAAGCGCTCGAAGTCCTCGGCGCTGACCGCCAGCACGTAGCGCTCCTGGGATTCGTTGGACCAGATTTCGTGCGGGGCCATGCCCGGCT
This sequence comes from Pseudomonas mosselii, assembly GCF_019823065.1. NCBI lineage: Bacteria > Pseudomonadati > Pseudomonadota > Gammaproteobacteria > Pseudomonadales > Pseudomonadaceae > Pseudomonas > Pseudomonas mosselii. Next base: position 5,010,578 of record NZ_CP081966.1, read on the forward strand.
CGTCGTTGGGCACGTTGCGCAGTTCGAAGCGGCCACCGCGGCCACCGTCGTTGACCAGCTCCGGGAAGGCGTTGGAGATGCCGCCGGCGCCAACGTCGTGGATGAAGGCGATCGGGTTCTTGTCGCCCAATTGCCAGCAGCGGTCGATGACTTCCTGGCAACGGCGCTCCATTTCCGGGTTCTCGCGCTGTACCGAGGCGAAATCCAGGTCGGCGGAGCTGGCGCCGGTGGCCACCGACGAAGCGGCGCCGCCGCCCAGGCCGATCAGCATGGCCGGGCCGCCGAGCACGATCAGCTTGGCGCCGATGGTGATCTCGCCTTTCTGCACGTGGTCTTCACGGATGTTGCCCATGCCGCCGGCGAGCATGATCGGCTTGTGGTAGCCACGGACTTCCTCACCGTGCGGGGTGTTGATGCCCTGCTCGAAGGTACGGAAGTAACCGGTCAGTGCCGGGCGACCGAATTCGTTGTTGAACGCGGCGCCGCCCAGCGGGCCTTCGATCATGATGTCGAGGGCATCGACGATGCGCTCAGGCTTGCCGTACGGCTTCTCCCAGGGCTGCTCGAAGCCCGGGATGCGCAGGTTGGAGACGGTGAAGCCAGTCAGGCCAGCCTTGGGCTTGGCGCCACGGCCGGTGGCGCCTTCGTCGCGGATCTCGCCGCCGGAGCCGGTGGAGGCGCCGGAGAACGGGGCGATGGCGGTCGGGTGGTTGTGCGTCTCGACTTTCATCAGGATGTGCACCGGCTCCTGTACCGCGCCGTACTGGCGGGTCTCAGGGTTCGGGAAGAAGCGGCCGGCGACGCTGCCGACGATCACCGAGGCGTTGTCCTTGTACGCAGACAGCACGCCTTCACTGTGCATCTGGTAGGTGTTCTTGATCATGCCGAACAGGCTCTTCTCCTGCGCCTGGCCGTCGATGTCCCAGCTGGCGTTGAAGATCTTGTGGCGGCAGTGCTCGGAGTTGGCCTGGGCGAACATCATCAGTTCGATGTCGTTCGGGTTGCGCTTGAGGCCCTGGAAGGCGTTGACCAGGTAGTCGATCTCGTCCTCGGCCAGGGCCAGGCCCAGGTCGATGTTGGCCTGCGCCAGGGCGGCGCGGCCACCGGCGAGGATGTCCACCGAGGTCATCGGCTTGGGCTGGGCGTGGCTGAACAGGTCGGCGGCGTCTTCCAGCTTGGCCAGCACGCGCTGGGTCATGCGGTCATGCAGCTCGGCGGCGAGGACCTGGGCGTCGGCGTCGGAAATATTACCGGCGACGTAGTAGGCGATGCCGCGCTCCAGGCGCTGGATCGACTGCAGGCCGCAGTTGTGGGCGATGTCGCTGGCCTTGGATGCCCAGGGCGAGATGGTGCCCAGGCGCGGCACGACCAGGAACAGGCGGCCAGCGGGCTCCTGCACCGGCACGCTCGGGCCGTACTTGAGCAGACGGCCCAGCACCTGCTGCTGGTCGGCGGTCAGCTCGCCGTCGACGTCGGCGAAGTGGGCGAATTCGGCATACAAACCAGTAACAGCGGGGACTTTCTGGCTCAGTTGCTCGAGTAATTTACCGTGGCGAAAGGCAGAAAGGGCAGGAGCGCCGCGCAGGATCAACATCGTCGGGACAGCCTCAGGAAGGGGTGTGCTTAGAGGCCGTGCATTCTAGCCTAATTCGCAGGCTTTCGGCACCCGCTCAACGCCAATGCTGCCGGGCGGTGGAACCGGACCCAGGGGTCAAAAAAACCAGGGCTTTTGATTGCGGTAGCGGCCGAATCGCGGGGCAAGCCCGCTCCCATGACCGGCTGCGCCCTGTCGCAGGCACAGCGACGTGCTACCAGACAAGCCACATATTGTCGAGATATGGCGCCGCCGGTCCTTTGCGTATACTGCACCCTATGTTCGCCCACACTGCTTTGCGCCAGCGATGCGCCAGATGGCTCCTCGCAACCGGACTCTTCCTGATGCTCGGTGCCTGCGTTGAAAAACCCAGCACCCTCGAACGCGTCAAGGAGGATGGCGTATTGCGCGTGATTACCCGCAACAGCCCGGCCACCTACTTCCAGGACCGCAACGGCGAAACCGGTTTCGAATACGAACTGGTCAAGCGCTTCGCCGACGACCTGGGCGTGAAGCTGGAGATCGAGACCGCCGACAACCTCGATGAGCTGTTCGACCAGCTGGGCAAGCCGTCCGGCCCGGTACTGGCCGCCGCCGGCCTGGTCAGCAGCGAGCGCCGTGCCGCCCAGGCGAAGTTCTCCCACCCCTACCTCGAGGTGACCCCACAGGTCATCTACCGCAATGGCCGCTCGCGGCCGACCAGCGCCAAGGGATTGGTGGGCAAGAAGATCATGGTGCTCAAGGGCAGCAGCCACGCCGACCAGCTCGCCGAACTGAAAAAGCAGAACCCGGGGCTGGAGTACGAGGAGTCCGACGCCGTCGAGGTGGTCGACCTGCTGCGCATGGTCGACGAGGGTCAGATCGACCTGACCCTGGTCGACTCCAACGAGCTGGCCATGAACCAGGTGTACTTCCCCAACGTGCGCGTGGCCTTCGACCTGGGCGACACCCGCGACCAGCGCTGGGCGGTAGCTGCCGGCGAAGACAACAGCCTGCTCAACGAGATCAACGAGTTTCTCGACAAGTCGCAGAAGAACGGCACCCTGCAGCGTCTGAAGGACCGTTACTACGGCCACGTCGATGTCCTCGGCTACGTCGGCGCCTACACCTTCGCCCAGCATCTGCAGCAGCGCCTGCCCAAGTACGAGAAGCACTTCAAGAACAGCTCCAAGGTCGAGCAGGTCGACTGGCGCCTGCTCGCCGCGATCGGCTACCAGGAATCGATGTGGCAGCCCGAGGTCACTTCCAAGACCGGCGTGCGCGGCCTGATGATGCTGACCCAGCGCACCGCCCAGGCCATGGGCGTGTCCAACCGCCTGGACCCCAAGCAAAGCATCCAGGGTGGCGCCAAGTACTTCATGCTGGTCAAGGACCAGCTCGACGACAGCATCAAGGAGCCAGACCGCACCTGGTTCGCCCTGGCCGCCTACAACGTCGGCAGCGGCCACCTCGAAGACGCCCGCACCCTGGCCAAGCGCGAAGGCCTGAACCCGAACAAGTGGCTGGACGTGAAAAAGATGCTGCCACGCCTGTCGCAGAAGCAGTGGTACAGCAAGACCAAGTACGGCTACGCCCGCGGCGGCGAGCCGGTGCACTTCGTGGCCAACATCCGCCGCTACTACGACATCCTCACCTGGGTCACGCAGCCGCAGCTCGAAGGCCAGGTGGCCGAGGGCAATCTGCATGTGCCGGCGGTGAACAAGGACAAGCCGGCGGAGCAGTCGCCGCCGATGTGATGCCATCGCGGGGCAAGCCCGCTCCCACGATATCGGTGGGAGCGGGCTTGCCCCGCGATCGATCATTGACCTTTCGCCCGCCGCGCCTTGAAGAACTCACTCAAGATCGTTCCGCACTCCTCTGCCAGCACACCCCCCTCGAACATCACCCGATGGTTGAGAAACCCCTGGCTGAAGAACTGCCCCTGGCTCTGCACGATCCCCGCCTTGGGTTCCAGCGCCCCGTAGACCACCCGCGCCACCCGCGAATGGACGATCAACCCCGCGCACATGCTGCAAGGCTCCAGGGTCACGTACAGGGTACTGCCCGGCAGCCGGTAGTTGCTGGCCGACTTGGCCGCGGCACGGATCGCCACCATTTCGGCGTGGGCGCTGGGGTCGCTGTCGATGATCGGCCGGTTGAAACCCTGGCCGATCACCTGGCCGTGCTGCACCAGCACCGCGCCCACCGGCACCTCGCCCAAGGCCGCGCCCTCGGCGGCCAGCTCCAGGGCCAGGCGCATGAATTCCTGGTCGCGGCTGCGATCGATGATCTGCGGTCGCATCAGACTACCGCGATCGCGGCCATCAGGCCGGTTTCCATGTGATCGATGACATGGCAATGGAACATCCAGGTGCCTGGGTTATCCGCCACCAGCGCCACCTGGGCCCGCTCGTTCTTGCCCAGCAGGTAGGTGTCGGTGAACCACGGCTCGACGATCTTGCGCCGATTGGAGGCGATCACCTTGAAACTCATGCCATGCAGGTGGATAGGGTGCTGGTACTGAGTCATGTTCTTCAGCTCGAGGATGTAGCTCTTGCCCTTCTGCAGCGTGGCGATTGGCCGGTCGGCGCAGGTCTTGTCGGTGATGTCCCAGGCCTGGCCATTGATCTGCCACAAGCTCGGCGGCTTGCCGTTCTCGGTGTTCACCGAGACCTTGCCGACCCATTCGAAATTGAAGTTGAGCTTCTCGGCGTTCTCCAGGTCCGGCTCGGCAACCGGGTTGGGCGGCAGGGCCTTGGGCCAGTCGCCGGGCGCCTCGCTGCTGGCCACCGAGCGCAGGGTGCCCAGGCGTACGAAGCCGTCTCGCAGGGAAACTTCCTCGCCCGCCTCGGGCATGCGGATGGCCAGACAGATGCGCATGCCCGGCCCAAGCCAGTACTCGTCGTCCAGCGGTCGCGGGGTCACCGGATTGCCATCGAGAGCGTAGATCATCGCCTCGCAGTTGCCCTTGAGGTTCAAGCGGTAAGTCCAGGTGTTGTCCAGGTTCAGCAGGCGTACCCGCACCACCTGCCCGGCCGGCAGTTCGGTGACCGACTCAGCCTGGCCGTTGATGGTGATCAGGCGCCCGGCGGTGCCGTTGCGGGCCGCCTCGCGGGGGATGCTGAACGGCAGCCAGGCGCCCTGCTCGTCCACGTGCCAGTTCTTCAGGCTCAGCGTGCGTTCGTGCCTGAAGCCGGTCGGTTCGCGTTCCTCGACGATCAGCGGGCCGACCAGGCCGCGCCCCAGTTCCTCGGAGCTGCTCACATGGGGGTGATACCAGTAGCTGCCGGCATCCGGCACACGGAACTTGTAATCGAAATATTCGCCGGGCTTGACCGGCAATTGCGACACGTACGGCACGCCGTCCATTTCCAGCGGCAGGCGGATACCGTGCCAATGGATGGTGGTCTCGACGGGCAGATGGTTGATGAAGCGCACCCGCAACCAGGTACCCTGGCGCACCCGCAGCTCGGTGCCCGGCGCCGACGGACCGAAGGCCCAGGCCTCGGTCTTGAAACCTGGTACCAGCTCGACGTCCAAGGGCGCTGCGATCAGCTCGTAGTCGTGCCCGGCGTTGTCGTCCTCGACCTTGCCCAGCCAGTAGCGTGCCGCGCCTCCGGCGCCCAGGCCTACCACCACCAGGCCGGTCAGGCCCTTGAGCATTTGTCGACGGGTAAAGGACATCGGTGCGGGTACCTCGTGTTTTGCACAATCAGTCTGCCAGCAATGGCCGGCGATGAAGGGCGAATACGATACACCTGCAAATAGGAAAGATTAAGTGAAGTGTTGTCGCAACGGCTGACAGGCAGGCCCCCCCCCGGCCAGCGCAGCCGAGACCGGACACTGCACCGAAAATGACTGCTCGGGCTAGCAATTCAACCAAGGCGCCTGCACTATCACGCACCGTCCCCGCACGCTGCGATTCGAGACTTTGCATCATGTGTTGTGCCCCTGGGTGAGCAGATACGCTTGTTGTCGGTGGATATCGACCAGCCTCCATAGCGTCTGGATGCTGATGTTCAGTGCGCTTTTGATCGCCTGCCAATCGCCGCGCGAGGCGCTGCAAGAACTGGCTGAAGAGCATGGCCGACATTTGCAGGTGCTGCCGGGCCACACCTACCCGCTCGTCATGCTAGCGCCGCCCCCCGCAGCAAAGTTAACCCGCCTGCGTGTCTACCTGGAAGGCGATGGTCACGCCTGGTCAACGGCCACTCAACCCAGCCTGGACCCGAGCCCGCACAATCTGCTGGTACCACGGCTGGCGCTCAATGATCCGACCCCGAATGTGTATTTGGCACGCCCCTGCCAGTTCATCATGGCCGCAGCCTGCCAACCCTCCCTGTGGACCCATCGACGATTCTCCAGTGAGGTGGTTACTCGCCTCAGCCAAGCGCTGGACCAGTTGAAGCAGCAATATGCCAACAGGGAATTCGAACTGGTGGGGTATTCAGGTGGTGCCGCCCTCGCCTTGTTGTTGGCGGCCCAGCGCAACGATGTTACCCAGGTGCAAAGTCTCGCTGGCAACCTCAGTCCACATCTGTGGGCAAGAATGAAAGGCTTGTCGCCACTCGAGGGCTCATTGGATCCGCTGGACTATCGCGATCGGCTTGCCTCGCTACCTCAACGTCATTTCATTGGAGCAGCAGACCCAATCATCCCTGCCAGCTTGGCCGATAGTTACCAACAGGCGCTTGGCTCCCCCCTCTCCCAATGTGTCCTTGTACAACAAGCAAGCCATGACAGAGGGTGGGAGGCAACATGGCGCCAGTGGGCTCAAACACCGCTGGCACCGCTCCCTTAAGACCTGGCCTGGACGAGGCTCTTCGCCTAATCGTTGAGTGCCGTTAGTACTGAGTGGCAGTTCCAAAAAGCTGCCGCGAAGCATTCTTTAGGCTTTTTAGTTCGGTTTTATCGTTTTCATGATGAATTTTCCTGCAGGCATCGTGTAGATTGCACGCGTTTAAAATCAGCACTTCACCGACACGCTGGCTGGGATGCCTATAACAAACGCTGATGCGCAGTGTTCCCTGCCGGTTTCTCCCTGTAAGGATACGACTGTCTTGAGCATCCACCTCTTGCGCCGCTCGCTGTTGGCGCTGTCTGTCGCCGCGGCTACTGCCCATGCCACACCCGCACCCGACTTCAACCATGACCTGAGTACAGGGGCCTACAACAGCTCCGGTGATGTATTCAACAACGTCACTTTCACCGGCACGTCGCAGAATGCAGGTGTAACGTTGGTTAACGTGACCCTGGCGGGCAACCTGGTCAACCAGGGCAAAATCAACCTGGCGGCTGCGAATACCAGCGATGTCCTGTCGGGTATCAGCATGACCCTCAACTCTACCGCCACCGGCGACCTGGTCAACCAGGGCGACATTACGGTAAACAGCAATAGCGCCATGGGGCTGGACCTGTACCTGGCGAAGATTACGGGTGAAGTGAACAACAACGGCAACATCGCTGTGACTGGCGAAGGTGCCAATGGCATGATGATCACCTCGACCCAGGCGAACATCAACAACTCGGTCACCATCACCGCTCGCGGCATCGACTCTGCGGGTATCGAAGTTGAGAACGCCCGCTTCACCGCTCAAGTGTTGGGTGGCGACTTCAAGACCGCTATCAACAATAGCGGGACGATCTCGGCCGATGGGGTGGGCATTCACTTTGTCAGCCTCGACCCCTCGGGCGGTTTCAGCATTTTCGCCATCACGCAGACAAGTGGCCTGATCGAAGGCGGCACTGCGGCAATTCTGGCGGACGACAACACCTCGCCCTCTTATTTCTACTGGCACGCCGGGCAAATAAAAGGTGACCTGCTGGGTTTGAACGGTGTGCTGGTGAGCGGTGAAGCGATATTCGATGGCTCGACCATCCGTGCCGGTTACGTCGATATCGACGGTGGTCGCCTGACGCTGCTCCGCCCACAGACGACCATCGTGGGCGGCCTGGACCTGGACAGCGACACTGCGCGCCTGCGTCTGCTGCTGGATAACGACACATTGCCTGAAACGCCGATTCTCAAAGTCACAGGCAACACCTACTTCTCTGAGGGTAGCCAGGTCGAACTGCAAGCTCGCTCCGACGACTTCCGTACACCAGCCCAGGGCACTCGTTACACCCTCATCAACTCAGGCACCTGGGAAGATCCGCAGAACTTGTCCGTGGTTTCCTCCTCGGCACTGCTCGAGGTGAAAAGCTTCGGCATCGAAGGCCAGGATCTCAAAGCGCTGGTCGCCACCCGCAGTGACGAGGCGATCACACAGGGCCTGCAGGATGCCAGTGGCTCGGACAACGCGGTGAACGCGATCAAGCCGCTCAAGAACACCGTCTTGGGCCTGATGGACGAAAGCGACCCGGTGTTCCAGCGTTTCGCCAACGCCGCCACCAACGAAGAACTGGCCAAGCTTGCCGAAACCCTGACCCCGGATGTCAGCCGTGGGGTGATTCATGCCGCCACCAGCGGCCAGAACCTGGTCACAAGCGCCATCAACCGTCGCGCCAGCAAAGCGCGCAACGGCCAGTCCTCCGGTGACGTCCTGGCAGAACAAGGCATATGGCTGCAAGCGCTGTCCAGCGATGCCAACCAGGACAGCCGCCGCGGCGTCGACGGCTACGACGCCAAGACACACGGCATTGCCGTGGGTGCGGACGGCAAGCTCGACGCCAATACCACCCTGGGCGTGGCGTACAGCTACCTCACCAGCAATGTGAAATCCGACCTGGGCAGCAAAACCGACGTCAGCGGCCATGCACTGACCTTGTACGGCAACTGGGCCCGTGACAACTTCTTCGTCGACACCTCGCTGATGTATGGCTGGAACGACAACGAGTCCAAACGCTACATCGCCGGTACCCGCGCCAAGGCCGACTACGACAGTGAAATCTTCGGCGTCAACGCCCTGGCAGGCTACACCTTCCAGCTCGACAAGCAGTGGCTGCTGGAACCACAGGTCGGTGCGCGCTATGCCAACGTGTCGATTGATTCGTACCGTGAAAAAGGCAGCTCAGCAGCCCTCAACGTCGGCAGCCAGCGCTATGAAATCGGCGAGATGGGCCTGGGCGCTCGCCTGGCGGCCGCTTTCGACGTGGGTGTAGGCACCCTGGAACCGGAAGCCAAGCTGATGGCCTGGCACGACTTCATCGCTGACAAGGCCAGCACCACCTCCACCTTCGTCCTTGGAGGCACCCCGTTCACCACCACGGGCGCGAAACCTGCGCGCGACAGCTACGAGCTGGGACTGGGTGCAAACTACCGCGTGGGCGCGTGGAGCGTAGGAGGCACGTACAACTACCTGGCCAGCAGCGGCTTCAACGCTGACACCTTCAGTGCGAACGTGCGTTACGACTTCTGATCAACGTCTTCGCCTGAAACGACAAAGCCCGCTGATGCGGGCTTTGTCGTTTCAGGCTGTCGGGCTATGCCGGACGCGGGATCATTCCCACTCGATGGTCGCCGGCGGCTTGCTCGACACGTCATAGGTGACGCGGGAGATGCCGTCGATTTCATTGATGATACGACTGCTGACGGTTTCCAGCAGCTCGTACGGCAGGTGCGCCCAGCGCGCGGTCATGAAGTCCACGGTCTCGACGGCACGCAGGGCCACGACCCAGGCGTAGCGACGGCCGTCGCCGACGACGCCGACCGACTTGACCGGCTGGAACACCACGAACGCCTGGCTGGTCTTGTGGTACCAGTCGGCCTTGCGCAGTTCTTCGATGAAGATATGGTCGGCGCGACGCAGGATGTCGGCGTACTCCTTCTTCACTTCACCCAGGATGCGCACGCCCAGGCCCGGGCCCGGGAACGGGTGGCGGTAGACCATGTCGTACGGCAGGCCCAGCTCCAGGCCGATCTTGCGTACTTCGTCCTTGAACAGCTCGCGCAGCGGCTCGACCAGCTTGAGGTTCATTTCCTCCGGCAGGCCACCGACGTTGTGGTGCGACTTGATCACATGGGCCTTGCCGCTCTTGGCGCCGGCCGACTCGATCACGTCGGGGTAGATGGTGCCCTGGGCGAGGAACTGGATGTTCTCCAGCTTGCTGGCCTCGGCATCGAACACGTCGATGAAGGTGCGACCAATGATCTTGCGCTTCTTCTCAGGGTCGGCTTCGCCGGCCAGGTTGTCGAGGAACTGCTTCTCGGCATCGGCGCGGATGACCTTGACGCCCATGTTCTCCTTGAACATGGCCATCACCTGGTCGCCTTCGTGCAGGCGCAGCAGGCCGTTGTCGACGAATACGCAGGTCAGCTGGTCGCCGATGGCGCGGTGCAGCAGCGCGGCAACCACGGAGGAGTCGACGCCGCCGGACAGGCCGAGCAGGACGTTGGCCGAACCGACCTGTGCGCGTACCTGGGCAATGGCGTCCTCGACGATGTTCGAGGCGGTCCACAGGGCTTCGCAGCCGCAGATGTCCTTGACGAAGCGCGACAGGATGCGACCGCCTTGCTTGGTGTGGGTCACTTCCGGGTGGAACTGCACGCCGTAGTAGCCCAGGGCGTCGTCGTACATGCCGGCGATCGGGCAGCTCGGGGTACTGGCCAGCACATGGAAGTTGCCCGGCATCTGGGTGACTTTGTCGCCGTGGCTCATCCACACGTCCAGGCCCAGCACGCCATCGTCATCGACATGGTCTTCAATGCCGTCGAGCAGGCGGCTCTTGCCGACCACGTCGACGCGGGCATAGCCGAACTCGCGCAGGTCGGAACCTTCGACCTTGCCGCCCATCTGCTCGGCCATGGTCTGCATGCCGTAGCAGATGCCCAGCACCGGGACCTTCAGGTCGAACACCGCTTGCGGGGCGCGTGGGCTGTTGGCTTCGTGGACCGACTCGGGGCCACCGGCCAGGATGATGCCGCGCGGGTTGAATTCGCGGATCGCTTCATCGTCCATGTCGAACGGGTGCAGCTCGCAGTACACGCCGATCTCGCGCACGCGGCGGGCGATCAGTTGGGTGTACTGGGAACCGAAATCGAGGATCAGGATGCGGTGAGCGTGAATGTCGAGGGCCATGACTCAATCTCGTCAGTGGAAATCGGAAACGACACGGGGCTGTCATGACAGCCCCGCTTGCTATTGCTTGAAGCCTCAGCCTACGCGGTAGTTAGGGGCTTCTTTGGTGATCTGCACGTCATGCACGTGGGACTCGGCCATGCCGGCACCGGTGATGCGCACGAACTCCGGCTTGGTACGCATCTCTTCGATGGTCGCGCTGCCGGTGTAGCCCATGGACGAACGCAGGCCGCCCATCAGCTGGTGGATGATCGCGGCCAGGGCGCCCTTGTACGGCACGCGGCCTTCGATGCCTTCCGGTACCAGCTTCTCGGCACCGGCCGAGGAATCCTGGAAGTAACGGTCGGAGGAGCCTTGCGCCTGTGCCATGGCACCCAGCGAGCCCATGCCGCGGTAGGCCTTGTAGGAACGGCCCTGGAACAGTTCGACTTCACCCGGGGCTTCTTCGGTACCGGCGAACATCGAGCCCATCATCACGCACGAGGCGCCGGCAACGATGGCCTTGGACAGGTCACCCGAGAAGCGGATGCCGCCGTCGGCGATCAGCGGCACGCCCGTGCCTTCCAGTGCGGCGGCGACGTTGGCGATGGCGCTGATCTGCGGCACGCCGACACCGGCGACGATACGGGTGGTGCAGATCGAGCCCGGGCCGATACCGACCTTGACCGCGTCGGCGCCAGCTTCAGCCAGGGCCTTGGCGGCAGCGCCGGTGGCGATGTTGCCGCCGATCACCTGCACTTGCGGGTAGTTCTCCTTGACCCAGCGAACGCGGTCAATCACGCCCTTGGAGTGACCGTGGGCGGTGTCCACCACCACCACGTCAACGCCGGCGGCCACCAGGGCGGCTACGCGCTCACCGGTGTCCTTGCCGGTGCCGACCGCGGCGCCGACGCGCAGACGACCCTGGTCGTCCTTGCTGGCCAGCGGGTAGGCCTTGGCCTTCTCGATGTCCTTGACGGTCATCATGCCCTTGAGGTTGAACTTGTCGTCGACGATCAGGACTTTTTCCAGGCGGTGCTTGTGCAGCAGCTCGCGGACTTCGTTCTTGTCGGCGCCTTCGCGGACGGTGACCAGACGCTCTTTGGGGGTCATCACGTCGCGGACCTTGGCGTCCAGGCGGGTTTCGAAACGCACGTCACGGGAGGTGACGATGCCGACCAGATCGCCGTTCGCCAGCACCGGAACACCGGAGATGTTGTTCAGGCGGGTCAGGTCGAACAGGTCGCGCACGGTGGCGTCGGCGTCGATGGTGATCGGGTCCTTGACCACGCCAGCCTCGAACTTCTTGACCTTGCGTACTTCGCCGGCCTGCTGCTCGATGGTCATGTTCTTGTGGATGATGCCGATGCCGCCTTCCTGGGCCATGGCGATGGCCAGGCGCGCTTCGGTCACGGTGTCCATGGCGGCGGAGACCAGGGGAATGTTCAGCTCGATGCCACGAGTCAAACGGGTCTTGAGACTGACTTCATTGGGCAGTACCTCGGAGTAGCCAGGTACAAGGAGGATATCGTCGAAGGTCAGGGCTTCTTGGCTGATACGCAGCATCGCGGGGGCTCCCGGGAGGGAAAAATGGAAGCGCGCCATTATACCCATCCATGGCGCGCCGCTCAATGCAAAATAAGGGCCTTCGGTCAGCCTTGCGGCAGTTTTACCTGCACCACCGCCACCGGCTGGTCCAGCCAGTCGGCGAAGCTGTCGAGGAAGGCCTGGGTGAACCCGGCCTCGCCCCAGTTATTGAAGATGAACCCCAGGTTGGAAAAGGCACACGGCTGCAGGTAGAGGAAGCCATTGATGTCGTCCTCGAAGCCGCACAGCGGGCAGGTGAAGTTGTCACTCACCCCCGGCATCCACTCCTCCAGGCTCTCGAACAGCGGCTCGCCCACCTCGCGCCGGCATTCCGGGCAGCCGGCCTCCTCGAGAAAACCGTCGGTGGGGGTGTAGATGCAGCGCTTGAGCATCACCTCCAGGCCATTGACCTGCTCACCGAACGGCAGTTTCTCGGGGTGCAGGGCCACCTTGCGCGCCCCTTCGGCCAGGGCATGGCCCATGCGATTGCCGGTGCGGCCACAGGTGCTCAACTGCTCCTCGACGATTTTCTCGCGCACCAGCCAGCGCAGGATCGCGCGGGCCCGGGCTTCGTGGACCGGCACGGTGGACAGCTTGGGGACGATGATGCTCTGGGTGTTCATGCTTGAGGCGGGCCTGGGAACTGCGGTAAGGACGCAATTCTACCGCCTGCTCAGGCGCTCAGGTAGCGACCGATCAACGCCAGGCCGCTGGCCAGCACCAGCCAGGTGACCAGCCGCACGAAGGCCTCGCGGGACAGCCTCAGCGTCAACCGTCGACCCAGCCAGGTACCGATGAACATCACCGGCAGCAGGCAGGCGGCCAGCAGCAACAGGCTGGCGTCGGCATACACCCCGGCGATCAGGAACAGCGACAGGCGCACCACCGTGCTGCAACTGATCAGCGCGACCTGGGTCGCCCGCACCTGCTCCTTGGCCTCCAGCCGCGCACTGAGGTAGATCGCGTACAGAAAACCACCACTGCCGAACAGGGCGCCGAACAACCCGCCTACCGTCCCCATGGGCACCGCCCAGGCGCCCGACAGGTTCGCCGGCCGTACCTTCACCGCCAGGCCATAGACCGCATAGGCGGTGACGAACAGCCCCATCAGCAACAGCAGCACATCGGACTTCAGGCGCAGCAGGAACACCACGCCCAGCGTGCAGCCCACGGCCATGAACGGCAGCAGCCTGAGCAGTTCGCCGCGCACCACGTCGCGCCGCGACGGTAGCAGGTTGCCGAAGGCGGCGACGAAGTCCAGCAGCACCAGCAACGGAACGATCCGCGACAATGGCATGAAATGGATCAGCACGGGGCCAGCGACCAGCGCGGTGCCGAAACCGGCGATGCCGAAGACGATATAAGCCACCCCCACACCTAGCAGGATGGGTAGCCAGTCGAGCATGGAAAACGACAGTTGAGCGAGCATCGCAGCAATTCCTCGGGAGACCCCAGAAGGTTAGCCAGCGACAAGCCATGCCGACTAATATGCCTTTACGCCAAGAGATATCTGAAAAAGGCATGACATGACCTCGATCCGCCAACTGCGCTACTTCGTCGAAATCGCCGAGGCCGGCAGCTTCAGTGCCGCCGCCGAGCGGCTGTACATCGCCCAGTCGGCTCTCAGCCGACAGATCAAGGAACTGGAGCTGCACCTGGGGTCCGCGTTGTTCGAACGCACCGCGCGCCAGCCACGGCTGACCGCCGCAGGATTGGCTTTCCTCGACCGCGCCCGACATCTGCTGGCCGACCTGGACAAAGCCGAACGTCTGGCCCGCGAGGTGGGCCAGGGCCTGCGTGGCAGTCTGCGGCTGAACCACTCCAGTACCGTGCCGTTGACTGGACAACTGCTGCAGCGCCTCGGCACCTACCTCGCGGACAACCCCGGCGTCTCCCTGGAGATCGCCCAGCAATCGTCGGAGGCGCAACTTCAGGACATCGCCGAGGGCCGCCTGGAAATCGGTCTGCTGCGCCTGCCGGTGCTGCGCCAGCACGAGGGCGTGGAGTTGCATGCGCTATTCGACGAGCCCCTGCTGCTGGCGGTGGCGGCGAGCCATCCACTGGCCACGGCTGGCAGTGTCCGACTGGGGCAACTGCGCGAGGAACGCTTCATTTCCATACCCCATCGTCAGCGCGGCGGCTTGAGCTACCTGTCGGCGTCGCTGTGCATGAACGAGGGATTCTTTCCCCAGGCGGCGCAGGTGGTATCGCGCAAGACCACCCAACTGCAGCTTATCCAGGCTGGGTTCGGGGTGGCGTTGCTGCCCCTGAGCATGCGCGAAATCGCCCCGCCCTCGGTCACCTTCGTGCCGCTGACCGAGGCCTGCCAGAGCACCGTGGCCCTGGCCTGCCGACGCGACGCGGGAGCGCTGTCGAGAAAGCTACTGGACAGCCTGCGCTTGCCACAGGGCGATCAGGGCATGTAGCGCTCCACCAGCGCAAAGATGATCGCCGCGGTTTCGGCATCCAGTACACCGTCAAAGTTGCCTGGCCGGAAATGCAGCTGGAACGCCCTGAGCACTGCACGCACCTGGGCCGGATCGGGGCTGGTCGGGAAGCTGTAGCCGTAGGTACGCAGCTTGGCGAGGACGACCTTGACCTGCGGCAGGCAGCCCGCGAAGCGCTGCTGGTAGTACGCCTTGCGCGCCTCGTCATACCAGGCACCGATACCGGCCTGGTGCAGCGCCTGCCAGGGAAAAGCGGCACCCGGGTCGCTCTTGCGGCCAATGGCGATGTCGCTGTGGCCGACCACCTGGGTCGGCGTGATGTCCGGATAGCGCTGCAGGATCGCCTGGCCCAGCTGGATCAAGGCCTCCACCTGTTGGGGGTGATAGGGCGGGAACACGAACTGGCCGTTGCTCACCGACGCCTGGCTGACGATCTCGATGCCGATCGACGTATCGTTCAGGTTGCTGCGTCCGGCCCAGCCGCTGACACCCGCGTGCCAGGCGCGCTCGTTCTCGTCGACGAGGTTGAAGGTGCGCATCGCGTCGAAACCTGCACTGGTGAAGCTCGGATCGGATGGGTCGGGCACCAGGTAATGGGCGCTGACCTGGGGACCGTTGACCAGCGCATTGATCGAGCCGTTGAAATTGACGGCTGTGTAATGCAGCACCAGGAATCGCACCCGTCGGTTGAACGCCTTGGAGCGGTAGGTGTAGGCGTCTATGGGATACATGGCGAATCTCCTCATGGAATCAGGCGCCCAGCGTGCATCGCCGGATATCGGGGCCGACAGCCGGAAATGCTCCCAAGGTGGGGCGTGCCAGCAGCCGGCACAGTGCATCCGCGCGACGGCTCCTTTATGATGCCCGGCATGATCAGAGACCCTTTCGAACGACTCGGCCTGGACCGCGAGGTCCTCACCGTCAGCCAGCTCAACGGCCGCGCCCGCGTGCTGCTCGAGGACGTATTCCGCAGTGTCTGGGTGGAAGGCGAGATTTCCAACCTCGCCCGCCCGGCCTCCGGCCACATGTACTTCACCCTCAAGGACAGCGGCGCGCAGATCCGCTGCGCGCTGTTCCGGCAAAACGCCGCTCGCGTGCGCCAGGCCCTGCGCGATGGCCTGGCGGTCAAGGTGCGCGGCAAGGTTTCGCTGTTCGAGGGCCGCGGCGACTACCAGCTGATCCTCGACACCGTCGAACCGGCCGGTGACGGCGCCCTGCGCCTGGCCTTCGAGGCGCTGAAGGAAAAGCTCGGCGCCGAGGGGCTGTTCAGCACCGAACGCAAGCAGCCGCTGCCGGCCCATCCGCGGCGCATCGGCATCGTCACCTCGCCCACCGGCGCGGTGATCCGCGACATCATCAGCGTGTTCCGCCGCCGTGCGCCGCAGGTCGAGCTCAACCTGATCCCTACCGCCGTGCAAGGCCGCGAGGCCATCACGCAGATCGTCCGCGCCCTGCAGATGGCCGACCGGCAGGGCTTCGACGCGCTGATCCTGGCCCGTGGCGGCGGCTCGCTGGAAGACCTCTGGTGCTTCAACGAAGAGGCCGTGGCCCGTGCCGTGGCCGCCTGCGTGACGCCGATCGTCAGCGCCGTGGGCCATGAGACCGACGTGTCGATCAGCGACTTCGTCGCCGACGTGCGCGCCCCCACGCCATCAGCCGCCGCCGAGCTGCTCGCCCCCGACAGCAGCGGCCTGCAGCAGCGCCTGGACAGCCTGCAGCGACGCCTGTTGCTGCGCATGCAGAGCCGTCTGGCCCATGACCGCCTGCGCGTCGAGGGCCTGACCCGACGCCTGCGCCACCCGGGCGAGCGCCTGCGCCAGCAGGCCCAACGCCTGGACGACCTGGACATGCGCCTGCGCCGCGCCTTCGCGCTGAACCTGCGCCAACGCCACGAACGTCTCGGCCGCCTCGACATGCGCCTGGCCGCACAACACCCGGGACGCAACCTGAAACTGCTCAAGCAGCGCCTGGACAGCCTGGCCGAGCGCCTGCCACGGGCCATGCGCGAGGTGATCAAGGACCGCCGCCAGCGCTTCCAGGCGCAGTTGCAGACGCTGCAGGTGGTCAGCCCATTGGCCACCCTCGCCCGCGGCTACAGCATCCTTCTCGACGAGCGCGGCCAGGCCATCCGCAACGCCGCGCAGACCCACAACGGCCAGCGCCTGACTGCCCGCCTCAACGAAGGCGAGCTCAAGGTGCGGGTCGAGGACAACCACCAGACTCCGGTCACCCTCTCGCTACTGGACTGACACATGCCCCGCCTGTTCGCGCCCCTGCTCGCCCTTGCCCTGCTGCTGCCGCTCACCGCGGCCCAGGCCAGCTACATCACCCGCACCCTCGACAAGCCGGTGCCCGGCGGCGTGGCCGTGGTCAACCTGGGGCCGGCCGCCAGCGCGCCGAGCGCCCGCTTCGACGGCAAGCCGGTGCTGGTGGTGAAGGAGCAGGACAACTGGCTGGCCATCGTCGGCATCCCGCTCACCCAGAAACCCGGTAGCGCCGTGCTCACCCAGGGGGGGCGCGACATCCGCTTCAGCGTGGGCAGCAAGAAATACCCCGAACAGCACATCACCCTGAAGAACAAGCGCCAGGTCAACCCCGAGCCCGAGGACCTCAAGCGCATCGACCGCGAGCTGGCCGAACAGGTCAAGGCCTACCGCAGCTTCAGCCCGGCCCTGCCGAGCAACCTGATTCTCGACAAGCCCGTCAACGGCCCGCTGTCGAGCAAGTTCGGCGTGCGCCGCTTCTTCAACGGCGAGGAGCGCAACCCTCATGCGGGCCTTGACTTCGCCGTGCCGGCCGGCACGCCGATCAAGACCCCGGCCAATGGCAAGGTGATCCTGGTGGGCGACTACTTCTTCAATGGCCGCACGGTGTTCGTCGACCATGGCCAGGGCTTCATCAGCATGTTCTGCCATATGTCGAAGATCGACGTGAAGCCAGGGCAGGTGCTACGCCGTGGCGAGGTGGTGGGCCGCGTGGGTTCGACTGGCCGGGCCACCGGGCCGCACATGCACTGGAACGTCAGCCTCAACGATGCGCGGGTCGATCCGGCGATTTTCATCGGCGCGTTCCAGCCCTGAAAGCGCAATCGCGGGGCCAGCCCGCTCCCACGCAGCCGACGGTGGCATCGTGGGATCGGGCAGGCCCCGCGATTTGCGCAACAAAAAAACATCACGCAATAAAATATCAACAAGACCAATTAAGCGGCCAGAAAAACTCATAAGATTCGTTTTTTTAAGCATTCCTCTCAATTTTTCCGCAATGCTTGCCATCCCCCAACCCACTGGTTAGGGTTGAGCCTATGAACATCTTCAGCACCCTGCTCCGACAACACCGCAGCCTCTGCCTGGTCAGCGCCCGACTACCAGGGTGAATCGCGTCGCCTCGCCTTTTTCTCTCGTTTTCGTTTGGCAGGCCCGATCACGGCCGCACATAAAAAGGATTGCTTCCATGACCATGCTCAAAGACCCTTCGAAGAAATACCGCGCGTTCCCGACCATCGACCTGCCCGACCGTACCTGGCCGTCGAAGACCATCACCCAGGCACCGATCTGGTGCAGTTCCGACCTGCGTGATGGCAACCAGTCGCTGATCGAGCCGATGGACTCGGAGAAGAAGCTGCGGTTCTGGAAGACCCTGGTGCAGGTGGGCGTGAAGGAAATCGAAGCCTCGTTCCCGTCGGCCTCGCAGACCGACTTCGACTTCGTGCGCACTCTGATCGAAGACGGCCACATCCCGGACGACACCACCATCCAGGTGCTGACCCAGGCCCGTGAAGACCTGATCGCCCGTACCTTCGAATCCCTGCGCGGGGCCAAGAAGGCCATCGTCCACCTGTACAATGCCACCTGCCCGTCGTTCCGCCGCATCGTCTTCAACCAGGACAAGCAGGGCGTGAAGGACATCGCGGTCAACGCCGCCAAGCTGTTCGTCAAGTACGCCGCCCAGCAGCCGAACACCCAGTGGACCTTCCAGTACTCGCCTGAAACCTTCAGCGCCACCGAACTGGAGTTCGCCAAGGAAGTGTGCGACGCGGTGATCGAAGTGTGGAACCCGACTCCTGAGCACAAGATCATCCTCAACCTGCCGGCCACCGTCGAAGTCGCCACGCCGAACGTCTACGCCGACCAGATCGAATGGTTCTGCCGCAACATCAACCGTCGCGACAGCGTGATCATCAGCCTGCACACCCACAACGACCGTGGCACCGGCATCGCCGCCACCGAGCTGGGCCTGATGGCCGGCGCCGACCGTGCCGAAGGCTGCCTGTTCGGCAACGGCGAGCGCACCGGCAACGTCGACCTGGTCACCCTCGCCCTGAACCTCTACACCCAGGGCATCGACCCGCAGCTGGACTTCTCCGACATCGACGGCGTGCGCAAGGTCGTCGAGGAGTGCAACCAGCTGCCGGTGCACCCGCGTCACCCGTACGTCGGCGACCTGGTCCACACCGCCTTCTCCGGCTCGCACCAGGACGCCATCCGCAAGGGCTTCGCCAAGCAGCAGGACGGCGAACTGTGGGAGGTGCCGTACCTGCCGATCGACCCGGCCGACATCGGCCGCAGCTACGAGGCGGTGATTCGCGTCAACAGCCAGTCGGGCAAGGGTGGCATCACCTACCTGCTCGAGCAGGAGTACGGCATCAGCCTGCCGCGCCGCATGCAGATCGAGTTCAGCCAGGTGGTACAGGGCGAGACCGACCGTCTCGGCCTGGAAATGACCGCCGAGCAGATCTACAAGCTGCTGCAGAAGGAGTACCTCCAGGCCAACGCACCGTATGCGCTGGTCAGCCACCGCCTGCAGGAAGAGAACGGCAGCAGCCACGTGCAGGTGGAAGTCTCCGGTGAAGGCGAGACCACCCTGCACTGGCACGGCAAGGGCAACGGCGCCTTGGAAGCGCTGGTCGCCGGCCTGCCGGTCAACGTGGAGATCATGGACTACAACGAGCACGCCATCGGTGCCGGCACCAACGCCAAGGCGGCGGCGTACATCGAACTGCGTGTGGCCGGTGGGCGTCCGGTGCATGGCGTGGGCATCGACGAGAACATCACCACCGCCAGCTTCAAGGCGCTGTTCAGCGCGCTGAACCGGTCGCTGAGCCAGCAACAGGCCAAAGCGGCTTGATGCGCTGATCGTCCAGAAGAGCCCGCAGAGATGCGGGCTTTTTTGTGCGCGCACGATGAGATTAACAGGCTGCAGAAAGCAGGCCATTATTTAGCCTTCATTCATGGGTATACTGCGCGAGCCCTCCCCCACTCATGCAAGGAGCACCATGAGCTATTGCCTGGCGCACGCACCGCGGCACCGCCCGCTGGAATGCAATCGATGAGCATCCCATTGAGTGAACGGATCGGCGCCATGGGGCTGGTTGACCAACTGCGTCATCGCGAAATGGCCATCCAGGAGCACCTTGACTTGCCTCGGCGCCGGGCCGAAGTGGCCGAAGGCATTCGCACTTACTACCAGAGCCATGGCATCGCCTTCGACGAAGCAACGGTCGAGGAAGGCGTACGTCAATTCTTCGCACGACGCCTTGAATTCCAAGCCCCTGCACTGGGCTTCACACAACGTCTGCTGACTCGTCTGGCCATGGCCTACCGACCGCTGCTAAAAGGCGTGGCCTACAGCGTGCTGCTGATCGCCTTGGGCCTGGGCACACTGTTTCTGGTGGAGAGTGGACTAAACATCCGGGCGGGCCTGAGTGCCGACCAATTGGCCATTGATGTCCAGCTGTTGCAGATGGATTTAGCTGCGCAGCGCCAGCGTTTGGAGCAATCCAAGGCGCGTCAGTCACGCCAACCGGTTCCAGTGGTGGCGGATCTGCTCATCAAGGTCGAGCGTCTGCTGCCCAGCCCCAGCCAATCATTAAATGTCGTACGACCCGATCCGATCACCCGCGACAACCGCGCGCCCTTCAATGCTCGAATCGAACAAGCGTACTTCGTGTTGGCCGGCGCGCAAAACAACCTGGCAAAGGCCAGAAAACGACTCAACCGCGTGGAGCACGTCTACATCAGCCTCGACCGGCAGCAGCAATTGCAGGATCGCCTGAATGCCGTGCCGCTGCCCAAGGCCGATCATGAGCAACTGGCTGACTGGCTCAACCGTGCCGGTGAAGATATCGCCAAGCTGCAACTGGAAAAGGCCGACTCCACCCTCGACGCAGTGAAAGACTACCTGATTTACGCCGCAGAACCCCTGACCATCGAGCTGATCGATCGCCCCGGCATCAAGTCGGGTGTGGAGCGCTGTTACGAAAACGCCGGCTGCAGTCCGAACAGCACCCGAGGCAAAAGCTGGTATCTGATCGTCGAACCCTTCGACGCTGCCGGTAAGCAGACGTGGGCGCCGGTGACCAGCGTGGAGACCGGCAAGACCCGTTGGGCCAATCGTTTCGGTGTCCGCGTCAGTTACGACGAGTATCTGCGGGTCCGGCAGGACAAGCTCGAAGATGGCCATATCAGCCAACGCCTGATCGGCAGAAAACCGGTGAACAGCCTGAGCATACACTTCAGCCAGAGCACCTACGCTACCCCCGACATGATTCTGGAATGGTAATGCCATGACACCGATCGCCCTTGTCAATGCGCTCGAACACAACTCGCGCCAAGCCGAACAGACCAGACGTGACGCTGAGCAAGCGCTGTATACCCAGCTTGACCAAGAAGCCCGACTGGAAGATCAGATCACCTCGAAGCTGGGCCAGATTGCCGCCCTGCAGCTGAATATCGCCCCCGATCAAGACCTGCATACGCGGCTGTTGTTCGAGCAGCGCGAGTACGCCCGAGCGAACCTTATCCAGGCGCTCGAACGAGTCGAGCATTTGATAGCCGCCCAACTGGATAAACGTCAGCAAGTGCGCAGTGATCTCGGCCAACTCGATGCCCAGGCCCAGCGTCTGCTCGACGAGGATCCTGCTTTCGCCCAATTGCTGGGACAACTGAATGCGGCCCGGCAAGCCGAACAGCAGTCCGATGCGGGTTACGAGGAAATCCGCAACGAGTGCGCCAACAAACTGGAGGGTTACAAGAGCAACCCGCTCTACCGTTTCCTCAAGGCCTGTAGCTATGGGACCGAACAATACCGGCCTTACCCCTTCCAGCGCGTACTGGACAACTACCTGGCGCGCAAGGTCGACTTTCACGTCAACTACGCCAACGAACAGACCTTGCTGGCCATGTACACGCGCAACGAGACCCAGCGCCAGACCCTCGCCCAGGCGCGGCAGCAATTGCAGGCGCAACACCAGCAGCATCTGGAAAAAGCCCGAGAAGCAGCTGGCATGCGGGCCCTGCAGGTCGAGGAACAAGAGCTGGAAGTGTTGTTGAGCGAGGCCAAGGCCGACGCCAGCTCACTGCATGCTCAACTGGCCGACTTCAATCAGCAACGCGATCCCCATCTGTTGCAGATTCGCCAGAGCATCACCGACAGGCTCAGGGCACGCCCCTTGGCCGAGCTGATCATCGAGGCAGCCAAAACACCTAGCCCGGACGACGATGTCCTGGTAGGCGACCTGCAGTTGCTACACGCGCGGCTACGGGAGATTCAGCAACCGCTGAGGAGCCTGCGCGACCAGAGTGACAACCAGCGCCAACGCTATGACCGGGCCAAGACCCTGGAGTACGCGCTGCGCGATGCCCATTACCGCGATCAAAGCCATGTGTACCAGCTGCAGCAGCCCATCGAACAAATACTCGACGACTACATGCGCGGCCAGCTGGAACAGTCCGACGTGCAGCGCTTGCTCGATGAAGGTCGGCAGTTCGTGTCGCCACAGCTTCCAGTTGACGACCGGAGCAACTCGACCAGCTCCCATGGCAGCAGCTTCTCCACGTCAGGCAGTTTCGGTGGAAGCGGTTTCAGCACCTCCAGCAGTTCCGGCGGTGGTGGTTTCCGTACAACCAACAGTTTCTGAATCGCGCAACTCAATTGCAAATATCCACTCAGGCAAGGATCACCATGAGCCTATACCTCGAACGCGCCCTCGACGGCCTGCGCAAAATCGGCATCGCCTTCGGTCAGGCGCCCCAGCCAGCACCAGTACTGACCCTGCTGGACAAGGTCGCGCACTACGACAACCAGCGTGTCACCGGCATCGCCGCAGTACTGCAGCAGGCGTCACTTTTCAACCAGACCGTACGCGAGCAGATCGCCGGGATGGATATCTCTCACCGCTACATGGATATCACCGACAGCTTCACGTCAATTCGTGAAGATGCGGCTGCCATGGCCACATGGATGGACGATGGTCGCCTGGATACCCTCGAACGCCTCAAGCTGGCCTGGATGCGCATGCTGCGAGGCTCGATCCCGAGCCGATTCGAGGACATTCGCAAGCACTACCTCGACGTGTGCGCGGCCGCCAGCGACCAGATCACTCGCGAAAGCCTGATCCTGGAAGCGTACATGGACTTCCGCCTGGCCATGAAGACTGCCGAGGTTGATGCCCAGCAAGTGCTGGCCATCGCCGGGCAGTCCCTGCAGGAGTGCAGCAGTGCCCTGGACTCCGCCAACGCTACCGTGGCGGCGGCCGCAAGCGAAGAGCCAGCCCGCATCGCGGCACTTGAGCTGGTGCGTGACGAAGCGGTGCGAGCCCTGCAGAACGAAGACAAAAGCTACCAGATCGTCAAGGATATCGCTGACGACCTACGGGTCGGCTACAACACCGCCGAGATGGTTTTTGCCCGCATCAGCCAGGTGCATGTGGTCAAGGAGCGTCAGTACCAGCGAATGGTGTCGTTCTTCGCCACTAACGAAATCGTGCTCACCAGCCTTGCGGTTTCGTTCACCGCCAACCAGGGCATGGCCGAGGCCACCCATACCCTCAACGCCACCACCTCCGGTATCAACAAGGGCCTGGAAGCCCTGGGCGAGCTGGGCAACCAGCAACTGGGGGCGGCGATGAAAGCCAGCTATGGCTCGACTCTGCGCGTCGAATCGGTGCGCGCCCTGGCCCAGGCCACCCTGGATTTCCAGAATGACATGAAAGGCCTCACCGAAACCTACCGTGCCGAGTCGAGTAAGGCCGCGCTGGAAATTTCCACCGCAGTCGAAGACGCCAAGCGCGCCTTCGCCTCCTTGCTGAGCAAAGCCGCGCAATGAGCAATGGCTCGCTCAGCGAACAGATGGGGGCCATGGCCCTCGTCGGCGAGCTGCGCCTGCAGCAGCGCCAGGTTCAGGAGCATCTGGACCTGGCGCTGCGTCGCGCCGAAATCGTCGAACGCATTCGTGGCTACTACCAGCGCCAGGGCATCGCTTGCGATGACAGCCTGATCGAGCAAGGGGTACGCGAGTTCTTCGCCCGCCGTCTGCGGTTCGAGGCGCCGCAACTGTCCTGGCCCCGCAGGTTGCTGGCGGGGATGCTCCTGCGCCGCAGGCTGCTGGCCTGGGGGGGCTGACGTGGGTCGCCTTGCTGGGCGGTGCCCTGCTGACGGCAAATCTGCGCCAACCTGTGGCGCCCACCCGACCGACCGAGGTCAGCGCCCCTACCCAAAAGGGCCTGGGGGTGCCAGCGCCAGCCTGGACAAGGGAAGCGGACCGAGCGGCGCACCAGGCACGCCTGGACCAGTACACTCAGTTGATGGCCCGCTTGGAAGCCATGCCGCTACCGGAAGACGTGCGCGCCAAGCTGCTGCCGTTCGCCCGTTCCACCGGCGCGCTGGTGGCCGATCATGGGCCGGCCAAGGCCATTCAGGCATTGCGCGAGCTGCAGGTGTACGTCGACTACACCGAAGCGCAGCTGCAACTGCACATCCCCGACGGCGCCGGAGAGATATCCGGTTACGAACGCTGCCGCAAGACCTCGGCGTGCCAGCCAGGCAGCGAGGACGGCAAGGCATGGTTCCTGGTGTTTCAGGCACGCGACCCGCAGGGCAAGGTGGTGACGATGCCGCTCGCCAACGGCCACACCGGCGCGATCGCCCTCACCGACTCCCTCGGTGTGCAGGTCACCCACGCGCAGTACCTGAAAGCCCAGCAGGTCAAGCAGGCCAAGGGCCGCGTCGATAATCCGGTCATCGGCCGCAAGGATGCCTACAACCTAAGCAGGCACTTCGACAATCGCGTCTTTGCCGGTAGCAGCTTCGACAATCCGGCCGACACCAACCAGTCCATCGTCTCCGCCAGCTTCTGATGACCCGCCAATGACCGTCTCACTTTCCGAACAGATGGGGGCCATGGCCCTGGTCGACGAGTTGCGCCACCAGGAACTCGCACAGCAGGAGCACCTGGATCTGCCGAAGCAGCGCAGCGAAGTAAGCGAACGCATACGCAGCTATTACCAGCGCAACGGCATCCATCATGAACAGACGCATGTCGAACAGGGCGTTCGGGCATTCTTCGCCCAACGCCTGGTCTTCGAAGCGCCGCCGCTGAGCAGGTGGGAGCGCTTGCTGGTGCGCCTGGCCCTGTCGCCCTCGCTGCTGATCCCGCCAACTGCGGCCGTACTGGCTGTCGGCGCCCTGAGCTGGCACTGCTTGCTGGTTGGATATGACCGAACCATGACACCCGATACCCTGTTCATCGCGATCGACACCTACACCCGTAGCACCCTGCTGGCGCAGCGTGAAGCCGAAGAAGACTTGCGTGAGGCCATTGCTCGCGAGGTCAGGCTTGAGTGTCTGATGACCGAGAAACTCAATGAACTTGCCAGTTTCCAACTGGAACACGGTCCAGAGCTTGATCCTGAGACCCGACAACTGCTGGCCGAACGCGAAAGCGCACAAGCCGAGCTGCACGACCACATCGATCGCCTGCAACGGCTGATCAAGGCACGCCTCGAGACTCAGCGCCACCTACAGACACGCATCGGCACACTTGAAACCCAGGCCCGTACTCAACTTGAGAAAGACCCGGCATACCTGAGCCTGACTGCGCACATTCGCCGAGCGCTGGACAACGAGCCGCAAGCCGAACTGGCTTATGTGGAGATCCGCGACGAGTGCAGGGCAAAGCTGGTAGCGTACTGGAACAACCCAATATTCCGCGCCCTGGTATTACGCGACTACGCAACCGAGCGCTACAGACCTCGCTTGCTGCGTACCTGGCTCGATGACTTCCTCGCCCGCAAGGTGAGTTTCCAGGTAAACCAAGCCAACGAACAAATGCTCCAGGCAATGCTCGACCGCAATGAAGTACAAAGGGAACAGCGCATGCGCGACAGGGAGCAAATGGGACGTGAACACCAGGCGTATCTGGACGAGGCGTACCATAGGCTGGGCTTGCCGGCGCTCTGGGCACAGGACGATGCTCTCGACCACGAACTGTCCGAGGCGAAGGCCGAAGTCGATGCCTGGTACCTGCAATTGAGCGCCTTCAACCAGGGGCGGGATCGCAACCTGCAACGCATTCGCGAGCAGCTCACTGCGAAACTCAAGACCCGCCCGCTTGCGCAACTCATGCAGCACGCCGCCGCCACACCGGATGAGGCCGATGATGCGTTGGTGAGTGAGCTTCAGGGCTTGCACCCACGCCTGCTTGAACAGCAGGAGGCCAGCACCAGGCTGCTGCAGGTGCGTGACCGCGCGAGCTTCGACCATCAGCGCGCGCTGGCACTGGATCGCGCCTTGCGCAACGACTTTTACCAAGATCGCAACAGCCGCTACATCACCCCTCGTCCGATCAGGCAGTTCATCGAGGCCTACCAGCGAGGCGAGATGGACCTGCAGGCGATCAAGACCCTGCTTACCAGCGCACGGCCCCTGATCGACCCCAGCCGACCTGGCAGCGGCTGACAATTATCGGCCTAAATGACTCAGGCAAAAAAAAGGTTCTTCGCGGAGTCTGGGGGAAGAGCGAGTTGACAGTCAGGGAAGCAGGTAAATTGGCAGTCGCCAAACACACCCTTCACCTGTCCCTGCTGTCGCCGTGCATCCTATTGATCTTGCCGCTTTCTGGCCAGGCTACGACGCCGTTACCTGTCGCCCATCTACCGATAACACCCTCCTCATTGAGCTTGAACCTCAAGCCGGCTCTCTTCCTAAGTGCGGGCGTTGTGGCCAGTTCAGCCCGTTGATTCACGATCGCCGGATTCGTCTGGTGCGTGATCGTGATCTGTTCGATCAGCGCGTCCTGCTTCAACTACCAGTGCGCCGAGTCGATTGCCTGAGTTGTGGGCGGGTGACCGAGCGGATCGACTGGTTGGAGCCAGCATCTCGGCTGACCCAGCGGTTACGGATATGGCTCGAAAGCTTGCTGCGGCTGCTGCCGATCAGCCACGTCAGCCAGCTCACCGGCCTGCATTGGCACACCCTCAAAACGCTCGATAAACGACGCCTTCAAGCCGAGGTAGGCAACTTCGATTCAACCGGTGTCCGCCGCCTGGTGATGGACGAGTTCGCCCTGCACAAAGGGCATCGCTATGCCACGGTCAT
Organism: Pseudomonas mosselii; assembly: GCF_019823065.1. Taxonomy (NCBI): domain Bacteria; kingdom Pseudomonadati; phylum Pseudomonadota; class Gammaproteobacteria; order Pseudomonadales; family Pseudomonadaceae; genus Pseudomonas; species Pseudomonas mosselii. The sequence goes on from NZ_CP081966.1 coordinate 5,037,552, forward strand.
CATGGATGCCGAGCGAACGCGGGTATTGTGGGTCGGCCACGGCAACAGCCGCGAGGCGGTCCGCCCGTTCTTTGAATTGCTCGGCAAGCACTGCCAGCAGATAGAGGCGGTGGCCATGGACATGAACACGGCTTTTGATTTGGAGGTGAAGAAGCATTGCCCGCAAGCCGAAGTGGTGTACGACCTGTTTCACGTCGTCGCGCGCTACGGTCGGGATGTGATCGACCGTATCCGGGTTGACCAGGCCAACCTCCTGCGCGAAGACAAGCCGGCACGAAAGGCGGTCAAGCAAAGCCGCTGGCTGCTGCTGCGCAATCGCAACAACCTGAAGGACGGACAAGCCGTGCAGCTTCAAGAACTACTCGCGGCCAACCAGCCGCTGGCTACGGTCTATGTCCTCAAGGATGCGCTGAAGGATGTCTGGTTCGCCCCCAGCGTACGAGAGGGCTGGCGCCGCTGGCGAACCTGGTTGCGGCACGCCCGGGACAGCGGCCTCGCGCCGCTACAGCGCTTCGCTCGCAACCTGCGCAAATACGCCCGAGGCATCCTCGCCAGTGCCAACTTCCATATGCATACCAGCGTCCTTGAGGGCGTCAACAACCGCATCAAGGTGATCAAGCGTATGGCCTATGGTTTTCGGGACTCGGAATACTTTTTCCTGAAAATCAAGGCTGCCTTCCCCGGGAAAGCGCGATGAACCAAAAAAAAGGGGCGCCGACCAAGCGCCCCACAAGCCGTGTAGCACACAACGAAATCTGTCAGTCCAGCAATGCCATCGCCTCGGCGCTACACGCCTCGATCCGCGCCCAGTCGCCGTTCTTGATCCAGCTGCTGTCGAGCATCCAGGTGCCGCCCACGCACATCACATTGGGCAGCGCCATGTAGTTGCGCACGTTGGCCGGGTTCACCCCACCGGTCGGGCAGAAGCGAATGTCGCCGAATGGGCCGGCAAAGGCCTTGATCGCCGCCACGCCACCACTGATCTCCGCCGGGAACAGCTTGAAGCGACGGTAGCCGAGGGCATAGCCCATCATGATCTCCGACGGCGTGCTGATACCCGGCAGCAGCGGAATGTCGCTGTCCACGCCCGCTTCGAGGATGTCCTGGGTGATGCCCGGGGTAACGACGAACTGCGCGCCAGCGGCCTCGACGGCGGCGAACATGCCACGGTCGAGCACGGTACCGGCACCGACGCACAGCTCGGGGCGCTGCTCACGCAGCACCTGGATGGCCTTCAGGCCATGTTGCGAGCGCAGGGTCACTTCCAGGGTGCGGATGCCGCCTGCGGCCAGGGCGTCGGCCAGGGGCAGGATGTCTTCCTCACGGGCGATGGTGATCACCGGCAGGATGCGCGCCTTGTCGCAGATCGTGTCGATCCGCGCGGCTTTGTCGGCCATCGAGAGCAAAGGCTGTGGGCGTTCGAGGGTGGTCATGACAATGGGTCCTTGGCTCATGGGCACCAGTAGATGTCCAGGGGGTCGTGAAGAAAGGCGCGAATCGGCATTTCGGTAGGGTCTTCGGCCGCCAGGGCAGCACGCAAGGTGGTGAGCTTGCCCGCGCCTTGCACGGACAGGGCGATGAAACCGGCGCCGGCCAGCAGCGCGCGGGTCATACTCAGGCGCTGGTGCGGCACGCTCGGCGCCAGCATCGGCAGGCAGCGACGCTCGCCGACCTTGGCCAGGCCCTGGCGCAGGTTGGGGCTGGCCGGGAACAGCGAAGCCGTGTGGCCGTCGTCGCCCATGCCCAGCACCAGCACATCGATCGGCGGCAGATCGGCGAGGACCTGGTCGGCCTGCTCGGCGGCGGCCTCCAGGGTCGCGGCGCTCTGGTACAGGCCGATGAAACGCGCCTTGGCCGCACCGCCCTTGAGCAGGTGACGGGCCAGCAGGCCGGCATTGCTGTCGTCGTGTTCCACCGGTACCCAGCGCTCGTCCGCCAGGCTCACGGTGACCTTCGACCAGTCCAGCGCCTCTGCCGCCAGCTTCTCGAGAAACGCCACCGGGCTGCGGCCGCCGGACAGCACCACGCAGGCCTGGCCCTTGCGGGCGATGGCCTGGCGCAGGCGCTCGGCCACATCATGGGCCAGGGTCGCCGCCAGGGTTTTCGCATCAGCCAGCTGATGCGCCTTCACCGTCGCCGGCAGTTGCAGTTCAGATATCGCCATACCAGGCCCTCCCATCGCGAGTGATCAATGCAATCGAGCTCATCGGCCCCCAGGAACCGGCCGCATAGGGCTTGGGCGCGTCGCCGCTGGTCTTCCAGCCGGCGATCAGCTGATCGCACCATTTCCAGGCGTATTCGATCTCGTCCTTGCGCACGAACAGGTTCTGGTTGCCGCGCATCACTTCCAGCAGCAGACGCTCGTAGGCATCCGGAATCCGCGCGCTGCGCCAGGTGTCGGAGAAGTTCAGTTGCAGCGGACCGCTGCGCAGCTGCATCCCCTTGTCCAGGCCCTGTTCCTTGGTCATCACCCGCAGCGAAATGCCTTCGTCCGGCTGCAGGCGGATGATCAGCTTGTTGCCGATCTGCAAACGCTGTTCCGGGGCGAAGATGTAGTGCGGGGTTTCCTTGAAGTGGATGACGATCTGCGACAGCTTCTGCGGCATGCGCTTGCCGGTGCGCAGGTAGAACGGCACCCCCGACCAGCGCCAGTTGCGGATATCGGCGCGCAGGGCGACGAAGGTCTCGGTATCGCTCTGGGCGTTGGCGTTGTCCTCTTCCAGGTAGCCCGGCACCGGCTTGCCGTCACTGAAGCCGGCAATGTACTGGCCGCGCACCACATGGGTGCTCAGGCCTTCGCCGGTGATCGGTGCCAGTGCCTTGAGCACCTTGACCTTCTCATCGCGGATGCTGTCGGCCGACAGGTCGCTGGGCGGGTCCATGGCGATCAGGCAGAGCAGCTGCAGCAGGTGGTTCTGGATCATGTCGCGCAGCTGGCCGGCCTTGTCGAAGTAACCCCAGCGGCCCTCGATGCCGACCTTCTCGGCGACGGTGATCTCCACGTGGGAGATGGAATTCTGGTTCCACTGGGTTTCGAACAGGCTGTTGGCGAAGCGCAGGGCGATCAGGTTCTGCACCGTCTCCTTGCCCAGGTAGTGGTCGATGCGGTAGACCCGGCTCTCGGGGAAGAACCGCGCCACGGCGTCGTTGACCCGGCGCGACGACTCCAGATCGTGGCCAATGGGCTTTTCCAGCACCACGCGGGTGCGCGAGGCCAGGCCGGCCTTGTCGAGGTTCTCGCAGATCGCGCCGTAGACCGCCGCCGCCGTGGCGAAGTAGGCGATCAGCGGCTGCCCGCTCGGCGCCTGTTCGGCCAGGGCCTGGTAGCCCTCCGGCTCGACGAAGTCCAGGTGCAGGTAGCTCAGGCGCCCGAGGAAGCGCCCCAGGGAAGCGGCATCGATCTCGGCCTCCGGCACATGGCGGCGCAGATGGGCCTCGATGCTGTTCAGGTGGTCCTGCACGCTGCCCGGCTCGCGGGCCAGGGCCAGCAGGCGGGTATCCGGGTGCAGGAGGTCGGCGCGGTCGAGCTGGTAGAGCGCGGGAAACAGCTTGCGCAACGCCAGGTCGCCGAGGGCGCCAAAGAGGGCGAAGGTGCAGGGTTCGACACTGATCGCGGCCATGATGTTGGTTCTTTTATAAATGTTGGACTAGGAATACCGGTTTCAACCCTGCATTTCAAGGGTTAATGTAGTAAAAACCACAACATCGAATACAGCCATTACAGACAAGTGGTGTGACAATCTTACCGACAGTACGATACACGCCACCGCAAAAAGCCAGCTTCCGACCCAAGGACACACCATGGACCGCGTGCGCAACCTCCTGGAACAGATCCAGGGCCGCCTCGACGAGCTGAACAAGGCCGAACGCAAAGTCGCCGAAGTCATCCTGCTCAACCCGCAACAGGCCACCCGCTTCAGCATCGCCGCCTTGGCCCAGGCGGCCAAGGTCAGCGAACCGACGGTCAACCGCTTCTGCCGCTCGTTCGGCGTCAGCGGCTACCCCGAGCTCAAGCTGCAGCTGGCGCAGAGCCTGGCCAGCGGGGCCGCCTATGTCAGCCGCGCGGTGGAGGCCGATGACGATCCGGCCGCCTACACCCAGAAGATTTTCGGCAGCGCCATCGCCTCGCTGGACAGCGCATGCCAGGCGCTCGACCCGCAGCAGGTCAGCCGCGCCGTGGACATGATGATCCAGGCCCGGCAGATCCACTTCTTCGGCCTCGGCGCCTCGGCCCCGGTGGCCCTCGACGCCCAGCACAAGTTCTTCCGCTTCAACCTCGCCGTGTCGGCCCATGCCGACGTGCTGATGCAGCGCATGCTGGCCTCGGTTGCCCACACCGGCGATCTGTTCGTGATCATTTCCTACACCGGGCGCACCCGCGAACTGGTCGAGGTGGCGCGCCTGGCCCGGGAAAACGGCGCCTCGGTGCTCGGCCTGACCGCCGCCGGCTCGCCCCTGGCCCAGGCCTGCAGCCTGAGCCTGCACATCCCGCTGCCGGAAGACACCGACATCTACATGCCGATGACCTCGCGGATCATCCAGCTCACCGTGCTCGACGTGCTGGCCACCGGCATGACCCTGCGCCGCGGCGTGGACTTCCAGCCGCACCTGCGCAAGATCAAGGAAAGCCTCAACGCCAGTCGCTACCCGATCGAGGACGACGACCTCAACTGAGCCGGTGCGCCTGCAGCCGCAGGTGCGCCCGCTCCCCCGGCGCCAGGCTCAGGCCCTCGCCACTGCCGCTGGCCGCCTCGACGCAGACGAAGCCCTGGCATTCGCGCCCGGTCACGCCCATCAACGGGCGATTGCCCGGGTGCCAGACCACAGTGTCATCGCTGTCGCCGGTGTCGATGCACAGCTCGCGCTGCCAGTCCGGATCCTGCAACTGCACCTTGGGTGTGCCGGGATAGACTTTCTGGCAACCGCCCTTGAGGGTCAGCGCGCCGTCCTCGCGGCAGGCCTGGCGATTGAGGCGATCGTAGCCTTGGATATCCTCGAGCCCGGACAGCGCTATCTTCGACACGTCGCTGATTCGCCAGTAGGCCAGCAGCGCATGGCTCAGCTGACACGGCTCGCTGTCCTGGTGCTCGGTGCTCAGGCTCAGTTCCATGCTCGCGCCAAGCCGGGCGTGCAGGTCGACCTGCCAGTCGCACAGGTCCAGGCGCCACTTGAGGGCCACGCCCTGCTCGTCCTCAAGGCTGTCCACCAGCTTCCAGTCCAGCAGGCGCGCCCAGCCGTGGGCCGGCCACAGGTCCTCGCTGGGATGACGGCCATACCATGGCCAGCACACCGGCACGCCACCGCGGATGGCGCCCACCTGCGGCCACTGCTCGGCGCACCACAGCCAGGGCTTCTCGCCGGCCGGCTGGAAATGCAGCAGTTGCGCGCCCTGGCGGCTGAACACCGCTTGGCAGCTTGGGTGGTCGATGATCAGCACATCGCGCTGCTGGTAACGCTCCCACTCGAAGGTCGGCCTGGGCCGTTGCGAGGTGAAGAAGCGATGTAGCGGATGTTCAGGCATGGTTCTGAGCTCTTTTGTTGTTTGAGATAGCGCTGTCTCACCCCGTGCCCGCTAACCACTGCTGGCCAGTGGTTAGCGGTAGGTCGAGATGGATGGCGTAAATTTACAACAATTTTTCTCAGAATGACGACTGAATCTTCAACCCCGCGACCAGCGCGTTATCCACGTCGTCCACACCGCCCGGGCTCTTGATGTACTGCAGGTTCGGCCGCACGGTCAGCCAGTTGGTGACGTGGAAGCCGTAGTAGAGTTCGGCGTTGTACTCGGTGTGCTGCAGCGGCACGAAGCCCGGATTGTCGTAGTCGTTGATACCGCTCTGGGCATTGAGCAGCTCGGCGCGCTTCTTCACGTCGTCATTGACGTGGATGCGGGCGATGCCGAAGCCGATGTCGTCCTTGGGTCGGGCGTCGAAGGCACCTTTGTAGACCAGGCCGACCTGCTGGTAGTTGTCGACCACGTTGGTGGCCTTGTCGTGCACGGTGAAGTTGGCGAACAGGCTCAGGCCGCGATTGACGTCGCCGGCATGGGCGGTGACCTGCTGCTGCGCCACCACCCACCAGCCGTGCTTGCTGGAGTGCGACTTGAACGCCGCGCCGGTCAGCGCCTGCGGGTTGCCGTTGATGTCGTCGTACACGTCGTCGGCCTTGGCGGTGCTGTAGTAGTAGCCCAGGCGGTACTCGCCCGGCAGGCCGTTGACCTTCGGCGACCACACCGCCTCCACCGGCAGGATCGCGCCCTTGGTGCCACTGCCGCTGAGCTTGAAGCCGTTGCCGGTCTCCAGGTTCGACGGGTTCTGCTCGTAGGCGCCGACCTGGACGAAGAATTCCGGGGTGATGTTGTACTTGACCCGCAGCGCCCACTGGCTGACCGGCCAGTTGTACCAGATGCCGCCGACCCAGTTGCCCACCTGCGAGCCGCAGAAGGCCAGGTTCTGGAAGTCGCAGGGGAAGCTGTTGAAGTCCTCGCCCTCGCCGAAGCGGCCGACTTTCACATCCAGCGCGCCGTCGAAGTACTTCTGCTTGACCCACATCTGGGTCAGGCGCCAGGTCTGGCCGCGCCCCCAGACTTCCTGCACCGAGCTGAACTGCCCGGCACGCGGGTCGCTGATGCGGTCGTTGGACAGGTTGCGGCCGCTACGCTCGGTGATCGCCAGCTTGAACTCGGTGTCCTTCCAGCCGAAGATCTTCTCCAGGTCCAGGTGCGCACCCAGGGCGAACTGGTCGCTGTAGCGCGCGGTCTTGTCGTTGTTGTAGCCGCCGTGCAGGTTGCCGGCCACCTCGCCGACGTAGTCGAGGGTGAAGTCGTAGCCCTTCTCCAGCAACTCGGTGCGGGTGCCGCCCCAGTCGCCGGTCATCCATTTCGATTCCGACGAGAAAGCCTCGGCGGCCTGGGCCCCGCTGCTGCCGACCACGGCCAGCAGTGCCAGTGAGCCCAGTGTCCTGATGCGATTGCGATGTTCCATCCCTTTGCGTCCTCTTTTCTTGTTATTAACAGAACGAATCAACGGCCTGATCTTTCCTGTGGGAGCGGCCGCCGTTCTTAACGGCCTTTGAAACGCGTCACGTTGTCCTTCACGGCGGTGGCGGCAAGGTCCAGGCGTTCGCCGCTGCCGGCGTCGAACAGCAGAACCCGCGCCGGGTCGAACTGCAGGTTGAGGCTGTCACCGACCCGGCATGCCACATCCGGCGCCAGACGGCAGCAGACCTTGGTTTGATTGAGGGTGACGAACACCAGCAGGTCCGGGCCGGTGGGCTCGGTGACCTGCACTTCGGCGCGGATGCCCGGCAGGCCATTGCCCTGCTCCGCCCCCAGGGCGATCTGCTCCGGGCGCACGCCGAGGATGATCTCGCGACCTTCCAGCTCGTCCGCCACCACGCCCAGCGGCAGCTCGCAGCGCGCCTGGCCGCTGTCGAGCAGCGCCAGCACGCGACCGTCCTGCTTCGTCAAGCGCACCGGAATGAAATTCATCGGCGGCGAGCCAATGAAGCTGGCGACGAACAGGTTGGCCGGGTCGTTGTAGATCTGCTGCGGCGTGCCGAACTGCTGGATGATGCCGTCCTTCATCACCGCCACCTTGTCACCGAGCGTCATCGCCTCGATCTGGTCGTGGGTGACGTACACCGTGGTGGTCTTCAGGCGCTGGTGCATCAGCTTGATCTCGGTGCGCATCTCCACCCGCAGCTTGGCATCGAGGTTCGACAGCGGCTCGTCGAACAGGTAGATCTTTGGCCGGCGCGCCAGCGCCCGGCCCATGGCCACGCGCTGTTGCTGGCCACCGGACAGCTGCCCGGGCTTGCGCTCGAGCAGGTGCTCGATCTGCAGCAGCTTGGCGACCCGCGCCACCTCTTCGTCGATGGCGGCCTGGGACATCTTGCGGATCTTCAGGCCGAAGGCGATGTTGTCGCGCACGTTCATGGTCGGGTACAGCGCGTAGGACTGGAACACCATGGCGATGTCGCGGTCCTTGGGGCTCATGCCGCTGACGTCCTCGTCGTCGATGAGGATCGCCCCGCCACTGATACTCTCAAGGCCGGCGATGCAGTTCATCAGCGTCGACTTGCCGCAGCCCGAGGGGCCGACCAGGATCAGGAACTCGCCGTCCTTGATCGCCAGCTGGATGTCCTTGAGCGTGTCCGGCAGGCCCACGCCGTAGGTCTTGTGCACATTGCGAAGTTCGAGTGTTGCCATGACTTACCCCTTGACCGCGCCGGCGGTCAGCCCGCGCACGAAATACTTGCCCGCGACCACGTAGACCAGCAGCGTCGGCAGCCCGGCGATCATCGCCGCGGCCATGTCGACGTTGTATTCCTTGGCCCCGGTGCTGGTGTTGACCAGGTTGTTGAGGGCCACGGTGATCGGTTGCGAGTCGCCGCTGGAGAACACCACGCCGAACAGGAAGTCGTTCCAGATCTGGGTGAACTGCCAGATCAGGCAGACCATGATGATCGGCGTCGACATCGGCAGGATGATCCGCCCGAAGATGGTGAAGAACCCGGCGCCGTCCAGCCGCGCGGCCTTGACCAGCGCCTCGGGGATGCTCACGTAGTAGTTGCGGAAGAACAGCGTGGTGAAGGCCAGGCCGTACACCACATGCACCAGCACCAGCCCGCTGGTGGTGCTGGCCAGGCCCAGCTTGCCGAGGGTGAACGAGGCCGGCAGCAGCACGGTCTGGAACGGCAGGAAGCAGCCGAACAGCAACAGGCCGAAGAACAGCTGCGAGCCACGGAAGCGCCACATCGACAGCACATAGCCGTTGAGCGCGCCAATGGCCGTGGAAATCAATACCGCCGGCACGGTGATCAGGATCGAGTTGACGAAGTAGCCGCTGACCGTGGCCCAGGCCTTGCTCCAGCCGATGGCGGTGAACACGGTGGGCCAGCTCAGCAGGTTGCCGCTGCCGATGTCCTCGGGGGTCTTGAAGCTGGTCAGCAGCATCACCACCAGCGGCACCAGGTACAGCAGCACGGCCAGCAGCAGCACGGCGTGGACGGCGACGCGGCTGAGGTTCAGCGCCGGTTTGTCGATCGGGCTAGTCATGGCGTTTCCCCCGCAGCTCGGAGTACAGGTAAGGCACGAGGATTGCCAGGATGGCGCCCAGCATGAGGATCGCGCTGGCCGAGCCCATGCCCATCTGCCCGCGGCTGAAGGTGAACGAGTACATGAACATGGCCGGCAGGTCCGAGGAGTAGCCCGGGCCACCAGCAGTCATCGCCGCCACCAGGTCGAAGCTCTTGATCGCGATGTGCGAAAGGATCATCAGCGAGCTGAAGAACACCGGGCGCAGGCTGGGCAGCACCACGGTCCAGTAGATGCGCGGCAGGCTGGCGCCGTCGAGCTGGGCGGCGCGGATGATCGACGGGTCGACGCCACGCAGACCGGCGAGGAACATCGCCATGATGAATCCCGAGGCCTGCCACACGGCGGCGATCACCAGGCAGTAGACCACGCGATCGGGGTCGATCAGCCAGTCCAGGCGAAAGCCTTCCCAGCCCCAGTCGCGAAGCAGCTTGTCCAGACCCATGCCGGGGTTGAGCAGCCACTTCCAGGCGGTACCGGTGACGATCATCGACAGGGCCATGGGATACAGGTAAATGGTGCGGATGAAACCTTCGCGGCGGATGCGCTGGTCAAGCAGCACGGCAAGGAACACGCCGATGGCCAGGGTGATGCCGATGAACAGTCCACCGAACAGCAGCAGGTTCTTGCTCGCCACCCACCAGCGGTCGTTGTCGAACAGCCGGGCGTACTGCGCCAGGCCCGCCCACTTGTAAGTAGGCAGGAAGGTCGAGGTGGTGAACGAGAGGACGAAGGTCCACAGGATGTAGCCGTAGAAACCCACCAGGACGATGAACATGCTCGGCGCCAGCACCAGCTTCGGTAGCCAGCGCTGCAGCGCGTCCAGGGGGGATGCCCGCAGGCGGGCGGTTGCTGTGGTCATGGTTCAGATCTCGTTTCGAGAACGACTCGGAGCCCTGTGGGAGCGGCCTTGCGTCGCGAGAGGGCTGCGCAGCAGCCCCGGGGCTTGATGAGCTAAGCCGGAGGGACTGTCCTGCTGGGTTCCGGGACCGCTACGCGGTCCTTTCGCGACACAAGGCCGCTCCCACAGGAAGCCTCGCCAGACAAGGACTACTGAGCCGCCTTCACCGCCGAGTAGAGTTTCTTCGCCGCATCCGCAGGATCGGCCTTAGGATCGTTGATGTAGTTGGTCACCACATCGAAGAACGCCCCCTGCACCGCCAGCGTGGTGGCCATGTTGTGCGCCATGCTCGGTTGCAGGCCGCCGGTCTTGGCGTCGGCCAGGAAGTCCTTGGCCGCGGTCTGGGCGCAGCTGTCGAAACCGTACTTGCCCATGTCGGCGAGCATGTCGTTACGCACCGGGATCGAGCCTTTGTTGATGCTGAAGACCTTCTGGAAGTCCTCGCCCAGCACCTTGCGGGCGATGTCCTGCTGGCCCGCTGCGGTACCCTTGTCCTTCTGCTTGAACACCACCAGCGAGTCGATGTTGTAGAGGAAGGCCTGGTCGGTGCCTGGGAAGGCCACGCACTGGTAGTCCTTGCCGGCGGTCTTCTTGGCCAGGGTCCATTCGCTCTTGGCCCAGTCGCCCATGATCTGCATCCCGGCCTTGCCGTTGATGACCTTGGCCGCCTCCAAGTTCCAGTCCTGGCCCTTGCCGTCAGGGTCCATGTAGGTGGCGACTTTCTTCAGCTCGGTGAGCGCCTTGACCATCTCGGGACCGGTCAGGGCATCCTTGTCCAGTTCGACAAGGGCCTTCTTGTAACCCTCGACGCCCATCACCGAGAGCACCACATTCTCGAACACGGTGCTGTCCTGCCACGGCTGGCCACCGTGGGCCAGTGGGATGAAACCGGCGGTCTTGAGCTTGTCGGCAGCGGCGTAGAATTCATCGAGGGTGGTCGGGGCCTTGTCGATACCGGCCTTCTTGAACACTTCCGGATTGATCCACAGCCAGTTGATACGGTGGATGTTCACCGGCACGGCCACATAGTCGCCGTCGTACTTCACGGTGTCGGCGACTTTCTTGTCGAGCAGGCTATCCCACTTCTCTTCCTTGGCAACGTCCTTGAGCACATCGGTGTCGAGCAGGCCGGTGGATGCCCACTCCTGGATATCCGGGCCTTTGATCTGCGCCACTCCAGGGGGGTTACCGGCCACCGCGCGACTCTTGAGCACGGTCATGGCGGTAGAGCCACCGCCCCCGGCCACGGCGCCGTCCTTCCAGGTGAAACCGTCCTTCTCGACCTGGGCCTTGAGCACATCGACCGCGGCCTTTTCACCGCCGGAGGTCCACCAATGGACGACTTCCACACTGCCTTTGGAATCGGCGGCCTGGGCACTGAGGGAAAACAGGGAGGCAAAGGAGATCGCGGCGGCGAGACGAAGCGTCGAATGCATGGGAATACCTTTCTTGTTGTTATGCGAGGCAAGACTGTCGCTTGCATGGCATGGAGTGTAGGGAGCCCGCGCCCGCCGCCAGGTAACGAACGGATGCGCGAATGTCATCGTTTGGTTACAAAGCCAGGGCCGTGGCCAGGCTCGGCGCCAGCGGCAGGCGGGGCAGCAGCAGGGCCTGGTAGGCGTGGTAGAGGTCGGGTTTGCCGCCCCAGATCCGCGCGCTGGGCAGCAGCGCCGGGTCCAGCTCGTGATGCCAACTGCCGTGGCCGCGGTCGATGAAGTGGCTGGCGATGAAGTCCCAGAAGCAGCGATACCAATGTTCATATTGCGCCTCGCCGGTACGTCGCAACAGGGCCGCGGCGGTGGCGCTGGCCTCGGCATGCACCCAGTGCAGGCGTTCGCGCACCACCGGTCGGTTGCGCCAGTCCAGTGTATAGACCAGCCCCGGGGCGCCATCAGCCTGCCAGGCATGGCGGCAGGCACTGTCGAACAGGCCCCTGGCGGCGGGCAGCAAAGCAGCCGGCGCCGGCAATTGCGCCCGCTGCAGGGCCGCTTCCAGGTGCAGCACCAGACGGGCCCATTCGAAGGCATGGCCGGGCGTGGTGCCGTAGGGACGGAAGCCGTCGGCGGGGTTGTCACGGTTGTAGTCGGGTAACGCCTGCCAGAGCGCGTCGAAATGCTCGGTGACCCGCAAACCATCGGCGGCGGCCTGGGCCAGGATCAAGCGTTCGACGATCCGCAGGGCGCGGCGCAGCCACAGCGTGTCGCCGGTCACATCGGCCAGGGCGAGAAACGCCTCGACGCCGTGCATGTTGCTGTTGGCGCCACGGTAAGCCTCCGCGTGCCCCCAGTCGCGGGAGAACGACTCGCGCAAGGCGCCCTCCTCCTCGCACCAGAAGCGCTGCTCGATGACCCGGACCACGGCATCGAGCAGTGCCTGGGCCTGCGTGATACCCGCTACCACCGCCGAGCTGGCGGCAAGGGCGACGAAGGCATGCAGGTAGGCGGCCTTGCCAGTGTCGCCGTGGCCTTCGGGCTGGGCGTACCAGCCGTCGTGCTCCTGGTCGCGCAGCGGGCCCAGCAGGGCCTCGACGCCATGCTCGACCAGCTCGCGGCAACCCGGAACGCCCTGGATATGCGCCAGGGCGAAGCTATGGGTCATGCGCGCGGTGTTCATGGTCTCGGCCAGGGCGCAACGGGGCAGGCGGCCTTCGTCGTCGAGGTTGCCGAACCCCTGGGGCAGGCGCGAAGCCCTGGCGAAGGCAAGCAGGCGCAGGGCCTCGGCGTCGAGCCAGGCATGGTGTGTCGGGGAGTCGATCCAGCGGTTGGCCATGGACGTGGTCTTCCTTGTTGTTGTCAGCCGATTCTAGTCAGCCGTCCTGGCTGGCATGTCACGAAGACCGGCTCGATTGTCACCATCTAGTGACATCAGGCCCCGGTAGGAGCGTGTCAATCGGTTGTACGGGGTAGGTACAAGGTCACCCGCAGTCCACCCTCACGCAGGTTGAACAGGCTCACCTCGCCACCATGGCTGTGGGCAATGTTGCGCGCGATCCCCAGCCCCAGCCCATAGCCCTGCTGCTGCCCGGCCAGCCGGAAATGCGGCTCGAACACCTGCTCCAGGCGCTGCTCCGGCACCCCCGGCCCCTGGTCGTCCACCTGCAGGACAAAGCTCTCGGCACTGTCGAGAATCCGCAGGTGCGCCCGCTCGCCGTACTTTATGGCGTTATCGATCAGGTTGCCGATGCAGCGGCGCAGGGCCAGTGACTTGCCGAGGTACGGTGCCAGCGCCTGCCCCTCGAGGGTGATGCGCCCGTCGCCGAGGTAAGGCTCGGCGAGCATCTCCAGCACCTGGTTGAGGTCAATCGGCTCGATGTTCTCGTGAATGTCGGTGTCCTTGACGCATTGCAGCGCCCCCTTGACCAGCAGCTCCAGCTCGTCGAGGTCGCGGCTGAACTTCGCTTGCAGCTTCTCGTCCTCGAGCAGTTCGACCCGCAGCCGCAGGCGCGTGATCGGTGTGCGCAAGTCATGAGAGATGGCGCTGAACAGCTGGGCGCGCTCGGTGAGATAGCGGCTGATCCGCTCGCGCATGCTGTTGAACGCCCGCCCCACCTCGACCACTTCGCTGCCGCCGCCCTCGGCCACCGGGGCCACATCGGCGCCCAGCGACATTTCCCGCGCCGCCCGCGCCAGGCGCTTGAGCGGCCGGCTCTGCCAATGCACCAACAGGCCGATGAACAGCAACAGCAGGGCAGTGGTCATGGCAATGAAGCCGATCTGCTGACGCGGCAGGCGCTCGGCCTCGAGGCTGGTGTAAGGCTCGGGCAGCAGCGAGGCGATGTACAGCCACTCGCCCTCACCCAGGCGGATCTGGGTCACCAGCACCGGCGGGTTGAGCGGCTCCAGGGTCAACGAGTAGTGCGCCCAGGAGCGAGGCAGCTCATCGAGCTTCAGGCCGCTGTTGAAGATCCGCAGGTCGTCGGGGCTGACGAATTCGACGGAGATTTCCATCTGCTGGCCCAGGCGCTCATGCAACACGTCCTGGAACACGTCGATCACCGCCTGCTTGCGCGGGGTGATCGGCAGCACCGGCATATCCAGCGGCTTGACGTTGAGCGAAACGAAGAAGCGCGTTCCGCCCATGCTGCGCAACTGGTCGAGGACCATGGGCCGGTAGGCCACCGGCAGCGAACGGAAGTAGCTGACGCTGGCGCTCATCGAATGAGCCAGGCTGCCGGCGCTGGCACGCAGGCCCTGCAGCTGGCTGGCGCGCAGTTGCGCCACCCAGATCAGGCTCGACAGCCCCTGGGCCAGCAACACCACCAGCAAGGTCAGCAGCAGCATGCGCCCCAGAAGCGAGCGCGGCAGCAGGCGCCAGCGGCGTTCGCTAGGCCGGGCAGACATTGGCCGCCAGCAGGTAGCCGCTGCCGCGCACGGTGCGGATCAGCCGAGGGGGTTTTTCCGTGTCGCGCAGGCGCTGGCGCAGGCGACTGACCGCCATGTCGACGATACGGTCCAGCGGCATCGGCTCGCGCCCGCGGGTGGCGTTGCCGATGGTGTCGCGGTCGAGAATCTGCTGCGGGTGGTCGAGGAACAGCTTGAGCAGGGCGAAGTCGGCGCCGGAGAGGATCACCTCTTCGCCATCGCGGTGGAACAGGCGATGGCTGACCGTGTCCAGGCGCCAGTCGTCGAAGGCCAGTACCGCGCTGGCCGGCGCCGCCTGAGCGAAATCGGCGCGACGCAGCAAGGCCTTGATGCGCGCCTGCAGTTCACGTGGACTGAAGGGTTTGCCGAGGTAGTCGTCGGCACCCAGCTCCAGGCCGATGACCCGGTCGGCCTCGTCGGAACTGGCGGTGAGCATGATGATCGGCACCCGCGCCTGGCGTGGATGCTGGCGGACCCAGCGGCACAGGCTGAAGCCATCCTCGTCGGGCAGCATCACGTCGAGGATCACCAGGTCATAGGGGTTGGCATCCAGGGCACGGCGAAAGCCCTGGCCATCGGGTTCGGCATGGACCTGCAGGCCGCAGCGGGCGAGGTAGGTCTGCAACAGTTCGCGGATGTCCTGGTCGTCATCGACCATCAGGATCGATTTGCCGGCAGTGGTCACAATGGTCAGTCCTCTTGTTATTCGCAGATCTTAGTGTCTGCTGTGAGGGCCAATCGCCGATGCGACTTGCCCCGCGATGACGCTCAATGATCCAACGCTTGCTGCAAGGCCACCCCGGCACCCAACAACCCGGAAAACTCCGCCGTCACCAGCCATACCGGCACCCCGGCGAAATAACCACTCATGCAGCCCTTGTCGGCGAAACTCGCGGCGAATCCGCTGCCCAGGAACAACTCGGCGAAACGCGGAATCACCCCACCGACAATGTAGACCCCACCCCGGGCGCCCAGGGTGAGCACATTGTTGCCCGCCACCCGCCCGAGGAAGCGGCAGAACTGCTCGATCACCGCCAGTGCCCGGGGCTCGCTGGCCAGGGCCGCGTCGGTAATCTGCGCCGGAGTCTTGTGCGTCGGCGTGGCGCCGTCGAGCACACAGATCGCCTGGTACAAGCGCACCAACCCACCGCCACTGAGCACCGTCTCGGCGCTGACATGTCCGATCTGCCGGTGAATCTCCTGGTGGATCGCCGCCTCGCGGGCGTTGCCCACCGGCAGGTCGACATGCCCGCCCTCCCCCGGCAGCGCCAGCCAGTGCTCGCCCAGGCGCAGCAGGCTGCCCACGCCCAGGCCGGTGCCGGGGCCGATCACCAGCGCCGGGCGCGACGGATCGGCGTGGCCTGCGCAGACCTCGCGGAACTCACCGTCGCGCAGGCGCGTCATGCCCAGGGCCATGGCGGAAAAATCGTTGATCAGCAACAGGCGCTCGACCTGCAGCGTCTGGCAGAACGCGCTGCGGCTCAGGCGCCAGTGGTTGTTGGTGAAGCGGAATTCGTCGCCGTCCAC
Organism: Pseudomonas mosselii; assembly: GCF_019823065.1. Classification (NCBI taxonomy): domain Bacteria; kingdom Pseudomonadati; phylum Pseudomonadota; class Gammaproteobacteria; order Pseudomonadales; family Pseudomonadaceae; genus Pseudomonas; species Pseudomonas mosselii. Next base: position 5,053,438 of record NZ_CP081966.1, read on the forward strand.
GGGGCCGGCCACTGCCAGGCACACCGCCGCCAGGCCGCCACGGGCAATGCCCTGGTCGGCGAGGTAGGCCTCGATGGCCTGCTCGGGGCTGGTGTAGTCGGCGGTGGCCAGCACCTGGACCGCCTGCAGCTCATTGTCGCGCCACAAGGCGAAACGTGCGTTGGTGCCGCCGATGTCGCCGACCAGCAAGGCCTTCATTTGAGATTCTCCAGGGCCGAGGTGAAGGCGCTCGCGCCCTGTTCGGCCGAACTGAACGCCACGCGCATGAAGCCGAACAGCTCGCGCCCGCAGCCCAGGTCGTTGCCCGTGGGCGGCTCGGGCAGTTCACGGCTGGCCAGCTCCTCGGCCGAGACCATGATCCGCAGCGTGCCTTCGGCACCATCGACACGCACGATATCACCATCGCGCACCCGCGCCAGCGGGCCGCCATCGAAGGCTTCCGGGCACACGTGAATGGCCGCCGGAATCTTGCCCGAGGCGCCGGACATGCGCCCGTCGGTAACCAGCGCCACCTTGAAGCCGCGATCCTGCAGCACACCGAGGAAGGGTGTCAGCTTGTGCAGCTCAGGCATGCCGTTGCAACGCGGGCCCTGGAAGCGCACCACGGCGACGAAGTCGCGCTCCAGCTCTCCGGCCTTGAACGCATCGGCCAGCGCTTGCTGGTCGTGGAACACCCGGGCGGGCGCCTCGACCACGCGATGCTCCGGCGCCACCGCCGATACCTTCATCACGCCGCGCCCCAGGTTGCCCTCCATGACCCGCAGGCCGCCCTCGGCGGAGAACGGTCGTGCCACCGGGCGCAGAATGCTTTCGTCGAGGCTGTCCTTCGGCCCTTCGCGCCAGACCAGTTGGCCATCTTCGAGGAACGGCTCTTGGGTATAGCGGCGCAGGCCATGCCCGGCCACGGTGTTGACGTCCTCGTGCAGCAGGCCCGCGTCGAGCAGTTCGCGAATGAGGAACGCCATGCCGCCGGAGGCCTGGAAGTGGTTGATGTCGGCCTTGCCGTTCGGATAGACGTGGGACAGCGTCGGCACCACCTCGGACAGGTCGGCCATGTCCTGCCAGGTCAGCTGGATGCCGGCGGCCTGGGCGATGGCCGGGATGTGCAGGGTGTGGTTGGTCGAGCCGCCGGTGGCGTGCAGGGCAACGATCGAGTTGACCAGCGCCTTTTCGTCGACGATCTCGCCGATGGGCATGAAATTGCCGCTGGCCTTGGTCATGCGCGTGACCTGGCGCGCGGCCTCGGCGGTGAGGGCGTCGCGCAGCGGCGTATACGGGTTGACGAACGAGGCGCCCGGCAGGTGCAGCCCCATCACCTCCATCACCAGCTGGTTGGTGTTGGCGGTGCCGTAGAAGGTGCAGGTGCCCGGACCGTGGTAACTCTTCATTTCCGATTCGAGCAATTGCTCGCGGGTGGCCTTGCCCTCGGCGTAGCGCTGGCGCACATCGGCCTTTTCCTTGTTGGAGATGCCCGAGACCATCGGCCCACCCGGCACGAAGATGGTCGGCAGATGACCGAAGCGCAACGCGCCCATCATCAGGCCGGGAACGATCTTGTCGCAGATGCCCAGCATCAGGGCGGCGTCGAACATGTTGTGCGACAGGGCGATGGCGGTGGACATGGCGATCACTTCGCGGCTGGCGATGGCCAGCTCCATGCCCGGCTCGCCCTGGGTCACGCCATCGCACATGGCGGGCACGCCGCCGGCGAACTGGCCGACCGAGCCGACTTCGCGCAGGGCCTGCTTGATCTGTTCGGGGAAGTGCTGGTACGGCTGGTGCGCCGAGAGCATGTCGTTGTAGGCCGAGACGATGGCCACGTTGGCGGCGTTCATCAGGCGCAGGGTCTGCTTGTCCTCGCCGCCACAGCCGGCCACGCCATGGGCGAAGTTGGCGCACTGCAGGCTGGCGCGCATGGGTCCGTCACTGGCCGCCCCACGGATCAGCTCAAGGTAGCGTTCACGGGTACGGCGGCTGCGGGCGATCAGCCGTTCGGTGACCTCAAGGATGCGCGGATGCATGTACTGGACTCCAGGCTAACTGTGGGGCGGCCTCCACTGGCCATTTCCCCTCCAAACGATTGCGACCTAGGCTGTAGAAACAGGTGCCTGGACCGTTCGAAATGGGGCTGACCCGACCACTCGTTGTATGTTTAAACAAAATACTGCCAGCAAAAAGGCTTGTTTTCTATCTCTCGGTGAATAATCTTGTAATTCCAACAACAAAACCGTTTCAGTGAAGCTGCTCTTTGTGCCACAGGCTTCACCCGACTGCCAGAGGTAACGCCATGACCCTACGCATCGCCATCAACGGATTCGGCCGCATCGGACGCAACGTCCTGCGCGCACTGTACACGCAGGGCTACCGCCAGGACCTACAGGTCGTCGCCATCAACGACCTGGGCGACAGCGCGATGAACGCCCACCTGCTCAAGTACGACAGCGTCCACGGCATTTTCGAAGCCAGCGTCGAGGCCGACCATGAAAGCCTCACCGTCAATGGCGACCGCATCGCCGTCAGCGCCATCCGCAACCCCGCCGAATTACCCTGGAAGACCCTGGCCATCGATGTGGTGTTCGAGTGCACCGGGCTGTTTACCGAACGCGCCAAGGCCGCCGCGCACCTGACGGCCGGCGCCGCCAAGGTCATCGTCAGCGCGCCGGCCAAGGGCGCCGACGCCACCGTGGTGTACGGGGTCAACCACGACGTGCTGCGCGCCTCGCACCAGATCATCTCCAACGCCTCGTGCACCACCAACTGCCTGGCGCCGATCGCCCAGGTGCTGCACCGCGAGTTCGGCATCGAGCAAGGCCTGATGACCACCATCCACGCCTACACCAACGACCAGGTGCTTACCGACGTCTACCACGGCGACCCGTACCGCGCCCGCTCGGCCACCCAGTCGATGATCCCGAGCAAGACCGGCGCCGCCGAAGCCGTGGGCCTGGTGCTGCCGGAGCTGGCCGGCAAGCTCACCGGCATGGCCGTGCGGGTGCCAGTGATCAACGTGTCGCTGATCGACCTCACGGTCAACCTCAAGCGCGAGGCCAGCGCCGACGAAGTCAACCAGCTGTTCCTCGAAGCCAGCCGCCACTCGCGGGTGCTGGGCTACAACGCCCTGCCGCTGGTGTCGTGCGACTTCAACCACAACCCGCTGTCGTCGATCTTCGACGCCAACCACACCCGCGCCAACGGGCGCATGCTCAAGGTGCTGGCCTGGTACGACAACGAATGGGGCTTCTCCAACCGCATGCTGGACAACTGCCTGGCGTTGTTCAACGCCAGGTGAATGTTTACGCGATCCCTTGCAGGTGATCGTGCAGAGAGCTGTATCCCTGTGGGAGCGGCCTTGCGTCGCGAAAGGGGCGCGTAGCGGCCCCAGATTCTGAGCCATCTTCGAAATTGCCGGGGCTGCTGCGCAGCCCTTTCGCGACGCAAGGCCGCTCCCACAGGGGGGTAGTTCCCTACGCGACAGCGTAGCCCGCAGGGCTGGGTGGTCTCCTAAAGAGACCGCGTTAGCCGCAAGATTTACCTGTTCGTGACATTTCCACGCTTGACCTGGAGCATGGATGATAAGCATTATCATTCACCCGAAAACGCCCAGGTTTCCCCGTGAGTCAGTCCCGGTTCAACTCCGTGTTCCTCAGCCAGCGCCTCTCCCTGCTGCGCACCTTGCAACGCATGGTGGGCAACCCCAGCACCGCCGAGGACCTGCTGCAGGAAACCTACCTGCGAGTCACCCGCGCCCTGGGCGAGCGGCCGATCGAGCACCTCGAACCCTTCGTTTTCCAGACCGCCCGCAACCTGGCCCTGGACCACCTGCGCGCACGTCGGGTGCAGGCGCGCACGCTGGTGGACGATGTGCCCGAGCAGGTCCTGCACAATGTCGCCGCCCCCTCGACCAGCAGCGAGGACGCCGCCCACGCCGAGCAACTGCTCAAGCACCTGAGCGTCAGCCTCGGCCAGCTCAGCGAACGCCAGCAGCGCATCTTCATCCTCAGCCGCCTGCACGGCGCCAGCTACCTGGAAATCGCCGACCAACTGAAGGTCTCGGCCAGTACGG